>CAVOWV010000010.1:0-68375 GCA_963700245.1 uncultured Chloroflexia bacterium
GCTCCGGGATCCGGACCCGGGTCGACATCCCGGCCCTCGACGGCGTGCCTTCCTCCACCCTTTCGACGCCTTCGCCTTCGTCGACGATGCGTCGAGCCCGCCCATCACGACCTACCTCCAGGTCATCCGCAACGAGTGGCGGGCGTCCGATGCCGGCTACACCTGCGGCCTGTTCAGCGCGCGGCCCTGCCGCCCACCGACCGGGTCCTCGCCGACGCCGTACCCACCTTCACGATGGCCGAGGAGCTCGTCACGGCCACCGACGCCGGCCCCTGGACGTGGGGCGCCTCGGCGCATCCGCTCATCTGGACGTGGAGCGAGTGGGCATGACCCACCGACGCTTCGCCGACGTGCTCACACCCGTCCGCGGCGCGTCACGATCGAGGCTCGCGACGGGGCCGGGCGCCTCGTCCACCGGCGGCGGCTCCGCAACGCCTACACGACCCTCGGCGCGACCGAGCACGCCAAGGCCGTCGCGGGCGAGGCCGCGAACGTCGCCCTGACCCACATCGGCCTCGGCGTCGGCGGGGTGACGATCACGACCGCGGAGGCGACCGCCGGCTGGACCGGCGCGACCCTCGACACGGGTTCGTTCCGCCAGGGCGTCGCATCCCTGTCGGCGACGGCGGCGCCGTCCGGCAGCGCGACCGCCTAGCACGCGAGCCTGATCGGCTCCGTACGCGCGCGTCGGCCGGATCGTCGGTCGAGTGCTGGCTGCGCCTGAATTTCCGGGGCCGCTTCGACCTCGCGCTCTCGCGCCTCTCGGTCTACACCGGCGGCGTCGTCGGCAGCCGGTACGACGTGACCCTGGCGGCGATCGAGGCCGCCAACGGCGCCTTCCAGGACGCGACCTGGAAGCTCGTGCGCATCCCGATCGCCTCGTTCACCGTGGGCGCCGGAGCTCCCGCCTGGAGCGCGGTCACCGGCGCCGGCTGGGCGATCTACGCGAACAGTTCGGGGGCCGCGACCCTCAACGTCGACGACGTGCGGATCGTCGCAGCCCGCGATCGACGTCGGCCCGGCCGCCTACAACGTCCCCAACGAGATGAGCCGCAAGGCGCTCTCGACGCTCACCCGCCCGGGCGCGGTCGTCTCGGCCGACGCCTTCTGGGGGATGGCCGAGGCGGTCGGCCAGTTCTACGTCGCGGGCCTGTACGCGGGCTCGACGCTCGTGGCGATCCTCCCGTTCACCTACTACAAGGCGGCCGGCCTGACGCTGCGGATCACCTGGGCCGTCACGACGGCGGAGGGTAAGACGATGGCGAACAGCGGAACCGGTCACGAGCGGGCAGCAGGCCACCGCGGCGCAGTACAACAACCTGCGCTCGGATGTCTCGACCCGTCCACGGCCACGCACGCCGGGACGACGGACCGGGGACCCTGCTGCCGAAGGGGCGCGATCTCGGCGACGGTCCGACGGGACGTCACGATCAGCGGCGAACACCAACCTGACCCGCGACATGTACTACAACAGCCTGACCGTGAACAGCGGGATCACCCTGTCACAAAAGGCTGGCGGGTGTTCGTGAGGGCGCCTGCGTGGTCAACGGCACGATCAGCGCCAAGGGCAGTGACGCCTCGGGCGACCACGCGAGGCGATGGCGCCTGGGCGTCGGGCACGTCCCCCTGGGCTTCGGGGCAAACGGAGGGGCTGGGCTGTCCGGGTCAGCCGTGCCGGGAACCCAGGCGCATCTTCCGGGCCCCCTGCCCGCGGTGGCGCCGGGGGCGCGGGGGGCGTGTCCGGTGCGGGCCGAGGCGGGCGGCGCGGGCGGCAGCGCGAGCATCACGTCCTACCACGCCGCGGAGTGACCGGACGCCGTGGGCGGGCGGGCCTACATGGACAGCAACGGCAACCCCCAAAGCGCGGTCGCGGGCGGCGCGGGTGGCGGGGGTGGCGGCAGCAACGGCACCGGACCAGTGGCGCGGGCGGCGGGGGTGGCGGCACGCTGGTCCTGTGTGCCGCGTCCATCACGGTCGGCGCGTCGGGCGCCATCACCGCCAAGGGCGGTAACGGCAGCAACGCCGGGGCGACGGGCAACAACGGCGGCGGTGGTGGCGGCGGCGGCGGCGTGGCCATCCTCGTCTACAACACGTTGGCGAACAGCGGCAGCATCACCGTGGCGGGCGGGGCCTTCGGCACGGGCATCGGGTCCGGGGCCAGTGGCGTGGCCGGGTCCAGCGGCCGGCTGATCAGCCTTCAGCAGTAGGTGGCGACATGATCCTGGTCTACGACCCCGCGGTGGTGACCGATCCCGACGCCCTGGCCGCCAGCCTGGGCCTGGGGGTCCTGGTGGCGGGCATCCCGCCGCGCTACGCCGACACCTACGCCTTCCCCGCGGCTACCTCGTGGTCCGCGAGACGTGGGCGGGCCTCGACGTGCTCGCCCGGCCCGGTCACACCTGCGCAGATCGCGGCGCTGCCCGACCCGGGTCCAGATCCGCAGGTCGCCGCAGCCGAGCTCCACGCCGCCGCCGGCGGGGTCCTGCGGATCCTCCAGACGACCCCGATCGATCCCGTCGCGCTCGAGGCTAACCTCACGCTCCTGGCCGCCGCACGCGCGATCCCCGACCCGCCGGCCGAGGACATCGCGGCCCTGGCGACGTTCCTCCCGCTCCCGCCCCGACGACTGCCCAGACCGCGGCCGCGACGAAGGCGCTCATTCGCGTCCTCGCGAACTACGCCGACGTCGTGCCTGCCCAGCGGGCGACGATCAACGTCCTGGCCGACACGATCCGGTTCTTGCTCCAGCGCTGACCTGCTGGCACCCATCGTGGCCGGGTCTGCAACGTCGCTTACGGTTCGCGTCTCGGGAGGCCCCGCATCACGGCATCTACTTCGTCGAGCAACTCGCGCACTTCATCCTCGGTCAAATCCTCGTCGAGGACGTGGGCGCACTTGTTCCTCAGGTCGCCGATGTGCTGAAAATCTTCCGCCACGTCGGTTGCTGGTACGCCTTCGCGGCCTTGAGCGCATTGTTGTAGTCGGAGATCGTCGGCAGCTTCGATCGCACCTCCGCGTCGGCCTTGGCGACGCACAGGCTCTTGAGCGCGCGTTCCAACTCGACGCCAGCGATGCATCCAGCAGCACGCGCAGGTGTCCCGCAGCGAGATGATCGCGTGCTTCGAGCAGCGTGCTACCGATCTGATCCATCAGTACGAGGCCCGCGGTGGTGCGAAGGAGCGAGCGGCTCGTTGGAACCGAGCCACCTGACAACACCCTGACCCCGGGAATGCGCAACGCGGTGAGGCGGTCCATCGAGCGGATGTCCACCGTGTGTCCGCCGCTGTCACGCAACCTGTGGACATCCCCGCGCCCGTCGCCCGAAAGTCGTGGATAGAACACCTGTTCACGCCGCCGCCCTCTGGCTAGACTGAACTGCTCGAAGCACTCCTGCTCGCCGGCCAGCCTCTCGGCTGAATGTCATTCCGGAGGGCCATTCCCCGTGTTCGAACCCATCAGCGGGGCGACTGTGCCCCGCGACAGCCGCGGCCGCCCCTCGAGGCGGCGGCAGGTCGGCCCATGAGCCGGTCAGACCCGCTGCTGATGCTGGCCGACATCGCACGCCTGGCGTTCGAGAACCCCGATCTCGACGAGGCGCTCGTCCGGGCGATCTACCAGCACCAGGTCCTGACGACCGGCCGGCAGCCGACGCTCCGCCAGGCGCGCGAGTACATCGGCCACCTCACGTCGCACCTCGACGACGCGACGATCCGGGTGACCCTCGGCCTGCCGCCGCGCGGCGACAGCGTCCGCGAGGCCGTCGCCTGGAGCCCCCGTCGCCGCGCCCGCGCCAGGGCGGGCCGGCCGGGCTGGACGCCCGAGCTGTTCTGGGCGCGCTACCGCGACGCGCTCGGCCGGGCGGACGCCGCCCCACACGAACGCCTCGATCGCCGCGCACCTCGAGATGCTCGACGGCGAGCTCGGGACCGAGCCCGACTACCTGCGCAAGCTCGTCAAGCGGTTCGGGCTGCCGCCCGCGTAGGCGGCCGAACCCCGGACCGACGTCCGGACGAAACTCGGGGGTTTCGTCCGGTCCACGCTCGAATAAGAGGCCGAATAAGAGACCGGGTTTCGACCCTGTTTCGTCTGCCGCCGCGGTGCCCGACGCTCCGGTGGTGATGCACTCGATCTCGATCGCCATCCCCGCCGAGGCCGCCGACCGCCTGCGTGACCTCGCCCGGCGCGAGCGGCGCAGCCCGCGCCAGCAGGCCGCCGTCCTCGTCCTCGCGGCCCTCGAGCGCGAGGACAGCTGCTCGGACCCGCAGCCCGACGGCGAACGGCCTCCCGAGGCGCGACCCGCCGAACGCCGTCGGAGGTCAAGCCGTGACCCGGCCCCGGGTCACCTGGACCGCCGACCGCGACGGCCAGGCCCACGCGGCGATCACCCGGCGCCTGCGCACCCCCTGCGGCCGGCGGCCGATCGAGCCCCGCTTCGGCTGGCCCGAGACGCTGCCGCGCTGCGCGGTCTGCCTGGCCGCGCGTGGAGGAGGTGGTGCCCGCGAAGCGACGGTAGCCGCCCGACCACCCCCTCCCGACACCGCAGAAGGAACAGGCAGCCATGACCGACGACATCATCACCATCAGCGCGGGCGCGCCCGCCAGCGACCTCACGCCCGGCGTGTACGAGGTCACCCTCACTCGACATCTCCGAGCCCCGGACGATCTTCCCGCAGTCCGGGCCGAACGCCGGCAAGGAGGTCCAGCTCCGCGACTGGACGTTCGCCCTCGAGGACGGCACCGAGGTCACGGGCTCGGCCTCGCACCGCGTCGGGGCCGAAGTCCAAGACCTACGCCTGGCTGACGGCGCTCCTGGGCGGCACCCCGCCCGCGGTCGGGCAGTCGTACCCGAAGTCCCAGCTCATCGGGCGCGAGGCGCTCGCGACGATCGCGATCGACGAGGGCGGCTGGGCCAAGATCGCGAACCTCTCGGCCCGCCCGAAGGCGCGGGCGGCGGCCCCGGCCGCCCCGGTCGCCGCCGCCCCGGTCGGCGGCTCCTGCCCGGCCCGTGGTCGCGCAGCCGGTCGTCGCCGACGACCAGCTGCCCTTCTAGCCGTGATGCCCGCTCCGGAGTCGGTCGTGGCCGCTGCGCTCGAGCAGATCGAGCAGGGCTTCGCCGTGTTCGCCCTGCGGGCGGACGCGAAGGTCCCGGTGACGGAGCACGGCTTCAAGAACGCGACGACGCGCCCGGACTGGATCCGGCAGCAGCTCGAGGCCCCGGCCGCGGGGAACTACGGGCTCGTCTGGCCGGCGACCAGCGCCTGAGCGCGTCGTCGTGTTCGACCTCGACGACGGCGGCGGCGCGGACCGCCCCTGGCGCGACCGCATGCTCGACCTCGTCGCGCAGCACGGGCCCCTGCCCGCCACGAAGATCACGACGACGCCCTCGGGCGGCCGCCACGCCTTCTACCGCTGGCCGGCCGACGTGCCGATCCCCGCGGGCGACGAGCTGTTCGGCTTCACCGTCCGCTGGCCAGGACGCGGCTACCTCGTCGGGCCCGGCAGCCGGATCGGCGACCGCGAGTACACCGCGGGCCCGGTGACCGAGATCGCGGACCTGCCGGCCGCGCTGGGTCGCCGCCGCGGTCGCCGAGCGGCCCGCGGCCGCGGCCACGCGGCCGCCCGGGGACGCATCACCGTCACGGGCGGCTTCGCGCTCCCCGACCGGATCCCCAGCGGCCGCCGCTACGCCGCCGTCCGCGACTACGTGGCCAGCCGCTACAACGCGGGCCTGGGGCTCGACGAGCTGTGGGAGCTCGTCCGCACCCAGGTCGCCCCGCGGTTCGAGGTCGCCAAGACCGAGGCGGAGCTCCGCGCCGACTTCGACCGCGTGACCGCGAAGATCGGCGAGCGCCTCGGCGCGCCGGCGCGCGCGCCCGCGCCAGCCCCGGTCGACCGCCGGAGGTCGAGGCGAGCTCGATCGACGCCGCCGACCTGCTCGAGCTCGACATCCCGCCGCTGCAGTGGATCGTGCCCGACCTGCTGCCCGAGGGCACGACGGTCCTCGCCGGCCCGCCGAAGCTCGGCAAGAGCTGCCTCGTCTACCAGATCGCGGTCGAGGTCGCCCTCGGCGGCGAGCTGCTCGGCCGCGGGATCGAGCAGGGCGACGTCCTGTACCTCGCGCTCGAGGACGGCAAGCGGCGCGGCCAGACGCGCCTCCGGGCCGCCCTGGGCGACCGCTCCATGCCCCGCGGCCGGCTCGAGGTCCGCTGGTCCGCCGCGAAGCTCGGCGAGGGCCTCGAGCGAGGAGCTCCTCGACTGGCTGGACGAGCACCCCGACGCCCGCCTGGTGGCGATCGACACCCTGCAGCGCGTCCGCGCCCGCGGCGACGCCCGGCGCAACGCGTACGAGGTCGACGTCGAGGACCTCGCCCGGCTGCAGGACATCTTCAAGGACCGGGCGGTCGGGCTGCTCATCGTCCACCACAGCAAGAAGGACGCCGGCGACGACTTCCTGGCGTCGGTGTCCGGCACGTACGGGATCACGGGCTCCGCGGACACGACCCTCGTCATCCAGCGCAAGCGCCTCGAGACGTTCGGGAAGCTCGTCGTGACCGGGCGCGACGTCCAGGAGGTCGAGGAGCCGGTCCAGTTCAACGGGATGACCTGGTCGTCGGCGCCGCGGTCGCTCGCCGAGGCGAGCTTCGAGCAGGCCGAGGTCTACAAGGTCATCGAGGCCGAGGGCCCGATCTTCCCGAAGGCGATCGCCGACCTGATCGGCTCGACGCGCGAGGCGGTCCAGCAGCTCGTCGAGAAGCTCGTCGCGGGCGGATCCGTGGCCCGGGCTCGGGGCGGCTACGTCGTCGCCCGCGTCCGGATCGCCGAGGAAGCGGAGGAAGCGGAACGCCCGAAACGGGCGTGAGCACTTCCTCTGCTCACTCCCCCTCGCGCGCGCACGCGGGTGTGACCACTGCCTCCACTTCCTCTGCTTCCTCTAGAGAGATCAGGGAGGAAGCGGAGGAAGCGGGGACACGCGTATCGCGCACGCGGGCCCGCGAGGCCGGCCCGGTCCTGCGCGTCGTCCCCGCCGACCCGACCGGCTGGGCCAACCCCTGCCACTGGTACCGCGACCACCAGTCCAAGCACCGCCAGACGCCGTCCGGCTGGACGTGCGACGCCTGCTACCCAGAGGAGGGACCCATCGCATGACCACCGCGACCGCACGCCCGCCCGAAGACGCCCGTCGCCGGCGTCCACCGGACGAAGACGCACCAGTACTACTTCAACGGCGCGGGCCCGTGGCCGGGCGTCACGTCGGTCACGAAGGTGCTCGACGCGCCGGCGCTGACCTACTGGAAGATGAACCAGGTCGCGCAGGCGGCGATCGCGGGCGCCGAGCGCCTCATCGAGGACCGCGAGGCCGGCAAGATCGACGCGGCGGTGAAGTACCTCACGACCCTGTCGACGACGGCGATGGACCGCGGCTCGCGGATCCACGCGGCGATCGAGCAGATCCTGCGGCGGGAGCCGGTGACGATCGACCCGCGCGACGAGGCCGCGGTCGCGGGGGCCCGCGCCTGGCTCAACGCGCAGGTCCGCGAGCACGGCCTGCGGCCGCTCGAGGTCGAGGCGTTCCTGCTCCACGAGACGCTCGGCTACGGCGGGACGTGCGACCTCATCGCCGAGCTCGACGGCGAGGTCTGGCTGCTCGACTGGAAGACGGGGTCGTCGGTCGCCACGCCCGACGGCACCGTGTACCGCGACCACCGGCTCCAGCTGGCGGCGTACGCGAACGCCGAGTTCATCGCCCGGGTCGAACGACCCGGAGCGGTACCCGCTGCCGGCGATCACCCGCTACGGGATCGTCCACGTCACCGACGGCGGCACGCGGCTGTACGAGGCGGCCGTCACGCCGCGCGACTGGATCGCGTTCCGCGCCTGCCTCGCCCTCCACGCCTGGGCGAAGGAGAAGGCGGCGTGAGCGTCGACCGGCAGCGCCTCGCCGGGTGCTCCGTGGCGGCCCTCGCCGTGCTCGGCTTCTGGACCCTCGTGGTGGCGGCACTCTGGTGCCTCTGCCGGCTGGTGTGGCCGTGACCACGGTCCTCGCCATCGACCCCGGCTCTGCCCAGTCCGCCTGGCTGCAGTTCGACGGCACCCGGCCGCAGGGGTTCGGGATCACCGCCAACGACGTGCTCGTCCGGGCGCTGCGGACGGGCGGGCTGCCCGACGTCGTCGTCATCGAGAAGGTCGAGTCCTACGGGATGGCGGTCGGCGCCGAGGTGTTCGACACGGTCCTGTGGGCGGGCCGGTTCGCCGAGGCCGCCCACCGGGTCCCGGTCGTCATGCTCCCGCGGCGGGCGGTGAAGCTCGCCCTGTGCGGCGACTCGCGGGCCAAGGACGCCAACATCCGCCAGGCCCTCATCGACCGCTTCGGCGGGTCGGCGGCGGTCGGCCGGAAGGCGGCGCCCGGCCCGCTGTACGGGATCTCCCGCGACGTCTGGTCGGCCCTCGCGATCGCGGTCACCTACACGCATCCAGGGCGCGACGGCGAGGCATGAGCGAGCAGGGTGGGCGGCAGGTCGTGGGCCCCGGTCCCCGCTGCGCGCGTCGCGCGACGAGACCGGGAGGCGCCTCCGTGCTCGACCCGCTGACCCCGGTCGTCGCGGACGCACCGGGACCGTCAATGTCGTCATTCTCGCCCTCGTCGCGGCGCTCTTGGACCTTGAACAGCGCCGGAACCGAGGTAAGGTGCGACCTCCGATGGACCGAGACCGATCCGCATGAATCGCTGCCTGCCGACCTCCCTCGACGGCGTGGCGGGCCTGCGGGCGGCCCGCTGGTTCCGCGAGAGCACGGCAGGCCAGTACGACAACTTCGGCCCGGAGGCCCAGCGCGAGCAGCAGGACCGGGCGATCGAGCGAGTGCGGGCTCGTCGACACCGGCCTCGAGTGGTCGGTGGCCGCGTCCGGCTGGACCTCGGCCTGGCGGACGCCCGCCTGGGAGGCGATGCTCGGCGCCGCCCGGGCCGGCGCGTTCGACCTGCTCGTGGTCGGCTACGTCTCCCGCTTCCTGCGCAACCTCAAGCAGACGCTCATCGCGATCGAGGACCACCTCGCGGCGGCGGGCGTCGCCGTCCTCTTCGCCGACGAGCGGCTCCTGACGAGCGATCCCGGCGACTGGGACCAGTTCGTCCGCGAGGCCGCACGAGGCCGAGGCGTACAGCCGGAAGCTGTCCAAGCGGGTCCGCGAGGGGTACAGCACCAAGCGCCGCCGGCTCGGCGTCCCGGGCGGCAACCGGGCGCCCTTCGGCCTCATCCGGGAGGGCCACCCGTCCGTGCTCCGGGTCGACGAGGCCGAAGGCCGCCATTGTCGGGCGCGCCTACGGGCTCGCCGCCACCGGAGCGACGGATCGGGAGGTCGCGGCGGCCACGGGCCTGAAGGAGACCCACGTCGGCGAGATCCTGACGAACCCCATCTACGCCGGACGGCTCCGGACCGGCGAGACCCTGGGCATCGCGCCGCTGGTCGACGCCGCGCTCTGGTCGCGGGTCCAGACGGCCCGGGAGCGACGGCGCACGCGGACGCCGGGACGGATCGTGAAGCGCCAGTACGCGCTCCGCCTGCGCTGCCTCGGCTGTCGGTCGCTTCCTGTACGGGGACGTCGGCCGCTACCGCCATCCATCGCCCACGTGCGAGGCGTTCCGGGCGGCGGTGCCGCTGATCCGGCGGCAGCGGACCGAGGCCCACGACACCCGGATCAAGGGGCACTCGTACCCGCAGGCATGGTACGAGGGAGCGATCGGCGCGCTGCTCGGGGAGATCGGCTCGGTCGACGAGGCGACCCTCGCCGAGGTCGTCCGGCTCCACGCCGCATACCGGCCGGAGGTCGACGAACTCGCCCTGGCGCGGATCGACCGGGAGCGCGAGGCCGCGACCCGGAAGCTCGCCCAGACGCGCGACATCGCCACCTGGCAGGCGGCGATGAGCCGGCTCGACGCGGCCGAGTCGGTCGCGCGTCAGCCGGCCGCTGGCGGTCGCCTCACGCCACCCGAGATCGTCGCCTACCTGCGCTCGCTGCCCGCCCTGTGGGCGGACTCGGGGCCCGATGCACGTCAGACCATGACCACGGCGATCTTCGCCCGGACGGACGTGCTGGGGTTCGAGCGGATGGAGTACGAGCTCACATCGGACGCGATCGCCCTGGGACTCGATGCCGCGCTACCGGCGGTCTTCGAGCTGCAAGGCCAGATCGGTGAGTTTGGTCGGGGCGAGAGGATTTGAACCTCCGACCTCATCGTCCCGAACGATGCGCGCTACCAAGCTGCGCCACGCCCCGACCGAAAGTGCCCGCTGAGGGCCCGCGAATGATATCGCATGCGTGCATCACGTTCGAATGCCGCCCATCCCGGCCGGGAGGGGCCTGTCACACGCGCCGGACGTGGGCAATCGCTCAGCGGATGTTGCGAGTTCTTTATGAAGCAGATTGCATGAACCTGTTGACAGGTACGACGCCGCCCCGCTAGAGTCCCACACATCCGAAGGGGAGTACCCCGTAAGGCGTCAGCGTCAATCCGGTCCGTGATGGACCCGCTGCCGCCGGCCGGCATGGCGCCGGCTGGGGAAGACCATCGGGCTGAATCCAGCCTGGAGGTCCTGTTCCCTTGTCACCCGATCTCATCCTGTGGGTCGTGCTCGGCACCGTCATCGTCGGCATGCTCGTGCTCGACCTGTTCGTCTTCCACCGCGACGCCCACGAGGTATCGCTGCGCGAGGCCGGTGCCTGGAGCGTGGTCTGGATCACGCTCGGCCTGGCCTTCGGCGCGGTCGTGTTCGCGACGCGCGGCTCGCAGGCCGGCGGCGAGTACCTGGCCGGCTACCTCATCGAGAAGTCGCTCTCGATGGACAACGTGTTCCTGTTCGCGATGCTGTTCGGGTACTTCGCGGTCCCCAAGCAGTACCAGCACCGCATCCTGTTCTGGGGCGTCGTGGGCGCCATCGTGTTCCGCGCGATCTTCATCGCCGCCGGCGCGACGCTGCTCGAGTCCTTCCACTTCCTGATCTACGGCCTGGGCCTGCTGCTCCTCTTCACCGGCGTCAAGATGTGGCGCTCGAAGGGACACGCGGTGAACCCCGAGAAGAACTTCGTGCTGCGGCTGGTCCGGCGAGCGGTGCCGATGACCGACGAGTACCACGGCCAGAGGTTCTTCGTCCGCCACAAGGGCGTGCTCATGGCAACGCCGCTGTTCGCGGTCCTGGTGGTGGTCGAGACGACGGACGTCATGTTCGCGATCGACTCGATCCCGGCGATCTTCGCGATCACCACGGACCCGTTCATCGTCCTGAGCTCGAACCTGTTCGCGATCCTCGGCCTGCGCGCCCTGTACTTCCTTCTCGCTGGGATGATCGACAAGTTCGTCTACCTCAAGCAGGGTCTCTCGGCGCTGCTGGTCTTCGCCGGCGCGAAGATCCTCGTTGCCGACGTCTACAAGATGCCGATCCCGCTCACCCTGGGCGTGATCGTCGGGATCCTGGCGATCTCGATCATCGCCTCGGTGATCGCCTCGCGTCGGCAGGCCGTGGTCGAGGATCCTCACTTGCCAGCGGAGAGTGCCGCATGACCAGTCCTCGGCCTGCCCCACCCCCGCCCGCGCTGGGCGTCCGACTCGCCCGGCTCCTGTACGCCGCGATCCCGATCACGCTGGTCGCGGTCTTGATCCTTGGCTCGTTCATCTGACCACCAACCACCTGGAGGACGTGACATGACCACCCCTGCCCATACCCCCACCCCTATCGCCCTGCGCTGCCCCAAGTGCGCCGGCGACATGGTCACCTACGAGCGCAGTGGCATCCATCTCGACCAGTGCCGCGAGTGCCGCGGGTTCTTCCTCGACCGCGGCGAGCTGGAGAAGCTGGTCGATGCCGAAGGTGGTGCCTGGATAGGCCCGACGCCCGGGGTCCCCGCCCAGGCCGCCCATGCCGCCCCCGCTCCGGTTCCGCCGGCGGGCTACCCGGGGATGCCGCAGGGCTACCCGGGGATGCCGCAGGGCTACCCGGGGATGCCGCAGGGCTACCCGGGGATGCCGCAGGGCCGCGGCGCCCAGCCGCAGCCCGCTAGGCTCGACGACCGCGACCGTGGCGGCTCCCGCTCGGAGTGGGACGATGACGATGACGATGACCGCGATGACCGCAGGGGGTACGACCCCCGTGGCTCGTCCGGGCGGCCGTCGAAGAAGCGGTCGCTGTTCAGCGACCTGCTCGAGGGCCTCGGCGAGTAGCGGCCGCCAGCCACAACCAGTAGCCGGGCTTCGGAGACGTCGCCCGGCATCGAACCCGCACCTCCCTGTGGGCGGCGCCGCCTGCCCGGTCCTGACCCTCACGGGCGCACCGGGGGCCGGCGCCGCCCCGTCCGTTCTTGGCGCAACCACTCGGCGCATCCCTTGCTGATTGACAGCCCCCGCGTCGGCGAGCCCGGTTGCATTGCGCCGCGCTTCGCGCCCGCTCCAGGGGACACGCGGGTCGACGGGCACGCCCACCGCCCGAGTGGTTGGGGAGGACGAGGCACACGACCCGCGACAGGGACGACCGTGACCCTGTGGCTGCAGCGCGGGGCTAGTTTGGGGATCTGATCGAGGGCCTCGGCGACGGTCCTCGCTCCGTCCATCGTGACCGACCCAGAGGCGTCACGGCCGGAACACGCATTGCGGGGTAGGATCGCCCGGTCCTGATCCACCACCGGGGTCGGAGCGTTCTGCTCCCTGCGCCACGGGCTCGCTACGAGGCTCCCCACGTGTCCGTCAATTCAAGTCGTCGCCGTCGCGGCACCGGAATCGTCGCGCTCCTGGCGGCGGCAGTCCTCGGGCTCGCCGCGTGCGACGGGACGGTGCCCCTCCCGTCGTTCGAGCGGCCGTCGATTGAGATCCCGTCGCTCGAGATCCCGTCGCTGGATCTGCCAACGAAGCCGCCGGAGCCGACCGCGGAGCCGACGCCGGAGCCGACGCCGGAGCCGACGCCGGAGCCGACCGCGGAGCCGACGCCGGAGCCGACGGCGGAGCCCACGCCGGAGCCGACCGCGGAGCCCACGCCGGAGCCGACCGCCGGAGCCCACGGCGGAGCCGACCGAGAAGCCCACGCCGGAGCCCACGGCGGAGCCGACCGAGAAGCCCACGCCCGAGCCGACGCGCGAAGCCGACGCCCGAGCCGACCGCCCGAGCCGACGGCGAGCCCGTCGCCCGCACCTTCCCCGAGCGCCGAGCCGAGCCCGACTCCCGGCCCCTCATCGGAGCCCGGCACCGACACCACCGGCAGCAGCGGACCCGGGATCCTTCTGCTTGTGATCCTGGCGGTCGTCGGTGGTGGGCTCGTCGTGTATGCGTGGATGCGGTCCAGGAGAGGAACGCCTCCGGGCGGGACGCCGCCGGGAAGCACGCCGCCGGCAGCAACCCCGCCCGCTGGCACGCCGTCCGGTGCCTCGCCTGCCTCCCCGGACGCGGGTGCAGCGCCGCTGCCTCCTCCGCCGCCAGGCGGTGATCCGCTCCCGCCCCCGCCCCCGCCCCCGCCTCCCCCCGGCTGACGACCAGCCATGGCGCGCGGCAATGCGAAGCTCGCCGGTCATCTCAGCGGCTGGCTGCCCGCAGGCGTGACGGCAGCAGCCGCTCGCCCTTGACATCGGTCCAGGCGAAGCCGCCGGCCCCGGGCATCGGGTGCGCACGATCGGCGAGCGCCCGCAACCATGCGAGCGACGACGCGGGGTAACGGGCCGCGAACAGCGCCGCCAGGTCGCCGATCAGCCTCCGGTTGCGCTGCGTGCCGCGGACGATCAGCAGACCCTCGACGTGCCAGTCCGCGCCAAGCCGTTCCCGGGTGGCCAGCACCTTCGCCTCCAGGCTCCGCATCACCAGGCCGCCATCGAGGATGAGGTCCCACACCTCCACGACGACCGCCTCGCGACGAGCGGCCCGGGTGAGCATGACGTCGATGGACCGTGGTCTCGGGCCGTCGCCTGCCAGCGCGGCCTCAGGCTCCGCACGCCACCCGCCGCGCGCGGCCGTGGCGATCACCAGGTTCTGGCGCTTGAGATGCTCGATGTCGCGCGGCACGTCCGCACCCGGCGAGGCTTCGAAGAAGGCTGCCAGCTGCAGCCCAACCGCCGCGCCACAAGCCGCCCAGGTGTCGACGCCGGTGTCGGCGCCATGACCACCCTCAAGCTTCGCGATCTCCGGCTGCGACACGCCGGCCCGTGCCGCCACCTCCCGCTGCGGAAGTCCGGCGGCAAGCCGACCCTCACGGAGGCCGACGCCCAGCCGCTTCGCCACGTATGCGGCGCGTGCGCGGCCCGTCATCTCGGCGCTCGTGGCACGGCTCGGCGCCCGGCTCGGCGCCCGGTTTGGGGCACGGCTCGGCGCCGAGTTCGGTGTCGACTGCCCGCTCATGCCCGGCAGCATCGGCGGGGTGGCTTATCCGGGACTTGCGGCCGGCGCGATCACCACTGGTGCTATCCAGGGCCCTGACGTGGGGCAAGCGCGCCAGGACTGGGCGATATGGGGCCTCTCATCACGCCTCGTGATGGATGCGGCCTTATCGCGGGCGGATGGCGGTGCCCGGAGCCGCGGGTGGATGGTTCAGGCCCCGGATAGCACCGCTGGTGATAGGAGGCCCGGCAGGAGACGCGGATCGCTGGCAGGACGCGCCGAAGCCGCGGGAGGGCGCCGCGGCGACCGGGCGCGGCAGGGATGCGCGGGCAGGGCGGCCTGAGTGGGACGACGGACCGCCCGAGCAGGACCCCGGATCGACAACTGGAGCGGGATCCCGGACTAACCGGGATCCCGGAACGGCGAGCCTAGTACTGGAACAGCAGCTCGCGGTACTTCGGCAGCGGCCAGAGGTCGTCCGCGACCAGCGTCTCCAGCTCGTCGGCAACCACGCGCAGGGCGTTCTGGGCCGGGATCACGTCGTCGCAGTAGGCGCGCGCCTCCTCCTGGACGGAACCGGCCTCGTGGGCGCCGTGCTGGGCGTGCTCGAGGGCGTGAATGGCGTCCACGAGCTGGTCGGCCAGTCCGGCAACGACCTCCGCGACGTGCGCGACACCGCGCGAGGAGCCGGCCGCCCCCAGCCGCCCCAGGTAGGTGACCGTCGCCGGCAGGATCATCGTCTTGGCGATGTCGAGCGCGCACAGCGCCTCGATGTTCTGGACCTTGACGTAGCGCTCCCAGAGGATCTCGGTCCGGGCGGCGAGCTCGCGCTCGGACAGCACCGCGAACCGGGCGAAGACCTCCTTCGCCTTGTCGGTCGATAGGGACGGCAGCGCGTCGACGGTGGTCCGGTTGTTGGGCAGCCCGCGGCGGGCGGCCTCGGCATGCCACTCCTCGGAGTAGCCGTTGCCCTCGAACAGGACCTGCTTGTTCTGCTTGACGATGCGCGACAGGATTGTCGTCAGGCCGTCGAAGTCGCCGGGCTCCAACTTCTCCAGCTCGTCGGCCAGGCTGCCGAGGGAGTCGGCCACGGCGGTGTTGAGCACCGTCTGCGGCCAGTAGATCGGCGCGGAGGAGCCGACGGCGCGGAACTCGAACTTGTTGCCGGTGAACGCGAACGGCGAGGTGCGGTTGCGGTCGGTGGCGTCCTTGGGCAGGACCGGGAGCGACGTCACGCCCAGCTCCACGTGGCCGCCCTTCTTGGACTTGGAGGCGGATCCCTTCTCGAGCTGGCCGATGACGTCTTCGAGCTGGGAGCCGAGGAAGATCGACATGATCGCCGGCGGCGCCTCGTTGGCACCGAGGCGGTGATCCTGGCCGGCATCGGCGATCGATGCGCGGATCAGGTCGGCATGGACGTTGACGCCGCGGATGACGGCCATCAGGAACGCCAGGAACTGGGCGTTGGCGTGGGGGTCGTTGCCGGGGTCCAGGAGGTTCTCGCCATCGTCCGTGGCCAGGGACCAGTTGTTGTGCTTGCCCGACCCGTTGATGCCGGCGAACGGCTTCTCGTGGATGAGGAACATGAGGCCGTGCTGCGGTGCGAGCCGGCGCATCGTGCTCATCACGATCATGTTGTGGTCGGAGCCGACCGAGGTGGGCTCGAACACCGGCGCCATCTCGAACTGGCCGGGCGCAACCTCGTTGTGGCGGGTCTTCGAGGGGATGCCCATCCGCCACAGCTCGCGGTCGAGATCCATCATGAACGCGAGGATCCGCTCGCGGATCGGGCCGAAATACTGGTCCTCCAGCTCCTGGCCCTTCGGGCCCGGTGCGCCGAACAGCGTGCGGCCCGTGAGGACGAGGTCGGGGCGCTGCTCCGCGAGGCGCCGGTCGACGAGGAAGTACTCCTGCTCGGGGCCGATGTTGGTGAAGACGCGCGTGGAGGTCGCGTTGCCGAACCAGCGCAGGACGCGCAGCGCCTCCCTGCCGACCGCCTCCTGGGAGCGCAGCATCGGGATCTTGTGGTCGAGCGCCTCGCCCGTGAACGAGACGAACGCGGTCGGGATGGTGAGCGTGACGCCGTTCGGCTCGACCTGGAGGAAGATCGGCGAGGTGACGTCCCACGCGGTGTAGCCGCGCGCCTCGAAGGTGGCGCGGATGCCACCCGACGGGAAGGAGCTGGCGTCCGGCTCGCCCTGGAGCAGGTTCTTGCCGGAGAACTCGGCGATGGTCGCGCCCTCGCCGGTCGGCGTCAGGAACGAGTCGTGCTTCTCCGCCGTGGACCCGGTCATGGGCACGAACCAGTGCGTGTAGTGGGTGGCGCCGTGCGCCATCGCCCATTCCTTGACGCCGTGGGCCACCGCGTCCGCCATGACCGGGTCGAAGGGCTCCAGGCCGTCGATCGTGCGCCGCAGCCTGCGGGCAATCGGCTTGGCCAGGTACTGGCGCTGGGCGGCCTCGTGGAACACGTACTGGCCGTAGATGTCCTCGCCGGCGTGCTCCAGGTAGGCCTGGGTCGATGCGACCTTGTGGTTCGCGATGGTTTCGATGGCCGTGGTTCGAGCGCTCATGAGTCTCCTGCCGACGTTGCGGCCCGGGGCGGCCGAAAGATGGTGCGGGAACAGGTTGGGCCGAACCTAGCGGATGGCGGTGAGAGTGTCGACTGCGGGTGCGATTCTGCACCCTTCCGCATCGGCATTGAATCCGTTTCGCAAGGCGGGGGCGGTCCCGGGGTCGTCAGGCGCGACCGGTGCCTTCGGGATCTCCGCCCTCGAGACTCGTGCGCTCCGCGTCCGCGCCCGGGCGCCGCGCCGCGACGAGGTCGTCCAGCAGCCGCCCGAACTCGCGCCCCACGTCGACGTAGCGGTCCGCGAGGAAGACCAGGGCCAGCCGCCCGTCGGCATCCAGGCGTCCCCAGACGCGGCGGCGGGGCATCCAGAAGGTGATCAGCAGACCCACCAGCAGCAGCCCGAACGCCGTCCAGACGATCGCCGCCCCGGGGTCCTTCTTCGCGATCAGCAGCGTGTACTCCCCGAAGCCGCGCAGCTCCACCGAGAAGTCCGTGCCCTCGGCGGTGCGGGTCTCGCCCCGGGTCAGCGCGAGCGGCTCGAGGCCGGCGATGACCGGCGAGCCGTCGGCATTCGTGCCCACGGCCCGGAACGGGACCACGAGCAGCACGCCGGCCCCGTCCGACGCCCGCTGGAGCAGGAGCTGGAGCGCCACGTCCCGACCGGGAACCGCGAACTCCGCGAACGGGAAGCCGGCCGCCTCGTCGGTCATGGGGATCGGGCCGGTCCACAGCGGCTTGCCGTCCGCGTCCCGGATCACGACGTCCGGCGCGGGCCCGAAGCCATTCTGGTGGAAGGTGAAGCCCTCGACCTCGAGCGGGTCGTTGACGCGGATCGTCTTCTCGGCGATCTGCTGCCCGTCCCGGAAGACCGCGAGGCGGGTCGTGAAGTCGGTGGGGCTCCCGGTCTCGAAACCGGGCGCCTCGAACCCCAGGTTGCGCACGAGGAGCAGGCCCGGCGTGCCGATGGGCTGGACGGTGAGCGACTCACCCTCGGCGATGACCAGCCCCTGCTCGAACCCGAAGCGCGACGTCACCGCCGCCGCCACGAGGAACAGCACGAGGCCCGCATGGGAGATCAGCGTGGCCAGCTTCGTCCAGCGGTTGCGGTCGCCGTAGAGGTAGGTGGCCCCTGCCGCCTCCTCGCGGCGGACGGCGAACCGGTGGCGGCGCAGCACCGCGGCCGCCGCGTCGGCGCCCACACCCGCCATCAGCGCGCGATCCTGGAGGTTCGGGTCGTAGAAGGGAGCCGGCTGGACGACGCGGATGTCCGCCGAGGTGCGCCACAGCCGCGGGGTCCGGTCGATGGTGCAGGCGACGATGGAGATGATCAGGACCACCAGGCCCACGCTGAACCAGGTCGAGGTGAACACCTGGAACAGCTGGAGGCGCTCCAGGGCGTCCACGACCCCTGGGCCAAGCGTCGGGTCGTAGATCGCGTGGAGCCTGTCCATCTCGTCCGCGTAGTCCGTGGGCGAGCGGAACGCGAACCCGGGCAACTGCTGGAGGGTCATGCCGATCACGGCGAACAGCGACAGGGCCAGGATCTGGAGGACGGCGAAGTCGACGGACGTCAGCAGGCCCCAGACCGCGTTGCCGAGGCGCGCGGCGGGACCGGGCACGGGGCGCTCCGCCCGCCGGCGGCGCGGCGATGGTCGCGATCGCTCAGGCCCCCGCGGCGGGCTCGCCGTCTGGCGTCGCGGGCAGCGCCGCCTCGAGCGCCTCGCCGTCCGGCGTCGCGTGACGCGCGGCCTCGAGCGCCTGGTCGTCCGACGTCGCGCGGCGAGCGGCCTCGAGCGCCTGCCCGAAGTCCTCGAGCAAGTCCGCCTCGTCCTCCAGGCCCACGCTCACCCGGAGCAGGCCCTCGGTGATGCCGGCGGCGGCAAGCGCGCCCGCATCGAGCGAGCGGTGGGAGCTCGTCGGCGGATGGACGACCATCGTGTGGACGGAGCCCAGGCTTGCCGTCCGCTCCGGGATCCGGAGGGCGTCGAAGAACGCGCGCCCGGCCTCGCGGCCGCCGGCGAGGTCAACGGACAGCATCGCCCCGCCCGTGTCGAGGATCCGGGCGGCCGCGTCGGCCTGGGGATGGCTGGGGAGTCCGGGGTAGGTGACGGTGCGCACGCCGTCCTGACGCTCGAGGTACGTCGCGAGTGCCATCGCCGTCCGCGCCTGCCGCTCCATGCGGACGGCCACCGTCGCGATCCCGCGCAGGACCAGGAACGCGGCGAAGGGACCCAGGGTCGCGCCGGTGTCGATCTGCGCGGACCGTACGGCGCCGATCCGCTCCCGCGAGCCCACCACCGCGCCGGCCATGACATCGCTGTGGCCCGAGAGGTACTTGGTGGCGGACTCCATCACGAGGTCCGCGCCGTGCTCGAGGGGACGGCAGACCATCGGCGAGGCGAACGTGTTGTCCACCGTGAGCAGCGCGCCGTGACGATGGGCGGCATCGGCGAGGGCCGGGATGTCGGCGACGACACAGGTCGGGTTGGCGATGGTCTCGACATGGAGGATCCGCGTGGGCGCGGCGGCCAGCGCGGCATCGACGGCGGCGGTGTCGGTCGTGTCCACGTAGGCGATCTCGATGCCCAGACGTCCGAAGGCGGCGAGCGCCTGGCTCCGGGTCGTGCCGTAGCCCACGGTGCCGATCAGGACACGATCCCCTGCGTGGAGCAGGGACAGGAAGCCCGCGTGGATCGCGGCCATGCCCGTGGCGAGCGCCATCCCGGCCTCGGCTGCGTGGAGGTCCGCGATCGCGTCGCCCAGCGCGGTGACGGTGGGGTTGTCGATCCGGCTGTAGGCGTACCCGGGCCGGTCACCAGCCAGGACTGCCGCGAGCTCCTCGGCGTCCGCGGAGGCGAAGGTCGCGGTCTGGTAGATGGGGACGGACGTGGGCACCTGGCGCACGTCGGGGACGCGCGAGGCGGCGCGGATCGCGCGCGTCGAGGGGCCGGGCCGGGGTCGCTGGTCGGTCACCCGGCGATGCTACACCGGGTCGCCGGGGACCCCGGTCGGCGGCGCTGGGTTCGAGCAACGGGGTCGGGCCGGGCGTGCGTCGCGGACCTCGGCCTCAGCGGGTCCCCCACTGGTAGGTCTGCTTCATCAGCCGCAGGTAGACGAACGTCTCGGTCTCGCGCACGCCCTCGACCTTGCGCAGCTTCTCGCTGAGGAACCCGAGGAGCGCCTCGTTGTCCTCCGCCACGCACTCCACGAGGATGTCGTAGGCGCCGGCCGTGACGACCACGTAGGACGTCTCCGGGAAGGCGGCGATCTCCTCCGCCACCTCGATCAGGCGCGCTGCCGCGCACTTGACCCCGATCATCGCCATCTGCTGGAAGCCCAGCTTCAGCGGATCCGTGACGCCGACGACCTGGACGATGCCCTTGTCGATCAGCCGGCCGGTCCGCGCGCGGACCCCCGCCTCGGAGACGCCCAGGTCGGCTGCGATCTGGGTGAATGGGCGGCGCCCGTCCTCCTGGAGATGCTCGATGATCCGCTTGTCGAGGTCCGAGACCTCCTGTCCGCGGGATGCCCGCGTGCGACCCTCGGTCACGGACCGGCCCTCCCCTCTGGCAGCGCTGTGGCGTGGGTGGGCCGGGATGCTAGCAGGGGTCGCGCGCGAATGGGACCCGCGGCCCACCCCGTGAACCGGCGCGTCAACTGGCGCGTGAACTAGCCCCGTGCCCTCGCTGTTTCAGCCCCGGTCCAACAGCTCCAGGACGGGCGCCAAGGCCGCCACGGACGCCTCCGTGATCGGGTCGACGACGAGCTGGACGTGGCCGATCCCCTCGCGGGCGTACGCGCGCAGCTCCTCCGCCATGTGCTCCGGAGAGCCTTCGAGCGGCGCGACCGTCATCTTCGGGTCCGTGTCGCCCATGACCCGGCCCGTTCCGCCGGGCATCCGCACCTGGACGGCCACGGTGCGCTCGATGGAGGCGGGATCGCGGCCGGCCTCGCGGGCGGCGTGGTCCACCAGGTCGCGGAGGGCGCCTCACCCCCGCAGGCGAGTTGCGGGTGTCCGCGTACCAGGCGTTCCACGCGTGCGCGTACGGCAGCGTGGCCGCGAGCATGCGAGGGCCGCTGGAGCCGATGAGGATCTCCGGGCCGCCTGGGCGGGCCGGTCGCGGCAGCAGCTCCGCATCGCGAGCCGTGAAGAACTCGCCCTCGAAGTCGATGTAGCCGTCGCGGAGCAGGGACCGGACGATCGTGAATGCCTCCTCGAACCGGCTGATCCGGTGGTCGAAGGGGGCGCCCAGCGCGGCGAACTCCACGGGGTTCCAGCCGGCGCCCAGGCCCAGCACCAGGCGGCCGCCGGAGATCTCGTCCACCGTCGCCGCCTGCTTGGCGAGCATGAACGGGTGGTGGAACGCGGTCGCCGCGACGAGCGGGCCGATCGCCACGCGCTCCGTCGCCTCGGCGAGGCCGGCGAGCGTGGTCCACGCCTCCCACGGCCCTCGAGTCTCCCCGCTCTCATAGCGGTACAGGAGGTGGTCGCCGAACCAGATGGAGTCGAAGCCCGCCTGCTCGGCGGTACGGGCGATGGCAGCGTAGCTCCGGCCAGCGGACCTCGCGCTCGACCTCGGGGAGCTGGACGCCGACCCCGAGGGGGCGGCCGGGTGTTCGGGGGATCATGTCGTGCACGCTAGCACCCGGCGGCGGTCGGCGGTCGGCGGGACCGCGGCGGAGCGGCGGTCGGCGGATCGGCGGTCGGCGGGACCGCGGCGGTCGGCGTGGACCGCGGCGGAGTCGGCGGGACCGCGGCGGATCGGCGGGTCGCGCGGGATCGGCGTGGCCGCGGCTGTCGGACTCGCCGCGAGGGGACGGCATCGCCCCGCCGGTGCCGGGAGGAGCCTGACTCCGCCGGGGTTCAAGACGGGGTGCCACCTGCAGAGGTCAGGCTCGGAATCGCCAGAATTCGGCCTCGACCCCTGCACGAGGCTCCTGGATCCGACTCACAGCCGGGTCAGCGGGGGTGTCCGACTCACAGCCGGGTCAGCGGGGGTGTCCGACTCACAGCCGGGTCAGCGGGGGTGTCCGACTCCGCGGGGCGGAGTCAGCCGGGTCAGCTGTGCGCCGACTCGGGCGCGGAGTCTGAGCGCCGCGCCGGTCCGGATCGCGCCGATCCGCCGTCAGCCGGCGGCCTGACCCTGTTCGGCCCTGAGCTGGGTCAGGATCACATCGATGTCCGCGCTGCCCACGATGCCCGTGTACTTCGCGCGCACGGTCCCGTTCCCATCCACCACGAAGATCCAGGGCATCTTCGTGCCCGGCCAGGTGGCATCGCCCAGGCCGAACGCCCGCGAGTACTTGTTCAGCGGGGGGTCGGTGAGCGAGCCGGAGAGCACCGGTTCCTCGGTGATGACCTGGTACTCGAAGGGCTCCAGGTGGATGAAGGCCGCATCATCCCCCCAGCGGTCCAGCAGATAGCGGATCATCGTCAGGGCGCGACCGCACTCGGGGGAGACCTTGAAGCGCGCCGAGTCGATGACGATGACGTAGGGCTTGCCCATCGCGCGGGCGTCGGCCGTCGACGTCTTCGAGAGCCGCAGGTCCGGGTTGGGCTGGGTGGTCACGGCGCGCACCACACCACCGACGTCGTCCAGCGTCGGCGTGTCGATGTCCGGCGCGGGTCCGCCGATGGACAGCGAGTCACCCGGGTCCAGCGCCTGGATCGTGATGTCGCCCGCGGCCTGGCCGGCCGTCACCCTCAGCTTCCAGGCGCCCGGCGAGGGGATGTCCATCGGCGCCACGAAGTAGTGCTGCCGCGCACCCTCGGGGAGCACCGCCGAGGCCGTCACGGGACTGCCCACGGGCGTCCCATCGAACTGGGCCAGCTGCACCGACACCGGCACGGAGTCGTCCAGCTTGGCGCCGGCGCCGTCCACCACGCGCAGGATCACGGGGTCGCCCGGCTCGGCCCAGATGCTGGTCGAGACGATCTCCGGGTAGAGCTGCGCCGCGGCCGTGGCGGGCGTGGAGGGCGCCGCGGTGGGCGAAGCTGCCGACGGAGTGGTCGAGGACGCGGGCGTCGACGGCATGGGCGTGGCCGTCGCCGGCGTGGGGGCGCCAGGCGAGGAGTCGGGCGGCACCGAGGCAGCGGCCTGGGGCGGCGTCTCGGCGAGCAGCGCCCGCACGGCCTCGATCATCGGCTCCGCGGCCGTCCCGAACGGGAAGCGCGCCCGGAGCATGCCCTGCGCGTCGACGAGGAAGATGTCGGCCGTGTGCGCCATCGCGTAGCCGGCAGCCGAATCCTGCTCGATCCTGGCGTACTCCACGCCCCACCCGTCGGCGTTGCGGCGCACCTCGGCCGGCGTCCCGGACAGGCCGACGTACGCCTTGGGCAGGTACGTGAGGTACGACTTCATCGCGGCGCGATCGTCGCGCTCGGGATCGATCGAGGTGAACACGGCCCGCGGCCCCTCCCCGACGGCGGCCAAGACCTCGTTGACGACACCGACGGTCGCGGGGCAGACGTCGGGGCAGTGCGTGTAGCCAAAGAAGGCGAGCACCGGCCGGCCGCGCTGCGAGGCGAGCGTGAACGGCTGGCCGTCCTGGTCCGTGAGCTCCAGCGGCGGAGCGGGGATGGGTTCCGCGTAGGCGAAGCTGGCGGGGTCGGCCGTGGGCGTGGCCGCGGCGCCGGCCCCGGGTGCGCTCGCCGGACGGCCGAGCAGGACGAGCGCAAGGAGCCCGAGGGCGAGCAGCCCAAGGAAGCCCAGCAGCAGCCCGCCGCCGATGGCGGCGCGGCGGCTCAGCGGCGCGGTGTCGGAAGGTCGATCGGTCATCGTGGCGAGAGTGTTCGCGGACCTCGTCGGGTCGGAGGGGAAGCGTGCGTGCCCGAAGGTACCGCGCCATCCGCCATCGTGCAGGGAGCACCCCTGGCGCAGCACGCGCATTCGGGTCTCCCGCCCGCGATCGGGTGACACCACGTCGCCGGTCACGGATGATCCGCCCATGCGGTACGGCATCGTCCTCACCTCCGGCGATCCTCGAACCGCCGCCGACCTGGCCGCCGAGGCCGAGGCGGCCGGCTGGGACGGGGTCTTCACGTATGACGCGATCTCCATCGGCGATGGGGACATGTGGGATCCGTGGATCCTGCTTGCCGCGATGGCGGCGCGGACGGATCGGGTCCGCCTCGGGGCGCTCGTCTTCGCCCCATCGCGCCGGCGGCCCTGGAAGCTCGCCCGCGAGATCATCACGCTCGACCACCTCTCGAACGGACGCCTGGTCGTGCCAGTCGGTCTCGGCGCGCTCGACGACTCGGGCTTCGGCAACGTGGGCGAACCGGTGGACGCCCGGACCCGTGCGCGGCTGCTCGACGAGACGCTGGCGATCATCGACGGCCTCTCATCGGGCGAGCCATTCGCGTTCGAGGGCGAGCACTACCGCTTCGGACCGATGACGGTTCGACCCCGGCCTGTGCAGCGACCGCGAGTGCCGGTCTGGGTCGTCGGGTCCTGGCCACACGAGCGATCCATGCGCCGGGCCATCCGCTGGGACGGCCTCGTGGTACAGGCCGTGGGACCCGACGGCAGGCCGGCAACCGGCCCCGAGACCCTCCGCGAGATCGTGGGCTGGGCGCGGGAGACGCGCGCCGGTGCCGGTTTCGACGGGCCGTTCGAGATCGTCGTGGACGGGAGCACCCCGGCCGACGACCCGGTCGCCGCAGCAGCGATCGCTCGCGCCCACGAGGCTGCCGGGGCGACGTGGTGGACGGAGGTCGACTGGACGGACACGTCCCCGGACGCCCTCCGGGCCCGCATCCTGGCGGGTCCTCCTCGGGGCTGATCCCGAGCGGGCGCGCTCCGACTGGCGCGACCCGCGACCGCGATCGCACGACCATTGGTGTCCGAGGGTCCCGGATTCACACGGCCGGGCGGCCCGGGCCGGTTTCCGAGGGTCCCCGGATCCATGGTCCACGGGGACCGGCCGCTCGACACCGATCGGGGGCACCCTCGAACCATGCAGTTCTCGATCCCGCGGCCGGCCGGCGCCGCCCTCCCGTTCGCCGGTCTCTCCACCTACGGCACGGGGGTGATGTACGCCCTGGCGGCCGGCGTCGCGCTGGGCACGCTCGGCCCGGTCAGCAACGTCGCCTACGGTGCCGGCATGGGCAGCCCCACGTTCGCCGCCCTGCGCGCGACGGTGGGCGCCCTCGTGCTGCTGGCGCTCGCCGGCAGGGACGAGCGGCGCGTCAGCCTCCGTTCCCTGTCCCGTCGCGAGCAGATGATGCTGGCGATGACGGCCGGCGCGCAGGCCTGCCTGTCGCTGGCGCTCTTCGCCGCCTATGGGGCGATGTCCGTCGCGCTCGTGCTGGCGGTGTACTTCTCCTACCCGCTGCTCGTCTGCGCGGCATCGATCGCGCTCGGCCGAGAGCGGCTGACGCCGATCCGGGCGGTGGCGCTGCTCCTCTCGCTGGCCGGGCTGCTGGTGGTGGTGCTCGGCCGGTCCGGCCCCGGGGTGCACGCATCCGCGATGGGCCTCGCGCTGGCGGCCGTGGCCGCCTGCTGCCAGGCGACCTATCTCGTGGCGTCGAGGAACGGGTTCACCCGCGTGCCCTCGACGCAGGCCGTGACCGTGATCCTGGTTGGGGCCGCCGTCGTCATCTGGGCGGTGGCACTGCCCGTGGACGGCACGGCAGGCAAGCTGCTCTCCTGGGTGTCCGACCCGGCGGCGTGGCTCGCGATCCTGTTCGCGGGCATCGTGGGAGCCGGGCTCGCGAAGGTGTGGCTCTTGCGTGGCGTTCGCAGGGTGGGCGGGACCCGCTCGAGCGTCCTCATGCTCGTGGAGCCGATCATCGGCGTGGCGCTCGCGGCGGTGCTCCTGGGCCAGCCCTTCGGCGCTCCGGAGCTGCTCGGTGGCGCAGCGATCCTCGCTGGCGCCATGCTCGCGCAGCGACCGGCGGCGGTCGCCCGCGCATAGGCCATCGCCCCCCGAACGGGCTATAGCCAGGAGCGACGCCATCGACGACGCTCCGGGGCATGCGTGTCGCCTCGACGCAACGCCGTCTGCTGCTCGCCGTGCTGGCGGGCGTGATCATGCTGTCCGCGGGCGAGACGCCCCGGCCCACCCAGGCCGTCGAGACACCAGCGTGCGGAGTCGGCGACACGCTCACGAGATACCGGGCGACGTCCGACTGGTACCGCAGCCTGCTCGACACGCGGTTTCGCCTGCCCAGGGCGTACGCGCCCGGCGACCTCGTGAGCGTCTCGCGCGCGGGCGTGGGCGGCTTCGGGCGGATCCGGCGCGTCGCGCTTGGTGACTTCGCCGCGATGGCCCGCGCCGCGAGGGCGGCGCGCGCGCCGTTCGCCGTCCAGTCCGCGTACCGTGGCTACGGCACGCAGATCTCGACGTCCTGGCGCTGGGTGAGAGCGTGGGCTACCGGCGAGCGCTGCTGGCGTCGGCACGGCCGGGCCACTCGGAGCACCAGCTTGGAACCGCCGTCGATCTCAAGACCCCCGGCGGCGCCGCACCCTGGGCTTACGCGGATTGGGGCAGGACGAAGGCCGGAGCCTGGCTAGCTCGCAACAGCTGGCGCTATGGCTGGATCCTGAGCTACCCGCGTTCCGGGAGCCCCCGGAGATCCTGCTACAAGTACGAGCCCTGGCACTTCCGGTACGTGGGGCGCCGGCTAGCGGCGCAGATCCATGCATCCGGGCTGACGCCGCGCGAGTGGCTGTGGCGGTCCGGGGCGACCGGAACCTGGACTGGGGGCAGCCCCGTGCCGACACCGAGCCCGACGCCCACGGCGGAGCCGACGCCGACGGCGGAGCCCACACCAACGGCGGAGCCGACGCCCACCGCGGAGCCGACACCGACGCCAACCGCGGAGCCGACACCGACGCCTACGGCAATCCCGACGCCAAGCCCGACGCCCACCGCGGAGCCGACACCGACACCGACGGCGACACCGACCCCGACGCCCGCGCCTGCGATCGAGCCCACGCCGACGCCCGAGGCCGCGACAGCCTGACCTTCCGGCGCCTCTCGCCCGGGAGACCGTCGCCGGCCGCGGGCTACTCGCGCAATCGGGCGGAGAGCCTCCCGCGCCGCAGCCAGATCACCATCGCCACGAGGAATCGCAGGATCAGCGACACCCCGTAGAGCGTGCACCAGATGCATACGGCTTTGATGACGAACAGCTGGAGCGAGAGGAAGTAGACCTCGAAGATCACGCCGATCAGCGACAGCCCGTAGTGGATGTCCAGCAGCTCCGGCCGATCGGTGCGGATCCAGGCCAGGGCCAGCGTGAGCAGGATCAGCGACAGGATGACCCCGAAGACCGCCACGGGAATGCCCCCGATCTTCGAGTACTCACTCAGGGCCACCGTCTCGCAGCCCTTCACCGGCCCGCACACGGGCACGCCACCACCCAGCTCCACCGTGGCGAGGTAGCTGGCAATCGCCAAGCCGATCACGTCGAGGACGACAAGGATCCAGCCGGGATGGATGCTGCGGATGCGGGCCGTGGCGGTGGACATGGGCTGCGGATGATCCCTGCGGGTTGGCGGGACGGGTTCCGCGAAATCCTACCGCGAACCGCCCATCGCGCCACTTGGGAGGGTCGTGAGATCGGTCGCATCGGGCTGCCCGCCGCGCGAAGGGCGCCGGCCGCACGGCGTCACGGCCCGGGTGGCCCGGGCGAATGGCCCCCTTAGCGTGGGGCCGCCGGTCCCGAGCGAGCGCCGAGTGGCCCGTTGCGTTTGCCACCGATCGCGGCGAACCTTGCCGTGACACCGCCTCTCGTCCGCGTCCCGTCACGCCCGAACCGATCCGAGGAACCTCGATGACCGCCCTATCCCCGGCGAACGACTCTGCCAACGACGATCTCCAGGAGCGCGAGCCGCTCGACGCGATCTTCAATCCGCGCTCCGTCGCGGTTGTCGGCGCGACCGAGAAGGAGGGGTCCGTCGGCCGGACCATCCTCTGGAACCTGCTCTCGTCGCCCTTCGGCGGCACCGTCTACCCGGTCAACCCCACCCGCCCGGCGATCCTGGGGGTCAAGGCCTACCCGTCACTCAGCGCCATCGGCGAACCGGTGGACCTCGCGGTCATCGTCACGCCCGCCAAGTCCGCCCCGGGACTGATCGAGGAGTGCGGCCAGGCCGGGATCAAGGGCGTGATCATCATCAGCGCCGGGTTCAAGGAGATCGGCCCCGAGGGCGTGGAGCTCGAGCGCCTCGTGCTCGAGGGCGTGCGGCGCCACGACATCCGGCTGATCGGCCCGAACTGCCTCGGCATCATGAACCCCATCGGCCGGATGAACGCCACCTTCGCCGCCGGGATCTGCAAGCCCGGCCGCGTCGGCTTCATCTCCCAGTCGGGCGCGCTCCTGACCGCGATCCTGGACTGGGCGGCGCACGAGAACGTCGGCTTCAGCTCCATCGTGAGCCTCGGCTCCATGCTGGACGTGGGCTGGGGCGACGTCATCGACTACATGGGGAACGACCCCAACACGGACTCCATCGTCATCTACATGGAGACCATCGGCGACGCGCGGGCGTTCCTGTCCGCGGCCCGCGAGGTGGCCCTGTCCAAGCCGATCATCGTCATCAAGCCCGGCCGGACCGTTGAAGCCGCGAAGGCCGCGGCATCGCACACCGGCTCGCTCACCGGCTCGGACGACGTCCTGGACGCCGCCTTCCGCCGTGCCGGCGTGCTGCGCGTGGACTCGATCAGCGAGCTGTTCGAGGTCAGCGAGATCCTGGCCAAGCAGCCGCGACCCAAGGGGCGGCGCCTGTCCATCGTGACCAACGCGGGCGGCCCGGGCGTCATCGCCACCGACGCGCTCATCGGGGGCGGCGGGGAGCTGTCCGACATCAGCCCCGAGACCATGGAGGCGCTCAACGCCGTCCTGCCCGCGGTCTGGAGCCACAACAACCCGATCGACATCATCGGGGACGCGCCGCCCGATCGGTACGCGAAGGCGCTGGAGATCGCCGCGACGGATCCCGAGACCGACGGCCTCCTCGTCATCCTCACGCCGCAGGCGATGACGGATCCGACCGCGACCGCGCGGGCGCTGGTCAAGCACGCGAAGATCGAGGGCAAGCCGGTCATGGCCTCCTGGATGGGCGGCGAGGACGTGGCCGAGGGCGCGAAGATCCTGCGCGAGGCCGGCATCCCGACCTTCGCCTACCCGGACACGGCCTGCGTCCTGTTCAACCACCTGTGGCGCTACGACCACAACCTCCGGTCCCTGTACGAGACGCCCCGGCTCCCGATCGCACCCGAGCGCGGCGAGTTCCGCGAGGAGGTCGACCAGATCATCGCGGACGTCAGCGCCGAGGGTCGCACCCTGCTCACGGAGTACGAGAGCAAGAAGGTCCTGGCCGCGTACGGCATCCCGATCACGGACACCGAGCTCGCCCAGACGGAGGACGAGGCGGTCCAGGCAGCGGATGCCATGGGCTACCCGGTCGTCGCCAAGCTCCTCTCGCGGACGATCACCCACAAGACGGACGTCGGTGGCGTCATCCTCAACCTGCGCACCCCGGAGGCCGTCCGCGAGGCCTTCGCCAAGATCCGGGACTCCGTTGCCGAGAAGGTCGGGGCGGAGCACTTCGAGGGCGTCACGATCCAGCCGATGATCAACTGGTCCGGCTACGAGCTGATCGTGGGCAGCAGCCCCGACCCGCAGTTCGGCCCGGTCCTGCTGTTCGGCATGGGCGGCCAGCTGGTCGAGGTCTTCAAGGACCGCGCCCTGGCCCTGCCGCCGCTCAACACGACCCTCGCCCGGCAGCTCATCCGCGAGACGACGATCTCCCACGCGCTCAAGGGCGTCCGGGGCCGCAAGCCCATCGACAAGGACGCACTCTCCTCGCTGCTGGTGCGCTTCAGCGAGCTCGTCGCGGAGCAGCCGCGCATCGCGGAGATCGACATCAACCCGCTGCTGGCGTCGCCGGAGCGGATCATCGCCCTCGACGCACGCGTGGTCCTGCACCCGGCCGAGATCGCCGATGCGGACCTGCCGCGCTTCGCCATCCGCCCGTACCCGCACGAGTACGAGCACGAAGGCTGCACGGACGACGGCGTCCGGATGCTGATCCGGCCGATCCGGCCCGAGGACGAGCCCACGCTCGCCCGCTTCCACGCGGGCCTGTCCACCCAGACCGTCGTCGCCCGCTACGGCATCGACCGGCCGCTGGCCGAGCGCACGTCGCACGACCGGCTCACGCGCATCTGCTTCGCCGACTACGACCGCCAGTTCGCGATCGTCGCCGAAGTCCTCAAGGACGAGGCAGCCGCGCCCGAGTTCGCGGCCATCGCCCGGGTGTCGCGCGTCCACGCGTCCGACGACCGCCACCTGACCATGACCGTGGCCGATGCCTGGCAGCGGCGCGGCGTGGGGGCGTGCCTGATCCGGACGGCCATCACGGTCGCGAAGGGCGAGGGCGTGGCGAACCTGGTCTCGGAGTTCAGCCCTCGGAACGCACGCATGCGGGAGCTGCTCGCGGCTGAGGGGTTCACCTTCGAGGACCGCGAGGGCGTCGTGGTGGCGACCCTCCCGATCGCGTAGGCGAGACCCGCGGGCCCGGGATCGCGGGCCGCGTCTGGTTCAGCCGGGGCGTATGGCCGGGGCCGCGAGAGGCGTATAGCGGCGCTATGGTTCGATTGCCGAACGCGTCCGCCGCTGCAGGCCGCGCTGCGTTTGCCCGTGAGCCCTCCAGCGAACGGAGCAGGGCCTGGCCAGGCGCGTTCCTCCGCTCAGCCGAACCGTAGCGTCGCCTGGGTCCGCGTCGCGCCGGTCCCGGTCGGTGGACCGCGCGACGAGCGCCGACCTACTTGCAGGCGCCGCCGAGGTCCGTGAGGGCCTTGCCGCACGCCGGGAGCGTGTGGTCGGCCGCCTTGGCCGCGTCCACGACCTGGCGCACGGCCTCGACCACGAGCCCGGACTGCGTGAACGGCATCGCGTGGGACGACCCCATCGCGACGACGTGCACCGCGTTGGAGGATGCCGTCGCCGTGTCCGGCGCCAAGCTTCAGCCAGTAGTCGTCGTAGGCGGCGTCGTCCCAGAAGGCCAGGCTCGGGTCGTGCGCGATCACGACGAGCGGGAGGGCACCCAGTGATCCGGCCACCTTCCCGCCGTTGAGCTTCTTCACCGCCTGGATGTCCTCGTAGAACGGGCACGACGCATCGGCGCACGATGCGGGGGCGTCCGGGTTGGCAACGGGTCCGTCGTACTGGTCCTCGTGCGCGGGGTCGATGCTGACCACGCCCTGCACCTCGGTGGGGTAGGCGTAGGCGAAGACGCGGGCGAGCAGGCCGCCGTAGGAGTGACCGACCGGCACGTAGGGACCGCTCTCGCCGGCCGCGGCGAGGGCCGCGTGGATGTCGTCGACATCGGCCACCCAGTGGAGCATGTCGTCCTCGCCGGTCCTGGTCGCTGAACCCGGTCTCCAGGCGGTCGACCGTGCAGACGCGTCCGAACTCGGCGAGGCGCCCGCAGACAGGTACTGGGCCGACGACGCCCAGCCGCCGGCACGTGTCGCCGGGGATCCAGAGCATCGTCGGGCTGCCCGTTCCCGTGCAGAAGACGTGGAGGTCGTGCCCGTTGACGCTGACGATCTTGCCGGGCGCTGCCGGGCTGTCGAGCTTCACGGTGGAGGCGGTGGTGTAGCCCGTCCCCTCTGGATCGAGCCGGGCGAGCGTGCAGCCCGTGGTGAACAGCTTGCACGCGAGGGTGTAGACGCTGCCCGAGGGCGCCAAGCGGGCCGAAGCGGGAGCGTCGCCGGAGCCGGGGATGCTCGTTCCGCCGACCACGTGCCCGCCCTCGTCGATGCCCACCAAGCCCAGCTCGGCGTCGGCGACGATGACGACGCCGTGAGCGTCGACGAAGGCGTCAGGAAACAGCCATGCTCCTCCGGCCGGCAGATACGACCGGACCACGGACCCGTCGGCCTTCATCCGCAGCACTCGAGCGTCGCTGAAGCTCGCGCCGAAGGCCGAGACCAGGAGCGTGCCGTCCTTGTCGACCGCGACATCGATCGGGCTGCTGACCCCCGGCGGCATCGCGATCGTGCGGATGAAGGTGCCGTCCGGCTTGAAGGTCTCGATCCGGCTGTTGCCCATGTCCACCACGACGACGTTGCCCTTGCCGTCGAGGGCGATCCCCGCGGGCTGCGTGAGCATCCCCCGGCTCGCGGCCGGTCGTCCCCCAGCGGTCCTTCTCGACGAGGTCGCTCGAGAGGCGGACCACCTTGTCGGCGGTCATGTCGGTCAGCCAGACGTCGCCGGTCTTGGGGTCCACCACGACGCCGCCGACGGTGTCCGGCTGTCCGGGCACGGTGTCCTTGCCGGCCCAGCGGGCGATCGGGGCGCCGTCGGGACCCACCTTGACAAGGGCCGCCCCCTCCGTGCCACCCGGCAGGTAGGCGTTGCCATCGGCGTCCACGGCGAAGAGCGCGTCCGGCACGTAGGTCGTGTAGAAGGTCCGAACGCTGAACGCGTTCGGGTCGACGCTGGGAGCCGGGGTCGCGGGCGCCGGCGTGACGGGTGCGGGGGTGACGGGGGCGGGCGTGGCAGCGCGCCTGGCGTCGCCGCGGCGGCCGATTGCCTCACTCGACACCGAGGGTGTGGATGTCGCCGACGAGGCGCACCCGGCCACGAGGAAGCAGATCGCCAGGGCCGCCACCATCCGTGAGGCCCGACCGTGCGCGCGCATCGCCATCCCCTCGGGACGCCTGGACGCGGGCCAGTCTCGCCAGTGGCTCGGCGCGATCCCGGCGGCTGGGGTTTGGACCGCGCGTCGACGCCGCCCGCGTGCATGGTTGCTCTGCATATCTGAGTCGTTCTGGCCGCGGGGCAATTCACTCTTCGCGGGCGGCCTCGTGATCTTGGGCTCACGGGCGACGGGCAGCTGCGCGACCGGCAGCTACGCGGGCGGCAGCTCCACCAGGAAGGTCGCACCGCGGCCCGGGCCATCGCTCTCGGCCCATGCGCTGCCGCCCATCGCCTCCGCGACGGCCCGGACGATGGCCAGCCCGATCCCGGACCCACCCGCCGCGCGGCTCCGAGCCGCGTCAACCCGGTAGAACCTCTCGAACACCGCCTCCAGCTGGTCCGGCTCCAGTCCGGGCCCCTCGTCCGCGACGGAGGCTCGGACCCCGCCCTGGCTGCGCCCAACGGCGACCGTGATCCGCGACCCGTCCGGCGCGTGGCGGAGCGCGTTGGAGAGGTAGTTCGCCAGCACCTGTGCCACCCGGTCGCGGTCCGCCATCGCCACCGCCGGCGCCGTGCTGCTCGTCGCCGGCAGGTCCAGCGTGATCCCCCGCGTGGCGGCCTGCGGCCCGAACTGCTCGCCCACCTCTCGACCCACACCGGCGACGTCCACGGCTTCGAGCCGCAGCGGCAGCTGGTTCGCCTCCGCCCTCCACAGCTCGGACAGCTCGTTGACCATCCGGGTCAGGCGGGCCGTCTCGGCGCGCAACAGGTGCCATGTCTGGGCCGAGGGGGTGACCACGCCGTCCTCCAGGCCCTCCAGGTAGCCGTCCAGCGTCGTCAGCGGGGTCCGCAGCTCGTGCGCCACGTCGCCCACCAGCTGGAGGCGCCGGCGCTCCGTGGCCTCCAGCGACCCGGCCATGTCGTTGAACGAGGTCGCGAGCTCGCCGAGCTCGCCGGGCCCGTCCGCGGGCACGCGCTCGGCGTACTGCCCGCGCGCGATGCGTCGTGCGGCGTGCGCGAGGGTGGCGATCGGCCCGGCGATCCGGCCCGCCACCACCAGGCTCACGACCGTGGCGGTGATCACCGCGATGACCGTGGCCGCGATCAGGGCCTGGCGCATGGCGTCGGTGAATGCGACCAGCGTTGACTCGCCCATCGCCTCGCCCATCGGGTCGCCGGGCAGGTGACCCATCGCATCGGTGAAGTAGCCGGGGCCGACCAGCATCACGGCGATCGCCACGGTGCCGATGGCGGCCGCGATGACGACCAGGAACGCGATGAGCAGCCGGGCGCGCAGCGACCGGGGCATCAGGACGCCTCGCGCAGCCGGTAGCCGACGCCCCGCACCGTCTCGATGAAGCGGGGGTTCGCCGGCTCATCGCCCAGCTTGCGGCGGAGGTTGGCGATGTGGACGTCGACGAGGTGGTCGTCGCCCACGAACTCGGGGCCCCACAGCGCGTCCAGGAGCCCCTGGCGCGGGACCACGATTCCCGGCTCCCGGGCGAGCAGGGCGAGCAGGTTGAACTCGAGGGCGGTGAGGTCGACGAGCGCCCCGTCCACCCGGACCAGGCGCCGTCCCTCGTCGATCTCCAGGCCCGCCGGCGTGGCGCCCGTGGTACGGGGCACGCTCCGGGCCGACGCCCGATGCCGGCGCCGCCTGACCACCCCGGGGCCGCCGGAGCAGCGCCTTGATCCGGGCGACCACCTCGCGTGGCGAGAAGGGCTTCACGAGGTAGTCATCCGCCCCCACCGTGAGCCCCATGATCCGGTCGATCTCCTCGCCGCGGGCCGTGAGCATCAGCACGTAGGCGTCGGAGAAGGTGCGGAGCCGGCGGCAGACCTCGATGCCATCGAGGCCCGGCAGCATCACGTCAAGGACGATGACGTCGGGGTCGAAGCGGACGGCGGTCTCGAGGGCGGCGATGCCGTCGCCGGCGCTCTCGACGACCCAGCCCTCGCGCGCCAGGTAGCCGGTGACGAGCTCCACGATGGGCGGCTCGTCATCGACGACAAGGATCCGGTAGGGACGCAGCTCCATGCGCGCAGTGTGCCACCTGCGCGTGGAGTGGCCCGTAGCGCCGCGCCGAGGCGCCCTGCCTACATCGAGGGCGTGTAGTCCGCCTTCAGGAACGTCTCCGGGTCATCGCCGAACTCCAGGAAGCAGCCCTTGCCGCAGAAGCCGTACTCGCGGCCACCGTGCTCGCGGACGAGGCCCTTGGTGCGCGCCTGCTCCATGTCCACGGTCATGCCGCAGACGGGATCCTCGTTGGCGGCGATCGTGCGCGGCTCGGTCATCGTCGGTCTCCTCGTGGTCGTCGGCGGTTCAGTGTGCTGGAGCGAGCGTCTCGGCGGCTTCGGCGGCCTCCGCGACCTCGCAGATGCCCGGATCGACCGGCGGCTGGGACGCTGCCGCCCGCTCGGCATCGAGCTGGGCCTTGATCTCAGGATACGAGTCGGAGAGACAGCAGGCGCAGCTCTCGTACCAGCGGCGCATCCCCTCGTCGATGACGGGCAGGTCCTGGCCGGTGCCGTCCGTCGCCGGCGCGACCGCGGCCTCGGCCTTGGCGACGTACTCGGCGGGGTCGTCGACGAAGGCGGCGCGACACCCGCTCCGGCAGAAGCCGTAGGTGCGGTCCTCGTGCTCGAGGAGCAGACCGGCCGCCTCGGCACGGCCGACATCCACGGTCATGCCGCAGACGGGATCGATCAGCTGGGTGGGACGCTCGGCCTGCATCGGAACCTCCGGTTCGGTGGATCTCGGGAGGTCAGCCGCGGGCGCTGGGCGAACCCGCCTCGCCGTCCACGACCGTGATGGTGCCACCGTACATCCCCATCGAGCACGTGTACGCGAGCGTGCCCGGGTTCATCGCCGGCAGCTCGATCACGTTGTCGCCCTTCTGGAGCGTGACCTCGATCCCGAGGTCGGGGACCACCAGGAACGCCGCGCAGGAGCGCGACGACGCGGACTCGATGGTCCACCGTGTGGGGATGCCTGCGGCGATCACGGCGTTGGCCGGCAGGTAGCCGTCAACCTCCTGGTACGTGCGGAGGTCCTGGTAGCCCGCGGCAGGGGCGGTTGCGGTACCAGGGCCGGAGCCCGTGGCCGGCGCCTCGGCTCCCGTGGTCGTCGCGGCGATCGCGCCGGTGCCGAAGGGCGCCAGGTTCACGCCGGCCAGCCGGAGGCCCGCGCCCGCGTTGACGACGGCGAACCCGATCACGACCACGCCCACGAGGCGCAGCAGCGTCGGTCGCGCGCGGTTCGGCACGACGACCGGGAGGCCGGCAAGGATGAGCAGCCCCGGCGCCGTTCCGATCGCGAACGCCGCCATCAGCATGCCGGCGGTCACCGGCGACCCGGTCGAGAGCGCGTAGATCTGGACGGCCTGCGTGAACCCGCAGGGCATGAAGAACGAGAGAGCCCCGAGGCCGGCGGCGCGCACATCCGAGTAGCCACCAGCGTCCGTGTCCGCGAGGCCCAGGCTCCGGGCGAGCGACGGCGGCAGCGTGGGCGACCACGTGGCCACGCGCGGCGACAGGCCGGTCAGCCGCGCCCCAACCATCGTCATCACGACGGCCGCCGCGATCATCAGCGCCGCGGTCATCGCCGGGGGCATCGTCAGGCTGGCGCCGATGGCGCCCAGCAGGGCACCGAACGCAGCGTAGCCGGCGATCCGCCCACCCATGAACATCAGCGCCGGCCGCATCTGCGCGGCCAGGCCCTGCTCCGGGAGCCCGGCGCGGGTCCGGCGCGCCTGGTACGACGCCGACAGCGCGAGCACCAGCCCGCCGACGAGCGCCATGCAGGTCGAGACGCCGGCCGCCAGGCCGAGCAGCAGCGCGACCAGGAGTCCGCCCTGGGCAAGATCGCCGGTCTGGTTCGCGAGCTCGGCGACGCCGGTCACCTGGGCGATCAGCGCGATCGCGGCGATCAGCGCCACGCCGGCCGCCGCCGTGATCCACACGGATGGATCCCGCTCCAGCCAGGGCGTCGTCCCGATCTCGTAGCCGGCCTTGTTGATCGCCCCGGCGATGGCGGCCTGCGGGACGGGCGCACTGCTCTCGATCTCGACGCGGCCCCGCGTGGAGGACGCCGAGACGCGCGTCACGCCCGGCAGACGGCCCACCTGGCGCTCGATCCGGACCTCGCACGAGCGGCAGGTCATGCCGGCCACGGGGACGGTGGTGGTGATGGCCTGGGGCAGGGACGACGTGGGGACCGGCGCCTGCGGCGTCTCGGGGTTGGCCGTCCCGCGCTGGCCGGTGCGCGCCTGGCGGCGAGCGACCGCGATGCGATGCAGCTCGTCCGCGTCGATGTCGGGGGGGGCGACATGCGACGCGGACACGCTGCGGGACGGCTGACGGGACATCGGGGACGCGGCTCCTGTCATGACCGGTGGGGGGCCGGTGGGGACAGTGTGCCAAGGGCCCTTGCGGATGCCCATGGAGCCGTGCCCAAGGGTTCCTCAAGATCAGGTCAAGTCGGGGTCGACGGTGGGCGGCCGGATCGGGGATGAGCCGAAACGACTCGCCGCCTCGAGGCGTCTGACAGGAGTCTTGCGCTGTCAGGAGTGATGCCGTGAACCGCCGCTGGTTTGGACCTGCCGTCATCGCGCTGGCGATCGGGCTGATCGGCTGTGGGGGTGCTTCACCTGCGGGTGGCATGGAGGTCTCCCCGTCCACTCCCGCCTCGGTGACGCAAGCCCCGGATCCCACGCCGGTCATCACCCCCAAGCCGACCAACAAGCCGCAGCCGTCCGAGGAGGCCGTCACTCCAGCCCCGGAACCCTCCGGCGAGCTCGTGGCGGTGCTGACGGTCCGATGCGCAGACGGCGCGCCCGAGCTCGACTCGGACCGCGTGCGAGCCACTCGGGATGGCGTCCGGCTGCGGGTCACCGGCCCCGACGGGTGGCAGCTCGGCGTCGAGTACGAGTCAGGCCGTGAGAGCACCGGCCTCGACAAGGCCGACCAGGGCGTCGTCCTGCGGATCGCGCCGGGCGACGTGACGATCGACTGCGGCGACCCGGAGCAGGCCGAGATCCCGCCCGGGGCGTCCGTCCGGATCGAGGACCCGGACGGCTGGTACCGGTCGATGGCGATCGGCAATGTCGCCGGCAGCTGCATGAGCGGCGAGGCGCTGTATGCCGAGGATGCCAGGGGCAGCAAGGAGAACCCGGTCGAGCAGGCGAAGAAGCGCCTCAAGGGCCTGCGTGACGGCGACGTCGTGCAGCGCGGCGGGTACCCGGCCGACAAGGGCCTCGTCCGGGTGGTACGGGACGGCCAGGTGATCGGAGCGCTCACATACATCGACGATGGTCACGGCGGGTGGCTGCCCGGCGGCTCGACGCTGTGCGGTGGCCTGCAGGGCTGACGCCGCGTCACCCCGTGGGAGGCTGGCCTATCCTTCGGGTACTGCCGTATCGCGAGGGGACTCCGATGATCGCCGAACAGCCCGCCAAGCTCCTCATCGCACAGGTCGCGAGCGAGCTCTCCGCCCACCAGACCTACATGGGCATCTCGCTCTACTTCACCCGTGAGAGCCTCAACGGCTGGGCCAAGTTCTTCCACGACCAGTCCACAGAGGAGGCCGAGCACGGCGGGAAGATCATCGAGTTCCTCATCGACAACGACGTCGAGTTCAGCCTCCCGCAGATCGGCGGCGCCCCCACGGTTTACGGGTCCGCCCGCGAGGCGGTCGAGGTCGCCCAGGCGAGCGAGGCCAAGGTGACCGCGCAGTTCGAGTCGCTGGCCAACGCCGCCCGGGACGCGAAGGACAACCGGACCCTCCAGTTCGTGCAGTGGTTCATCGCGGAGCAGGTGGAGGAGGAGCGCACCATGGCGGCGCTCCTGGACCTCATCGACAGCGGCATCAACCTGTTCCAGGCCGAGGCGCTGCTCGACGGGATCGCGGGCGAGTAGCCGCCCCACGACGGCGGCCCGAGATGGATGCCTGCGGGCTGCCGACAGGTCCGCGCCGATGACCCCTGAAGCACTCGAGCGCTACCTGCGTGATCTCGAGGCAGCCGATGCCTTCTCGGGCGTCGTGCGGATCACCGTTGGTGGTGAGGAGCGGTTCGCCGGCGCGTACGGCTTTGCGAGTCGGGCCTGGGGCATGCGGAACACCCTCGAGACGCGGTTCGACACGGCATCGATCACCAAGCTGTTCACGGCGGTGGCCGCGCTCCAGCAGGTCGATGCCGGAGCCTTCGGGCTGGAGACGAGCGCGATCGGCTACCTGGGCCTCGAGGGCACGGTCATCTCGCCCGACGTCACCGTCCGCCACCTCCTGACCCACACGTCGGGCATCGGCGACGACGCCGACGAGGAGGCCGGCGAGAGCTACGAGGCGGTCTGGCGCGACCGGCCCAACTACTCGGTTCGCGAGGCCGTCGACTTCCTGCCCCAGTTCGTCCACCGGGCGCCGAACTTCCCTCCCGGCCAGGGCTGCCGCTACAACAACTGCGGCTACGTCCTGCTGGGGCTGATGGTCGAGCGCGCAACGATCCGTCCCTATCGCGACGTCGTGCGGGAGGACGTCTTCGCGCCGGCCGGGATGGCCGACTCGGACTTCCTGAGCATGGACCGCGTCAATGATCGGCTGGCCGAAGGTGCCGATCCGATCCGCGACGAGGCGGGTGCCATCACCGGCTGGAAGCGCAACATCTACTCCTACCCGCCCATCGGCTCGCCCGACGGCGGGGCGCACGTGACCGCCGCGGACCTGGACCGCTTCATGCGCGCCGTGCTGGAGGGGCGCCTGCTGTCGGCCGAACTGACGGCCGCGTTCCTCGCGCCCCAGGTCGTCCACAGCGTGCGCGACGGCTGGGTGGAGCACTACGGGTTCGGGCCGTGGTTCCGCGTCGATGACGACGGGACGCTCGTCTTCCTCGAGAAAGAGGGCTCCAACGCCGGGGTCAGCGGCCTCGTTCGCCACTATCCGGCGCGCGACCTGACCGTGGTCATGCTCTCGAACCTCGAGGACGGCGTCTGGGAACCGATCCGCACGGCGCACGAGATGGTGATGGCGGGCGCCTTCGACTGACCGTCGGCCCGAAGGGGCACACCGACCAGCGGCGCACGCCGGCCCCCGGCGCGATCACGAGGAACGGATCGAGTGGTCGGGGCGGTGGGATTCGAACCCACAACCTCGTGCTCCCAAAGCACGTGCGCGACCGTTGCGCCACGCCCCGACAGGTTTCGTGCTCGGGAAGCGCATGTGCTTCCGCCTCCCGGAACTGGACCAAGAGCCTACACCGCTTCCGTGGACCGGTGCCGACCCCTCGACGGGTGGTCCCTGTAGAGGCTGAGCGACTACGGGTCGATCAGCGTCACCCGGTAGCGCACCGTGCCGTCGGTCCGCATCGCCAGGGTGGTCAACGAGGCAGGCTCGAAGCACGCGTCGGTCCGCTTCACCTTCGGCTCGGGCTCGTACGCGTCGACGAACACCGTCCCGTCGGGTCCCACCGTCCCGTACCAGAACTCGGAGCCTGCGCGCTTCAGCCGGACCGGCCAGCCCGGTACGACCTTGCCGTCGAGCCCGATGGCCAGGGCGCTCCCTCCGGTCGCCTTCGACGTTGGGGCGCCGAGCACGTACAGCGTGCCGGCTTGATCGATGAATGGATCGGCCGGAAGGTAGTAGCAGTCGGTGTCGCACTCCGCTGAGCAGTAGCCGGTGTCAGCAAGGGGCGCCTGGAGCTTGACGGGCCAGCCGTCGCGCAGCCGGCCGTGCGGGTCGAAGGCGTAGGCGCTCGACTCCCCGACCACCCAGACGCTGCCATCGGGTCCGACCACGGGGGACTGCGGGATGTACGGACCGTACCAGGAGCCGTCGTGCGGTGGCACATCGTTGATGAGGGCCGCGCGACTGGCGAGTCGCTTCCCGGTCCGGCTGATGACGATCAGCTGGGACGTGCCTTCTTCCTTCCCCAGGGCGACCAGGTAGACCGTGCCGTCGCGGCCCACGACGGGCTCCGATGCGCTGAACGGGACCTCCACCGGCCAGCCTGGCAGGAGGCCCGTGCTGTCGGAGAGCGTGACGCTCCAAGGCCTGCCCTCGATCGGCTCGCCCTCGGCGTCGGTCGTGGGTTCGGTGCTTGCGACATAGGAGGCAGGCTCAATTCGCCCTCGCTGGATAGCCGTCGACCCATCGGGCGACACTGCCACCCAGATCCGGTCCGCAATCTGCGCGCGGAGCTCGCGTCCGATGACGATCGCGCTCTCGGCCCCACCGCCGAGGTCGACGGGCCAGCCTGGGAGCGGGCGCCCGTCGAGCTCGAACGCGTAGGCCGTCGCGTCGCAGACCAGGCGCAGCGAGTCGTCATCCGCGACCGCGATCTCACAAGAGTCGACCTCGACGCCGAGCCCGACCGGCCAGCCCGGGCGCACCGCCCCGGTGCCGTCCAGTGCGGTGATCGTCACCGCGCCGATGTCCTCCTCCGAGCGCAGTGAGGCGGCGACGTATAGGCCACCGTCCGACGTCGCTGCAGTCTCGACCAGCGAGTCGCTGCCGAATGCCGTACCGCGAAACGGCGCGAAGGTGGGGGATCCTGCGGCGTCGCCCGACGGGGACGGTTGCGCGAGCGGCGGAGTATCGCTCGAGGTCGGTACGGGCAGGTTGGGTCTCGCGATCGGGTTGGACGTGTCCGGGTCCGCCGCGGGCGGTGTCCCCGCCGGCGCTGCATCACACGCACCAAGTGCGACGCTCGCGACGAGTGTGAGCGCGGTCAGCCTGCCCGCCTTCATCGCCGTCCTCCAGGTCTCGGACGCCCCCGTTGGACGCGTGGGCACGGAACCTTGTTGCTGGACGGCGACTCGGCAGGTGAAGCTGCCGAGCGGTGGTGACTGGAGCCCGCGATCGTGCGGGCGTAGCCCCCAATAATCGGTGCCTACGCCGCTCGGCCGCTTGTGCTTGGACGGGCCGACCCTACACCGCATAGGCCCCGGGGACTCCCAAAGCACGTGCGCGACCGTTGCGCCACGCCCCGACAGGTTTCGTGCCCGGGAAGCGCATGTCCTTCGCGAGCGACACCAGGAAGAGTAGCCTACGGCTCTTGTTGGCCGGTCGGGACTCGATGTCCGGACGACCGGCTGCCGCATCGGTGCAAGCGTGCACCGGGCCAGTCGGCTCTGGCGTGACGCTCGCGTGCGCCTACCGTTCGCGTGACACGGGTGGCTCTGACACGCGGTCCACAGCCCGGTCGCCGGGACCGCGTCGAGCTACTGGCGAGACCGACCCGTGAGCGGCATCCGTGGAGGAAGACCCGGTCGAGCGACGCGGGCGCAAGTGGGCCGGTGTGCAGGATTGCCACAGTCCGAGGCGTTGCGCGTCGCAGCAGACAGTTGCGGGAGGAAGTGATGCCCGGACGGTTCCCACGGCCGCCGAGCCCGCGCCAAGCCATTGGCTCAACCGACCCGCCAGGACGTCCCGAGGAGGTTGCTCATGGGATCGCGCAACGGCGTCAAACCCGCCAGGATGGCGGTAGGCGCCGCAGTTGCATTGCTGCTCCTCTCGACCGCGAGCACAGCCGTCGTGTCGGCGTCGTCGGAGCTATTGGTGATCACCACGACCACCACCCTGACCGAGGACCATGTCGGCAGCATCCTGATCGAGACCGACGGCGTCACGCTCGACTGTGCCGGCCACAGGGTGTCCCGACCCGATGCGGGCGATCTGAATGGCGGCATCTCCGTCCATTGGGCGACCGGAGTCACGGTCCGGAACTGCATCGTTTCCGCGTTCGAGCATCATGGGATCTACGCGACCGGCACCAAGGGACTTCGCCTCATGAACAACACCGCTGTCGGCAATGACGAGGCCGGTGTCTGGATCTCCGATCAGGCGGATGGCGTGGTCGCCGGCAACAAGCTTGTCGGCAACGGCGACAACGGCCTCGTGCTCTGGAACACGAGCGACTACCGCGTGAACGACAACATCGTTCGCGACAATACGGGGGTCGGCGTCGTCCTCGTCGGCACGACCGGCACGGTTGTGGACTCGAACAACTCGACCGGGAACGGGACCGGCTACTCCGCCGGGTCGTCATCCGGCAACACGTTCACCTCCAACACCGCGACCGGCTCATCTGGGCCGGGCTTCGAGCTTGCCGAGGGCTCGCATCGGAATGTCCTGCGGGCGAACACATCAAGCCACAACGGCTACGTCGGCTACCTCCTCGACGGTGCAGACGGCAGCCGGCTCATCGGGAATGCCGCGAGCCACAACCAGGCGGACGGCTTCCTGGTGTCGGGCACAACGTCGGGCGTCTTCCGTGAAAACCGGAGCGTCGAGAACACCTCCGGCGGCTTCACGTTCCAGGGCTCGAGCGGCCTGCAGATCACGGGCAACGTCGCACGGGGCAACGGCCCCGACGGCGGCAACGGCTTCCTGTTCCAGGGATCGCACGACCTGCATATCGAGGACAACGTGGCCAAGGACAGCCCGTGGGCCTGCTTCGGGCTGTATGACGGGACCCACGGGTCCACGCTCGTCGGCAACAAGGCCAGCGGCTGCAGCGCGGGCTTCGATCTCAACGCGGGCGCACACGGCAACACGCTCCGTGGCAACACGGCCAACGGCAACGTCGGCGGGAACGGCTTCTCGCTGTACGACACGACGGACAACACCCTCGCCAACAACACCGCAAACGGCAACGGCAACGGGTTCCTGGTCGCAGGCGCCGGCGCCACCGGGAACACGCTGAGCCGGAACACCGCCAACACCAATGCCGGCTACGGCTTCGTGGCCGACCAGGGGGCAACCGGCAACACGTTCAGCGGCAATTCGGCCCACCAGAACGACAGGTCCAACACCGACTGCCTCGATGCCCTCGACACTGGCGTCGGCAACACCTGGGTCCACAACCACTTCGGCACGACATCAGGGATCTGAAGCTCGGCGGGCGACCGTCGACCGGCACCACAGGACGACCTCCGCCCCGCCGAGGTCGTCCTCATTCCTTGCGCTCTGCCGGCCCGGGTTCTGATCCCCACGGGCCGAGAGCCACGTTCGCGAAGCCCCCAATAATCGGTGCCTACGCCGCTCGGCGGTTCGTGCGTGGAGGGGCCGACCCTACACCGCATAGGCCCCGGGGACTCCCAAAGCACGTGCGCGACCGTTGCGCCACGCCCCGACGAGCTTCGTGCTCAGGAAGCGCATGTGCTTCCTGGCCGACGAATGCATGACTAGCCTACGGCGCTCGAACACCACGATGCGCGGCGCCAGCCCACGCCTCACGGACTCTGGGAGTCGCCACGCATACGACAGCCGTCAGCGCCGCCCAGCGCGATCAAAACGGGAGGGGCGGCAGCCGCGTCTGATCGGCAGTGGTGACCAGCGAGACAACATGCCGAGATCGGTGAATTGGAGCCAGCGGATATGCCCCGGACCCATCTGAGCGTCGGCGTCCTCACGGCCATGCTTGCTGCGGGTTGTGCCGCGTCAGCGCCGGCCCTGCCGTTGACGACGATCGAACCCACGCCCGCCGCGGTCACCACGGGCACCCCGCCCTTGCGGACGCTTCCGCCATCGATGCCGCCGACTCCGTCTTCCATTGAGGAGTCACCCTCATCCGGGTTCGAATCCCGGCTTCGCTACCACGATCGGCAGCGGTTTGGCGGCAGGCGCAACATCTAGCGCCTCCCCCCGTCCTACTCCTGACGGCGCCGGCGTCCCAGTCGGCGCGCAGACGTCCCGGAGGCGAGCCGCGATGCACGGGCGGACCCTGGCCGTACGATTTGCGGTTGCGGTCGTCCCGCTGGTGCTCATGAGTGGTTGCGTCGCAGAAGCGACACCCTCGCCCTCACGTACGCCATCACCCCTGTCGACGCCATCGCCCTTGCTGGTCACTCCCGCCGCCTCGCCGTCGCCGTCCTTCCTCGGTCCCTCGAGCCCGTCGCCCTCTCCGGCGGCGTCGATCTCGGCATCATCTCCGCTGCCAACCGGCGTACCCACGACGGACGTGCCCGCGACCGCCTGCCCGACCGCCGAGACCTACGTGGTTGTCCCCGGCGACACGCTCTGGTCCATCAGCCAGCGCTACGGCGTCACAGTCGGAGACTTGCTCGCGGCCAACCCCCGGGTTACCGACCCGATGGCGCTCCGGGTGGGGGAACGACTTGTTGTGACCCCGCTCACCGACCTGGGCACGCTGGGCGGTAGATCGGCCTACGCCACGGATATCAACGACCGTGGCCAGGTCGTCGGGGCCAGCCTGACCGCGGCCGGCGATGAGCACCCCTTCCTCTGGCAGGACGGCGTGATGACCGATCTCGGAGCGATGGCGCCGCCCGGCGAATGGATGGTGGCTAGCCCTCCCTTGATCAACGAGCGCGGCCAGGTCCTGGTTGTCTGGCTGCAACTGCCGGACCAGGATGTGATGCGTTCCGTGGTCTGGCAGGACGGCGAGGTGGATGATCTCGGGACACTCGGCGGAGCCTGGACCTCCTCCATCGCCATCAACGATCTCGGGCAGGTCATTGGTACAGCCAATACCGGCACGGGGTACCCGCAAGCCTTCCTCTGGCAGGATGGGACGATGATCGGACTGGGCGACCTCGGGATTGGGAGTCGCGCCGCCGCGATCAACAACCGCGGGCAGGTGGTCGGCTCCCGCCAGGTCGAGCCCGGGAGAAACGCGGCCACCCTCTGGGCGGACGGAACGGTGACCGACATCGCGATCCTCGGTGGCGCATCCTATGAGGCGGTCGCGATCAATGACCGCGGCGCGGTTGTCGGCTGGATGTGGAATCCGACAGACGGCAGCGAGCGCTCGTTCGTGTGGCAGGACGGCGCGCTCACCATGCTCGGGACGCTCGGCGGCAACACGGCCAAGGGAACGGCCATCAACTCGACGGGACAGGTGGCCGGTGCCGGCAACGTGCGGCCCGGCGGGCTAACCCATCCGTTCATCTGGCGGGATGGGACGGTGATCGACCTCGGCGATGCATGGGTAGGCGCGACTGAGATCAACGATCGGGGGCAGGTTCTCCTGTCCGATGCCGATCGCGGCTTCGTCTGGCAGGACGGCGTGGTGATCGAACTCGGGACGCTCGGCGGAGCGTCGGCCAACGCAACCGACATCAATGGATGCGGCGTGGTCGTAGGCAGGAGCGACACCGATCGCCACGGCGTTCGACACCCCTTCCTGACCCCGACCCTCGGGCGTGTGCCCTGAGACTGGCCTGGAGCCCGCGAGGGCGCCCGCCAAGCGGCTGCCAACCTCGTGCCTGGCGCGAAGATCACCGCCGGCGATCAGACGGCGGGCCGCGGTCAGCCCTTGACCACGCCCAGCGGGCGCAACCGCAGGACCGGCCGCACCAGGTCCGCGCTGGCGGCCATGACCGCGTCGATGTCCTTGTAGGCGAAGGGTGCCTCCTCGGCCGCAGTCCTGGGCTCGCCGGAGAAGAGCTCCACGCCTAGGCTCGCCATCTCCGCGAACACCTGCTCGCTCGTCTTGCGCCGCTTCGCCTCGTTGCGGCCGAGGGCGCGGCCGGCGCCGTGCTGGCAGGACTCGAACGAGGCGGGGTTGCCCAGGCCCTCACCCACGTACGAGGACGTCCCCATCGAGCCGGGGGTGAAGACGACCTCGCCGGCGCTGGCCCGGACGGCGCCCTTGCGGTGGACGATCCCCCGGACGCCGCCATGCGTCTCCACCTCCGCGTAGTTGTGGTGGACGTCGCCCAGGCGCTCGAACCGGTGGACCGAGGCATGCTTCCGGAAGGCCAACTCCACGCAGTCCATCATCACGCGGCGGTTGAGCTCCGCCCAGCCGTGCGGTCGCAGGGACGAAGCGCCACGTGTCCGGAATGGGCGTCGGGCAGCCGGGCGTGTCCGGCACCCACTCCTGCCAGCCCCCCGCAACCAGCACGGATCCGTCTTCGAGGAGCACCGCCGTCGCATCGTTGCGGTGATCAGGGATCGGCACGGAGCCGGCCCAGGTCCCGGCTGCAGGGTCGTAGATGGCCGTGTTCTCCCCCGCGACTGCGAGCACCCGACCGTCGGCCAGCATCGCCATCGCAGGACGTCGGCCCGACGCGTCGAAGCCGTCCGTCGAAGCCCATGTTCGGGTCTCTGGGTTGAACCGCTCGACCGTCGTCGTGGGCTGGGAGACCTCGCCGGCGGCTCCTTCGGTCGGGGAACGCAAGCCGCCGACGACCAGCGCGCCACCGTCGGGCAGCGCGATCATCGAGAACCCGCTCCGCGGGGCGGAGAGCGTCCCGGCGGGGGACCAGCCCTGGTCCCTCGGGTCGTAGATCTCGGCCGAGACGAGCGGGTCATCACCGCCCCACACCGGCAGTCCGCCTGCGACGAGAACCCGGCCGTCGGACAGGGTCACCGCTACCGCGCCCAGGCGCGGGTTCGACATCCCGTCGATCGCTGCCCATGTTCCGGTGTCCGGGTCCCAAATCTCGGCGGAGCTGAGGGCGCCCCCCTGCTGGGAGAAGTCGATGAGCAGGCCGCCCGCGACCAGGACATGACCATCGGGCAGCGCCGTGGCCGCAAAGGCCATCCGTGCGGTGTTGAGCAGGCCGGACCGCGACCACTCGTGCGTCCGGTCATCGAACACGACCGTGCTCGACTTGGCGATGTAGTCCGAGTTGGCTCCTCCCGTCACGAGAGCGTCGCCATCCGCGGTGGCCACCATGATGATCCCGTTGCGCTGGGTGGGCAGCGGCGCGGTCATGCGCCAGGAGCCCGAGGCCGGCACCCAGAGTTCGGCCGTGTCCGTCTCAGCGTTCTCGATTTCGCACAGGAGATCGTCCCCAGCCGCGAGCACGTCGCCGGTGCCTAGCAACGTGAGCTGCGTCCCAACGCGGTGATCGTTGAGCGCGCCCGCCGCAACCCAGGTGTCGGAGCCACCTGGTGCGGGCGGCGTCCCCAGATGCGTCGGCTGGGGTGAGCTGGTGGCGGCGTCACAGTTCGCGCAACTCGACGGGGAGGGCGAGGTTGTCGCCGCCACCTCGGGGGATCTCGTTGGCGTCGCCTGCGGGGACGGGCTGGCCAGCTGACCATCCGGGGCTGTCCCGGGACCGCAAGTCGCGAGCATGACGCCGAGGATCATGATCAGGGACGCCCGTGCCATGGACATGCTGCCCGTCCTGCCGGTCGGCGCCAGTCCGCCGGCGACTGCCCGTTGCTCTCCGTACGCCCCGTGAGACGCGCAGCCAGGGATGGATGTTGTCCGGGGTCGAGAAGTCGGCGGGGGCGACCGGGTGACCTGGCAGTCTCGTCGGGCGCCGACGCCGCGAGTTCGTGGGCCGCCCACGCTCGCGAAGCCCCCAATAATCGGTGCCTACGCCGCTCAGCACTTCGTGCGTGGACGGGCCGACTCTACACCGCATAGGTCCCGGGGACTCCCAAAGCACGTGCGCGACCGTTGCGCCACGCCCCGACAGGTTCCACGCTCAGGAAGCGCATGTGCTTCGCGAGCTACGGCGTCAAGGGTTGCCTACAGCGCTCGTTGGCCAGGTCGGGCCGTGATGTCCGGCGGACGGGCTACCGCCCACAGCCCGGTCGCGGGGACCGCGCCGAGCACCGGCGGGCCGGTCGAGATCGTGGACATGGGTGCACGGCCCGGACAGCGCGGGCCGTGCAAGAGTTGCTTCGTGGTGGTATCAGAAGCCGACCTGCGTCCCGAAGTGATTGTGGAGCCAGGTGTTCGGTCCTGCGGTCTCGGTTTGGAGGGCGTCGATCTCGCCGTTCTGGTATGCCGTGTTGTCCCTGAGCGTGTTGCCGCGCGGGCCGTTATCCACGACGAAACCAGAGCTCGCATTCCGGTTGGCGCCGTTCTCGACAAACGTCCCGCCGGTCGTGCCATCGAAGAGGCCGAAGCCTGCCCATGTGTTCGCCCGGTGGATGTGTCTCCACCACCGTATGAGAGGCTCGAGGATCGAAGGTCAGCGGTTCATGGAAAGAACCTGAGAAGGTCGTCTGGGGACACGACCGGTCCCCCCGGGATCGCACCTTGGCGACCGGAGCAGCACCACCCAGAAGCAGCGACATTCGCAAGTGCACTTCGTCTCATCCCTGAGAACGCGGAAAGTGACCCGCGTCCACGCGTCCCGGAGGCAAGTGGCGATGCGTTGGCACCAGGTGGCTTCAGGGATCGCGGCCGGATTCGCATCGCTGGCGCTCTTGGGCGGCTGTGCCGCTGGCGCAACGCCCTCGCCCGTGCCCACGCCACGGTCCTCGCCTGCGATCGTCGCTCCGACCGCCTCACCGTCGCCGTATCCTCTCGGCACCCCGAGCCCGGCACCCTCGGCGTCAGCGCCGACGACCTCGGACCTGACGTGGCACAGCATCGCCACGATCCCCGTCAGCGCGGAGGAGATCCGCTACGGGTCCCTCGTCGGGTTCGCCAAGGGCTACGTCGCGCTCGAGCGGGGGTCACGCACGGTCTGGTTCTCGGCCGACGGACGTGACTGGCGTGAGGTCAAGCTGCCGTTCAAGGTGACGAAGGACGAGCACGGCCACTCGATGGACGCCGTGGCCAACGCCGTGACCACGAACGGGACGCAGGTGCTCGTCGTCGGCGGCTACTCCCACAAGCCGTGCGATCCAGGTCCCCCCGCGAGCGGCGGTGATCCCCTGTGCCCGAGCTATCCGCTGGCCTGGGTCTCGGACGACGGCGTCACCTGGCAGAGCGCCTATCCGGGACCGAAGCCGGCCGACCCGGCGGGCTACGGGGCGGGCAGCGAGTTCATCGCCGCCTGGCCGGTGCCGACCGGCGGCTGGGATGCCGCCTTGGGGTGGTGGGCAGGCGCGTCGCTCCACGGACGCGACCTATGGCACTCGAGCGACGGCATCCGCTGGACGCAGCTCGAACCCGCGCCGGCCCTCGACACGGGTAACTCGGACAAGTTCCCCTGGGTCCACGCGGGTGCTGCCGATGCTGAGGGGATCCGCGTCCTCTGGCAGGGGTGGAGCGACTTCACCGTCCCGCTCGGGTCCGGGGCCGGCGTGCCGGTCATGACCCTGGCGACCTCGCCCGACGGACGCTCGTGGACGAGCATCGATGGCTTCGCGGGACGGGGCACCGAAATCGGTGCTGGCGTGGCTCCAACCGGCGATCACAGCCGCTGGGTGCTGGCGGGCTTGAGCGGCATCGACGAGGACTACTCGAACGCCGTGCCCACGGTCTGGACCTCCGAGGATCGGGTCACCTGGACGGCCACCGTCCTGCCGATCGATGCCGGCTCTCGCGGCGGGTGGGGACCCTCGCTCGTCCTGACCTGGGCCGGGTATGTCGCTGTTGCCAACGATCACCGAACCTGGCTCAGCGGGGACGGCCTGACATGGGTCGAGCTTCCGCCCGTCGGAACGCCCGGGGCGGACGACAGGCCCAGCGTCGCCGACGGACCGGCCGGCGTCATCGGCATAGGGGTCGGCGCTACGGAAGGCGAAGACACGACTACTGTCTGGCAGCTTCGGTAGGACGAGAGGGGCCGGGTCCGTGACGACGACCGAGGCCGTCCTACGTGCCTGCGGACCCGGAGATTGGGCGATAACAGCCGTTGCGACATCTCGCGGCGAGGTGCGTCATACGGGCATGAGCATGGTGTCCGAGCCGACCGTGCCGGAGCAGGCGGTCCCCGTCGTGGAACCGCTGCACCCGGCCATTCCGGCAGACGAGGCAGAGTTGAGCGAGCTCTACCTGCAGCACCGGGGCGAGATCCTCGCCTTCCTCGTCCCCATGACCCGCGATCCCGAGGTCGCGGAGGACATCCTGCAGGAGACATTCATCCGCCTCATCCGGGAGGCCCGAGCCGGCCGGATGCCGGACAACGTCCGGGCATGGCTCTATCGCGTGGCCGCCAATCTCGCCATCTCCCGCGGCCGGCGGGTGTCGACGTGGCTCCGCATCGTGCCGCGCCTCCTGGACCGGGACGAGCCGCCGCGCCCGGAGGCCGAGTTCCTGCAGCACGAGCGTGACGCCGAGCTGCATGCAGCCCTGGGTCGTCTCCGGCCAGACGCGCGTGCCGCGCTGCTGCTTGCCGCACAGGGGTTCGACGGCCACGAGATCGCGACCTCGATCGGCCGATCCGAGACCGCGACACGTACGCTGCTCTACCGGTCGAGGATCGAGCTCCGGCGTATCGCCGAAGCCGCGGAGGTCGGGCCATGAGCCGCCAGGACCGCCACGAGCACGATCGCGCCCTGGGTCTCGCCGCGAGCGCCATCGACTACGGCTTGACGCTGACCCAGGCCGCGGCCCTCGATGCCCACCTGGTCACGTGCCCGGCCTGCGCCCGCTCGGCCGCGGCCATGCGCAGCGACGCCATCGCCCTGCGGCCGCGGACGCTACCGCTGCCCTCGCGTCGTGTCGACGACGCCGTCTTCGCCGCAATCGCCGGGCGCCGCTCGAACTCGCGGACCACCCTCCTCCTGGTGGCGGCTGCCCTGCTGCTGGTCGCCCTGCTCGGCGTCGCTGCGGCCGCCGGCAGCCTCCTGCTGCGGTCCTGGCAGACTGAGCCGACGCTGGTGGATTCCGTGATCACGCCCGAGATGTCGGCGGGTGAGGTCGTCGCGGCGTCGATGGACGTGCACCGCGATCCCCCGCCGTTCACGCTGGTGACCGGGCTCGGGCCGGCCGACGAGTACCGGGCCGACTGGTATGGGGCATGCGGGAACCTCGACGACCCGAGTGACCGGCGCAATGTCTACTGGCGTTATCTGTACGACGGCACCGGCTTCCGCCAGGAGTGCCGGTACGGCGGCATCGTCGGACAGCCGGGACCTCTGGGGGGCCAGTACGTCGGTGGCTTCGAGGTGCTCACGCCCGATGGCCACGGCACATACGACCTGAGTGCGTGGAAGACCGTCGCCGGCCCGTTCCTCGGCCGGCCCGCCGACGCCCCAGCTGCGACGCCCCTGTGGCTGAACTGGGTCAACGTGGGCGCAGCGTACGACGCGAACGCGGGCCAGTCCGTCAGCTGCGACGCCTGGATCCTCGGCCCGATCGAGGACATCGCGGAGCGGCCCGCCCGGGTGGTGTCGTGCGGCGCTGCCCATTACTGGGTGGACATGGAGAGCGGCTTCCTCGTGAAGCGAGAGCGCGCGGGCGAGGTCCTCTCGGAGGCCCTGGAGCTCTCGGTGGGCACCAAGCCCGATGCGTCCCAGTTCGCGATGCTTGGGACGGACTTCACCACGAGCGTCGAGCCGGGCAAGCAGCCGGCGGCCATCACGCTCCCGACGTACGGGGGCGGGACCTGGTCCTCGGACTCGCTGCGCGGTCGACCGACGGCCGTTCTCATCCAGACAAGCTGCGTCGGTACCGGCTGTCTTCCGTTCGACGACTTCGTCGCGGCGGTGGCGGCGCGGGCGGACCGCCTGCAGGCGGCCGTGATCGCTCCTGGGGGCCACCCTGGCTTCTCGGCCCCTCAGATCGCGGCGGCGGAAGCGACGGGGATCCCGCTGCTGCGCGACGACGGGAGCGGCTGGCCGCGCTGGAACCACCCGCTCGGCGTCGCCCTGTTCGATGCTGACGGCACCGTCCGGGCGGTGGTGGATCCGCGCACCGTGACCTCGCTCACCGCCGTACTGGACGCGTTCCTTGCCGGGCAGCCCGTCCCCGTCCCGCCTCCCTGGGATGGCGTGTTCACCGTTGGTGATCCGGTCTCGGTCCTGTACGGACAACAGGTCCGCGACGGCCGCGCGACCGATGAGGCATTCGATCTGGCGAAGCTGGCCGGGCAACCCGTGATCGTGACCATCGGGCTCCCGGTCCAACGCGAGGAGAACTGGAGCGAACCCGCGAATGCTAAGGCTGCCGCCTCGGTCGCCGCAGCACGCCGTGAGCTCGGAGCCGAGGTGGCGTTCGTGGTGCTCGGCGGGCCCGAGGCCACGGCCGAGACGCTCGAAACGTGGACCCGGCTGCTTGCCGCGGAGGGACTCACGGACGCCGATGTCAGCGTCGTCGTCAGCGAGGACTCCTGGGGCCGGTGGGCCTCGCTGTTGCTCGGGCCTGCCGAGTCCATTGGACAGCCCGCAATGCTCGTCGTGGGGCCGAGCGGCGACGTGACCAGGATCTTCGGCGACGGGCTGCCGACGACGGCCGAGCTGCGGCTGGCCATCGACGAGGCCACGCGGTAGGCCGGTTCGCCCGCCTCGTGCGCATGCGCTGCGGCCTTGGTCGTGGCCTGTCGTCGCGCGACGTCGAGCGCGCGTAGCCCCCAATAATCGGTGCCTACGCCGCTCGGCGGTTCGTGCGTGGAGGGGCCGACCCTACACCGCATAGGTCCCGGGGACTCCCAAAGCACGTGCGCGACCGTTGCGCCACGCCCCGACAGGTCTCGTGCTCGGGAAGCGCATGTGCTTCGGCTTCCCGGCATCGGTAACAGAGCCTACACCGCTTGCGCGCCGTTCTGGGACAGCCTGCCCGCTCCGCCCTCCTGCCCGCCAAATCGGGCCCCTCGCCCCTGCCCTGAAACACCGGGAGGGCCATAGCGTCTCATCGCCGTGGATCCGGTGACCTCTCCCCTGGAAGCGGTCGATGCCGCAGGCGCCCACCGTGCCGCGGAGGCGGACGCCGCGGTCGTGGCAGCCTGGACGGCCCACCATGAGGAGGTCTTCGCGTTCCTCGTCCGGACCACCCGCGATCCCGAGGCTGCCGAGGACCTCCTCCAGGAGACATTCCTGCGCCTGACGACCGAGGTCCGGGCCGGTCGCGCGCCGGACAACACCCGGGCCTGGCTCTACCGCGTGGGCGCCAACCTCGCGGTCAGCCGCGGCCGGCGCATCTCGGTCGCCTTCCGGGGGCTCGTCAGGATCCGCAGCACCTCGGCTCCGCCAATGACGACCTTCACCCCGGAGGCGAGCTACCTCGGTCGCGAGGGCCGCGCCGGCCTCCTCGCGTCCCTCGCGGACCTGGGTCCCGACGCCCGGGCCGCACTCCTGCTCTCGGCCGAGGGCTTCTCCGGTGCCGAGATCGCCGCCGCGATCGGCCGCACCGATGCCGCCACCCGGACCCTGCTCTGCCGGACCCGTGTCCAGGTCCGAAGCCGGCTTCAGTCGGCGGAGGCCGTCCGATGACCTCCCACGACACGTTCCTGCAGCTCGCCGCCATCGCGGTCGACTATCCGCTCTCGTCCGGCGATCGCGGCCGCCTCGAGGCGCACCTCGCCTCGTGCCCGGCCTGTGCCCGCTCGGCCCACGGCTTCCGGGCCGACGCCATCGCTTTCGGCAACCTGCCGGCCATCACCCTGCCGGAACGCCGCGGAGCCGAGATCCTCGCCGCGGCCATGCACCCGGCCACCATCCGGCACCCGCTCCGGCTGGTGCTCGTCGCCGCCCTGCTGGCCCTGCTGGCGCTGGGCTCCCTCGTCGCCGGGGCGGAGTTGCTGCGGCGGAGCCAGGACGACCTGTCGATGGTGCTGCCGGTGCCGAGTCCCAGTCCGACACCCCGACCCGACGACACGAATGCCCCCGCGCCTAGCGTCGACCCGCGCGCGCTGCCCGACGGCCTCATTGCGTACGTCGGCGTCGAGAGTGGAGAGCGCGTGATCCGGACGGTCCACCCGGACGGGAGCGCGGCCCGCACCATCGCGAAGGGCGAGGCGCCCGCATGGTCCCCGGACGGGACCATGCTCGCGTTCCAGTGCCCGTCCGCATCCACCCCCGCCGAACCGCCCGCCTCGGACATCTGTGTGACAAACGCCGACGGCTCTGGGCAACGGGTGGTCGTCACCGGCGCCATGAAGCCATTGTGGTCACCCGACGGTACGCGCCTCCTGTACGGCCGTTCCGTCATCGATGCCGGCGACACGTGGGTCGTCAACCTCGATGGGTCCGGGGCACGGACGTTGGGCGGCGGTACCGGGTCCTGGTCGCCGAACGGCGAGTGGATCCTGCTGCTGGGTGCCTCGGGCGCCGAGTCGGATGCGACGATCGTCCACCCGGACGGAACCAGTGCCCGAAAGCTGGGCACGTGCCGGGACGCTGCCTGGAGCCTGGATGGCACGAAGCTGGCCTGCACCGAGCTACAGGGCGCCGAGGGCAAGGTTCGTGCGATCAGCGTCGTGGACAGTTCCGAGATGATGTTCATGGAGGACGCCCAGCTTGCCAGACCGACGTGGCTGTCCGACCGGCGGATGGTCATGACGATGACCGGAACCGGAAACCCCAATGTCGGAGCCGGCGACCACCTGTACCTGGTGGACTTCCAGACAGGCGAGAGCCGCAGCCTCCTGGACGAGACGGCAACGGTGACCTCGGTGGCGCCGGGTGACGGTTGGTTCGCCGTGAACGTCGGGGAGACCACGAGCAACATCCGGCTTGTCTCGGTCGACGGTGAACAACGCACGCTGACCACCGACGGAGCGTCCATGGACGCGAAGTGGCAGCCCAGCCCGGCGTCGGCCGAATTCCTCGCCCGCTCCGGCGGCATCCGATCCGTTCTCGAGCCTCTACTTCCAGCCGATCCGCGTTGGCTCCGAGAACGTCGCCTGGGCCTCGACGAAGGAAGGGCTGTACCGCACCAGGGACGGCGGGGCGACCTGGGCGGAGGTTGAGGCACCCGCGGCGAACGCAAGCGTGAGCGTGGCGCCCGATGCCGAAACCCTGTTCCTCGTCACGCCGGAACCCCGCTCCACGGTCTGGGTGACGCGGGACGCCGGCCAATCGTGGGCCGAGGTAGGGTTCCCGCTCGAGGACGGCTCGACGACGCCGTCGCTCCTCTTCCCGGCGCCCGAGCACGGGTTCGCGAGGTTCGGGGGAGGCAAACAGCCCGGAGTGCGCATCTACGAGACGACGGACGGGGGCAGGACGTGGACGGGTCCGATCGTCCGGGACGGCCCGGAGGGAGGCATGGAGCAGGGACTGATGGCCGCCATCCCCGGGTACGAGAAGGGCGTCCTGTGGCGCAGCAACGGAAAGGCGGACAACGAGCCCTTCGACAATCGGCTCGCGTACTCGGTCGATGGCGGTGCGACCTGGCAGGAGGGTCGGTTTCCGACCGGACCTCAGGCCCCGAAGAACGACCTCAAGTCAGTGGACGGACTCTGGGCCGACGGAACGGGCCGGGTCGTACTCGCCATGAGCCTCGCCGACCTAACCCAGATCTACGTCAGCGACGACGGCGCACAGTCCTGGCGCTTCGTCCGGAGTTGGAGGAACTTCGTGAGCGGCAACACGGGCGTCGGCTACCACGTCGCTCTGCTCTCGAGCGACGAGTGGGTCCTCGTCGCGCAGGACGGCTCTGGCTCCTGGTCAACCCGCGACGGTGGCGCCAGCTGGCGGGAGGTGTCGGGCACACCGACGGCGCTACTGAATGAGATCTACGTGGCATCGGCCGATCGCTTCTACGCCGTCCACCGCTGCGATCTCGAAACCACGGTCACGAGCGAGCCCGATCCCGAATGCAGCTGGCCCGTCGTCAACACCGACTTCCTCTGGACGACGGACGGCGGCCGCACGTGGACCAAGGTGGCGAACTGATCGAGGTCTGGGCCGACGACATCCGGCCGGGTGCGACCCAGCCCACGCTCGCGAAGCCCCAGACAATCGGTGCCTACGCCGCTCGCCCGATCGTACTTGGACGGGCCGACCCTACATCGCATAGGCCCCGCCAGAGGCGTTGGTCACGGCTCGCTCCTCGGTCCGGCTGGCCCGTCAGCGGCCATCTCGCAGCTTGACGTCCGTGGAACCCCGTCGTGCAGCCGAGCCAGCTCGACACGAACGATCTTGGGACCGCCTGGGTCGCCGTCCACGAGTTGTGAGCCGCGCCCGGCAGCCGGAGGTCGGTAACAACTCGCCGTCGACCTGCGTCGATCCGGCATGCGACGCCTCATCGTCGGTATCGCCTTGGCCGCCGGACTCACCACGACGGTCGTCCTCGGTGTGTCGGTGGGGTTGACCGTGCTCGCGCCAGAGCTCACGAAGGTCTGTCCCGCGCCCGCGATCCGACCGCTCGGGCCGGAATGGAGCATCACGGGGTCCCTGACCGGTGGACTCAATGGCCCTGGGGCGATCCGGGGTTCCCAAGTGACCTGGGAACGGACCGCCACGCCGTCCGCGCCGCGGCGCCGGCTGGATGTGTCCCTCGTGAGTGCCCTCGACGGCGAGTGGGGCCATGGGGCGAGCATCCGTGGGGCGAGCGCCCGGGTCACCGGATCGGACTGGCCTGAGCCAGGGTCGCTCTCGGTCTGGTGGGACGGCGGCGGCCTCGGCTGCACGATCAACGGGGTGACATTGAGCGGCCCGGGTGTGACGGAGGCCGAGGTGCTGGCGACGGCCGATGCCCTCCGTTGACGAGCCGTCCCCGCGCCGTGAGCTGGGCCTCCCCGCGGAGCCGGAGGTTCAGACCTGCTACTCAGCCCGCAGGAATCCTCCCGGTGCGGAACCGCCGTCGCTGGTACGCCAGCACGAGGAACAGAACCGCGAGGAACGCCACGACGATCGGCAGCAGTCCAGGCGGCGCAGCGGACCCGGCGGGCGAGCTGGCGGTGTTGGTCCCGGGCGGCGTCGGATCGACGGTGAACGGCGTCGCGCCGTTCGAGAACCCGCCGAAGACCGGAGGACTGCCACCGCGACACTGCCAGTAGGTCGAGTAGGTGCTGGTCGGGATCGCAGGAACGATGAACTCGAAGGTGGTGCCGGGCCTCGTGTCGCCAACGCCACCGGCGCCGATCGGCGGGTGCGTGGTCGCGCCGTCGAGCTTGACGAGGCGGGGATCGCTGCTCGCCGTGACCGGCGGCGAGGGCAAGGCGTCAGATGCCAGCCAGACGTCCACGATCGGGCAATCGGCGGCCAGCGGCAGGCCGACCACGACAACCTTCACGGCGAGCGGCGCGCCATGATCGGGGGTGAAGGTCGCCCCCAGCACCGTGTATCCACTGGCAACCGGGGCAGCGATCGACACGAGGACGGCACCGGCCGCAAGCACGGAAGCCACGCGCGCCGCGATTGACGAGGTCGAGGTCCGAGACCCAAGCCGGCTCATCGAGTCCCCTTCCAGCTCGGCGCGGTGGGCGCGCCGTGGCTGTGAGATGGAACCCCTAACTACAAAGCCACCACTTCGGTGACGACGAACACTCTGCGGCAGCGTTCGATGGTGTCTGCCGCCGGCGCCAGCGTTTCGGCATCGCCAAGCTGGGTCTCGCGACAGGTCTGGGCGGCCGGGTCATTGAAATGGCCGGTGACCCGGACTTGCGCGTAGGGCTCGGAGGGGATCGATGGGCTGGCCGAGGGATGGATGGCCACGAACAGTTGAGGAGGCCCCACCTTCCGCGTATCTCCCGGCGCCTGCAGGCTGAACGCCGAGCATGCGAGCCAGGCCGGCTCTGGGGCAGCCGGGCAATCGGCCTCGCCGCCGCCGAGCCAGGTCGCATCGAAGGTCAACGGGGCATCGCCGTAGCAGGCGACGGGGTCGCCACCGGCAACTTGCGGTCCCGTACTCGCCAGGTCGATGAGCGAGTTGATGTCCGTTGGTGGGGTGACGCAGGAAGCCGGCCGTATGGCGGTCGGGACGGGGCCGGGCGTCGCCGAGGGACTGGCGGTCAGGCCCGCAGTCGGTGACGGTGCAGCCACCGGACTCGGGCGGTCAGGGAGGTTCGTGATCTGCGGGGAGCCAGACGGGAGTGCGGCCTGCGGCTGCGAGGGGCCAGGTGAGGTGGCACACGCGCCGACTGCCGCGCCGAGGATCACGGCGAGAGCCACTCGGGAGCCGACCATCTTTGTTGTCCTCCTTGACGCGCTACAAGGACGCGCTGGGCGAGGGGAGTGTTGCAGGGCGACCCTTGAACGACGGCCCCGGGCGACTGACCCTGCGCGGGCCGGTGTCACGGGTGGGGCTAGAACGGCGTCTCATCGGGCGGTGGCGGTGAGAGGGTGGCGGATGAAGCGTTGCGGCCCCGCCGGCAGGAGCGAGCAGGGTGATGTTGAGGCTTGAGGTGAACCGGGTCCGAACCCTCGCCAGCGTCCTCGCGGTCTTGGTCGTTGTGGCGGGCTGCACAACCAGCCCTGGCACAGATGTGGGTCCCGCGAGCGGGCCCCCCGGCAGCCCCGCGTCCGAGGTCACGACTCGGGCACCCGGCTCCACGGCGGCGTCGACACCGACGCCGAGCCCGCGCTCCCGTCGGACGACGCCGCGCCCCAGTCCGTCGGCGGTCTGCCCGAGCGCCGGGGATACGGTGACCTTCCAGGCGTTCGCCGCCCTTCCCGCCGAGTGCGCATCGGTTGAGCTGTCGCTGGCTGGCTGGTGGGACCGCCGTCGCGAGAGCGACCTGCCGGAGGCACGCCCTTCGGTTTGGTCTTGCGCGAGCGGATCCCGACCGGCCAGCCCGAGGAGGGCCTCGACTTCGGGCCGCGCATCCCCCTGGACACCAACGAACTCGAGACCGACACCGGGACCTTCGAGGGTCGCTGGACCGAGCTGCGGGTCCGGGCAGTGCAGGACGACCAGCACTGCTACTGGGCTATCCGCACCGACGAGGCCGTGTCACCGTCCTTCCCGCCGGCATGGACCTGTCCGCGGTTCGCGCGGGTCCTCGCGGCGAAGGTGGCCGATCCGCCAGCCGGCGCGCTGGCCGCCTGCCCGGACCTCTCGAGCGTGATCCGGGTCGCGGACTTCGTGCGCTACCCGCGCGACTGCTTCGGGGAGAAGACCGTCGAGATCGCGGGCTGGTTCGACACCCACGACGTTGTCGGCGGCTGGGAGGACCCATGGGAGATCAAGCCCGGGTGGCTGTGGTCGCTCTCGATCGGCCCGGTCCGCGTGCTGGCCCCGACGAGCGACGCCAACGACTGGGAGAACCTGCGGCTGCATTTCCGGCCCGGGACGGCGATCGAGAAGGCCAAGCAGAACCGCTGGGTCGTCCTGCGGGGCCACTACGCCCGTGCGGAGGAGTACAAGGCCTGTCACTACGAGTTCCCGGCCGACTGGTACGACGGGGCCAACCCTGCGGTCGGAACCAAGGACGACGCCGACGCCCAGGCCGACTGCGCCGGGGCCTTCGTGGCCGAGTCGGTACGCGCGGGGGCGCCAGATTGACGGCCGCCGCCTCCGTCGTCCACGCCTCTCCCGGCTATGAGAGCAGTCGCCTTTCGGGCGATCGGAACGGGCCGGTAACCGATAGGGGGGCGGATGCGTCACATCGGGCGAATGGCCGACAATGATCAGCGGAGGCCGTGCATGGATGGACGGAGGCTACACATGCGCCGGGTGGCCTAGTCCTTGGTCATCTTCGTGCTCGCTGCCGCCTGGGCCGGTTCTCCAACTGCCGCGAAGGCCTCGTGCGCGAGCACCGCAACGCTCGAGCAGAGCGCACAGGACCCCAGTGTGGCCATCTTCAGCCGGGCGGGCGACGGGCGAGATGCCCGAGAGTGGCGACGTCGTGTTCGCCGTTGACCGCTGGTTTCACGGGCCGCACGCCGCCCGGGTGGTGCGTCTGCTGGACTCGTCCGCGTACGTCGTCGAACCGCCGACCGCCGGGGTGATCCAGGCCACGCTGGCGAAGACGGTCTCAGGCGACGCTATCCAACTTGTCCGAGACCAGCCGGTCCTCATGGTCGCGGCGTGGGACCCCGCGAGCGGAATGTTTGGAGCGCAAGCGTGCGGCCTCGCCGGAGTGCCGCTCGACAGCGCCGAGGGTCCCTCGACTATCTCCGCAGCTGTCGCCTTCTTCGGTCCAGGCCGCCCTGCCGTCAAGCTTCCCTCCACGGATACGCTTGATCCCGGTAGGACCAGGACCTCGGCAGCCCCTGGCGGCGCGAGCGACTGGCGACCCATCGTTCTCCTCTTCGCGCTCGGGGCAGGGTTCCTCCTGGCCAGGCGTCGGATCGCGGGCTGACCGGATGGAACCCAGGGTTGCGGTTGTCTCGACCTCCGCAGTCGGGCCGTGGCAATTGTCCTGGCCTTCGGCATCGTGCTTGTCACAGGGTGTGGCGACGCCGGTCCGTCCCGGACTTTCGTGCTGCTGTCGAAGCCCCGGCCGCTCTGGCGAGTGCCTCGCCCGCGGCACCAAGCAGGACGTCGGATCCGGAGCACGACTGGCAGCCGGTGCCGGACCAGGAGGCGGTGCGGGGCGTGCAGCTCCTGGACGTGGCGTGGACGGGGCGCCGGTTCATCGCGGTGGGATCGGGACTCGACGGCAACGGTGCTGTCGTTGATTCATCCGACGGGCTGACCTGGCACCGCCAGACGGCTCGACGCCCGGCGCGCAGCCAAGCGACCTTGCGGCCAGTCGCCGCTGTCGTCATCATCAGTATGGTCGGCGACCATCCGCCGAGCTGGTACTCGCCGGATGGCCTCACCTGGACGGCCTCCCCGAACGCGTTCCGGGCCCCGGTGCAGGCATCGACATGATGCCGTCACGGATGTCGTCGCGACCGGACGGCTGGCTGGCCGTGGGTCGCGAGGATCCAGCCTGCGAGGTGAACTGCTGGCTGGAACCTGTCCGGTCATTCGTCTGGACGTCGGGCGACGGGCTGTCGTGGCAGGTCATCCCCGACCAGGAGTCGCTGGTGGGTGGCGGGATGAACGCCGTGGCGGCCTACGACGGTGGGTATGTGGCGGCGGGGGTGTCGGCGCGGCACGCGGCGATCTGGACGTCACCGGACGGCAGGACATGGTCCCGGGTCCCCGATGCCGCCGCGTTCGGGCCGCGTCCTGGAGCGGGCACGATGACGGACACCGCCGCGCACGGGGTGGCGTCGAGCGATGGCGTCGTGGTGGTCGCAGGTGCGGACACGAACGATGGGTATGGCGTGCGCGCCTGGCGGTCGACCGACGGCGTGACATGGACAAGCGCTACTGGCAGGACCTTTGAAGACGGCTGGGGAACCTCGATCGCCGCCGTCTCCAGCGGTTTCCTCATCACCGGAGGGGAGTACACAGGGACCTGTCACGCCGGCATGTGGGAGTCCGCGGACGGGTGGGCGTGGCGGTGCGCGGCCACCGATGCCGCACTCGACGGGTTCGGCCCGTATGCCGCTACGTCGTCGGCGGCGATGGACCTCGTCGTCGGCCTGACGACCGTCGGCTACGACGAGAACAGCCCCGACGGGCTTCCCGGGGCGGCATGGTGGCGGTCGGCCACCCCAGAAGCGTCGACAGGCTTGGCGAGTGCCTCGCCCGCCCCCACGCCCAATCCGACGGTCACGTCGGCCCCTGGCCGCCCGCCACTCGATGTCGGCGCCGGGATGGGCGGCGACGTCATGGTCATGGGAGGGATCCAGGGCGATGGCAGCTACCGCGTCATGGCCGGGGCCACGGACGCAACCGTCGTGGGCTCGATCCCCGACATCAAGGGGCGCATCCCGGACCCATGGACCCTGCTGGACAACGCCTGGGCAACCCCGCAGCTGTCCGACACGGGCTTCCTCGCCCTCGACCTGACCAGCGGCCCCAAGGGAGATGAGAACGCGGCGGTGGGCGTGTTCGACCTGCTCGCTCCGAACGCCGATCCGCTCGTGATCCCCTCGAACGGCGGCGGCTCCCGGATGGCGGGCGATCGCCTCTGGGTCGCAATGGCCGATAACGTGTTCTCGGTGTACGACCTCCCGTCGGCACGCCCATGCTCGTCTCTCTCGGGGCGGACACCGATGTCCCGAGTCCCTTCTACCTCTCCGCCGCGGGTGACGCCGTCCTCGTTCGTGTCGGCGGCGCGGATGGCGAGCTGCGCATGGTGGACATGGCCGGGGCCCAGCGGGCTGTCCTTCCTGATGAGGCGCTTCTGGGGCCGATCGGCGTGGAGCGCCTGTTCGGGCCCGACGGCGCCGAGCTCCGGAGCGGACCGTGCAACGACTCGGCGTCACCTTCGTCCGACCTCTGCGTCCTCGATGCCTCTGGCACGGGAACGGGCTACGACGTACCCGGACAGCTCATCGACGTCGCCTGGGACCCCGGCGAGCGCATCCCGGTCTGGGTGTCCACGAAAGGTGTCGGGACTATCCGGGACGGGACGGCCAGAACGATCGTCAAGCTCGGGGCGTGGCGACCCGTCCGCATCGCCGGGTTCTGGTCCAACGTCGTGATCCTCGCCTCGGGAGCGAGCCCGCGTCTCGCGTTCGCCGTGACTGGGCCTGATGCCATCACGAAACTGCCCATGCCGCCCGACTCGATCGTCGCCCTCCCCGGCGACGTCCTGTTGCGGGTGGTCCCTGGGGAAGACGGTCCCGACTAGCAATGCGCCGCGGTAACAGAGTCCGTCTTCTCGCGTCTCACGTTCACGAAGTGAGAAGGGAACGACATGACGGCGAGATCGACCCTGAGGGCGGTGGTGATCGGCATCGCGGCGGTTCTGCTGCTTGCACCCGCCGCGCTGGCGGACACGTGTTGCGCGAACACCCGCGTCACGCTCGACCCCCCGTCTGCCAAGCCCGGCGATGCCGTGCGGCTCATCGGCATGCGGTGCCTCCACGCGGACAACTCTGGCGGGCTGCCCCTGAGCCTCGGCTCGTTCTGGCTTTGGGTGGGCGACCGAGCGGGCGAGGCCGATCCCGACACCGCCCCGGGTCCCGGCCTGCCGCAGGATCTCCCGCCCGTCGAGAAGTGGCTTCCATTCGACAGCGTGGACGTCGCGGCCGGGAGCGCCGCGATCATCGTCCCGAACCTGCCCGATGGCAGGTACCAGCTGTGGTGGTGGTGCGACAACGGCGGGGGGCCCGGGAGCGGGATCCATTACTCGACGGGCCCGCGGCTCGCGATCGGCGTCGTGCCGGATACCGCGACCGAGGCCGCCCGCCCGCCCGGGGTCTCGGACTCCCATGGGTGGCGCGCGTGGCTCGTCCTCGCGCTCGGGGCCATCGTGTTCGTCGTGACCGTGCGGTCCCCGTGGGCGCGCAGCACGCGACGGGACAAGCGTCGATCCGGTTCCACGTGAACGCAGGCGCGCGGCAGCAGCAGGTTCAACTGCGTCGCGTCTCACGCTCACGAAGGGAGAGGGGGACGACATGACCAGGATGCGGTTCGGACAGATCGGTGGCGTGCTCGTGGTGGGCGGCAGCGTCGCGTGCCTGGTCGCCATGACGATCATCGTCGCCGGCGACAACGCCGGCAGCGGCCTGTACAGCCTCGCGCTGACCATCGCTCTTCCGGCGGTCGCCCTGTTGGCCCTCGGCGCCCTGATCCTTGGGGTAGCCGGACCGCGTCCCTTTGACGGCCGGACGATCCGGATCGGCTTGGGGATGCTGGGCGCCGGGTTCCTGTGCTACCTGGCGGCGAATGTCATTCCGGTGTCCGGCGTCTCGAACAACCTCCAGAGTTGGCCGCACATCATCGGGTTGCTCGGCGGCGCGCTGGCCATGGCCGTCGGTGTGCTCGTCACGGGACTCGCGCTCGCGCGGTCTCCGGGTCCGCTGCGCGTGGCGGGAATGCTGCTCGTGGCAGGCTTGCTGCTCCTTCCGTTTGCAGCGATCGTCTCGAACATGACAATGGAGGGCCAGCCGTTCCCGATCGGGGGCGCCCTCGAAGTGCTCGGCTTCGCCGGGGTGTGCCTTGGTGTCGCGGGCATCGGTGCGCTGGCGATTGCCGGCGACCGATCGATCGCGGCGGCGGCAGGATGACCGCACCCTGGGCTCGATGGACCTTGGCACCGGCTACTGCAGATGATCGTGCTTCGTCATGCCCCGCTATCCACGTAGCCCGGTAGGTCCTCGGGCCCCCAGGCTCGCGGCCGGTCGTCGACCGGGCGCAGGACCAGGAACGCGATGACCACCCAGAGCAGCAGGAACATCACGGCGGCCGGCTGCCCCCAGCCCAGCCAATTCGGGCTCACGATGAGTGCCCACATCGCCGGCCCGACGATCGCCCCGAACCGTCCGACCATCGAGTACAGCCCGAAGAACTGGCCGTAGTAGCGCGGCGGGGCCAGGCGGGCCATGAGCGGCCTGTCGGACGCCCAGAGCCCCGCCAGCGCGACGCCCACCGCCGCGCCGGCCGGGTAGATCAACCAGGTCGGCCAGCTCAGCACGGGGATCGCCGCCACCAGGGCGAAGATCGCCATCCAGCCCACCAGCACGACATCCAGGGTCCGCTTGGGGCCGACACGGTCCACAACCCGGCCCCACACGATGCCAGCCGGGATCGCGGCCACGATGCTGATGATCGCCACCATGCGGGCGTCCGCGTCGGACATCGCCAACGCGTCGGTCGCGTACAGCACCACCATGACGATCAGCGTGTTGGCGGCGTCGGCGTAGAACATGCGCCCGACCAGGAAGGGCAGCAGCCCCCGGTAGCGGCGTGCCTGCCGGGCCGTCGCCGCCAGCTGCGAGAACGCCAGCGGCGCCACCCGCCACGAGAGCGGCGGCGCCACCCGCGGTCGCTCGCGGACGAAGACGAACGCCGGGACCGCGAACACGAGGAAGCCGATGGCGATGCCGCGGAACACGGCCGTGTAGTCGTCGAGGGTCGGCGTCCCCTCGCGGGGCAGCAGCAGCGTGCCGATGGCATACGCGAGCAAGGACCCGATGTACCCCACGCCGACGCCGATGCCGCCGATCCGCCCGCGGTTCGCGTCCGTGCTGACCTCGGGCAGCAGCGAGTCGTAGAAGATCAGCCCCGCCTGGAAGCAGATGACAGCAGCCACGAACAGAAGGAAGGACACGCCTTCTGTGGCCTGGGCGAGAAAGAAGGTCGCCGTGATGCACAGGACCGTGGACACGGCGAGGAACGGGAGACGGCGTGCCGCCTGGTCGCTGATCGCGCCCAGCACCGGCGCCAGGACGAAGACGATCACCGCGGCGGCGGAGGCAAGCATCCCGACGGCGCCATCGACCTCGCCCTTCGGGTACCCGAAGACGTGCTCCAGCAGCTTCGGGAAGTAGAGCGTGACGACGCCGAGGCTGAAGCAGGTGTTGGCGAGGTCGTAGAGAACCCAGCTCGCGACGCTTCGGCGCTGGATGTGGCGCGAGGGCGGGCCTGCGTCAACCCCGAGGGCGTCGATCGCGGGCAATTGAGCAACCATCGTCAGTCAGCTCCCACCGGCTCCGCCGGCCAGCGCCGCAGGACGGCGAACAGGACGACTAGGTAGCCGACAACGCCCAGCCAGTCGAGGCCGAGCCAGACACCGTTCGCCCCAGCCGCCACAAGCGCGGGTGCGTAGACGAACAACAGCTCGAAGGACGAAAGCGCGCCCGCAGCGAGTCGGGCCCAGCCGTGAAGACGAGTGAGGCCGATCCCCGCTGCGACGTGCAGCACCAGGAAGCTCACGACGAGGACTTCCGCAGGGTGAATGGGCCACGGGCTGCCGCCCATCAGGAACGGCAGGTAGAGGATGCCCAGCCCGCCGTAGACGACAAGGATCACCGCCGCTGCCGTCACCCATCGGTCGCGGCGCCGGCGTTGTTTCGTGGAGGGGTTCGCCACGCTCACCGCCCCGCCCTGGGGCGCCGATGTCGGGTTCGGCGGGTCCTCAGGCGCTGTGGTATCGACGGTCCCGGGGCACCCGGCCACACCCCCGGCAATCCACTCCGCGAGCCGTGACACGCGCATCTCGGGCTACCTCACGGGACGCGTAGACGGTCTGTCTTGCCAATGGCCCGGCACGGGACCGGGCGGCTGGCCTGGCTGGGCCGCACGCAGCAGCCTGACATGCGATGAGACGGCGTGACCGTCAACTTCGTTGCAGGAGATCGTGTTCCGCCAAACGACGTGGACGTCCCCCGCCCCAACCGCGAAGGAAGGCCGTCGAGCCCAGCGCGCACGACCAAGTTGCCCTCCGCGTCATCAGGCGCTTCCTTGTTCGAGCAGCGGACCCCGGGCCACACCGCGAGAGCCGTCCCCGGACGCCCAGCCCGCGGTCATTCGCCCGGCCGTTCACCCTGCTTGCCTCTGCCCGGCGCTCCGCGAGCTGATGGCCGAGGCCCCAGAGGTGGACCGTGCGATCCGCCAGCTGGCCCAGGCGAGGCTCCTGAACCGCTGACGCGACCGCAGGCGGACCCGGTGAGTCCAGGGAACCATGCTCGCCAGGTTCGACGCGGGCGATACTGGGCCATGCCCACCTCATCGCTCGCCACAGGTCACCGTCGGCTGACCGCGATGCGCCTGGCCGCTCAGCGGATCGCGCCGGGGGAGCCGGCGACGCCCGGACAGGTGGTCCGCTCCATGCTGGCGATGCAGGGACAGGACTTCCCGGGCGCCCGGTGGTCGATCGGTCTCCGCGGCCACGGGCTCACGGATGACGAGGTGGGCGCGGCCTTCGATGCCGGCGACATCGTCAGGTCCTGGCCGATGCGGGGCACGTTGCACGTCGTTGCCGCCGAGGACATCGGCTGGATGCTGGCGCTGCTGGCGCCCCGGGTGATCGCTGCGACTGCCACCCGGCGAGCGCAGCTGGGGATCACGGAGGACGACCTCCGGCGTGCCCGTGATGCGGTCGTCGCGGCGCTCGAAGGCGGCCGAGCCCTCGAGCGCGAGGCCCTGTTGTCCGCGATCTCCGCGGGCGGCACCGTCATCGACGGCCAGCGCGGGTACCACCTGCTGGGGCACCTCGCCCAGACCGGGGTGCTCGTCCTGGGTCCGATCAGTGGCAAGCAGCAGACCTACGTGCTGCTCGCGGAATGGGTGCGGAACCCCCGGAGGCTGATGCGCGACGAGGCCTTGGGCGAGCTCGCAGACCGCTACTTCCGGAGCCACGGCCCGGCCACGGAGCGAGACCTGGCCCGCTGGTCCGGCCTGCCGCTCGGCGACGTGCGCCGCGGCCTGGCCCTGTGCGAGACGGTCTCGCCCGGCTCGAGCTCGGCGGGATCACCTACCACCTGGCCCCGGAGGTGCTGGACGCAGTCCCGGCTGCTCCGACTGCGCCGGCGGTCCCGGATGTTCGACTGCTTCCCGGGTTCGACGAGTACCTGCTCGGCTATGGGGATCGGAGCGCCGCCCTGGCCCCGGAGCACGCCCAGGCCGTGGTTCCCGGCAACAACGGGATGTTCCTGTCGACGATCGTGATCGACGGGGAGGTCGCGGGCACCTGGAGACGGACGGCGCGAACACGGGAGGTCCTGATCGACCTGTCGCCGTTCCACCCGCTTCCGGGCACGGTCAACGAGGGGATCGCGGCCGCGGTCCGGGCCTACGGCGCATTCCTGGGCAAGCCTGCCCGGATCGGCTGACGCAGGTCCCGGCCCGCGACCGGATGCCACACCACGGGACCTCGCGCGTCTTCCCCTCGAACCCGGATGGCGCAGAGCTGGAGGCATGAGATGAGCGGACGCAGGGCGGCGTGGACCCTCTCCCTTGTGATCATCGCGGCCGCGGCGGCCTGCGGTGGTTGCGCACCCGGCCCGGCACCCAGCCCAAGCCCTTCCGTGGCGACGAACTTCAACGAGTACGCGACGGCGTTCTGCTCGGCGTGGGGAACGATATTCAGGGTCGTCGGCAACCCGGAGACCGCGAGCTGGACGGACCAAGTGCGCAAGCTCCAGGCTGCCGCCGAGGCCGGCGACGGCGCGACGGCCGCGGGGCTCCAGGGCCCGATCAACACCGAGCTCGAGGCCGCCCGCAAGCAGATCGCCTATGCCGCGGGCTGGCCGCCCGCGACGCGGTCGATGACCGAGATGGACCGCTTCTTCGCTGCCATGGAGACCTGGGTCACCGCCTATGTCGACGTCGCCAAGGGGGTCCCGAACGCGCCCGACCCGCAGGCGGCGCTCGAAGCCGCCGGCGGTGTGGAATCCTGGCGCGCCATGTTCGAGGCCTACGCCGACGTGGCCCCCTACCGGCCGGCGTCCGTGGAGCAATGCCCGGGCGTGCCGATCAGCCCGTAGCGGCCAGCCTCGTCCCAGCGGCCCTACAGCGCCTGGGCCGACGGACCCCTTCGCACATCCTCTGCCAGGCGCTCCGGGTCCAGCAGCACGACCTCGTCGCGC
>CAVOWV010000011.1:0-229006 GCA_963700245.1 uncultured Chloroflexia bacterium
GCCCGGACCGGTTAGAAGTCGGCGCTCCCGGGCGTGCGCGGGAACGGGATCACGTCGCGGATGTTCGCCATCCCCGTGGCATAGGCAACGGCCCGGTCGAAGCCCAGCCCGAACCCCGCGTGGGGCACGGTGCCGTAGCGGCGCAGGTCGCGATACCACCAGTAGGGCGCCGGGTCGAGGCCCGTCTCCCGGATCCGCGCGTCCAGCACGTCGAGGCGCTCCTCGCGCTGGCTGCCACCCACGATCTCGCCGATGCCGGGCGCCAGCACGTCCATCGCCGCCACGGTCCGGCCGTCGTCGTTGACGCGCATGTAGAACGCCTTGATCTCCTTGGGGTAGTTGACGACCACCACCGGTCGCTTCGCGTACTCCTCGCACAGGTAGCGCTCGTGCTCGGCCTGCAGGGCGACACCCCAGTGGACCGGGAACTCCCAGCTGCGGCCGGCTCGCTCCAGGACCTCGATCGCCTCCGTGTACTCCATGCGCGCGAAGTCGGAGTTGACCAGGCCCTCGAGACGCGTGACCGCCTCCTTGTCGATGCGCTCTGCGAAGAACGCCATGTCGTCCGGCGCGCTCGTCGAGGAGCGCCCGGTAGCTGTACTTGAGCAGGTCCTCGGCCAAGTCCGCGTTGTCGTGGATGTCCGCGAACGCGATCTCCGGCTCCACCATCCAGAACTCGGACAGGTGGCGGCTGGTGTTGGAGTTCTCGGCGCGGAACGTCGGCCCGAAGGTGTAGACGTTGGTGAGCGCGAGGCAGTAGGTCTCGACGTTGAGCTGGCCCGACACGGTGAGGAACGCCGGCTTGCCGAAGAAGTCCTGCGCGTAGTCGATGGAGCCGTCGGGCGTCCGCGGCAGGTTGGCCAGGTCGAGGGTGGAGACGCGGAACAGCTCGCCGGCGCCCTCGGCGTCGCTGGCGGTGATGATCGGCGTGTGGATCCAGGCGAAGCCGTGCTCGTCAAAGTAGCGGTGGATCGCCATCGCCAGCGTGTGCCGGACCCGGGCGACCGCCCCGAAGGTGTTGGTCCGCGAGCGCAGGTGGCCGACCTCACGGAGATACTCGAACGTGTGGCGCTTGGGCGAGATCGGGTACGTGTCCGGGTCGTCCACCCAGCCGACCACCTCGACCGACTCGGCGAGGACCTCGACGGACTGCCCCTTGCCCTGCGACTCCGCGACGGTCCCCGTGACGCTGACGGCGCAGCCGGCCGTCAGGTGGAGGACCTCGGTGTCGTAGTTGCCGAGTGTCGCGGGGGCCACGACCTGGAGGGCGTCGAAGCACGACCCATCGTGGACGGCGAGGAACGAGAGTCCCGCTTTCGAATCGCGACGGGTGCGGATCCAGCCCCGGACCGTCGCCTGCGCACCGACGGCCGGCTTGCCGGCGAGGATGTCGACGACTCGGTCTGCCTTGGACATGTGCGGGTTCTCCTTGCGCCTCGGGCGACCCCTTGGTCGGGCGTGGTCGCCGAGTCCGGTGTTGGCGACGTGATGCACGCAAGGATGGACCATCCGGACCGGGCGGCGCTGGGCCACGATCCCATCGTCATGGCGGCCCCGTAGTCCCGTCGGCGCGTGGCCTTCAGGTCCTCGTCACCTCGCGGCGGCGAACTCGCTGACGGCTGTGGCTGTCTCGGGTCCGGTGAGCGGGTGGCCATGGCCGCCGGCGAGCACCGCGGCTCGAGAGTCGGCGATCGCCCGGATGGAGGCGTGCGCCGCCTCGCGGTCCCACGTGGTGTACCAGGGCGGCGCCGAGAGGCCCTGGCTGCCCAGCAGGAAGCCGGCCGCAGCGTTCACCCGGAGCGTCAGGAGCGCGTCCCCGCTGATCACGACCCGATCCTGGGACCGGACGAAGGCGACGTGGCCCGGCGTGTGGCCCGGGGTGTGCATCCACCGCCAGCCATCCATGCCAGGGATCGAGCCGTCCGGTCCGAGCGGGTGGACCGCCGCCTCAAGGCTCCCGGCCGCGAGGATCCTCTCGCGCCGGCGCCGGCCGATCACCCGCATCACGGGCAGGATCACCCAGCGGTCCATCGGCCCCGCGTAGCGGGCCATCGCCTCGAAGTCACCGGTGGCGATCGGGATCTCGGCCGGGTGGACCAGGACGGGGCAGTCCCAGGCGGCCGCCAGCTCTCGCGCCGAGCCCGAGTGGTCGGGGTGGACGTGGGTCAGCAGGATGCACGAGGGAACCACCTCGGGACCGAGCACGGTCCGCACGGCCGCCCGGATGCGCTCGGCGTCCTGCTCCCAACCGGCATCGACCAGCACCCACGAGGAGCCGGCACGGACGAGGTAGGCGTTGGTCTGCGTGCGGCCCCACGGCCCCAGGCAGAACACGCCCGGGGCAATCTCGGTGGGGACGGTGGCGGTCGTGGCTCCCGACGGGCGTGTCCGGCGGCGCCCGGCGAGCACGGCGCCGGCCGCGACGACCAGCCCCAACCCCGCCAGGATCGCGCTCCGCTTCACCTCCCGAGTGTTCCCGAGGGGTCGGCCGCGTGGCAGAGGCGAACGGCCCATCACGAGGCGGATCAGGATCGACGGCGGCGAACGGCTCCGCGAAACTTCGAGAACCGGGAGCGGAGATAGATCCATCGCGGCCCGTCGGACACTCATGGGTGGCAACGGGCTCGCGACGAGGGTCCGAGGGCTGGACGGGAGGAAGGCACGGGTGCTGCGGGCACTGGTCGAGCAGGCGCAGGGCGGCGACGACGAGGCGTTCACGACCCTCGCCGGGCTGGTCGGCGACCGCTGCCTGGCCATCGCCTATCGCATCCTGCGCGACACGAGCCGAGCCGAGGACGCCGTCCAGGTCGCCCTCGTCAGCGCCTGGCGCGAGCTGCCGAACCTGCGTGACCCGGAACGCTTCGAGGCCTGGCTCCACCGCCTCCTGGTCAACGCCTGCTACGCGGAGGCCCGCCGGTCCAAGCGCTGGCTGGTCGACGTCACCGTCCTCGACCTCGAGCGGGGTCCGGCCGGCCCTGACGGAACCGTGACGGTCGACGACCGTGACCAGTTGGAGCGCGGCTTCCGGCGCCTGCCCCCGGAGCAGCGGGCGGTGTTCGTCTTCCACCACTACCTCGGGCTGAGCATCCCCGAGGTCGCCGAACGACTCGACATCCCCCTCGGAACCGCCAAGTCGCGGCTCCGCTATGCGACGGCGGCCCTGCGGGCCGCCCTCGACGCCGATACCCGCGGCGGGGCCGCGAAGGAGCGATCCGCATGACCACGTCGCGCGATCCCGAGCGCCTGTTCGCGTCGTGGATGGCCGAGGGGCCAGCGACGCTGCGGGACGACATCCTGGCCGGCGTTGCCGAAGAGGTCCGCCGCACCGCGCAGCATCGCGGCCTGCGGCACCGGTGGGCGCGGCTGCCAACCGGGCTGCGCGCCGCGACGATGGCGACGGGTGCCGTTGTGGCGATGGTGGTCGCCATCGCCGGCGCCGGGTGGCTAGGATCGATGAGCAGCGGGCCGTCGGTCGGGGGTCCTGGCCCGGCCATCACGGCGTCACCGCCCGCGAGTGCCGGCCCAACCGGCACGCCCCTTCCGTCACGGACCCCGGCGGCCACCTGGACGATCGAGTCCCAGCTGTACGGCTACACGTGGCCGTTCCCTGGTGAGGCGGTGAGCATGATGCCGTCCGCAGCGACCGTGCCCTGGAACGGCGTGACGCCGTGCATCGTCCAGGACGCGTGCACCGACTGGATCGGGCTGAAGGGCGAGCCGGGGACGGCGGACCGGCTCGTCTGGGCGTTCGGGACACCCACGGACCTCGGGCTCGAGGCGTTCGCCGCGGACATGCGACGCCGGATGTCCGAGTGGCGCGGCTGCCCGGTCGAGCCGGACGTGACCAGGGAGCATCGAGGTGGACGGCGTCCCCGCACGCCTGGACGCGTTCACGTGCACGTCCGGGGGCGTCACGGACCAGCACCTGCGCGTGTTCGCGGTCCGCGACGGGCTCGGGCTCGTCATCTCCATGGCCAAGCCGGGCTCGGGCGAGGCGCTGGTCTTCGACGACGAGATCGACCGCCTCCTCGGCTACCTCGCTGCGTTCCGGTGGGCGCCATGACGTGAGGCCCGCCGTCACCGTCACCTGACGGACACCCGCCGGAACCTGCCCCCCGCCCCCAACTCGATCCCGTGATCGGAGGTCCCTGGATGCGCCATGCCCGAAACCGGTCCACGCAGGGCCGAAGCCTCGTTGTCGCCGTCATGCTCGGCGTGCTCGCAGTCTCGTCCGCCGCCTGTGGCGGAACGGCGGCCGCTCCCGTCACCACGTCGGCGCCGAGCGCCCTGCCCGCACCCGCCACGTCATCGCCGACGGCTGCCTCGACGCCCGCGCCGACCGGTCAGCTCGTCGTCGTGACGCCACCGCCGGCCCCTGACGTCTTCGTGTCGCCGCTCTACGGCTACACGATCGACCTGCCCGGGACGGCCGAGGTCACCCAGGTCCGACCCGCGATGGAGAGCTGGGATGGCACCTCGAGGATCGACGGCGACGGCCCGATGGTCGACCAGTTCGGCCGCACCGGCAGCCGGCTGGCATTCATCCTCGCCGCCCCCACCGGACCTCGATCTCGACGCCTGGGCGGCGGCCGTCCACGCGAACGCCGTGCGCGACCACGGCTGTCCGGACGAGGTCGCACGCGAGCGCGATTTCGAGGTCGACGGGGTGCCCGCCAAGGCCGCGGCCTCCGTCTGCCAGGGCGTCCACGTGTACGAGGCGACGATCGTCCAGGACGGCGTCGGCGTGATCGCGAAGCAGCTCACGCCACCGCCCGGGACCCCCGAGCTGGAGGAGGCGTCCTTCGCGGAGTTCCTGTCGTTCCTCGGTCGTCTCGACCTGGCCAAGTGAAGGAGTCCTTCATGCGCCCCGTCCTCGTTCTCCTCGCATGCCTCGCCATCCTCGTCGCCGCATGCGGCACCTCGGGAGCTGCGACCAGCCCGGTCCCTGCCCGCGATCCTGCTGTGGCGGCGGCTGCATCCACGCCCCAGCCCGCCACCGCCGCGTCCCAGCCCGTGCCCGCGGCCACGGAGGCGCCCGCCGCGCCCGCCGGCAAGGACCCTGCTTGCGAGCAGGTGCTGACGCCGGACGAGCTTGCTGGGATCTCCACCGTCAGCGGCTGGGCGCTCACGCACTGGGACGACGAGATGCCGGACACCGACGTGACCTGCCAGTGGGACTTCAAGCCGGACACCCCGGAGTGGCTGCACGCCGAGGTGCACGTCTGGAGCGATGGACAGGCCTCGCGCTTCCTGGACGGTGGCCTTCCCGGCGATGCGCTGACCGGGCTCGGCGATTCCGCTGCCTGGGACCCGATCGGCGGACGGCTCCTCGTCCAGCTCGGTGACCGGGTCCTGGGCGTCGTGCCGGGATCATGGCTGGGGCCGGACGGGCCGCAGGCGGCAGCGGTGACCATCGCGGGCCTCGTGATCCCACGGATTGCCGGGTAGCCGTCAGCCCGGCCATCGAGCGAGCCTGCCAGGGTCGGTCAGCCCCAGGTCCGGCCCGCCTCGAGGAAGGCGGCGACATTGGCCCACGGGATGTCGGGCTCGTCGACGTCGTAGGCCGGACACAGCACGAGGCCCGCACGCCCGAGGGTCTCGACCCGTGTCCGGACCTCGCGCCGGATGTCGTCGGCCGTGCCAAAGGCGAACGTCGTCTGCCGGCCGACGGTCCCCCACAGCGCGAGCCTCGACCCATACCGACGGCGGATCCGGAGCGCGTCCATGTGCTCGGGCTGGAGCGGGTTGACCGCGGCGACGCCGAGCTCCACGAGGTCGTCCAGGATGGGCTCGATGTGCCCGTCGCTGTGGTAGATCACGCGGATGTCGGGCCTGACCGCCCGGGCCGCCGCGATGATCCCCGCCAGCCGGTCCCTGAAGAACTCGCGCCACGTGGCCGGGCTGATCATCATCGTCCCCGGCATCCCCACGTCGTCGTCGAGGGCCAGGACGTCCACGCCCGCCGAGGCCAGGGTCGCCGCGTTGCGGCGGGCGAGCTCGGCCAGCCGGTCGAGGAGGTAGTGGGCCATCTCCTTGCGCTCCACGAGGTCGATCAGGAACGCCTCCAGGCCGCGGAGCCTCCAGGCCGCCTCGAACAGCTCGCCACCCAGGTGCGGCGCGTTGCCGCCGGCGGCGAGTCCGACCCGGTGGATCTCGTCCACCCTCCGGGCGAGGGCCTCCACCACGCGCGGTCCACCGATCGACGGGAACGGGAACCGCTCCAGGTCGGCCAGGCAGGTCGCCGACTCGAGGGGGTTGCCGTGCTCCGGGTCCTCGGACCGGTAGTGCCACATCGCGTAGCGGGCGGCCTGCGACGCGCTGCCGATGCGCGTGTTGCCGTCGTAGGGCAGCGCACGGCGTCGCAAGGCCTCCTCCTCATCGGACACCGGGAACGCGACGAAGGCGATGTCGAGCATGTCGTCACGCCAGGCTCCCGGCGGCGCCAGCCCAGCTCCGTCGAGGTGGTAGAACGCGAGCGCCAGCGGAACCCGGTCGGGCTCCAGCCCGTCGAGAGCCGCCAGGATCCGCTCACGTCCACTCGACGCCATCGAGCCGAGGTTCCTATCCCCGACGCGCTGGACGCTAGGGCCGAACGTCCGTCAGTCACTGACGAGCGGACGAGGCGATGGTGGCCCCGGCGACGTCGCTAGACCGACGGCGGCAGCTTCAGCCCGGACGAGGCGATGGTGGCCCCGGCGACATCGCTAGACCGACGGCGGCAGCTTCACCCCGGACAGGCCACCGTCCACGGCGATGATCTGGCCGGTGATCCAGGCCGATTCGGGCGAGACCAGGAACGCCGCCAGCGCGGCGACGTCATCCGCCTCACCGATCCGACCCAACGGATGCATGGCGACCGACGCGCGCAGGGTGCCCTCGTGCTCGACCAGGCGGCGGGTCAGGTTCGACCGCACCAACCCCGGGGCGAGCGCGTTCACCCTGATCCCGCGTCCCGCGTAGGTGGCCGCGGCAGACGTCACCAGCCCGTCGATGCCGCCCTTGGCCACGGCGATCGCCTCGTGGTTGAGGAGGCCGATCCGCGTGGCCGCCGATGAGAACAGGACGACCGACGCCGGCCGCCCGCGCGGTGCAGCCCGGATGAAGGCACGCACGGCGTAGACGGCGGAGAGCAGGTTGACCGCGAGAACCTCGTCGAGTTCCGCATCCGATACGGCGTGGACGGGCTTGAGGAGCGTGGACCCACGGCATGGACGAGCGCGTCCGGGGCCGGCATGGACGAGCGCGTCCGGGGACCGAGGCGCTCCACGATCGCGGCGACCGCCGCGTCGAGATCCGCCGAGACCGTGGCGTCGGCGACGAAGCCCGCGGCAGCCGGCCCGAGCTCCGCGGCCAGCGCATCGACACGCCCGGCGTCCCGCCCCACGACCGCGACGTGCCAGCCAGCCGCGACCAGGCGACGGGCGGTAGAGGAGCCGATGGCACCGGTGGCGCCGGTGACGATCGCGACGCGCCGGGCAGGCAGCTCTCCAGCCTCGATCCCGGTCACGCCGCAGCCTCCCAGCGCGCCGAGGGCACCGGTTCTGCCTGCAGCTGCCCGCCGCGCACCGTCCCCCCGATCACCATCGCCGCCGCCACGAGCACCAGGTTCTTGATGATGTACTGGCCCTCGAGGGTGGGGGCGAACGGGAAGACCGTGAACGTCTCGGCCGGGAACAGGAACAGCGGCGTGATGGTGCCCAGCATCTGGACGGCGAGGAGGAGGAGCGTCGCCCGCAGGTAGCGCCCGCTCAGGAGCCCCACGCCGATGAGGACCTCCCAGCCGGCCAGCACCGGGAGGGAGACGGACGCCGGCACCAGGCCGAAGCTGAGCACGTCGATGGTCCGCGTGGCCAGATCCTGCGCCGGGCTGAGACCCGGGACGAACTTGAGCAGGCCGAACCAGAGGAAGACCGTGCCCAGCGCCACGCGCAGGGCGGGCACGGCCGACGCGGCCAGGGCGAAGGTGATGCGCCGGTCGAGCTGTTCGAAGCCGGTGCGCCATCGGGAGCGGGAGGATGTGAGCGAGCCGAGCATGTCATGCCCCAGGTGCGGGTTGTCCACCGGTCCCTTCGCGCGGGGGCGGATCGCGGATCGGCCGCATACTCGCGCCATGCGAATCCTCGTCGTCGGCGCCAGCGGCTACATCGGCAGCCGTCTCGTCACGCTCCTGCGGGATCGCGGGCACGAGCTGGTCCTCATGAGCCGCGACGCGCGGCCGCTCGCCGCCCGGTACCCGGACACGCGGGTCGTGGCCGCAGACCTCCTCGAGCCCAGCACCCTCGCCCCCGCCCTCGAGGGCGTGGAGGTCGCCTACTACCTCGCCCACTCGATGGGTGGTGGCGAGGCTGGCTTCGCCGAGCGGGACCGGTTGGCGGCGAGCACCTTCGCCCAGGCGGCCGCGCGCGCCGGCGTGGCGAGGATCGTCTACCTCGGTGGCCTCGGCGACGACGCGGCCGATCTCTCGCACCACCTGGCCAGCCGCCACGAGACGGGCGCGGAGCTTGCGGCGCATGGCGTCCCGGTCACGGAGTTCAGGGCAGCCGTGATCATCGGCTCCGGCAGCGCATCGTTCGAGATCCTGCGTCACCTCACCGAGCGGCTGCCGGTCATGATCACGCCCCGCTGGGTGGGCACGCGCTGCCAGCCGATCGGCATCCGGGACGTGCTGGACTACCTCGTGGGCACGCTCGACCACCCCGACGTCACCGGGATCGTCGAGATCGGCGGCCCGGACGTCCTCTCGTACGGCGACATGATGCGGACCTACGCCCGCCTGCGCGGCCTGCGCCGCCTGATGATCCCGGTCCCGGTCCTCACGCCGCGCCTGTCCTCGTACTGGGTGAGCCTCGTCTCACCCGTGCCCGCCGGGATCGCCCGGCCGCTCATCGAGGGCCTGCGCAACGAGGTGGTCGTCCGCCACCCGGAACCTGCCGCGGCCTTCGGGCTCCACCCGATCCCGTATGCAGAAGCGCTCCAGCGGGCCATCGACCGGACGGACCGCCACGACATCGAGTCCACCTGGTTCGACGCGCTGGCCGCGCCCGACAAGGCGAGCCTCTCGTCGGTGACCTCTGGCGAAGGCATGATCGTGGAGCGCCGCCAGAAGACGATCCACGCCCCGGCGGAGCACGTCTTCGCCGAGATCGAGCGGCTGGGGGGCGATGGCGGATGGCCCTACGCGAACGTGCTGTGGCGGATCCGCGGGCTCATGGACCGGGCTGTGGGCGGCGTCGGGATGCGGCTGGGCCGCCGGGACCCGGAGCGCCTGCGCGTGGGTGACGCGCTCGACTTCTGGCGAGTCGAGGAGGTCCGCCGGCCGTCGCTGCTGCGGCTGCGGGCCGAGATGAAGGTGCCCGGCCGGGCCTGGCTCCAGTACGAGGTCATCGAGACGGCCACGGGCTGCCGCCTGGTGCAGACGGCCTTCTTCGAGCCCAAGGGGCTGCCGGGGCTGGCCTACTGGTACGCGCTCTACCCGGTCCACGGGCTCATCTTCCGGGGCTCGGTCCGCGTGCTCGCGGAACGCGCGATCCGCCGCGCCGGGCAGCAGGCGGCGGGCGAGTCCGAACGACTGACGGGCGCCGAACGCTCGGAGGCCGGGACCTCTGCTCAGACGCCCGACTCGGCGGCCACGCGTCCCGCCTTGATCGCCGCGACGAAGGCCGCATGGTCCCGCTCGTTCTGGTCCGCGTACGCGGCGGCGAAATCCGCGATGGCGTGGTCGAAGGCCTTGTCCGGTCCGAGGTAGCCCGCGATCTCGGCCGGCTGCCCGGACCGGGCATGCCCGCGGGCGAGGGCCCAGCCGCACAGCTCCCCCCAGGTGGCCAGGTCGTCGAGCGTCATGGCCTCGACGACCGCGCCGCCCTTCTGGTCCTGCAGCTGGCGAACGTACCAGTGGCGACCCTTCGCCCCGACCGTCCACCCGAGCAGGATGTCGCTCGCGGCCTGGAGCCGGCGCTGGCCGGCAACGACGCGGGCCCCGTGGCTGGGCTGCTGTGCTCGGCGCCAGGAACCGCTCCAGGACCGACGCCTCGGCCTGCTTGACCTGGAGGAAGAGGGGGTCGTCTCGTCACCCGCCCAGGAAGAGGACGGCGAACGCCCCCAGGCCGACGCTACCGACGCCGACGACCTTGAGCGCGGCATCGACGAGCTCGTAGCGGTCGAAGAGCACCCGCCGGTCCTCGGCGATCGCTGTCCCGGTAGCCGCCAGTGCCGTCGCGCTGACCTCCGGAGTCGCTTCGGGAGGGATGCGTGATGAGCGGGGGGATGGTCCACGATCCGGCGGCGACCCTCGGCGTCGACGCTCGTGAGCTTGGGCAGCTCGTGGAGGGCGTCGTGGTGGTGGGTCGACTTCACTGTCTCCTGGAGGAACGGCCTGGCCCGCTTGTCCACGTAGGCCAGGATCCCGGCGACGTCGACCCTGGAGTAGTAGACGTCCATCGCCCGCATCGTCCGCGTACTCGGCCATCCGGGTGCGGTAGGCAGGCAACGGTGCGGTGGACGGCGTGCCGGACGCCGTGCTCGTCGAACCCTCGCGTCCGACCAGCGACGACGAGGCTGGCGGCGAGTCGCTTGACGTCCCACTCGAAGGGCCCGTGGAGCGTCTCGTCGAAGTCGTTGATGTCGAAGACCAGGTCGCGCTCGGGCGAGGCGAAGAGGCCGAAGTTGGACAGGTGGGCGTCGCCGCACAGCTGGACGACGATGCCCGAGGAGGTGGCCGTGGCGAGGTCGGCCGCCATCGGCAGCGCGGCCCCGCGGTAGAACGTGAACGGCGAGACGGCCATCCGGCCGTAGCGGATCGGCACGAGCTCGGGTATCCGGGTGGCGGCCTGCTCCTCGAGCAGGCCGATCGGGTCCGGTCGATCCGGCGCCGGACGCCAGCCCGCGTGGGTACCGACCGGCACCCGCGACCGGGCCGCCTCACCGGCGGCCCGGCGCTCGTCACGCGACGGCAGCGGTGACACGAGCCCGCTCAGCCTTGGGCCGGGGCCGGATCCGCTGCGGGTGGCGCCTCGACGGCACCGGTGTCGCGCGGACGCCCGGTAGGCCGCCAGCAGGTCCGCCGTCGTGGCGAAGATCCGGTCGGTTCCGATCAGCTCGGTCAGGCCGTAGGCGTCGAGCTGCTCGACGAACCTTGGGGCTCAGGTCGCAGATGGCGAAGGTGACGTCCGTGCGGGCGAGCTCCTGCTTGACCTGGCGGATCGTGTCGGCGCCGGAGTAGTCGATGTCGCCGATGGACGACCCGGACACCGCGAGCCAGCGGAGCGGCGGAGCGGCGCCCTCGACGAGATCCATGATCTCCTCGGTGAAGCGCGTGCCGTTCGCGTAGTAGAGGCTCGCTCCGAAGCGGTAGACCACGAGGCCCGGCAGCGCCTCGGCACGATCCGCGAGCGGGGTAGGTCCGGGCGTGCCGTCCGGCGTCATGGCCAGCAGGGTGTCGTAGGGCCGGTAGCTGTGGTAGATGTGCTCGACGATCGAGAGGCCAATCGCCAGGATGATCCCCTGCTCCACGCCGACGACCACGACGACCGCCGCCGTGACGACGGCGACCGCGAGCTCGCCCTGGCGGACGCGTCCGATCGCGGCCATCCCGCGGTAGTCGATCAGCCGCAGGCCGATGAGGAACACGACGGCCGCGAGGACGGCGTTGGGCATGTAGGCGAGGGGGCCGGTCAGGAACAGCAGCACCAGCGCCACGACGGCGCCCGCGGTGAGCTGCGAGACCTGGCTGCGCCCGCCGCCGCTGTCGACCATCTCGGTCTTGGTGGGGCTGCCGTTGACGACGAAGGTCCCGGTGATACCGGCCCCGATGTTCGCCATGCCGAGGCCGACGAGGTCCACGTTCTCGTTGAAGCTGTCCCCGTACTTCATGGCGTAGGCCCGGGACGTGGCCGCGCTCTGGGCCAGGATCACGATCACCAGCGAGACGACCGTCGGCAGCAGCGCCACGACGTTCGCCGAGGTCATGACCTCGGTGGGCAGGCTCAGCGTGGGCAGTCCGCCGGGGACCGTGCCGAGGACCGACACGCCCATCGCCTCGAGATCGAGGAAGTAGCTGAGGACGATCGCGCCGACGACGGCGATCAACGCGCCCGGGATCGCCTTGTTGACGCGGCCCAGGACCAGGATCGTGGCGAGGACGGAGATGGAGACGACCAGCGTGGGCACGGACGTCTCGGTCGGAATGAGCTGGAGCGTCTCGACGAACTTCTGGATCGTTCCGCCGCTCTCGCCGCTGATTCCGAACATCCCGCCGACCTGGCCCATGGCGACCTGGATGCCGACGCCGGTCAGGAAGCCGATAAGCACGCTGCGGGAGAGGAAGTTGGCGATGAAGCCGAGCTTCAGCAGACGCGCCGCAACCAGCAGGGCGGCGCACATCAAGGCTGCCAGCGACGTCATCTGGACGTACTCGGTGGACTGGGCGGTCTGGCCCATCGCCACCAGTCCGGTCGCCAGGATGGCCGCCGTTGCCGAGTCCGCGCCCACCACCAGGTGGCGCGAGGATCCGAAGATCGCGAAGAAGAGGACCGGCAAGAGCAGCGTGTAGAGACCCGTGACCACCGGCGTGCCGGCGATCTTCGTGTAGCCCATCACCTCGGGAATGGCGAGTGCCGCGAGGGTGGCGCCGGCGATCGCGTCGGCGGGCAGCCGTCGACGCGTCGAAGGGCAGGAGACCGCCCAGGAGCATGGATGGCTTGCGCTTCGCCGGTGCCGACTTGGTCCTCGCGGCCGCGTTGGTCGTCATGTTGCCGGGCACCCCTCAATGTCCTCTGCCAGTCCGCGTCACAGTACGCGCCGAGTCAAGCCGAAGCATCCACCAAACCGGGTGACTGGCCGTGGGGCGGGCGCCGCGAACGGGTTGGTCCCCGAGCTACGCCCCCAGCTCCTCGCGCAGCTGCCCGATCGCCCACTCCAGGTCCGCCTGCTCGACGACGATCGGCGGTGCAAGCCGGATCGTGGACCCGTGCGTGTCCTTGGCGAGCACGCCTCGGCGCATCAGGCCCTCGCACACGTCGCGACCCGTCCGCCCGACGATGTCGACGCCCGCCCACAGGCCGCGCGAGCGCACCGCCGACACGCGGTCCGCGGGCAGCGCGTCCAGGAGCTCCCGCAGGACCTGGCCGAGCTCCCGGGCACGCGCCTGGGGCTCGCCCGTCGCCAGCATCCGGACGACCTCGATCCCGACCGCGCAGGCGAGCGGGTTGCCGCCGAACGTGCTGCCGTGCTCACCGGGGTGGAAGACGCCCATCACGTCGGCCCGGGCCACGACCGCCGACACCGGCAGGATGCCGCCGCCCAGAGCCTTGCCGAGGATGTACGCGTCGGGCACGACGCCCTCGTGCTCGCAGGCGAACGTCTTCCCCGTGCGCCCCAGGCCCGACTGGATCTCGTCCGCGAGCATCAGCACGTTGCGCTCGGTGCACAGCCGGCGGACCTCGACCAGGAACCCGTCGGGCGGGATGATCACACCGCCCTCGCCCTGGATGGGCTCCAGCAGGACGGCGACCGTGTTCTCGTCGATCGCCTCCGCGAGCGCGGCCGCGTCGCCGTACGGGACGTGACGAACCCCGGCGTGTACGGCCCGAAGCCGCGCGGGCCGAGCGGGTCGTCCGAGAAGCTGATGATCGTGGTCGTGCGGCCGTGGAAGTTGCCGCCCATGACGACGATCGTCGCCTTGCCCTCGGGCACGCCCTTGACCTGGTAGCCCCACTTGCGGGCCATCTTGACGGCGGTCTCGACCGCCTCGGCGCCGGTGTTCATCGGGCAGGATCGCGTCCATGCCGCACAGGGCCGCCAGCTCGCGCCCGAACACCCCGAGCAGGTCGTTGTGGAACGCCCGGCTGGTGAGGGTCAGCCGTCCCAGCTGGCGCTCCGCCGCCGCCACGAGCACCGGGTTGCAGTGCCCGAAGTTGAGGGCGCTGTAGCCGGCCAGCATGTCCAGGTAGCGTTTCCCGGCCACGTCCTCGACCCAAGCCCCTTCGCCCCTGGCGAGGACCACGGGTAGCGGGTGGTAGTTGTGGGCCGTGTAGGCCTCGACCTCGGCGATGAGCTGGTCGGCCGGTCCCCCGGCCTCGCCGCGGTGGATCGCCGGCGCCTCGTGGATCGTCATAGGGTCACCCTCGTGGATGGGCGTGGACGCTGTTGCGAGGATCGTCGCACGGCGCTCAGCTGCGCGCGAGTCCCGTGCGGCCCGACGGCCTGTCGGCCGGAACCTTCTCCAGGATGAGGGCTCTCATCGGACAGCAGTCAACCGCGCGCTGCGCGTCGTGCAGGAGCTCCGGCGGCACGGTCCCGCGCACGAGGATGGGATACCGCCACTCGTCGAGGTCGATCAGCTCGGGGAGCATGTCCCCGCACGTGCCGTACCCGTCGCACTTGACCCAGTCGACGCGCAGCCGCCGCTCAGGCCTCGCCATTGCCCGGCCTCGCCCCGGTGATCGAGCATCGCCCGGTCCGCACGTGGTACGCAATCTCGTCGCCGAACGTGTGCATCGCGCTAGCCATGAGCTGGATCGCGCCATCGGGGTGGTGACAGGCACCCCGCCCCGGCACCTCGCCCACCCAACGCTCCAGGTTGGCGAGGTCCCGTTCGCCGGCCGTGGCGTGGCCGACCCGGCGCATCGTCTCCGCGATCGCCCCGAGGCCGTACAAGCACGGGCCACACTGGCCGGCGCTCTCGCGGGCCATGAACCGCATCATCTCGGCCGTCGCCGTGACTCCGCAGCTCCGGGTGCCCAGCGCCGCAACGACCCCGCAGCCGAAGGTGAGCCCGACCGCCTTCATCGCATCCGGGTCGAGCGGCAGGTCCCACGCCTCGTCGATGGAGGTCCACGTCCCGAAATAGCCGCCCAGCACCACCGCCGACAGCTCGTCACGCCGTCCCCCGGCCGCCTCGATGACCTCGCCGACGGTCGTGCCGAGCTCGATCTCCTGCACGCCCTGCCGGCTCAACGGCCCGGTCACGGTGACAAGCGCCGTCCCGCGGCAGGCGAGCCGCCCGGCGGCGCGGTACCAGTCATCCCCGTTGCGCGCGATCAGGGCGGCGGCGGCCAGGCTCTCCACGTTCTGGACGAGGGTCGGCTGGCCCCCCACGCCGACCTGCGACATGCGTGGTGGCGTGGTGGTGGGGCGGGCGTCGCCGGCATTGATGAAGTGGACGGCGGCGGACGCCTCGCCCGCGACGTAGCCGATGGGGGCCGTGACAAGCCGCAGGCCCCGGCGGATCCCTGCCCTGCGCTCCAGCAGCGCCCGCCGCATCGCGGCGAGGGCGGCCTCGTGCTCCTCGCCGACGTACAGGATGATCTCGTCCGCATCCACGGCGTCGGCCGCCAGGACCGCCCCATCGAGCACCAGGTGTGGCCGGTTGGCCATCAGTGTCCGGTCCTTGGCGCTGGGCGGCTCGCCCTCGGCACCGTTGACCACGATCACGGCCCGGCCCGTGGCGCGTCCGGCCATCGCCCGCCACTTGCGCCCGACCGGAAACCCGGCACCACCACGCCCGAGCAGGCCGCTGGCCTCGAGCGTGGTGATCACGTCGCCGTTGCCATACGCCGATGGCAGGGTGCCGAGGCGAGCCTGGTGGTCGTCGAGCGACTCGGGCTCGCCGATGATTGGGGGTCCCGCCAGGAGGCGGTCCGCCGGTGCAGGTGTGATCACGCGCGCTCCGGAAGGGATAGGGGGCCTTCGTTCTCCCGAGGCATGAAGCTCACGAAAGGTTTCCGATGCGGGCCGCGCGGCTCACGAGCGGCCGTGCGCCGAGGGTTCGATCGGCAGCCGCGAGTGCCATCCACGCGGGCCCGAGTGGCGAACAGCTATCGGCGTGGCCACGCGACCACGAGAGGAGGACGGGCATGCGCACCAATGAGGGCCAGGAGGAGTCGCGGGAGGAGCACCCCGAACGCCGCCAGCAGGCGCCCGTGTTCGCCGTCGCCCCGGTCCGTGCACGTCATGTCCTGTCCCGCGCGGCCCTCGTCGGCGTTGCGATCGGCGTGCTCGCCTTCGTGGCCGGGATCGCGGTCGCATCCACTGGACCCACGGAGCGACTCCTGCCCCCCGTCGAGCGGTCCGCCGCGCCCGCCGCGACGACGGACAGCCCGACGCCGGTGCCGGCCACCGTCCCAGTCGTGAGCCCCTCCCCGTCTGGGCCCCCGGCCGGGTCCAGCGCCTTCTCCCGTGGCTTCCAGCCGGGGGACATGATCACCGGCCTCCCGGACGGCGAGGCCTGCGTCGCCTCGGACGCCCGCGACAAGGAGGTGCCCCGCACGCGGCGCGACGGGCCGCGGCTCACCTTCCAGCGGTCGTGGATGATCTGGTGCCCCGTCCCAGAGGACCAGCGCCAGCCGTTCCTGCTCGCGGTGCTGCGGCAGCTCGTGAAGGACGTCCCCGCCGACACGTACGGCTACGCCGCCGGGACCAACGGGGCCGGTGACGCCCTGTTCCCCTACGCGGAGGCTCCGCTGGCCGGCACCGTGGCGCTCACGGCGGATGCCGCGGGCGACGGCTTCGCGATCGCGATCGTCCTGGAGGAGTGGCGCTCCGAGTAGCCGGCCGGCCGTGGTCGCAGCGCGCGCGAGGGCCTACGCCGCGGCCGGCGCGGGCTCGTCTCCTTCGGCCGCCGCATCCTCCTCCCCGGCAGGGACGGAGCTCGGCAGGTCCTTCGTGAACGCCAGGGATGCGAGGGCGATCAGCGCGGCAAGGAGCAGACCTGCCTTGAGTGCCGTGAGCTGCGCCTGCTCGTAGTCCTCGACGACCGCCTGCGTCGTGGCGGGATCGAGCCCGGCCGACACGAGGGCGGCCTCGACATCCGCCGACGCGACGAAGTCGATCCCGTCGACTGTCGCCGTCTCGATCTGTGCGACGACCTCCTGGGCAACGCGCTCGTCCTGCTGGACGTTCGTGACGAACGCACCGGTCAGGCCGACCAGGACGAGCGCCCCGACGAGGGCAACGCCGAGCGAGGAGCCGAGCTGCTGCCCGGTGTACTGGAGGCCGCCTGCCTCGCCCCGTCCCGACGCGTCGACCGAGGACTGGACCACGAGGCCGAGCTGCGAGGCGATGAGCCCCATCCCGGTGCCGAGGACGGCCATGCCCACGGCGAAGGCGACATCCGCCAGGTCCGGCGTCACGGTCGCGAGCAGCATGAACGCCGCGAGGGCAGTGGTCGCGAGGCCGGCCCGCGTGATCGACCGCACCGGGTAGCGGGTCGAGAGTCGCGACCCCGCCGCTGCGGCGAGGAACATCGCGATGGACGTGGGCAGCATCTTCACGCCCGTCTCGAGGGCGTCGAGGCCGAGGACGAGCTGCAGGTAGAGCGGGATGGTGAAGAAGACGCCCATCAGGATGAGGTTCTGGGAGAGCAGTCCGACGAGGCCGGCACGCAAGGGCGGGATCTTCACCAGGTCCAGGTGGACGAGCGGGTCGTTGCCGGTGGCCTCGCGGCGCCGCTGCCACCACACGAACGCCCACAGGAGCGCGGCCCCGCCGGCGATCACGAAGGGCGTCAGCGAGAGGCCGAACGGCTCGACCGGGGAGTCCTTCGGTGCGATCAGGCCCCACGTGGTGGACTGCAGGATCCCCAGGACGACCGCGCCGAGCCGTCGCCCCGGTCCGCGCCCGTCATGCCCTGCCTCGCGTGGCCCTCGTCGGGGTCGTCATCGGGGTGCTCGCCTTCGTGGCCGGGATCGCGGTCGCATCCACTGGTCCGACGGAGCGACTCCTGCCCCCCGTCGAGCGGTCCGCCGCGCCCGCCGTGACGACCTCTTCCCCGACGCCGGTGCCGGCCGCCGTCTCACTCGTGAGCCCCTCCCCTCCTGGGCCCCCGGCCGGGTCCAGCGCCTTCTCCCGCGGCTTCCAGCCGGGGGACATGATCGCCGGCCTCCCGGACGGCGCCGCCTGCGTCGCCTCGGACGCCCGCGACAAGGAGGTTCCCCGCACGCGGCGCGACGGGCCTCGGCTCACCTTCCAGCGGTCATGGATGATCTGGTGCCCCGTCCCGGAGGACCAGCGCCAGCCGTTCCTGCTCTCGGTGCTGCGGCAGCTCGTGAAGGACGTCCCCGCCGACACGTACGGCTATGCCGCCGGCGCCAACGGGGCCGGTGACGCCCTCTTCCCCTACGCGGAGGCTCCCCTGGCCGGCACGGTGGCGCTCACCGCGGATGCAGCGGGCGACGGCTTCGCGATCGCGATCGTCCTGGAGGAGTGGCGCTCCGAGTAGCCGGCCGGCCGTGGTCGCGGCGCGCGCGAGGGCCTACGCCGCGGCCGGCGCGGGCTCGTCTCCGTCGGCTGCCGCCTCCTCCTCCCCAGCAGGGACGGAGCTCGGCAGGTCCTTCGTGAACGCGAGGGATGCGAGGGCGATCAGCCCCGCGAGGAGCAGCCCTGCCTTAAGTGCCGTGAGCTGCGCCTGCTCGTAATCCTCGACGACCGCCTGCGTCGTCGCGGGATCGAGCCCGGCCGTCACGAGGGCGGCCTCGACATCTGCCGACGCGACGAAGTCGATCCCGTCCACCGTCGCCGTCTCGATCTGTGCGACGACCTCCTGGGCAACGCGCTCGTCCTGCTGGACGTTCGTGACGAACGCACCGGTCAGGCCGACGAGGACGAGCGCCCCGACGAGGGCAACGCCGAGCGACGAGCCCAGCTGCTGCCCGGTGTACTGGAGGCCGCCAGCCTCGCCCCGTCCCGACGCGTCGACCGAGGACTGGACCACCAGGCCGAGCTGCGAGGCGATGAGCCCCATCCCGGTGCCGAGGACGGCCATGCCCACGGCGAAGGCGATGTCCGCGAGGTCCGGCGTCACGGTCGCGAGCAGCATGAACGCCGCGAGGGCAGTGGTGGCGAGTCCGGCCCGCGTGATCGACCGCACCGGGTAGCGGGTCGAGAGTCGCGACCCCGCCGCTGCGGCCAGGAACATCGCGATGGACGTGGGCAGCATCTTCACGCCCGTCTCGAGGGCGTCGAGGCCGAGGACGAGCTGCAGGTAGAGCGGGATGGTGAAGAAGACGCCCATCAGGATGAGGTTCTGGGAGAGCAGTCCGACGAGGCCGGCGCGCAACGGCGGGATCTTCACCAGGTCCAGGTGGACGAGCGGGTCGTTGCCGGTGGCCTCGCGGCGCCGCTGCCACCACACGAACGCCCACAGGAGCGCGGCCCCGCCGGCGATCACGAAGGGCGTCAGCGACGAGGCCGAACGGCTCGACCGGGGAGTCCTTCGGTGCGATCAAGCCCCACGTGGTCGACTGCAGAATTCCCAGGACGACCGCGCCGAGGCCGGCGGCCGCCAGGATGGAGCCCACGATGTCGAGCCGCGGCTTGGGCCCGGTGCGCACCGCGTCGGCGACGTACTTCGTCATCAGGAGGATGCCGATCACGATGACGACCTCGCCCACGAACACGACGCGCCACGACAGCTGGGTGGTCGCCCAGCCGCCCAGGATCGGGCCGATGGCGATACCGGCACCCGCGACGCCGCCGATCACGGCATAGGCCGCCTTGCGCTCCTTGCCCTCGAAGTTGCCAGCGATCAGGGCCGCCATCGCCGGCAGCACCAGGGCCGCCCCGATGCCCTCGAGGATCGACCAGCCCAGCGTGAGCTGAGGGATCGTCTGCGAGACCGCAGTCAGGCCCGACCCGCAGGCGTAGATGATCAGCCCGATCACGAACGCCCGGCGGCGGCCGATGATGTCGCCGATCTTGCCGCCGGTGAGCATCAGCATGGCCATCACGAGGCAGTACAGCGTGATGACCGCCTGGATCGTCGATACCGTGGTGTCGAAGTCCTCGACCAGCTGGCTGATCGAGACATTCATGACCGACTGGTCCAGGACCATGATGAACTGGGCGCCCGCCAAGGCGATCAGCGGCAGCCGTCGGTTCATCGCCTCAGCCTCACTTGCGGCATCGTGTCACGCGGGATCGACAATACCGCCCCGCATCGGGTGTCGGCGCCCTCCCGGACCCGGTCGTCACCACCGCAACGGGGTTCACGCAGCCGCAACCGCGGCAGCCCCGGGCGCCACATCGGACGGAACCTCGTCCAGCGGCGTCTTCACGATCAGCTTGCGGATCTCGGAGACCGGGATGATCAGCAGGCCCACGATGATGCAGATCACCCACTGGTCCAGGTCCAGATTGGTCGTGTCAAGGATCCGGCGGAACAGTCCGAACTCGGTCATGAGGACGATCGTCAGGATCGAGGCGGCCGTCGCATACAGGAATGGCCGGTCGCCCATGATGTCGAGGCTGAACACTGACCGCTGCTCGTTCTTGGTGGCGAAGGAGAACGCCACGTTCGAGACCGAGAAGGCGATCATGCCCATCGTTCGCGCGACGGTCTCGTCGTAGGCGTTCGCCGCCCAGGTGATGACGGCCAGCGTGCCTCCGCCCATCACGAATGCGGCAACCACGAGCCAGGCGAGCAGCTTGCGGCCCAGCAGGGGCTCGCTCGAGGGCCGGGGCTTCCGCTCCATGAGGCCCTCGGCGGGCTTGCCGTAGCCCAGTCCAACCGCCTGGAAGACCTGGACCGTGAAGTTCATGAACAGGGTCTGGACGGGCACGAACGGGACGCCGCTGAGCACGTTGAGGAGGCTGGAGCCGAGGAAGGTGACGATGTAGCCCAGCAGCAGGCCGACCTGGAAGCGGATGTACTTCTTGAGGTTGTCGTACAGGCCGCGTCCCAGGTGGACGGCCTTGACGATCGTGGAGAAGTCGTCGTCCGTGAGGATCATGACGGCGGCCTCCTTGGAGACCTCGGTGCCGGTGATCCCCATGGCCACGCCGATGTCGGCCTTCTTGAGCGCCGGCGCGTCGTTCACGCCGTCGCCCGTCATCGCGATGATGTGGCCCTTCTTGCGCAGGATGTCCACCAGGTGGACCTTGTCCTCCGGGGTCACCCGCGCGATCACGCCGATCCCGTCGATCTCCTCGACCGCCTGCTCGTCGCTCATCGCCCGGAACTCCGCGCCGGTGATGGCGCGACCCCGGATCCCCAGCTCCCGCGCGATGGCCTCCGCGGTGACGGCGTGGTCGCCAGTGATCATGCGGACCTGGATCCCGGCGCCGTGCGCCTCGGCGATCGACTTCTTCGCGGCCGGGCGGGGCGGGTCGACGATGCCCACGAGGGCCAGGAGGGTGAGCCCGTCGAGCAGCCCCAGGAGGTCCGCGCCGGGGTCGAACGTCGCCGGGTCGAAGTCCTTGCGCCCGGTCGCCATGACCCGCAGGCCCTTCGCCCCGAGGCGCTCGTTCTCGGCAACGAAGGCCGCCCGCATGTCGTCGTCGACGGGACGCATCCCGGACAGGTCGGGGGTGACGACGGAGGTCCCGCGGGCCAGCAGCTGGTCCGGGGCGCCCTTGACGAAGCACCGGACGACGGCCCTGCCTGCCTCGTCCTGCATCGCGTGGAACGTGGCCATCATCTTGTAGTCGGCGTCGAACGGGAGGGTCGCCAGCCGCGGATAGGTCTCGCGCGTGGCCACCGCGCTCACGCCGCCCTTCTCGGCGAGCACCACGAGGGCGCCCTCTGTCGGGTCTCCGATCAGGTCGCCGTCCTTGACCACAGCATCGGCGGCCAGCACGCACGGGAGGAGGAAGGCGTCGAGCGGCACGTCCGTGTCGCCGGCGACGCGCTTGATCCCGCCTTCGATGCCGTAGCCCGTGCCCGAGACCGTGTAGCGGCGGCCCGGGATCGCCAGCTCGACGGCGGTCATCTGGTTGAGGGTGAGCGTGCCGGTCTTGTCGGAGTTGATCGCGGAGGTGGATCCGAGCGTCTCCACCGAGCGCAGCTGCTTGACGATCGCGCCGGCCTTGGCCAGCTGCTGCGGTGCCGTACGACAGGATCGTGGTGATGACCGCGGGCAGGCCCGTCGGAATGGCCGAGACGGCGAAGGCGATGGCCGTGACGAACAGGACGTCGAAGGGCTGGTCGTAGCGGATCTTGCCGATCGCGATGGAGGCAGTGAGGGCCAGGCCGGCGATGACCAGGAGCTGCCGGGTGAGGGCGTTGATCTGGCGCGTGAGGGGCGTCTCCTGGCCCTTGTCGACCTGGAGCATCCCGGAGATGTGACCGACCTCGGTGTCCATCCCGGTGGCCGTGACCACGAAGCGCCCGGAACCGCGGGTCACGTTGGTGTTCATGTAGGCCATGCCGTGCCGGTCCCCGAGCGGTGCGTCGGCCGCAACCGGGGCGAGGTCCTTGGCGACCGGGAGGCTCTCGCCCGTGAGCGCCGCCTCGTCGATCTCCAGGTTGGCAGCCGCGATGATGCGGCCGTCCGCCGTGACGAGGTCACCGGCCTCGAAGGCGACGACGTCGCCCGGGACCAGCTCCTCCGCCGGCAGCTCCACGAGCTCGCCGTCGCGCCGAACGCGCGCCTTGACGACCATCATCTTCTGGAGCGCCGCCACCGCGGCCGCGGCCTTGCCCTCCTGGTTGAGGCCGAGGTACGCGTTCAGGAGCGTGAGCAGGATCAGCAGCACGCCGGTCGACACCTGCCCGACGGGCCAGATGCTCAGGATGCCCGCGACCAGGAGGACGATCTGCATCGGGTCCGCGTACTGGCGCAGGAACGCCCGCAGGCGAGGCTCCGGCTGCTGCTCCGCGAACCGGTTGGCGCCGAACTTCGTCCGCCGCGCCGTGACCTCCGCCGCGGCGAGGCCTTGGTCCGGCGTCCACACCCTGCTCGCGCAGGACTTCCTCGGCGCTCATCGTGTGCCAGGCCGGCGCCCCCACCAGTGTGATCTCGCCGTCCGCGGACACCTCGCTATCCCTCCCGCACCGTGGCCGCCTCTGCCATCTCGTCGCGCTCCGCTGCGCGATCACGATACGACGAATGGTCCGCACCGGCTGCTCAAGAACCACGCGCGCGAGGTGATCGGCCCGCGGCCGTACGCCCTGGTCACCGATGCCGCGGCGGAGGCCCTCGGCATCCCGACGGACGGGATGGTCGCCGCCGAGGAGGCCTATGACGACACGCCCCCGATCCCGGTGCACATCCTCGCACTCGCGTAGCGCCGAGTCCGCTGGTGGCCCGGCGCCCGCGCCCTAGACCTTGACGTGCTCCAGGATCTTCACGAGGTAGCGGGACCGCATCTGCTGCGTCGCGAGCACCTGCTTGGTGGGCGGCAGCCTCAGGATCACACCCAGGACGGCGGCCATCGCCCGGTGGCTGAGCAGCGCCCGGTTGTCGAAGATGCAGTCCTGGAGCTTGCCCCGCTCGATCGCCATCAGCACCGTGCGGTGGAGGGTGTCCACGGGCGTGACGACCCGCTCCGGCCGGGGCTCCAGCCATAGCGCCTTGTGGGCGCAGACGCGGGTGCAGACGCCGCAGCCCAGGCAGATCTCCGAGGCCAGCTCCGCGCGGCGCTTGCGCGGCTTCGACGGGTCGTTCGCGGAGACGAGGGTCATCGCCTCGACGGGGCAGGTGTCCACGCACTTGCCGCAGCCGTTGCAGGTCGCCTCGTCCACGTGCGGCAGGTAGTTGGTGGTGTGGACCGGGTCCAGGCTGCCGAAGCGGCGCTGGGCGATCATCGCCTCGCAACAGCAGCCGCAGCAGTTGCAGATGAAGCCGGCGTCCCGCTGGACGTTCTCGCCGAACTGGACGAGGCGGCTCTCGTACGCCTGCGCCAGGAGGTCCATCCCCTCGGCCTTGTCCACGCGCCGGGCGTAGCCATGGCGGATCAGGGAGTCCGCCGACCCCCCGAATGTCATGCAGATGTTCATCGGTGCCTTGCACGCCTTGCCCACGTGCTCCGCCTTGTGCCGGCAGTAGCAGACGCCCACGCCCATGTGCTGCGCGGTGCCGATGACCTCGCTCGCACGCTCGTAGTCCAGGATCTGCATCCGGGTGGCCTTGGTCCCGCGCGGCCGGTCGGGCGTCCGCCAGGGCAGGCTCGTTGACGAACACGCGTCCCAGCTGGGTCTCGCCGTGGGTGAACAGCGAGACGATGAAGTCGTCCTCGACGGTGATGTACTGCCAGAACAGCTCGGCCAGGAGGTGCTGGTCGATGTCGTCGCGGACCCGCATCATCGAGAACTCGAAGAACCCGGCCATCGGCGGCGGCAGGATGTACAGGGTCCCGTTGGGCCCCTCCATGTCCAGCAGGATGCAGCGCGACGCGAGCCCGTCGAGCACCGTGCGAGCCTCGGCCTCGCGCATGCCCCAGATCCGCGCCGCGCGGCGGGCGGTCACGGGCCGGATCGGCAGCCGGGCGACGAGCCCCGCCTCGCGCTCCGTGAACAGCAGCGACAGGATCCGGTACAGCAGGTCGCTCGGCGGGGCGCCCTGCGGGAACCGGTTGAGGCGATCGGCGAGCGCCCCGTAGGCGCCGCGGGCGGTCGCGTGGGCCATGGATCCCTCCCCGTGCGCTGGAATCGTCACGATGCTGGGCGCCGCGCACCGCACTGCCTAGGGCGTTCAGCCGGGGAGCCGCGGGCCGTCCGTCACGGTGGTGGCATCCTTTGGGGGTGGAGCCCCCTGCCGATCCGACCCTGGCGACGCCGCGCGCCGCGCAGTGGAGCCGGACCGGTCCCGACCCGTGCGTCTCGCCTTCGCGGTGATCGGCACGATCGCGCTCGCGTTCGGCGTCCTCGGGATCATCCTGCCGGTCCTGCCGACGACGCCGTTCCTGCTGCTCGCCGCCGCCTGCTACGCGCGCGCCTCCACCCGGCTGTACGGCTGGCTCCTCGGGCAGTCCGCGCTCGGCCCGATCATCGCCCGCTGGCGGGAGTCCAGGTCCCTGGCGCCGGGCGTCAAGGTCCGCGCGATCGTCCTCGTGATCGTGACGTTCGCGGTATCCATCCTCCTCGTCGACAGCCTGCTCGTGCGCGCGCTCCTCCTTGTCACCGCGACCATCCTGACCGTCTTCCTGGCCCGCCTTCCCACCGATCCGTAGCGCCCGGCGGGCCGTCGGCAGCACGCACAGCGCGACGGGGCTATGCTCCCGCCACCGGAGCGCCGCCTTGGCTGCCCCGCACCGTCCCGCCCAGGTCCCGGCGGGCACCCCCGAGAGGCCGCGACACGTGCCCGTCCCCCCCGCGATCGCGCTTCCGCGCACCCTGTCCGAGCTTCTCGAGGAAGCCGTCTCCAGCTCCGGCGACGCCCACTTCCTGGGCGTCCGCACGTCGAGCACGCGCGACTTCTCGATGACGATGGCCGAGTTCGGCGTGGCCGTCGGCAACGCCGCAGCCCGGATGGCCGCGGCGGTCCCGCCCGGCGCCAGGATCCTGGTCCAGGGTGCACCCGGGCCCGGGTTCGCGGCGGCGCTGTTCGCGGCGGGTCGCGCCAACATCGTGCTCGTCCCGCTCGACGTCCGGATGACCGCGGACACGATCGACAGGATCGCAGCGCTCACCGAGCCATCGGCGATCCTCCTGGGCACGGGGAGCACCGTGGAGCCGGTCACGATCCCGCGCCTCGCAGCGCTGCCCGTGATCGATCTCGACGACCTTCCCGACGCGGCGCCACCCGAGGCCCTCGCCGCGCTCGCCGCCCGCGCGCCGGCCGAGCCGGACGCGCCCGTCGAGATCCTGTGCACGTCGGGCTCCACGGGGAACCCCAAGGGCGTGACCATGACGCAGACCATGCTGCTCGCGTCCACGAGCCGCTGCCTCCAGACCATCCCGGCCGGCGGCAACCGCTTCGTCTCGATCCTGCCCCTCTCGCACATCATGGAGCAGGTCGCAGGGCTGATCTACGCGGTGGCGGCCCGCGCGGAGGCGGAGTACATCACCACGCTGCGCCCGGACGTCATCGCCGCCGCGATCAAGGGGCATCGCGCCACGGCGCTCGTCCTGGTGCCCCAGGTGCTGGAGCTGCTGTTCTCGGCCATCCGGCGCGAGGCGGACAAGAGCGGCAAGGGCGCCACGTTCCGCCGCGCGCTGCGCATCGCGCCGCTGCTGCCGATGGGCATGCGGCGCAAGCTGTTCAAGACGGTCCACGCGGCCCTGGGCGGCGAGCTGCGCATGGTCCTGTGCTCGGCCGCCTACCTCACGCCCGCCCTCCAGCGCAACTGGGAGGCACTCGGCGTGCTGGTGGTCCAGGGCTACGGGTCCACGGAGGCCGGCCTCGTCGCCACCAACTTCCTCGACCGGGTCCCCGTGGACCGGGTCGGGTGGTGGCTGCCGCCCATGGAGCTGCGGACCGAGCCGGACGGCGAGGTGGTGGTCCGCGGGCCGTCCGTGTTCGAGGGCTACTGGCAGGACCCGGTCTCGACGGCCGCGGCGTTCACGCCGGACGGCTGGTACCGGACCGGCGACTACGGCGAGATCGACGACAAGGGGGCGCTGCGGCTGATCGGCCGGACGCGCTCGCTGATCGCGCTGCCCAACGGGATGAACGTGCACCCCGAGGACGTCGAGGCGGCACTCGCCGCCGAGGGCATCACGGAGCCGGTCGCCTACGACGCGGGCGCGGGACGGATCGCCGTCGCGTACCGGGCGGGCGCGGCGTTCGGCGACCCCGTCGAGGACGAGCCCGCCGCCGTCGCCCGCGCCGTCAAGGCCGCCAACGCGCACCTCGCCCCGCACCAGCGCGTGGTGCAGCACGCCCCCTACCCGGAGCCGGACTTCCCGCGCACGCACACCCGCAAGGTGCAGCGGAGCGTGGTGGCGGCGAGAATGGTCGAGGTTCGCGCCGCGGCCTGATCAGCGCGGGACGGTAGAGATGGGAGTCGAGGAGGCGGGGCGGGGCCGGTGGAGATGGGCGTCGAGGAGGCGGGGGTCGGGGCCGCCGATCCCCTGGCTGCCGCCGATGCCGCCGCCGATGCCGCCGCCGAGGCCGCGCGCCGCGCCCGCGAGCTGTACCTGGACGACGCGAACGTCCACGGGTGCGCGGAGACGGCGTTCGTCGTCCTCAAGGAGGCCTTCGGGCTGCCCGACGCCGCCGACTCGTCCGCCGCGATGGCCCTCAACGGCGGCGTGGCCTACAGCGGCGCGACATGCGGGGCGGTGACCGGCGCAGCGATGGCCCTCGGCCAGCTGGCCGCGAGCCGCATCGCGGACCACCGCGAGGCAAAGCGCGCAGCCCGAGAGCTCACCGCCGACCTCCTCGTGGCGTTCGAGGCCGAGTTCGGTGCCACGACCTGCCGGGCCCTGACCGGTGTTGACCTGCGCACGGAGGCCGGGCACCGGGCGTTCATCGAGGGCGGAGCCTGGCGAGACGGCTGCATGCGCCAGGTCGAGCTGGCGGTGACCCGGCTGGCGCCCCTCGCCGATGCGGAAGCCTGGGACGCCGCCACGAGCGGCGAGCCGCCTGCCTAGCGACGCGGGCGCGGCGCGGGCCCAGGCATGGGCACGCGGCTGTGAACCGAAGGGCCCGCCGGGGTGGGCCACGCGTCCCGCTCGCCACGGGCCAAGGGCGCGCCACGCGCTGCCAATGGCCCCTTCCGCGTGCAGGTCGGGAGCCGCAGCATTGGGGTCGCTCGGCGTCCAGGGCAGCGCACCTATGCGTCGCGGGACGAGGGGACCGGTGAGCAACAACGGATCGGGTGGGGACGGGAGACCGATCGGCGTCCTGCTGGCGATCTCCGACTTTCCCGCGCTCGTCGCCGGCTACCGCGCGATCATCGATGCGGAGCCCGGACTCGCCGTCGTCGGCGTGGCAACCGACCGGGATCATCTCGCGGACGCCCTCGCCGACACGCCGGCCGACGTCGTGATCGCCGAGTGCCGTCCCTTCGCCGCACCCGTGTCGTGCGCCTTCGAGGTCATCGAGCGGGTCCGGTCGGCCTCGCCCGGGACGCGGATCCTCGCGCTCGAGTGCCGCGGCGGAACCGAGCCGTTCAGCCTCGCCCTGCGTGCCGGCGCCGACGGGTTCCTCGGGCGTGGCACAGAACCGTCCGAGATCGTGGCCGCGATCCGCTCGGTCTGCCGGGGTGAGACCTACGTGTCGCCGGCGATCGTGACCCGCATGGTGAACACCTACGTCCTGCACGCGCAGGACGGTCCTGTCGGGGATCCCTACGAGAGCCTCAGCGAGCGCGAGAAGGAGGTCATGCTCCTCGCGGCTGTGGGCCACACGAACCGCGAGATCGCGAAGGCCTTCCACCTGTCCGAGCAGACCGTCCACAACTACCGGGCGAACGTCATGGAGAAGCTCGGCCTGCACGACCGCATGGAGCTGCTCAAGTTCGCGATCCGGCGCGGGATCGTGTCCGTGGCGGATCTGTAGCACCCGGGCGAGACGCGGAGCGGCTCCTCCGGGGAGGCGCCTGTCCTACTTCGCCGCGTCGATCGCCGCCAGCACCTTGGCCGTGTCGAGGGCGCCCGCGAACCGGGCCGTCTCCTTGCCCCCGGCCGAGACCACGATCGCCGATCCCTCGGCCAGCCCTGCCGACTTGCCCTCGGCCGTCTCGTCCTTGACCGCCTGGGCGACGGCGGGATCCGCGAGGCAGGCATCGAACGCCGCCACGTCCAGGCCCAGCTGCGACGTGAGCCGGAGGAGGTTCTCCGGGGTGTAGATCCCGGAGTCCTTGCCCCGCGCCGAGACCGAGAGGATGTCGTGGATCAGCCACGTGGGACCGTCCTGGGCCTCGATGCAGCGCAGCGCGACTGCGGCGGTCACCGACTCCTCGCCCAGCAGGGCGAGGTCGTGCAGCTCGAGGCGCACCTTGCCGTCCGCGACACGCGTGCGCAGCTCTCCGCCCAGCTCGTTGGCGACCGTGGCGCCGTTCGTCGACTGGTAGTCCATCCAGAGCGCCACCGTCACCGGGGCCGCGGCGTCACCGGCCGTGCGCCCGTCGGTCGACGTGCCCGCCCATGGATCGTTGATCGGCCGCTGGGTGGGCAGCGGCGCCGGGGTGGCGCCGGCCACGGCGGCATCGATGGCGGCCTTGACCTCCTCGAACTTGGGCACGCCGAGGAAGCGGGTGCCGTTGACGTCCGCGGTGGGCGTGGACTCGATCCCGGTGCGGACGCCGGCGGCCGTGTCGGCGAGCACCTCGGCGAGGAGCGAACGGTCGGCGAAACACGCCTCCAGCTTGCTGCCGTCGAGGCCGATGGACGCGCCGATCGCGGCCAGCCGATCGCGGGCGAAGGCTCCCTCGTTCTCGCCGTCCTGGGCCGCGTACACCGCATCGTGCATCGGCCAGTACTTGCCCTCGCGGCCGGCACACCGGACGGCGATGGCGGCGTCGCTGGACTCGGGGCCGATGAAGGCGTAGTCGCGGTGGACGAGGGCGACGGTCCCGTCCGCGATGTACGGGATCAGCAGCGGGATCGTCTCCTTCGCGAACTTCGCGCAGAACGGGCACTGGTAGTCGGCCCAGTTCTCGATGACCACCTTGGCGTCAGGGCTGCCGAGGCGATTGCCGTCCGACGGAAGGTCGGGCCCGGTCGAGGCCGGCGGCGTGGGAACGGGTGCGGACGGATCGACGGCGGCGGCCGCGCTCGGGCTCGCGCCGAGGCTGGCGACGGCGTCTTCGTCATCGGTGCCCGCCCCGCGCCCCAGGAGGAAGCCGGCGCCGATGGCGAGCGCCACGACCAGGGCCACGGTGCCCACGATGGCGATGCGGTTCTGGCGGTGGGTGCTGCCGGTCTGCGGTGCGGACCCGGGTGGGAGCGTCGGCTCGGCGGGAGGTGTCGGCTCGGGCTCGGCGGCGAGCGTCAGGTCAGCGGCCGGCTCGGGCTCGGCGGCCGGCTCAGCGGCCGGCTCGCGGCCGGCTCGGCGGCCGGCTCGGCCTCGTCGACAGGTGGGTTGGGTTCGGGCGTGCCGGGGGGCGGCACGACGGGGGGGTCGGTGTCATTCACGGGGTCATGGTGACCCATAGGACCCCGACCCGCAAAACGGTGCGTCGCGGCACCAAGGACTGCGCGGGCAGGACCATCGGCTGCGCGCGGGCCCGGGACCGGTGCATGCGCGCAATTCCGGCATGGCGACAGGACCACCGGGTGTCTGTTCGGGAGACCTCGCAGGCGTGATCCTTCCTCGTGATGGACATCACACCCAGCGCCGCTGCATGCGCCTGACGCTGGCCGGCGGCTCACCCGGCGCCGACGCCTCGCTCCTGGCGGTCCCGCGCAGGACCGCCCTGCTCGGCGCGTACACCGCGACGACGATCATCGCCGGGTTCGGGGCGCTCGCCCTGGCAACGGCCCTGCTGCTCGTGTCGCCCGACGCCGGCCTGCGATCCGACATCGCGATCGGCGGGCTGGATGGATCCGTCTCGGGGGCCGCGGGCGTCGCGGTCTGGATCCTCTACGCGCTCGCCGGTGGCACGCGGATGCTCCGCGACCCGGGCGGCCACGCGACGCTGACCTTCCACCTGCCGTTCATCGCGGCGGCCACGATCCTGGGCGGTCCCGTCGCCGGTGCGTGGGTGGCCGCGCTCGGCACCGTGGACCTGCGCGAGCTGCGCGAGGCTCCGTGGTACGGGGTGCTCGCCAACCACGCGTCGCTCATCCTGGCGGCCTTCGCCGGCGGTCTCGTGTTCGAGGGCACGGTGGGCCTGGCGGGAGCGGTCGGGATCGGCTCCAACCTGGTGGTGCTGCTCGTGGCCGGACTGGCCGGCACGGCCGTCCTGGCGATCGTCTCGGCGCTCCTCGCGGCGGGCGTCGTCGTCCTGCGCGACGGCCTCGAGCCCTCGGACACGCTCGCGCTGATGAACCACTCCTTCCGGCGGACGGCGGTGGCGGAGACGATCCTCGGCTGGGTGTTCGTCGTCGTCTGGGTCGCTGCGGGCTGGTGGGCGCCCGCCCTGCTGACCGTCGTCGTGCTCACCCTCTGGCGCGCGTCCGCGGATGCGGAAGCGCTGGATCACGACCCGCTGACCGGCGTGCTGTCACGCGGGGCCTTCGCCCGGCGCGCGGCCGAGGCTGCCGATCGCGCCCGCCGGGGCGTGGACGGTTCCGCGTACCTGTTCCTCGATCTCGACGGCTTCAAGGCCATCAACGACGGGCCGCGAAGCCACCATACGGGCGACCAGGTGCTGGCGGCCGTTGGCGAGCGGCTCCAGCGCAGCGTGCGGGTCACCGATGCCGTGGGCCGGCGGGGCGGCGACGAGTTCATGGTCCTGTTCAACGGCGTCCACGACGAGCCCACGGCCCGGCTCCTCGCGGAGCGGATCTTCGCCGCCGTCACGGCGCCCGTGACCACCGACGACGGTCCGAAACAGGTCGGCGTGTCCATCGGCGTGGCGCTGGCCGTTCCGGGCCGCCGGGACTTCGAACCCGACCTCCGCGCGCACGCCGACACCGCGATGTACGAGGCGAAGGCCGAGGGTGGCGGCATCCGCGTCTGGCGGGACCCGGACGAGGGCTGACCCTCGCCGCTGCCGGTCACACCGTCGGGCGGACATCCGCACGGGCCTGGCCCGCGAACCGGGGCTGAACGGATCTTCGGGGCACCAGCGACGCCCCGGACCACCCGTGTACCGGCGCGCCACCGGGCCGCAACCTCTGGTTGTCCCGTGCCTCCGGTAACATCGCAACATCCACATTGAGTGCCCCCAACGGACGGTGATGCCCATGAAGGTCGGCGTCGCCGGGGAGACTGCGCACGGAGAGCGGCGCGTCGCCCTGGTGCCCGAAGCGCTCGGCAAGTTGACGGCTGCCGGGTGTGAGATTCTCGTCGAGGCCGGCGCGGGCGCCGGTGCCCTGATCCCGGACCAGGCGTTCACGGACGCCGGGGCCATGGTCGTGAGCACCGCCGACCTGTACGCGGGCGCCGACGTCATCCTGCGCGTCCAGAAGCCATCGGCCGAGGAGGCCGCGAGGCTGCGGAGCGGCCAGGCCGTGATCGGCCTGCTGTCCCCACTCCTCGATCCGGCCCTGATGCAGTCGCTGGCCTCCGCCGGCGTGACCGCGATCAGCCTGGACGCCATCCCGCGCACCCTGTCACGCGCCCAGACCATGGACGCGCTGTCCTCGCAGGCGAACACCGGCGGCTACAAGGCCGTCCTGATCGCCGCGAACACCTACGGGCGCTACTTCCCGATGCTGACGACGGCCGCCGGGACCGCCAAGCCCGCCAACGTCCTGATCCTCGGGATCGGGGTCGCCGGGCTGCAGGCCATCGGCACCGCACGCCGCCTCGGCGCCGTGGTCGCCGCCTACGACGTGCGGCCCGAGACCGCCGAGCAGGCCGAGAGCCTGGGTGCCAAGTTCGTCAAGCTCAAGACGTCCATCGACGCCACCGGCGCCGGCGGCTACGCGCGCGAGCTGACCGCGGACGAGCGGGCCGCCCAGCAGGCGGAGCTCAACGAGGTCATCGCCAACCAGGACGTGGTCATCACCACGGCCCAGGTCCCCGGCCGCAAGCCGCCGGTCCTCGTGACCGCGGACGCCGTGCGCGCGATGCGCCCGGGCTCGGTCATCGTGGACATGGCCGCGAGCGCCCTGGGCGGCAACTGCGAGCTCTCGGTGGCCGGCGAGACCGTCACCACCGGGAACGGCGTCACCATCGTCGCCCCGGAGAACCTCCCGGCCTCGATGCCGCTCTCGGCCAGCCAGTTCTACGCCCGCAACATCTCGTCGCTGCTCCTGAACATGGTCAAGGACGGCGCCCTGCACCTCGACTTCGAGGAGGAGGTCACCAAGGCCACGGTGATCACCCATGGCGGCGCCATCGTGTCCGAGCCCGTCCAGAAGCTGCTGGCCCCGGCCGGAGGCACCGCATGAGCGAGGACGTCGTCACGACGAGCATGCCCATCGACCTCGCGTTCACGATCTTCGTGCTCGCGATCCTGTGCGGCATCGCGGTGATCTCCAAGGTCCCCGCCACGCTCCACACGCCCCTGATGTCGGGGGCCAACTCCATCCACGGGATCGTCCTGGTCGGCGCGATGATCGTCGCCGTCGGGGCGAAGCGACCCCCTGTCGTATCTTCCTGTGCGTTCCTCGCCGTCGCGTTCGCCACGCTCAACGTGGTGGGCGGCTACGTGGTCACGGACCGGATGCTCCAGATGTTCCGGCGCAAGCCCGCGACGCCCAAGGCCGAGAAGGCCGAGAAGGGCGAGGACTGACCGTGGACATCACCCCCCTCGACGCCGTCGTCCGGCTCTCCTGGCTGGCGGCCTCGGTCGCGTTCGTGATCGGCCTCAGCCGGATGAACTCGCCCGCCACGGCACGCAACGGCAACCTGATCTCGGCCGGAGGCATGGTCCTCGCGATCGTCGCCACGGCGGTCTACCTGCTGTTCTCGCCGCCGACGCGGCTCGTTCAACGCCATCGGCTGGGCCGTGATCCTCGTCGGTATCGCCATCGGCGGCGGCTACGGCCTGTACTCCGCCAAGACCGTGAAGATGACGGCGATGCCGCAGCTGGTGTCGCTGTTCAACGCGGTGGGCGGCGGCGCGGCCGCGCTGATCGCCATCGACGAGTACCTGCGGCACGAGGGCGATCGTCCCCGGCCTGCAGGAGAACGTCGCCACCGTCCTGGACATCGCGATCGGCTCCGTCACCTTCACGGGCTCGCTGATCGCTTCCGGGAAGCTGATGGGCCTGCGGATCACGCCTTCGCGGCCAGTGATCATCCCGGGTGGCCGCCTCATCACCGGCCTGCTCGCGGTCATCGTGATCGCGGGCTCGCGTCTTCCTGTTCACCGGCAACTACAGCGTCGCCGTGATGGGCGGCGATCCTCGCCGCCTCGCTGGTCTTCGGGGTCACGATGACGCTGCCGATCGGCGGTGCCGACATGCCGGTCGTCATCTCGCTGCTCAACTCGTTCACGGGCACCGCGGTCGCGATGGCCGGCTTCGTGCTCAACAACCCCGTCCTGATCATCGCCGGTGCCCTCGTCGGCGCGTCGGGCGCGATCCTGACCAAGCTCATGGCCGACGCCATGAACCGCTCGATCCTGAGCATCATGCTCGGCGGCTTCGGCGGCGGCGACAGCGTGGCCGGTGCGGTGGCCGGCCCGGGCGGCTCCGTCCGCGAGGTCTCGCTGGACGACGCCGCCATCCAGCTGGCCTACGCCTCGTCGGTCATCGTGGTCCCGGGCTACGGCCTCGCCGTCGCCCAGGCCCAGCACAACGTCCGCGAGCTCGCCGAGCTGCTCGAGGACCGCGGGGTGACCGTGAGCTATGCGATCCACCCGGTGGCCGGCCGCATGCCGGGGCACATGAACGTGCTCCTGGCGGAGGCCAACGTCCCCTATCCCCAGCTCAAGGAGATGGAGGACATCAACCCCGAGTTCGACCGCTGCGACGTCGCCCTGGTCATCGGCGCGAACGACGTCACGAACCCGGCGGCCCGCCGCCCGGGCTCGCCGGTGTCCGGCATGCCGATCCTGGACGTGGACCACGCCAAGAACATCATCGTGATGAAGCGCTCGATGGGCCGCGGCTACGCGGGCATCGACAACGAGCTCTACACGAACCCCAAGACCGGGATGCTGTTCGCGGACGCCAAGCAGGGCCTCGCGGACCTGATCACGGCGGTGAAGGCACTCTAGGCCTTCGCCGCATTTCCTCTCACAGCCACGAAGACGGCCCCGGTGGTGCTCCCGCCGGGGCCGTGTTGATTTCCGGAGTGACGACGGGCGCCGCTTGCGTGGAGCGCAAGGATTTCGAGCTGCGTTGTCACGAGCATGCGTGCCACGCACGCGGGTAGCGGCCTTGACTTCGATATCGGGCCCCATGCGTCGTCGTCGTGAGTGCGGCGCACGTTCGGCGCAGCGGCCACGGGATGCCATGCGTGGCATGCAAGCCGGCCCTCGAGGCGGGCCGGGCGCCCGGTGGCGGGCCGGGCGCCCGGGTGCGTGGCGGGCATCGCCGCCTGTTCATGGCATCGCCGCCCGGGCCTAGCACGCAAGGTTCGTGCCATCGCCGCCCGTGCCTGGGACGCAAGGTTTCCGGACCGCAGTGTCGTGGGCGTGCGTGACACGCAAGCGGGCAGCGGCCTTGACCTCGATATCGGGCCCCGGGCGTCGTCGGCGTGCGTGCGGCGCATGGCCGGCGCAGGGTCGCAGGATTTCGTGTCCGGGATGCACGCCGGTCCCCGGGGGCGGGACCGCGCACGTCCGGCGGCTGGGACCACGCACGCCGACCGCCCGTCGGTGAGGCCCGCGGCATACGCTTGGTGCCATGCCGCGCAAGCCCAAGGCCGCCGCCACGCCCGTCGTCGCCACCTGGCCGCGCCCGGCGAAGATCGCGTTCATCGGCTCCCACGGGATCCGCAAGACGAGCGCCCTGCTGGCCTTCGCCGCCGAGGTGCAGCGGGCCGGCCGCTCCGTGGAGCTCGGCCGCGAGGTCGTCCGCGACAACCCCCTGGGCATCAACGAGGGGGCCACCGGCGAGGCGCAGCTGTGGGTGCTGGTGTCGCAGATCCGCCAGGAGCTGGAGCTCGCGCCCAAGGCGGACGTCCTGGTCACGGACCGGGGCGTGATGGACAACTACGCCTACTACCTTCGGGCGTGCGGCGGGACGGACGCCTTCGACGTCGAGCCGCTGGTGCGCCGCTGGTCGGCCACCTACGACCTGGTGGTGCGGCTGCTGCCGGACGTGGCCCTCCAGGCCGATGGCGTCCGGTCCACGAGCGACGCGTTCCGCGACGAGATCGAGGCCATCCTGGACCGCGTCCTGCCCGACCTGGTGCCGGGGGACCGCACGGTGACCCTGCGCGCGTCCGAGATCACCTCGCGTTTCGACTGGTTCGGGGTGCTGGAGCGCCTCGCCGCGAGCGTAGGCGCAACGGTGACCGCGCCCGACCTCTGGCGGTGACCGCGCGCCGTTCGTGATCCGTCGACGCCCGCTGGACCCTGCGCCCACCGTATGCTCCGCGCCGATGGCCCCGTCACCGCTCGAAACCCCGTATCTCGACCTGGCGTTCGTCGCGCGCGTCGTCGCGGAGCCGGACCCGCTGATGCGCAACGCCGCCATCACGCGCGGCTATCACGCTCTTTCGGAGGCGGTGGCCTGGATCCTGGGCCACGACAACGCGAACTGGCTGACCTTCGGACAGTGGGCGAGCGCCGAGGCGCGCGGATCGATCGATGGGTCGTCTGTCCCCGCGGTCGTGCGCCCGTTCTTCGGTGAGGACATCTCGAGGGCGGTCGCAGACGGCAACGCGGCGATCTTCGCCGATGTCGCGCCGCCGTTCATCCGGTTCGTCGGCCTGTTCGCGACGGTGCGTGAGGCTCCGGAACCGGCGGCGCTCGGGCGGGCCAGGGAGGCGCTCGTCGACGATCCGCTGATCGCGGTCAGCGGGGACCTCGTGCGTGCGTTCGGCGCCTACGCGGACGCGGCGGCCCTGCTCGCGGCGGGCGACCCCGACCCTGGGCGACGGGCGGAGCGGATGCTGGTCGCCAACGCGTCCGTGGGGGCCCACGAGCAGCGCGTCGCCGATCCGTTCGTGCGCGCCGCGATCCCCGGCCGCTGGATCTCGGCGGTGGCCGCCACCAGCCACATGGGCCTGCGGATCCCCGAGGGCGTCCTCGAGCTGGAGCGCGACATCCCGCCTCCCGCCTATCTCGGCGGGGCGCAGTTCCCGCCAGCCCTCGAGGACCTGCAGGACCCGGAGGCCGTGGAGCTCGCGCTCAGGTTCGGCCAGGATCTCGGCGGGGCGACCGCGAGCGGAGCCCCGGACTGGGAGTCCTACGACGAGCGGATGGGGTTCATCTTCACGCTGCTCCGCGCGCACCAGTGCGACCCTGCGCTGTTCGAGCTGCCGCCCGGGACCCCCGGCGCCTGAAGGCGCTCCGTCTGTCCCGCGTCGCCTGGCAGATCGCCTGGTCAGCCCGCTACCAGGAGTCGTCGGGTGGGGTGCGGCGGGCGACCTGGAGCGCGGCCTCCGTGACGGCACCCGACTCCGGGTCCAGCGCCAGCTTGAGCGTCGCGCGGCCGCGGTCGGTGACCAGGTTCCAGGTCGTCGTCACGCGGCCGTCGCCCGCAACGGGGAGGCCCAGGCGCATGACCCCGAACCGCGCCGAGCCGGCCTGGAGCGCCCGCTCCACGGCTGCGTAGTCCAGCGCTTCGCCCCGCACGAGGTCGGCCGGCCAGGCGGGGGCGGGCCCGGCCGCCGCGGCGCCCAGCAGGCGTTCTGCCACCTCGACCAGCGCCGGCGACGGCTCTCCAACGGGGGTGACCCGGAATGTCTGGAGCCGGGGCTCGGCCTCCGGGGTGACGAGGATCTCCAGCTCCGCCCATCCACGTTCTCCGCGCAGCCACCAGCGAAGGTGGGCGGCCGACGCGGACACGGCGGCGCGGTCCTCGTCGCGACGGAACGGTCCAAGGTCCGCGGCGACCTTCTCCACGGCGGCACGCCGCAGGTCCCGCGGCTCGTCCAGGTCCAGGTTCATCGCGAACGTCTCGTCCGCCACGGCGTCGTCCCAGCGCGCGAGCAGGCCCTCGGCCACGTCGCGGAACCGCTCCACGACGGGCGCCGGGCGCACCGAGCGCCGCGGGGCGTGGCCCTCCCGGACGAGGCCGGCCAGCGCCTCGCCGGCCGCACCGCCGACCTGCGCGTAGCGGAGGTTCCCCAGGGCGATCACCCCCAGGCCGGTCGCCGGGTGCCACGCCATGTAGGACCCGAAGCCCGGGTACCCGCCCGAATGGCTCACGAACGTGCCCAGGTCCGGGTCGATGGCGACGAACAGCCCGAACCCGTAGCCGCCGGCGAATGACGACCGGCTCCGCGTCCGGGGCATGGGCGCGAACGTCCGTCCCGAAGGCGCGCTGGACCTGCTGCATCTCGCGCCGCGACGCCCGCCGGAGCGGGTGCAGACCCTCGGGATCGGAGCGGGCCGGGAACGCGTCCAGGAACCCGCCGACCCAGCGCGCGAGGTCACGCACCGAGGAGAACACGCCGCCCATCGATGCGAGCGCGCCGTACGGGTCCCTCCCCTCGCGGACCAGCTCCTCTCCGCGACGGACGTACCCGTGGGCCAGGTGCGCCTCCGGGACCTCCTCCTCGAGATAGGCGGAGGCCGTCATGCCCAGCGGCACGAGCAGGCGGTCCCGCACGACCTCCCGGTACTCGGCGCCCGCCACGTTCGTGATGACGCGGCCAAGGATCCCGTAGCCCAGGTTGGAGTAGTCGAACGCGGTCCCCGGCGGCCACGCGAAGGTGGGCCCGGCGGCCAGCAGCTCCGCGAACCGGTCGAGCGGCAGCCCCTGCTGTCGATCGCCCCAGGGGTCGTCCGTGGCCAGGCCGGACGACATCGTGAGCAGCTGGCGGATCGTGACCGGACCGCTGTCGCTCGTGGGCGGCGCCCAACCGACCAGCTCCGGCACGTGCGTCGCCACGGGTTCGTCCAGGCGGAGCCGGCCCTCGTCGCGCAGGAGCAGGATCATCGCCGCGGTGAAGGACTTGGTCATGGACGCGATCCGGAACACCGTGTCGGCATCCGGCACCCGGTCCTCGCCGTCGCGGAACGTCCCCGCTCCACCCGCGTGGACGAGTTCGCCGTCACGGATCACGCCCCAGGCGATGCCCGGGATGCGCTTGTCCTCGCGCAGACGCGCGAAGCGGTCGTCGATGGAGCGGAGGGCGTCGTCGAACGTTGGCATCGCGCCATGATGCCGGGCCGAGGCAAGCGGGGGCACCGGGCGGCCGGCGGGCCGCGGTAGCTCAGTCCTCGACCGTTGCGCTGAAGTCCATCACGGGCTCCATGTCCAGGCTGCCGGTCGCCCGGGTGCCGTTGAACTTCGCCCGCCACTTGACGGTCGTCGGCTTGGCGACCTCATCCGGGTCGATCGAGAGGTTGGACGGCCGGGTCTTGAGGCAGTCGTCCACGTCGTCGGTTGCAGCCTTGAAGGCAGCCTTGCCGGACATCTTGCCCGTGTCGGCGTCGAAGGTCCCCGTCACCTTTCCTACGAGGGCCATGGTGACAGTGCACTTCTTGAACTCGGCGAACCTGGGGTCCTTCTCGCCATCGAACGTACCGGTGAGGAGCGCGCCGATCGGGAACTCCTTGAGCTCGATCGTGAACGTGCCCGACACGGGACCACCCTTCGGGTCGAACCCGAGGAGAGCCTCGTGGGCGCCGACCCTCAGACCGACCGTCGACACCTCGGAGGCGTCAATCGGCCCCCGGATCGTCACGTTGCCCGGTGTCGGTGCGGGCGTCGGGGTGGGCTCCGGAGTCGGGGTGGGCTCCGGAGTCGGGGTGGGCTCGGGCGTCGGGTCGACGGGCGATGGCTCGACGGGCGATGCAGCCGGGGCCTGCGCGACCGCTGCCGGGTCCGCGGGGGTCCCAGGCGCCCCGCTACCCCCCTGGAGCACCAGCAGCGCGGCGATGAACCCGGCCAGGACCAGAAGAGCCGCGGCGGACATCAGGACGTTGCGTCGGTGGCGTGTCGTGTAGGAGGCGGCAGGCCCGACGGGTCCGGCGACCGCAACGGACGCGTCCGTGGCGAGCTCCGATGCCACCGGACCGAACTCATCGGCGGGTCTGGTAACGCCCGTCAGAATCCTGTCCAGCGCCTCCTGGTCGGGAGACGCCGGCGTCGCGGGTCGGGCGGACGGCATCGGCGCTTCCGCGCTCGGCACTCGGCCCTCCAGCAGGTCGCTGCTCAGCCGTTCGACCTCGCGGTCCATCTCGCTGCTCCCGTCGGATCCCGCACCGTCTCCGGTCATCGTCTGCCTCCCGGGACGCCCGTGGCGCAGTCTCTCGCCCCACACGGTCACGGCCAAGAGCCATTCCGCCGGGCAGGCGTCCCAAACCGCCACCAACCGAAGCCGGTCCTCGCGCATCAGATGGGTCGTAGGGCAGCAAGCCCAACGGCCCATGACGAAGCAGGTGCAACGCGAGATGCTCCGCGAAGGCGAGGTCGCAGGCTGGGAGCGGGACGTGATCGATGCGTCGGCCGCGCGGTCCCTGCCGGCCGCCGCGAGCGAGGAGCTCGTCGCGCGTGCCCGGCGTGGTGACGCCGCGGCCTTCGACGCCCTGGCCAGGTCGCACATCGATCACTCCTACCGTCTGGCGCTGGCCATCCTCCGCTCCGAGCCGAACGCGCGCGACGCGGTCCAGGACGCCTACCTCGGGGCCTGGCGCGAGCTGCCCGGCCTCCGGGACACCGCGAGCTTCGACGCCTGGCTGGAGCGGATCGTCGTCAACGCCTGCCGGATGCAGCTCCGCCACCACCGCGTGGTCCGCCTCCGCGAGATCGACGTGGCCGAGCCCGCCGACTTCGTCACCGCCGCGGCGTCCGACCCGCCGCCCGACGAGCACGTGGCCGATGCCGACCTCGTCCGCAGGGCGATGGAGCACCTCGATTGCGACCAGCGCTCGATCCTCGTCCTCCACCACGTCCAGGACCGCCCGGTCGCGGAGATCGCGAAGGTGCTCGGGATCCCATCCGGAACCGTGAAATGGCGGCTGCACGCCGCCCGGGCCGCCCTCCAGCGGGCGCTCGATGAGGTGCAGTCATGAAGCGTCTCGTCCTCACCGACTCGCTCATCCGCGATGCCCTGGCCCCTGACCCGCACGTGGTCGCGCCGGCCGGGCTGCTCGCCCAGGTCACGGCAGACGTCGCCCGGACTCCGCAGCGCCGGACCCTCGGGTTCCCGGTCCTGGGGCAGTCCCGCCGGCTCGCCTGGGTTGCCCTCGGAGCGGCAACGCTGCTGGTCCTCCTGGGGACGCTGCTGCTCGCAGGCGGCGGCCGGAACCCGCTCGAGGGCGAGATGCTCCTGCCCCCGGCTCCATCGCCCACGTCGTCACCACTGCCGCAGCGACTGTGGGTGGGGTCCCCCGCCGTGACCGAGATCGTCGGGCTGAGCGCAGACGAGGCGTGGGCGGCCTACGGCAACCAGCTCTGGCACCGGACAGCCGTCGGCTGGTCCGGCCCGATGTCAGTCAATGAGGACACCGCCGACGGCGTCCGCGGTCTCGACCGTATTGCTGACGGTCGCATCGTGGTCGCCGCCCACTCGGGCATCTACGTGGGCAGCGAGGCCGGCTGGACGCAGATCTGGCGGAGCAACGATCAGTCCGGTGAGCTCACAAACGGCGTCGCGGTGGACGCTGCGGGGACGATCTGGGCTCCCGGCATCGCCGGGACCAGCTCAGGGCTTCGGTCGTTCCGCGAGGTGGACGGCACGTGGCGCAACGAGTGGCACGCCGGCTGCCCCGCCGGCGGCCTCCTGGCTGCTTCGGCGGCCGACGGCTCCGTCTGGACGGCCGGCATCGACTATTCCGGTACATCCGGCGTCGCCCGCCTCGACGGAGGCGCCTGCACGCAGCTGTTCCCCTACGGCGACGATCGCAAGCACGACGTGGTGGGCATTACCGCCGACGGCCAGGGACGCGTCGCGGTGCAGGTCATGGACAACACCGTGGTGAACGACCTGTGGACCGGGGGCAGGCTTGCAGTCTGGGACAACGGGCAGTGGACGACGTTGCGCCAGGGCGAGACCTTCAGGAACAACGCCTGGAACGCCCTCTCGTACGCGCCGGACGGATCGCTGTGGGTCGCATTCGACGACAAGCTGTGGCGCTACGACGGCACGACCGGGACCCCGATCCGGGACGCGGTTCCCGCAGCGGTCTCCGTCGCACCGGACGGCACGGTGTGGTTCGTCGCCAAGGACGCGGAGGGCGACGGCGGCGAGATCGAGCGGTTGCGGCCGGACGGAGCCCAGGCCGAGCCGTCGCCGGCCCAGACGCCGGCACCGTCGGCATCCCCGGTGCCCCAGCTGAAGGCCGATGGCGCCGCCAACGGTGCCGGGTTCCGCCTGCTGGGTGTCGACTCCGAGCGGGCGTGGGCGGCCAAGTCCTTTGGCGCCAGGGGCTCCGGGCTCTGGGGCCGCACGTCGGCCGGCTGGACCGGTCCGACCGGCGTCGACCCCCGGATGCAGGCCGCCATCAATAGCATCGCGGACATGGGCGACGGCCGGCTGGCCATCGCCCTGGATACCGGGGTCTGGGTCGGCGGCGGCGAGTCCTGGACACGGGTCTGGGAGGGCGCGGCGTCCGACGTCGCGATGGCGCCCGACGGCCGCCTCTGGGTCAGCGGACCTGGCGACGTCGGGGCGAGCAGGCTCAGGGCGCTGCGCGAGACCGGCGCGGGCTGGCAGCAGGAATGGTCGGGCTGCCAGGCCGGCGGCAAAGACGTGGTGATCGCGGCCGATGGCTCGGTCTGGACCGCCGGGATCACATACACGGCAACCGGCGGCGTGGCCCGGGCGACGGACGGTGACTGCGAGGAGCTGTTCCCTGTCCGCGACGGCTACGAGGTCATGGGCCTCGCCGCCTCGCCGACGGGCGCGGCCGCCGTGCTCGTCGTGGATCCCTTCGCCGGCGACCTGCCGACCAGCGGGCGCATCGTCGAGTGGCGCGAGGGCCGCTGGACTGAGCTGCGCGCAGGCGAAGACCTCGTCCCGGCCGGCTTCGGGTCCCTCGCGTACACCCCCGACGGCGCCCTTTGGGCCACGTTCGGGGAAAGGCTTCACCGGTACACCGACGGGTCATGGCAGGCGATCACCGGGGCGCTGGTCCAGGCACCGATCTCGGTCGGTGTCGACGGCACGGTCTGGTATGTGCGGGACGATGCCATCGTCGACCGAGTGCGGCTGGGTGACCCCAACGACGTGCCCGTGCCGCACTACGAGACCAACCCGACGAACTTCGACGGCGGTGCCGCCGTGATGCCGGTCGCCAAGGGTGAGCAGTGGCTCGTCGGGCCCGGCAGCGGCAAGGCGCTGGTGGCCTGGCACGGGACTCCGGGCGGGTGGACCGGCCCCTTCGTCGTGGAACCGGATGCAGCCGACGTGGGCTATCCGGGGAGCTTCATCCAGCTGCCGGATGGGCGGCTCGCTGTGGCGACCCGGCGAGGCATCTGGGCCGGCACCGGGGAGGAGTGGACCAGGGTCCGGACGGGCGACACCGCCGGGATCGCCGCCGGCCCCGACGGCACGATCTGGTTCGGGATGGACACGCAGCCCGGGCTGCAGTACCTGCGCAGGATCCAGCCCGGCTGGATGGCCGCCGTCACCGAGTGCGAGGTCGGGGGCGGCGTGGTGAGCGTCGCGGCCGACGGCACGGTGTGGAGCGGCCGGACGACGTGGATGACGCCGGCGACGATCGTGCGCCGCACCCCGGGCCGGTGTGAGGAGCTCACGCCGCTGCCGGGCGTTGGGTCCCAGGTGCTGGCCCTCGCGGCGGACCCTGGGGGCGGCGTCGCAGCCGTGCTCGTCTCCCGCGCGGACGGCGGGCTGCGGACGTGGATCATGCACTGGGACGGATCGTCGTGGACCACCCTGCGCGATGTCGCGGGCAGTACGGATTGGGCGTCGCTCGCCTACACGGCCGACGGCACGCTCTGGATGCAGTGGAACCAGGCGCTGGCCAGGTTCATGGCCGGGACGTGGACAGACGTCACGGGTACGGGTGGGGCCGGCCTGCGCACCACGTCGGATGGGACGGTGTGGTACTCCGGCGAGGGCGGCCCCTATGTCCCGGTCGACTCGCTCGAGATTCCGAACCCCTGATCGGGGGTGGGGGCGGGGCGCAACGACGACGTCCCCTCCCGCGTCTCACGGACGCTCGTCCTGCCGGAGGGCCTCTCCATGCAGCGTGCGTCTCGGCACTACCGGCGTCCTGCATCCAGGGTCGCGCTCCTTCACCGCGCCCGCTGGCTGAAGGTTCTACTCCCGGCGGTCGTGCTCATCCTTCCGGGCTGTGCCGCGCAGCCCCCGGCTGGATCGCCGCTCCCTGGGGCATCGGTAGCGGCGTCGAGCCCGCCAGCCAGCTCGTCTCCCCTCCTGCCGACGTCCCGCCTGCTCGTTCGCTCGTGGACCTGCCTCATGTGCATCTACTCGATGGGCACGATGGTCTTCGACGACGGGCTCGTGCTCACCGACGGCGGCGGCGACGGCGTCATCCGCGCGCGACACCTCTCGCTCGAGGGCATTGGGTGGGTCAAGGGGCGCCTCGCAGAGAGTCCACTGGCCGCAGGCTCCGCGTCCTATCGCGCCGTGCCAGCTCCCGGCGCGCCCCCCGACCTGCACGAGCACACCCCCCACCGGTTCGCCGTGGAACGCGACGACACGATCGTCGCCGTTGAGTCCGACGTCGTGGCGGAGCTGGCCGGAGACCGGGAGAGCTGGGTGATCCCGGACGAGATGCTCGCCCTGGAGCAGCTCTCTGCCGACCTCAAGCATGTGGACACGTGGGTCCCGCCCGACCTCTGGTCCGACGCCTGGGCGCCCTATCGGCCGGACCGGTTCCTGCTCGTGATCGGTCCCGAGCGCGACACGTCGGAGAACGTCCCTGCCGCCCCCGACGCGGACGCGGTGCCGTGGCCGCTCGCTGGCCGGATTGACCAGGTTGGGACGACGCGCCCGGGCGGCGATCCGCAGGGCGAGCGGTGCCTCGTGATCGGTCCGAGGGAGTTCGAGCGCCTGGTGGCCGCCGAGGCGGCGGTGGGCATGGAGCGGCCGCCGGACGACGCCTACGTCACGAACGTGTACCGCTGGGAGCGCGGCAAGGGCGAGCTGGTGGTAGCCACCCGCTGGCTGCTCCCGCACGAACCCTCCGACTGCCGCGTGGCGGACGGGGACTGGTAGGCGGCGCGCCCGCCTGGCCTATCCCTTGGTGTCGGTCAGCGCGAGGCGGATCCGCTTGTTGATGCGGCCCTTGGACTCGTAGCCGGTGACGCGGATCCCGCCGACCTCACGGGTGTTCGCCACGTGGGTCCCGCCGTCGGCCTGCAGGTCCAGGCCCGACGATCTCGATCGTGCGGATCTGCTCGATGCCCTCGCGGCAGGAGGTTGACCTTGGTCCGGATGAGATCCGGGATGGCGAACGCCTCGTCGCGCGGCAGCACTTGGACGCGCACGTCTCGCGCGAGCCGCAGCTCCTCGTTGACCTTGGCCTCGATCTCGCCCACGAGGTCCCCGGACATCGTCTCGAACTCGAAGTCCATGCGCCCGGTCCCGGGCTCCATGTTGCCGCCGGTGACGAGGGCGCCGTAGTCACGCCAGACCACGCCGCACAGGGTGTGGAGGGCCGTGTGGGTGCGCATCAGGGCGTAGCGACGGGCCCACTCCACGTCCACCCGCACGAGGTCGCCGGCCGCGGGCAGCTCCCCATCATCGGACGGCTCCAGCTCGTGGACGATCTCGCCACCGATCCGACGGGCTGCCTTGACGGTCCATGCACGGCCGTCCGCGGCGCGGAGGATCAGGCCGCGGTCCGACGGCTGCCCGCCGCCGCCGGGGTAGAACCCGGTCGTGTCCAGGACGACGAGCGGCGGCCCGTCACCCGCGGCAACCTCGAGGACCCGCGCCTCGGCAGAGCGGGCATACGCGTCGCGGTAGCAGACCTCGTCGACCCTGGCGGTCACCGGGCGGGGCCCGTGCTCAGCCGCCGACCTTGAGCGTGCCGACCATGTTCGGGTGCACGGTGCAGATGAACTGGTAGGTGCCCTGCGGCCAGGGCCGGCACGGCGTAGTCCTTGACGGCCACGCCGTTGAAGATCTCGCCCTTGAACACGCTCTGGCCGCTCGCGTCCTTGATCTCGACGTTGTGCGGGGTCCCCGCGTCCTTGTTGTCGAACCGGATCACGAAGTCCTTGTCCGCCGGCGCGCTGAGCTCCTTCTGCTCGAACTGGATCATCAGCGCCGACACCTCGACGACGTCGCCACCCGAGCCGCCATTGTCGGAGGGGGCCTCGGCCGAAGGCGCAGCCGACGCGTCGCCCGACGGCGCTGGCTGGGAGGCCGGCGCCTCCGTGGGCGGGGCGTAGGTCCAGCCCGGCGCGGCCGTTGACGTGCAGGCGGAGAGGAGAGCGGCGAGGGCGATCGTCAGGACGACCAGGGGGCGGCGCATGGAGACCTCGAGGTGGGGCAGGCGTGGAAGGCTCAGAATCTACCCAATGAGCGCCGGACGCGCCGCGGACGGGTCCGGCGGCGGTCTCAGGAGGTTCGGGATGCGCCGCCACCGGACTCGAGACCGAGGCGGATCGACACGGCCGCAGCCTCGACGCGCCCGGACACGCCCAGCTTGGCGAGGATGTTCCCGACATGCACCCCGACGGTCTTCTGGCTGATGAACAGCCGGTCGCCGATCTCCCGGTTGGTCCGGCCCTGGGCAATCAGCGCCAGGACCTCGAGCTCGCGCTTGGACAGGCCGAAGGTGTCCGGGCCACCGGCAGGCCTCGAGGAAGGTGCCGGCTCGGCCGCGAGGCTGATGTCCCCGACGGAGCCCGGATTGACCTGGGCACGCTGACTGATCGACGGCGGGGCCGGCTGGGCGAGGAGCTCGTCCACCTCCGGCGGGAGGGCGATGAGCGCACGACCCGCGAGCTCCCGCAGCCGGCGCAGGAGCGGCCGGGCGCGGAGGTCCATGGCCAGGTTCACGGCGGCGATCAGCGGCTCGCGGGCGTCGGCGCGCACGAGGCGGGCGTCCGTGCGGTCACGCGCGCCCCCAGGCCCGGCGATGGCGCCACCCATGGTGGCCTCGGCCTGTCGCCAGCGGGCCCGTGCCTCCCGGTACGGATCGCCGATCGCGTGCCAGCGCCCGGCAAGGTCTGCCCACCGGGCGGGATCGTCCCTGCCCATGAGCCGCGCGTGGTAGGCGCGCGCGGTCGCCAGGCTCGCCTCCGGCTCGCTTGTTCCCGGGCCGCCATCCGAGCGAGCGCGGGCGACGGCCGCCTCGGCCTCGACGAGGATGCGCGAGGCTCGTTCGCGCGACGCCGCCACGTCGCCGATCCTGCGCCGCTCGAGGGCCTCCACCACGATCGCCGACTCCACCTCCATCGCGGTCGCGGCCATGCGGGCCACGAGGGCCCAGTCCTCCGTCCCTCGCAGGCGGGCCCAGCCCCGCTCGGCAGCACGGCGAGCGTCGGCCAGGTCGCCGGACCACATCGCGTACGACGCCGTGGCCTGGTACGCGGGAATGGCGAACTGGTTGTCACCGCCGGTCTCGAGCTCCACGAGGATCCGGCCGAGGAGGCGGCCCGCCTCCTCGCCCGCCTCGGACTCGATCTCGACCAGCACCAGGTTGAGGATCGCGTTGACGAATGGGATGCCGGCCGGGCTCCAGTCCAGGGCACGCAGGCTCAGCTCGCGCGCCTCGGGCCACCGCCCGACATCCACGAGGATGCCGGCCACGTTGCCGCCCAGGAGGTTGCCGTACACCGCGTCGAGATCCAGGTCACGGGCCTCGGCCATGCCCGCGAACGTCACGTCGACGGCCTCGGCGGGGCGGCCCAGGAGCTCCAGCACGACAGCCTGGTTGGCGACCGCCCGCCACCACTCCTCCACCAATCCCGCCGCCCGGGCGCGCTCCACGGCCTCGCGCAGGAGCGGGAGCGCCGACTCCGGGGCGTCGCCCCAGCCCTGGACCACGGCGAGGGTCGTCAGCACGTGGATCGCCTCGGGCTCTGCCTCGGGGCCGACGGCCCGGGTCACCTCGAGCGCCTCGTTGGCAGCCCGCTCCGCATCCCGGAACGCGCCGGCGATCATCCGTTCCTGGGCCAGCAGTGCCAGGATCCGGGCGCGCTCCACGGATGCCGCCGGCGGCGCCATGTCCGCAGCCCGCCGGAGGGCCGTCGTGGCGCCCGCCGCATCACCCGCCGCCATGCGGTACCGGCCGAGACGGGCCTCCAGGACGGCATGCTGCAGGCGGTCCCTGCGTTCGCCGAGCATGGCCAGCGCGCTCTCCGCATAGGCGACGGCGCGCATCGGGCGCATCGCCGCATAGGCGGCCTCGGCGGCGAGCTGGGCGAGCGCCACGTCCGTGGCACCGGCGATCGGGTCGGATGCCGGTGCGTCGGTGGCCGGGGTGCGGGCCGGGATGTCGAGACCCAGCTCCAGGACGGCGAGCGCGTCCTCGGGCGCCTCGAGGCGCATCGCGAGCCGGCCGGCCGCGATCGCGGCGTCGCGCGCCTCGTCCAGGCGATGGGCTCCGCGCCAGAATGCGGCGGCGATGGCCGGCGTGTCGGCGAACGCGTGGGCGAGGGCCTCCTGGTGCCGCGGGCGCTGCGGGGGCAGCAGGTCGACCACCACCGCCCTCGCCACCAGCTCGTGGCGGACGACGAGTCGATCGTCCCCATCGCGCCGCACGAACCCGTGCTCGATGGCCTCCTCCAGGCCGGCGGTCAGGTCGCCGTCGAGCAGGTCGGTGCCCCGCCTCGGCTGCGAGGTCGAGCGGGGCGGGAGGCCGCCTGCGGCGCTCGCCTCGAACGCGGCCGCCGCGACGGCCAGCTCTGCCGTGGTCATCGGTCGCTCGGCGGGGGCGAGCAGGCGGAGGAGGCGGCGGCACTCGGGCGAGCGGCGCGTCAGCCGCGCGGCGACGAGGTCCGCGAAGGTCCCGGTGAGGGTCGCGTTCCGGAGCTCGCGGCGAGCGGCAACCAGCTCCTCGACGACCAGCGGGGAGCCGCCGGACCGCTCTGCCACCAGGACGACGATGGAGGCCGACGGCCGCTCGCCCTCGATGCCCTCGATGAGCCCGGCGATCTCGCGGCGCGCGAAGGGTCCCAGCTCCACGCGGACGGGTGGCCGGAGGCCCGCGCCGATGACCGCCAGGTTCTCGCGGAGCGGGTGCTCGCGCGTCAGGCGATCGGGCTGGTACGAGAGCAGCAGCGCGATCCGCTCCTCACGGGCGATCCGGGCAACGAACGTGGCGAAGGCCCGGGTCGCGGCGTCGGCGACGTGGAGGTCCTCGAGGGCCAGCACCACCGGGCGCTCGCCCGAGAGGCGACCCAGCCAGCGCAGCAGCGCCTCCAGCGCCCGGGGCTGCCGGCGCTCGGGATCCGCGAGCGCGCTGGAACGAGAACCCACGACGCCTTCCGCGAGGCCGGCCAGGGCAGGCAGCTCGCGGAGGATCGGGCCGGCGTCGCGCCGCAGCAGGGCCACCAGCTCGGCCTCCGGACGCGTGACGAGCACCGGCTCCAGCGCCGCGAGCACCGACGCCCACGGCGGGTCGGCCGGGCCGTAGGCGCGGCCCCGGAGGACCAGGGGCGGCTCCGGGGTGGCGGCCGCCCGGTTCAGCGCCTCGTCGATGAAGCGGCTGACGCCCATGCCGGCGCTCCCCGAGACGATCACGGTCGTGGCCGCGCCGCCGGCTGCCGTCGCGAGCGCATCCGCGACTCGCGCCAGCTCCGCTTCGCGCCCGACGAATCGCCGGCTGAGCACCCTTCCGGACATCAATGCATTGTAGGGACCCTTGGGTGGCGACCGCCCGCTACCCTGCCGGAGTGCAGCCGCGTCGCCCGCCCCACCCCTCGAACGACCTGAACGAGCTGTCGGGCGAGGAATGGCTCTACTTCACGAAGTCGGTGTGGACCACGGCCTACCCCTCGGAGCTCGGTCACCAGCGGCGCAAGGCCCACGGCGCCAACAAGCCGCCGCGGCTCATGGCCCGGCTCATCGAGTTCTTCACGAGGACCGGCGAGCTCGTGCTGGACCCCTTCGCGGGCGTGGGAGGGACCCTGCTGGGCGCGGCCATCGCCAGGGGTCCGCGGCGGGCGATCGGCATCGAGCTTGATCCCCGCTGGGCCGAGGTCTACCGCGAGACGGTCGAGGCGCTGCTCGCCGAGCACGACGGTGCCGGCCCGCGACTGGCGGACCTGGGACCGGCGGACCCGGGTGGCGAGCGTGGCTTCGACCCGACCGGGCTGGACATGCGCCAGGGCGATGCCCGGACGCTTCTGCCCGCCATGGCGTCGGAGTCCGTGGACTTCGTGGCCACCGACCCGCCGTACAACGTCCAGCTCAAGATAACCATGGCCGGCGGACCGCTGGCCCAGGACCACGCGAATCGGCGCACGGACTACGCGATGGTCTCGGACCTTGGCGCGGACCTCGCCAATCTGCCCGACTACGCGGCCTTCCTGGACGCGATGGGCGAAGTCCTGGGCGAGGTCCACCGGGTGCTCAGGCCGGGCCGTTACGCCGCGCTGATCGTCCGGGATGCCTACCAGGAGGGCCGCTACGTGTTCACGGCGTCCGACCTCGCGGCCCGCGCGTCCGGTGTCGGGCTGGTTCCCAAGGGCGATATCGCGTGGTACCAGGCGGGGACGCGGCTGCGGCCGTACGGCTACCCACGGTCCTTCGTGCCCAACATCGCGCACCAGCACATCCTGGTGCTGCGGAAGCCGCTCCCCGGGAAGCGCGCCTGAGCAAGGGCCGGCGCCGTGCCCTGCCGGGAGGGCCGGATCAGGCCTCGCCGAAGAACTGGCGCGGCGACTCCTGGTACCTGCGCAGCGCGTCCTCGAAACCCCCGGCCAGCGGGGCCTCGTCGCCGGACGTCCAGCTGTCGGCCGTGGCGGAGTCGAGGACGACGTCGCCCAGGGTCATCTTGTGCACCCATCCATCCCGGCCATCGGGGCACAGGACCCGCCGGTAGGTGCCGCGCTTCTCCACCACCACGACCTCGTCACCCTCGTCGAGGCTGCCGATCTCCACGCCGCGGACCTCGTCCGGCTCGTCGAGGAGACTGACAAGGCGATAACGGATCCGGCGACGCTCGAGACCCATGACTGCGGCACTCGCCTGACCGTCGAACGTGAGCTTGACATCGGCGGCAATGTAGCGCGTCGGATCGGCTCCAGCTCGTGGACGATCTCGCCACCGATCCGACGGGCTGCCTTGACGGTCCATGCACGGCCGTCCGCAGCGCGGAGGATCAGGCCGCGGTCGGACGGCTGCCCACCGCCGCCGGGGTAGAGCCCGGTCGTGTCCAGGACGACGAGCGGCGGCCCGTCACCCGCGGCAACCTCGAGGACACGCGCCTCGGCAGAGCGGGCATACGCGTCGCGGTAGCAGACCTCGTCGACCCGGGCGGTCACCGCGCGGGGTCCGTGCTCAGCCGCCGACCTTGAGCGTGCCGACCATGTTCGGGTGCACGGTGCAGATGAACTGGTAGGTGCCCGCGGCCAGGGCCGGCACGGCGTAGTCCTTGACGGCCACGCCGTTGAAGATCTCGCCCTTGAAGACGCTCTGGCCGTTCGCGTCCTTGATCTCGACGTTGTGCGGGGTACCCGCGTCCTTGTTGTCGAAGCGGATCACGAAGGCCTTGTCCGCCGGCGCGCTGAGCTCCTTCTGCTCGAACTGGATCATCAGCGCCGACACCTCGACGACGTCGCCACCCGCGCCACCATTGTCGGAGCCGGGAGCCTCGGCCGACAGGCGCAGCCGACGCGTCGCCCGACGGCGCTGGCTGGGAGGCCGGCGCCTCCGTGGGCGGGGCGTAGGTCCAGCCCGGCGCGGCCGTTGACGTGCAGGCGGACAGGAGAGCGGCGAGGGCGATCGTCAGGACGACCAGGGGGCGGCGCATGGAGACCTCGAGGTGGGGCAGGCGTGGAAGGCTCAGAATCTACCCAATGAGCGCCGGACGCGCCGCGGACGGGTCTGGCGGCGGCCTCACGGGGTTCGGGATGCGCCGCCACCGGACTCGAGACCGAGGCGGATCGACACGGCCGCCGCCTCGACGCGCCCGGACACGCCGAGCTTGGCGAGGATGTTCCCCACATGCACCCCGACGGTCTTCTGGCTGATGAACAGCCGGTCGCCGATCTCCCGGTTGGTCCGGCCCTGGGCAATCAGCGCCAGGACCTCGAGCTCGCGCTTGGACAGGCCGAAGGTGTCCGGGCCACCGGCAGGCCTCGAGGAAGGTGCCGGCTCGGCGGCGAGGCTGATGTCCCCGACGGAGCCCGGATTCACCTGGGCACGCTGACTGATCGACGGCGGGGCCGGCTGGGCGAGGAGCTCGTCCACCTCCGGCGGGAGGGCGATGAGCGCACGACCCGCGAGCTCCCGCAGCCGGCGCAGGAGCGGCCGGGCGCGGAGGTCCATGGCCAGGTTCACGGCGGCGATCAGCGGCTCGCGGGCGTCGGCGCGCACGAGGCGGGCGTCCGTGCGGTCACGCGCGCCCCCAGGCCCGGCGATGGCGCCACCCATGGTGGCCTCGGCCTGTCGCCAGCGGGCCCGTGCCTCCCGGTACGGATCGCCGATCGCGTGCCAGCGCCCGGCAAGGTCTGCCCACCGGGCGGGATCGTCCCTGCCCATGAGCCGCGCGTGGTAGGCGCGCGCGGTCGCCAGGCTCGCCTCCGGCTCGCTCGTTCCCGGGCCGCCATCCGAGCGAGCGCGGGCGACGGCCGCCTCGGCCTCGGCGAGGATGCGCGAGGCTCGCTCGCGCGAGGCCGCCACGTCGCCGATCCGGCGCCGCTCGAGGGCCTCCACCACGATCGCCGACTCCACCTCCAGCGCGGTCGCGGCCATGCGGGCCACGAGGGCCCAGTCCTCCGTCCCTCGCAGGCGGGCCCAGCCCCGCTCGGCAGCACGGCGAGCGTCGGCCAGGTCGCCGGACCACATCGCGTACGACGCCGTGGCCTGGTAGGCGGGGATGGCGAACTGGTTGTCACCGCCGGTCTCGAGCTCCACGAGGATCCGGCCGAGGAGGCGGCCCGCCTCCTCGCCCGCCTCGGACTCGATCTCGACCAGCACCAGGTTGAGGATCGCGTTGACGAATGGGATGCCGGCCGGGCTCCAGTCCAGGGCACGCAGGCTCAGCTCGCGCGCCTCGGGCCACCGCCCGACATCCACGAGGATGCCGGCCACGTTGCCGCCCAGGAGGTTGCCGTACACCGCGTCGAGATCCAGGTCACGGGCCTCGGCCATGCCCGCGAACGTCACGTCGACGGCCTCTGCGGGGCGGCCCAGGAGCTCCAGCACGACGGCCTGGTTGGCGACCGCCCGCCACCACTCCTCCACCAGTCCCGCCGCCCGGGCGCGCTCCACGGCCTCGCGCAGGAGCGGGAGCGCCGACTCCGGGGCGTCGCCCCAGCCCTGGACCACGGCGAGGGTCGTCAGCACGTGGATCGCCTCGGGCTCTGCCTCGGGGCCGACGGCCCGGGTCACCTCGAGTGCCTCGTTGGCAGCCCGCTCCGCATCCCGGAACGCGCCGGCGATCATCCGTTCCTGGGCCAGCAGTGCCAGGATCCGGGCGCGCTCCACGGATGCCGCCGGCGGCGCCATGTCCGCAGCCCGCCGGAGGGCCGTCGTGGCGCCCGCCGCATCACCCGCCGCCATGCGGTACCGGCCGAGACGGGCCTCCAGGACGGCATGCTGCAGGCGGTCCCTGCGTTCGCCGAGCATGGCCAGCGCGCTCTCCGCATAGGCGACGGCGCGCATCGGGCGCATCGCCGCATAGGCGGCCTCGGCGGCGAGCTGGGCGAGCGCCACGTCCGTGGCACCGGCGATCGTGTCGGCTGCCGGTGCGTCGGCGGCCGGGGCGCGGGCCGGGATGTCGAGGCCCAGCTCGAGGACGGCGAGCGCGTCCTCGGGCGCCTCGAGGCGCATCGCGAGCCGGCCGGCCTCGATCGCGGCGTCGCGTGCCTCGTGCAGGCGGTGGGCTCCGCGCCAGAATGCGGCGGCGATGGCCGGCGTGTCGGCGAACGCGTGGGCGAGGGCCTCCTGGTGCCGCGGGCGCTGCGGGGGCAGCAGGTCGACCACCACCGCCCTCGCCACCAGCTCGTGGCGGACGACGAGTCGATCGTCCCCATCGCGCCGCACGAACCCGTGCTCGATGGCCTCCTCCAGGCCGGCGGTGAGGTCGCCGTCGAGCAGGTCGGTGCCCCGCCTCGGCTGCGAGGTCGAGCGGGGCGGGAGGCCGCCTGCGGCGCTCGCCTCGAACGCGGCCGCCGCGACGGCCAGCTCTGCCGTGGTCATCGGTCGCTCGGCGGGGGCGAGCAGGCGGAGGAGGCGGCGGCACTCGGGCGAGCGGCGCGTCAGCCGCGCGGCGACGAGGTCCGCGAAGGTCCCGGTGAGGGTCGCGTTCCGGAGCTCGCGGCGAGCGGCAACCAGCTCCTCGACGACCAGCGGGGAGCCGCCGGACCGCTCTGCCACCAGGACGACGATGGAGGCCGACGGCCGCTCGCCCTCGATCCCCTCGATGAGCCCGGCGATCTCGCGGCGCGCGAAGGGTCCCAGCTCCACGCGGACGGGTGGCCGGAGGCCCGCGCCGATGACCGCCAGGTTCTCGCGGAGCGGGTGCTCGCGCGTCAGGCGATCGGGCTGGTACGAGAGCAGCAGCGCGATCCGCTCCTCACGGGCGATCCGGGCGACGAACGTCGCGAAGGCCCGGGTCGCGGCGTCGGCGACGTGGAGGTCCTCGAGGGCCAGCACCACCGGGCGCTCGCCCGAGAGACGGCCCAGCCAGCGCAGCAGCGCCTCCAGCGCCCGGGGCTGCCGGCGCTCGGGATCCGCGAGCGCGCTGGAACGAGAACCCACGACGCCTTCCGCGAGGCCGGCCAGGGCAGGCAGCTCGCGGAGGATCGGGCCGGCGTCGCGCCGCAGCAGGGCCACCAGCTCGGCCTCCGGACGCGTGACGAGCACCGGCTCCAGCGCCGCGAGCACCGACGCCCACGGCGGGTCGGCCGGGCCGTAGGCGCGGCCACGCAGGACCAGGGGCGGCTCCGTGGTGGCGGCCGCCCGGTTCAGCGCCTCATCGATGAAGCGGCTGACGCCCATGCCGGCGCTCCCCGAGACGATCACGGTCGTGGCCGCGCCGCCGGCTGCCGTCGCGAGCGCATCCGCGACTCGCGCCAGCTCCGCTTCGCGCCCGACGAATCGCCGACTGAGCACCCTTCCGGACATCAATGCATTGTAGGGACCCTTGGGTGGCGACCGCCCGCTACCCTGCCGGAGTGCAGCCGCGTCGCCCGCCCCACCCCTCGAACGACCTGAACGAGCTGTCGGGCGAGGAATGGCTCTACTTCACGAAGTCGGTGTGGACCACGGCCTACCCCTCGGAGCTCGGTCACCAGCGGCGCAAGGCCCACGGCGCCAACAAGCCGCCGCGGCTCATGGCTCGGCTCATCGAGTTCTTCACGAGGACCGGCGAGCTCGTGCTGGACCCCTTCGCGGGCGTGGGAGGGACCCTGCTTGGCGCGGCCATCGCCAGGGGTCCGCGGCGGGCGATCGGCATCGAGCTTGATCCCCGCTGGGCCGAGGTCTACCGCGAGACGGTCGAGGCGCTGCTCGCCGAGCGCGACGGTGCCGGCCCGCGACTGGCGGACCTGGGACCGGCGGACCCGGGTGGCGAGCGTGGCTTCGACCCGACCGGGCTGGACATGCGCCAGGGCGATGCCAGGACGCTCCTGCCCGCCATGGCGTCGGAGTCCGTGGACTTCGTGGCCACCGACCCGCCGTACAACGTCCAGCTCAAGATGACGATGGCCGGCGGACCGCTGGCCCAGGACCACGCGAATCGGCGCACCGACTACGCGATGGTCTCGGAGCTCGACGCGGATCTCGCCAACCTGCCCGACTACGCGGCCTTCCTGGACGCGATGGGCGAGGTCCTGGGCGAGGTCCACCGGGTGCTCAGGCCGGGCCGCTACGCCGTGCTGATCGTCCGCGATGCCTACCAGGAGGGCCGCTACCTGTTCACCGCGTCCGACCTCGCGGCCCGCGCATCCGGTGTCGGGCTGGTTCCCAAGGGCGACATCGCGTGGTACCAGGCGGGGACGCGGCTGCGGCCGTACGGCTATCCACGGTCCTTCGTGCCCAACATCGCGCACCAGCACATCCTGGTGCTGCGGAAGCCGCTCCCCGGGAAGCGCGCCTGAGCAAGGGCCGGCGCCGTGCCCTGCCGGGAGGGCCGGATCAGGCCTCGCCGAAGAACTGGCGCGGCGACTCCTGGTGCCTGCGCAGCGCGTCCTCGAAGCCCCCGGTCCGCGGGGCCTCGTCGCCGGTCGTCCAGCTGTCGGCCGTGGCGGCGTCGAGGACGGCGTCACCCAGGGTCATCTTGTGCACCCATCCATCCCGGCCATCGGGGCACAGGACCCGCCGGTACGTGCCGCGCTTCTCCACGACCACGACCTCGTCACCCTCGTCGAGGCTGCCGATCTCCACGCCGCGGACCTCGTCCGGCTCGTCGAGGAGACTGACAAGGCGATAACGGATCCGGCGACGCTCGAGACCCATGACTGCGGCACTCGCCTGACCGTCGAACGTGAGCTTGACATCGGCGGCAATGTAGCGCGTCGGATCGGCCTTGCGGGCCTCCATGAGCGATGGGCGGCGCCATCGCGGCATGTGACCGTCGATCTCGGGCGCCGGACCAAGGTCCGCGGCGATGGCCTGCATCGCCGCCACCGCCGCGCTGCGGCTAGTGGGACGGGGACCGGGGCCGGCGCGGGAGGGGTCGCAGCCGCAGCGGCTCGGCGCAGGAACGTACCCGAGGCCCATGGCCGCGTTCGGCCGCAAGCGATCTCGTCGGTGTCCGTGGGCTCGCCATCGCGGCGGCGCTTCCCGAAGACCAGGAACGCCATCGACCATGGCCACCGCGCCCGCGACCAGCACCATGACGGGCAGCAGCTGCGTGAACCAGGTCGGCCGGCGTCGGTCCGCCGAGGCCCCTTGCAAGGCTCGGATCGCCATCGTTGACCGGGCCGACGCCCCGCCCGCCGTCCGACCCGCCGGGGTTCCCGCCGGAGCCCTCTGAGCCGCCCGGGCCGCTGACCGCCGACACCGGGCACCACGACGGCGACGCCGGGCTCGGTGGAGGCGGTGGGTTCGGGGCTGGCCTCGGGCTCAGAGGGATCGGCCGCCGGGACGGCTTCGGACGGCTTGGGCGTGGGCTTCGCGCCGGTCCCGCCGCCAGGCACGTTGGTCGCGGTCGGGCCGGCCGTAGGGGCCGGCGTCGGATCTGGTCGTCGCCCGCGGCGCCGACGTCGGCCTTGGGTGTGGGCTTCGCCGTCGCCTTGGGGGTGGGCTTGGGCGTGGCCTTGGGCGTGGGCTTGGCGGTCGGCGCTGGGCGTGGGCTTGGGTGTGCCTTGGGGGTGGGCGTGGGCGTCGGCGCTTGGGTGGCTGGGCGTCGGCGTCGGGCGTCGGCGCGGGTGGCGGTCGGCGCGGGCGGTCGGCGCTGGGTCGGCTGGCGGTCGGCGCGGGGGTGGGCGTGGGTCTGGCGTCGGCGCGGGTGTGGACCTGGGGCTGGCGCGTCGGCGCGGGTGTGGACGTGGGTCTGGGCGTCGGCGCGGGTGTGGACGTGGGTCTGGGCGTCGGCGCGGGTGGACGTGGGTCTGGGCGTCGGCGCGTGGCGGTCGGGCGTGGGCGGTGGGCGCGGCGTCGGCGCGGGCGTGGGTCTGGGCGTCGGCGCGGGTGTGGACGTGGGTCTGGGCGTCGGCGCGTGGGCGTGGGCGGTCGGCGTCGTGGGCGTCGGCTTGGGTTTCGGTCTGGGTGTGGGCGCGGGTGTGGGCGCGGGTGTGGGCGCGGGCGTCGGCGCGGGCGTCGGCTCGGGCGTCGGCTCGGGCGTCGGTTTGGGTTTCGCGCGGGTCTTGGCGAGGGCGTGACCGTCACCAACGTGGAGGCGGTGACCTTGACGTCGGCACCGTTGCCGTCCGGGCCCCGAACCAGGGTGTCCACGTCCCGGCCGGGAGCTTCGCCGTGGACCTGAACACGACGCCACGCCTCCAGCTGGTGCTGCCGGTGTCCGGCTGCATGTCATGAATGACGGCTACCGGCGTGGACGCGCACGACCAGCGGGGCGACTCTGTGCGGTGTTCGGTACGTACGCGAACGTGATCGTCGTCTGGGTCGATCCGCTGGCAGGCGTCACCCGCGGGCTCGGAGAGCTGGACCGGAGCTGGCGACAGCGGCCGCCGCGGGGAGGACCGGCAGCGCGACGAGCAGGAGCGCGGCGAGGACGGCGCCTGCCGTGGGCAGCGCCAGGAACCGCCGGGTCCGCATCGATTGCCGCGCCGGGTGCGTCAAGCGGCCTCAAGCCTCCAGGGCCCTCGTGCACACGAGGGGTACTGGACCGAGCATCTCCGTCCTCCCGGCGGCCCGCTATGGTACGGGGGTCCCCGTCCGGGAAGGACCGGAGGGTGACCCCGCCGGGGTCGTTAGGGGCCGCCGGGCGTCCCGACCCGTGATTGTGGTGCCTGGGCGCACCGCCCCGGGTGCGCCGTGATGGGGTCTGGTGCCCTTACGGGGACACGGGCACCCACCTACCTAGCCGGAATTGGCCATGGGTCACGGGTGCGGGATCCAGCGACCATGCGGCCATGCAGGTGATTGCCGTCAACAGCTCGGCCAGCGTCGCGGACCGGGTCGCGGTGGCGCGGAGCCTGATCGCCTCGGTCCTCATGCTCCTCGTGGGGGTGGCCCTCGGCTGGCTGTGCCTGGGCACGCCCATCGTGTCGGGCTTCATTCCCAGCGGGCGCCCGAGTCCCGCGGAGATCGCGGGTGGCATCCTCGTCTGGGGCTTCGCCATCGTCGTGCCGGCCGCGTTCCTGATCCTGGGCTTCGCTCGACTGGTCTCGGTCGTGGACGGCCTCTCCGGATCGCGCGCGAAGCGCGTGACACCGCACCTGGCCCAGGCACTGGGCACAGACCATCTCGCGGCCACGGACCTCGTGCTGCCCGGCGGGCGCCGCCTCCATGAGATGGTGCTCGGCCCGTTCGGCGTCGCGGTGTTGGGCGACGTCCCCCCGCCTTCGGTATCGCGCCACGTGGGGACCCGCTGGGAGATTCGCGACAGCCGTGGCCGCTGGATCCCGGTCGAGAACCCCGTGCAGCGAGCCAGCCGTGACGCCGAGCGTGTCAGGAGCTGGCTGATCGGCGAGGACCGCGATTTCCTCGTCCGCGTCTATGCCGTCATCGCCACCGACGACCCGACCATCGAGCGTTCGTCCGAGTGCGCGGTCGTGCGGACATCGGAGCTGGGCTCGTGGCTGGAGGCGCTGCCGGTGCAGCGCGGGCTTACCCCCTCACGTCGCGAGCACCTTGCGGAGCTGGTCCGTGCCCTGGCAGCCGGCCAGACGCGCTGACGTCCAAGGCGCGCCGACGCTCCCGGACCGGACGCGCCGGACGCCTGGGTGGTAGGGGAGCCAGGACTCGAACCTGGAACCGGCGGGATATAAGCCCGCTGCTCTAACCGATTGAGCTACTCCCCCACGAGTCGAGCTGCAGCGTGAATCCTACCGCCCGTTCGGGCTCCGGCCAGGGATGCGCAAGCGGAACAACCGCGCCTGAAGCCCGGTCGAGCCTTCGCCGGCGGCCGGCGCGGGTTCCGCGGCCGCATCGGCTTCGTAGGGCCGCGGCTCGAGCTGTCCGACCGGCCCAGGGTCCTCGGCAACCCGCTCGCTCTCGAGCGGCAGGTCGTCGGGATCGACGGGGCGGTCTACCGGGGCCGCTGGAACCGCGGGCGGCCGGGCATACGCCGGCGCTCCGTAGAGCTTCGGCATCGCGCCCAGTCCGCGATCTTCGTTCACCCGGTCATCCTCGGCTGTCCTCTGGTCGAGCAACCGGCTCGATGATAGCCGCGAGCGCGCCCGTCGTCCCAGTCAACGGACGACCAGGGGCTTGATCATCTCGTGCAGGACCACGAGCACCAGGTAGGCGATCGGCACCGCGGCGAACAGCCCGAGCGCCAGGCTCCACGGCGTGCGGGTCCGGCGGGTCGCGTTTGCCCCGGTGGGCAGCGGCACCACCAGCCACGTCACGAACGCCCCGACCACGAGCACGAGCAGCACATACACGGCAAGAGCCAGGAGCCGGAGGTCGCCGCCGGGGAGATCGGCGCCGCGATCGAGCGCGATGTCGTAGGCGAGGAACAGCACGCCCAGCACGATCGCCACCGTGAGGCTGCTCATGACCGCCCGGAACACCGGGCGTGGCGCGCGCCGGAACTGGCGCCAGCGAACCGCGAAGAAACCACGCCGGGGCGGTGCCGACATCGGTGCGACGGACGAGGCTGGCTGCGGCGGATGCTGTCGTCGCAGGGGCCGATCGGAGCCCGGCGTCGTCAGGCGAGGGGCTGGTCATCGCTCCCCAGGACGGTCAGGGTCCGGCGCGGCGGGATCGTCTCGGGCGTGTGACCGGCCAGGAGCTCCACCGCCGCCGCGAAGCGCTCCAGCTCCTCCTCCGTGTTCCAGAACCCGACCGAGATGCGGATGGCGTCGATGGGTGGCAGGTCCCGGATGATCGCGAAGACGCGCGGCCCCAGCTCCCCGACGGCGGCGGCCGCGGTCCAGCCCTCGATGCGGAACGTGACGAGGGTGCCGCCGTGGTCCGGCGGCGTGACCATGCGAACACCCGGGATCCCGGCGAGGCGCTCGTACGCGGAGGCGGCCAGGCGCGCCGCCCGCTCCAGGGCCCAGTTGAAACCGACATACATCGTCAGCCAGCCGACGCTGCGCGCAAGCCCGATCACCGACGGCCGGTGGAAGCCCGTCGCCTCGAACCGGCGGGCGCCGTCGCGAAGCGTGCCGCCCTTGTCCCTGTCGAAGGACGAGTATGCGAGGTACCCGGCGATGGCCGGGATCGTGGCGTCCGCGAAGGCGCGGCGGACCCAGAGCGCGCCCATGCCCTCGGGGCCCAGCAGCCACTTCTGACCGGGAACCGCGTACGCATCGACGTCCAGCTCGTCGAGCGCCACGGGGATCGCCCCCGCCGACTGGGCGCCGTCGATCAGCGACACGGCCCCGGCCTGTCGGGCGAGCGTCCCGAGCGCGCCGACCGGGAGGACAGCACCGGTCGTCCACAGCACGTGGCTCGCGACCACGGCCCGGGCGGGGCGCTCCAAGGCGCGCCGGACACCGGCGAGCGTGAGCTCGTCATCGCCGCCGTCACCGATGTCGACGAACTCCACTTGGACCCCGTACCGGTCTCGCAGGGCCTGGAGCGGTCCGAGGACGCCGGGGTGCTCGTGGTTGGTGGTCACGACGCGGTCGCCGGGCGTCCATGCCAGCGAGGACAGGACGAGGTTGATCCCGTCGGTCGTCGAATGGGTCAGCGCGATGTCGTCCGGGTCCGCGACGAGGAGCGCGGCGACCGCGGCGCGCGCCTCCGCCATCCGGTCCAGGAAGGCGACGAACTGGTCGACCTTCGCGCGGCCCACGGCCAGCTCGCTGGCGGCCTGCTCGTCCATGGCGCGCATGGTCTCGGCTGGAAGGGGACCGCACGTGCCCGCGTTCAGGTAGATGCCGGCGCCGGTCGCCGGCAGCATCTGCCGGATCGCGGCGATCTTCTCGGAGTCAGGCATGAAGGGGGATACCACGCCCGTATCATATCGGTGGACATGCTCAATCCCGTCGCCCCGGAGGCCGCGTGGCCGACTTCGCCCGTCCCGAGCTGATCGCGACACCCGCCTGGCTGGCCGACAACCTCGACCGGCCGGATGTCCGGGTGGTGGACGTGCGCTGGCGTCCGGACGGCACCGCCGCTCAACTCCACGCCGCGGGTCATGTGCCAGGGGCCGTCCACGTCGACTGGCAGGCCTCGGTGGTGGAACCGACCGAGGACGCCGCCATGCTCCTCCTCTCCTCCCCGGAGCGGATGGCGAACGCGATGGCGGCGGCCGGCGTGGCCGACGGGACGACCGTCGTGCTCTACGACGACACCCTCTCCTACCACGCGGCACGTGCGTGGTGGAGCCTGCGCGCCTACGGGTTCGACACCGCGCGAGTCCTGGACGGCGGCTACCCGGCGTGGAGCGAGGGCGACATGCCGATCGCGGGTGGCGCCGAGGTGGCCGAGCCGTCGCCGTTCACGCCACGGCTCCAGAGGCGCCGTCACGTGACCACGGCGGATGTCCGCACCCTCCTCGGAGCCCCCGACGTCCAGCTGGTGGACGCTCGCGGACCGGCCGAGTACCACGGCTACGAAGGCAACGTCCGACGCCTGGGTCACATCCCGGGCGCCGTGAACCTCCCGGTCGCTGCGACACATCTCCCCGGCTCGCAGATGCTGCGGGACCCGGACGAGCTCCGCGCCCTGCTGCTCAAGGCCAACGTCACCCGCGGCCACCGCCTGGTCTGCTATGACCAGTCCGGCCTGGCGGCAGCCAAGCTCGCCTGGGTGCTCACGCTCCTCGGCCACGAGGACGTCGCCGTGTACGACGGTGGTTGGGCGGACTGGGGCGCCCGGATGGACCTTCCGGTCAACCAGTAGCGCGGCCGGCCGGAGGCCCTCCGACGGTGTTGGGGGAACCCCTACGATCAGTCAGCGTCGGCGAGCGGCGTCTCCGGTCCGGGTGCCGCCAGGCCGGCCCACGGGTCGACCTCCAGGTGGTGGGCCAGAATCTGCGTGCGCTGATGGTTGACCGCCACCAGGAGCGCCGTCCGGCGCCCCTCCCCCAGCCGGTCCGACCAGTAGGTCGCGTTCGTGACCGGAATGAAGCGACCCGTCAGCTCCGTCAGCGACTCGCGGATGGAGCTCTTGCCGGGCAGCAGGTGGATCGTGCCGGAGATCCGGTACGGGGGGACGGACACGATGGCTTCGGAGGCCTTCTTCGGGATGTGCAGCTCACCGGACGGCTCCACGGGCGCGTCGGCCACCGCAAACAGGATCGAGTCAAGGTTGACCTGCGCGATGTCGGCGCGAATGGGCTGGCCGCGGTCGCCGATCTCCTCGACCGTCAGGTCCTCCAAGATGAGGAACGGCTGCTCCGAGAGATTGAGGATGTCGGTGACGCGCTGCTGGCGAGTGGTGACCCAGCCGCGGATGGTCAATGAGTCCGTGTAGAGCGCGAGCTCCACTCTGCCAATCTCGGTGAACGCGGGGAACATGCGACGCCCTCCCGGCGGCGCGCCGTCGGTGGCGCACCGGCACGATGTGCAGCATAGGCGCTTGGCCGTCACGGGTCATCCCGCCGATGGTCCCGGGTGCTACGCGCGTGCGCTGGCCGTCACGAGGTGCTCGGGGCCGTGCTGCAGGCCCTCGTAGAGGCGGGCGACGGTGGCCACCGTGTCGATCTCCGACGCCGGTTTGTCCAGTCGCAGGTCCTTGATCCGTGGGAAGCGCAGCGCGTAGCCGGATCTGTGCCGCGTCGAGCGCATGATCACGTCGAACGCCACCTCGACCACCACCGTTGGCTCCACCACCCGGTAGCGGCCGTGGGTGCTGATGGTGTGGGCCTCGAACCACCGGGTCATGTCGGCGATCTCGGCGTCCGTGAGGCCGCTGTAGGCCTTGCCGATGGTGACCAGCCCTCCGGTGACGTCGTCGCGGACGGCGAACGTGTAGTCCGACAGCACGCCATGGCGCTTCCCGTGGCCCACCTCGACGCCAACCACGACGCAGTCGAGCGTCGCGAGCGCCTTCTTCATCTTCAGCCAGCCCAGGCCCCGGCGCCCCGGCGAGTACTCGCTCAGCGGGTCCTTGACCATCAACCCCTCGTTCCGGCGGGCCCGAGCCTCGGCAAACGCCTCTTCCAGGCCGTCGACCGAGCCCACGGTCACCAGGTGGCTCAAGGCAAACCGGCCACCGTCGGCGGCGAGGGGCAGGGCCAGTCCCTCCAGGGCGCGGCGGCGCTCGGTCAGCGTGGCGCCGAGGAGCGATTCCACCTCCGCGTCGGCGTCCTGGTCCAGCCCCAGGACGTCCCACGCGACGTAGATCACCGGGACGTCCGCGAGGATCTCCGGAGACGGGTCCTTGCGGCCCAGCCGCGCCTGGAGCTGGAGGAACGGCAGGACCACGCCGTCCTTCCACGCGAGCAGCTCGCCGTCCAGGATCCCGGCCCACGGCAGGTCGCGAGCCCCTGCGACAACCTCCGGGAACTGGCCGCTGATGTCGTGGAGGTCCCGCGAGTAGAGCCGCACGTCGGCTCCCGAGCGGTGGAGCTGGGCGCGGATCCCGTCGTACTTGTCCTCGACCCAGACCGTCGGCCCGAGACGGGCCATGATCTCGGCCGAATCCTCCGCCGGCGAGGCGAGCATGAACTTGAGCGGGTGGAACAGGGCCATCGCCGCGTCTCTCAGCCGGTCGTCCCGCGCGAGGACCGCCGTCCGGCCCACGTCACCGGTCAGCATCCCGGCCCGCTTGACGGCATCGAGGGGACGCCCGAACGCCCGCGCAATGGCTGCCTCGAGGAGGCCCTCGCGCAACCCGATCCGGAGGTCGCCGCCGAGCACCTTGACGATGGCGCCGGCAGTGCCCGGCGAGGCGCGCCGCAGCAGCGTCTCGAGAACGGCGCTCTTGGCCACCGCACCGGACTCCGCCTCGGCCGTCTCGAACGCCTCGCGCACCTCGACGAGGGTTGGCTCGTCGCCGGGATCCGGGGCGTGCCCGGCCGCAGCGAGCACCTCGGTCACCGCGGTCGCTACATCGGACGAGCGGTCGTAGGCGCGGCGGAGGGCGTCACGGTCTGTGCCGGCCACGGCGACCACCGCGGAGGTGATCCCCGACCAGCCGATGCCGACGGAGCGCTGGTCGACCTCGGGGAACGGGCGACCGGTCAGGAAGACGGCCGCGATCGGCAGTTCGTCCGGCGCGAGCGAGGCCAGGTAGTCGGCGAGGATCGCCGTCTTCTCGGACGTCCTCGTCGTCGCCGAGACCCGACCGGCCACCTCGCTCCAGCGGCGCATGGCCGGGATGGTATACGGTGCGCAGGATGCTCCACCGGCGCTGGTTCCCGGATCGAATCGACGGCACCACCGTCATCCTCAAGCGGCATACCCGCGACAACCTGCCGGAGTTCCTGCGCTGGTACCAGGATCCCGAGGTCTCGCGTCTGACGCGCTACCAGGACGGACCGATGCGCCCCGACGAGATCGAGCGCTTCTTCATGATGCGAGCGCTCGGACCCGACACGCTGGCCATGGGCATCCACATCCGGGACACGGGGCGCCTCATCGGGTCGTGCGCCTTCAGCCAGCTCGACGCGGACAACGGATCGGTGCTGTTCCACATCACGATCGGCGAGCACGATGCATGGGGCCGCGGTTACGGCGGCGAGGCGACCACGCTGATGGTGGATCACGCGTTCACGTCGCTGGGGTTGCACCGCGTGTCGCTGTCCGTGTTCGCCTTCAACGAGCGGGCGATCCGGTCCTACACGCGTGTCGGCTTCGTGACCGAGGGTCGTGCCCGCGAGGCGATCTGGCGTGACGGCCGGTGGTGGGATGAGATCCACATGAGCGTGCTCGAGCCGGAGTGGCGAGCGGCCCGCTGGCAGGCCCGCGCGATCGCGGACGGGAGAGCGCCCGCACCCGTGGGCGTTGGCGAGGGCGCGGCGGTGCCGGCTGCGGGTGGCGGGGGCGCGGCGGTGCCGGTGGCGGGTGGCGAGGCTGCACCGGGCCGGGATCGGTGACGGCGAGCACGGGCCCGGCCGCCGACGCGGCACGGGTGGCGTTCCGGGAGCGGACTGAGGCGAAGGGCCACGCAGTCGAGAACGCCCGAGCGGCGGTCGCCGGGCTGGAGGCCGCGTTCGATTCGGGCGCGCTGCAGAGGACGCCCGCGCTGGCCGCGATGCTCGCCGACCTCTCCGTTGCCCTGGACCAGGACGAGGGTCAGCGCTTGGGCGGCAAGAGCGCCGAGGCCGCGCGCTTCATCCTGCGGGCGATCAGCCGCGAGCTGGACAACGCCTGACCGCCGCCGTCAGTCGAGCCCGTAGTCCCGTCGGCGGCGGGCGCGCGCGAGGGTGAGGCGGGTCTTGAGCGGCAGGGCCTCCAGACGCGGGGTGAGCTCGCGGTCCAGGACGTCGAGCACGACCGGCAGGGCGGCCAGCACGGCCGCGTCGAGGGCGTCGGCGATCAGCTGCTCGTCGTCACGACACAGCTCGTCGCGGTCCAGGAGGCCGACCAGATCATCGGCCATCTCGCGCAGCTCCAGCTCGAGGCGGGAACGGGGACCCCGGATCCGCGGGGCTGGTGCGGCCGCTACGCGGATCCGCACACGCGTGTCGAGCATCGGAGGCTCCTCCACGACGGGCCTCGGGCCACGGCTCACGGGACGGGCCGCCGACGGCATGTCGCTTGGAGCATGGTCCTTCAAGCCGCCGACGGCCGACAGGGCCATCGGAACCGGCCGGGCACAGGCGTCCCGTGCAGGCGCCGAATCGATCATCGAGTCTCGGAGGCGCCAACGAGAGGGCGGACCCTGCGGCACGCCGGATCGCGTAGCCTTCGCGCATCCGGAGGAGTGCCCCAGATGACCGCCCCCGCCACGCCCCAGCGAGCCGCGACGGTCGAGTTCGACCACGTCAGCAAGTCGTACGACGCCCGGGCCGCGCGGGCCGGTGCTCCCGGCGCGGTCAACGACCTCTCGCTCACGGTCCCGGCGGGGAGGATCTGCGTGCTCGTCGGGCCGTCAGGCTGCGGCAAGACGACGACGCTCAAGATGGTCAACCGCCTGGTCGAGCCAACCTCCGGTCGCGTCCTCCTCGACGGCGTCGACACGGCGACGCGGGACGTCACCGACCTCCGCCGCAGCATCGGCTACGTGATCCAGCACACGGGCCTGTTCCCGCACCAGACGATCGAGGAGAACGTCGTCACGGTGCCGAGGCTCCTGGGCTGGCCGAAGGCCCGCATGGCGGCCCGCGCCGAGGAGCTGCTCGCGGTGGTGGGCCTGGAACCCGCGACGTACGCGCGGCGCTACCCGGCCCAGCTCTCGGGCGGCGAGCGGCAGCGTGTGGGCGTGGCCCGGGCGCTGGCCGCGGACCCGCCGATCATGCTCATGGACGAGCCGTTCGGCGCCGTGGATCCCATCGTCCGCGAGCGGCTCCAGAACGAGTTCCTCCGGCTCCAGGAGCGGCTCGCCAAGACCATCCTGTTCGTGACCCACGACATCGACGAGGCGATCAAGATGGGCGACGTCGTGGCGGTGTTCGAGGCCGGCGGGATCGTCGCGCAGTTCGGACCGCCGGCGGAGATGCTCGCCAATCCCGCGTCGGAATTCGTCGCGCGGTTCGTGGGCACGGATCGCGGCCTCAAGCGGCTCAGCCTGTTCCGCGTCGGGGAGCTGCCGCTGTCGCCGATCGTGACCGCGCCGCTGGGCTCGGACGGCGCGATCGCACGACGGGTCGCCCACGAGCAGCCGTTCGAGCACGTCCTCATCGTGGACGCGGAGCAGCGGCCCATCGGCTGGGTCCACCGCGACCGGGTTTCTCCCGACCAGGTCTCGGCAGCCGACGTCGAGTCCACCTCCCCCCTGCTCGACCGGAGGACGACCCTCAAGGACGCGCTGTCGATGCTGCTGGACGCCGATGTCCAGGCTGGCCTGGTCGTGGACCGGACCGGCGCCGTGCGCGGGATGATCCGCGTCGAGGACATCACGCGCCTGATGCGTGAGGGCGGCCCGAGGACCGCGGACTCCATGGACGGCCCGCGGCCTGCCGATCCGCTCGGCCGTACCGACGGGGCCTGAGCGGTGGAGATCCGCTGGGACTGGATCGTCGACCACCTCGACGACATCGCCCTGGCCCTCTGGCAGCACATCGTCCTGACGGCGGTGCCGCTCGCGATCGGGTTCGTCATCAGCCTCGGCCTCGCCATCTGGGCCATCCGCAAGCCATGGGTCTACGGACCCGTGACCGCGGTGACCGGCATCCTGTACACGATCCCCAGCCTGGCGGCGTTCGCCCTGCTCGTCCCGGTCTTCGGGTTCTCGCTGCTGACGGCGTTCATCCCGCTGACCACGTACACGCTGCTGATCCTGTTCCGCAACATCGTCGCGGGCTTCCAGTCCGTGCCCCGGGAGGTGCTCGAGGCGGCCGACGGGATGGGCTACCCACCGCGGGAGCGGCTGCTGCGCGTCGAGATCCCGCTGGCCGTGCCCCTGATGTTCGCGGGCCTGCGCCTGGCCGCCGTCACCCTCATCGGGCTCGCGACGGTGGTCTCGATCCTCGGCTCGACCTACGGCGGGCTCGGCCAGCTCATCACCGACGGCCTCCAGACGTTCTTCCCCACGAAGTACGTGCTCGGGGGCGTGCTGTCGGTGCTGCTGGCGCTCGTCGTGGACTTCGCGTTCGTCCGGATCGAGCGCCGGGCCACGCCCTGGGCACGGGCCCGCGCCGAGCTGGCGGCACCGGCATGAACGAGACCATCGCCTGGCTCGCGGATCCCGCGACCTGGCAGGGCCAGACCGGGGTGCCGTGGCGGCTCGTGGAGCATCTCGCGATGGTCGGCGTGTCGATCCTCGCCGCCACGCTGGTCGCGCTCCCCGTCGGGCTGTGGATCGGGCACACGGGCCGCGGCGCCAACATCGCGATCAGCCTCGCCAACATCGGCCGTGCCGTCCCGTCGTACGCGGTCATCGTCATCATCCTGCCGTTCTCGCTGGCGTTCAGCCGGGACCTCGGCCTGAACGTGATCCCCACCTTCCTGGCGATGGTGCTGCTCGCGGTCCCGCCGATCCTCGTCAACGCCTACGCCGGCGTGCGCGGCGTCGACCGGGACCTGGTCGAGGCCGCCCGGGGGATGGGCCTGCGCGAACGCCAGATCCTGTCCGAGGTGGAGATCCCGCTCGCGGGGCCGGTCATCGTGGGCGGCTTCCGGACGGCGGTCCTCAACGTCATCGCGACGGCCACGATCGGAGCCGTTCTCGGGTTCGGAGGCCTCGGCCGGTTCATCCTCGACGGACGGGCGATGGGCCTCGCCGGGAGCGGCCAGCTGATCGGCGGCGCGATCCTCGTGTCCGTGCTCGCGGTCGGGATCGACCTGCTGCTGGCCGTCGTCCAGCGCCGGCTGGCGCGGCGTGCCGATCCGGAGCTGACAGACCCGCGCGGGCTAGCGAGACCTGTCCGAGGTCCCGCTGCCGCAAGGCCTGCCCTGAGGCCCTGGCGACCGTTCACGCCGCTTGGGGTACGCTCCGGTCGCGCCCCATCACGGGCGCCACGCATGTCATTGGAGGAGACCCAATGCGGTTGTCCCGCGCGCTGGCCCTCGGGGCGGCGATGCTGGTGGCGGTGGCCGCCTGCTCGTCGGGTGGGGGTGGCAAGCCCGAGGTGAAGGTCGGTTCGGACGCCTTCTACGAGAGCAAGCTGGTGGCGGAGATGTTCGCCCAGGTGCTGGAGGCCGACGGCTACAAGGTTGCCCGGAACCTGGGCATCGGCGCCCGCGAGGTGCGGCAGCCCGCCCTGGAGCAGGGCCAGATCGACATCTCGCCCGAGTACGTCGGCTCGGGTCTCGGCTACTTCGACAAGGCCGCGCCCACCGGCGACGGTGAGGCGAACCGGACGGCACTCGCCGCGAAGCTGGCCGACAAGAAGATCTCCGTGTTCGGGATCTCGCCCGGCGAGGACACGAACGCCGCCGTCGTCCGCAAGGACACCGCGGACCAGTACGGGCTGACCACGATGAGCGACCTCGCCGCCGTCCAGGACCAGCTCAAGTGGGGTCTTCCCCCCGAATGCGACGCCAGGCCGCTGTGCAAGGGCGCGCTCGAGGCCTACGGGATCACCTACCCGCCCAAGCAGCGCGAGGCGCTCGCCGCGTGCGACGCACCGATCGCCACGGCGCTCGAGAACAAGGGCATCGACTTCGGGTGGCTGTGCTCCACGCAGCCGGCCATCGCCCAGTTCGGGTTCGTGCTGCTCGAGGACGACAAGGACACGCAGCCGGCCGAGAACATGACGGCCCTCGTCCGGGACGACCTCCTCGCCAAGGTCGGCGACAAGGCCGCGTTCCAGGGGCTCCTGGACGGCGTGCTGGCGAAGCTGACCACCGAGGAGCTCACGAAGATGGGCGTCGAGGTGGCGGTGGACCAGAAGGACGTCGCCGACGTGGCCAAGGCGTTCCTGACCGCGAACGGGTTGCTCAAGTAGCCGCTGGGGTCTGCCCGTGGCGGCGACTCGACCCGGGATCTGCCCAGCCCTGCGGTGTCCCGGGCGCCCGATGAGGCGTGCAGCGGTGCTGCGGTCCGGTCACGGGACATGAGCTTCGCTCCACGCTCCCTTGTGTTCGGGGAGTGGCCATCCACCAAAGGGAGATGGGCCTGCCGCGCCACCCCTGTTCGCTCACCGGACCGTAGACCCGGCCCACGCCCTCCGCTGCGGGCGGGCAATGGCCGCCGGCCAGCTCCAGCTATCCCAGCTCCAGCCAGTCGAGGAGCTCGCGGCCCTCGGCCCAGTGTTGCGGCGACTCGTGGGCGACCCGGTAGGCCTCGTGCTCGAGCGAGCCGGCGGTGCCCGGGTCCGAGTCCCGCAGGCGCCGGCTGTGGTGAAGGCGGCCGACGGAATGGGCCAGGAACAGCGCGTACAGGGCCTCCGGGTCGGCCGCGGCGATCCGCGACTCGGCCTCCGGCTGGTAGTCCACCGGCACCATCAGGCGGGCGAAGAACGCCCCGATCTCGTCGACCAGCGGATCGACGCCCTGCGAGTGCCCGGCCCAGCGCACGATCGGCGCACGGGAGGTGAAGGCGGCGATAGGTGGAGGTCGCGTCCCGGGCATCGACGAGCAGCGTCCCGCCGAAGCCCAGGAACTGGTTGCTCACCGGGATCCGGTCCGTGACGCGGACCGGGCCCCAGGACCACGGGCGCACCTCGGGATGTGGCTCGGCGCGATCCAGGGTCGCCACCCGCCCCCTGCCGCCCCTTGCCTCCCAGAAGGTGACCAGCTCGGGGTCGAAGTGCTCAAACGTCGGGTGGTCGCTGAGCGCAACCAGGAGCCGCGGTCCGGGAGTGGTACCCGCCGCGGATCCGTCCCGGAGCACGAACCCCAGGTGCGCCAAGCTCGCGCTGGGTGTCCGCGAGCCAGTCGCCGCCCCACTCGAGCGCACCCGGCCATGCCCGCTGGACCGTTGGCCCCGTCATGGGACCGCCACCGTCATCACTCACCAGCCTCACCCGGCGCTTCCGACTCCATCAGTGTGCGCTTCGTCACGCGTCGTCGCCGACCGCCGAAGATCAGGACCACAACGCCGCCGACCGACGTGATCGCCAGCGTCGCCACGTGCACCAGGACCGCGAACGCGAGCGCCGGCGCACGGGCGATGCCCACCGAGGCCGCGATGGTCACGGTCGCCAGCTCGAAGGTGCCCACGTACCCCGGGCCCGCCGGGATCGCCGTGGCCAGGTTCGTGCCGGCTGCAAGCAGCGCGGCCTGTCCCATTGTCGGCTCCACGTCCACCGCCTGCGCGGCCGCCGCGAACGCGAGCACGGTGAACGACCACGTCGCGATCGAGATCACCACCGCGGCCGTGACGGCGCGCGCGTCGCCGGCCACCGCCAGTCCGGTCCGCAGGCGGGTGAGCGCCGCGCGGACGCGCGGCCAGCGCCCGAGGAACGCCTGGACACGGTCCGCGCCGGGGAGGCGGTGGGCGTAGATGCCTGCCGCGACCGACCACCACGAGGAGCGCCGTCAGCGCGAAGCCGGCCAGCACCGCAGAGGCGACGATGCCGCGCACCGAGAGCACGAGGATCGCCACGGCGGCGATCGTCACCACGACCATCGTGTCCACGACGCGCTCGATGACGATCGTGCCCAGGATCGTGGAGCGGCTGAGACCGGTGCGGTCGCCGAGATCGTGCGCCCGGACCAGCTCGCCCAGCCGGGCCGGCAGGACGTTGTTGGCCAGGTACCCCACCAGCAGCGAGGAGAGCACGACCCCGAACGGGACGGCCGCAACGGGCGCGAGGAGGACGCGCCAGCGCACGGCCCGGAGCAGGATGTCCCCGAGGATGAAGGCGACCATCAACGCGACCCAGCCTGGATCCGCGCTCTGCAGCACCTCCCAGGCCGCCGGCACGTCCACCGACCGGGCGACCAGCACCAGGGCGATGACGGAGATCGTGACACCCAGCGCCGCCCGCCCGAGGCCCCCGCCGAAGCGCACGCTCAGGCCGTGCCGGGCTCGCTCGCGGAGACGCGCGGGCGCAGCTTCGCCGACCGACGCAGGCCGGTGCGGTGCAGGAGATAGCGGCCGACCACCCGCAGGGTCGAGAGCCCGTAGACGACGCTCCGGCGGAAGCCCACCGAGCTCGCCTCCTCGAAGTAGCGGGTCGGCACGGCGATCTCGTCCACCGTCATCCCGCCCGCCGCCACGACCTGGGCGATCAGGTCCTGGTCGAACACGAAGTCGTCCGAGTTGAGCCGGTACGGGATGGTCTCGAGCAGGCGCCGCGAGTAGGCGCGCAGGCCCGTGTGGTACTCGGAGAGGTGCAGCCCGAAGGCCGCGTTCTCGACGCCGGTGAGGAACCGGTTGGAGATGAACTTCCACTTGGGCATGCCGCCGGCGATCGGGTCGCCCAGGAACCGGCTGCCGAGCACCAGGTCCGCCTCGCCCGCGAGGATGGGGGCGACCAGCTGCGGGATGCGGGTCGCGTCGTACTGGTAGTCGGGGTGGAGCATCACGACCACGTCGGCGCCCCACTCCAGCGCCCGGTCGTAACAGGTCTTCTGGTTGCCGCCGTAGCCCAGGTTCTGGCGATGGACGATGACCTCGAGGCCGAGCCGTTTCGCGATCTCCACGGTCTCGTCCTTGGACACGTCGTCGACGAGGATCAGGTGGTCGACCAGGTCGTGCGGGATGTCGGCGTACGTGCGCTCGAGCGTGCGGGCGGCGTTGTACGCGGGCATGACGATGACGACCTTGGGCTCCTCGGACATGTGGCAACTCTACCCGGTCACGGCGACGTCACGATCCGCGGGTATGGTTCCTGCGAACAGGACGGTGCAGACCACGAGCGCCCCGTCGGGCGCGGGAGACCAGCATGCTCGATCGACTCTTCGGGGACCGCCGCCCCGACCCCGCGGTGGCCGACCGCGTGCCCCCCGGCCAGTACCTGACCGAGAAGTTCCCGGTCCTCCACTACGGCTCCGTGCCCAAGGTGGACCTGGCGACGTGGGACTTCCGCGTCCATGGCGAGGTGGACAGCCCGCTGCGCTTCACCTGGGACGAGTTCCAGGCCCTGCCGCGCAAGCAGGTGACGACCGACATCCACTGCGTGACCCGCTGGTCGAAGCTGGACACGCACTGGGAAGGCGTCGCGATCCAGACGATCCTGGAGCTGGCGCAGGTCCGCCCCAACGCCACGCACGTCATCGGCCACGCCGAGCAGGGCTACACGGCCAACGTGCCGCTCTCGGTGCTGGACGACGACGACGTCCTCCTCGCCGACACCTACGACGGCGAGCCGCTGACCCCGGACCACGGCTATCCGCTTCGGCTGATCGTGCCCAAGAAGTACTTCTGGAAGGGCCCCAAGTGGATCCGCGAGCCTGGAGTTCCTGGCCCACGACCAACTGGGCTTCTGGGAGCGCTACGGCTACCACAACGACGCGGACCCCTGGCGCGAGGAGCGGTTCAGCCCCGAGTGACGGCGTTGGCGGTGCCTGCCGCTCAACTCCGGGTGGGCGTTCGTGCGCGATCCCGCGTTCAGGCCCCGAACCGGGCTGAGCGCGTTCAGTCCACGAGGTGCAGCTGGACCGTGGATCCGGTGACGGCCTGGTTGATCTCGAGCGTGACGAGGACGCCGCTGTCGCGGTCGTAGCCGGTCCGCACCGTCACACCGTCCATGGCCATGGTGAGCGCGACGAGCACGCCGGAGCCAGCCAGGTCGACCGACTCGACCGACTCGACGGTGATCCGGGCGCCGGTGATCGGGTCCTCGTCCACGAGGTCGCCCGGGGACATCCCGGCGAGCGCCGCCGGGGCGTACCAGTAGAGGCCGGTCGAGCCGGTGACACCCGCACCGTCGGTCGGCTGCTCGTAGCCGTTCAGGACGATCACGTCGTGGTTGGTGAAGGCGGCCCAGGTCGAGCCGACCTCGCCGAAGGTGATCGTCGACTGCATCGGGTACACCCATGGCCCGGAGCCTGGATCAACCGGGTTCACCTGTGTGTACGTGCCGCTATAGGCGAGCTGCTGGCCGGGAACGACCCACGATGGAGGCGGCGTCCCCATTCCCGGCAGCGATCGCTGGCGCAGGCCTGCGATCTTGGTGAGCGCAAGCTGGGTGTTGCCCTGGGGGTTGTCGAGGGGCCCGTGGACCGGCGCGTCGGCGCCCTGCGTGCTGCTGTTCATGGCGAGGAGGGCGCCGCTCGCCAGGTCGTACGTCGTCGACAGATAGGCCCCACCGCCCTGGGCGACGAAGCTGAGAGCGTCGTAGGTGGCGTCGCCCAGCACGTACGGCCCGTGGAGAACGAGGTAGTCACCGTAGCCCGCGACAAGCGCCTGCTGGAGCGCGTCAGGGTTTGCCCAGGCCCCGTCCACGAGCGTGCCGCCCTGTCGCGCACCGCCCATGGGCGTCAGGGTGTACTGGTTGGCGAGGAGGTCGATGCTGTAGAGGGTCGTGGAGATGACGACGTCGGTCCCCTCCACGGCGAGGACCTCGGTCTGGGTGAACGCCTGGCTGGCCGCCGTCGGCATGTCCCCACCGCCGCCGCCCTCGTCGGTGCGCCGGTAGCGCTTCCCGCTGACAGGATCCTCCCACGTGCCTTCGGGGTCCTCGACGTAGGTGTAGTGGCTGGCGGCAACCGACGCCGTGGCGCCGTAGTGGGTCAGGAGCGTCCCGGCCTGCACCCAGTCGGGCGGTCCGAGGCCCAGATCCGCACCGATCGCCGGGGCGGCCGGTCCGCCGGAGGGTGGCGCCTCCGCCGGTGCGGGGGCCCCCGGGACCTGGGGCGATGCGGGCGCCGGCGTGGCGGGCACGTCACCGGACGACACGTCGCCGGACGGCGTCCCGCCCTGGGACTGCCCCGGCGAGGAGCCTCCGCTGCACGCGGTCACCGTCAGCGCCACCACGAGGATGCACGCGCCGAGCGCGCCTGAGGAAGACGTCGAGGCCATCACATCACCCCGAGCCCGGCTGCCGCCGGGTGCCGCATGGAGTGGGCCGGAGGGGCCGCCCAGATCTCGTCGACCGGGATCGGCCACGCACCGATCGCCTCCTGCCAACGGCACCATCACTGGCCGGCGGCCGGCATGTCGAGGGCCGTCCGTCGCGAAGTCGACCCGCTGCGGACGAACCAGAGGGCAGGTCGCCTGGCGGTCAGGGCGCCGAGCATGCGCCCATCCTCCGGGGGCCCCCGGTGCGGAGCCAGGAACAGCCCTAAGCTCGCGGCATCTGCAGGCACCGAGTCGCCGCGATCCCCCCGCAGTATGCTGCTGGTGTTCGTTGACCGGTCCTCCGGCGCGCCATCGCGACGCCCGGTCACGCGTCCCCGGCGGAGATCGCGAGGTGGGGTGCGATGAAGACGAAGCTCCTGGTCACGCTGGCGGTGGGTGTGTTGACGCTGGGCGCCTGCGGCGGTGGGGCAGCGGTGACGATGGACACCGGGACAGTCGGGCCTGCCGCGACCTCCGAGACGGCGGCGACGGACGCGGCCGAGGTCACGGCGCCGCCCGACAACGGGGCGCGCGGTTGATGCCTGTGCCCTGCTGACGACCGACGAGGTGAAGGGTGTCACCGGGGCGGATACCAAGGCGGAGGTGGAGTCGACCAGCGGCTGGGCGGATTGGGTGGCCGGCCAGTGCTGGTGGAACAGCGCCGATCTCTCCACGCGGTTCAGCATCGACGTCGGGACGCCGGCCAGCATCGGCAAGTCGTCGAGTCCGACGGTCGAGGAGCAGATGGAGCTCTCGCGCATGGTGCAGAAGGCATTCGGCGAGGTGACGGACATCCCGGGACTGGGCGACGACGCCTTCTACGGGTCGGGCACGCTTCTCGCGGTCAAGAACGGATCGATGCTCCAGCTGTTCGCCCTGAACATGGACAAGGAGACGGCGACCGAGCTGGTCAAGCTGGCCCTGGCCCGCCTGTGATCCCGCTCGTCGCGATCGCTCGCCGATGACGGCCCCCGTCGTCGTCAGCGACATGGACGGCACCCTCGCCACGGTGGACACGTGGCGAGGAGTCCACGCCTGGATCCAGGAGCATCACCCGTCCCCGGCGGCGCGCCGGTTCGTGACAGTGCGGCTGCCGAGGGTCGCGCTGGCCAAGGCCGGGCTGCTGGACAAGGAGGCATTCCGCGCCCGCTGGCTGGAGGACCAGGCGCGCCTCCTGGCCGGACTGCCGGCGGGGCGCCTCGAGGAGCTGGGCGAGTGGGTCGCGGAGCATCACCTCTGGCCTGTCCGGCGGCAGGCAGGCATCGACGCCGTCGCGGCGGCCACGGCCACGGCGAGGGCGGCGCACACGGGCGCCCGGCTGATCCTCGCGACTGGCGCCTTCCAGCCGATTGGGGATGCGTTCGCGCGGAGGATCGGGGCCGACATGGCGCTCGGGACGCCGCTCGTCGTCCGTGACGGCGTCGTGACGGGCGAGCTGGGCATGAGCGTCCAGGCAGGCGAGGCCAAGGCGGCCGCGGTGCTCGCGGCGGCAGGCGGAGGCGACATCCTCGCCGCGTTCGGGGACACGGTTGCGGACATCCCGCTGCTCCGTGCAGCACGCGTGCCGTCGCCGTTGCTCCGGATGCTGCGCTCCGGCGCGAGGCACACTCGCGCGGCTGGGAGATCCTGGAGGGCTAGGCAGTGGACGCCGGCGGATCGCTCCTCACGATCGAACTCGAGCAGCTGACGAACCTCCCTGGCGGATCCTTCGTCGAGTGGGAGGCCCTCGGCGAGGGCGTTGAGCCGCTCGTGTGGGTGGAGGGCGGGCCGGGCCTGCCCGCGCACCTAGCCCGCGCCGACGTGGTGCCGGTTCTCGACCGCTTCCGGTGCCACCTCGTCAACGCCCCGGGCTCGGGTCGAACCACCGCGCCGGCAACAGAGGCCGGCTACGACCTCGACCGGATCGTCGAGTTCTTCGAGGCATGGCGGCGCGCCGTCGGCCTCGGCCCCGTGACCCTCATGGGGCACTCCTGGGGCGGATTGGTCGCACCCGCATGGGCTGCCCTGCACCCCGAGGGCGTCCGGCGCCTGATCGTCATCGACGGGTATGCCGGCGCCGGATCCGTGGACCCTGCATTGGCCCAGGCCGAGCAGCAGCGGGCGCTCGACCGTGTTCGCGACCGCCCCTGGTTCGGGGACGCGTGGGGCGCCTGGGAGCAGGGCATGGGCCTGGTGGGTCGGCCCGAGGAGGCGCTGGTCAAAGCGTTCCGCGCCATGCTGCCGATGTACTTTGCGGAGCCGGAGGACCCGGTGATGGCCGCCCATATCGAGCGGATCCGGCGCGAGACCCGGTTCCACGCGCCGGTCGTCGACGCCTGGGAGGGGGAGCGCGAGGACGCCGACTACCGCCCGCTCATCGCGAGGATCCGTTGCCCGACGCTCGTCATCGTCGGTGAGCACGACTGGATCTGCGGGCCGGTGTGGAACCGCGCGCTCGCGGATGCGATCCCCGGTTCGCGCCTGGTGGAGTTCCCGGGCGTGGGCCACCTCCCGCAGTACGAGGTGCCCGCAGCGTTCCGGGCTGCCATCGACGCCTGGCTCGGGGAGTAGTGCCGGAGCGGCCGTCTGCGTGAGACCGGCCCGCCGCCGTCAGCCCCGCGCCGCCCGCAGGATCGCCTCCAGCGAGCGGTCGATGTCATCGGCCGTCGTGGACCAGTTGCTGACCGAGATCCGCATCGCGGCCATGCCGTGCCAGGTCGTGCCGGAGAGCCAGCAGGTGCCGTCCTCCTGGACCCGGCGGATGACGTCGCGGGTGCGCTCGTCCGCGGACAGGCCGTCGCGCGCCGCGAACCTCACCAGGACCTGGTTGAGGACGACATCGTTCAGGACCTCGACGCCGGTCTCCTCATCCGCCGCGCGCAGGCCATCGGCCATGCGGACGGCCATGGCGCAATGACCAGGACCTGGTTGAGGACGACATCGTTCAGGACCTCGACGCCGGTCTCCTCATCTGACGCGCGCAGGCCATCGGCCATGCGGACGGCCATGGCGCAGTTGCCCTCGATCAGCGCCGCCACGCCCGGCCCGGCCCAGCGAACGCAGTGCAGCCCACGAGGCGAACCCGCGGGCACGGCGCGAGTACTCGGGAACCCAGCGGAACTCGTCTCGCTCCGCATCGCCGTACACGATGTAGGCGGCGCCCTGCGGGGACAGCGCGGCGGCATGGGCCTCGGCGTCGCGGACGAACGCGAAGCCGCAGTCGTACGGGACGTTGAGCCACTTGTGACCGTCGGTGGCCCACGAGTCCGCGCGCTCCACGCCCGCGACGAGGTGCCGGAGGCCGGGTGCGGCGGCCGCCCACAGCCCGAAGGCGCCGTCCACGTGGATCCAGGCGTCAGGACGGCGCGCCCTCACGAGATCGATGGCCGGCCCGAGGTCGTCGAACGCGCCGGTGTTCACGTTGCCCGCCTGGAGGCAGACGATCAGCGGCCGGTCGTCGGCCGGCAGCGCCGCTCTCGAGTGCCTCGAGCCGCAGCCTGCCCTGCCCGTCGGTCTCGACGGCAGTCACGCGGTCTCGCCCGAGCCCGAGGTACTGGAGGGCCGTGGCGATCGTCGCGTGGGCCTCCGCGCCGGCGACGACGTCGATGACCGGGCCGCCCGCCAGGCCGTGGGCCTCCACGTCCCAGCCCCGGTCGGCGAGCACCCGGTGGCGCGCCGCCGCGAGACACGTGACGTGCGCCATCTGGCAGCCGGTGGTCAGCCCGAACCCCGAGCCCGCCGGGAGCCCGAAGAGGTCGATCAGCCACTCGCCGACCACCTCCTCCACCACCGACGCCGACGGCCCGGCCGCGTAGACCCCGGCATTCTGGTCCCAGGTGCTGGTGAGCCAGTCCGCGGCAAGCGCGGCAGGCAGTGATCCCCCGATCACGAATCCGAAGTAGCGCGGACCGGCCATGCCGACGACACCTGGCTCCGCCTCGCGAGCCAGGTGCTCCAGGACCGTCGCGGGATCCTCGCCGTTCTCCGGCAACGGGCCACCGAGGCCCGCGAGCAGCTCGGCCCGGGTGGCGGACGCGCGTACGGGCCGCTCGTCCAGCGTCGCCAGGAAGCCCGCTGCGAGGTCCGCCGTGCGGCGGAGGAGGGCCGCGGTGTCTGCGGCGAACGGTGGCTTCTCGGGGTCGGGACGCATCTGGCCACTCCTGGAACCTGTCGGCACTGGTCCGGGAAGCATCGCGCCATGGATCGATGTTGTCGAACCGGAGCGGTCGCCGCGCCGTCGGGCCACCCCGCGGCGCCGTCGGGTCTCCCCGCCAGGCCTCCCCGCAGTGCCGGGGCGGCGGGCACAATGGAGGCACCGCGTCCCGGGAGGCCCAGATGGCACACAAGACCATCCTGCTCATCGGCACCCTGGACACCAAGGGCGTCGAGTACGCGTACATCCGCGATCTGATCGCCGCGCGCGGCCACGCGACCCTCGTGCTCGACGCCGGCGTGGGCGAGCCGCCGTGGACCCCGGACATCGGCGCGGAGCGGGTTGCGACGGCGGGCGGTGGGGACCTGGCGGCGCTTCGTGCGGCCAACGACCGCGCGGCGGCCCTCGACGTCATGTGCCGCGGGGTCCGCGTCGTCGCCCTGGAGCTGCTGGCCGAGGGCCGCATCGACGGCGTCATCGGCCTCGGCGGGTCCGGCGGGACGGCGATCGCGACGAGCGCGATGCGGGCGCTCCCGGTCGGCCTGCCCAAGGTGATGGTCTCCACGATGGCCTCGGGTGACGTCTCCGCCTACGTCGACGTGAAGGACATCACGATGATGTACTCCGTCGTCGACGTCGCCGGGCTCAACCGGCTCTCGCGCAGGATCCTCGCCAACGCCGCCGGTGCGGTGTGCGGGATGGCGGAGCAGGCGATCCCGCCCGCCGAGGACCGCCCGATCGTCGCCGCGACCATGTTCGGCGTCACGACCCCGTGCGTCACCCGCGTGCGGGAACGGCTGGAGTCCGCCGGCTACGAGGTCCTGGTGTTCCACGCCGTCGGCAGCGGCGGCCGGGCGATGGAGTCGCTCATCGCCGACGGGTTCGTGGCCGGCGTGGCGGACGTCACCACCACCGAGTGGTGCGACGAGCTGATCGGCGGGGTGCTCTCCGCCGGCCCGGACCGCCTGGGCGCGGCCGCCCGCGCGGGGATCCCGCAGGTGGTGAGCGTGGGCGCGCTGGACATGTGCAACTTCGGGGGGATCGACACGGTCCCGGAGCGGTTCCGAGACCGCAACCTCTACAAGCACAACCCCCAGGTCACCCTGATGCGGACGACGCCCGGGGAGTGCGCGGAGCTGGGCCGGATCATCGCCGCGAAGCTCAACGAGGCGACGGGGCCGGTCGCGCTGTTCCTGCCGCTGCGGGGCGTCTCCATGATCGACGCCGAGGGGATGCCGTTCTGGTCCCCCGAGGCCGACGCCGCCCTGTTCGAGGCGATCCGCGCCACCGTGGACGGCGCCCGCGTGGAGCTGGTCGAGCTCGACCTCCACGTCAACGACCCCGCCTTCGCCGACGCCATGGCCGATCGCCTGCTGGCGATGCTGGCCGCCAGCGCATAGGAGCCACCGATGCCGTTCATCGCACGCGACGAGATCGTCCGCCGCCTCCGGGCCCAGGTCGACGCCGGCGTCCCCATCGTGGGCTGCGGCGCCGGGACCGGGATCTCGGCCAAGATGGCCGAGGCCGGCGGCGCGGACATGGCGATCATCTACAACAGCGGCCGCTACCGGATGGCGGGCCGCGGCTCGCTCGCCGGCATGCTCCCCTACGGCGACGCCAACGCGATCGTCGTGGAGATGGCCGCGGAGGTGCTGCCGGTCGTCCGCGACATGCCGGTGCTGGCCGGCATCAACGGCACGGACCCGTTCCGGATCATGCGCGTCTTCCTGCGCCAGCTCAAGGAGATGGGCTTCGACGGCGTCCAGAACTTCCCGACCGTCGGCCTCATCGACGGCGACTTCCGCCGCAACCTCGAGGCGACGGGCATGAGCTACGCCATGGAGGTCGACGCGATCGCGATCGCCCACGAGCTGGACCTGTTCACGTCGCCCTATGTCTTCGATCCCGAGCAGGCGACCGCGATGGCGGAGGCCGGCGCAGACCAGCTGGTCGCGCACGTGGGCCTCACGACCGCCGGCTCGATCGGGGCCGGCGTGGCGCTGTCGATGGACGAGGTCATCGCGAAGGTGCTGGCGATCGCCGAGGCGGGCCGCCGGGTCCGCGACGACATCATCGTCCTGTGCCACGGCGGGCCCCTCGACGAGCCGGCCCAGGTCGGCGAGGCGCTCCCCCGGATGCCGGGGGTGCACGGATTCTTCGGCGCGAGCTCCATCGAGCGGCTGCCCACGGAGCGCGCGATCCGCGGCCAGGTCCAGGACTTCAAGCGGCTCGCAATCGCCCGATCCTGACGGGTCATGGCAAGCGTGGTGGTGTAGCCTCCGGCGATGACCGGGATCGAGATCCTGCCCGCCACGACCGACCGCTGGGACGACGTCGCCACGCTGCTCGGCGGGGACGGTGACAAGGGCTGCTGGTGCCAGGCATGGCGCGGCGTGGAGGTCCGCGGGGAGCCGCGCCCCGATGCACTCCGGCGCCAGCTGGCGGTGAACGAGGTGCCACCCGGGTACCTCGCCTACCTCGACGGCGAGGTCGTGGGCTGGGCCGGGGTCTCCGTGCGGACGCTGACGCCGCGGCTGGTCAACTCGCGCACGATCCCCTCGATCGACGACGTGCCGGTGTGGTCGATCGGCTGTTTCCGGGTCCGGCCGGGATACCGCCGGCGCGGCGTCGCGAGCGCGCTGCTGGCCGGCGTCGTGGAGGCGGCGCGAGCGGCCGGCGCCCCGGGCGTGGAGGCCTATCCGGTGGACCCGGGAGGGCGGCGCGTGGACGTCGCGCAGGGGTTCGTCGGCATGGCGTCGATGTTCGACAAGGCCGGGTTCCGGCGGGTCATGGACACGAACGCCCACAGCGCCGGGCTGACCCGGATCCTCGTGCGCCTGGACCTCACGGGGTAGGCACGCGCCGCGCCTGGAGCAGCTCCGCGATCCGGGCGACGTCGTCCTCACGCCCCTGCCACGCGTCGGGCGGACCGTCGATCAAGAGGTAGGCGATGCCAGCCGGCGTGTCGATCGCGTACGCGGCGAGCCGCCAGGCCTGTGGCGTGCCGGCGCGGTCGATCCGCCGCAGGACCACGGCATCGCCGGCCGGCGGCTGGAGCTCGCCCCGAGAATGCGCGGTCTCCCTGCCATCCACCGAGGGCGCGCGTGCTATCTCTCGGTTGGCGGGACCTTCCCGGCCACGCAACGACCAGGCGCGTGGCAGGCCCACCGAGTCATGCTCGTCATGGCCACCCACCGACCAGGTGCGTCGTAGGCCAGGGACCACTGGCCTTGCACGCCTGTCACCTGTGGCTGGCCGCCAAGCGTGCCGGAGCCCCGAGCCGCACGAGCGGGAGGTCACCGCTCCCAGGCGCTCACCCTGCCAGGAAGCGCGGTGAGCACGCATGCCATCGGTGACTGGCCGCAAGGCCTGCGAGCACCGACGGGCGGCGGCCCTCAGCCAGTTGCGAGTCGCCCTCCAGCGGCGCGGTGTAGGCGGGGAACCGCGATCTCGAGCCCGAGGAGCACCCAGGCGATCCCGTTGAGCGCGATCCCGGCCAGCGCGACCGGGCGCGAAGATGGTCGGGTTCGACCGCGACGTGAGCCCAAGGCGGTCGATGCCGGTGATCGCCAGCGAGCGAGCCGGCGACCAGGACGATCGCGGTCCCGCGCCACAGCGACGCCGAGCCGTAGCGCAACGACCCCGAACCACGCATCGGCCAGCCAGAAGGCGAGGCCCACCCAGAAGCCGACGAGACCGAAATCCCCCGCGAAGGGCCGCTCTCGCCCGAGCGACGAGCAGGATCCACGCGATGTAGCAGGCGTTCGCCGCCACCAGCGGGATCGTCCCGGCAAGCGCGAGCCGCACGCGAGACGGCGGCATGGCGTCCGTACGTCGGCAAGGGCGATCGCGATCGCGCCGGCGCAGAACAGGACCAGCCGAAGGGGGTTCCAGCGCGGACGGGATCTCCACGAGGAACGCGGCAAGGAGCCCGAGCCCGCCGAGCATGCCGATGACGCCGAGCAGCGCGGGTGGCCATGGACGGGCAAGTCGCGGCTGGGTCGCGGATCATGGCGAGGTCCCTTCCATGCGGTTGGACGTCGAGATGCATGTCCGGCGGCGGGCAGGCCGAGTCGTGACCCGCCGCGTCGCCGGAGACAGAGCGTCAGTCGGTTGACGATAGCCCGCCGCGCACATGGCGTTGCCTGCGTCGGCCATCCCGGAGACGGCGTATGAGCCTTGCGCTCGCCGGGGACGCCCTGGTGGACGAGCACGTGGAGCGGATGGAGCCGCACCCGTCGAGGGCGACGTCCGACGTTGCGGGTTGTGCGTCGAACACGGACAGCGGCAGGACGACGTCGTCCTCGCCGCCGCCCTCGGCCAGCACGACGCACTGGCCGTTGCCGAGCAGCATCACGTGGGAGTGGTTGGCGAGCGCCGGCGTGGCGGCGAGCGCGAGGAGGAGGGCCGCGCCGAGCGCGGGACGGACGAGACGCTTCACAGGGACGCTCCTTCGAGGTGCGATGGGGCTGGGGCCGGTGACGCGCAGGGCGCTGATGCCGAGGCCGATCCAGCCAGCCGGTGAACGCGAGGATCGCGACGACGATGACGGGCACGCGAGTGACTCGGGCACGAAGGCCACCGGAATCGACGCCTGCCGATCATCGGGACCACGAAGACGAGCCGCGACCGCGAGCAGCCCGGCCGGCGCCGCGCGCGACAGGCATCGCGCGCGCCAGGTGGCGAGCGCGAAGAGCGCGGAGCCCGCGACCAGCGTGAGCGAGCCCGATGGACGAGATCATCCAGGCGCTCGACGCGCCGCCGATGAACTCGGCGTCGCTGTCACCGGTGGTGACCATCGCGATCACTCCGAGCACCGAGATGCACGCGCGCCCAGCGCCGGAATGGCGAAGGCGGCCCAGACGAGGCGCGGGATGGCGCCGGGCCTGGAAGGCACTGAGGCCGATGAGCGCCACGAGCGTCGACGATCGTGGCCCGACGATGACCACAGCCGAGCGAACGGGCGAGGCCGGATCGGCGCCGTCGTTGATCGCGTTGCCGGCGAGGGCGACTAGACCACAGCAGTGCCGCCGAGGATCGCGGCATAGCCCTCCGATGCGGAGTGACATGGCGAACCCCTTCGCGTGTTGGGACGCGGCGCCGAGGCCGCGGAGATGCAGGTGGGCGTCGAGCGCGCCGAGCAGGACGTCGGCCACGTCGAACGGGCCGAGCGGCCGCTCCTCGAGCACCGCGGCGAACTCGTCGCCGTAGCGGGCTCTCCAGCGCGCAGGATAGAGGCGGAGCAGCAGGGCGATCATGGGACGCATCGCCCGTCAGCCGGCCGGCCGGGCCGAGCCGTTGGAGGCCGAGCTGCGCGAACTCGGAGAGCTCGTGGAGCTGCTCGGCGAGCATCGTGGCGCCCACCGCCGTCAGCCGGTAGGGCCGGCGGCGGTCGACGGGCGCCAGGGCCTCGATCAGGCCGCGCTCCTCGAGACGGGCGAGCGCGGCGTACAGGGTTCCCGGACCCAGCGGCCGGCCGGTGCCGGCCTCCACGTCGGCCATGATCGCGTAGCCGTGCTTCGGGCCATCGCTCAGGCTGACGAGGATGAGCAGTGCAGGCTCGGCAAAGCGGCCGAGCTCGGGGATCCGGGGCTGCATGGGACTCCTATTAGTACGTCAAACGATATATCGTGTTGCGTAATATAGACCTGCTGGAGATGGTGTCAAGCCCCCGCTCCAAGCGAGCGCGCGGGTCCGCTGCCGGGCAGAGTCAGAGGGTCTGCTCGGTCCGCGACTCGAAGGCGGCCTTGAGCTTCCTGGCGTCGCCGTCCGCCTGGCGTCTAGCCACGGCGATGGCGAGCGGGCTGAGCAATCGCATCACGCGGCTGCTGAACTCGCCCTCGGCGACGATCGTCAACCGGCAGCCGGTGCCCTCCGGTTCGACAGTGCAGTCAGTTCGCACCGTCGCGAACCCGGCCACCGCCCGCCAGGCGACGTGCCGGGGTGGGTCCCACTCCGCGATCTCGGCCACCACGCCATCGGCCGTCCCAGCACCTTCGATACCTGGCGGCCCCGGCGGCCAACCCGCATCGGACCGTCGTCGAGCCATGTCGTCTCGACCACGTACGACCGCCAGCGAGGGTTGTTCTCCGCGTCCGCCACGAACGCGAACACCTCCTCGGCCCCCCGGTCGATGTGGATGCTGCCGCCACCCTTCGCCACATGCCCCTCCTCTCCGACACCGGCGCGAGCCCCTCCAAGAGCCCGCACTGCTCGGGACGGACGAGCGCGGTCTGCAGGGTCCCCGGTCCGGTTGCCTCGGGACCTCCGCCGTCAGGCGGGCCTGAGCGTCGACGATGCTCGATCCAGCCTGATCGCCGCCACGCCGAGCGTCAACCAACCGGCCAGGAAGCTGATGATCCCGACGAGGCTGAGGGGAATTCCGAGTTCCCAGGCGTTCTGGCTGACGGCGATGACGCCGATGAGCACGGCCACCGGGCCGATCGCCAGGGCCAGTGCCCCCGTGCGCGACAGCACGGACACGCGGTACGTCGCGACCCCGAACAGCGTCGACCCAAGGCCCGCGGTGATCAGGCCGATAGGGAGCAGGCCGTCCCGCCAGTCGCCTGGGCCAGCGCCGGCCAGATCGCTGACGCTCGCGACGAAGGTGACGGCCGTCCCGACGGCCGTCATCGCGAAGGCACCCCAGACGAGCCATGGGTCGGAACGGGCCTGGTACGCGCTCATCCCCGCGAGCCCCACCAGGAGCGCTGCCAACCCGACCAGAAGCAAGATCGCGGCTGCGTCTTTGGAGCCCTCGGTGAGGCCTCCGGTCAGGACAATGACGAGACCGATCAGGGCGGCGCCGAGGACGGCGGCATACCCCCCGATGCGGAGTGACATGGGGAACCCCTTCGCGTGTTGGGACGCGGCGCCGAGGCCGCGGAGATGGAGGTGGGCGTCGAGCGCGCCGAGCAGGACGTCGGCCACGTCGAACGGGCCGAGCGGACGCTCGTCGAGGACCGCGGCGAACTCGTCGCCGTAGCGGGCTCTCCAGCGCGCGGGATAGAGGCGGAGCAGCAGGGCGATCATGGGACGCATCGCCTCCTCAGCCGGCCGGCCGGCCGAGCCGTTGGAGGCCGAGCTGCGCGAACTCGGAGAGCTCGTGGAGCTGCTCGGCGAGCATCGTGGCGCCCACCGCGGTCAGCCGGTACGGCCGGCGGCGGTCGACGGGCGCCAGGGCCTCGATCAGGCCGCGCTCCTCGAGACGGGCGAGCGCGGCGTACAGGGTTCCCGGACCCAGCGGCCGGCCGGTGCCGGATTCCACGTCGGCCATGATCGCGTAGCCGTGCTTCGGGCCATCGCTCAGGCTGACGAGGATGAGCAGTGCAGGCTCGGCAAAGCGGCCGAGCTCGGGGATCCGGGGCTGCATGGGACTCCTATTAGTACGTCAAACGATATATCGTGTTGCGTAATATAAGCTTGGGCGCGTTGTTGTCAACCCCTTGACATATCGGCGAACGTTATAGCGCGCGGCGGAACATACCCCGGTCCGAGCCCTGGGTGACCGCCGGGTGGCCTTGCGCCACGGTGCAACATCGGGAGGTCCCCACCGATGACGCTGTTCGAGCGGGTCGACCAGAGCATCCGGCGCAGCCCGGTGTGGCGGTCGATCTTCCGCAACCCGTACCCGGACGACGAGCGGTCGCGCGCGTACGCGGTCATGAACAACGTGTTCCTGCACCTGCACCCGGTGCGGGTCCGGCAGCACGCGGTCAAGTTCGCCTACACGTTCTGCCTGGGCGGCCTGTCGTTCTTCCTGTTCCTGGTGCTGACGGTCACGGGCGTCTACCTGATGTTCTTCTACATCCCGTCGGACACCCAGGCCTACAGCAACATCCTCGACATCCAGTCACGGGTCACGTTCGGCCTGCTGACCCGGAACATCCACCGGTGGGCCGCCCACCTGATGGTGTTCTTCGTGTTCCTGCACATGATGCGGGTCTTCTACCACGGGGCCTACAAGCCGCCGCGCGAGTTCAACTGGGTCGTCGGCGTCGTCCTGCTCTTCCTGACGATCGCGCTGAGCTTCTCCGGCTACCTGCTGCCGTGGGACCAGATCGCCTACTGGGCCATCACCATCGGCAGCAACATGGCCAGCTACTTCCCCGTGTTCAACACCCCAACCAAGCAGCTCATGCTGGGCGGCATCGAGGTGGCCCAGAACACGCTGCTCCGGTTCTATGTCGCCCACGTGATCGTGTTCCCGCTGATCACCGCGAGCTTTCTCGCGGTCCACTTCTGGCGGATCCGCAAGGACGGTGGCATCAGCGGCCCGCTGTAGCGCGACCGTCAGCCCTCGGCCACCCGCCCCAGCAGGGCCCAGACCGGGCCCGCCGCCGCGTAGAGGTCCGTGAGCGTGTCCGGCAGGCTGGGCGAGAAGACGTCGTCGTCACCGAGGCGCGTGGTGAAGATCAGGTCCTTGAGGACCAGCAGGTCCCGCTCGGGATGGTCCTTCGCGTAGCCCGCCGGGACCCGCGTCAGCCGGTCGCCATGGAGCGAGCCGTACGCGGCCACGAACCCCGGGTCCGAGATGGCGGCGTGGACGGCGGCGGGATCGGTGTCCACGAGGCGCCGCCACGCAGCGAGGACGGCCGGCTCCGGGCGGTACAGCCCGCCGCCCGCGTAGATCTCCCCGGGCTCCAGGTGGAAGTAGGCGCCCGGTCCCCCACCCGGGGCCATGAAGCGCGCGCTGGCGGCCGTCTTGTACGGCGACTTGTCCTTGCCGAAGCGCACGTCGCGGTAGATCCGGAACGGCGACCGGGCGGGGTCGGCCGTGAGCGGCAGGCCGCGCGCCGTGAACCGCTCCGCGAGCGCCACGCACAGCGCCTGGAGGGGGACCTTCACCAGCCGCTCGTACTCGGCCTTGCGCGGCGTGAACCACGCGCGGTCGTTGTTGGCGGCGAGGTCCGCGAGGAAGGTGATCGCCTCCGGGCGGAAGCCCTCGAACGGCGGCGTCTCCGGCACGACATCTCCTCCACTGTCGATCCCGGACCCTCCGCCTGGTCCCGCACGGTCAGGCCGGTGTCCGAAGATGGTGCCATCTCCCGTCGCGTCACCGCCTGGTCGCGGTCACGTACCAGCTGTGGGGCAGCTCGGGCATCGACGCCGGCGGCACGGGCAGGGTCCACCGCCCGTGGTTTGCCTCTGGCTCACCCGGCTGGACCAGCGAGGCCGACCAGCCCAGATCCGCGAGCACGGCACCGGGATCGTCCAGCGAACCGATCCACGGTGCGCCGGCGGCTGCCTGCATGTCGATCCAGGCCTTCGTGTACGGCGCGACCAGCACGGCATTGTTCACGACGTCGAACCCGAGTCGACTCCCGGGAGCGGCCAGCGACGACACGATCTCGAGCACGCTGTGGGTCACGCAAACCGGCAGGTAGAACAGGACGCCCTCCACCAGCCAGGCACTGCGCACGGCAGCGTCGAAACCAGCGGCGCACAGGGCCGCACGCCAGTCGGAGGCCAGGTCGGCCGCCACGGGCCGGCGGTCGCAAGCCGGATCGGCGCCTGCCCTGGAGAGCGTCCGGGCCTTGACATCCAGGAGGTCGGCGCGATCCAGCTCGTACACGACGGCGCCCTCCGGCCAGGGAAGCCGCCACGCCCGCGTGTCCAGCCCCGCGCCGAGGAGGACGAGCTGCCGCAATGGACCCTCGATCGCCACTTCGCGCAGCCAGTCGTCGAAGTACCGGGTCCGGATGACGATGGGCAGCACGGAACCTTCTGGGCGACCGGCGAGCCAGGCCATGCCCTCGGGGCCGGCGAGGTCGGCAGCCCACGGATCGTCGACGAGTCGGTCGGGGCGCTCGCGCTCGCCCGCGCGCACGGCGGCGGTCCAGCGTGCGGTGGCCTGGAGGGGGGATGTGGACCGGATGTCGGTGGTCATGGCCTGGAGCTCGTGATACGGGCCGCGGGTGGCGCCGAGCCCCTGCGCCCTGCGCTGAGGAGCTCCCCTGATGGTGTCGGCACAAGACGTCGAGCGTCAGGGCCCGACGTCACGTCTCCGCTCGATGATCTCGCCCGTCACGGGATGTCGCCGGGTGCCGTCGCCGCCACCTGGCGTGGCAGCCGCACGCGGCCCTGGGCGATCGCCACGCCCAGCAGGATGATCGCGGCACCCACCGGTTGGTACCAGGCCAGCGGCTCCGAGAGGAACAGCGAGCCGGCCGCGACCGCGAACAGCGGCGTGATGTAGGTGACGGAGCTGGCGACGGTCGCGCCGGCCTCGATCACGACGTGGTTGGTCAGCACGTACGCGATCCCCGACCCCAGCGCGCCGAGCGCCAGCATGCCGACGACGGTCTCGACGGTGAACGGAGCCGTGACGACCTGGCCGCCGGTGAGCGAGACGAGCACGACGACCGGCAGCAGGAACAGCGCGCCCAGGCTCACCTGGGCGGTCGCGATGGCGATCGGCCCCTCGGGGATCCCGGACAGGTGCCGCCGCGTATACGGGTAGGCGATCCCGTAGCACAGGATCGCGCCGACACACGCCAGCACACCCAGCAGCTCGCCCCCGCCGAGGCCGTTCCAGACGCCCACGACGACGAGCACGCCCGCAAACCCGACGGCCAGCCCGACGGCGCGGTCTCGCCCGGGCCGCTGCTCCGGGAACGCGGCGAAGACCACGAGCAGCGCCGCCAGCGGGGTGCAGGCGTTGATGATCCCCGCCAGGATCGACGAGATCTGCGTCTCCCCGTAGGCGAACAGCGTGAACGGGATGCTGCAGAACAGCAGGCCAACCACCGAGAGGTGCCACCAGGTCCGACGGTCGCGCGGGAACCGGGTACCCGTCGCGCGGGCGATCACGAGCAGCACCGACCGCCCCGATCGTCACCCGGCCGAACGCCACCCCGATCGGCGTCAGCGACTCCAGGCCCAGCTTGATGAACAGGAATGAGCAGCCCCAGATCGCCCCGAGGACGAGGAACCACAGCTGCCAGGGTGCTGCGCGGAGGGTCTGCATGGAGAGCAGAACCCTAGCGGTTGGAGAGCGGTTGCGTGCCCCGGACACACCGAGGGCCCCGACCGTCCGGTCCGGGGCCCCTGGTGCTGAGAGAGGAGGAGGACCGCAGGATGCCCTGCTGATCCTGGCGGTTCCGTGACGCACCCGGCCGGATCGGCACGCCCGCTAGACTGGCCCCGCGTCACACCAGAGAGGACCCGGCAGGCCTCATGCGATCGCTGCGCGCCGTCATCGCTCGATTGCGTGCGTCCCTGCTCCAGTCCATCGGCGACGTGACCTTCGGGATGGAGGACGGGGCGGTCTCGATCGCCGGTCTCGTCTTCGGCGTCGCAGCCAGCACCAACGACGCCCAGATCGTCGTGCTCGCCGGGGCCACCGGCGCCGTCGCCGGCGCCGTGTCGATGATGGCCGGCACCTACCTGGACGTGCACTCGGAGCGAAGCCTGGCCGCGGCCCAGGTCACCGATGCCCGCGCGGCCATCACCTCCGACGCCGAGGCGGCCCTGTCGCGCGTGGCGGCCCAGGTGCAGACGGCCGGCTTCACCCCCGAGGAGACGGACGCCGTCGTCGCGGGGCTGCGTCGCAACCCCGAGGCCCTCCTGAGCTACATCGCGGCCTTCGAGCTGGGCGTGCCCCTGCGGACCGAGTCGTCGCCGCGGGCACACGCGCTGTGGATGTTCGTGGCCGACCTGTTCGCGGCGAGTGTCCCGGTGGTGCCGTTCCTGCTGTTCCCGATCGAGACGGCGCGGATCGTCTCGCTGCTCGTCACGGGCGCGCTGATGGCGGCCCTGGGGGTGGCGCGCGCGCTCATCGGCCACGAGAGCGTGTATCGAACCGCCCTGCAGACGATGGGGATCGCCGGGGCGGCCGCCCTGTCCGGGGTGCTCATCGGGCGGCTCGTGACGGCCTAGACCCCCGGGTCGGTGCAGGCCCCGGGTCGGCGCAGGCCCCGGGTCTGCGCAGGCCCCGGAGGGCCGCGGCGCCGGGGCTCAGGCTTCCGCGGGCCTCGAGAGGGCCAGGAGCAGTCCCGGCAGCACGGCGCTGGCCATCGCGTCCGGGTCCGCGTCGCCACCGGCAAGGAGGGCGCGGCGGACGCTCCGTTCCGCGATGGCCACGATGGCGTCCGTGATCACCGACGGATCCACGAGCAGCTCCCGGCCGTAGCGCCGCATCGCCTCGTCGATGAGGGCGCCGATCCGCTCCCGGAAGCGGTTGTTCGTCTCCAGGAACCGGCGGGCGTGCTCGGGGCGCCGGATGGCGAAGATCTCCAGCTCGGTCTGGATCAGCGACAGCTGCCGGTCGACGGGGATGGAGCGCAGGATGCGGTCAACGATCCCGGACAGGACGGCAACCAGGGACTCCGCCTCCTCCACCTCGCGGTCCACCTCGACGAACGAGGCGTCGAGGTGCGCCAGGAGGCTCGCATGCTCGCGCACCACGAGCGCGTCCAGCACGTCGTCCTTGTCGTTGAAGTTGGAGTAGAACGCCCCGCGCGTGAACCCCGCGCGCTCGCAGATGTCCTCCACCGAGCCACCGATGACGCCGCGCTCGGCGAACACCTCGCGGGCCGCGTCCAGGATGCGCTGACGGGTTGCCTCGCGACGTGGCGACCTGTGCGCATCGCCCGAGCTCTGTCCATCGCCTGAGGCGGGGGCGGGGACGTCGGCGAACGAGGCGCCGGCGCCGGGATCCGCCTGGGTATGCACGGCATCGGCCGGCTCCGCGGCGTGGGCCGGTTCCGCGGCATCGGCTGGCGCCGCCGCGATCTCCGTGGCGGGGACGCCGCGACCCTCGGAAGGCGTGGGCTCGCGCGCAGGGCCAGCCGGCGCTCCGGTGCCCATCCATGCCGCCCAGTCGCCCGGCTGCCGCTCGCGCCCCATCCGTCTCCCGTCTCCGTATCGTTCGATACACTTATGTATGCGATACATTGACGTATCGAATACACCTTCGTATCCTAGCGGGTGCGGTCAAGCGCCGCAACACCCCTTCCGCACGTTCAACGCCGGGCCTGCGCGCAACGCCCCGACCCGGGGAGGCAGCTGATGTTCGAGCTCCTGGGCTCCTGGACCTACAGGTTCCGGTTCCTGATCCTCATCGCCTGGATCGTGGGGGCGGTGTTCATGGCCGTGGCCGCCCCGAGCCTGTCGGGCCAGGGAGCGACGGACCAGACCACCTTCCTGCCAACGAACTCGCCGTCGCGCGTCGCCAAGGACGCCATCGAGCGAGCCTTCCCCGGGAGCACGTCCTCGTCGTCGGCGACCATCACGATGGACCGCCCGGGCGGGCTGACCGATGAGGACCTGGCCTGGCGGGACGCGTACGCCGCCTGGGTCGTGAGCGACGCGGCGCCCGAGCGGCTCCGCGTGGCGGTCACGGACACCGCGACCGCAGACTCGCGTCCCGAGCTGGAGGAGCTGTTCCGGGGGCCCGACGGCACGTTCGAGCTGTTCGCGATCAACCTCAACGTCGCGGACGCCGGCGATGATGCCAAGGCCGTCGTCGAGCTTCTCCGCGAGCACCTCACCGATTCAGCACCCGCTGGCCTCGAGACCCACGTGACGGGCGCCGCGGCCATCAGCTCCGACTACCTCGAGGCGGTCCAGGTCGGCACGGACGCCACCACGACGGTCACGATCATCCTCGTCATCCTCGTGCTGCTGGCGATCTACCGGGCGCCCCTCGCCGCCCTCATCCCGCTGGCCACGATCGGCGTCGCCTTCGTGGTCTCGCTGGGCGTGCTCGGCTTCCTGGCTGCCGCCGGCTGGCAGGTCTCCTCCACCCTGGAGACCTTCCTCGTGGTCATGGTGTTCGGGGTCGGGACCGACTACGCGATCTTCCTGATCAGCCGCTACCGGGAAGAGGTGTCGCACGACGGCGACTGGCACGACGCGGCCAAGATCACGGTCAAGCGCATCGGCGCGGTCATCACCGCGTCGGCCGGCACGGTCATCGTCGGCATGATGGCCATGGGCGTCGGCGACTTCAAGATGATCACGTCCATGGGCCCGGGCATCGCGATCGCGGTTGCCGTGACCCTCGCGGCGGCGCTCACCCTGTCACCGGCTCTCCTGTCGATCTTCGGCCACTACCTGTTCTGGCCGCTTCACACCAGGGAGAAGTACGAGGGCGAGCCGCGCGGCTTCTTCGCCTCCCTCGCCAATGCGGTCTCCCGGCGGCCCGTCATGGTCACCATCGGCCTCACGGCGGCGCTGCTCGTCCCGGTCCTGTACCTGCCCCAGGTCAACTCCAACTTCGACGTCCTCGCGGACCTGCCCAAGGACGCCGACTCCCGCATCGGCTACGAGCAGATCGGCGACCACCTGGGCGAGGACAAGCTCGTCCAGTCCACCGCGCTCGTCGACCTCGGCAGCGGCGGCGACATCCTGGCGCCGGCCCAGCTCGCGAAGCTCCATGCCCTCATGGAGGACCTCCAGGCCGGGGGCGGCATCGCCACCACCACCAGCATCGTGACCCCGGACGGCGACACGGCCGTCCCGGACGGCTTCCGGCCGTCGAAGACGCTGGGGGAGATGGCCGACGGCTTCAAGGACGATGGCGGCAGCTTCCGAGAACACCGACAACGCCAGCCTCCTGGATCCCGAGGTGAAGGACGGGCTCAACCAGGCCCTGGACTACGTCAACGGCCTCGCCGTGGCATTCCCGGATGCCGCCTCCGGCGTCGCGTGGCGCGAGTCCCGGGATGGCCTGGAGCACGCGATCGACATCGTCGAGCGCGTGGAGAAGCAGAGCGTCGTGTCCTCGCAGCTGCGCACGCTGTCCGCCTCCATCACGGCCCCGTCCGCCGCGGCCGCGGGTGGCTCGGAGGACGACTCGGACTCCACGCTCATGAGCGACTACCTCGCGGAGCTGGGCGCGGCCTTCCCGGAGGTCAAGGCGCTCGATGCCTACAAGGATGCCGTCAAGGCCGCCAAGGCCCTCGAGTCGGAGGCATCGATCACGGACGCATTGGCGCTGTCCGATGGGTTCGACCGCCTCGCCGACCACTTCGACGGCCAGCCGGAGGCCTCGCTGTCCCCGGAGAGCCTGGCCGGCACAGCAGCCGCCAAGGAGTTCAAGAAGGAGGCGGAGGACACCTTCAACGCGCTGCCGGACCAGATCGGCGCGCTCGCGGCGGTGTTCGCGACCCGCTCCGACGACTTCTACCTCCCGACGTCGCTGACGGGCGACGACGCCGAGAAGCTCCAGGACGCGATCGATGCCTTCGTGTCCGAGGATCGCTCGGCGACGCGCTTCTACCTGACGTCGTCCAATGCGCCCTACAGCGGGGGGGCGTTCGGGATCATCAAGGACGCCCGGGCAGACCTGCAGGCAGGCGCGGCAGCCTTCGGGCCGGAGGCATCCGGCCACATCGGCGGTCCCACCGCGCAGTTCGCGGACGTCCAGGACACGCTGGCCACCGACTTCGTCAAGGTCGGCGCGATCACGGTCCTGGGGATCCTGCTCGTCCTGATGCTGCTCCTCCGCGCCGTCGTTGCCCCGCTGTACCTCGTGGCGACGGTCCTCGTCTCCTACGGATCCACGCTGGGCGTGTCCGGCTTCCTGTTCCAGGAGGTGATGGGACACAGCGGCGTCAGCCCCTACCTGCCCCTGATCGTGTTCGTGCTGCTCGTGGCGCTCGGGTCCGACTACAACATCTTCCTGATGCACCGCATCCGGGAGGAGGCGGAGACCCGCGGGATCAAGGACGCGGTCCGCATCGCCTCCGGGCACACCGGAGCGGTCATCACGTCCGCGGGCCTGATCCTCGCCGGCACCTTCGGCTCGATGGCCGTCGCGCCGCTCACGATGCTGCTCCAGGTCGGGGTGGCCGTCGCGATCGGCGTGCTCATCGACACGTTCCTGGTCCGTTCGATCCTGGTCCCGGCCATCACCACGATCGCGGGCGACCGGGCCTGGTGGCCGTCCAGCTTCCGGTCCGGCGGAGCCGTGCCCGTGCCGGTGGGGGCGTGCCCGTGCCCGTAGGCGATGGTGGGCCGGTGGGCGTGCCCGTGCCCGTGGGCGCTGCGGCGGGAGCCGTGGCCGGTGCGTGCTGTGCGGTCGGTGCGGGGGCCGTGGCCGGTGCGGCGTGCGAGTGCGGCCGCGGCCGCCGCGACGCCGACCTGGTCGGACACGGGCGAGGCGCTCGTCGCGGACGAGGCGATCGTGCCGGAGACCGCGCCGCGCGGCACCTCCCGCCGCCGGCTGGCGGTCGGACTGGCGCTCGTGGTCATGGTCCCGCTCGTGGTCGCCGGCCTCCTCACCTGGTCACTGGGCGGGGCGGCGGACAACGCCGGCAGCGTCCAGGCAGCGGTCGTCAACCTCGACGAGGGCGGCACCGTGACCACCGCCGACGGCACCGAGCGACGGAGCTCGCGCTGGGCGCCGAGCCTGTCGACGGCGCTGACCACGTCGGACAGGGGCAGCAGGTTCAACTGGGTCGCCACGGACGAGGCCGCGGCGACCGCGGGCCTCGCCGACGGGACATACGCCGCCGTGCTGACGATCCCGGCCGAGTTCTCCCGCACGGTTGCCGCGCTCCGCGCCGACACCACCGGCACGGCGCCCCAGGCGACCCTGCGTCTTGCCACCGACGACGGGTCCGGCTATGCGCTGGGCAACGTCGCCCGCGAGGTGACCGCGGCGATCGGCGCCGCCACGGCGCAGGACGTCACCAGCTCCTACGTGGGCGACGTGCTCCTCGCCGTGAGCTCCGCCCATGACTCGCTCTCGGCGGCCGCCGAGGACGCAGGCTCGGTCTCGACCTCCACCACCAAGCTCGCGGACAACCTGGCCGGCACCGGGGCCGTTGCCGGCCAGCTGGTCGCCGGGCTCCAGGAGTTCATCGACAAGGCAGGTGAGGCATCGGGCGGGACGGCCGACCTCGTGAACGGCGCACAGAAGCTGGCGGCTGGATCCAGCAAGCTGGCGGGTGGCGCCCGAGACCTCGCGAAGGGCACCCAGGGCGCCGCCGCCGGGGCCGAGAAGCTGGCCGACGGGGCCACCCAGCTGTCCGGCGGGCTCGGCGCGCTGGCGACGCAGACCAAGGACCTGCCGGCCCAGACCGACGCACTGGCGACCGGCGCCCAGGGCGTGGCGACGGGCGCGGCCGGCATCGCGTCCGGGGCGTCGTCGCTGGCCGGCGGCCTCGGGACGATGGCGACCCAGACCACCGGCCTGGGCGCCCAGGGACAGGCGCTCAACGCGGGGGCCGGGGACCTCGAGAGCGGAGCCAAGGCACTGTCGAACGGTGCCGACCAGGCCTCGGCCGGGGCGGCCGATCTCGCAACGGGCGCGAGCCAGCTGGCGACCGGCGTGACCGACTACACCAACGGCGTCGCGGCGCTCGCGAGCGGCTGTGCCGCCGCGGGCGGCACGCCCGCCCTGTGTGCTCGCTCGACGGCCTGGCGGCGCAGGGCGCGGGCCCTCGCGTCGGCCGCGAACAACGTCAAGGCTGGCGCCTCCGGCATCGCTGGCGCGAACGCGGGCCTGGCGTCCGGGGCCGCCGACCTGCAATCGGGTGCGAAGGCGCTCCAGGACGGCACCACCCAGCTCGCGGCCGGGCTGCCGGGCCTCGAGGCGGGGATCGCCGCGTCCGCGACGGGGGCCGCGGATCTCGCGACCGGGGCAGCCGCCGTCAGCGGTGGCGCAGACCAGGTCGCGACTGGCACGAAGCAGCTCGCCGCGGGCATGCCGGCCCTGACCGATGGCATCGCACAGCTGGCAGCTGGCGGCGCTGGGGTGGCCTCAGGAGCCACGAGCCTGGCGGACGGCATGGACCAGCTCGCGACCGGCGCGAAGGGCCTCGCCGATGGGGCGCGACTGTCCGCGAACGGAACCAGGGCGCTCGCGAACGGCACCGCAGAGGCCGCCGACGGCATCGACCAGCTCACGGACGTCATGCAGACGGCCGTGGATGCCGGCACGCTCGTCGAGGTGCAGGCCGCGGACCTGGCCGACGACGGGGTGTCGCTCGCCGACGAGGCCGAGGCACTCGAGAAGCGTCTCGAGGCATCCGCGAGCGGAACAGGCACCTACGCCGACGAGACGCGTGCCCGCATGGGCGCGCTTGCGGCCAACCCGGTCGCCGTGGAGGCCAGCCGCGGGAACGCGGTCGGCGGGCCCGAGGGCGGGCTCGCCCCGTTCATGATGGCGATCGCCGCGTGGCTGGGTGCCATGGGCGCGTTCCTGGTCCTGCCGGCGCTGTGGCAAGGCGACGACCGACGCTGGTGGCGCGCGTGGCTCCTCGCCTTCGCGGGGGCGTCCGCGGTAGCCGTCGCCGGCTCGCTGCTGATGGTCGTGGGCATGCAGCTCCTCGTGGGTATCCCGGTGGCCGAGCCCGTGCAGCTGCTCGGCTTCGCGGCACTCGCGGCGCTCGCCTTCACGGCGATCATCCAGGCGCTGGTGGCCCTGTTCGGCAACCGCGGCTGGATCCTGGCGCTGCTGCTCCTGGTGATCCAGGTGGCCGCCACGGGCGTGCCGCTCACCGGGTTCGCGGCGCCCGGACCCCTCGCGGCGCTTGGCGCCTTCATGCCGCTGACCCGCGCGATCGATGCCTTCCAGGGTGCGCTGGCCGGTGGCAGGTCGAACCTGGCGATCGACGCCGTGGTGCTGGGGGCCTGGCTGTTGGGCGGCGTCCTCGTGACGCTCGCCGTGGCGGCGGGGATCGGGCAGCGTGGGGCGGAGGACGAGACCGGGGACGAGGCGATGGCTGCCCCGACGGCATAGCGGGACGGCCGGGTGGCCGGGGCCCTCGCCTCGGCCCGTCAGGCCAGCGTGGCCAGGAACGCCGAGAACCGCTCCAGGCCGGCCTTGAGGACGGCCGTGTCGTTGGCGTAGCCGATGCGGAGGTAGCCCTCCATGTCCATCGCGCTGCCCGGCGTGAGCATCACGCCCTCGGCCTCGAGCAGCCGGACGCACAGTGCCTCGGACGGGATGTCGACCGCGTACCGGAGCAGCGCCGTGGTCCCCGAGCGCGGCCTGACGTAGTCGATCAGCCGCTCGCCCGCGACCCACTCGTCCAGGATCGAGAGGTTGCGGCGCACGATCCGCCGGTTGCGGGCCAGCATGGCCTCCCCCGCCTCGAGCGCGATGGCGGCCAGCAGGTCGTCCACCATGCCCACGCTGATCACCGAGTAGTCGCGGTGGCGGCTGACCGGCTCGCGCACCTCGCGCGGCGCCACGATCCACCCGAGGCGCAGGCCTGCCAGCGAGAACGCCTTGGACATGCTGCCGACGCCCACCGTGCGCTCGTAGCGATCCACGAACGAGGGGGACGTGCCGGGGCCCGCCTGGTCGAGGCCGCGGTAGACCTCGTCGGCCAGGATCCACGCGCCGGCCTCGCGTGCGATCTCCGTGATCCCGGCGAGGTGCGCCTCGTCGAGCAGCGCCCCCGTGGGGTTGCCCGGGTTGACGAGCGAGATCACCTTGACGCCGCCCGCGGCCAGGCCGCGCAGCTCGTCGAGGTCCGGGAGCCAGCCGTCCTCCTCGCGCAGGCGCAGCTCCCGCACGACCGCGCCGAGGCTCTCGGGGATGGACGTGTGCTGCTGGTAGGTGGGCACGAGCGAGATGACGACATCACCCGGCTCCACGAGGGCCTGGTACGCGAGCGCGTTCGCGCCGATGGCGCCGTGCGTGACGAGCACGTCCTCCGCCGATGGCGTCTCGTAGAGCGCGGCGATCGCGCGCCGCAGCCGCTCCGAGCCCTCGATCGCACCGTAGCCCAGCCGCATCGGCGCGAGCTCCGCCCCGAGGGCAGCCTCGTCCATGCCGGCGATCGCCAGCAGCTCCTCCACGGTCACCGAATCCACGCAGGTCTCGGCCAGGTTGTACCGGCAGCTGGTCTCCCAGCGGTTCATCCAGATCTCGACGCCGAAGTCGCGGATGCGCATGGGCACATCATGCGGGGGCCGAGCGAGGCGGCGCGCAGGCGATGCGACGTGCACGAGATGGCGCGCGCAGCGCCCGAGCGCCGGAGCTCGCCGACGCCCGGGCTGTGCCTCCGGCAGTTCTGCTGCTACGTGGCCAAGGCGCTGACGGGCCGGATCGCGGAGGGTGCCGTGACCTAACCCTTGCCCGCCAGGCCGCGCCCCGCCAGCAGGACGCCGGCCGGGTCGTAGGTTCGGGAGAGCGACGCCAGCCGCTGCAGCGTGGCCTCGTCGTACACCCGTCGGAACCGCTCCGCGCTGCTGCCCGGCGCGAAGTTGGGCATGGTCGCGCCCGTGAGCCACGGCTCCAGGGCGGCGGTCATCGCCGCGGCGTGCCCCCTCACGGCGTCGAGCAGCGGCGGTACGGCGAGCCCGACGAGGAACAGCGAGAACGCGGCGTCGCGGCTGGGGAACGCGCTCGGGGGTCCACCGGCGGCCGCGATCGCCCCGCCAAGCTGTCGGATCTCCACGACCAGCTGCGGCGAGCCGGATCCCGGTCCGGCATGCCGGAGGATCGTCTCGATCGCCGCCGGCGGCAGGGAGGCGAGCAGGCCGCTGTGCTCGCTGGAGGGCATGGGATCGACCGGATCGGAATGGATCGACCCGAGCGCGACATATGGGATCTGCCCGACGCCATCGATCAGCGGAGGGGCCACAGCCCGCATTGCCGCGAGGACGTCGCGACCGACGTCCGGGTCACCGGTCCAGGCGAACCGCACGGCGACGGTCAGGCGATCCGCCAGCGGCTCGGGAACGCCCGGCATCGACGGCAGCTGCATGAGCGCGATCGACGTCGTCGCCTCGGGCGGCAGGGTGGCCGACCAGTCCGCCCAGCGTGCGAGCAGGTCGCCCGCATGACTCCCGTCGAAGTACAGCGCCCCGGCGTAGATCTCCCGGATCGGCAGCAGGTCGAACTCCACCGCGGTCACCACGCCCAGCGCTCCCTTGCCACCGCGCAGGCCCCAGAAGAGGTCCGGGTGCTCGTCGACGGACGCTCGGCGCAGCTCGCCGTCGCCCGTGACCACGTCGAATGCCCGGACCCGGTCCGAGGCGATGCCCAGGGTCCGTGCCAGCGGGCCGACGCCGCCTCCCGTGGTGTACCCGACGACCCCGACGCCTGGCGAGGAACCCGCCAGGGCCGCCAGCCCGTGGGCGCCCGCGGCGTCGAGCACGGGTTGCCAGGTCAGGCCGGCACCCACCCGTGCCCACCGCTCTTCGGGGTGCACGACGCACTCGGACAGCCCACGGGTGAGCACGAGCAGCGCGCCATCGAGGTCGTCCATGGCTCCGTGGCCAGTGCACTGGACGGCGACGGACAGCGATTCGGCGGCAGCGAACCGCAGCGTCCGGGCGATGTCCTCGGCATTCGCAGCCTCGATCACGGCGAGCGGCCGGCTGGCCACCGAGACATTCCAGGGCATCGCGAGTGCCGCGTAGCGCGGATCCTCCGGGTACGCCACGGACGAGACCTGCGCGGCCAGACCGCGCACGTCGGGCGCGGCGGTGGACGGAGCAACGGGGTTTGACATGTGAGACACCTCCTGCCAGCGGAATCTCACGGGCGGGACGCCCGGGACGAAGTGAAGCGCGTTGCCGTTAACGGCGGCATCTTAGCCTCGGTCCGCCACCGGTACAACGGTCGAGCAGGCGCCCCACGACCCCGAACCGCAACCCAACGATCACCACCGGGGTTCCTGCCCGCCGGGGCCCGATTGCGTACCGTTCCGCCCCCACCCTCGCGGGGGTGCGCAGGTGGAGAACAGCCGTGGCCCAGACCCGTACCCTGTACGAGCCGTCCACCGAGCACGACGCGTGTGGGTTCGGGTTCGTGGTGGACATCGCCGGCCGGCCCGTCGCACGCCATCGTCCGGGACTGCCCTGACGGTCCTCGTCAACCTGGAGCACCGCGGCGCCGCCGGGTCCGAGGCGAACACCGGCGACGGCGCCGGCATCCTGGTCTCCATCCCCCGCCGCTTCCTGGCCGCGGCCGCTGCCGGGGCGGGCATCGGCCTCCCCGAGGCGGGCTACGGCGTCGCGATGGTCTTCCTCCCGCGCGACGAGGCGAGCCGTGCCGGCGCCATGGAGCGTTTCGAGCGCGTGCTCGGTGACGAGGGCCTCGAGATCCTGGGCTGGCGCGACGTCCCCACGGACCTCACCGGTCTCGGCCCCAGCGCACGTGCCAGCCAGCCGGTCATCGTCGCAGGCGTTCATCGCACGCCCGGAGGGCCTCGCCCTCGGCCACGACGAGGACCTCGCCTTCGAGCGCCGCCTGTACGTCGCCCGCCGCCTGGTCGAGAAGGCCGTCGGCCGCAGCGCCCTGCCCGGCCGGGCGGACGTCTACATCCCGTCGATGTCCTGCCGGACGATCGTCTACAAGGGGATGCTCAACGCCTCCCAGCTGTTGACCTTCTACCCCGACCTGCGCGACGAGCGCTTCGAGAGCCCGCTGGGCCTCGTCCACTCCCGCTTCTCGACCAACACGTTCCCATCGTGGTCCCGGGCGCACCCGTACCGCTACATCAGCCACAACGGCGAGATCAACACGCTGCGCGGCAACGTGAACTGGATGTTCGCCCGCCAGTCCACGTTCCGGTCGACGGTGTTCGGCGAGGACCTCAACAAGATCCTGCCGGCCGTCGACGTGGACGGCTCGGACACCACGATCTTCGACAACGTGCTCGAGCTGCTCCACCTGTCGGGGCGGAGCCTGGCCCACACGATGATGATGATGGTCCCCGAGCCGTGGAGCCGGGACCCGTCGATGTCCCCGGAGCGCCGCGCGTTCTACGAGTACCACTCGTGCCTGATGGAGCCCTGGGACGGCCCGGCGTCGCTGGCGTTCACGGACGGCGTGCGGGTCGGCGCGACGCTGGACCGCAACGGCCTCCGCCCCGGCCGCTACTCCGTGACCCGCGACGGGCGCGTCGTCATGGCCAGCGAGGCGGGGGTCCTGGACATCCCGCCCGAGGACGTGATCGCCAAGGGCCGCCTCCAGCCCGGCCGGATGTTCCTCGTGGACACGGAGCAGGGCCGGATCATCCCCGACGACGAGCTCAAGGCGGCGATCACCGGCGCGCACCCCTACGAGGAGTGGGTCCGCGGGTCCCTCGTCAAGCTGGCCGACCTGCCCGCCCCGGAGACCGTCATCCTCCCCGACCACGAGACGGTCCTCCGCCGCCAGGAGGTGTTCGGCTACACCACGGAAGACGTCCGGCTGATCATCAACGAGATGGCGACCACGGGCGCGGACCCGATCGGCTCCATGGGCAACGACGCCCCGCTGGCCGTCCTCTCGGAGCGTCCCCAGCTCCTCTACAACTACTTCAAGCAGCTCTTCGCGCAGGTCACCAACCCGCCGGTGGACGCCATCCGCGAGGAGATCATCATGGCCACCGACCGGTCCATCGGGCCGGAGGCCAACCTCCTGGAGCCGGGGCCGGACGCCGCCCACCAGGTGGCGCTCCCCTCGCCCGTGATCTCCAACGCGGAGCTCGAGACGATCCGAGCGCTGGATGGCGGGCCCGACAGCCATGGCTTCCGCACGATCACCCTGCCGATCCTGTTCAAGGTCGCCGAGAACGGTTCCGGTCTCCGGCGCGCCATCGAGGACCTCCGGCGCCAGGCATCGGAGGCCATCGCCGAGGGCTACAACCAGGTCATCCTCTCCGACCGTGGGCACACGGAGACCGACGCGCCCATCCCGGCCCTCCTGGCGGTCAGCGCGGTCCATCACCATCTCGTGCGGGCCGGCACGCGCGGGCGGGTGGGCCTGCTCCTGGAATCCGGTGAGCCGCGTGAGGCCCATCACTTCTGCCTGCTGATCGGGTATGGCGCCTCCGCCATCAACCCGTACCTCGCCTTCGAGACCATCGACGACCAGGTCCGGCTGGGCGTCATCCCCGGCCCCACGGAAGCCGCCGAGAAGCGCTACCGCAAGGCCGCGACCAAGGGCGTCATCAAGGCGATCAGCCGGATGGGCATCTCGACGGTCCACAGCTACCACGGCGCCCAGGTCTTCGAGGCGATCGGCCTCAACCGGGACTTCGTCGACGAGTACTTCACCTGGACGCCGACCCGGATCGGCGGCATCGGCATCGAGATCGTGAGCAAGGAGGTCAAGGCGCGCCAGGACCGCGCGTGGCCGCCCGGCCGCCCGATCGTCCACGAGCAGCTCCCGCCCGGCGGCCAGTACCAGTTCCGCGCCGACGGCGAGAACCACCTGTTCAACCCGCTCACCGTCCACACGCTCCAGAAGGCGGTCCGCACCGGCGACTACTCGATCTTCAAGGACTACAGCTCGCTGGTGGACGACCAGAGCGCCCGCCTCGCCACCCTGCGCGGGCTCCTGGAGCTGCGGCCCGCCCTCCGTCCCGTGCCCATCGACGAGGTCGAGCCTGTCGAGGCCATCGTGCGCCGGTTCAAGACCGGCGCGATGTCCTACGGCTCCATCTCCGGCGAGGCCCACGAGACGCTCGCGATCGCGATGAACCGCCTCGGCGGCAAGTCCAACACGGGGGAGGGCGGCGAGGATCCGGCGCGCTACGAGCCGCTGCCCAACGGCGACTCGAGGAGCAGCGCCATCAAGCAGGTGGCATCGGGCCGCTTCGGCGTCACGAGCGAGTACCTCGTCAACGCCCGCGAGATCCAGATCAAGATGGCCCAGGGCGCCAAGCCCGGCGAGGGCGGCCAGCTGCCGGGCTCCAAGGTCTACCCGTGGATCGCGCGGACCCGGCACTCCACGCCCGGCGTGGGGCTCATCAGTCCGCCACCGCACCACGACATCTACTCCATCGAGGACCTCGCGCAGCTCATCTACGACCTCAAGAACGCCAACCACCAGGCCCGGGTCAGCGTGAAGCTCGTGGCCGAGGTGGGCGTCGGGACGGTGGCGGCGGGCGTTGCCAAGGCGCACGCGGACGTGATCCTCATCTCGGGCCATGACGGTGGGACTGGCGCGTCGCCGCTCACCTCCATCAAGCACGCCGGTGTGCCGTGGGAGCTGGGTCTCGCCGAGGCCCACCAGGTCCTGCTCATGAACGACCTGCGCAGCCGCGTGGTGGTCGAGGTGGACGGGCAGCTCAAGACCGGCCGCGACGTGGTCGTGGGCGCGCTGCTGGGCGCCGAGGAGTTCGGGTTCGCGACGGCACCCCTGGTGGCGATGGGCTGCGTGATGATGCGCGCCTGCCACCTCAACACCTGCCCGGTGGGCGTGGCCACGCAGGACCCGGAGCTGCGCAAGCGGTTCGCCGGCGAGCCGGAGCACGTCGTCAACTTCATGACGTTCATCGCCCGCGAGGTGCGCGAGCACATGGCCCGCCTGGGCTTCCGGACGATGGACGAGATGATCGGCCGGTCCGACCGCCTGGAGATGCGTCCGGCCGTGGACCACTGGAAGGCGCGCGGGCTGGACTTCAGCCGGATCCTCGCCCTCCCCGACGTCCCGGGCACCTACGAGGGCCGCCGGACGATCCCCCAGCAGCACGGGCTGGAGTCGTCGCTGGACGCCACGACCCTGCTGGAGCTTGCCGCGCCCGCGCTGACCGAGGGCCTGCCGGTACGGGCCACGCTCCCGATCCGGAACACCAATCGGACCGTCGGCACGATGCTCGGCTCCGAGGTCACGCGGCGATGGGGCCGCGAGGGCCTGCCGGACGACACGATCGACCTCACCTTCACCGGGTCCGCGGGCCAGAGCTTCGGCGCGTTCATCCCGCGCGGCGTGACGCTGCGGCTGATCGGCGATGTCAACGACTACGTCGGCAAGGGGCTGTCGGGCGGCCGGATCGTCGTCCGCGTCCCGCCCGAGGTCCCGTACGACACGCACCTCAACGTCGTCGCGGGCAACGTGGCGCTCTACGGCGCGACCGCCGGCGAGCTGTTCATGGAGGGCGTCGCGGGCGAGCGGTTCGCGGTCCGCAACTCCGGGGCGACCGCGGTGACCGAGGGCGTGGGCGACCACGGCTGCGAGTACATGACCGGCGGGCGGGTGCTCGTGCTGGGGCGGACAGGGCGCAACTTCGCGGCGGGCATGAGCGGCGGCATCGCCTGGGTGCACGACGAGGACGGGACGTTCGCCGCCCGCTGCAACCAGGAGATGGTGGGGCTGGAGCCCCTGGCCGACCACCCCGAGGAGGCGGCGGAGGTCCGCGAGCTGATCGAACGGCACGCCGAGCTCTGCCGGTCCGAGCGGGCCGATGCGCTGCTCGCTGACTGGGCGGCCGAGCTGCCGCGCTTCGTGCGCGTCATCCCCCACGACTACCGGCGCGTCCTCGAGGCACAGGCGCGTCTGCGTGCGACGGGGCTCTCCGACGACGGGGCCGAGATGGCCGCCTTCGAGGAGAACATCCGCGACCTCGCCCGGGCGGGAGGGGCCTGATGGGCAAGCCGACGGGCTTCATCGAGATCCAGCGGCGCTCGCAGCCGTCACGCCCGCCGCTGGAGCGCATCAAGGACTGGAGCGAGGCGCACCCGCACCTGCCCGACGAGGACCTGCGGGCCCAGGGTGCGCGCTGCATGGACTGCGGGATCCCGTACTGCCACACGGGCCAGCTGATCGGCGGCATGGCCTCGGGCTGCCCGATCAACAACCTCATCCCGGATTGGAACGATCTCGTCTACCGCGGCCACTGGCGCGAGGCGTCGATCCGCCTCCACGGGACCAACAACTTCCCCGAGTTCACCGGGCGCGTCTGCCCGGCGCCCTGCGAGGGCTCGTGCACCGTGGGCCTCAACGGCGACCCGGTCACGATCAAGACGATCGAGCAGGAGATCGCCGATCGCGCGTGGGACGAGGGCTGGATCATCCCGACGCCGCCCCTGACGCGCACCGGCCGGACGGTCGCCATCGTGGGTTCCGGGCCGGCAGGGCTGGCCGCGGCCGACGAGCTCAACCGCATGGGCCACCTCGTCACGGTCTTCGAGCGCGCGGGACGCGTCGGCGGACTGCTGATGTACGGCATCCCGAACATGAAGCTGGACAAGGACGTCGTCGATCGCCGGGTTCGGCTGATGGAGGCGGAGGGCGTCACGTTCCGCACGGGCGTCTCCGTGGGGGCGGACGTGTCCGCGGAGGAGATCGAAGCGACCTATGACGCCGTCGTGCTGGCCACGGGGGCGACGGTGGCCCGCGACCTGGCGGTGCCGGGCCGCGAGCTGGGCGGCATCCACCTGGCGATGAGCTTCCTGCGTGGCAACACGCGCCGCCTGCTGGACGGCGGGACCGATGCCGAGGCGCCGATCGACGCCGCGGGCAAGGATGTCGTGGTGATCGGCGGCGGCGACACGGGCACCGACTGCGTCGGCACCTCCATCCGCCAGGGCGCCCGGAGCGTCCGCCAGCTGGAGCTCCTCGCCCGGCCGCCGCTGTCGCGTGCAGCCGACAACCCGTGGCCCGAATGGCCCAAGGTCTACAAGATGGACTACGGCCAGGAGGAGGCGGCGGCGCTCTGGGGCGAGGACCCGCGGCGCTACTCCACCACGACCCGCCGGTTCATCGGCAGGAACGAGCGGGTGGCGGCCCTCGAGATCGCCGACGTCGCCTGGCAGCCCGGCCCGGACGGACGCGTTGCGATGCGCGAGGTCCCGGGCAGCGCGCAGACGATCCCGGCCGACCTGGTGCTCCTGGCCCTGGGCTTCACCGGCCCGGAGCCGGCCCTGCCACGGGCCTTCGACTGCGAGCTGGATCCGCGCGGCAACGTGCGGACCGGCGACGACCGCATGACGACCGTCCCCGGCGTGTTCGCGGCCGGCGACTGCGTGCGCGGCCAGAGCCTGGTTGTCTGGGCGATCCGCGAGGGTCGTGCGGCCGCCGAGGGCGTGGACCGGTACCTGTCGCGGGTCGTCCAGCGCTAGTTGGAGCTGCCTGCCAGGCCCCGCCGATCCACCGCGAACGGGGCGAGCCGCGCGCCGAGCAGCCTCAGCTCCCGGTCGAGCAGCGCGTCGATGTCGCGCAGCCGCTCGTCCGCGCTCGCCGCCTCCAGGAGCGCCTGGCGGCGGTCCGGCTCCACCTGGACGATGCCCGTGAGCAGGAACGACAGCGCCGATGGGTCCTCCGGGATCCGGAGGACCACGCGAACGGCGTCCGGGTCGTCCACGGGGACCGGTTGCGTGACCGTCTCGTCGAGCGGGACCTCGTCGGGCCAGCGGGCACCGGCTCCTTCGTCGCCGTCCTCTCCGTCTGGGCCTGCTTCATCGCCGGCATCGGCGTCACCGTCGTCATCGGCGTCGTCGCGGACCTCCTCCGTCTCGACCTCCATCTGGACGTCGATGGGCTCCGCCGTCTCCCCGTCGCGCGGCTGGAGCAGCCGCAGGTAGGACACGAACCGGCGCATCACGCGGTCGACCAGCTCCTCCGTCCCGGGGTCGTCGGTCTCGGCGGGCTCATCCGGGTAGGGCTCCACGTCGGCCACGAGGTAGGGGGCGAGCTCCGTGTGCACCTCGCGCACCAGGAACCGTGCCGTGCCCACGGCCAGGACATCCCAGCGGCCGTCCGCGTGCTTGCTGGCTTCGCGGATCTCGGCGAAGGTGCCCACGCCCGCGATGGACAGCTCCTGGCTCCCGCCAGTGGGGGGCGCAACCTCGCTGCCCTCGCGGATCAGCACCACGCCGAACGGCGAGGAGGAGTCCAGGCAGCGGCGGACCATCACCCGGTATCGCTCCTCGAAGACGTGGAGGGGGAGTGCGATGCCGGGCGCCAGGACGGTGTGGAGCGGGAACAGCGGGATCTGCATCGGCCTGCGGCCAGCCTAACGGAAACGCCGCCGGGGATGCCGGCGGCGTCGAAGTGAGATCTGATCCGGTTGTGGCGCGAGGTGGCTCACCTCGCGGGCGCTAGCGGGGCGTCAGTGCGAGCAGGAGCGCGGCGTGCCTTCGCCCTCCGCCGTGCGGAAGCTCGAGCCGCAGCCGCAACCGGAGACCGCGTTCGGGTTGTTGACCGTGAAGCCCGCGCCCATGAGCGTGTCGACATAGTCGATCTCGGCGCCCTTGATGAGCGGGACGCTGTTGCTGTCGATGTACACGCGCACGCCGTTGGAGTGGAGGACGTTGTCCTCGGCGGTCGGCTGATCCTCGAGCATCATCCCGTAGCGGTAGCCCGAGCACCCACCGGAGTACACGTACACCCGCAGACCGATGTCCGGGTTCGTCTCCTCCTTCGTCAGCTCGGCCAGCTTGCTGGCGGCGGCGTCGGTGAGGGAGACGACCGCGGGCTCGGAGACGACCAGGGGCTGGGCGTCGACCGTCGTCTGGGCGTCGATCATGGAACGGTCTCCTTGAGGGGGTCGCTGGCTCCGCTCCGGACCGGGCGCGGGCACAGGACCGATCGTACGCACCGCAACGGATTTCGTCCAGCACCCCCGCCGAAACCCGCGCTGTGGGCCGGGTGCGGGTGGCAGGACGGGCGGCCCTGGGCGGGCGGGCTGGTCTGGGGGCCCGGTGCGGGTGGCCCGCCGCCCAAAGCCGCGTCGGGTCAGGGCCGTGGTCGGCGTCGGGCCGCCGTGCGGACCATTTGTCGCCCGTCATCGACGCCTCGTCCTCGCGAGCGGCCCGCAGACCGCGGATGCGCCCCATCGGGACCCTTTGGGCCGGCCGTGCGGGCAGCGTGTAGGGCGTCGGCGACGGATGGTCCGCCATGCGGCCGCCGAGCCGGAGATGCGGCCACAGAGCGGGAACTCGGCCACACAGCGGGAGACGCGGCCACACAGCAACTGCCACGCAGCTGGATCTCGGCCGGCGACGCCTCTGCGCCGGGCGCACGGCCCGGGCCGTCGACCGGCCCTGGATCAGTCCTCGGTGCGCTCCACGATCGTCGCGATCCCCTGCCCCACGCCGATGCACATCGCCGCCAGGCCATACCGCCCGCCGGTGCGCTCCAGCTCGTGGACCAGCATCGTCATGAGGCGCGCGCCGGACGCCCCCAGCGGATGGCCCAGGGCGATCGCCCCGCCGTTGGGGTTCACGCGTGCCGGATCGAGGCCCAGCTCGTCCATGCAGGCCACCGACTGGCTCGCGAAGGCCTCGTTGAGCTCGATCACGTCGAGGTCGGCTGCCGTGAGCCCGGCCCGCGCCATCACCTTGCGAACCGCGGGCACGGGGCCGATGCCCATCACGTCCGGGTGCACGCCGGCCACGGCCGTGGCGATGATCCGGGCCATCGGGCGCAGGCCGAGCTCGCGGGCCCGGTCCGCCTCGGCCAGGAGCAGCGCAGCCGCGCCGTCGTTGATCCCGGAGCTGTTCCCTGCCGAGACCGTGCCGCCTGCGCGGAAGGCCGGCTTGAGGGCGGCGAGCGCCTCGGCCGTCGTGTCGGGGCGGGGATGCTCGTCGCGGTCCACGACCGTCACGGCCCCCTTGCGGCCGGGCACGGATACCGGGACCAGCTGCGACGCGAACCGCCCCTCCGCGATCGCCGCGCCCGCCCGCCGCTGGCTCTCCAGCGCAAACGCGTCCTGGCGCTCGCGCGACACGGCGAACTGGTCCGCCACGCACTCGGCGGTCTCGCCCAGCGAGATCGGCGGGTAGGCCTCCTGCATCCGGGGGTTCACGAACCGCCAGCCGAGCGTCGTGTCCTCCAGCGTCCGCTGGCCGCGGTCGTACGCCGCCTCCGCCTTGAGCATCACGTACGGCGCCCGCGTCATGGACTCGACACCACCCGCGATGAACACGTCCCCGTCGCCGGCCCCGATCGCATGCGCCGCGGAGTTGACCGCCTGGAGGCCGGATCCGCACAGCCGGTTGACGGTCTGGCCCGCGACCTCCACCGGGAGCCCGGCGAGGAGCGCCGCCATGCGCGCGACGTTGCGGTTGTCCTCGCCCGCCTGGTTGGCGCAGCCGAGGACCACGTCCTCCACGACGGCGGGGTCGATCCCCGATCGATCCACGATCGCCCGGATCACCAGGGCGGCGAGGTCGTCCGGGCGAACGGTGCCCAGAACTCCGCCATAGCGCCCGATGGGCGTGCGGACGGCGTCGATGATCCAGGTCTGCCGGTGGGAGCGGTCGAGATGTCGGGCCATGCCCGAATTGTAGGAGTCCGGAGCGCCTCCGCCCGGCCCTTGTCGCCTCTCCCCGCCTCGCCGCGAACCCCGGTCAGCGACCCGTCCAGGCCGGCGTGCGCTTCTCGAGGAAGGCGATCATGCCCTCGCGCTGGTCCTCGGTCCCGAACAGGGCCTCGAACCGCTCACGCTCGAAGTGGAGCCCCTGCGCCAGCGACATGCCCTGCGCGGCGACGACGGACGCCTTCGCGGCGGCCACGGCGAGCGGCGGCTGCGCCGCGATCCTGCCGGCCAGCTCCAGCGCCCGCTCCAGCGTCTCGGCCGCCGGAACGACCAGCGAGACGAGGCCCCACGCCTCCGCCTCCCTGGCGCCGAACCGGCGCCCGGTGAGGACCAGCTCCATCGCCCGCGCCTTGCCGATCGCCCGCGTCAGCCGCTGCGTGCCGCCCGCGCCGGGAATGACCCCGAGCCTGATCTCGGGCTGGCCGAACTGCGCGTTGTCACCGGCGACGATCATGTCGCAGGCCATCGCCAGCTCGCAGCCCCCGCCCAGCGCCCACCCCCGGACCGCGGCGATGACCGGGGTGTCCAGGTGCCCGATCCGGTCCAGCGGGGCGAACGGGTCGGCCTCCCGCAGCTCGCGCGGTGAGCGGCCGGCCAGCTCCCGGATATCGGCGCCGGCGGCGAACGCCTTCTCGCCCGCGCCGGTGATCACGATCGCCCGGCAGGTGGGATCCTCGTCCAGCACCGCGAGCAGGGAGCCCAGCTCCGCCACCATGCGCGAACGACAGCGCGTTGTGGGCCTCCGGCCGATCCAGTGTCAGCAGCGCCACGGACTCCAGCGGTCCCTCGCCCGCCGGGAAGTCGATGCGCACGAGCGGCAGCTCGTCGATCGGCTGGTCGAGGTCGTCGTCCGTCATCGCGAGGCCTCCTGGCAGATCCCGGGCTCGTGCGGTCAGCCCTGGGGGGATTCCGGCTTGCCGATCACCTGGGCCGTGGTCGCCCGCTCGATCCGCAGATACCGCCTGCGGTGGTACAGGAGTGGCGGCGCGCCCGGCTCCTCCAGCGCCAGCTCCTCCACTCGACCGACATACAGGAAGTGGTCGCCCACCTCGAAGCGCTCGGTGACCTCGCACTCCATCGCGGCGATCGCGCCCTCGAGCAGCGGCAACCCGGTCGAACCGGGGCGCCACGCGGCGCCGCAGAACTGGTCGCGGCCAGGGGTGACGCTGGCCCCGGCGAAGCAGTCGGACAGCCACTGCTGGTCCTCGGCGAGGATGTTGACCGCGTAGCGGCGACAGGCGTCGATGGCGGGGATGATGAACCGCCGCCGGTCCAGGGCGATCACCACGATCGCCGGATCGAGGCTGACCGAGGTCAGGGCGTTGACGGTGATCCCCACGGGTCGGTCGCCGTCCAGCGCGGTCACGACCGTGACCCCGGTCGCGAACTGGCCCATCACGGTGCGGAAGTCGGCGGTCGAGACGTTCACGCCCGCCAGCATACGGGCGCCCATGCCATCAGGCACGTCTCGCTGCGCCCGGCGGCGCACTACCATCGACGCCATGAGCACCGACACGACTCCCACTGCGGCCACCCGCATCGAGCGGGACTCCATGGGCGAGATGGAGGTCCCCGCGGACGCCCTCTACGGCGCCTCCACCCAGCGCGCCGTCCTCAACTTCCCGATCTCCGGCCAGCGGATGCCGCGCCGGTTCCTGCGCGCGCTGGCGCTCGTCAAGCTGGCGGCCGCCGAGACCAACCAGGGCCTGGGACTGCTGGACGCCGCGAAGGCCCAGGCGATCGCCGCCGCCGCGCGCGACGTCGCCGAGGGCGGCTACGACGAGCACTTCCCGATCGACGTCTACCAGACAGGTTCGGGCACCAGCACGAACACGAACATGAACGAGGTGATCAGCCACCTCGCGTCGGCTCGGCTGGGCGGGGTGAAGGTCCACCCCAACGACGACGTCAACAAGTGCCAGAGCAGCAACGACACGATCCCCACCGCGCTCCAGCTCTCGGGCGCCGTGGCCATCGAGGAGGAGCTGATCCCGGCCCTCATCGACCTCCAGCGCGCGCTCGCGGCGAAGGCGGACGAGTTCTGGGACGTCGTCAAGACCGGTCGCACCCACCTCCAGGACGCGACGCCGATCCGCCTCGGCCAGGAGTTCGCGGGCTACGCGGGCCAGGTGGAGGAGGCGATCCGCCGCGCCCAGGCCGCCCGAGACGAGCTGCTCGTCGTGCCGCTGGGCGGGACGGCGGTCGGGACCGGGATCAACGCCCACCCCGAGTACGCGGCGCGCGCCTGCGGCCACCTCTCCGAGCTGACCGGCATCCTCGTCCGCGAGGCGCCGAACCATTTCCACGCCCAGGCGACGCTGGACGCCGCGATCGCGGCCCACGGCGGCATGCGGGCGATCGCGCTCGGGCTGTGGAAGATCGCCAGCGACATCCGCTTCATGGGCATGGGCCCGCGGGCCGGCATCGCGGAGCTGGCGCTGCCGGAGACCCAGCCGGGCTCCTCGATCATGCCCGGCAAGGTGAACCCGGTCATCGTCGAGTCGCTGACCATGGTCGTTGCTCGCGTCATCGGCAACGACGCCACCGTCGCCTTCGGCCAGACGGGCTCCTTCCTGGAGCTCAACGTGATGATGCCGGTGACCTCGCAGGCGCTCCTGGAGTCGATCGTGCTCCTCGCGGCCTCCGCCCGGAACTTCCGGGTCAAGCTCGTCGAGGGGCTCAAGGCCACCGAGCGCGGGCCCGCGCTCGTGGAGCAGGGCCTGATGCTGGCGACGGCCCTGGCGCCGGAGATCGGCTACGACGCCGCCGCGGCGATGGCCAAGGAGGGCTTCAAGAGCGGGCGGACGATCCGGGAGATGGCTCTCGAGAAGGGGATCGCGCCGGAGAAGCTGGACGAGCTCCTGGACCCGCTCAAGATGACGGAGCCGGGCCTGGGCAGCGGCGGGGGTGGAGGCTGAACCCTACGGCTGCGCGATGATGGCCCCGACCATGTTCGGGTGCACGGTGCAGGTGAACGGGTAGTCGCCCGGAGGCAGCGCCGGCATCGGGATCTCCACGCGCGCCGGGCCGATCACGATCTCGCCCATGACGATGGTCGCGCCGAAGCCATCCTTGACCTCGATGTTGTGGGGGACACCCGCATCGCGGTTGTCCAGCCCGAGCGTGAATGGCACGCCGGCCGGGACGCCGATCTTCCCGGGCCGGAACTCGATGTTCTGCGCCACCACGATCACCGGAGGACCGGCGCCTTCGGGCGGCTGGGTGCCACCGCCCACGGGTGTCGGGTTCACGGGGGCGATCGTCGGTTGTGCTCCAACTGATGGGGCCTCCGTCGCGGTCGCAGGACCGCAGGCGGCGAAGGCGACGGCGAGGGCGACGGCGAGGGCTCGGGTGGTGTGGTGCATGGTGCAAGCAGACGATGCGCGGGTCCCCCCGGTCAAGCGCGAACCGTTCCGCGTCGGGTTCTCACCTAGCGGCCAACCCGCCCCCAAGCGGCTCAACGGTTCGGTCAAACGCGATCCGCACCGGGCGGGGCTCGGCTCCATTCGGTGGACGGGCCCTCAGGCGATGAACGACGGCCCCACACGGCTCGTCTGTTCGGCGACCGATCCGTAGCGCCGCTGCACGCCTCCTGGGCAACGCCTCCTGGGCAACGCCGCACAGCGTCCGCCCCACAACCCGCTGTCCACGCCCGGGCCCGACCGATACAATCCGCGCCATGTCCGCCACCAGCGCCTGGGACCGCGCCGGTTCCCTCCCCGTCCCCGCCAACGGCCCCGCCCGCCCGGAGGTCGCCGCGCTGCAGCGAGGCGATCCCGTCGGTCGCCGACCTGTTCACGTTCATGCGCGACGCGGAGCTCCGCTTTGCCACCCTGCGCATGCGGATCGAAGAGCGCTCCGCCACGGCACGCGGAGAGGACGTCGCCACGGTTGAGGCAACCCTCGCCCACCCGGGCCGGGCGCGGACCCTCACCTCGTGGCCCGAGCAGGGGATCGGCGCCTACGAGGTGTGGCTGACGGACGGGACCACGGTCCAGACCTACGTCGCGAGCCGCAAGGTCGGCACTCGTCGGCCGGTGCGACCAGTCGTGCGCGGCACGGACGGCGAGGACCTGCCTGGAACCTCGCGCATCTACCGCTCGGTGACGCCGTTCCAGTCGGAGTCGCTGCCGGAGCTGTTCATCCACCCGGCGGGCTACTGCCAGAACGTGCTCGGGACAGGGAGCTGCCTCGTCACCGGGACGACGACGGTGGCCGGCCGGGAGGCCGTGGTCCTGGAGTGCCGGCATCCGCGCACCATCGAGGTCGTGGCGGACCGGCCCGACTTCGCGATCCGGATCGCCGTGGACCGGCTCGACGGCGTGATCCTGCGCCTCGAGGAGTCCATCGGCGGCCAGGTGACCCGCGATGCGGTCGTGACCAGCTACCAGCCGGACGCCCCGCTCCCGCCGGACGCGTTCGAGTTCAGCTTCCCCTCGGACACGACCTTCATCTACTAGCGCGACGGTGGTGCCGGCGCGACGCTGGCACGACCCGCCGGGTCGGCCCCGATCCGCCCGCGTCCTGCCCGGACAGGTTCTCCTTCAGACGGACGCCGGCTCCTCGACCCGGTGCGCCACGGGCGTGGGATCGGGCGGGAAGGCGACGCGGGCCAGGTCGATCCGCTTGGCGTCGAGGGCCGGGCCTGGCCGATGCAGCAGGTACCCCTGGGCCGCGTCGAACCCCATCTCGATCACCGCCAGCAGCTGATCGGGCGTCTCGACGCCCTCGGCGACGATCGTCTGGTTGCGCCGACGGGCGAGATCGCGCAGGGCCACGACCACGGCCTCGGACGAGTCGTCCTGGGTGCCGGCCTGCACCAGCGACAGGTCGATCTTCATGATGTCGAACTCGAGCTCCCGCAGCAGCCGGAGGCCGGCGTTGCCGGCGCCCACGTCATCGGCAGCAATGCGGACGCCGTGTCGACGCAGCACCGCGATCCCGTGGCGGAGGCGGTCGAGGTCCTCGACGGCCTCGCGTTCGGTCAGCTCCAGGACAATCCGGCTCGGGTCGATCCCGCGCCGGCGGGCGAGCGCCAGGAACTCCTGGGGCTGGAAGGCATCGGCCTCGAGCGAGCGCGGGGAGAGATTGACCGACAGGTAGAGGCCCGGGTCAAGCGTGCGCGCGCCGGTGAGGACGGTGTCCAGGCTGGCGAGGTCGAGCTCGACGGTGTGCTCCGTCGCCTCGGCCGCGACGAACAGGGCGCTCGCATTCGAGAACCCGGAGTCGGCGCTCGGCCGGACGAGGCCCTCGTAGCCCAGAACGCGGCCCGTTCGCAGGCAGTGGATCGGCTGGTACACGGGCGTCAGGAGCCGGTCGGCCGCGACCCGGTTCACGGCGGTGGTGAGCTCGGCCAGGGACCGTCCATCGTCCGCGATGCCGTGCCGGGCGGGATCGAACAGCGCGACGTCGGTGCGGCCGTGGCGCTTCCCCCAGTAGAGGGCGGCGCCCGCCTGGTGGACGAGCTGCTTGCGGTCTCTCGCCAGCTCGGGCATTGCGGACACCCCGATGGTCAGCGAGAACGGCGCGACGCCGAGCGTCCCGGAGCCGCCGCTCAGCGCACCCGCCAGGATGTGCCGTCCGACGCTGGAAGCGTCCTCTGGCGCGCAGTCCACCAGCAGGACGGCGAACTCGTCCCCGCCGATCCGGAACCCGCGCCCAGACCGGTGCAGGCTGCCCAGGATGATCCGTGCCGTGGCCCGGAGGAGATCGTCGCCGGCGGCGTGGCCCTGGGTCTCGTTGGTCTTCTTGAGGTCATCGAGGTCGACCAGCAGGAGGGCGATCGACCCGGGCTCGGCGCGGACCCGGGCGACCTGGCGGTCGAGCTCCTCCTGGAACGCACGATGATTGCCCAGCCCGGTCAGCTCGTCGCTGAGCACCTCCAGGCGTGCGCGGTCATAGGCTTCCTCGAGCCCGTCCCGGGCGGCATCGGTGGCACTGGCGCGCATCCCCAGCCCGATGCGCATCCCGGCGACGATGCTGAACGCCATCACGAGCGCCAGCAAGGCGATCGGCGCCCAGCGCAGCTCGGAACCGGCCAGGGTCACGATCACCAGCGTTGTCCCGACGTACAGCGCGGCGCACGCGCCGAGCCAGCGCACCTGGACGGTGCGAAGGCTGCGCGTCCCCCGCGTCGCTTCTGTCTGCATCCGGTGTTGGCCACCCAATCATGGCGCTCGCCCCGACGGCGCTGGCTCCGTTGTACGCCCGCACCGGCAATCCGGCTGCGGTACGGAGGTACGGTCGGGTCCGGGTCGTGGCGCCCGGAGGGTCGGAGCGGCTAGCATCTCCGACACCACCCTTCCGGCCAGCCCGGCCGGCCCGTCTGCGAGGAGCCACGACCGTGAACCAGGAGCCCGAGGCCGGCGGCGCGGTCAAGCCCGCCAGCAGCGACACCCCCGACGCGAAGCAGACGGCGAGGATCGCCGCCCAGGCGGCCAAGCTCGCCAAGAAGCCGGTCGCGGACGAGTGGGACAAGGCCGGGGACACGAGCGGCGTGAAGGTGGACCCGGGGGATCGCCGCGTGGCCATCGGCGTGGACGTCGGCGGTAGCGGCATCAAGGCCGCGGCGGTGGACCTCGACACCGGCGAGCTGATCTCGCCTCGCCACCGGGTGCCCACCCCGCAGCCCTCCTCTCCGGCGGCCGTGATCGCGTCCATCGCGCGGATGATCAAGAAGATCACCGTCGAGGTGTCGGTCGGCCCCACGGTCCCCGTGGGCGTCGGCTTCCCCGCCGTGGTCATCGACGGCGTCACCAAGAGCGCGGCGAACGTCGACCCGGGGTGGCTGGAGTTCGACGCGGACGGTGCCATGGAGCGCGTCCTGCGCCGCCCCGTGCACCTCGTGAACGACGCGGACGCGGCGGGCGTGGCCGAGATGCGCCTGGGCGCGGGCGTCGGCCAGCGCGGGACGGTGTTCCTCATCACGCTCGGGACCGGGACGGGCTCGGCGCTGTTCTACAACGGCATGCTCGTGCCCAACCTGGAGCTGGGGCACATGGAGATCCGCGGCCGTGACGCCGAGCGGCGGTCCGCAGCGGTGGCGCGGATCAAGCGCGGGATCAGCTGGAAGGCATGGGCGACGGACCTCGATGAGCACCTGCTGGCCATCGAGAAGCTGTTCTCGCCCAAGCTGTTCATCATCGGCGGCGGTGTGTCCAAGCGGTCCGAGCAGTTCATCCCGCGCCTGACGGTCCGGGCCGCCGTGGTCCCCGCCAGGATGCTCAACGATGCGGGCATCGTGGGCGCAGCGATGGCGGCCGCCGAGACGGAGGCCGCCAAGGCGGTCTGAGCCAGCCGGGCCGTCGCGCGGTGCCGATCCTCGCCTACGCCTGGGCGCGCAGTGCCGCCCGACCCTCGCCTACGCCTGGGCGCGCAGCGCCGCCAGGTCCTCCGTGGAGCCCGACGCGATCAGGTTCTCGCCCTCACGGAGCTCCCGCGACTCGGGCGGGTTCGCCTCGTAGGCCCCGTCGGGCTGGAGGATCGCCAGCGTGATGACGCCCTTGGCGCGAAGCTGGCCGACGGTGACGCCCAAGAGCGGGCTCTCGGCGGTCACCTCCACCTCCTCGAGCGAGAACGAGAGGTTGCCGTGCGACAGCGCGGCGTCGATGAAGTCGGCCACGCGGGGCCGGATGGCCAGCTCCGCGATCCGCCGCCCAGCCATCGTGTAGGGCGAGACGATCCGGTTGGCGCCGGCCTGGGCCATCTTCGCCTCCGCACCGGCGGCGCTGGCGCGCGCGACGATGAACAGCCGCGGATTGAGGGTTCGTGCCGAGAGCGTCACGTAGACGTTGTTGGCGTCCGAGTCGACCGTCGTGATGAGGCCGCGCGCCCGCTCGATCCCGGCCCGGCGGAGCGTCTCGTCGTCGGTGGCATCGCCCATCACGATCAGGTGGCCGTCGGCCGCTGCTCGCTCCAGCGACGGGGCCGTGACGTCGATGACGACGAACCGGTTGCCGGTGTGGACCAGCTCCCGGATGACGGTGGAGCCGACGCGACCATATCCGCACACGATGTAGTGATCGCTGAGCGCCTCGACGGCCTCCTGCATCCGCTTCGCCTCCCGCCGCCCGCTCGCGGCCTCGCTGATGATGGTCTCGGCCACGATGCCGATGGACCCGAAGATGATCCCGACGCCCGCCACGGCGAGCAGCATCGTCCACAGCCGCTCGGGGAAGTTGACCAGCTCGTGGACCTCGCGGAAGCCCACGGTGGTGAGCGTGATGACGGTCATGTAGAGCGCGTCGCTCAGCGGCCACTGGAAGAACGCGACGTAGCCCAGCGTGCCCAGGAACGAGGTCGTGAGGACGGCGACGATCCAGATGCGGACGTGGTGCCCGCGAATCGCCTCTGAGAACGCCTGGACCAGGCGTCCGCGCGACGTCCCTCGCACGCTGGAGCCGGCACTGGACTGCATGGGACGATCCTAGCCAGCGGCCCGCGCGACCGTTGCCTGCCGGTGCGCCCAATTCGCCGGGCTCGCCATCGTCCGGATAATGGGCAGGGTGCCCGTCCTGCCCGGCCTCGATCTCGCCCTGACGCCCGAGCTCCGGTTCATCCTGGATCTCGGCGTCGCGCTCGCGCTCGCCCTCGTGTTCGGCGCGCTCGCCACTCGGTTCGGCCAGCCGCCGATCGTGGGCTACCTCGCCGCGGGCGTCGTCATCGGCCCCTTCACGCCGGGGTTCGTCGGGAACCAGGAGCAGATCGGACAGCTCGCCGAGCTGGGGGTGGTGCTGCTGCTGTTCGCCCTGGGCGTGGAGTTCTCGCTCCACGAGCTGCGCCGGGTGTGGCGGATCGCGGTCCCCGGAGCCATCGCCCAGATCGTGATCACTGCCGTCGCCGGAGCGGCCGTCGTCATCCTGCTCGGGATGTCGCCGGTGGAGGGGGCCGTCATCGGGTCCGCGATCGCCATCAGCTCCACGCTGGTCGTGCTCAAGATCCTGGTCGAACGAGGCGAGATGGACAGCCTCCACGGTCGAGCGGCGATCGGATGGATGGTGGTCCAGGACCTGGTCACGATCATCCTCATCGCGTTGCTCGAGCCGCTCGCCGGTGGTGGCTCGGCGGCGCCGGTGCTGTTCGCGCTGGTTCGCGCCGCGGCGTTCATGGCGCTGGCGTACATCGTGGGGACCCGGCTCCTTCCGTGGCTGTTCCGGACGGTCAGCCGCCTCGGGTCACCCGAGCTGTTCCTGCTCTCGGTGTTCGCGACCGCCCTGCTGGCGGCGTTCCTCTCGAGCGCGGTGTTCGGGCTGTCCCTGGCACTCGGCGCGTTCGTGGCCGGGCTCATCGTCTCCGAGTCGGACCTGTCCCACCAGGCTGCCGGCGAGATCATCCCGTTCCGGGACCTGTTCGCCGTGCTGTTCTTCGTCTCGGTCGGGATGCTGTTGGACCCGGCCGCCCTGGTGGACGATTGGCCGGCCCTGCTGGCCCTGCTTGCGGTCGCGGTCGGTGTCAAGGCGGCGGCAAGCGCGGGCCTGGGGCGCATGCTGGGCCTGCCGCTGCGCAGCGCGCTCCTGCTCGGAGCGACGATCGCCCAGGTCGGCGAGTTCAGCTTCCTCCTCGCGGAGCAGGCGCTGCACGTCGAGCTCATCGATGCTCGGGGCTACAACCTGATCCTCGCGACGGCCATCCTGTCGATCGTCCTGACGCCGACGCTCGTGCGCGGCGCGGCGTCGCTCGCGGTACGCATCGAGCATCGGGTCGCGGTGGTGGACCCGCCCATCCCCGGCCAGGCCCCGACGACCCGGGGAGAGCTCGGGCTTGCCGACGAGGATCGGCTTGGCGCCATCGTGATCCTCGGCGGCGGCCGCGTGGGACGTGTGGTGGTGCGGGCCGTGCGGGCGCGAGGGTTCCGGTGCGTGGTGGTGGACCGAGACCAGCGCGTCCTGGATGAGCTCGCCGGGATGGGGGCGGCGACGCTGTACGGCGACGCGGCCAGCCGGGCGATCCTCGCGCGCACGGGGTTGGAGCGGGCGCGCCTGATGGTGGTGGCGATCGCCGACCCGATGTCTGCGCAGCTCGCGGTGGAGCGGGCGCGCGAGATCAACCCGAGGCTCATGGTGGCGGCCAGGGCGCGGGGACGGCTCGAAATCCGCACGATGCGCGGCATGGGCGTGGCGCGGCTGGCGGACCCGGAGGTGGAGGCGGCGCTTGAGCTCGCGAGGGCGACGCTCGCGCGCATGGGCATCTCCGGACCGGAGCAGGCGGCGATCACGACGGGTCTCCGGCGGCGAGCGTACGGCGACCCTGCCGAAGCAAGGGCGGTGCCGAGGGACACGGACGAGCCCTCGGCGCGGGGCTAGGGCAACCCAGAAGACCCGCAGCCGCGCCCCACCCTCGTCAGAAGGGCTCGCGCCCCCCGAAGGCCGAGGGCAGCGGGACGCCCGGGTGCCGGGTCTCGACCCAGTCGCGCAGCGCGAAGTACGAGGTCTTGAACGCCAGCTCGTCCCACGGGATGGTGTCCGGGTGGAACGCCCGGACCTCGAGTGCCTCCGGGGTGGCCTGCGCGATGCCGCCGATGATCCGCGCCTCGTAGACCAGCGTCACGACCGCGGCCTCGAGCCGGGAGTACAGCCCGATCAGCTCGCCGGGCTGGACGAGGAGCCCGGTCTCTTCCAGCGTCTCGCGGATCGCGGCCTCGGTGACGGTCTCGTCCACCTCGAGGAAGCCGCCGGGCTGCGCCCAGGACCCGTAGCCCGGCTCGATCCCACGCCGGAGGAGCACCGCCTGGCCGGCGTCCGTGACCGGGATGGTGGTCACGACGAGCCGGGGGTTGACGTAGGCGACAACCCGCAGCCCGGGCAGATCCGCCGCTCGCGGGTCTCCGTGGGCGGCACGCCGACGACCAGCTGCGCCCCGCAGCTCGCACAGTGCTTGAGCGACCGGAGGAGCCACACGGGTGCACCGAGCCCCGATGCCGCGTCCGTGGATCGCCCGTCCGGGCCGCGTCCCAGGGCTTCCACGGCGCGTCGCTCGTCATCGGTCAGGCGTCGCTCAACCATCTCAGGCTCCCAGCACCAGGAGGACCGCGCCGATGACCAGCACGAAGAACACGGCGGCAGGAATCAGCCAGGCGAGGCGGAACAGGGCCCGGCCGCGGTTCACCGGCATCCACGCCCACGCGGATCGCCAGATCCGCAGCGCGGCGTCCGCCGTCGTCACGAGGAGCAGCGGCGCCGCCAGGAGCACGCAGACCTTGACGATGGGGCTGTCGAACCCGGCGCCCAGCTCAAGGGCGGTGATCGCGATCGCACCGAGAACAAGCGCCGGCGCGGACACGAGGACGAAGTGCTTCTGGAGCGGCGTGGGCCGCGTCTCGGGGACGCTCCGCGGGGGCAGGCCGCGCAGGCTCGGCGGCAGGTGGGCATCGCCCGTCGCGGCCGGGACCGCCTGGCGGTCCAGCACAGGCATCCCCTGCTCCCAGCGCTCGTCGTCCATCGGGTCCGAGTCTATCCGGCGAGCCGCCGGGGCGATACGGGGACAGCCGGGCAGAGCAGTCTCCTTCGTCACGCCCCCGTCGCCGACTCTCGGGCGCCGACTCTCGGTCGCGGAGTCTCGGTCGCGGAGTCTCGGTCGCGGAGTCTCGGTCGCCAGGCTCCAATCGCCGCCATGACTCGGCCACGGGTCACCGGCCGGTCCTGACTCGGCAGGGGGTCATTTCGAGCTCCTTGCCGAGGAGATCGACCGCGATTCTGCAGGAATCTGGCCCGACCGCCTCGACAGCACCCCCGTTTTGACCCCGTGGTGAGTCAACGACCGACCGCAAAGCGGCCGGCTCGCTGGCGGTGGCGGGCTGGAATGCCGGGCTGGAATGCCGGGCCGCTCGGCAGCGGCTCCGCAACCGAGGATCAGCCCGGCAGCGGCTCCACGTTCGAGGGATCCGCGAGAACCGCGTCGGTCTGGGCCGCCCGGTACGCCTCCAGGCGCACCGCCAGCCCCTCGTCGCCCAGGGCGAGGATCGCCGCCGCCAGGAGTGCCGCGTTGTCCGCGTTGCCGATGGCGACCGTCGCGACCGGGATCCCGCGCGGCATCTGGACGATCGAGAGCAGCGAGTCCAGCCCGCCAAGGTGCTGGGTGGGGATCGGCACGCCGATGACGGGCAGGCTCGTCTTCGCGGCCAGCATCCCGGGCAGGTGGGCGGCCCCGCCCGCCCCCGCGACGATCACCCGGATCCCGCGGCCCCGCGCCGTCTCCGCGTAGCGGAACAGGTGGTCCGGCGTCCGATGGGCAGACACGACCCGCAGCTCGCACGGGACCCCAAGCGCATCCAGGACGGCGACGGCCTTCTCGAGCACCGGGAAGTCCGACCGGCTCCCGCCCACGATGCCGACCAGCGGACCCGTTCCCGTCTCGCCCACCCTGCTCAGTCCTCCCAGCTCAGCGCCGCGCGGGCGACGCGCGCCCGGGCCAGCGCCTCCTCCGCGTCCGTGCCGACGACCGTGACGTGGCCCATCTTGCGCCGCTCGAAGACCCGACGCTTGCCGTAGACGTGGACGTGGGCGCCCGGGTCGGCCAAGGCGACCTCCATCCCCGCCAGGCGGGCGTCGCGGTCGGCCCCCGTTCCCAGGAGGTTGACCATCGCGGCGATGCCGTGCGGCGCCACCGACCCCAGCGGCAGCCCGAGGATCGCCCGCAGGTGTTGCTCGAACTGGGACGTCGCCGCCCCCTCGATGGACCAGTGGCCGCTGTTGTGCACCCGTGGCGCCAGCTCATTGATCATCAGCCCGCCGCCCCGGAGCTGGAACAGCTCCACGGTCAGCACCCCGACCAGGTCCAGCCCGCGCGCGATGCTGTCCGCGACCTCGCGGGCATCGTTGGCGATGATCGGGTCGATGGGGGCGGGGGCGACGCTCTCGGCCAGGATCCCGGCGTCGTGGGTGTTGCGGGACACCGGGAAGGCGAGCGTCCGCCCTGTCCTGTCGCGCGCGCAGACGACCGAGAGCTCCGCCTCGAAGTCGATCTCGCGCTCCATCAGCAGGGGCCGGCCGTCCACGCCGCCCAGGGCCGCCACCGCGGCTGCCACCTCGCGATGAGCGGTGATCCTGACCTGCGAGCGGCCGTCATAGCCGCCGAGCGGGAGCTTGAGCCGGACCGGGTAGCCAAGGCTCTCCGCCGCCGCCTCCGCTTCCACCAGGCCTCGGACCTCGCGCCCTGGCGCGGCATGCTCGCCGATGTCGCGGATGAACCTCCGCTCCGCCAGCCGGTCCTGGGTGGCTCGCAGCGCGGCCAGGCCGGGGCGCAGCGGGGCCAGCTCGCCGGCGGCAGCCGCCGCCTCGAGGCCCACGTGCTCGAGCTCATACGTGACGACATCGCTCATCGCGGCCAGGCGACGCGCGGCCCCCACGTCGTCGTACCGCCCCACGATGATCTCGTCGGCGACGGCGGCAGTTGGGCAGGCCGGGTCAGGGTCGAGGGCGATCAGCCGGTAACCCATGGCGCGCGCCGCGAACCCCAGCATCCGGCCCAGCTGCCCGCCGCCCAGGACGCCGATGGTGGCTCCCGGCGCCAGGGGCGTCGGCGCGTCGGCGGGACCCCGGCGGATCCCGAGGCGGTAGAGCGCATCGACCACGAAGTCGCTCTTGCGCAGCGTGTACAGCTCACCCGGGTCCCCCTCCCGGGCCTCGGCCACGATCCGCTCCTTGGCCGCGGCGTAGGCATCGCGAAGCGCCGGGTCGGCGCGAAGGGCGTCCCGGAACAGCACCTGCTCGCGCAGCTCCCCGCGCGCCGGCGGCATCACGTGGCAGTGGATGCGGTATGGCGTGCCTTCGTGGTTCACGAGACCGGTCAGCATCGGCCGGGTCGGCGGGAACGGGGCGAGGCCCCCCTGGCGGCCGAACCCGAGCGAGAGCAGCGCCTCGACCAGGAGCGGGATCTCGTCCGGCCCCGCCTCGATCCCCAGGTCCACCACGTTCTTGCCGGGAAGGCCGGGGACGGCGGAGCTGCCGATGTGCTCCACGACGGTGCCCGGCCGCGCCGACGCGATCAGGCGGGCGACCTCGCGCGCGACCTCGACCGTCCGCGGATCCCACGGCTGGTACCTGGACGGGAGACGCTCGTAGGGACGGATGGGCAGGTCCGACATCGAGGGCAAGTGTAGGCGAGCGCGCTCGACGATGCTCCGGGGCGTCACTCGCCGCTCGGCCCCGGGCGCCCTGGGCGGCCTGCAGCGGCACCACCGGGCTCACCCTGCGCCGATCCGGGCGCCAGGCGCACCAACGTTGCCGCGCAGCCCCGGGCTACGAAACGAACCGGGCGCCAGGCGCTCGTGCCGTCGCGACGTGCGCCCGTTGGGGCGCTGGCCGCTCCGGGGGCGCAGGCGAGCCTCCACAATGCCCCGCGCCGCGAGGGGTCCGAGCGCCGGACCCCCGCTGTTATCCTCGCGCCATGCTGCAGGGCGGACCCGGACCGTACGGCGTGAGGACCCCGCGGATCCTCATCGTGGACGACGACCCCAACCTGCTCGTCATCCTCGCCGAGCAGCTCCGAGCAGACGGCTACGACGTCCAGACCGCTCGGGACGGCGACGAGGCCCTGCGCCGGCTGAACCAGGCCTGGCCAGACCTGCTCATCATCGACATGCTGATGCCCCGCATGGACGGGCTCACGCTCGCCCGAGAGGTCAAGGCCCGCGCCGATCTCCCGATCATCGTCCTGTCCGCCATCGACACCGCCGATTCCAAGGCGGACCTGCTCGACGAGGTGGCCGAGGACTACGTCACCAAGCCCTACCACTACCCGGAGCTCCGGGCGCGGGTCCAGCGGGTTCTCCGGCGCCTGGGCGATCGCGTTCCAAGGCAGCGCCTGGAGCTGGGGCCCAACCTGGCCCTCGAGCTGCATCGCCGCGTGGCGGAGGTGGCCGGCCAGCAGGTCACCCTCACCCCCACGGAATCGCGCCTGCTCTACGCCCTCGCCGCCAACCTCGGCCAGACCGTCACCACGGAGACCCTCCTGGTCCGGGGCTGGGCAGACACCGAGGACGCCGATCCCAGCTATGTCTGGGTGACGATGCGCCGCCTGCGCCAGAAGGTGGAGGTGGACCCCAACAAGCCGGCCCACCTGCTGACGGTCCGGGGCATCGGCTACCGGCTGGTGGCCGCGGGATCGGCGCCGGCGCAGTGACCACGCTGTGACACACGGGCGGGAACCCAGCAGCAGTGCGGGCGCTGGCTCCGGCGGCGACGGCCTCGGCCGCGAAGCCCCAGGCGCGGGTCCCGGCTACCGCGGCTCCGGCCTGGGCTTCCGGGCACGCCTGACGCTGGGGCTCATCGCGGCCGCCGTCATCCCGGTCGCGGGCTTCGGGCTGGTGGTCCTGCTGCTCGCCGGTCTGGAGCCGGAGACCGACGACGCCGTCGCCCGAGGCCTGCTGATCGCGATCGTGATCTCGGTCGTGCTCGCGGTGGTGCTCGCGGGGCTCCTGGCGGCGAATCTCGCAGGGTCGCTGCGGGCGCTCACGCGGTCCATGGAGCTGGTCTCGGCGGGTGACCCCTCAGCCGGCCTGGAGCTCCCCGGCGACGACGAGATCAGCCGCCTGGCGGAGAGCCAGAACCGCCTGGCCCATGACCTTGCACGCCGTACCCAGGAGCTGCGCCGGCTCCTGGACGCCATCCAGGCGATCACCCCCGATGAGACCCCCGCGGCCATCACGCGTCGGGCCGCCGAGGACGCGCGTGCCGCCTTCGGGATGATCGACTGCGAGGTGCTCCTCGTCGACCCGCGCGAGGTCCCCATCGAGGAGCTCGTCCCGGGCGAGCCCGTCCCCGTGCGCGCCGACCTCACCGTCGCCGGAACGACCCTGGGCGTCGTCACGGGCCACCTGCCCGCCACGCGTCACTGGGAACGCGCTGACCAGGACCTCCTGGACCTGTTCGCGATCGAGGTCTCCGCCGCGATCCGAAACGCCCAGCTGTACGCCCGCGTGGAGGCCCAGAACCGACGGCTCGTCGGCCTCGATGAGGCCAAGGACGACTTCCTGCGCGGCGTCTCCCACAACCTGCAGACCCCGCTGGCCAGCATCCGAGGCTACGCCCAGCAGCTGGCAACTGAGCGGCCCGACCGGCGGCTGGACATCATGACCGAGCAGGTCGACCGACTCTCGCGCATGGTCCGCCAGCTCCTGACCGTCAGCCGCATCGAGTCCGGGGCGCTCCGTTCGCGGCTGGAGGTGTTCGCGCCCGTGCCGCGGGTTCGCCGCACGTGGGAGGCGCTGGGTGCCGCCGACGTCTCCTTCACCCTCGAGGACCGCTCCGAGGGTTGGCTGGCCCTGGGCGACCCCGACCAGCTCGACCAGGTCCTGTGGGCCCTGCTGGACAACGCGGTGGGCTACGGCGGCCGGACGGCGATCGACACCGTGGTCGCCCTCGAACCCGAGACCACGGACCTCCTGATCATGATCACCGACCACGGCCCCGGCGTACCCGACGAAGACCGGGAGCGGCTGTTCGGCCGCTTCGAGCGTGGCACCGGCCGACCGTCCGGCGAGGGTTCCGGCCTAGGCCTCTACGCCTCCCGCGCCCTGTGCCGCGCGATGGGTGGCGAGCTGGAGCTGGAGCCCTCGCGACCCGGTCGCGGTGCCACGTTCACGATCCGCCTGCCGGCGGAGACCCCCGATGAGTCGTAGCGACGATCGCGCCGGGCACATGACCCCTTCGTCGTCCCGACCAACACCCCTCGGCGTCCGGGTGGCGGTGAGCTGGCGACCGGGCCCGGTCGGGTCCCTGGACGTGTACAACGGTGAGACGATCGGCGTCCAACTGATCCGGTAGCGGGCTGGAGAAGCTCGCTCAGCGGATGCCCGTGTCGTAGGGGACGTCCAGCCAGGTCTCCGCGCCGCCGGTGACGGTGAACGGCGCCGGCGCCGGGCCGCTCATGTAGCCCTCGACGGGGCCTGCCTCCAGGGTGTAGTCGCCGGGGGGCAGTGCCATCCGGAACAGGCCCGAGCCGTCCGTGGTGAAGCGGGCGACCTCGGTACCGTCCGCGCCACGCACGACCAGCGAGGCACCCGAGACCATCCGGCCGGCACAGGACGGGTCGCCGGGCTGCTCGACGGGACAGGTCGGGCCACCGGTGGCGCGGCCCGCCACACCGGTTCGGTTCTGAGCGGATGCCTGGAGCGCGGCCAGCTGCTCCGGGGCGAGCGGCGATCCGTCCTCGCCGACGAAGGTGATCGTGCCGTCCTGGGCCACGTCCCAGGACCACGTGTGGCGGTCGATGCAGCCCGCCGGGCAGTCGCCCCAGCCGGTCTCGAAGACGACGCGCCAGCCGCCGTTGGTGGGTTCGGCGGTGAAGAACGAGGCCTGGCCGATCATGTCCGGGTTCTGGATGCCGAAGGTGTCGAACAGGGGCGCGCGCTCGCGGATGGCCTCGACGGCCCCCAGTCCGGACCCCACTGGACCTGGCGTGGCGCCCGTGACCGCGGACGAAGCGGCAGACCCGCCACAGGCGGCAGCCAGGAGCGCGACCAGGAGCGCGACAGACAGGCCGCGAGACCGGAAGAGGCGGGTGGGCGGCATGGGTGTCATGGGCGCGAGACGACGGGGAAGGACCATCGGTTCCCGGACATGAAACAGCGGGCTCGCGGTCCTGCCAATGCTCCTGGTCGGCCGGTGGTCCCGTATGTCCGGTGCCGCGAAGGTCTACCGGAACGGTGTGTCGGCCTGGTTCGGAGCCGGCGGTCGGTTTGCTCGTACCACGGGCCGCGAGCCTCGCGTGACCCAACCATCCCACGCCCGTCAATGGGCGCGGAGGGTCCAAGGTCCCGAATCAACGGGCCAATCCCACATGGCGCTGGCGCGCGTGCGCGCATCGGGTGGGGCGCAGCGGTTTGAGCCCAGTCGGGGCTAGGGCAGTGGCGCCGCCGCGGAGTCCCGCTCAGCCGACTCCCAGCCGACGGGCCCTGTCCCTCGCCCGGCGCTCGATGTCGTCCAACTTGCGGCGGATGGCCGCGGCCCGCTCCTCCTGTTCCACCAGCATCCAGCGGAGCTCCTCCACATCTGCCTCCAGCGAATCCTTGGGGGCGCGGAGGAGCCGGCGATCTGGCGATCGCGGTGCCAGGAAGCCATTGGCGATGAAGCCGGTCAGGACCGAGAACAGCGCGATCCCGGCGAACAACAGGATCGTACCGATCACGCGCCCGGCGTCGGTGACGGGGTAGCGGTCGCCGTAGCCCACGGTGGTGACGGTCACGAACCCCCACCAGATGGCGTCGGATGCGTTCTTGATGTTGCTGTCCGGGTTCGCCGACTCGACCAGGAAGATCGCCATGCCGGCGAATTCCACCACGATGAGCACCAGGAACACCGTGATCAGGAAGGTGGCCTGGGCACGTCCCCGGTCCACGTCCATGGCCATCTGCTCCGGTCCCCGCCTCCGCAACAGCGTGATGTTGCGGACCACTCGGAACGTCCGGAACACCCCGAGCATCGGGATGATCGAGAGCATGTCCGCCCACCCGAAATGCCGCACCAGGTACACCCGCCGCGGTCGCGTGGTTCGGAGGCGGTACAGGAAGTCGACAAGGAACACCGGGACGATCATCAGGTCCACGAGGACCGCGACCTGCTGGATGGGGGCGCTGACCGGCAGGAGGACGATCAGCGTGTTGGCAATCGAGAGCAGCGAGACCAGCAGGACGAACAGCTCGTAGCCAGTCCCCTTCAGCTCACCGGTTTCCTCGTGCGCAGGGAGCGTCGCCGCCGTTCCGTCGCCGGTCTCCGCATCGCTGTCCGTCATCGCGCTGCCGTCTGTCATCGCAGTGTGGTCCGCTCCTTGAGGACATCGTTCAGACCGGCATTGTATGGCCGGGGATCGGGTGGCAGCGGAGGCCTGCGCGGCAGTCTGGGGCGCTCCGTCGGCTCTCCGGCTGGGTTCTCAGACGGTTCGGAGAATCGGTCGGCAGGATGGCGGTCCAGGGTCGAGCACACCGGCCCGCACGGGCCACGGGGTCCGTGGCACCGCACGGAGGTCGAGATGACCGAACCCAACGACATCGTCTTCATGGAGCCGGTCGAAGCCGAGCCCGTCGAACCCCGGAAGCCGGCGCCGAACGGCGGCGGCCCCGGCCGACAGTCCACCCCCGTCCGCGTCGGCGTCGTCGCGGGAACCGCCCTGCTGGTCGTCCTCGGTGCGGCCGTGGCGATGGGCGCCTCACCGGCTCCGTCGACCGCACCCGGTGCATCAGCAGCTCCGGGCGCCAGCGCGGTACCGGGCGTCAGTGGCGTCGACAAGGACGGCGGTCGAAGCTTCGGCATGCGCGGCGGTGACGTCGGCATGCGCGGCGGCGGCTCCCGCGACATCACGATCGCCTCGATCAGCGGCTCGAGCCTGTCGCTCAAGACGGACGATGGCTGGACCCGGACCATCACCCCGACCAGCGCCACCACGATCACCAAGGCCGGCGCCACGATCACCGCCTCGGATCTCGAGGTCGGCGACCAGATCGTCTTCAGCCAGACCAAGCAGACCGACGGGACCTACACCATCGACGCGATCCGCGTGGTCCTGCCGCATGCCGGCGGGCAGGTCTCCGCCGTGAGCGGCAACACCATCACGGTCACCGAGCGGGACGGAACCACCGCCACGATCCACGTCGACAGCACCACGACCTACCAGGTCGAGGGCGTGACCAGCGCAACCCTCTCCGACATCAAGGTCGGCGACTTCGTCGTGGCGCAGGGCGAGCTGCGGACGGATGGCTCGCTCGACGCCTCCACGGTCGCAAGCGGCTTCCGCGGCGGTCCCGGCAAGGGCGGCCACGGCCACGGCATGGGGCCCGACGACCTGAACAGCGGCGACGCGGCGCCCAGCGCCTCGCCTTCCGCGACCACCACGCCGGGCTGATCTCCGGTCCGCTCGCAGAGCCTTCCGGACGCGGCGCGGCTGCCCTCTGGGCCGCGCCGCGTTCGTGTGTCTGGGGCTGGCCGACCGGGAACCGACTCAAGCCACGGGCGGGACCCTCGGCGCACCACCGGGCACGCCGTGCCCGGCCGCCAGGAGCCGATACGAGGCGAGCTGCCCGGTGGTGTCCGCCTCGCTCCAGCCGAGCAGGTCCGCCGCGATGGTGGCGGCAGCCGGTGCGGCGGCCAGTCCGTGGTCGTCGCTGAACAGCAGGAGCCCGGTGCGCCGGTCGAGGATGTCGGCGAGCGTGAGCGCCATCCCCTGGTCCGCGGCCAGCTTCACCTCGCCGCGCACCGCCGCTGAGCCCGGCGCGAGCGGCTCGAGCCAGGCCGGATCGGTTTCGCCCAGCCGGAGGAGGTCAGCCGCCTGGGCACCGTAGAGCCAGGTGATGCGCTCGGCGGCGGCCGGCGACACTCCGCGGGCGGCAAGCGCCGCCTCGGTGGCGCCGCGGAAGGCATCGAAGTCCTCACCCCCCAGCTCGGCACCCGGCAGCGGGACCACGGCGGTCCGTTCGCCATCGCCGAGCTCGCGACCGAGCTCGCGGCCGACGTGCTCCAGAACCCGTTCGCCCATCCGCCGATAGGTCGTCAGCTTGCCGCCCACGATCGTGAGCAGGCCCTCGGGGCTTCGCCAGACCTCGTCGTGGCGGGACGTGTCGCGCGGCACCTTGCCCTCCTCCGCGATGAGCGGGCGCAGGCCGGCCCAGGTCGCGACGATGTCGGCGTCGGTGAGCTGGAGCGAGGGGAAGCAGTCCTGCGTCATCCGCAGGACGTCGTCCACCGCCGCTCGATCGGCCACGGGCTGGTCGAGGCGACCCTGGTACGCCTCGTCCGACGTCCCGACATACACGTAGCTCCAGCGCCGGATCGCGAAGCCCTCGCGCCCCGCCGGCGACTTGAGGGCCACGGCCCCCTGGAGCGGCAGGCGCTCCGCGTGGAAGAGGAGGTGGATGCCCTTGCTGGGCAGCACGTGCTTCGGCGCGGGCGAGTCGCCGAGGGCGATGGTCTCCTCCGCCCAGGGCCCCGTGGCGTTCACGACCACGGCCGCCCGGACGTCGCGGGTCGAGCCGTCGAGCTCGTCCCGGACGCGGGCACCAACCAGCCGCCCGTCCTCCACGAGGAACGCGGTCACGGCTGCGTAGTTGGCCACGAGCGCACCGTGCCGCGCCGCGGAGATGGCGTTCTCCAGCGTGAGTCGAGCGTCGTCGGTGATGTACTCCATGAACTGGAAGCCGCCGGTCAGCGGCTCGCGGAGCGCGGGGACAAGCTCGCGGATCTCGCCCGCCTTGAGCACGCGGTGCCGCTGGTGCGGCGCCGAGCCCGCGAGCTTGTCGAACATGGTGAAACCGACCCGCATCTTGGCCGTGCTGTCGCCCTTGAACAGGGGGAACACGAACGGCAGCGGGTGCACCAGGTGCGGGGCGATGGTGCCCAGCACCTTGCGCTCGTGAGCCGACTCACGGACGAGGGCCACGTCCCCATAGGCGAGGTAGCGGACCCCGCCGTGTACCAGCTTGGACGACCGGCTGGAGGTCCCCGACGCGAAGTCGGCCTTCTCGACGAGGCCGACGGCGAGCCCGCGCAGGGCCGCGTCGCGGGCCAGGCCGCAACCCGTGATCCCGCCTCCGATCACGAGCAGGTCGAGTGGCTGGCCGGCCATGGCCCCGAGCGCGGCGAGGCGCTCGGGGCGGCCGAAGGGCTGGCTGCTCATGCCGGCCCTACCGGGTTGCGGCGGCGTAGGCGCGGACGGCATCGACGGCGTGGCGCCAGGCCTGGTAGCGCTCCTCGAGGCCTGCCGCGTTCGGGCCGGGCTCGAACGTCGTGACCGGGAGTCGCGTCGACCGGATCTCCTCGACGTCCTGCCAGAACCCGACCGCCAGGCCCGCCATGTAGGCGATTCCCAGCGAGGTGGCCTGGTTGGTGCTCGGGCGTTCGACGGGAATGCCGAGGACGTCCGCCTGCGCCTGGAGGAACAGGTCGTTGGCCGCCATGCCTCCGTCCACCCGCAGGCGATCGAAGGCCGGGGCCGGTGAGTCGGCGCGCAAAGCCTCAACCACCTCGCGGGTGCGGAACGCGACGCCCTCCAGGAGCGCCCGTGCGACGTGGGCGCGGGTGGTGGCCCGGGTCAGTCCGAACAGGGCGCCCTTGGCGGACGGGTCCATGTACGGCGAACCCAGCCCCTGCAGCGCGGGCACGAACGCCACACCGCCCGCGTCCGGGACCGATGCGGCCAGCTCCTGGCTCTCCGCCGGCGATTCCAGCAGGCGCAGGGCATTGCCCCAGCCGACGACCGCGCCGCCGGTGATGACGGTCCCCTCGAGCAGGTAGGAGTCCTCCGTCCCGAGTCGCCAAAGACCGAGCGGGTAGCCGCCCTTGCCGTTCACCCACTCCCGGCCCGTGTTGACGTCGACCATGACGCTCGTGCCGTAGGTGGCCTTGCCCTCCCCGGGCTCGAGGCACAGCTGGCCGAACATCGCCGCTTGCTGGTCACCCGCGGATGCCGCAACCGGGACGCGGACGCCTCCGAACAGGTCGGGGTCGGCGTCACCGTAGACCGCGCTGGAGGGCGACACGGTGGCGAGCTGCTCCACGGACAGGCCGAGGATGCCAACCGGGCGGGCGACCAGCTGCCGGTCGACGGGTCCCACAGCGAAGTGGTTGACGCGTTCGACGAGTCGGTGACGAACGATCCCCCGCCGGTGAGCCGGTAGATCAGCCAGCTGTCAAGCGTGCCCACGAGCGCGTCGCCGGCGAGCACCTTGTCCCGCACGCCGGGGACGTTCTGCAGCAGCCACTCGATCTTGGTGATGGCGGCCAGGGGGCTCACGGCGAACCCCACCATCGCGCTCAGCTCCAGGCATCGCGGGTAGGTGCGGAGGTCCTGCCACACCAGCGCGTTGTGCAACGGGCGGCCCGTGGCCCGGTCCCAGGCGAGCGTCGTCGCCCGCTGCCCGGTCACGCCCACCGCCGCGACCATGCTGCCGTCCGCGCCGGCACGGGCCATCGTCTCTGCGATCAGGCCTCGCGTGACGGCCCAGATCTCCTCCGGGTCGTGCTCGAGCAGGCTGGGGGCCGGGGTGATCTGCGTGAACTCGCGGTACGCGCTCGCGACCTCCCGGCCGCGGATGTCGTAGAGGATCGTGCGGATCCCCGTGGTCCCGGCGTCGATGGCGAGAACGAGCGACGTGGACATGTCCATCCTCCTATGGGTTGGTGGTGTCGGGGGCCGGCTCGGCCGGCAGCAGGGAGCCAGGGTTCATGAGGCCCAGCGGATCGATCGCCGCCTTCACGCGTCGCAGGAGCTCGTACGAGGTGCCGAGGTCCTGGGGGACCCAGCGCGCACGAAACCGGCCGACGCCGTGGTGGTGCGAGATCGTGCCGCCGAGGGCCAGCGTTGTCTCCATCACCCGCGACCAGATGGCCTCGTAGACGCGCGCGACGTCGTCCGGGTCCGGGCGCGGCTGCGCGCCCAGCACGAAGTAGAGGTTGGTGCCCTGCGGGTAACTGTGCGAGGAGTGGCCGGTCGCGTGGACCATCTCCGGCACCTCGTCCACCAGGCGCGCGAGCACCTGCTCGTAGATGTCAGCGATGTTCGTCCAGGGGGCGGCCACCTCGATCGTGTCCAGGATCACGCCCCGGCGGATGTACGCCTCGTACTCCGCGATGTCGTTGCGGACCCTGAGCCAGGTCTCGACGGGCTCGGGACCGATCGTGCGCAGCCCCGCTGCCCGCGCACGCGCGTCGATCGCAGCGCCCTCGGCCCGCGCGGAGCCCTCGGGGCCCTCGGACAGCAGGAGGAGGATGCATTCGCCCTCCTCGACCGTCCCGAAGTAGCTGCGGTGCGCCTCGGCGGCGTCGTGCAGGCGCACGACCGCCGGCCGCCAGCCGTCCCGCATGAACCCGCGGATGACGTCGAGGCCCGTGCGCATGGATTCCACACCGTATGCCTGGAGCCAGCGCTCGGGCGGCTGGGGAACGACCTTCAGGGTGACCTCCGTGATGACGCCGAACGCACCCTCCGATCCCACCCAGAGCTGGCGGAGGTCCGGCCCGACGGCTCGACGCGGCTGGCTGGCGACACGGACGACCTGCCCATCGGGCAGGACGGCCTCCAGGCCCGCGACCAGGTCTTCGATGCTGCCGTAGCGCGTGGAGAACTGGCCGGAGCTGCGCGTGGCGACGAGACCGCCGATCCGGGCGAGATCGATCGACTGCGGGTAGTGGCCGGTCGTGTAGCCCCGCTTCCCCAGCCATGCCTCGAGCGTGGCCAGCAGCACGCCCGACTGGACGGTGACGGTGAGGTTCTCCTCGTCGAGCGCGAGGATCCGGTCCAGGGCTCCCACGTCCACGACGGCGCGGCCGGAACCCGGTGCGGCGCCACCCTGGACGCCCGAGCCGCCGCCGTACGGGACGACCGGGACGTTGTGGGTGGTGAGGTACGCCAACGCCGCGGCGACCTCCTCCGTGGAGCGCGGTCGCACCACGCACCGCGGCGGCGGTGGCTCACGGCCGACGGCGCGCTGCACGAGGACGAGCGGCCAGGTGTCGAGACTCCGCGCTGCCAGGACATCGGGTGCGTCGAGCACCTGATCGGCCCCCAGCCGGGAGCGAAGACCCACCACGACCTCGTCCACGGGCTGCGTCACGGTGCCGGGCTCCTTCTCAGTGATCGAGCGTCGCTTCGAGACCGGCCACCAGCACGTCCAGGCCACGCTCGAACTCCGCGTCGTTGTCGAATGTCGTGATGAAGTTGGCGATGGGCGCGAGGTGCGGCACGTCCGCAGACGTGAGCGTCCCGGCCTCGGTCGGAGGAATGGTGCCGGCGGCCCTTGCCTCGGCATGCCGGAACTCCCAGAGCACATAGCCCAGGACATAGCTCCGGACCAGGAGGAACGTCGTGAACGCGTCCTGGGCCGCGAGGCCGGCGGTCGCGAGCACGTCGAGCACCGCCTCGGTGTGGCGCCTGGCGGCGGGGCTGCCGAGCCCCAGCGAACCGAGGAGCGGGATCGCGTTCGGATGTGCGAGCGCGTTCGCCCGCAGCGCGCGGGCCAGGCTCCGGGTCGCCGCCGCGGGATCGCGGCCATCGCCGCCATTGCCGCCATCTCCGCGCGGGAGCCGGATCTCGCCCAGGACCGTCTCCGCCAGCCCCTCCAGCAGCGCCGCCTTGCTGGGGACGTGGTAGTAGAGCGACATCGCCTCGACGTGCAACTCCGCCGCGAGCTTCCGCATCGTCAGCGCGTCCAGCCCGTCTGCGTCCATCAGGCGCAGCGCCGCCGCGAGGATGCGACCGCGATCGAGAGGCAGGCGGTCCGGGGCCTTCTGCGGGGCACCGCGGGAGCCGGATCGACGAACCGACGGGTCGACCATCACCGCTTGATCTTACAACGTAAGGTCAAGGTCGGCTCGGGTATGGGTTGCCCCACGCGACTTGTGCGATCGTTCGTGGCAAGTCCGTCGCCGACGATTGACTACCCAGTCGGGAAGCGGCGTGTAACTCCGCACCCGGCCGGAAACAGGCAAGGTGCCGAGCGTGGCAGGGCTGCTAGAATGCCCTCCGCGCCGACATAGCTCAGCGGTAGAGCAGCTGTTTCGTAAACAGCAGGTCCTCGGTTCAAATCCGAGTGTCGGCTCCAGCGATCTGAACGTGAAACCCGGCCGAGAGGCCGGGTTTCGTGCTGTCCGCGGGCGGGTTGACCACCACGTCGACCACCACGGCGGACACTCGCCCGTCCGCCACGGTCCCGCGCGGCGATCAGCGGTTCGAGAGGACGGCCTCCATACGTTCAGCGGTCTCCCGCCAGAGAGCGTGGACGACGTGGCTGGAGGCCGATCCCCGCAAGCAGCTCAGAGCTGCTCGCGTCTGACCGCACGGGATGTCGGCCGGTATCCTCGCGAGATGGTGAACGGAGACACCCTCTCTCTCGGCGACAACCTCGACCCATCGCGTCCCCACATGAGCGACGAGGGCGACGGTCTCGAGCAAGGGCTGGGCAGTCTCAAGTCGCATCCCCTGGGCCGCCGCGTGCTCAGGATGGCCAAGGACGTCAAGGTCGAGATCCGATGAGCGGAAGCACAACCAGACATCAGAACCTGGTCATCGTTGGATCGGGGCCGGTGGGCATGGTCGCTGCGTTGCTGCTCCAGGAGCATTTCGAGCAGGTCACCCTGCTCGAACGGCGCACACAAGAGGACTTCCTTCAAGCGCAGGGCTTCACCTTCCCGATCGTCTTCTCGCCCGCTTCCATTCGCATCCTGCAACAGATCGGCATCTGGGATGCCATCCGTGCGGAACGATCCGAGTTCTTCGGGGTGGTCATCCACCAGCGTGTCCTGGGCCGCGAGCTCTCCTTCACCTCCGTCCGCGAAGGGGTGTACTCCCACTGGCGGAACCATGTCGTCGCCAAGCTGTACGAACAGGTCCAGGCGGCGGGCATCCCGATCCACTTCGAATCGCAAGTGGAAGCCATCGACTTTCAGAACAGCGTCTGCCGCGAGGCCCGGCTTGGCGACCTGCCCTTCGACCTGCTGCTGGGCGCCGACGGCAGCAACAGCCAGACGCGCCGGCTGCTTGCGCAAGCCCATCCGGACTTCCCTGCAGATTCGTTCAAGCGCACCGGGCTCGACCATTGGTATGCGTACCGTGTCGCCAGCCGCGGTGCCATGCGCGAACGGTTCGCCGGCGGAGAACGCCACCACGCCTCCAATGTCTTTCTCAGCAACCTCGCCGCGTATCCCTCGGAGAAGTTCCGCATCGTCACCACCGGGATGCGCCAGCCCGAGGAAGAGATCAGCATCCTGATCAAGCACGACCCGGCGATCACCCCTTCCCGTTTGAAGGTCCTGAACGACAGTCACTTCGGTCCGCTGGTTGGCTCACAGCAGGAGCTGGATGCAGCCTGGCAAGCGGGATATGCAGGGCGTTTCGACCAGGTTGAGGCCCCCACCTTCCACCTGAACCGCGTGCTGCTGATCGGCGATGCGGCCCACGGCTTCGAAAGCACCGGCGACCTCATCAATCTGGGCCTGGCATCCGCCGGGTATCTCCGCGAGGTCCTCAGCCGCCATGCGAACATCCCGGCCGCGCTGGAGGAGTACGACGCCACTGCCGGTGCCGCCCTGCGATTCTTCGCCGCCTTCTCCTATCGCCGAAGCCTGGACAAGATCGACTTCGAGGTGTTCTCCATCGAATTCGCCCACCGGCTGGGGCTCGCGAAACGGCACCCCACCCTGTTCGGCATCTACGACGAGGACTTCGAGCTGGTCCCCTACATGCGCAACTACCAGCGGGATATCGTCAAGGCCCGATCCCTTGTCGTTGGGCTGGTGGCTGGGCTGGTCACGCTCGCCGTGCTCCTGAGGCGCCTACGCACAGCGACGTAATAGACAGCGGGAACGTCGTGCCGCTCGGATGGCACGTGGCGGCCGCAACATGTCGTGTCCGCCGGGAGGTCAGCCCGCCTCGGCCGCGTACGCCGCCACGACCTCGCTCAGACGCCTGCTCCTGACCGGCTCCACGACGAGCTCGATGTCGGTCAAGGCGAAGTCGCCTCCCTTGAACAGGAGCGGCTCCCCGAGGTCGCGCGCGAGGGCGTAGGCGAAGCAGTCGCCCATGTTGAGCTGCGCCGCATGTCCCGAGCCCCGTCCGAACTGCTGGTACGCCACCCTGGCGATCCGCGCCTGCTCGACGGTGAACGACACGACCTCGACGTGCAGGACTCGCAGTATTGCGTCCAAGGCTCCCGACAGCGCGGGGTCTCGGCGCCCGTCGATGACCGCCCCCAGCTCGACGTAGCTCGCGGACGAGAGCCGCCGGGCCGGGGCCGCCGACAGCAGGCGCATCAGCACGGGCGCGTCGGGCTCGCGGAGCAGCAGTGCCACCACGACCGACGTGTCGACGATCATCGAGGCAGGCCCCGCTCGTCGTAGAGGAGCGCGTCGAAGTCCTGGCCCAGGTACTCCTTGCCAAGGCGGTCGCCGAGCTCTCCCAATGCGGCAAGCGCCTCGTCGACGTCGAAGGCTGGCTCGGGCGTGCGTACCTGCGCCAGGCGTGTCGTGACCGCGTCCGTGATGGCCGCCGTCATGGACACGTGCAACTCCTCCGCCAGTTCCCTGACGAGCCGGACCGTCTCCTCGTTCTTGATGTTGAGGCTCATGGGTAGAAATCTACCCATGAATGAGGTCGATGTCTACCTTGCCGGTCCGGGTATCGGGTGGGCTCGACATCGGGCTGGTGATCCACGGCGGGCCGCGGGTCAGGTGTCGCCCGACGGAGCCTCGTGTTCCTCGTGCGACTCGGCCTCCTCGAGCCCGTCCAGCCGGCGTCGGATGTCCGCGAGGTTCGACATCCGCTGGAGCACCCCGGGCACCTGGTCGAAGCCGCCGATGTAGGCCCACACGTAGGCGATGGTCGCGAAGATCGCCCCGACCTCCTCCGAGGTACCGGTCGCCCGCACGAGCGCGAACACGGCGAGACCCAGCGCGATCACGTCCACGACGCCCCAGCTGATGCCCTCGGCGTCGGACAGGCGGTTCCAGTGGCCCGCGATCACCCCGAAGTGGCGTCGCACGTCCTTGACCGACCCCTGGTCGATGAGCGAGACCTCGCGCTCCGACTGATCGTTCAGGGCGCGATAGATCGCGGCCGAGCGGCGCATCAGGCGGCGGTTGATGAGGATGACCGGGATGGCGACCACGGCCGCGACGAGACCCAGGAGGAGGTCGTAGAAGAACAGCATGACCAGGGAGCCGAGGACCGCGAACCCCGCCGTGATGGCGGCGTTGACGCCGCTTCTCAGGAAGTCGACGTACTCGTCGGCCAGAATCGTCCGGGCGACCACCGACGTGGTGGCGACGCCCTCGGCCCGCTGGTCCTCGACGAGATCCGTCGCGAACGAGGCGTACATGCGATTGAACAGCCGGGTGTCGTACCACTGCCGGGCGACACCCAGGCCCGTGTGGGCAAGCGAGAGCAGGACGAACAGGGTCACCCCGCCCCACGAGCCGTCGAGCAGCCCGTCGACCGCAAGGCCGATGGCGAACGGGTACAGCAGCTCGAACGTGTTCTCGACCACCGCCGCGCCGTAGGACACCGCGAGCGAGCCGCGATGCGGCCGCACGTGGGCCGCCACGAACCCCACGACCCGCTCCTCAGGCACCGGGTGTCCGGCCGGCGCGGCCGCCGGGGCCCTCACCGTCACTCGCGACCTGGTCCGGCGCCGCCGGCGTGGCTGCAGCCCGGGCGGTCCGCATCTCCGCGACGAGGATGTACGCGCTGGCCACGAAGACCCACAGCGGGAACAGCATCACGATCCACTGCAGGAAGCTGAGGCTCAGGAGCATCACGACCGCGACCACGTACCCCGCGATCGTGAATGCGCGCGGGAAGATGGCGGTCGTCCGCCAGGCGATCGTGCAGGTCACGATCATGAACACCGCGGCTGCGCGGGCGGCCATGACGAACAGGAACGAGAACGCCAGCGAACGCACGCTCTCGAGGCCGCGGACATCGAGCGCCGGGGCGGCGTCGAAGCGGTTGCCGGCGACGAGGCTCGCGAGCACGGCTGCGGCCGCCCAGTACATCGCGACGAACAGGAACCCACTGCCGAGGAACACCGAGGCGAAGAACTGGTCCTCGCGCGCCCCGATGCGGGACCGGATGACGCCGATGAACCACAGGAACGCGATGCCGGCGAACGGCGCCAGGTAGAGCGCCGCGATCGTGAGCGGGGTAAGGGCGTTCGCCTCGAACCACGCCATGAAAGCGAGATCGCCCAGTCCCGCCGGCGGCCGGGTGCTGGCAAGGACCAGGGAGGCCATGAACAGCACCGAGAACAGGATCCCGGCGAGACCCGCGGAACGCGGGGCCGTCCGCTCGAGGCGCCGGATCGAATCGATCGGAGCACCGGCGTCGGGGAGTACGCCGTGGGCCGGGGCCGGCTGGCTGGACAAGCGACGCCTCCTTCGCTGCACCCACGGTCCGTCGCGCGGGTTCCCTGCAGCATGATGCATCCAACTGCTGCGTACCGCGACGGCGTCGACTGGTCCAGGACGGCCCCGCGAACCGCGCTCGACAGCCCGCACATCCCGGCGCGTGCGCGGCTGTCGTGCCTGTGTCAGCATGCGGCATCCACCCGCGGCGACCCCGCGTACCCCGTCATCGCACGCATCGGGAGCATCGCGAACATGAAGGTCCTTCTGGTAGGGGTCGGCACCGTCGGAGAGGCAATCGCGCGCCTGAGCGCCGGTCGGCCCTGGCTCGAGCAAATGGTGCTCGCCGGCCACGACCTCGATCGCGCCCGCGAGGTGGCGGACTCGATCGGCGACGCCGTGAGCCATCCGGTGGCGCAGATCGACGCCTCGGATGCGGGCGACGTGGAGGCGCTCGCCCGGGCCCATGGCGTCGACCTCGTGATGAACGCCGTCGATCCGCGCTTCGTGATGCCCGTGTTCCGGGGCGCGCTCGCCGCGGGCGTGGACTACATGGACATGGCGGTCAGCATGTCCACGCCGCACCCGACCGACCCCTACTCGCAGCCCGGGGTCAAGCTGGGCGACGAGCAGTTCGCGATGGACGCCGCATGGCGCGACCGTGGACGCCTCGCGCTCCTGGGGCAAGGGATCAGTCCGGGCCTGGCCCAGGTGTTCGCGGCGCACGCGTCCAAGCACCTGTTCGACGAGGTCCACGAGATCAACATCCGCGCGGGCGGCGACCTCCGCATCGAAGGCTACCCGTTCGCCTCCGTGTTCTCGGTCTGGACGATGCTCGAGGAGTGCCTCAACCCGTCGATCGTGTGGGAGAAGGAGCGCGGCTTCTTCACCCTGCCGCCGTTCTCGGAGCCCGAGCGGTTCATCTTCCCGGAGGGCATCGGCCCCGTCGAGTGCGTGCACGTCGAGCACGAGGACATCACGATGATCCCGCGCGTGCTGGACGCGCGCCGGGTGACGTTCAAGTTCGCGCTGGGTGAGGAGTTCATCGGGGCGCTCAAGGTGCTCCACGCCATCGGCCTCGACCGCACCGACCCGATCACGGTGGACGGCCAGCAGGTCCGGCCGCGCAACGTCGTGGCCGCGCTCGTGCCAGATCCCGCGACGCTGGGTGACCACATGACCGGGCGGGCGATCGTGGGCACCCACGTGACCGGCCTCAAGGACGGGAAGCCACGCGAGATCTTCAGCTACCAGATGGCCGACGCGCAGGACACGATGCGCCGCTTCGGCCTGCAGGCCGTGGCATGGCAGACCGGCTTCAACCCGGTCGTCGCGATGGAGCTCCTTGCCGAGGGTGCCTGGCAGGGGGTGGGCGTCCTCTCGGCGGAGTCGTTCGATCCCGATCCGTACCTCGCCATCCTCGACCGCGACGGCATCCACCACGCGACGATCGAGATCGAGCCGGGCCACGCCGTCGCCTGACGGGCGCAATGGTGCGGTGATCGGAACCTGATCGCCATCCGCAGGGGCGGGCGCGCCGCTGCGCCGACGACTCGGCCCCTGCCCCCCGTCATCTGCCATATTGACGGCTCGCACGCGAAGGGATGGACTTGGGACGCAGCTCTCCGATCCGCCGGGACACGCTGCGCGAGGACGGCGTCGCCGGCCTGGTGCTCGGCTTGCAGAGCGTGCCCGACGGCCTCGCCACCGGGCTGCTCGCAGGCGTCAACCCGCTGGCGGGCCTGTACGCCTACATGGTCGGGACGTTCACGGGCGCCCTGATCACCAGCTCCTCGTTCATGGCGATCCAGGGGACCGGCGCGATGGCCATGATCGTGGCCGACATCCCTGGGTTGCACCGGTCCGCGGACGCCGAGCGGGCGCTGGTCACGCTCTCGATCCTCACCGGCGTCATCATGCTCGCGGCCGGGCTCCTGAAGCTCGGCTGGCTCCTCCGGTTCGTCTCCAACGCGGTGATGGTGGGGTTCATCAACGCGGTCGGCGTGAACATCGTCCTGGGTCAGCTCGCCAACTTCACCGGCTACGACGCGGAGGGTGGGAACCGCGTCATCCGGGCGGTCAACACCCTCATCAGCCCGGGCCAGCTCGATCTGCAGACGCTCGTGATCGGGATCGCCACCATCGCCCTCATCCTGCTGTTCGAGCGGACGAGGGTGGGTGCCCTGGGCCTGGTGGTGGCCGTGGTGATCACGTCTGCGGGCGCGCTTGTCCTCGGCTGGCCGGTCGCGACGCTCAACGACCTCGGCGTCGTCGCCAGCTCGCTGCCGCGGCCGGAGGCGCCGCTGCTCGCACTCGTGCCCGCGCTGCTCATACCTGCGGCGTCCCTCGCCTTCGTCGGCCTGGTGCAAGGGGCGAGCATCTCCGCCAACTTCCCCAACCCGGACGGGACCTACGGGGACGTGTCGCGCGACTTCGTGGGGCAGGGCGCGGCGAACGTGGCCTCCGGGATCCTCCAGGGGATGCCCGTCGGCGGGTCGGTCTCGGCGTCGGCGATCAACAAGGTCGCGGGCGCCCGCTCGCGGCAGTCGCTCCTGATCGCGGGCTCGTGATGGCGGTCGTGATCGTCGCCTTCGGGGAGGTGGTCGGCTACGTCGCCATGCCCGCCCTCGCCGGCCTGCTCATGCTCATCGGCTTCCGCACCATCAAGCCGGATGACCTCAAGTCGGTGTGGCGGACCGGCAACGTCCAGAAGGTCGTCCTCGTCATGACGTTCATCCTGACGATGCTCATCCCGCTCCAGTACGCGGTGATGGCCGGCGTGGGCGTGTCCGTGATCCTGTACGTCGTCCGCCAGTCGAACCAGGTCACGATCCGGCGCTGGGAGCTCGACGCCGATGGGCAGGTGGTCGAGACCGACCCGCCGGCGACGCTCGGGCCCAATGAGGTGGTTGTCCTCCAGCCCTACGGCAGCCTGTTCTTCGCGGCCGCGCCGGTGTTCGAGACGCTGCTGCCGGCCGTGGATGACGGGTCGCGCAACAGCGTCGTGATCCTCCGCCTCCGGGGCCGAACCGATCTCGGGACGACCTTCATGGATGTGCTGCTCCGCTATGCGCAGGCCCTCGCGGCGGTCGAGAGCAAGCTCGTGGTCGTGTCCACGAACGAGCGGATCGACGAGCAGCTGGCCGTGACGGGCATCACCGCGGTGATCGGCGCCGAGAACGTCTACGCCGGCGACCACCGGGTTGGCGCGGCCATCCGGCGGGCCTACGACGACGCCGTGGCCTGGGTCGCGGCCAACCGGGACCTTGGCAGCAACGGCACCACGTGACCGGCAGAACGGCGTCACTCTGTGGGCCGGATTGACTCATGCCGATGAGTACGATAGCATCCGTGCCATGACAAACGCCTCCAGGTCCTGCTCGACGACGACGAGCTGGCCGAGATCCAGGAGCTGGCGCGACGCCGGCGCCAGACGACCGCGGCGTGGGTCCGCGAGGCGCTGCGCCGGGCGCGCGAGGAGACCGTCTACCCGGACGCGGTCCGCAAGCTCAAGGCCGTGCGCGAGGCAAGCGCCCACGCCTACCCGATCGCCGACCCCGACCAGATGGCGGACGAGATCGAGCGCGGCTACCTGGATGACGGCACGTGATCTTCGTGGACTCGAACATCCCCATGTACCTGGTCGGTGCCGACCATCCGCACAAGGGCGCGTCGCGTTCGCTCCTGGAGCGCGCGATCGCGGACGGCGAAGTCCTCGTCACCGACGCCGAGGTGCTGCAGGAGATCCTGCACCGCTACGTGGCCATCGACCGGCGGGACGCCATCGGACCGGCAACGGACGCGATCCTGGGCGTCGTGGACGAGGTCTATCCCGTCGAGCGGGAGGACGTGGAACGGGCGCGACGCCTGGTGCAGACGACCCGGCTGTCGGCGCGGGACGCCGTGCACGTCGCGATCATGCGCCGCCGCGGCATCACCAGGATCCTGAGCTTCGACCGACGGGTTCGACGAGGTCGAGGGGATCACGCGGAACGCATGACGGGATCCCGCAGGAGCCCAGCCAAGAGGAAACGATGAGCGACACCGACCGCGTCACCGCCACCTACGGCGTCCATTCGGAGGTCGGCAGGCTGCGGAAGGTCCTCGTCTGCCGGCCCGGCCTCGCCCACCGCAGGCTCACGCCCAGCAACAGCGACGAGCTGCTGTTCGACGACGTGCTCTGGGTGGAGAACGCGCAGCGGGATCACGCGGACTTCGTCGACAAGCTCCGCGGCATGGGCGTCGACGTCGTGGAGCTGCACGACCTCCTGGCGCAGACGATGGCCATCCCGGAGGCCAGGACGTGGCTGCTGGACCGGAAGATCGTGCCGAACCGGGTCGGTCTCGGGCTGGTCGAAGGCACCCGGGCGTTCCTGGAGTCGCTGGGCGACGCCGCGCTGGCGGAGTTCCTCGTCGGGGGCCTGGCCACGTCCGACCTTCCGCGGGACTACCGCTCCGAGTATGTCGCGCTCGCCCGCGAAGGGACAGGTGTCCGCGAGTACCTGATGCCGCCCCTGCCCAACACGCTGTACACGCGCGACACGACCTGCTGGCTGTACGGCGGGCTGACGCTGAACCCGCTCTACTGGCCGGCCCGGCACGACGAGACGCTCCTGATGAAGGCGATCTACGAGTTCCACCCGGACTTCACGGGCTCCACGATCTGGTGGGGCGACCCGGAGCGGGACTGGGGCCAGGCGACCTTCGAGGGCGGCGACGTCATGCCGGTGGGCAACGGCGTCGTGCTCATGGGGATGAGCGAGCGGACGTCACGGCAGGCGATCACCCAGGTCGCCGCGGCGCTGTTCGCGCGCGGGGCCGCCGAGCGCGTGGTCGTGGCCGGGCTGCCGAAGCTGCGGTCGGCGATGCACCTCGACACGGTGTTCACGTTCGCGGACCGCGACGTCGTGACCCTGTTTCCGAAGATCGTGGACGGGATCGACACGTTCTCGCTGCGGCCCGACGACAAGGCCGGCATCCACGTCACCGTGGAGAAGGACCCGTTCGTGGAGGTCGTGGCGGCGTCGTTGGGCCTCCCGGCGCTGCGGGTCATCGAGACCGGTGGCGACGCCTACGCCTCCGAGCGCCAGCAGTGGGACAGCGGCAACAACGCGGTCGCCGTGGAGCCCGGCGTGGTCTTCACCTACGACCGCAACACCGTGACCAACGCCCTGCTCCGGAACGCGGGCGTGGAGGTCATCGAGATCGTCGGGGCCGAGCTGGGCCGGGGGCGCGGCGGTGGCCACTGCATGACCTGCCCCATCATCCGCGACGCCGTCGACTTCTGACCCCGCCTCGCTCGTGACGTCGCCGCGCTCGTTCGCGCGCCGGGACTAGTCGCCGGCCTGGCCGATCTCGTACGACGAGAGGCGGCGGACGGCGACGAGCGCGGCCACGGCGACGGCCACCGCCGAGAGCGCGAGCGCCACTCGGGCGTCGAGGAGGCCCGGGTCGGTCGCCCCCGGCGTGGAGATCGCCGCCGTGATCGCCAGCGTGTACTGGCGGATGCTGAGGGCCGCGACCCCCTCGAGCAGGCCGGCCAGGACGCCCTCCCACACCAGGACGTAGACGAGGCCGATCGCGAGCGCCCGCCCGGTGACGAGGCTGAGCGCGAAGAAGACGGTCGCATACACGGTGGCCCCGATCGCGGTCCCGACGGCGGCTCCCACGCCCCCGGAGATGCCGGTCCCGCCCGGCCCGAGGATGGCTCCCGCGATGAACGAGGCCGGTGCGACGAGGGCAATCGAGAGGCCCACCGCCACGATCAGCTTGCCCAGCACGATCCGCCAGCGTTCGATGGGCTTGACGAGGAGGAAGACCGCGGTCCCATCCTCGAGCTCCGCGCCCAGGGCCGCCGTGCCGAAGACGAGCCCGACGATCGGCAGCAGGGTCGTCACGAGGAGCCGGTCCATGATGGCGGTTGCCACCTCGTCGTCGGCCGCGTCCCGCCCCGCCACCCTCACGAGGACCGCCGCGGCGACGGGGAGGAGGGCGAGGAGCACGAGGAACAGGCTCCGCCGACGGCCCAGGAGGCCCCGGACGGTGAGCGCGGCGATCGTGACGATGACGGAGCTCCGGCCGGTCATCGCTGCACCAGGTAGCCGAAGACGCTCTCGAGGTCCTCGTCCGTCGGACGCAGCTCCAGGATCGAGACGCCACCGGCGCGGGCGAGCGCAGGGAGCGCCCGGGCGAAGCCGGCATAGTCCGAGGTCCGCACGGCGAGCCGGCCCCCGTCGAGCTGGACCCCGAAGACGGACGGATGGCCCACGAGGGCCGCCGCCAGCCGCCGGTCGTCCGACGAGCGCAGCGTGAAGGTGTGGGGCCGGTCCGTCATCAGCCGCCGGATCTCGCGGAAGTCCCCGGACGCGGCGAGCCGGCCGCTGACGATCACCAGCACGTTCTGCGCGAGCCGCTCCACCTCCTCGAGGATGTGCGAGCTGAACAGGATCACCCGGCCCTCGTCGGCCATCCGCGCGAGCAGCTCCATCATGTGGAGGCGCTGGCGCGGATCCATGCCGTTGAACGGCTCGTCGAGGAGCAGGATCGACGGGTCGTGGACCAGCGCGCCGGCGATCTTGGCCCGCTGGCGCATCCCCTTGGAGTACGTGCCGACCGCGCGGTCCGCGGCATCCTCGAGGCCGACCGTCGCGATCGCCCGGCGGGCTGCTCCGTCGGGATCCGGCAGGCGCTGGAGCCGCGCGTTGAGCCGGACAAACTCGAACCCGGTCAGGAACGCGTGGACCGACTCGCGCTCCGGGACGAGGCCAAGGTCCCGGTAGACGGCCGGGTTGCGCCAGGCGGGGGTCCCGTGGATCGCGACGACGCCGTCGGATGGCCGGAGCAGCCCGGCCAGCATGTGCAGGATCGTCGACTTGCCCGCCCCATTCGGCCCGAGGAGGCCGGTGACGCCGGGGCCGAGCACGAACGAGATGTCGTTGACCGCCACGACGTTGCCGTACCAGCGCGAGACCCCGAGCAGCTCCACGGCCGCCCCGGGGGTCAGCTGGCGCTGGACCGGCGCACCGGCGGAGCCTGCGCACCCGCCGCAGCCGGCCCCCAGAGCGGCGGGACGTCGCGCGTCTTCATGCCGCGATCGTCCGGTAGCGCTGGACGAGGATCGCGCTCGTCCCGAGCGCGATCACGATCGAGGCGATGAGACCCAGCGCGACCGGCAGGTCCGTCATCGTCCACACCCCGGCCGACGGGCTCACGTCGAAGAACCAGGCATTGGCGGCATCGAGCACCGATCCCGGGTCGAGGAGCACCACGTACTGGGAGGCGGGTCCCAGCTCCAGCGCGAGGATCACGGCGACGAGGATCGTTGGCACGAGGAAGATGCCGAAGATCGCGACCGTCGCATAGGCCCGGCGCGAGACGAACGCCGCGATCACGAGCGCCACTCCGGCGGTGGCCACGGCCGTCACGACGGTGGACCCGAGGGTCGCCGGCCAGTGGCCTGCCTCACGGCCGAGCGCTCCGAGCAGGTCGGACGTGAGGAGGACCGCCCCGATCGTCAGGATGACGTGGGGCAGGAGGAGGAGCGTCAGGACCGCCGCACCCAGGGCCGCCAGCTTGGCCAGGGCATAGTCCTCGCGGAGGAGCGCCCGCGAGAAGTAGAGGCTGAGGACCCGGTAGCGGGCGTCACGCCCGAGCAGCTCCGGCGCCTGGACCGCGACGAGGATCGTGGCGAAGACACCGACCGCGCCGGCCATGTCGGGATGGCCCGGGAGCACGCCCAGGTCGCTGATGCCGAAGCGCGAGGCGAAGGCGCTGAGCGCCACGATGATCACGGCGGTGAGCGCCGGGAGCGCGAGGCAGAACGCCGGCACGATCTTCGCCCGCCCGGATCGGCCGAGGCCGAACGTCGCCCGGACGCCCCCGGCGAAGAGCGTCGTGAACGCGTGACGACGACCCAGCCGCGGGCCGTCGTAGCCCCGGTAGCCGATGTCGTAGATGCTGCCGGTCGGGCCGGCCGGGGGCGGAGGCGGAGGCGGGGCGACCGGGCGATCGCCACCGGCCATCATGCGCGCACCTCCGGCACCTGAGGGGCGGTGAGGCCATCCTCGGGCTCGCCGTCGCGGAACAGGTCCTCCAGCGAGTGCCTGCCACGCTCCAGCCTGACCAGGGGAAGGCCCAGGTCCGCCACGGTGTCGCGGACGATGTCGAGCGGCGGCGGTCCATCGAGCGCGATCCGGACCGTCCGGTCCCCCGGGCCCGACCCGTCCAGGAGCGTCAGGCCGGCGGCGGAGAGGCCTGCCGCGAGCGCGTCTCGGCCCTCCTCCACCTCGACCGTCAGGATCCCGGTCTCGGCGGTGAACTCGGCCATCGGGGCGGAGCGGAGCAGGCGCCCGCCGTCGATCGCCACCAGGTGGTCGCAGACCGCCTCGATCTCGCCGAGCAGGTGGCTGGCCAGGACGATCGCGATCCCGAACTCGGTCCCCGTCCGCCGGATGAGCTCGAGCATCTCGTCGCGACCCGCCGGATCGAGCCCGTTCGTGGGCTCGTCGAGGAGGAGGAGACGGGGGTCGTGGACGATCGCCTGGGCCAGCTGGACCCGCTGGCGCATCCCCGTGGAGTAGCCGCCGATCGGCCGGTACCGCTCCTCGGCGATCCCCACGTGACGGAGCACGTCCGCCGTGCGCTCGCGGGCGGCCTTGGCCGGCAATCCGGACAGCTGGCCGGCCTGCGCCACGAACTCGGTAGCGCTGATGTCCGGCGGGAGCGCGGGATGCTCGGGCATGTACCCGACGTAGCGCCGGAGCCGGGTCCCCTGCGTCCACGGCAGGTAGCCCATGACCTCCACCCGGCCGCTGGTCGGCGCCAGCAGGCCGAGGAGGATCTTGATGAGCGTGCTCTTGCCGGCCCCGTTGGCGCCGACGAGGCCCACGATCCCGGGCGGGATGTCGAGCGTCAGCTGGTCCAGGGCGACGACGCCGGGAAATCGCCTGGTCAGCGCATCGAGGCGGATCAGCGGCGCGGGGATCCCGGGGGCGGGCTCAAGCATGGAGGTTCATGGTAGCGCCGGGAGCCAGCCCCGGGACCAGCCGAGGCCCACGCCCAGGCGCGATCCGCCCTCGGGATGGCAGGCGGTGCAGGCAGCCGGGTAAGATGGTGGGCCAGCGTCGCCACTCCTGCCCCGGTTGCCGGCACGTGCCGTCGACGACCATCCGGGCCGGCGACGGCTCCGCGGAGGGAGTCCCACGATGACCGATCTCAGCCCCAAGCGGATCGCCGCGTTCGTCGAGCAGTTCCGCGTGGAACCGGGACGCCGGGTGCGCCTGCCCAAGGACTTCGACACGTCCGGCCACCGGAAGCGCACCAAGGCCGAGGCCAAGGAGATCCTGGCGGATGCCACCGAGCTGCTGGCCGAGTACCAGATGCGCCTCGCGGCCCAGGACACCTACGGCGTCGTCATGGTCCTGCAGGCGATGGACGCGGCCGGCAAGGACGGCACGATCCGCCACGTGATGAGCGGCGTGAACCCCCAGGGCGTCCAGGTCAGCAGCTTCAAGGTCCCCTCCTCCGAGGACCTCGACCACGACTACCTGTGGCGCTATGCCAAGAAGCTGCCGGAGCGCGGCAACATCGGGATCTTCAACCGCTCCTACTACGAGGAGGTCCTCGTGGTCCGGGTCCATCCCCAGATCCTGGCCGCCCAGAAGATCCCGCCCAAGCTCAAGGACCGCGGCATCTGGAACCGGCGCTTCCGCGAGATCAACGACTGGGAGCACTACCTGACCGACCAGGGCTTCCGCTTCGTCAAGCTGTTCCTGAACGTCAGCAAGGAGGAGCAGCGGTACCGGTTCCTGTCCCGCATCGACGATGGCGAGAAGAACTGGAAGTTCAGCGCCAACGACGCCAAGGAGCGCGCCTACTGGGACGACTACCAGAAGGCGTTCAGCGACATCCTGTCCAAGACCAGCACGCCGTGGGCGCCCTGGTACGTCATCCCCGCGGACGACAAGCCGTTCGCGCGCGTCGCCGCAGCCGGCGTCCTGGCCCACACCCTGATCGACATCGACCCGAAGTACCCGACGGTCCCCAAGGAGGCGCGTGACGCCCTCCTGGCCCAGAAGGTCGCCCTCGAGGCCGAGGCACCGGCCGGCGCCGAACCCGACCCCTATGCGGCCGAGCTGGCTGAGAAGGAGGCCGATCGCGCGAACGGCAAGAAGGCTGAGAAGGCCGGCAAGAAGGGGAAGAAGGCATGACTGCGGCCTCGTCAACCACGGCGGCCAGCGCGGCACCGGTAGCCGACGCCGCTGCCTGGCACGCCCTCAGCCCCGAGGAGGCACTGCTGCCAGCAGGGCGTGGAGACGTCGACAAGGGCCTGACCTCGGCCGAGGCCGACGCTCGCCGGGCCAAGGTCGGCCCGAACACGTTCGCCGCGGCCAAGAAGACGTCGCGCGCAACACTGTTCATCCGCCAGTACGCGGACCCGATGCAGGTCGTGCTGCTCATCGCGGGCGTCATCTGCCTGTTCCTGCCGGGTCAGTTCTTCACCGGCGTCATGCTCATCCTGCTCACGCTGGGCAACGCGGTGATGGGCATGAACCAGGAGAGCAAGGCGTCGGCTGCCGCGGACGCCCTGAGCCAGACGCTCTCCGTCAAGGCCAAGACCCGCCGCAACGGCGAGCTCGTCGACCTCCCGATGGACCAGCTGGTCCCGGGCGACATCGTCAACATCGAGGCCGGCGACCTCGTCCCGGCTGACGCACGAATCCTCGCCGCGGCGACCCTCGAGATCGACGAGTCGGCCCTCACCGGCGAGAGCGTCCCCACCCCGAAGCAGGTTGACGCGGTCGCGGCCGACGCCGCCCTCGGCGACCGCGTGGACATGGCGTTCATGAACTGCCAGGTCACCCGTGGCTCCGGCACGATCCTCGTCGTCACGACCGGCATGGACACCCAGGTCGGCCACATCAGCGGGATGCTCACGGCCACGGTGGCGGAGCAGACGCCGCTCACCAAGCAGCTCGACGGGCTGACGCGCCAGATCCTGGTCCTCGCTGGCTTCGCGCTGACGGCGTCGATCATCCTGGGCATCTACCGCGGCGTGCCGATGCAGGAGCTGTTCCTCACCGCCGTCGCGTTCGCGATCGCGGCCATTCCCACGGCGCTCCCGGCGATCACCACGGCCATCCTGTCGAAGGGTTCCCAGATGCTCGCTGCGGCGGGCGCCATCGTGAAGCAGCTCCGCTCGGTCGAGACGCTCGGGTCCACCTCGGCGCTCAACTCCGACAAGACCGGCACCCTCACGCTCAACCAGATGACCGCCGTCCAGATGGCGGTCGTCGGCCGGCGCTACTCGATCACCGGCGACGGCTACTCGACGACCGGCCAGATCAACCACGCCGGCGGCCAGCCGGACGTCCCGCTCGAGCAGTACCTGCTGCCGATGGCCCTGTGCGCCGACGCCGAGGTCCGCAACGGCGAGCTCGTCGGCGACCCGACCGAGGGAGCGCTCGTCGTCCTGGCGGCGAAGGGCGGCGTGGACCCGGCACTCACCCGCGAGCAGTACCCCCGCGTCGCCACGCTGCCGTTCGACGCGGCCTACAAGATGATGGCGACGTTCCACGCGATGAAGGACGCGGATGGCAAGGACGTCATCCGCGGCTACGTCAAGGGCGCGCCGGACCAGCTCCTCGCCCGGGCGGTGAACGCGCACGGCGCGGATGGCACGGAGGTCCCGATCGCCGCCATCCGCGACGGGTACCTCGCCGAGAACGACCGGCTCGGGAAGCAGGGCCTGCGGGTCATGGCCACCGGCCACAAGGACTTCGACCCGGCGACGTTCGACCCGGACGCCGACCTGCTGCCCGCCATCGAGGGCCTCACGCTCCTCGCGATGGTCGGCATCGTGGATCCGCCGCGGCCGGCCGCCAAGGACGCCATCGCGCGAGCGCAGCGTGCAGGGATCCAGGTCCGGATGATCACCGGCGACCATGCGGTCACCGCCGGGGCGATCGCCGCCCAGCTGGGCATCAAGGGCCGCGCGATCACGGGCGCCGAGTTCCGCGCGATGAGCGACGACGAGGCGATGCGCCAGATCGACGGCATCGGCGTCATCGCCCGGGTCTCGCCGGAGGACAAGGTCCACCTCGTGGACATCCTGCGCAAGAAGGGCCTCGTCGTCGGCATGACCGGCGACGGCGTCAACGACGCGCCGGCCCTCAAGGCGGCCGACATCGGCATCGCCATGGGGATCACCGGGACGGAGGTCAGCAAGGGCGCCGCCGACATGATCCTCACGGACGACAACTACGCCACGATCGTGCAGGCGGTCGGGGTCGGCCGGAACATCTACGACAACCTCCTGCGGTTCATCCGCTACCAGATGGCGGCCTGCTACGGGTACATCACGGTGTTCCTCGGCTCGTCGCTCCTGAACATCCTGGGCGGCGTCCCGTTCCTGCCGCTCCAGACCATGTGGCTCAACTTCACGGTCAACGTGTTCCAGGCGATCGGCCTGGGCTTCGGCAAGCCGAGGGACGGTCTCATGGAGCAGGCTCCGCGGCCCAAGAACCAGGCGATCATGCCGCGCCCGCTCACCATCTGGCTGGCGGTCGTGGGACTCGTGATGGGCGGCGGCACCCTCGCCGTGATCGCGTGGGCGACCAACGCGTTCGGCAGCGACACGGTCGCGCGGACGATGGGCGTCACGACCTTCGCGCTGTTCCGGATCGCCTCGTCGCTCGAGACGGCGGACGAGACCCGCTCGGTCTTCAGCGGCTACATCCTGGGCAACCCGGCGCTGCTCAAGGCGACGGGGCTGTCGATCGTGTCCATCGTGCTGGCGACCGAGCTCGGCATCCTCCAGAACGTGCTCGACATGACCAGCCTGACCGGCGAGCAGTGGCTCGTCTGCATCGGCGTGGCCCTGTCGCTGATCGTGGTCGAGGAGGTGAAGAAGCTGCTCAAGGTCAAGACGGAGACCGAGCCCACCGTCGCCATCGTCCCCGCCGCCGCCTAGGTGGCCGCCGAGTCCATCGAAGGGATGGCATCGGGACAGACCTCGACGCCATCCACCACAGCGGAGGAAGTGGAGGGAGACGTCGCCACCGATAATCGAGCCTGTCCATCATCGATCCAGCATCACGGCAAGAGCCAAGGAGACAACCAGCAATGACCGAAGAGACCAAGGACGCCGCCGCAGCTCCCGAGGAGCCCGTGGATACCGCCGTCGTGGTGGCCGCTGACGAGGCCGGCGTCGAGGCCGTGGCCGCGATCGCGGTCCAGGGGAACCGTGCCCTGATCGTGGCCCAGTTCGCCGACATGGATGCGGCCAAGAAGGCCTACTACACGCTGATCGACGCCGAGGCCAAGCGCGCCATCGACATCGACGGCGTGATGGTCGTCAACGCCGACTACCAGGGCAAGATCAACGTCCAGAAGATGACCGACCACAAGACCCGCAACGGCTTCCTGTGGGGCGCCGCCGGTGGTGTGGTCCTCGGGATCATCTTCCCGCCCTCGATCATCGCCAGCGCCGTGGCCGTCGGCGTCGCCGGCGCCGCCGTCGGCAAGGTCGGCCACACCATGGCCAAGGGCAAGGTCGCGGACGAGCTGGCCGGGGTGATCACGCCCGGAACGTCGGGCATCATCGCCATCGTCGAGATCACCGCGGTCGACGCGGTGAAGGCGGAGATCCCGGACGCGAAGGTCGTCAAGTCCGCGCCCGTGGACGACGAGACCGCCGCCGCCGTCCAGGCGGCCGCCGCGGCCTCGGGAGACGCATCCGCCAGCTGACCGGCGGGCATCGCACGCTCGCGCGGGAGCTGACCCGGGCCCCACGGCCCGCAGGGGTCCTGCGCCGTTCCAGGCAGACAGAGAAGCCGGCCCGAGGGCCGGCTTCTCTGGTGCTGTTCGCGGGTCGATCGGCCCGCGCGAGAGCCTGTTCGATCAGGCCTCGGCTGCGGGAGCCTCGGGAGCCGCCTCGGCGACGGCCACCAGGGCCTCGTCGGTCACGTCCATGGCCTCGACCTCGCCGCCGAGCTCGGCCAGCTTGCCGGCGATCAGGTCCGCCTCGTCGCCCTTGGCCAGGACGCCCACGGCGGCCTTGCCACCGGCGAGCTCCGTACCGATGCGGGCCTTGTCCTCGGTCTTCATGCCGAGGCCCTTGTGGTGGAAGTGCCCGAGGACCGCGCCACCGACCACACCGGCCAGGAGCGTCGGGGGCGCCACGATCGCCAGGACGAGGCCGATGCCGGCGCCCTTGGCCTTGCTGCGCGAGCCCATCTTGTTCGTCTTGAGCGCGCCATTCTCGTCGAGGACGAGCACGCCGATCGAGGTGAGCTTCACCTCGTCGCTCGCCTTGTCCCACGCCTTCAGCGCCTCGACTGCCGCGTCCGCGGCAGCCTCGTCTGCGAAGACCCCCAGAACCACCTGGTTCTCAGCCATCTTGTTGCTCCTTCGATCCTTCGCCGGTGCGGGCGGAGGACACCTCCGTTGCGCAACTCGACCGCCACCTGACCGCTGGGCGCCAGTGGCCGTCCCGATCGAGCAGAAGCGCAAGGATACCCCGGCGCGGCCTCAACGCCCGAACCGCCCATTCCGCGATGGCGCGCCCCGGGCGGTGGCACCGGTGGCAGCCGCAGTCTTCCGCGCGATGATCGGCTCCATACTGGCCCGGTCCGGGAACGAGAGAAGAGGGCAGAGGGTGTACCTCCGGAGACAGGCGACCATCCTCGGGCCGGCCCGATGAACCACCGGGACATCGCGCTGCTGTTCACCGCCCGCTGCATCCGGATGTTCGGCTACGGGCTGCTGGCAGTCGTGGTTGTCCTCTACCTGGACGCCGTGGGCCTGTCGGGCGCGCAGATCGGCCTGCTGCTGGCGCTCACGCTCCTCGGCGACGCGGCGATCTCCTTGTGGCTGACCACGCATGCCGATCGCCTGGGAAGGCGGCGCGTCCTCCTGTTGGGTGCCGTCCTGCTCCTGGCGGGCGGACTCGCCTTCGCGGCCACGCCGGTGTTCGCGGTGCTGCTGGTGGCGGCGACGATCGGCGTCATCAGCCCCAGCGGCAACGAGGTCGGGCCGTTCCTCGCCGTGGAGCAGGCCTCGCTCACGCAGCTCGTGGACCCGAACCGCCGGACCCGCCTGTTCACGCGCTACCAGCTCGCCGGCTCGCTGGCGACCGCGTTCGGCGCGCTGGCCGCGGGGGCGGTCGTCCAGCTCGCCGCGGGGCGTGTCGTGGACGAGGCCGACGCCTACCGGGCCGTGATCGTCGGCTATGCCCTCGTCGGCGTGGCCCTGGCGGTCGTGTTCTGGCGCGTCTCGCCGGCCGTCGAGGTCCCCGCTGCCGAGGTGGTCGACCCGACGATCCGCACGCGGCTCGGGCTCCACCGGTCGCAGGGCGTGGTGATGCGCCTGTCCGCCCTGTTCGCCCTGGATGCGTTCGCCGGCGGCTTCGTGATGCAGAGCTTCATCGCCTTCTGGTTCAGCGAGCGCTTCGGGGTGGATCCCGGCGTGCTGGGCGTGATCCTGTTCGGGGCCAACATCCTGGCGGCAGTCTCGGCGCTCGCCGCGGGCCCCCTGGCCGCACGCTTCGGGCTCGTCCGGACCATGGTGTACACGCACCTGCCGTCGAACGTGCTGCTGATCCTCGTGCCCTTGATGCCGACGCTGCCGCTGGCCGTGCTCGCGCTCCTCGTCCGGTTCAGCATCAGCCAGATGGACGTGCCCACGCGCCAGTCCTACACCATGGCGATCGTGGCTCCCGACGAGCGATCCGCGGCCGCCGGGGTCACGGGGATCGCGCGCAGCCTCGGGGTCGCGGCGTCACCGCTCATCGCCGCACCGCTGCTCGTCGGGTCCGCGTACATCGGGGCGCCGTTCGTGATCGCAGGGTCGCTCAAGATCGTCTACGACCTGCTCCTCTATCGCCGGTTCCAGGCCGTGCGGCCACCCGAGGAGCGCGCATAAGCCGTCGCGGTGCGACCCCGCTGACGGTGAGGCCGGTCCAGCCGGTCCACGCGGCCGTGATGGTCGATACTGTGCCCAGCGACCCCGCCGAAGAAGCCCAGGAAGGAAACGACCCATGGCCGACCAGCTGACCGACGTCCTCGTCGCGGGGTATCCCGACGTCGAGCGGGCGACGAAGGAGTTCGACGACCTCGTCGCCGCGGTGAAGGCGAAGTCGGTCCGGATCGAAGGCGCCATCCTCATCACCCACGACAAGGACGGCGACGTCGTCGTCCAGCAGACCGGCGACCACCTCGGGCGCAAGGGCCTGGGCTACGGCGGCTCGGTCGGCTTCCTCGTGGGCCTGGCCGCTCCCCCGCTGCTGGCGGCAACGGTCATCGGGGCAGCGGCGGGCGGGATCGCCGGCCGCTTCGCGAAGCACAAGATGGAGACCGGCCTCCACGACAAGATCGGCGAGGCACTCAAGCCCGGCACGGCCGCCATCCTCGCGATGTTCGAGGAGGACCAGGCCCTCGCCGTCCAGCAGGTCCTGGGCGGGGCCCTGGCACGATCGGTCGTCCAGACGGAGAAATCCGGCACGGCCGCGCTGAAGGACTCCCTCGCCGAGGCGATGGGCAAGTTCAGCCAGGACCGGACCGTGCTGCCGATCCCCGACCGCACCTTCGGCGGGGTGGCCGGACGGACGATGGACACGTCCGTGGGCGACTGGTCGATGATCCCGGGGCCGAAGGCGCCCGACGGCGCCCCGAACGTCCTGCTCGTGCTCATCGACGACGCGGGCTTCGGCGGGCCGGACACGTTCGGCGGCGAGATCCGGACGCCGACGCCTGACGCGGATCCAGCAGGCGGGCTGACCTACAACCGCTTCCACGTCACCGCGGTCTGCTCGCCGACGCGCGCCGCCATGCTCACCGGACGCAACCACCACCGCGTGGGCATGGGCGGCGTCGCCGAGTTCCCCGGCCCGTTCCCGGGCTACACGGGGACGCGGCCGCGCAGCTGCACGGCCCTGCCCAGGATCCTCAAGGAGAACGGGTACATCACCGGCGGCTTCGGCAAGTGGCACATGACGCCGGGGCGCGAGATGGGTCCCGCGGGGCCGTTCGAGCACTGGCCGCAGGCCTGGGGCTTCGACCACTGGTGGGGGTTCCTGACCGGGCGCCGCCGGCCAGTACGACCCGATCATCACCCAGGACAACTCGGTCCTCGGCGTGCCGGAGGGCGAGGACGGGAAGCTGTACTACTTCCCCGACGACATCACGGACAAGTCGGTCGAGTGGCTGCACGCGGTGCGAGCCCATGACGCCACCAAGCCCTGGTTCCTCTACTACTCGACCGGCGCGACCCACGCACCGCACCACGTCGCCAGCGAGTGGGCGGACAAGTACAAGGGCCAGTTCGACGACGGCTGGGACGCGTACCGCGAGCGGACGCTCGCGCGCCAGAAGAAGCTCGGCATCGTCCCGCCGGAGACCGAGCTCGCCGCGCGTCCCGATCCATACCCCGCGTGGGACACCCTGGGCGACGCCGAGAAGCGCCTGTACGCCCGCCAGATGGAGGTGTTCGCCGGCTTCTCGGAGAACGCCGACTGGAACGTCGGCCGCCTCATCGACGCGGTCGAGGAGATGGGCGAGCTCGACAACACCATCGTCGTCTACATCTGGGGCGACAACGGCGCGTCCATGGAGGGCACCATCACCGGGTCCTTCAACGAGACCACGTTCTTCAACGGCCTGGTCCTGGACGCCGAGGACCAGCTCGCGGCTGATCGAGAAGTTCGGCGGCCTCGAGGGCCTGGGCGGCTTCCACAGCGCACCCCACTTCGCGGCAGCCTGGGCGCACGCCCAGAACACGCCCTTCCAGTGGGGCAAGCAGATGGCGAGCCACCTCGGCGGCGCCCGCGACCCGATGGTCATCGCGTGGCCCGGGCACATCAAGGGCGGGGGCGACCTCCGGACGCAGTTCACGCACTGCATCGACATCGCGCCCACGATCCTGGACCTGGTGGGCATCCCGGAACCCAAGGTCGTGGACGGGATCGAGCAGGAGCCGATGGACGGCACGCCGTTCACGTACACGTTCGACGACCCGGCGGCAGACGAGCGGCACACCGTCCAGTACTTCGAGATGTATGGCAGCCGCGCGATCTACAAGGACGGCTGGTGGGCCTGCGCCCGCCTGGACAAGCTGCCGTGGGACTTCTCGCCGGCGACCCTCGCCCGGTTCAAGCCGGGCAGCGGGTATGACCCCGACCAGGACAAGTGGGAGCTGTACTACCTGCCCGACGACTTCTCGCAGGCCCACGACATCGCGGCCGAGAACCCGGCGAAGCTCGCAGAGCTCAGGGAGCTCTTCTGGCAGGAGGCCGCCCGGAACCGTGCGCTGCCGCTGCTGGGCGGCATGGCCGTGTTCTTCGGCATCCTGCCGCCCATGCCCACGAACACGCGTCACACGTTCGCGGGCGACGTCCAGAACGTCTCGACCACGGTGATCCCGCGGATCTACGGGCGGTCGTACTCGATCGAGGCCGACATCCACGTGCCCGAGGGCGGCGCGGAGGGCGTCCTGTGCGCCTTCGCCGACTTCATCGGCGGCTTCTCGCTGTGGGTGGACGAGCGCGGTCACCTCAACCACACGTACCAGTTCCTGGGCGTGGAGACCTACAAGCAGGTCTCGACCGAGCCGGTCCCGACCGGCGACGTCCTCGTCAAGATGCTGTTCGAGATCGACGAGCCCAAGCCGGGCTCCGGTGGCGACGTCACCCTGTGGGCGAACGGCAAGCAGATCGGCGAGGGCAGGCTGGATCACACCTGCTCGATGCTGTTCACGACCTACGCCGGCATGGACATGGGCCGCGACAACGGCGGCGTCGTGGACGACGCCTACGAGGACAAGGCGCCGTACGCCTTCACCGGCACGCTGCGGAACGTCGTGTTCGACCTCAAGCCGATGGCTCTCGAGGCCGAACAGGCGCTGCACGAGGCCGCGTCGACAGCCGGCGTCGCGAGCGGCGCGGGCGGGTGATGGAGTTGGGCCTGATGCACGGCCCGCGAATGGAGGAGATCGATGGCGACGAAGGCGGACTTCACTGCTGACGAGTGGGACAGCCTGCACATCGGCGTGACCGGCGCAGGCATGCTGGTGTCCCTCAGCGATCGTGACCTGAGCGACAGCTTCGGGGAATCGACCGCGATGGCGAAGTACATGGCCGGCCAGGCCACGGCCGGCCCGACCCAGCTGATCCGCGAGATCGCCGCTGTGCACGGCACCGGGTTCGGCATGACCGCCTCACCGGAGAAGGTCCGTGCGAAGACGATGGAGGCGCTCGCGTCGTCCATCGACACCCTGTCGGCCAAGGCGCCGGACGAGGTCGACCCGTACCGGGCCCTCGTCCTCGGGATTGCCGGGGCCGTCGCCGAGGCCAAGGGTGGGGTGGCAGCGGTCGAATCCTCGATGATCGAGGAGATCAGGAAGGCGATCGGCGCGGGCTGATCCGGCGGGCTGATCCGGCGGGCTGATCCGGCGGGCAGGTCAGCCCGCGGCGATCGGCGGCTCGAACAGCATCAGGTTGTGGCGTGCCCTGCGCGTGTCGAGAGCGACCATGGCGCGCCCATTCGGCGTGAACGCGAGCCCCTCGGGCTTGCCGTCCAGGTCGCCCAGCGTCCAGGTCGCGAGGGCCTCGGCCTCGCCTCCGGGCAACCGGAGATCCTCGAGCCGCGCGATCGAGCCCGACTTGTCGCTGAGCACGTACAGGCGCCCGTCAGGGCCCACCTCCAGGTCGCTGAAGTCGGCGCACGCCTTGCGCAGGGCCTTGTCCGGCCGCCAGATCGCGAGGGCCTGGTAGCGATGCTCGCCGGGCTCGATCTCCCATGCCAGTCCCGAGGGGAGCGCCCCGCCGCGGGCCAGCCCCGCCGGCTTCGCGCCCGGGCGGCCCGAACTCGATGAGCGCCGACGGATCCTTCTCCTTGGCCACGAGCAGATGGCCGCCGGGCAGGAACACGACCCCCTCCCCGTGCGAGCCCGCCGGATCCGCCCAGGACCGGGCGACGTCGTCATCGCCCGGGAGCGAGAGCTCGATCGAGGCGACGACGCGGCGCCCAGGCGGGTCGATCAGCTCCGCTCGCGGCGGCGATTCCTGGAGCAGCAGGATTCGACCCGCGCCATCGGCACACACGGCCTCGATCTGCGGATCGTCCTCCGGCATGTGCGTGCCCTCCAGGCCGGCGACGTCGGCGGTACGCCAGTCGAGCGACGCAAGGTCGTCGCGCGGCTGCGCGAACCAGGCCGCCACCGCGACGCGGTCGCCGATCGCCACGAGTGACTGCTCGCCGGCCGGACCCCGCCGCAGGCAGATGCCGGACACCTCCTCGAGCGGGACATCCACGACGCGGAACACCTTGAGGCGGCTGCCTGCCTTCAACGAACGGGTCTCCAGGACGGGCGGGCGAGGGACGTTTCCAGTCTACGGCGGGCCGATCGCAGCGACCCGGTCACGACCTCACTCGCGGCCCTCATGGTCGTGGTACTGGCAGCGCTCAGACGCGGATGACCCGGAGTGGCGGGACGTCCTCGAAGCCATCGTCCTGCGTCACCAGCGGAACGTCGAGCGCGATCGCGGTCGCCGCGATCCACGAGTCGTTGATGCCCATTCGGCGGCCGAGGTCCCGGAGGGTGACCCTCAGGCGGGCCCAGGCCGCGGCCACGTCCTCGTCGACGGGCACCGGATCGAGGGCGAGGACGGACGTGAGGGTGGCGAGGCGCAGGTCACGCGTCGTGAGGTCCGCGGCCGCGAGGACGCCGGCCCGGAGCTCGCCCACCGTGATCACCGAGACGGCGAGCCGGTCCGGCAGAAGGTCCGAGCGCAGCGTGCGCCCGCTCTCGTGAGCGATGAAGACGCTCGTGTCGGCGAGGCCCTCGGTCATGGGATCGGCTCGTCGTCGGTGGTGCCCGGGGCCAGGTCGCGCAGGTCAGCAGTGAGCCTCGAATCGGCCGGGTGGCGGAGAACCAGCCGGAGGAAGTCGTCCCGGGCGATCCACCGGGGCCGGTCGAGCGAGGGCACGTCGGACCGGAGGTCGGCATCGCCGGCGAACGACACGGGAGCCTCGCGGGCCTGATGGCGGGCCGTCACCGCATCCACGCCGTCGCGGATCAGGCGCGCCTCAGAACGACCTTGCGCCTCTGCGGCACTCGCGAGTGCGACCTTCTGCTGGTGCGTGAGATAGACCGTCGTCTTCTCCATGCCACCCATGATGCCACCTATGACTGGCATTTGCCGCCCGCCCTCGCCACACGGCCCACTGGTGCTAGCCCCACCCAGAAGATGCCCGCTGCCCGGCTGGGAACCCGGGGCCTCGCGCCGTAGCGTCGACGTCGACAGCAAGTCATCCAATGAGGCCGGGACAACCCGGGCGGGGCAGGCCCAACGCGGCCCCAGCCGGATCCCGGTCATCGAAAGGGGTATTCCAAGTGCGGCGCCTGTCCCTGGTCGCGACGTCGGTCGTGATCCTCCTCGCTCTCTTCGCTCCCGCGGCCCTCGCGGCCGGTCCGGTCACCTCGACCGGGAGCGTCATCGTCTCCGTCCAGGGCACCGTCGACGTGCCGGCCGGCTCGAACCCGGAGGCCGTCGTGGTCGTGGACGGCACGGCCTCCATCAGCGGCGATGCCGACACGGTCGTCGTCGCCGGCGGGACCGCGACCCTCACCGGCGCCACGGTCGACAGCCTGGTCGTGATCGACGGCCGCGCGGACCTGCAGGCCGGCACGACCGTCCGGCGCGTGAGCACCCTGGGCGGCACCGTCACCCAGGCGCCCGGCGCGGAGATCACCGGGCGCATGGCCTCGTTCGACGTCGATCTGGCTGCACTCGCGCTGCTGCTGATCCCGCTTGCGCTCGCGCTCGCTGTGGGCTTCGCGATCGCCGGCATCGCCGCCGCCCTGCTGGTTGCCGCGTTCGGAGCCCGCCAGGTCCGCGACACCGAGGCCCTGATCTCGGAGCGACCCGGGCACGTGCTCGTGGCCGGCATCGCCGGGAGCATCGGCCTGCCGCTGGTCGCCGCGATGCTGATCTTCACGGTCATCGGGGCGCCGATCGGGTTCGCCATGCTGTTCGCGGTCCTGCCCGTCCTCCTGTTCCTGGCCTGGCTGGTCGCCGCGATCTGGATCGGCGACTGGCTCGTGGCTCACACCCGCGGCGAGCGCGAGCCCGGCCGGCCGTACCGCGCCGCGGTCCTGGGGGTCATCGTCCTGGCCCTCGCGTCGGTCCTCCCGTTCGTCTCGGCGATCGCCACGGTGTTCGGCCTCGGCGCCCTGCTGCTCGCCGGCTGGCGCGTCCTGAAGCCCGAGCAGCCTGGCCGGGCCACCATGGATCCGATGGGTCCGATGCAGGTGTCGCCCAGCGCGAGCTGAGCCCACGACAGCCACGGCGCCCGGGCGATGTCCGCCCGGGCGCCGTCATGCGCGTCCGGATCCCGATTGGAGATCGTCAGGGGGCGCCGGGCGACGACGGCCGCTCGCGCTTCAGCGCCCGATCAGAACGGGGTGTCCCGGCCCGAATCCTTGGACCGCTCGCGAACGGGGTCCACGAGGTCGCCCGGGCGATGCGCGGCGTCGCCCGGGACGGGCTTGGCCTTCCCCTTGGTCTTCCGCTTCCGATCGCTCGTGAGTGCGCGCAGCCGTTCCTCGCTCGTCAGCGGCGCCGGGGCCGCGGCGGGCTCGGTGGGCTCATCGGTCATGACCGCGTGCCTCCAGCTTGTTCATCGACGTAGGCGTCCGGGGAGACGCGAGGCTCGCCTCCGTCATGCGGCCGCGCCCTCGTCCGCAACCGGCTCCGGCATCGGCAGGGGCGCGGCGCTCCCATCCTTCCCGAAGCGATGGTCCAGGTGCCGCTCCGCCCAGCGGCGGATCTGGCGATAGACGGCCGGGGCGCCGACGAGCTCCTCGTCGAGCTCCCAGTCCGCGGGGTGCATGATCAGCGGCAGCGTCTGCGGCCCACCGAGACCCCCGTGCGAGCCGATGAGCTCCTCGAAGGCCGCGACCTCCTCGAACTCGGGGTCGTACAGGCTGATCACCGACAGGTCGGGCACATAGTCCATCCCGTCGAGGCGCAGGAACGCCTCGCGCGAGCGGCCGCCATACTGGGCGACGGGATCCACGCCCTCCACGCGGTTCTCGGCGAGGAAGTTGATGCCCTCCCGGCCGATGACGATGGAGCCGTGCTGCTCCGACTTGATCAGCATCGCCCCGATGCCCGGGTGCGCCGCCAGGGCATCGATGAGCCCCGGGTGAGCCGCGGCGAGCTGCTCCACCGTTACCCGTCCGGGCATCTGCGGGAAGTAGACGAGCCCGAGGTTGCCCGACGCGATGGCGATGAGGTCGGGGCGCTCCTCGGACGGCGCTCCGGGTGCCGATGCCGTCTCGGAGCTGTCCGCCTCGGCCGGTCCGAGCGCCACGACGCCGTCCGAGGTCTGCGAGCGGAGCGTCGTCCTAGCGATGCCACCCGACACGCCCTTGGTCTGGGTCAGCTCGGAGAGGAAGGCGTTCGTCTGGCCCCACTCCTCGACGCGAGCCGTGGCTTCCGTCAGCTTCGCATCGCCGGCCATCAGCTCCCGGATCACGTCGCCCAGGGTCTTGCCGTAGCGCTGGAGGAACGTCGCCCCCAGGGTCTGGCCGTGGTCCGACACGATGACGAACTTGTAGGGTCGGGCCGCGGACTTGGCGGCCTTCTCCAGGGTCGCGATCGCCCGATCCACGCCGTCGAGGGCGTCGAATGTCTCGGCCCGCTCGGGCCCGCTGTGGTGGGCGATCTCGTCGTAGTCCGTGTAGTCGACGTAGATGACCGGCGCTCCCCGGTACATCTCCTCGATGACGAGCGACGTCGACAGGTCGCGCAGGCCGACGTTGGTGGCGGCGCGCGCGATGGGATAGGGTCGCCCGCGGTGCATCCGGGGGACGACGCCCGCTCGAACCTGGCGACGCGCCTGGATGTTCTCCTTGATCATCTCGGCGACGAAGCGGACGATGGTGCCGAGGTAGTTGTACGGGCTGGCGAAGAAGGTGAGGAAGGTCTGGCTCTGGCCCAGGCCCTGGCCCTTGTCCTTGATCGTGGCCATCGTGATGTAGGAGCGGACGGCATCGCCGGAGAAGAGGTTGCCGACGCTCGCCCCGTCGTTCGAGCAGAGCCCCTCACCATTCGAGATCCTGGTCGCGACCTCCATCGCGTCCTCCGGATGGTTGGCGACCATGATCCGGCCGGGTCCCTTCTCATACCAGCGGAAGGCCGGGATGCCGTCGTTGTTCCCGTGCAGGATTCCCGCCTGGCTGGCCGGCGTGGTCGGGGGCAGGAGCGCCTCCCACCCCGAGAGGCGGTACTGGCCCGAGCGAACCCAGTTGGACAGGTGCGGGACGCGGCCTGCCCGGATCTGGCGCATCAGGATCGGCTGGGCGAGACCGTCGATCTGGACGACGACGAGGCCCGGCTTGTCCGTCTGCACGACGCCTTCGCGGCGGGCCGAGACCTGCTGCATGAGGATGGCGAAGTAGGAATCGTCGCTGCTGATCGAGAAGAGGGCGACGAGGATGGTGTTCACCAGCCCGTAGACGAGCGACGCGAACAGCGCGGACAGCACCCCGCTCACCAGGAGGTCGTCGACCAGGAAGGGAACGACCAGGAACGAGATCACCTGGAACGCGAGTGTGGCGATGGTCACCGCGATGACCGAGACCCCGGCGAACAGGCCGAGGAAGATCGGCCGCACGAGGATGTTCAGTACGGCGAGGCACAGGGCGGCGACGAGCAGGTTGCCGATGATCGGGGCGCCGGGGGCCAGGTCGAAGCCCGGCGTGAGGATGACCGCGCCGGCGAACGACAGCATGCTGATGACCAGCGTGGCCAGCAGCCGGCGGGTTCGCGAGGTACCGGTCGGCTGCCACTCGCGCATGACCTTGATCTGGAGCCGGTAGAAGTCGATCACCCGGCGCATGTCGTCTCCTTCATCCCCTGGATCGTCTCGGACCGGCTCATTGGGCGGCCGGAAGCGAGACCGTGCCGGCCTTGATCGCCTTGCGGTAGGCGGCATGGTCCCGTGCGTTGACGTCAGCGTACGTCTCCGCGAAGTCGGCGATCGCGCCGTCAAACGTGTCACTGGTGCCGAGATAGGCGGCGATCGCCACCGCGTCGCCCGTGCGGGCGTGCGCCCGTGCCAGCGACCAGCCGCAGAGCTCGCCGTAGAAGCCCAACCCGAGCGGCTTGAGGGTCGTGGTGTCGACCGAGCCCTTCATGTCCCACAGCTGGCGCAGGTAGAAGTCGCGGCCGGCCGGGGCCCGTGTCCAGCCCAGGAAGATGTCCGACGTGGCCTGCATGAGCTGCTGGCCGACGACGACCCGCTGGCCGTGGTTCTGGTGTCCGCTCGCCGGCAGGTACGGCTCCATGACCGATGCCGTCGCCTCCTTGGCCTGGAGGATGAGCGGGTCGTTCTCGTCGCGGCCCTGGAGGACGACCACGTAGCAGCGGGTTCCCACGCTGCCCACGCCGACGACCTTGAGGGCGAAATCCACGAAGCGGTACCGCTCCAGGAAGTCGCGCCGGTTCTCGGGCATCGTGGCCCGGTAGTCGATGAAGACCTGCTCCAGGATGGCCGCGACGGACGGTTCGCTGAGGTGGGTGAGGATGGGCGGGTCCTCGAGGATCACCCGGCGCCCATCCACGATCGCGGTGAGCGATTCGAAGGCGCGCATGCCGTCGCGCCGGCGGGCCTTCGTGAAGATCGCCTCGAGCCTGGCCCGCCGGGCGGCCCCCTCGCGGCCCTGGAGCGCGCCCGTCACCTCGCCGGCTTCCCGGATGTCGAGGTCGGTGATCTGGGCATACCACACGTCGATCAACCGCATGGCGGCGTAGCGCCCCATCCACTGGCGGTAGCCGCGTACCGTCGCCATCGTGGCTGCACGGTTCTGGTCTGCCGAGAAGCCGTTGGTGCGGCCCGCGATGACGACGCTCGCAGCGAGCCGCTTGACGTCCCATTCCCAGGGCCCCGGCAGCGTCTCGTCGAAGTCGTTGGCATCGAACACGAGGGTCCGCTCGGGGGAGGCAAACAGCCCGAAGTTGGACAGGTGGGCGTCGCCGCTGGCCTGGACCAGGATGTCGGACCGCGGCGTGGTCGCCAGGTCCATGGCCATGACCGCCGGCGTGCCCCGGTAGTAGGCGAATGCCGACTCAGCCATGCGCTGGTGGCGCAACGGCACGAGGTCCTGCAGCCGGTCTGCCTCCTGCGCCGCGAGGATCGCGATCGGATCGCGGTCCGGCGCCGGCTCGAAGGTGGCGTGACTCGGGCGGGGAACGCGTTTGCGGGCGGCCTTCCCCGCAGAGGCGCGTTCCACGGGATTGACCCACGGGCGGGCGCTCCACGCGGGGCCCTGGACCGGGAGACCCGCCTGCCAGGCGGCGTCGTATTGCGCCGCCATCGCTGCGTCGGGGGCGCGCTTGCGCGAGCGGCGTGGGGCGTCGGTCGCCTCGGTCATGGCTCGGTTCCTCCTCGGCTGAGCTGGCACGGCACCGCGCGACGGTGACGGCAGCCCGACGGCAGCCCAATTCAGGCCCACGCCGCCGCGCACATCCTACAGCCGCATCTGCGGCGCCTCCTCCTCCATCTGGGCTGAGAGGCGCGCGCAGAGACGCGCGCGCGATGTGCGTGCCACACGGGGGATCGCGTGCCATACTCCGCCGATGGACCTCACATTCGTCGGCTGGATCGTTGTTGGCCTCCTCGCCGGGTTCGTTTCCGGGGTGATCGCGGGAGGACGTACGGCCCGGGGCTGGATGCCGAGCCTCGCCATCGGCCTGATCGCGGCAGTCGTCACGGGATGGCTGCTGACGTCGTTCGCCGGGGTGGACTCCATCACCAGCATCTGGGTCTCGGCGCTGCTCGCGTCCGGCATGGCCATCATCATCCGCCTGATCATGAAGAGCGTCTCGTTCAGCGACAACTGACGCCGGCCCAGACGTCGAGCGGGGCGTATATGGTGTTGGGGGAGTGGTGTCCGCGCGTCGCAACTGATGAACGCGGCCCCGACCCGAGAGCCAGCCGATGACGGCGCGCGCGCCCGCCCAGCTGCCGGAGATCATCCCCGGCTGGCTGATCAACCTCGCGGCCCTCGGCTGGCGGATCGTCGTCATCGCGGCGCTCATCGCCGTCCTGTGGGTGCTGTCCACGCTCCTGTGGACGGTCTCCGCGTCCATCGCCGTCGCGATCGTCATCGCAGCCGCCTTCGCCCCATTCGCCCTGCGCCTCCGTGCCAGCGGGCGGTCCCGGACCGCGGCTGCCGCGATCGTGTGGGCAGTCGCCGTAGGCGTGATCGGTGGAGCGATGCTCCTGCTCGCCCTGGTCCTCGTGCCGTATGCCGCCCAGGTGGTGGACCGGGTCGTCGCGAGCGTCGACGAGCTGAAGGCGTGGGGCAGCACGGTCAGCCTCCCGCCGGAGCTCGGCCTGCAGGTCGAGGCGGCCGTCGATGGCCTCCGTGCCGGCGTGGGCGACGCCATGGGTGACTTCGTCTCGTCCGCGGCGGGGGTCATCACGGTGGTGATCCTCTCCGCGTTCCTCGTGTTCTTCTTCCTCCGCGATGGCGACAAGGCCTGGGTCTGGATCTTCCAGGCCGTCAGCGACCAGAAGCGTGAGCGGATCACGGAGGCGGGCGGCGACGCCCTGGTCCGCGTGAGCGGCTACCTCCGGGGCACGACGCTCCTGTCCGGGATCATCGCCGTCACCGACCTCGTGTTCATGCTGGTCCTGGGCGTCCCCCTGGCCATCCCCCTCACCGTCCTCGTCTTCTTCTTCGGCTACATCCCCTACTTCGGCGGCATCGTCGCGACCGGGATCATCCTGCTGGTGACCTACGCGGCGCTCGGCGCGGGGCCGGCCGTGCTCCTGCTCCTGCTGATTGCGGTGCGCAACGTCATCCTCGGCTACTTCGTCCGGCCGGCGGTCTACGGACGAACCGTGAGCATGCACCCCGCGGTGGTGCTCCTGGCGCTGCCCGCCGGATTCCAGCTCGCCGGGATCGTCGGCCTGTTCGCGGCGGTGCCGGTCACGGCCGTGCTGCTCGCCGTCGCCTCGGCCACGGTGGCGATCGTGGACCCGGGGCCGCGCCCGGACCTCCCCGTCCTGGTGCCGGCGTGGCTCGATCGGGTCGCACAGTGGAGCTGGCGCCTGCTCGTGGCCCTCGGCCTGATCGCGATGGTGGTGGTCATCTTCATGGTCGTGCCGATGGTCGTGGTCCCAATCGTGGTCGCCACCATCCTCGCGGCGACGCTGGATCCGCTGGTCCGACGGCTCGTCCAACGTGGCCGAACGCGGGGTCAGGCTGCCGCGATCGCTGTCGGAGGCGGGTTCCTCGTGATCATCCTGCTGCTGGTCGTCGCCTTCGTGGCGCTGATCAGCCAGGCTAGAGCCATCGGCGAATCGGCCGCGGCTGGCGCCGAGACGGCGAGCAGCGCGGCGGGAGGGACCCTCGACCTGCTCGTGTCCGCCGTGGCCGAGGGCGGGACCGCGCTCGTGGGGACAGCCGCGGCGCTGGCGTCTGCCCTTGGGTCGCTCGTGGTGGTCGTCATCCTGAGCGTCATGCTGGCGTTCTACTTCCTCAAGGACGGCGGGCACCTGTGGAACAGGTCCCTCACGCACGTCCGGCCCGATGCCGCGGGCGCCGTCGACGCCGCCGGCAGCCGCGCGTTCGAGGTGCTCAGCGGGTACATGTTCGGGACGGGCGCCATCTCGCTGGTGGGTGCGACCAGCCAGCTCGTCATCATGCTGCTGCTGGGCATCCCACTCGCCCTGCCGATCTTCGTCCTGTCGTTCTTCCTGTGCTTCATCCCCTACATCGGGGGCTTCATCTCGACCGGTCTCGCGCTGCTGGTGACGATCGCCACCGGCTCGCCCACGGACGTCGCGATCATGCTGGTCTGGACCCTCGTGTTCAACCTGGTCACGGGCAACATCGTCTCGCCGCTCGTCTACGGGAAGACCGTCCACCTCCACCCTGCGGTCGTGCTGGTCGCGATCCCGGCCGGGTCGGCCATCGCCGGGATCGTGGGCATGTTCCTGGTCGTGCCGTTCCTCGGCGTTGTTGCCACGATCTGGCGGACGGTCCTGGAGGTCATCGCGGTACCGAGGCTGCCGCTGGACCCGCCGGCACTTCCCGAGCCGGCGGCGGACGAGCCGGCGGCGGACGAGCCGACGCCCGGGCTCGTCGCCGATTCCGTGTCACAGCCGTCCGAGGACGGCTGAGCCAGGGAGGGATCGTCGGTGGCGTCCGGCAAGCCAGCTCGGTCGGTGGAACGCTCCAAGGCCCTGTCGGCGCTTGCCGCCCGGTACATCCCCATCACGGTGTGGCTGCCGGCCTACTCCCGTGCGTGGCTCCGGCCGGACCTGCTGGCGGCCGTCACATCGTGGGGGGTGATGGTGCCGGTGGCCCTCGCCTACGCCGGCCTCGCCGGCGTGCCGCCCGAGCTCGGCCTGGTGACCGCGTTCACGGCCCTCGCCGCGTATGCCGTGTTCGGGACCAGCCGCCACCTCAAGGTCACCGTCAGCTCGACGATGGCGATCATGTCGGCGTCGGTGGTCGCCGACCTCGCAGGAGGCGACCCGGCCCTGTTCGTCGAGTACACGGCCGCGCTCGCCCTGACGGTAGGGGTCATCCTCGTGGTGGCCGGCGTCGCGAAGCTCGGCTTCATCTCTGACTTCCTCACCAAGTCCGTCGTCACGGGGTTCATCATCGGGCTGGCGATCACGATCATCGTGGGCCAGATCCCCAAGATCCTCGGCGTCCCCGGCCTGAGCGGGTCGCTCCCGGAGCAGGTCGTGCAGCTCGTGGGCTACGTCCCCGAGACCAACCCGTACACCCTGGCCGTGGGCCTCTCGGCCCTGGTGCTGATCCTCGTCCTGCGGCGCATCTCGCGGAAGATCCCGGGGCCGCTCATCGCGCTCGTCCTGGGGATCGTGGCGGTCTCCGTCCTGGACCTCGAGGCCTACGGGGTGACCACGGTGGGCGAGGTCGCAACCGGCCTGCCGCTGCCGTCACTCCCGGGCATTCCGGTGACCGCCATCCCCTACCTCGCGCTGGGGGCGGCCGGGATCGTGTTCCTCGCCGTTGGCGAATCGGTCGGCGCCGGCCGTGCCTACGCCGCGCGCCATCGCTACGAGATCGACCCGGACCAGGAGCTGCTGGCCCTGGGCACCGCCAATCTCTCCTCGGGGCTCTTCGGCGGGTTCACCACCGACGCGAGCCTGTCCCAGACAGCCACCGCCGAGTCGGCGGGTGCGAAGTCGCAGCTCTCCTCGCTCGTGACAGCAGCCCTGATCCTGGCGACTGCCGTCCTGCTGGCTCCCCTGTTCCAGAACCTGCCCAACGCCGTCCTGGGGGCGATCGTCATCGCCGCCGTCCTGGGCCTCATCGACGTCGCCGAGATGCGCCGCTACTGGGCATGGCGGCGGACCGACTTCATGATCGCAACGGCGGCGATGGTCGGCGTGCTGCTCACGACCGTCCTGACCGGCATGCTGCTGGCCGTCCTCCTGTCGGTCGCGTTCGTCCTGTACAACGCGAGCCGCCCGTATGTGGCGGCGCTGGGCCGCATGCCCGGCCATCGCGGGACCTTCGGCGACCTCAGCCGTCACCCGGAGGCGGAGCTGGTCCCCGGGCTGGTCATCGTCCGCCTCGACGCTCCGCTCTACTTCTTCAACGCCAATGTGGCGAAGGCGCAGATCCTCAAGCTGGTGGGCGACCAGCGACCGGAGCCGCGCGGCGTGCTGATCGACCTCGCCGCGTCCGCCGACCTGGACGTGACGTCCGCGGACATGCTCGTGGACCTGGTGGCGGCGCTGAACGAGCGCTCGATCGAGGTCCTGCTGGCCCAGGTGAAGGGCTCGGTCCGCGATCGCCTGCGCAGGACGGGCCTGATGGCGGCGATCGGCGAGGATCGCGTCTACCTGTCGATCGGCTCGGCGGCGACCGATTTCCAGCGGCGCTGGCCGGGCGAGGGCGGTGCGGCGGCTGGGGACGGCAGGTCGAGCACACCCGTGCCGTCAGGATCGACCGGCGGTGACAGCCCCCGTAGCTCGGCGATCTCCTCCCGCAGGCGCGCCAGCTCGTCGACGATCGCGTCCTGGGACGCGGCCGACGCGGGCACCTGGGATGGCTTCTCCGGCTCCTTGGGCGGCGGCACCAGCATGCTGGCCAGGATGCTGGCCAGCGCGCCGATGATCCCGACACCGGCGAACATGACGGACACGCCCACGATCCGCCCCAGCGTCGTCACCGGGTAGTAGTCGCCGTAGCCCACCGTCGTGATCGTGACCAGGCCCCACCACAGGGCATCGCCGCCGGTCTGGATGTTGGCGTCGGGTGACCGGCTCTCCACCTGGAGGATGACCAGGCTCGCCGTGCTGAGCACGACGCCGGCGGCCAGCAGGGTGATGAAGGTGGCGTACTGGCCCCGGTTCTCGAGGACGTCGGCGACGATGGCCTTGCGGTTCTTGCCGCCCAGCAGCTTGCCGATACGCGCGAGGCGGCTCAGCCGCGCGAGCCGCAGCAGCGCACCTACCTGGAAGACCCCGAACGACGGGATCGATCCGAGCAGGTCCAGCCAGCCGCGCTGGCCGATGAGGTAGCCGCGCCTCGGGCGCGCTCCCGTGATGTTGTAGACGAAGTCGCCGAGGAAGATGAAGCAGACGGCGTTGTCGTACACGCGGAGCAGCGCCAGCGTGTCCTCGTCGAGTGGCATGACCAGCAGGACCATGACCGCGAGCGAGAACAGCGTCAGGACCAGGATGAAGATGTTGTAGGCGTTGCCGTGCTCACGGAGCACGGGTGTAGTCGCGGTCACTCCTCCACTCCCTCCTCCTCGGCCGCGATCCGCGGCGTCCCGGTTAGGTTGCCGCAAGGGCGCGATGGCCGCCCGTCACTTGCGCACGCTTGCGCAGGCCGGCGATGCCCCGCGGCCCGCGCGAAGGCCGCTCCCGCGAGCAGAGCGGGGCAGCGCTCCGACGGGGGTGACTTCGTGGCCCCGAACCGTAGCGCATACCATGGTGCCCGGCGCGCGGTCCGCGCGTGGAGCTGCCTGAGGTATCGATGACCGGGTCGGACTCCCTTGCAGCGGCACGGCCGGCGTTCCACCTGCTGGCCAAGCCCACGGGCGCGACGTGCAACCTCGACTGCTCGTACTGCTTCTTCCTGTCCAAGGAGATGCTCTACCCGGGCAGCCGTTTCCGGATGGCCGACGAGCTGCTGGAGCAGTACGTCCGCCAGCTCATCGAGGCGCACCAGGTCCCGCACGTCAGCATCGCCTGGCAGGGCGGCGAGCCCACCCTGATGGGCGTGGACTTCTTCCGGCGGGCCACGGAATACGTCGAGAAGCACCGGCGCCCGGGGATGACGATCGAGTACACGATCCAGACCAACGGCACGCTGATCGACGACGAGTTCGCCGCGTTCTTCAAGGAGCACGACTACCTGGTCGGGATCAGCATCGACGGGCCACCGTCGATGCACGACGCCTACCGGGTGGACCGCGGCGGCGCGCCCACCTTCGACCGCGTGCGCCGCGGCCTGGAGCGCCTCCGCGCGCACGGCGTGGAGGTCAACACGCTGACCACGCTCCACCGGGCCAACGCGGACCACCCCGTTGAGGTCTACCGGTTCCTGCGCGACGAGTGCGGCTCGCGCTACATGCAGTTCATCCCGATCATCGAGCGGCTGCCCGGCCCGCAGATCGACGTCCCACTCGAGGAGCTGGGGCTGGCACCGGGCCTGGCCCGACCGGCACCATGGACCACCTGGCGCGATCGCCCGCTCTACCGCCAGGAGGGCAGCCTCGTCACGGACCGGTCCGTCACCGCGGAGCAGTACGGCTCGTTCCTCGTCGGCATGTTCGAGGAGTGGGTCCGGCGGGACATCGGCGAGGTCTTCGTGCAGATGTTCGATGTCGCCCTCGCCAGCTGGCACGGCGAGCCACCCACGCTGTGCATCCACGCCGAGACGTGCGGCGGGGCGCTCGCCCTGGAACACAATGGCGACCTGTACTCGTGCGACCACTTCGTCGAGGAGGCCCACCGGCTGGGCAACATCGCCGAGACGCCGATGGTCGAGCTCGTGAACTCCGAACAGCAGCGCCGGTTCGGCGAGGACAAGCGGGACACGCTGCCCGGCTACTGCCGCGAGTGCGACGTGCGCTTCGCATGCCACGGCGGCTGCCCCAAGGACCGGTTCATCCGGACGCCCGACGGTGAGCCCGGCCTCAACTACCTGTGCGCGGGCTACAAGACGTTCTTCGGCCACATCGACCGGCCGATGCGCATGATGTCCGACCTCCTCCGCCGCGGCCTGCCGCCGTCCGCCCTGGTCGGGTGGTACCGGGCCGAGGACGAGCGCATCCGCGCCGCCGTCGCCAGTGCCGGCCGCAACGACCCGTGTCCGTGCGGCAGCGGGCGGAAGACAAAGGTGTGCCACGGCGCGGTCCCGGGCACGGGCGCGGGGCCGGGCACCCGGCTGGGGCCGTCATGATCTCGCTGCTGGGGATCATCGCCGTGGCGATCATCGGCTACGCCCTGATCTCCAAGCGGCTGTCGACGACGGTGGTGACCGCGCCGATCTTCTTCGCGGGCGTCGGCCTCCTCATGGGCCCGGTGCTGGGCCTGCTCGAGACGGAGCAGGATCCCGAGGTGCCCACGCTCCTCCTCGAGGCGGCCCTCGTCATGGTCCTGTTCGCGGATGCCTCCAGCCTGGACGTCCGGCGCTGGACCCGGGAGGCAGGACTCGCCGGCCGGCTGCTGGGTCTCGGACTGCCGCTCACCATGCTCGCGGGCGCGGTCGCCGCACTGCTGCTCGTCCCGGGCATGGAGATCTGGGAGGCGGCACTGATCGGGGTGATCCTCGCGCCAACCGACGCCGCGCTGGGCCAGGCGGTCGTCGCCAACCCACGGGTGCCCGCGGTGATCCGCAACGCGCTCAACGTGGAGAGCGGCCTCAACGACGGCCTCGCGCTGCCCTTCGTCACCATCTTCATCACCGTCGGCCTCGTGGCCAACGGCACCGACACCGAGCTCAATGCGGTCCAGACGCTGGTACTGGCGCTGGCTGGCTCAACGGTCATCGGCGTGGCGACCGGCGTCGCCGGGGGCTGGCTCCTGCGGCGCTCGGCCGAGCTGGGCCTGGGCCGGCGGCGCTGGCAGCCGGTTGCCCTCGTGGCGCTCGCGGTAGCGACGTATCTCGCGGCCGACGAGATCGGGGCGAGCGGGTTCCTCGCGGTCTGGGTCGCGGGTCTCGCGGCCGGCACCGTCCTCCGGCGAGGCGGCATGGACGAGGCGTTCGAGCTGTCCGAAGAGCTGGCGGACGTGCTGGGAGCGGTGGGCTTCCTGCTCCTGGGGGCTGGCCTGATCGTGCCCGTGATCCAGCGCGCCGCGCCCGAGATGTTCATCTACGCGATCCTCAGCCTCACGGTGGTCCGCATGGCCCCGGTCGCCCTGGTGATGCTGCGGACGGGCTTCGCCCCCGCGAGCATGCTGTACGTCGGCTGGTTCGGGCCTCGCGGGCTCGCCTCGATCGTGTTCGCGACGGTGGTCGTGGAGGAGGCGGTCCCGGGGGCATCGGCCCTGACCGACGTCGTGCTGCTCACCGTGGCCATCAGCATGGTCGTTCACGGGGTCACCGCGGCATGGGGCGCGGGGCGGTACGCGTCCTGGTTCGAGGCAGCGGCCGCTCGCAACCCGGGCATCCCGGAGGCCGCGGAGCCGGCCGATGCCATCGGCCACCGGCGCTCGCGAGGTGAGTGAGGGGGCTGCGATTCCACCCACTCCGCGTCCGCGATCACCTCATGGGTTGAGGCGGTGCGAGATCCGGGATTGATGGGTAGTCTAGTAGCCCGATGGCGGCCGGCGTTCGGGACCGCCTGCCAGCGATCATGCACAGGAGGACATCCGTGACACTTGGACCGCTCGAATACCTCGTCGTCGGGTTCACCGGCCCGCACTTCGATGGCAGCATCGCGCGCGAGATCGAGAAGGTCGTCGCCAACAAGACGATCCGGCTCGTAGACGTCGTCTTCGTCGGCAAGGACGCCGCCGGCACTGCCGTCATCCTCGAGCTCGACAACAAGGACGATCCCCGCTTTGCCGCCTTCGCCGAGCTGCTCGGGGATCGCATGGCGCTCCTGACCCCTGAGGACCTGGAGCAGGTCGCCGAGGATCTGCCGGCAGACACGGCCGGCATGGTGATGCTGTTCGAGCACCGCTGGGCCGAGGGCATCAAGGAGGCGATGGCGGCCTCAGGTGGCTTCCTCATCCGGCGTGAGGTCGTCCCCCCGGAGGTGCTCGAGGAGGTCCAGGCCGAGCTCGACGCCCTCACCGCCTAGGCAACCCGAACGACCGCAAGGAGAACAGTGATGATGCGACGCCGCGGACGACCGCTCGTGCGTGCAGCCGCCACGACCGCTGTCGTGGCCGGGACGGCCGGTGCCGTCCACCACCACCAGGAGAAGAAGTACGCCAACCAGGCGGCCCAGCAGCAGGCCGAGTACGAGCAGCAGCTGGCGGCCCAGGCGCCGGCCGAGCCCCAGGTGGTGTACGTCCAGGCTCCCCCCGCCGCCGCACCGGCCCCGGCCGCTCCGGCCTCGGCCGGGATCGACATGGAGCAGCTCAAGCAGCTGGGCGAGCTCCACGCCGCCGGCGTGCTGACCGACGAGGAGTTCGCGACCGCGAAGGCCAAGCTCCTGGGCTGACCCCCCGCCCCGCTACGATCACGAAGCCGGCCGCGAGGCCGGCTTCGTCGTGTCCGGGCGCCGTCGGCGATCGATGCCCGAACGGTCCGGGCTGTGGGTATGCTGCACTGGCCATGACAGGCTGGGCCTGCCCGGCGCCAGCGAGGTACCGCGCCCGACCATGACAGCACCGTCCATGCGCCAGACACGGCCCGCCTCCGAGGCGGGTGAGCCCAAGGGCAAGGTCGCCACGCTGGGGCGTTTCGTGCCCGGCACGGATGCGCTCCGGACCTACCAGCCGGCGTGGCTGTCGAAGGACATCGTCGCTGGGCTCGTGCTGGCGAGCCTCCTCGTCCCCCAGGGCATGGCCTACGCTGAGCTCGCGGGGCTGCCCCCGATCACCGGCCTGTACACGTCGGTCCTGTGCCTGATCGCCTACGCCATCTTCGGGCCGTCACGCATCCTCGTCCTCGGGCCCGACTCCTCGCTCGGGCCGATGATCGCGGCAGTCGTGCTCCCGCTCGCGGCCGCGAATGGCGACCCGGCGACCGCCGTCGCCTACGCGTCGATGCTCGCGCTGATGGTCGGGGGCCTGATGCTCCTCGGGGCCGTCGGGGGTCTCGGCTTCATCGCCGACCTGCTGTCAAAGCCCACGCAGATCGGTTACATGAACGGCCTGGCCCTGACGATCTTCGTCGGCCAGCTGCCGAAGCTGTTCGGCTTCTCGACCGATGCAGACGGGCTCGTCGCCGAGGCGCAGGCGTTCGTCCAGGGCATCGCCGCAGGGGAGGCCGTGCCCGCCGCAGCCGCCATCGGGTTGTTCAGCATCGCCGTGATGGTGATCCTCGGCCGCTTCCTTCCGAAGGTGCCGGCCGTGCTGGTCGCCGTGATCGCCGCCATGGTGCTGGCCGTGGTGCTGGACCTCGAGAGCAAGGGTGTCGACCTGGTGGGCGTGCTGCCCAGCGGCCTGCCGCCGTTCACCATCCCGCGGGTGGAGCTCAGCGCCATGCCGTTGCTGCTCGCGGGTGCGGTCGGGATCGCCGTGGTCTCGCTGGCCGACACGATCTCCACGTCATCGGCGTTCGCAGGCCGTACCGGCCAGGAGGTGCGTGCGAACCAGGAGATGGTCGGGATCGGCACCGCGAACATCGGGGCCGGCCTGTTCACGGGCTTCCCCGTCAGCACCAGCGGGTCGCGAACCGCGGTCGCGGAGCGGGCCGGGGCGAAGACCCAGCTCACGGGCCTCGTGGGCGCCGCCGTCATCCTCGTGATGCTGGTGTTCGTGCCCGGACTCATGCAGTGGCTCCCCCAGCCCACCCTGGCGGCCGTCGTGATCGTCGCGTCGCTCTCGCTCGCCGACATCCCGGGCATGCGCAGGCTGTGGCGCCAGCGCAAGTCGGAGTTCGCCCTGGCGCTTGCCGCGTTCCTGGGCGTGGCGTTCCTGGGCGTGCTGCCGGGCATCGCGGTGGCGGTCGGGCTGTCCATCCTGTGGGTGTTCCGCCAGGCCTGGGACCCCTACCGGACGACGCTCGTCGACGTGCCCAACGTCCCCGGCTACCACGACAACACGATGTATCCGGATGCCGAGCAGATCCCGGGGCTGGTGATCTACCGCTTCGACGGGCCCCTCATCTTCGCCAACGCCAACACCTTCAAGGCCGAGGTCCGCCACCTGGCCCACGCGGACCCGCCGCCGGCATGGATCATCGTCGCCGCCGAGCCGATCACCTCCGTGGACACGACGGCGGCCGAGATGCTCGAGGAGCTCGACGCGGAGCTCGGGGCCATGGGGATCAACTTCGTGTTCGCCGAGATGAAGGACGCCGTGCGCAACGAGATCCGCCACTACGGCATGACCTGGATCGCCGAGAGCGACGCCTTCTACCCGACCATCGGGACCGCAGTCAAGGCGTACCGCCAGCTCACCGGGATCCCGAAGCCCGGCCACGAGCCGGGGCACGACCCTGGACACGACCCCAGGCCCTGAACGAGCGCCGCAGGAGGAGGGTGGGCCGATGCCCGAGCTGGACAAGGACCGCATCGGGGACTTCGTGAAGCAGTTCCGGGTGGAGCCGGGGCGCCGTGTCAGATTGCCCAGGGACTACGACCCGGCCGACACCTCCGGGATCAGGGAGAAGGACGCGGAGGAGCTCCTCGCGCGGGGGATCGACCTGCTCAGCGACTACCAGTCGCGGCTGGCGGCGCAGGACACGCAGGCGCTCCTGGTGATCATCCAGGCCATCGATGCGGCGGGCAAGGACGGCACGATCCGCCACGTCATGAGCGGCGTGAACCCCCAGGGCGTGAGCGTCAGCAGCTTCAAGGTCCCCTCCTCCGAGGAGATGGACCACGACTTCATGTGGCGCTACCAGAAGGCACTCCCGGGGCGGGGGATGATCGGCATCTTCAACCGCTCCTACTACGAGGAGATGCTGGTCGTGCGCGTGCATCCCTCGATCCTCGAGGGCCAGAAGCTCCCGCCGGCGAAGAAGGACAAGGGCATCTGGAGGCGGCGCTTCCGGCAGGTCAACGACTGGGAGGCGTATCTCTCGGACCAGGGCTACACCATCGTGAAGCTGTTCCTCAACCTCTCGAAGCGGGAGCAGCGCAGGCGGTTCCTGAGCCGGATCGACGAGCCGGACAAGAACTGGAAGTTCAGCGCCGCCGACGTGAAGGAACGGGCGCACTGGGACGACTACCAGGCCGCCTTCTCGGACGTCCTCTCGCGCAGCAGCACCGAGGTCGCGCCGTGGTACGTGATCCCGGCCGACAACAAGTGGTTCGCGCGCGTCGCCGCGGCCGGGGTCATCGCCAACGCGCTGATCGAGATGGACCCGCGCTACCCGATCGTGTCCGACGAGGCGCGAGATGCGCTGCTGGCCGCCCGGGCGGAGCTGGTCGCCGAGGAGCCGGACGGCGAGCCGGAACGGGAGCCCGCCGATTCCACGAACGCCGGATCGAAGCGACGGAAGGGCAGCCGCCGCAAGCGGTAGGGATCCGGCAGCGGACGCGGGGCGGAGCTACATCCGGGAGAGGATCTCCGTCTTCTTCGCCTCGAACTCCTCGGGCGAGATGACGCCCTGGTCGCGCAGCTCCGCCAGCCGGACGAGGCTCGCCGCCTGGTCCTCGGCGCTCGCGGCCGCCGGGGCCGGAGCCGCCGGCGCAGGTGCCGGAGCGACCGGCGCGGGAGCGGGCGCGGGCCGGCTCGCCGCCTGGTCCTGGAGCTTGACGGACATCATCGCGTTGCGGAACTCGGCGGGCTTGACGATCGACGTGAAGCTGTCGGCGCCGGCGTCTCCGGACTGGGTGAAGATCTGCAGGTCGCCATAGCCAAGGGACTTGCCCACGAGGCCCACGTTGAGCTTGACGTCGCTCACGGAGGTCAACAGCGTCTCCGACGACCGTCGCTGGAGGAACCCCTCGTACCGCAGCACGCGGAGGTTCGTGACCGCGAACTCGGCCGTCCGCCAGACCACGATGTTGTAGACGATCCAGGCGATGCCGCCGATCAGCAGCACCCAGCGGGCGATGGCGATCACCGTCCACAGGAAGCCCAGGATGCCGTCGCCCGACGGGTTCCAGTACCAGAGGAAGAGCCCCAGGAGGATCATGCCCGCGGCCCACAGCGAGTCCCGCGCCGGGGCGATCCAGTGCTTCTTCGTCTCGGTGACGATGGATTCGTTGGCGATCAGGTTCTCGCTGACGGACATGCGGTTCCCCTCAGTTGGCGATGTGAGCGCAGTGTGCCGGATCGGAGGTCCGGCTGCCCAGCGTCCCGGAGCGGGGCGAGGGGGTCCGAGTACCTACCAGTGGGCCGGCGGCGCGAGCTGGGACGAGAGGAGCGTCGCCGCGTCGCCGGTCGCGGCCTCCAGCTGGGACCGGGTCACGAACAGGGCCCCTCGCAGGTCGGCTCCCCGGATGTCGGCGCCGCGGAGATCGGCGCCGGCGAGGTCCGAGACGCGCAGGTCGGCCCGCCGGAGGTCCGCGCCGATCAGCAGCGCCCCCCGGAGGTTCGTGCCCCGCAGGTCCCGGGCGCGGAGATCGGCGCCCGCGAGGTCGGCGCCCCGGCGGTCTCGTTCCCGACGGCGCGGTCCACCTTCGACACCCGCGCGGGCCAGCTCGCTGGCCTTGCCCAGCAGTGCGCCGATCGCCTCCCGGCGGCCCGCCACGTCCGCGGCCAGCAGGGCATCGGCCGGCTCCCGTGCCAGCCCCTCCACCCCGTGCAGCGCTGCCCGCACCTCCGCGTGGACCGGGCGGGCGGCCGCCAGCGCCAGCGCCTCGGTCAGGTACCACGCCAGCTCATGGAGCTGCCGCATGATCCTGAAGACCTCGAACATGCGCTCCGCCGTGGTCGGAGATTCCCGCCAGTCCACGCGTGCCATCGCGTCCTGGACGACGTGCTGCCCCGCACCGAAGCAGTCGTAGGCCACGCAGCCGCGCATGCCCTCCGGCCGCAGGCGATCGTGGATCCGGCAGCGCGAATCCGGGCCCAGGTGACGGCACGTCACCCCGGCCGGCTTGTCGAAGGCGAAATCCGCGGAGGTCGCGAAGACCTGGGCGACACAGCAGAGGCCCAGGCACCGGCTGCAGTCCGCGCGCAGCTCGAGGCCGAGAACGGCCGGGACATCCTGCTCAGGCAAACGGGTCACGCACCTCGATGCGGGAGAAGCGACGGAAGTCCCGGTCGCGCGTCCAGATCGTTCGAACGTCGTTCTCCAGCATCAGCGCGACCAGGTGCGCGTCGGGCACCACGTTCCCGGACGGGAGCGCGTCGTCCGAGACGGTGGCGAAGGTCCGCCAGAAGTTCTCCCCTTCACCCACGGTGCGCACGTGCGGGCGGGCCAGCAGCTGCTCGATGTTGCCCGTGGCCTCGACGATCGAGAGTGGTCGGGCGAAGACCGCCGGGTGGGTTGCGATCCGCAGGTAGGCCATCACGGTTGGCCAGAAGAGGTAGGCGATCTCCGGGCCGTCCGCGAGCCGGCCGACGAGCTCCCGTGCCCGCTGGTGGACCGGGCTCGACTGGTCGGAGGCGTACAGCAGGATGTTGGCGTCAATCGTGTAGCTCATGCGCTCTCGAGCGCGCGCCGGACCGCCTCCGCATCCTCGAGGTCAACGAGGGCACCCATCGGCCTCGAGACCCAGGCGAGGGCTCGGGGCGCCGTGCCGGGGTTGTCCTGCTCCAGGGCGACGCCGAGGACCTCGGACGCCAGGCGGCCCAGGCTCTTGCCCTCCCGCTTGGCCCGCTGCTTGAGGGCCCGGAGCACCGTCGGGTCGAGGTCGATCGTGGTGCGCATGATGCGTGATGCTATCTAGCATCGCATCAGATGTCCAGCCGTAGAAGCCGTCAGCCGGCGCCCACTCGAGTCCGCCTGGACGACTGGAGCCATGGGTCTACTCGTGCTCGTCGATGAGCAGCCGGAGGCGCTTGCGGTTGTGGCCCATCGAGTCCGCGGCCACCGCCTTGCCGATCTCGGTGGCGTAGGCCGCTTCGAAGTCGGCCTGCGTGTCGAACCACAGCTCGGAGATGCCGTCGATGCCCGTCTCGCCCGGGTCCGCGTCCACGATGTTGACGACCATCCGCCGCAGGCCCGGCAGCTGCAGGGCGAGCGGCCTGTGCTCCTCCAGCCACCAGCGACGGAAGTCGTCCGGCGTCATGTCCTCGCGCCGGGTGAGCAGGATCATGGCCTTGAACATGGCGATCTCCTAGGCAGGCTTGCGGACCCGGGCGTTCGGCCGGCCGCCGGCGCTCAGGGCGAGGGCGATGACGATCTCGTCGGGACGCGGGGCATCCGCGATGGCGACGTCGACGGCGTCCATGTCGTCGAACACCCAGCGGTCGTCCTTGTTGCCGATGGGCATGGTGATCGAGGCACCCGGCCCCGCGACCTTCTTGGTGCCGGGGATGATGTCCGCGCCGCCGCCGATGGCCGCCCGGACCGGAGCACCGAACCGCGGGTGGAGGACGGCCGCCGTGTGCTCACGATCGCCGTCGATGCCCACGATGGCGCCCTTGCCGTAGCCGCGGACGTCCGCCGGCGACAGCCCGACCGAAGCCAGGGCCGCCAGGGCCCGCTCGACCAGCAGCGCGGCAGCCTCGCGACCGAGGGCCTCCAGCGCTCCCAGGTCATCCACGCGACCCCGGCCGGCCAGCGGGTTGGTGACGGCGATCGCGGCCGTCGCGACCGTGGTGGGCGGATCCACCCCGGCGCCGGCCTCGACGAGGGTCTGCTGCACGGTGGCGACGATGACCCGGACTCCGTCCACTGGTAGCTCCTTCGACCCGCGGTGCCGGCCGACGCGCGCCGGACCGGACAGGGCTAACTGTAGGCGGGAGCGAGCGGGCGCGGAGCCCTGCCCCGGGCTGGGAGTTGCCCGTGCCGGAATGGTCGTCGACTGCCCGGGAGTGGGCGGCGCTCATCGAGGGCTCGACTGGCGGCGGGTATCCTCTGCTTCATGCTCGGGACCCGATCGTGATCGACTGGCTGCCCCGGGCGCTGGGCGCGCAGGATGAACGCTTCCTCATCGTGGCCTCATGTCGGCCACGGCCACTGGTCGCACGCTCGAGATCATGGGGATCGTCGCCGGCGCCTCGCCTGGAGGCAGCATGATCGCGCGTCTGCTCCGGGCAGACGCCGACCCGGCGGTGCCCACCGACCAGGGCATCGATGCCCGCATGCGACGATGGCCGCCACGGCTACCCGGCGGAATCAGAACCCGCATTCTCGCGTGGTATGTCGTCCTGCTCATGCTCTCGATCGCCTTCACGGTCGTCGGGCTGCGCCAGATCCTCACGACACAGCTCGCGTCGGATATCGACAAGGCCCTGGCACAGGAGGTGGAGGAGGTCCGCCGCCTCGCCGGTGGTGTCGATCCGGCGACCGCCAGGCCGTTCGGGGACGACGCGGCGGCTATCTTCGACACCTTCTTCCTGCACAGCGTGCCCGGCGAGTACGAGGTGCTGTATGCCATCGTCGACGGCCAGCCCTACAAGCGGACCGTGGCACCGATGTCCCTGTTCGAGGACCCGGGCGTGCTCGCCGCATGGCAGTCGGCGTCGGTGCCGACCTGGGGACGTGCCGAAATCCGCCGTCGGGCCGGTGCGCTGGCTGGCGGTTCCACTGGGGACCGGCGACCGTCGGGCGGGCGTCTTTGCGGCGGCATTCTACGAGGCCGAGCGGCGTGCGCAGATCGACCAGACGGTGCAGGTGACGCTGGCCCTGTCGGCGGCCGTCATCCTGCTCGCATCCGCCCTTGCCTGGGGGGCCGCCGGGCGCGCCATCGCGCCGCTCCGGGCCCTGACCAGGACAGCACATGGGATCGGCGGCCGCGACCTGGGCGCGCGCATCCCCGTGGAGGGCACGGACGAGGTGGCCGAGCTGACCGCGACGCTCAACTCCATGCTCGAGCGCCTCGAGACCGCGTTCGCATCGCAACGCGAGTTCCTCAACGACGTCGGCCACGAACTGCGCACGCCGCTCACGATCATCCGCGGCCACCTGGAACTGCTGGACGACGACCCCGTCGAGCGCGGGCAGACCGTCGAACTCGTGCTCGACGAGCTGGATCGCATGAGCCACTACGTCGCCGACCTGCTGCTCATCGCGCGGGCGGAGCAGCCGGACTTCCTCCGTCGCGGGCCGGTCGAGCTGGCGGAGTTCATCGACTCGATGGCGGCGCGCCTCCGGCCGCTCGGCGACCGTGCCTGGGCGGTGGTACCCGTTCGGCCGGTGGTCATCTCCGCCGACGCCGACCGCCTGGGCCAGGCGATCGCCAACCTCGCCTCCAACGCCATCCGTCACACGGCCCCGGGTGCGGTGATCGAGCTTGGTGCGTCGGTCAATGGCGCGCACGCCCGCCTGTGGGTCCGCGACGAGGGGACCGGGATTGCGCCCGAGGAGCAGCAGCGGATCTTCCACCGGTTCGCACGCGGCCGCGATCGGTTGACCAGCGCCAGCGAGGGGACCGGCCTGGGGCTCGCCATCGTCGATGCGGTCGCGGTCGCACACGGGGGACGGACGGAGCTCGAGAGCGCCCTCGGCAGAGGCTCCACCTTCAGCCTGGTGATCCCCATCGAACCGCCGCCGGAGACGACCCTGCCATGACCCGCATCCTGATCGCCGAGGACGAGGGGCACATCGTCGCATTCCTCCAGAAGGGTCTTCGGGCCAACGGCTTCGCGACGACGGCCGTGTCAGACGGCCTGTCGGCAGTGGAGATGGCGCGCGACGCGGACTTCGACCTGCTCATCCTGGATCTCGGCCTGCCGGAGCTCGACGGCCGCGAGGTCCTGCGTCGCGTCCGGGCACGCGGCGACCGGCTGCCGATCATCATCCTGACGGCACGCGACGGCGTGGATGACACCGTGGCAGGGTTCGAGGGCGGGGCCGACGACTACGTGACGAAACCGTTCCGGTTCGAGGAGCTGCTGGCCCGGATCCGGGCGCGGCTCCATGATGACGTCGCCGGGGAGGCGACCGTCCTCCGCGCGGGGGGCGTCTCGCTTGACCTGCGGACCCGCAGGGCCAAGGTGGACGGCCGCTGGGTCGAGCTCACGGCCCGCGAGTTCGCCCTCACCGAGACGTTTCCTGCGCCACCCGGACCAGGTCCTCAGCCGGGAGCAGTTGCTGAGCCATGTCTGGGGCTACGACTTCGAACCGGAGTCGAACGTGGTGGAGGTCTACGTCCGCTACCTCCGCCGGAAGCTGGGCGCCGAGACGATCGAGACGATCCGCGGCATGGGCTATCGGTTCCGCACCCTCGACGACGACCTGAGCGGCGTTCTTCACCCCATCTCATCCCCGATTCATCTCGGGGTGCTGAGATGGCAGCATGGCCATCCATGATGAGTTGCTGCCTGCGCTCGCGCTGCTGCTGGGGCCCGGCGCCCGGGGTATCGTCGGCGCCGGGTGTGCGCGCCGCGGGCGGCGACCTCGCAACCCTCCGGCGCCAGCGAGGTGCTGTACCGACCGGGCCGCCGGGCGGTCGTACGCTACGCCGCGACGGTGCGGTGGGCAGGTGGGCTCGCGGTCCCGGAGACGCTGGTGGCGATCGCGGATGCCGGCGGTCCCGCCGCCGGGACACTGGTCCTCAGCGCGGGTGACCTTGCCGTGGGTCTGCTGCGATACCCGGAAGACCCGGCACTGCCGGGTCTGCGGTCAGCTGTCTCCGCCCGGAGCGTGGCAACGCGCCTCGGCGTTCCGGCCGAGCACCTGCGGGTCGATGTCCGGACCTACCGGCCGGGGCGCCGCGCCGTCGTGCGCGTTCGCGTCGACGGGCATGGCCGGAGATGCGGCCGGGTTTGAGCGCTATCTGAAGGTCGTGCCGCCGGGCGAGCTCGTGGCGCTGGTCGACCAGCATGGCCGCCCTCAAGTGGCTGTGTCCCGGTGCCGGAGGTCGTCGAGGTCCTGGCCGGAGGCCGGCACCTGTCGTCCTGACGGCGATCGCCGGCCGGACGATCCGGGACGTGCTCCTCGCCGGTGACCGCGCCGCGGTCGATGGGCTCCCGGACGGCGGCGTCATCCTCGAGCTCCTCGACCGGCTCCCGCCGACCGGGACCGGGCTCCGAGGGGCTGCCGTGAAGGTCTCGCGGGGACCGCTGGCGCGCGTCGCCGGCCATGCCGGGCTACTTGCTGCCGTCATGCCGGACGAGGGAGATCGCCTCGAGGGGCTCGTCGAGCGGCATCGGCGCGCCGGGCGACACCGGGGCAGTCGTGACGACCCACGGTGACTCTGCACGAGGCACAGCTCCTGGTCGAGGGCGGCCGAGTCGTGGGCATGCTCGATGTCGATGGCGCCGGCCCGGGCCGGCTTGTCCACGACCTCGCCACGATGCTCGGCCATCTGGTCGCGCTCGGCGACGCCGTGCCACGGAGGCGCGCGGCGGTCGACCGCTGGCGCGTCCGCCTTGAGCCGGCATTCGAGCGCGCCGTGGAGCCCGCCGAGCTCCGGCGCACGACGGCGGCGGCTCTCGTGGGGCTGGCCACCGGGCCGTTCCGGGTGCAGGCGCCGGCCTGGCGCCGAAAGGTGAACCGAAGGATCGCCTCGGCCGAGGCCTGGGCAACCGCGGCCGGCGTCTGAGGAGAGACGGTGCCATGCACGCTCCGGACGGAAGGATCGCCGCGCTGTCGGGATTCGTGGTCGGCGATCGCGATCAGCGGCATGGCATTGCTCACCCCGTCCGCCGAAACCGTCACGGTGCGCCAGATCGAGCTCCGCGGGGGCCAGGCCAGTCCCGCAGACCCAGCCACTGTACCCCGGCCGCAACGGACCTCACGACGCCGGGGCCCGCGGCCAGCGGGCCCTCCACCCCGACGGGAACCCCCGAACCGGAGTCGACCGTGCTCGATCCGGACCCGATCGTGCCCGATCCGAAGCCGCCGAAGACACCGATCGTGGTGGCACCGACGGTGGTATCCGAGCGGCACACGGCGCCCCCGCACTCCACACCTCGGCCCACCCCGGATGACGACGCAGCCGAGGAGCCCGAGGAGCCCGAGGAGCCCGAGGAGCCCGAGGAGCCCGAGGAGCCCGAGGAGCCCGAGGAGCCCGAGGAGACCGAGGAGCCCGAGGAGCCCGACGGAGACCGATGAGCCCGACGGTCTTGGGGGATGAGCTCCGGTTCCGCCCGTCACCGCCGGGACAACCTGAGAGGGTTCTCACCGTACCGTTCACCGGGCCATCAGCCCGGGCCCTGACGATGGTGTCATCCCGGTGATCCAGCCGGAGGCAACTCCGATCCCACACCAGAAGGAGACACCAATGCCCCACCTCGATTGGAGAGTCGCCGGAGCAGCCGGCCTCGCAGCCGGCCTGACCGTCGGCGGGTTTTCGCTCGTTTCCGCGTCCGGCATCGACCAGGCCATCACCGCGGTGGACGCAACCGAGAGCCGCGCCGCACCTGCGGCCGAGGGTATCAGCTTCGTCGCGAGCAGGACCACCACTCCCCCGGCGCACCTCGTCGACCTGGCGTCGCGAGACGTCGTCACGGTTGAGATGCCGCCGACCAGGCGGAGCCGACGGCCACGATCGTCCCGGAGCCGACTCCGATCACCACGGCGGCCCCGGTCAGCGACCCACAAGCCCGACCCCGACCACGACCCCCAAGTCGGCCCCGGCTGCGACCCACAAGCCCGACCCGACCACGACCCCCAAGTCGGCACCGGCTGCACACGTGGATGACTGCGCCACGTGTGTCGACAGCGTCGCCTCGGTCGCGAGCGTCGCTTCGGTCGCGAGCGTCGCCTCGGTCGCGAGCGTCGACTCGGTCGCGAGCGTCGACTCGGACGACTAGGCACCTCATCCGCCAGATCCAGGCACAGCGAAGCCGGCCGCAAGGCCGGCTTCGTGCGTCACTGCGTCTGCGGCCCCATCCGCGCGGGAGTGGTACAGGTCGACGCGCCAGCGCGTGTCGCCGCACGCATGGCGCCCCGGCGAGGCATGATCCACGCATGAGCCGCAGCGCCTATCCCGAGTTCCTTCCGTCCGCCCTCCCCCGCTGGGCGCTCGTGCGCCAGCACCTGGACACGGCGGAGATCGACGATGTCCCGGCGGCGGTCCGCCTGGCGATGGACGACGTCATCGGCACGGTCCGGCCAGGGATGCGCGTCTGCGTCGCCGCAGGCAGCCGCGGCATCGACCGCATCGACGAGGTCGTCAAGGCCGTCGTCGAGCGGCTGCAGGCGGCGGGAGCTGACGTGTTCATCGTGCCGGCCATGGGCAGCCACGGAGGCGCGACGGCCGAGGGCCAGCTGGCGGTCCTGGCCGGGTACGGGATCACTCCCGCGACGATGGGCTGTGAGATCCGCTCCTCGATGGAGACCGTGGACCTGGGCGAGGTCGTTCCGGGCGTCCCGGTCTTCGTGGACCGCAACGCCTTCGAGGGGGCGGACCTCATCGTGCCGGTGAACCGCGTCAAGCCCCACACCGGCTTCGCGGGTCCCGTCGAGAGCGGCCTGATGAAGATGCTCGCGATCGGCCTGGGCAAGCAGAGGGGCGCCGACACCTTCCACCGCCGTGGCTACGACGAATTCGCGGCCCTGATCCCTGCCGTCGCCCGGCACACGATCGCCAGCGCCCCCGTGGGGTTCGGGATCGCGCTCGTCGAGGACGGCCACGGCCACCTGGCGCACGTGGAGGCCGTCCCGGCAGACCGGATCGAGACCCGCGAGGCGGAGCTGCTCGCCGACGCCCGGGCTCGCATGCCGCGCCTGCCGCTGGACGATCTCGACGTGCTGGTCGTGGACCTGATCGGCAAGGACGTCAGCGGGACGGGTCTCGACCCGAACGTCATCGGGCGCCCGAAGGCGGGCGACGCCAATGCCAGTCCCCGGATCGGGCGCATCGTGGTCCGCGGCCTGACGGAGGCCACCGAGGGCAACGCGTCGGGCATCGGGTTCGCGGACGTCGCGCTGCGCCGGGCGGCGGATGCGCTCGACGCGCGCAGCACGTACCTCAACGCGATCACCGCCAAGGACGTCGAGGGCGCCAAGATCCCGGTCATCGTGGACACGGACGAGGACGCGCTGGCGCTCGCGCTGGCCGCCTGCCTGCGAGTGGATCCGGCGTCCGCGCGCATCGTCCGCGTCCGGAGCACCAAGGACCTGGAGCTTCTCTGGGTGAGCGAGCCCGCCCTGGGGGACGTCCTGGCGACGGGTCGTTGCGAGATCGAGGAGCCGCTCCGGGAGATCGCCTACGACGAGGCCCGGATGTTCGCCGACGACCTGCCCGACCACGGGTGAGCATGCCCGACTTCGCCTGCCTGCGGCGTCAGCCGGCCGGGGACACGGCGGCGAGATGCCGCCCGAGGTGGGCCGCAAGCGCGCCGGTGTACGCATCGCGACCCGACCAGACGGCTCGGCGCAAGTCCGCTCCGAGGGCCGCCCACACGGCCCCGTAGGTCACGTGCAGGATCTCCCGGCTGTCCGCCGCGTCCAGGAGACGCACGAGCTCATCATCCGCGAGGTCTTCGGCCGCTGGCGTCCGGGCCGGCTCGGCCGACACCCAGTAGCTGGCACGGCCGACCGCGTATTCCTCGCGCGCCAGCCGCCAGATCTCGCGCATCAGAGATGGGTCGGTCGAGGCAACCGTCCGGAGCGCGATCAGGTAGCTGGTGCCGGACGTCTTGAGGTGGAACCGGCCGCCCGTTCCCTCGACGATCGCGGCGTAGACCGAGAACTTGTCGGAGCCGCTGTGGATGCTCAGGCGATAGTCGCCCAGCGTCCGGGCAATCGCGGCGTGAAGGGCGACGTCTCGACCGAAGGCAACCGGATCGCCCAGGTAGTCGATGCCCTTCTCGAACTGGCCCACGAAGCGTGGTGCGAATGCCTCCCAGCGCACGCCGCAGCGTCGCAGCTCCGTGGCGAGGTAGACGTGATCAACCGGGGTGGTGGCGAACGCGATCTCGTCGACCGCGATCTCGAAGCCCACCCTCTCGCCGGCCACCTCGCGCAGGCGCCGGTGCAGCTCGGTCACGCGGACGACCGCGGGAGCGAACCGCGCGGCGGCGGCACGAAGCGCCGTCCGGGGCAGCTCCAGGGTCCGGGCGTCCAGGTGCAGCCGGTCCGGGTAGCGGCGCGCGAACGCCGAGGGGTCGTCCTCGAGGTCGGTCCAGGGGACCGCCGCGAATGCCGCAGCGAGCTCGTCGGCAGGCCCATCGGCGGGGATCCGCGGGACCACCTCGATTGGATCGACGGTGACCTGGGAACACCCTGCATCCAGCGCCGCCTCGAGGTCGGTGATCGTCTTGAGGTGATCGCCGTCGGCGCCGAACCCGCCATGCCACCCGGCCGCCAGCACGCCGATCGTCGCGGCATCAACGACCTCGCGGAACGTCCTGCCCATGCGCGCAAGCTCGCGCGCCGACTGCTGGGCCAGGACCGGCTGGACGCCGGGGTGAGCGCGGAGCGCGGCCACGTGTCCCTGGGTCGCCAGGCCCAGGCGGTCCCCGAACCCGAAGCTGGTCGGGCCGTCCAGGCGGCGCGGCCGCAGCCACGGCAGGAGGCCTCGCAGCGCGACAAGGTTGTCGTGGTCCGCCGGGGCCACGAGGAGGCTCCCGCCATTGAGCTCGGTGGCGCGGCCGTCGAGGACGCCTTCCGCCGGCGGACCGGCCGGGCTCCAGGCGACGAGCTCCCACCCGTCCCGGCCGGCACGGGCACCGACGAGCGCGCCGTCTGCATCCAGGACCACGGCGGAGCCCGGCTCGAGGCCGGCCGGCTCGAGCCCCGCCGCCTGGAGGCCGCTGTCCGTCGGCCCCTCCGCCATCATCGTGGCGGGATGCGTTGCCGGTCGCCGGACCGCCCGGAACCTGTGGATCGGGGGGCCGGCGCTCCGGGGGCGGGGCAGGACCCAGGCGTCACCAGGTGGGCGGTTCGGCGAACCATGCGCTCTCCGCGAAGTACCTGAACATGGCGAAGCCGCGCTCGACGTCCGGCGCCATCCAGACGAGGTCCGCCTCGCTATAGGCGGTGCAGCCATGGCCGGGCGGCGTCTCGTCCGGCCTGGCCAGGAAGTCGGATCTCGGCCACACGGCCCGGTGACGGAAGCAGATACCCGTCAGGTAGGTGTCCCGGACCCAGGTGCGCATGGCGGGTCGCTCCAGCTGGAACGCCGTGCCAGCGCCCCACCGGACCTGGCCCGGCAGGTCACCGGACGCCTGGATCTCGTCGATCGTCATCGGCCGCTCGCCGTCGAAGAACATCGCGTCGAGGTTCGGATCCACCATGACCCAGCGGCCCGCATCGGCCAACCAGACCTCGGCGACGAAGTGGCCGCTCTTGCCGCTCGCGTGGTCCACCAGGACGGCGGCCCGGGCGGGAATGCCCACCGCGACGCACGCGGCCACGAACGTCACCGCGTAGTGGACGCACATCACGACGGGCGGCTGGCCGTAGTGGCCCAGCTCCGTCTTGCCCCACGACAGACAGGTCAGCGGATCCCATGGTGCGTACTGGGTTGCCTCGAGATCGTTGCGATATCGCCATGCCGTGGCGATCCACGTCGCCAGCGCCTGCACCCGGGCGAGCGTCTCGCCGGGAGCCAGCACATCGGCCGGCAGCAGCGCCCGGAGCGCATCGGAGCCGTCGTCGCGGGCGGAGCCGGCCGTGAACGGCGGTGGCTCGGGATCGCTGCCTTCGTCGAGACGGAGCCGCACCACGTACTCGCCGGGCCCCGTGTTCAGATGGCCGATCCGGTCCCCCGACCACGTGGCGCCCGCGTCGAACGAGACGGCGCTCCCGCCCGATGGGCGTCCGTGCTCGACGGCCAGGGCCCAGGCGTCCATCGCCTCCGCATCGGTCCAGAGCTCGAAGGTGTTCGGCCCGACGCGAAGCAGCGGGCTGGGCACGGCGATCTCGTACCAGCGATACCCGGCGCTCGCAGACGGCAGCGGCGCAAGCTCGGTCCCGTTCACGGCGACCCTCATTGGCCGGGAGCTGCGAGGGTGGCTGTCCGCCAGGACGAAGAGCCTGCCTGGAGCCTTCGTCGGGGGCAGGTCGAGCACCTTGCGGGCGCGCCGACGGCGCGAGAGCTCCTCGCCGAGCGTGGGAACCACGAACCCGGCCTCGGTGAGATACAGCTGCGACATCGTCAGAAGCCTCCGGTCGGACGGCTCGGCCCACGCGGGTTGCGCGACTCGCCGCCGGGCTCGGTGCACCGCCCAGACGACACACGGTAGCGTGAATTCGGCCGCCCGGGCAGTGGTGCCGGCCGCCGCGGCAGGTGCGCGTTTCTTGATGCTCATGCACACTCCGAGGAGCCGACGGCAGCCGATCCGCAGGACGATGGACGTCGGAAGACGGCGACGGGATCGGAGATCGCCCAGGCACTCAATGGAAGACCTGATGAACGCTGGACCGTCGATCCTCGCGCCCGACCGGCTCCCCGGCGGTGACCCTGGGCAGGTCCGGGTCTGGCCCGCGACCGCTGCGACATCGTGGAGCCGCCGCGGGAGATCGCCCTCGATAACGCCGCCTTGCCCGCCGACGACCTGCCGGCCCACGGATGAGCGTCCCGGCCACCCTGCTCGGGAGCCGCGTGGTCGGGGTCGAGGACCTGACCCGGCCGTGGACGACCGGGGTCCGGACGTCGCTCGTGACCCTCGAGGATGGGCTCCGGGTCGTCCACCAGGAGGGCGCCTCGACCGTCGCGGGACGCGGGGGCATCGCCCGCCGGATGCGGTTCGCGCACGCCCTCCGGTCGGCGGCGCCCGGGTTGCCGGTGCCGGAGGTTCTCGGCGGTGACGAGCGGGCGGACCCGCCGTTCGTGCTGATGTCCTATCTCCCCGGCGAACCGGGAGACGCGCTGCTCGCCACGCCGGCCGGTGCTGCGCGGCTGGGCAAGGTGGCCGGTGAGACGGCAGCAGCACTGGCGGCGGTGCGACCGGCTGCGCTCGGGCGGTCGCTCCCCCGCACCTGGTCGGACCCGGGCCGGCTCGCTGCGGCGGCCGCCGGGTGGCTCCGGGAGGCCGCGCCGTTGCTGGACCCAGCGGAGTCCGAAGCCGTCCGTGCCGTCCTCGATCGGATCCCCGTGCTGCTCGCCGCCCCGCCCGTCGTCGCCCACGGCGACCTCGCCCCGGTCAACCTCCTGGTCGACGGGGAGCGGCTGGCCGGCATCCTGGATCTCGAGCGGCTCCGCCTGGCGCCCCCGCTCTTCGACGCCGCCTGGTTCCGGCTCCTCGTCCGACACCATCACCCGGAGCGCTGGCCGGACGCCGGCCCCCCGTTCCTTGCGGCCCTCGGGATCTCGGACGGCGAGGCCACGGCCGCCGCCCTGGACGACCTGGCCGTCCTCGCCTGTCTCGAGATGCTCGCCGCGCTCCCCCGGCGCTCGCCGGGCCGGGTCGCGTGGGCAACCCGCGCACGGGAGCACCTCCGCCCCGGGGGCTGACACCGGCCGCGCGGCCAGCGCTCAGCCGCGCCAGGCCTGCTCGAGCACGCGCAGCGTGTTGCCGCCGATGGCCTTCGCGATCTCGTCGTCCGAGTAGCCGTGCTTCACCAGCCAGCGCACGATGTTCGGGTAGTCGCCGATGTTCTCCAGGCCCACGACGTACTCCGGGACCACGGCGTCGTACTCCGAGTCGCCGCTCGCGAGCAGGGCGCCGCTGGGGATCCCGTAGCTGCCGGCGTGGTCGCCGAAGAACGTGTCGGGCCCGAACGTCACGCCGTCGATGCCCACGAGGTCCACGCAGTACTCGAAGTGGCGCATGAAGGTCTCGATGGACGCCTCGACGAGGTCCGGCCTGACCATGGTCGTGCCCGGAGCCGCCTCGATCCCGATGACGCCGCCCCGCTCGGCGCATGCCCTGATCACGCCGTCAGGCTTGCACTTGCTGATCGGCCACAGCTCGCGCGACCCGGAGTGGCTGATGACGACCGGCGCCCTCGAGAGCCGGATCGTGTCGAGGCTGGTCTCGTCGCCGGCGTGGCTGACGTCGATGAGCATCCCGAGGCGGTTCATCCGCTCGACCGCGCGCCGGCCGAAGCCCGTCAGTCCGCCGTCGCGCGTCTCGCGGCAGCCGGAGCCCAGCGCGTTGCTCTCGCTGTAGACGACGCCCAGCATCCGGATGCCCAGGCCGTAGAGGACGTCGATGCGATCCAGCTCGTTCTCGATCGGGGTCGCGGCCTCGAGCGCCCCGATCAGCGCCACCCGGCCGCTACCGAAGGCGGCGTGGATGTCGGCGACCGTCTCCGCGCGCACGGCGAAGTCCTGGTGCGCCCAGTCCGCGTAGCGCATCCCGACGTCGTGGATGATGTCGGACCACTTCCAGCCGCTCTTGCTGGTGATCGTGGCCGTGCCGTCACCGAAGTTCTCGAAGACCGCGGCCAGGCCCGAGCGCGCGAGGCCCTCGTAGCCCGTGGCCAGGTGCGCCTCGCGGACCCACTCGTCCTGCTGGGTGATGTCGTCCGGGGCCACCTCGAGGTGGTCGTGGAGCGAGATCGCCGGGTGGGCGGCAAGCAGACGCCAGACGCGGTCTTCCTCGGCCTCGCTGACGTCCACCACGAAGGGCGGGACACGCTCCGTCTCGGACGCCAGCTGGAAGGGACGGTAGTCCGCGCCGGCGTCGAGGTAGGAGAAGGAGCGGTAGCCGTCGTACCGGAGGGCGCGGGCGTTGGGGTTCGGCCGGCTGGTCATGTCGAACCCACTGTAGCGGCGGCGGCCCTCAGGGGGAGCGCATGGGCGATCGCAGGGCCTCGTAGCGCAGCTCGCCGTCGGCGAGGGTGAACGCGTCGAGCGCGAGGCCGTTGGGGTCCATCTCCGCGAACTCGTCGTTGATCCAGGCCGCGAACGCCCGGTCCGTGTCGGGCGGCATGGAGATCACGAAGTCGCGCATCGGAGCGATGAGGAGCTGCGGGTCCGGCCCGACGATCCGTCGCAGCTCGTCCGGGACCAGCACGAGCGCCGACGCGCAGCCCAGCCCCGACTGGAGGATCCGCACCGGCACGCCGTCGAGCGACTGCCGGACGAGGTCACGGGGCCGGAGCGGGTGCATCCGCGCCCGGAGGTTGGCCAGCGCCGTCGCGACCAGGTCGGCGGGGCCGATGGACCAGCTCGCCAGCAGCGACTCGCCCACCACCAGGAACGCTGGGCCGATGTCGATCCCGAACCCGGTGGGAATGCCCGGCGGCAGGGTCACCCGGAACGGCTCGCCGGCCTGGGGCGGCATCGGGCGCCGCCGCGGCAGGATCGGGATGACGTTGGGCGCCATCACCGCCCACTCGAGGTCCGGCGGCAGCCCGCCCATCGCCCGGAGGACCGCCTCCGGGGTGGCCTGGACCATGCCGTTGCCCAGGTCCGTCGTCCGGTAGGACTTGCCGGCCTTGCGCCGGCGCTTGGCGCGTCGCTTCTCGGTGTCGTTCATGCGGAGCAGGGTGACGACGCCCGCTCACCGCTCGCCTATGCCGGACTTCACCCGCGCCTGTATGCGAGGACGCGCGGCGCGATCACCTCGGGAGAAGGCCGGGTCTCTCGACCCGGCCTGCCCGTGCGTTGGGGAGGGGAGGTGTCAGCGCGCGATGGGCGGGAGGTCCATCGGCCGGAGGACGAAGGAGATGCCGTGGATGATGCTGTTGCCGGCATCGATGTTGCGCTTGCTGTTCACGACGAACGGGTTGACGGCGTTCGTGTCCTTGTCGCCGAGGACGAGGAGGTTGACCCAGCCGTAGTACTTGATCTTGATCGTCGGGCCGAGTGCGCTCGGGATCGACTGACCGCTGAGCGTCTTCGCGGTCGCGAAGTCGACCCGGCCACCGGCGTAGATGTGGTAGAGGACCACCTTCTCGATCGTGTCGATCGCCGCGGGCCCCAGGGCCTTGATCAGCTCATCGGTCACGCGCGCCTCCGTCCCGTACCACTTCCCGGTCAGGCTGGCGACGAGCACCTGGAAGGCACGGTCGTTGGGGGCGAACACGGTGTAGGCGGTGGCGGGATCGGTAGCGGCTGCGAGCGGGCTGCCCGGCTTCGCCGCGAGGACGGCGTTCACCGCGGTGTCGAGGATGTCGTAGTCGTACCAGTTCGTGTCGAAACCGCTGCCGTCATCGAGGACGGAGGCGATCGTCTTCGGCTCGGCGGCGGACGTCGCGGGCACGACGGTGGCGGTGATGATCGCTGCGCCGGCAAGTGCGAGGGCGATGTTCCTGCGGATGTTCATCGGGTTCGTCTCTCCGGGTGTGTGGTGACTGGCTCGGGTTCGACCTTCTTTTCGCCCGACGAGGCCCCCCGGATGGGTACCCAACGATCCATGCCCTCCGGGGGACCGGTTCTCGGCAAATCTCCCCGACGCCTCATCCATGGGCACATTGCCCGCGCCGGTGCCGGTCGATACCGTGCCCGTACCGGGCGAGGCCCCGGGAACCCGAGGTGTCCAACCGTGCAGCCCAACGTCCTGCTCCCCTTCCTGTCGTCGTCGCTGAGCTTCGTCTTCGCGCTGTTCCTGCTGGACCAGTGGCTGGAGCGGCGGCGCTCGTACCAGCTGATCTGGACGATCGGCATGGTCTGGTACGGGATCTCCGCGGGCACCGAGTTCCTGGGTGGCGCCTTCGGCTGGAGCGAGCCCCTGTACCGGGCCTGGTACCTGGTCGGGGCGATCTACGTCGCCGCGTGGCTGGGTCTCGGGACGATGTACCTGCTGGGCAAGACGCGGTTCGGGTACGGCGCGGCGTTCTCGGTCCTGCTGGCCGGCCTGTTCACCGTGCTGGCCCAGGCGAAGGCCCAGTACACGGACACCGGGATCCTCCCCTACGCAGCCTTCGCGATCGCGACCGTCGGCGCGATCCTCATCGTCATCGAGACCTACCGGGGCACCGGACGCTGGGCATGGATCGCCGGGGCCCTGATCATCGGCGGCTCGGTGGTCGCGATCCCGATCGTCCTCACCGCGCCGATCCCGGCCCCGGGCTACGCGCTGGACGCCAACGGGATCCCGGTCGGCACGGCGATGCCGGGCTCCGTGCGGCTGCTGACCCCGCTGTTCAACGTGACGGGCGGCTTCGCGCTCGCCCTGGGTGCGCTCTACAGCACCTACATGTACATGCCCAAGAAGCGGGTCATGCGCTACGACCTGGCGCGCTCGCGGGGCATCGGCCGGTTCCTGGCCAACCTCGCCATCGCCCCGGTCGCCATCACCGTCAACCTCCTCGCCTCGATCCCGGGCACCATGACCGCCCTGTTCGCGGGCAGGCTCAACTCGCGCGTCCCCGCGACGATCCTGCTCGCGATCGGCGGCTTCATCCCGTCGCTGACATCCGGCCTGTCGCGCTTCGGCGTCACCGAGACGTTCTACCTGGGCGAGCTGCTGGGCGTGATCTTCCTGTTCGCCGGCACGCTCGTCTCGGTGGAGGTGTTCCGCGAGTTCCGGATCCCGTTCACCCGTCGCGTGTTCAAGGTGCGGCAGGAGGCCGCCTGACGCGCCCGGTCCCGGAGACCCGCTCGGGCGCGATCCTGAACGCGCGACTCCATGGCTCTGGATCGGCCCCTCGGCCAAGTCACCCGCGACTCCGCCGCCCTCGCTCCGCCACCACGCCACCCTGGATCCGCGACCCGCGACTCGGCTAACGGCACGTCGACTCCGGTGCAGAGCTCAGTGCACGAAACCGTCGATTCCGGGGTCGATCTCTGCGTGGCCGGCGCTGATCCGACTCCGAGCGGAGTCGCAGGGCTGATCCGACTCCGGGCGGAGTCGCGGGCCTAGCGTCACGGGGCGGGGGCCACAGGGCGGCACAACGGGGCGCGCTCGGGCAACCGTCGCCGCGGCACAAGCCGCCGGACATGGAGACGCCCGGCACGGGGCCGGGCGTCTCGGAACCTGGAACAGGCGATGGCTCAGAAGACGCGGTAGGCGATCTCCGCGGGGGCCAGGAGCAGCTCCTTGAGCTCGTCGTCCACCTTGAGCAGCGAGATGTGCGCGCCGGCCATCTCGAGCGACGTGCAGTACTCGCCGACGTAGCTCCGGAACACCTTGATGCCCTTCTCGGCGAGCCGCTTGTGGGCGATCCCGTAGAGCAGGTACAGCTCGGTGATCGGCGTGCCGCCGAGGCCGTTGACCATGACCGCGACCTCGTCGCCGTCCACGAACGGCAGGTCGGGCACGATCGCGTTGAGGAGCAGGTCCACGATCTCGTTGGCGCTGACGATCTTGGTCCGCTGGCGGCCCGGCTCACCGTGGATGCCGATGCCGACCTCCATCTCGTCGTCCGCGATCTCGAACAGCGGGGTGCCGCGCACCGGCGGGGTGCAGGACGAGAGGGCGATGCCCATCGTCCGGACCTGGCCGATGACCTTCTCGCCGACCCGCACGCACTCCTCGAGCGAGCCGCCCTTGTCCGCCATCGCGGCCGCGGCCTTGATGACGAAGAAGTTGCCGGCGACGCCGCGGCGTCCGACGGTCCAGGTGGAATCCTTGACCGCCACGTCGTCGTTGACGAGCAGCCAGCCGATCTTCTGGCCCTCCGCCTCCTGGATCTCCTTCGCCATCTCCCAGGCGGTGCGGTCGCCGGTGTAGTTGTTGACGATGTAGAGCACGCCCGCCGGCGAGTCCATCAGCTTGGACGTCTCGGTCACGAACTCCACGGGCGGGCCCGCGAAGACGTCGCCGGGGCAGGCCGCATCGAGCATGCCCGGGCCCACGATCATCGTGTGCGCCGGCTCGTGCCCGGAGCCCGAGCCCTGGATGATCGACACCCGGTCCGGCTTGGGCATGTCGGCCCGGTAGATCAGGTTGTACTTGGGCTCGTACTTCAGCGTGCCGTCGCTGGCGAGCATGACGCCCTCGAGGAACTCGGGCACGAACTGCTTGGGGTCGTTGACGAACTTCTTCACGATCGCGTTCCCTTACTGCTTCCCGTGCTTGTCCCGCCAGGCCGCCGCGATGGCCTGCAGGATCACACCGATGGCGGTGGCGCCGGCGTCCACCGAGTCCCGGCTTCGATCGCCCGTGTAGGCTGCGCGCCCGCGGAGCGCGAGCATGCCCTTGGTGTCCAGCGCGGCCTGGACGGCGACGTCGGCGGCGCGCTGGATGGCGGCCACGCCGTAGTCCTCGAACGTGGCCGGGTCCTTGAAGCTCTCCTCCAGGCTGTCCGTCGCCGGGGCAAGGGCATCCAGGAGCGTCTTGTCGCCGAGCGAGGCCCCGCCACGGGTCATGACCCCGGCGATCGCCGCGCGGAGCATCTCGATCACCAGGTCGGGGGTGAGGTCCTTGTCGCCCGCAGTGGCGCCGGCCCGCAGAAAGGCCGTGCCCCACATCGGACCGCTGACGCCACCGACCTTGGCGGCGAGCGTGAGGCCGATCTTCTTGCACACCGCGCCCGCGTTGGGCTTGTCCCAGGAGTCGTAGTCCGCGAGGACCACCTCCCACCCGTTGCGGAGCGAGTACCCGAAGTCCCCGTCGCCCACGATCGAGTCGAGCTGGGCGAAGTAGTCCGCGTTGTCGACGATCGTGTTGGCCATCGTCATGACGACGAGGTCGAGATCGTCGAGGGATGACGCTGCCATCCCAACCTCCCTTCGAGGGTTGACCCTCCTGCCGCCGCGTTACGAGGCCAGCACAGCCTCGAGATCCGCGAGCGTGACGTAGCTCCCCGGCGATGCCTTGCTGCGGTTCGCGATCACCCGCGTCCGCTCGCCGTCGGGATCTCCAAGTGACGACACCACCAGGGTTGCTTCGCTGCTGTCCTCCTCCTCCGTGTAGCCATTGACGGTCATCAGGCAGCGCAGGCCGGCGCCGACCGCGGCGAGCAGGCCATTGCGCGAGTCCTCGACCACGAGTACGTCGGCCGGGTCGACGGCCAGCCGCTCGAGGGCGAGCAGGTAGATGGCGGGATCGGGCTTCTTCTTGGGGACCACGTCGCCGGCGAGCAGCAGGTCGAACCGGTCCGCCCGCTCCTGGCCCACGGCGTAGCCGAGGATGGCCCGCACCGCCGGCTCGGCGGACGTGGAGGCCACGGCGAGCGTCCAGCCGGCGTCCTGCGCCTCACCGATGAGGCGGCGGATCCCGGGTCTCGGGGGGAGCTTCCCCGCCGCGACCATCTCCGTGTAGATGGCGGTCTTGCGCTTGTGCCACTTCGCGACCTCGGCGGCGAGCGCCTCCGGGTCGTCCGGCAGGCCGGCCTCGCGGATGACCTCCGGGGTCAGCATGGAGCTCATGCGCTCCTTGCCGCCGCCGATCGCGAGCTTGCGGCCGTACTCCTCCTCGGACCACCGGAACGGCAGCCCGAACTCCTCGAACGTCTGGTTGAACGACGGGAGGTGCCCGTAGCGCTCGGTGTCGGCGAGCACGCCGTCGCAGTCGAAGATGAGCGTGCTCATCGCGCTACCAGGCCTTGCCGACGCTGCCGAACTTGCGGATGTGGTCCGCCGCCATGTCCTTCACCGCGGCCCGCTGCGCCTTGAAGATCGACGGCGGGTCGTACTTGCCGGGGTTCTCGGTCATGAAGTCGTAGCCGGACTTCATGAAGGCGATCTTGAGCGCCGTGGAGATGTTGACCTTGGCGCAGCCGCGGCTGATGAGGTCCGTGAACTGCTCCGCGGACATCCCCGTGCCGCCGTGGAGCGCGACCGGGATGCCGGTGGCCTCCACGATGTCCGTCACCCGCTGCGAATCGAGGTGCGGCGCGGTCTTGTACGTGCCGTGGGCGTTGCCAATCGCCGGAGCGAACACGTCGACGCCCGTCTCGCGGACGAAGTCGACGACCGTCTCGAGGCTCTGGACGTGCTCGGCCTCGTCGCCCGTCATCTCCTCGGTGCGCTTGAAGCCCTCGATCTCGCCCTCCACCAGCGCGCCGTAGCGGCGGGCCTCGGCGACGACCTCGATGCACTGGCGCTTGTTCTCCTCGACGGTCAGCTTCGACGCGTCGAACAGCACCGAGTTCCAGCCTGCGGCGAGACAGGCGGTGATGACCGCCCGGTCCGGGCAGTGGTCCAGGTGGAGCGCCACGGGCACCGAGATGCGCTTCGTCATCTCGGCCCACATCGCGTACATGACCTCGACGCCGGTCATCTCCACGTGCTTCACGGACGTCTGGACGATGAGCGGGGCCTGCAGCTCCTCGGCGGCGGCGAGGACCGCCTCCATGGTCAGGTCGTTGACCACGTTGATGGCCGCGACGCCATACCGCTCCGCGAACGCCCGCCTGAGGATCTCCTGTGTCGGCACGACCGGCACGTCACACCTCCGATCTGGGACGCAGGTTCGATTCGCGCACCGCCTCGAGGAGGACGTGCGCATTGGACTCGTCGACGACCAGGACGTCCACGATCCCCGTGCGCAGGACGCCGAGGATGGCAAACGGCTTCTCGCTCTCGCTCACGACGACCACCACGGTGTCGATCGCCCGGAGCTCGTCGAGGCCCAGGCTCACGAGCCGCGCCGTCTCCGGGGACTCCAGGCGCCGGCCGTGGACGTCCACGTAGTTGCCCAGGACGTCGCCGACGGCCCCCGCGGCGCGCAGGCGGCGGAGCTCCTCGATCGAGAAGCAGCCGCTGCGGACCATCGTGCACTCGTCATCCGTACCGCCGATCCCGACCAGCGCGACGGACGCCGAGGCCGCTGTTCGCAGCGTCTCCGCGACGGCCGGCTGGCGCAGGAGCTGGTCGCGCATCCGGCCGCTCTCGACGTACGCCGGCGCGTAGAGCCCCTTCGCCTGGCCACCACAGCGGTCCGCGAGGCGGCGGACGATCTCGTTCGGGTTGGTCGGGGACTCCGCGAGGGGTGAGCCGCCCATCGCGCTCACGAACGTCGCGTCGATGCGCCGGCGCGGGCCGAAGAAGCGCGGGACCTCACCCGTGTCGCGGCCGTGGCTGACGGCCACGACGACGCCGTCCTCGAGCCGGCGCTCCAGGTACCGCGCCGCGCCGCGGGCGACCTCCTCGCGTTGCGCCTGGGCGTCCGCTCGCTCCGGGGCAACGATCACCTCGCGCAGGGCGAAGTGCTCCTTCAGCTCACGCTCGAGGTCCACGTGGAGCCACGGCGGCTTCGCGACCCGGATGTCAACGACGCCGGTCGCGCGTGCCCGATCGAGCAGGCGCTGCACCTTCGGCCGCGACAGGCCGAAGCTCCGGGCCAGGGCGTCCTGCGTGAGGCCGTCCTCGTAATACCCGACCGCGAGCCGCGCCAGCAGCTCGAACTCGTCGGGCGCCAGCAGGTCCAGGGACGGCATCGTCCCTCCAGGGGAGTGAGCAATTGCTCAGTCGTGGGTGAATGTGCACTGCCCATTGTGCGCCTGCAGGGCCAATGCTGCAAGGGACTCCGGGCCGCTTTCTCAGTCTTGGGGGATCCACTCGAGGTCGTTGACGAGGATGTACGTGCCCGTGCGGCAGCGCTCCGGGATTGGCCCTGCCTGCGTTTCCGCCCAGTCCAGCGGGTAGTCATACCCACCGCCGAAGGACGCCAGGCCACCCACGGCGACCGCGGGGCGACCCTTCCCGTCGACGATCGTCGTCACGCCGTCGATGACCCACGCGGACGCGTCGGGTGGCCACAGGGCGAGCGCGGTGCCGCCCGCGACCTCGAGCAGCAGGCATCCGTCCCGCTCGACGAGCGTGCCCGACACGATCGCCGCCGGGCCCCCGTTCATCGGCTTGTGGCGGGCCAGGAACGCGGTGCTGGGCTGGGCGGCGCCCTCGGCAGGTGAGGCGGGCTGGGGGCCGCAGGCGGCCGCCACGAACGCGGCGATCAGTACCGTCACCAGGACGGACAGGGCGCCGAACCCACGCCTCACGCCAGCTGCACGTCCCTGGCCGGTGGCAGGGCATCCGGTCGCACGTTGGCCAGCGCGGGGATCTGCCGCCGGACCGCCGTCACACGGTCGAGATCCAGCTCCGCCCGGACGATCGCCTCGTCGTCACCAGCCTGCGCGACCACCCGTCCCCACGGGTCCACGATCATCGAGTGGCCCCAGGCCGGGATCGCCCCCTCCCCGCCCGCTCCGCAGCTGCCCGCCGCCAGCACCCACGCCCCGCTCTCGATCGCCCGGGCGCGGAGCAGCACCTCCCAGTGGTCGCGGCCGGTCCGCGCGCTGAAGTCGGACGGCACGGCGAGCACCTCCGCGCCGGCGAGCGCGAGGGCCCGGTACAGCTCCGGGAAGCGCAGGTCGTAGCAGATCGAGAGCCCGAGCCGTGTCCCCGCCAGGTCCACGGCCACCAGCCCGTCGCCCGGCGTCACCTTCGAGGACTCCGTCGTCTGCGGCCCGTCCTCCACGGCGACGTCGAACAGGTGGATCTTCCGGTAGCGTGCCACGAGCGCCCCGGACGGGTCGATGACGACTGCCGTGTTGTAGGGGCGCAGCGGGTCGCCGGACGTCTCGGCGCGGGTCCCGGCCAGGATCCAGCAGCCGAACTCGCTCGCGACGGCTGCGAACGGGTCCGTCGTGGGACCGGGTACCGGGCGCGCGGACCGGCGCCACCCGTCGGGCGTGCCGCGGTACTGGACGTACTCCGGGAGGATGACGAGGTCGCTGCCGACGGCCGCCTCGCGCGCGAGCGCGACGGCGTGGGCGATGTTGGCATCGACGTCGTCCCTCGCCTCGAGCTGGACGAGGGCGGCCCGCAGCGTGCGCATCGCGGGATGGTACGCGGCAGCAAGCCATGGCAGTGGCGGCACGCGCCCGCGCCCCTCAGCTCAGTCCGCGAGCCCGGACCTCCGCGATCCGTCGCCGGAGGAAGGCGCGCTCCGGGCCGTTCGTCGCCAGCGCCAGCGCCCGCTCGTAGGCGACCGCCGCCTCACCCCCGCGGCCGAGCCGCCGCAGGAAGTCCGCACGGGTGGCGTGGAAGAAGCGGTACTCCGCCATCGCGGGGTCGACGCCGAGCGCGTCGACGGCGGCCAGGCCTGCCTCGGGACCGTCGACCTGCATCACGGCCACCGCCCGGTTGAGATCCACGACCGGCGACGGCGAAACCCGTCGCAGCACTTCGTACAGGCCGAGGATCTGCGCCCAGTCCGTGTCGGCGGCGGTTGGCGCCTCGTCGTGGACCGCCGCGATCGCCGCCTGGAGCTGGTACGGCCCGACGCGTCCCATCCGCAGGGCGCGCTCCACGAGAACCCGGCCCTCCGCGATCTGTCCCGCATCCCAGCGCGACCGGTCCTGGTCCTCCAGGCGGATCAGCTCCCCGCGCGTTCCCTCGCGCGCAGGACGCCTCGCATCCGTGAGCAGCATCAGGGCCAGCAGGCCCGCCGCCTCCGGCTCGCCCGGGAGCAGGTCCGAGACGATGCGGCCCAGCCGGATTGCCTCGGCGCACAGCTCCCTGCGGATCAGCGTTTCTCCCGCGCTGGCGTCGTAGCCCTCGTTGAACACGAGGTACAGGACCCGGAGCACGGCGTCCAGCCGGTCCGCCAGGCGGTCCCCGGACGGCACCTCGTACGCGATGCCGGCCTCACGGATCTTCTTCTTGGCACGCACGAGCCGCTGGGCGAGCGTCGGCTCCGGGACCAGGAACGCACCCGCGATCTCCGGCGTCGTGAGGCCACCCAGCGTGCGCAGCGTCAGCGCCACGGCCGCGTCGGGCGCGAGCGCCGGGTGGCAGCACGTGAAGATCAGCCGGAGCTGGTCGTCCGGGATCGGGTGCATCTCGTCCTCCGCCGCCGCGAGCAGCGCGCCGTGGCGCGCCGCAGCGTCGAACGCCTCGTCGCGGACCAGGATCGGGGTCTTCTCGGTGAACCTCCGTGCACGCCGGAGCCGGTCGATCGCCCGGTTGCGTGCCGTCGTGGTGATCCAGGCCCCCGCATTCGCCGGCACGCCTTCCACGGGCCAGCGCTCCAGGGCCGTGACGTAGGCGTCCGCGACCGCCTCCTCGGCGAGATCGAAGTCGCCGAGGACGCGGATCAGGGTGGCGACGACCCGCCCGTGCTCCTCGCGGAAGACACGGGCGACGGCCGCGGAGGCGCGCGGACGGAGGGCCCTCGATCAGCCCAGCTCCATGATCGGGCGGACCTCGACCTTGCCGGTCTGGGCCCCGGGGATCCGGGCGGCGGTCTCGATGGCGTCATCGAGCGACGGGGCGTTGATCAGGTAGTACCCGCCCAGGTGCTCCTTGGTCTCGGCGAACGGCCCGTCCGTCACGATCCGCCGGCCGTCGCGGACCGACACCGTCGTCGCCGTGGAAACGTCCTGGAGGGCCTCCCCGCCCTGCATCCAGCCCTTCTCGGCCACCCAGGCGCCGAAGGCGTTGTACGCCGGCATGATCGCGGCCCACTCCTCGTCGGTGGGCGGCGTGGCCGGGGGCTCCTCGTAGATCAGCAGCAGGTAGCGCATCGCGTGCCTCCTCGTCCCGTGACCGGGCCGGCTCCTCCGGCCCTCGCATCCTAGCGACGAACGCAAGGCACGGGAATCGACAGGTCGCCTAGGATCAATGCCATGGCCACCCGGAAGGAGATCCTGGAGATCGGCGGCCGCGAGGTCGCGGTCAGCAATCCCGACAAGGTCTACTTCCCGCGCGCCGGTCACACCAAGCTGGACCTCGTCCGCTACTTCCTCGCGGTGGCCGACGGCGCCCTGGTCGGGGTCCGCGGGCGTCCGATGGCGCTCAAGCGCTTCGTCGACGGCGCCGAGAAGGAGCCGTTCTTCCAGAAGCGAGCCCCAGACAACCGCCCCGAGTGGATGCGGGTCGCCACACTCAGCTTCCCATCGGGCAGAACGGCGGACGAGCTGGTCGTGGACGAGGCGGCCGGACTCGCGTGGGTCGCCAACCTCGGCTGCCTGGACCTCAACCCGCACCCCGTCCGCGCAGAGGACCTGGATCACCCGGACGAGTTGCGCATCGACCTCGATCCCGTCCCCGGCGTGCCCTGGTCGGACGTGCGCGAGGTCGCCCTGGTCTGCCGCGAGGCGCTCGAGGCGGTGGGCCTCGTCGGCTGGCCGAAGACGTCCGGCTCGCGAGGCATCCACATCAACGTGCGCATCGAGCCGCGCTGGACGTACCCGGAGGTCCGGCGGGCGGCGCTGGCGCTGGCGCGGGACGTGGAGCGACGGGCACCCTCGATCGCCACCAGCAAGTGGTGGAAGGAGGAGCGCCACGGCGTCTTCCTGGACTACAACCAGAACGCGAAGGACCGGACCGTCGCTTCCGCCTACTCCGTGCGACCCACGCCAGACGCACGGGTGTCGTTCCCGCTCCGCTGGGACGAGGTGCCGGACTGCGCCATGGAGGACTTCACGCTGGCGACGGTCCCCGCCCTGTACGCGGAGCGCGGCGACGCCGGCGCGGGGATCGACGAGGCTGTCGGCTCGCTCGAGGCGCTGCTGGAGCTGTCGAAGCGCCACGAGGCCGAGGGCGAGGGCGACGCGCCGTGGCCGCCGAACTACGCCAAGCAGGAGGGCGAGCCGCCGCGCGTCCAGCCGTCCCGCAAGCGGCGCGCGGACAGCGAGTACGCCGGGCGAGGGGTGGATGGCGGCCCGCCCCCTGACGTCGCGGAGGCGCGCGCGGCCGCGGTGGCGGCGGGTGACCCGAACGCCGGGCTGCCGACCGAGTGGGAGGGCTCACGCCCGTCGCCCACAGGGCGGCGCCGCTCCAGCGTCCCGGTCATCGAGCTGGGGCGCGCGCCCACGAAGGCCGAGGTCTACGAGGGCCTCGAGCGCTGGAAGGCACGTCACGCCGAGGCCGCCGCGTACCTGGAGCCCGCGGACGTCATCGAGACCGCGATGCGCGGCCGCGCCTACGCCTGGTACCGCCTGCGACTGAACCTGGTCCACGTGCCGGAGGCGCTGCGGCCGCCACAGGAGCCCCTGGACCCGGATGCGGCCCCGGACGACTGGGCGAGCATCTCCGACGACGAGCGCGCGGCCTGGATGGCCAGCCGGCGCTCGAGCGGTCGGGCTCGCCCCGCGCCATCGTCCGACGACCCGGCGGGCTGAGCCAGGAGACCCATGGACCGAAGCAGGCGACGGGCCCTGGTGGTCGGCCTCCTCGTGGTCGTCGTCGGTGTGAGCGCCGTCTCCATGCTGGCCTGGGCGACCGCCGACCGGGCGACGCCGACCGCTCCTCCCGCGGAGGGCAACGACCCGGCCGCAGCGCTCGTCACCCGACCCGCGACCATCCTCCAGTCCGTGCCGTTCCACGGCGCGTCGGGCGGCCCGGCGATCCGCGACGAGTTCGGCGAGAACGAGGAGCTCACGCGCGTCGGCCAGCGAGTGACGATCCTCGGGGAGCAGGTCGTGCCCGGCAGCGGCCAGTGGGTGCGCGTGTTCGTGGAGGTGGATCCGAACGCTTGGCCGGGCGACTTCTATGCCTGGCTGCCGGTGGCGGCCGAAGGGAAGCCGGTGCTGGAGCCCCAGGACGTGACCGACTGCCCGGCGGATCTCGACCTGGCCGCGCTCGCGCCGCTGTCGCCCTTCGATCGCCTGCGATGCGCCGGAAGCCGGGTGCTGACGATGGATGCGCGGACGGTGTTCGAGGCGGGGTACGTGGCCTACGACGTGACACCGGCGTTCTTCGGCGGCCGCGAGGACCCGTCGGCCGTCATTGGCCTGGCGCTGCCCGAGGAGGCGTTCGGCATGTACCCGGACACCACCGGGACCTGGCTCGACGCGGTCGTGGCGCCCGGGGTCCCGATGCCGCCCGTGGACGTGGACGTGCACCTGACCGGCCGGTTCGACCACCCCGCCGCGGCGGGGTGCCGCCGCACCGCCGAGATCCCGGCCCTCGATCCCCCGCCCCCGGCCGGTGCCGGGCTGCCCCCGGAAGCGCCGGCCGACAGCGTTGCCTGGTGCCGCGGCCGGTTCGTGATCACGGGCTGGACGATCACCGCCGGCCCGGAACGAAAGCCGCCCGTCCCGGGCCAGGTCCAGCTCCACCGGTCCTGGTCCGGGGGCGTGTGCGCCGGCGTCGGGATGGACGGGCCGCTGAGGTTCCGGATCGACCTGGAGGAGCCTGATCCGGTCTGGATCGAGCGGCCGGGCGACCCGCTCCGGATCATCCCGCGCTTCTCGAACCGGTTCAGCTTCGTGAAGGACCCGGAGCCCGGCATCAGCGATGACGCCGGGCTCGTGATCCGGGACGAAACTGAGTTCGACCCGGAGATCGGCTTCCCCGGCCACTCAACCTGTACTGGCGGCCGGACCATCGACTTCGAGTGACACCGGGGCATGCGGCCGGGCGGGCTCCTCGGGCAGGGATCCTCACCCGCGAACCGGATCGTCAGTCGAGGTCCTCGCTGATCCCGGCGGCCTCCTCGAGGGGCTCCATGCCACGCAGCCGACGCAGGCGGTTCACCCGGTCGATGGTGGCGGGGTGGGTCGAGTAGATCCGCGACGCCCGCTTCTCGGCTGCCCGGATCGGGTTGACGAACCACAGCGGAGCGGTCGCCCGGTTGGCCGCCAGGAGCACATCGTCCGTGCTGGCGGCCCGCAGGAGTGCCGCCTCGAGGGCCGCGGGATTGCGCCCCAGCTCGACGGCTGTTGCATCGGCGAGGTACTCGCGCTCGCGCGACACGGCCACCTGCGTGAGCCGGGCGAAGAGCGGGGCGATCGCGTTGAGGACCGTCGCGACCAGCAGCAGGACGAGCACGAAGATGATGACGGCGAGGATGATCGCGACGCCATCGCCGAGATCGTCGCCTCCGCCGCCGTCACCTCCTCCTCCGCCGCCACCACCGCTGCTGCTGCTGCCGCCGCCGCCCCATGAGCCGAAGCCCCAGGACCCGCCGCTACCACCGCCTCCGGCTGAGTCGACGATGAGCCGCGGCAGTCGCAGCGGGAATGTCACGACGCGGAAGAAGCCGTCGGCGATGAGCACGACGAGGCCGACGCCGATGGCCACCACCATGCTGTAGCGGGTGTCGTAGTTGCGGATATGCGCGAGCTCATGAGCAACCACGCCCTGGAGCTGCTCGCGATCCATGATCCGCAGGAGCCCCCGTGTCACCACGAGCACGGCATGGCCAGGATCTCGCCCCGCCGAGAACGCGTTGGGCGCACCCTCCTCGATGACATAGAGGGCGGGGGCGGGGATCGCCGCGGCCACCGAGAGCTCCCGCACGACGTCGGTGAACACCGCGTCCCGACCGGATGCGGCATCGATTGGCCGTGCGCTCGAGAGCCGCAGCAGCGCACGGTCCCCGAGCCGGTATGACGCGACCGCCGACGCCACGCCCACTGCGATGGCCCCGCCCGCGACGGCGAGCCCCACCGAGGTCCGGAGTGACACCACGGTGGCGACGATGTAGGCGGTCAGGGCCAGCGCGACGACGATCGCCCCAGACAGGAACAGGCTGTCGCGCCGGTTCTCGGCGGCCTGCGCCCAGAACGTGTCGCCCGGAGGCGCGATGCGGTGCCACACAATCGGCACGGTGACGAGCACGCCCAGCGCGAGGACGAGGATGACCGCCGGCTCCCACGGGGTGATCCCGAACGGACCCGATCGGAACGTGAAGGGCAGGTTCCCATACTCGGCGAGGTAGTAGATGACCAGACCCGTGATCAGCGGAACCAGGACCAGGATGGCGACGAACGCGAGGGCGATCCGTCCGTAGTCGGCGTCGCCGACTCCAGATGCGATGCCCGGCCGGGAGCGGCGGGCCATGCGTCAGGCGCCGGCGAAGATGCGCGCCAGCTCGAACGGCACGGTTGTCTCCAGCTGGTCATAGCGGCAATCGCCCGGGGCCTTGTCGGGCCGCCAGCGCTTGAACGTCGTCGCGTGGCGGAAGCGGTCGCCCTGGAGGTGGTCGTAGCCGACCTCGGCGACGCGCTCGCAGCGCAGCGGCTCCCAGCTGAGGTCCTTGCCGCGGTTCCAGCGCGAGCCGGCGCCCGGGAGCCGCTGGCCGGAGCCGTCGGTGCCGGTGCTCGCCCACTCGGCCCACTCGGCCCACGGGTGCCCGTCCAGCGCGCCCTCACGGAGCGGCGCCAGCTCCTCGACCAGCGCGGCGCGCCGCTCCCAGGTGAACGATGACGTGATCCCCACGTGGTGGAGCTTGCCCGCGTCGTCGAACAGGCCCAGCAGCAGGCTGCCCACATGCGTCCCGGGCCCGTTCTTGTGCCAGCGGAAGCCCGCGACCACGCAGTCGGCCGTTCGCCCGTGCTTGATCTTGAGCATGGCGCGCTTGCCGGGCAGATACGCGCCTTCGAGGCGCTTTGCGACCACGCCGTCCAGGCCGGCGCCCTCGAAGTGCTCGAACCATTCGGCGGCCAGGGCACGGTCCTGCGTGGCCGGCGTGACGTGGATGGGCGGGACGACGCCGGCGAGGGCATCCTCGAGCCGGACCCGGCGCTCGCCCTGCGGCACCGCGCGCAGGTCCTCGTCGCCGAGCGCGAGCAGGTCCCACGCCACGAACGACGCCGGGCTCTCGGCGGCGAGCATGGCGACCCGCGACGCGGCCGGGTGGATCCGGAGCAGCAGCGCCTCGAAGTCGAGCGCGCCATCGCGCGCGATCACCACCTCGCCGTCCAGCACGCAGCGCTCCGGGAGCTGGGCCAGGAACGGCGCCGCGAGCTCCGGGAAGTAGCGGTCAAGCGGCTTGAGGTCCCGGCTCTGGGTGTAGACCGCGTCGCCGTCGCGGAACACGAGCGCCCGGAAGCCGTCCCACTTGGGCTCGTAGAGCCAGCCATCGCCCTCGGGCAGGGTGTCGGACGCCTTGGCGAGCATGGGCTCCACCGGTGGCTCGAACGGGAGTCGCATGGCGGCACGATACCCCGCCACGGAACCCCGGGTCCGGCGGTGCGGGACATCCCTGAACCGCGGCTGGGGGTCTCGCGCGCACGATGCGGGCGACGCGGAACCCGCACGACGTGGGCCGCGTCCGCCCATCGCCGCAGCCTGCGGCCCCGAGCACGCGAGCCACGTGCCCATCGCAAAGGGTGGGAACCGAATGTCGAACGCCAGACCGCGGAGCCGGCTGCTCCACCTCCTCATGCCGATCGCCGTGCTGGCGATGCTCCTCGCCGCCTGCGGCGGCAGCTCGTCATCGATCCTCTCGACCGTCGGCAGCGCGGTCGACAACGAGGAGAGCGGCGCAGTTCCCCAGGCTGCCGCTGCATCCGAGGCGCCCGCCGCCGGAGGACGCCGCAGGCCAGCCGCCCGTGCGAAGCTCCGGCCAGGCGCCGTCCGCGCCGCGCGACGACCTCAAGATCGTCTACACCGGCTCCCTCGAGCTCGTCGTGGACGACCTGCAGGCCGCCCTCGCCAAGGCCAAGACCGCCGTGCTCGCCACCGGCGGGTACATCGGCGCCTCCCAGGAGGCCAACGACGGCGACCGCTCCGTCGCCACGATCACCTATCGCGTCCCGGCATCACGCTGGGAGGATGCCCTCGCGTCGCTGCGCGGCCTCGCGACCGAGGTCGTGGGCGAGCAGACCCAGGCGACCGAGGTGGGTGGACAGCTGGTCGACATCGAGGCCCGGCTGCGCAACCTGCGGGCAAGCGAGCAGGTCCTCGTGGATATCGCCAAGGGCACCGGCAAGGTCACCGACCTCCTCGAGGTCGAGGCGCGGATCGCCGACGTCCGCGGACAGATCGAGCAGCTGGACGGCCAGCGGCTGCAGCTCCAGGACCAGGTCGCCTACGGGACCCTCGTGGCCACCTTCGGCACCGAGATCGTCCAGGTCCAGGAGACGGCCAAGGGCTGGGATCCCACGTCCGACGTCGACGGCGCGACGGCGACCCTGATCGGCGCCGGCCAGGCGATCGTCTCGGGGGCGATCTGGTTCGGCATCGTCTGGCTGCCGGTGATCCTCGTCCTGCTGGTGATCGCGCTGATCGCCCGCTGGGCGTTCCGCAAGTTCATGCCCAAGCCCGCGCCGGTCGAGCCGGTCCCGGGCTGGGGTGGTGGCAGCTGACCGTCACCTGGCGGGGGCGGTGCCCTGCGCCGCCTCCCACGCCCGCAGCGCGGTCCGGGCCCGCTCGCGGGTGAGATTCCAGGCGGGCCAGCCCTGGAGGGCCGGGTCCGTCCGCAATTGCTCCTCGCGCCACGCGAGCGCCGGGGACAGCGCGTCCCGGTCAGCCAGCCCGAGCCGGTCCCAGGCGTCCACGACCGGCACGACCGCCTCGTCCCCGAGCTGCGTGAGGTAGTCCGTGTCGAGACCCGTGCTGCCGCCGGGAGGCACGAGCGACGGGTCGATCGCCCGCTCCAGGTTCCGCTCCGTCACGAACGCCTGCGGGCCGATCACGTTCATGGCGGCGACCGCCACGAGGACCATGATCCCGAGGGCGTGCAGGGTCCAGCGGGTGCGGCGGGCGAGCAGGAGGCCCGCGGTCACCGCGAGCGCCACGGCGAGCCACGCGATGGCGACCAGCACGACGAGGCGGAGCTCGGTCCAGCCGTACATCGACTGGTAGAGCCGGAGTCGGAGCAGCGCTGAAGCGAGCACGACGGCCGTGAGCGCCAGCAGCACGAGCGCGCCCGGCGAGCTGTCCTCGCGACCGCGAGCCCACCGCAAGGTCCAGGGTCACGACGAGCAGCCCGGCAAGCACGGCAACAAGCACCAGCTCGAAGAACCCACGGCGGGCGTACTCCGCATAGGTGAGCCCGGCCATGGCCATCGTGTCGGTACCGCCGAAGAGGTAGGCGAGTTGCAGGGCAACGAAGGCGGCGAACAGGACATCGACCACGACCAGGATCGTGGCGGCCTCGGTGCTGCCAAGGCGCAGCCGTGGCCGTTCCCCGGTGCGCGCGACCGGCAGCCAGGCAACGGGCTGGGGCGACACCCCAGCCGAGTACCAGCCGCTGCCTGCGGGAGGGGCCGTGGGCACGGGAGGGAGGGGTGGCCCATACACCGACGGGGACACCGGTGGGGCGGTCGATGATGCTGCCGAGACAGGCGTCGATGGCACGCCTGCCGATGCCGCGTGCGGCGCCGGTCCGGCGCCGTCATCGGGTTCTGGCTGTGGCAGGGCGGGTCCGCCGCGTACCCCGGCAGCAGGCCGGCCGCCAGACCCAACAGCCCGGCAGCTCCCCAGGCGACCACGGTCACCACGACGAACCGGACCAGCAGGTCCTCCAGGTCCACGTCCGGCTGCCAGGCCAGCACGTCCGAGGTCAGCCGGGCGAAGACCGCATCGGCGGAGGCGAACAGGGCGACGAACACGGCGACGATCGGCAGGGCGATCGCGAGGCCCCGGGCAAGGGGCGTGAGCCGACGGAGTCGACCCCAAGACGTGTCCAGCGGGTGGGTGGCCGTGGCGGAGTCCGGCGGTCCCGGTGCGCGGCGCCTGAAGGATGCTCCCCGCCCCGATCGCCGCGGCGGCAACGGCACCGACCGCCAGCTCCAGGACTCGCGGCACGAGGCCACGGGTGATCCGTCCGCCGGCCAGGCAGCCGACGGCTCCGCGGCCAAGGCCACTGCGAGCAGCAGGTCCAGGGTCACGAGCCAGTCGTCGGCGCGGACCACGGCCATCGAGGCGAGAGCCGAGCGCCGTGGGGGCCAGCCAGGCATCGGCGGGGTCCATGCGCCGGATCCCCTCCCGGCCGGCGACGAGCAGCGCGGCGGCCAGGAACGCGGCCATCACGATGGCCGCGTTGAGCCCGGCGGCATTGCCCGGGACGAGGGCGTCGAACAGGATGCCGCCGACGAGCGCGAGCAGCACGATCCGGCGGAGGAGCAAGGACATGCGGCGATCTCCATGCGGACCGGAGGGCGGGCCGGCCGGCTGCGGACGGCTGGGGTCGCCGGGCGTGGCGCCGATCGCGTGTGGCACCGCATCCGACGCCGCGTCATCGCTCGCGGATGAGATCAAGGCCGCTCCCGAGGGACCGCTGCACGCACTCGGGTTCGACCAGCGGTCCCGCACGGCGCGACCGGCTCGATCCGAAGCCGGATGGCCTGCGCAGGGCCGCTCGCCGCTAGCTAGACGGCCTCGTACCTGACGTAGGACGGCCGCCACATCGCGGCGTCCACCGCGGCCGGGATCGCGGCGGGCGGGAACCGCCGTCCGACGCCCAGCTCGCCCAGGTGCGCGACCACGGCGATCGCGACCTCGCGGGCCACGCTGCGGAGGTCCGCGATGGGCGGGAACAGGGCGCCCTCGGCCAGCGCCGCCGGGGTGGCCATGTCGGCCAGCCGGCGGGCCGCGACGAGGAACGCCGAGTCGGGCAGGATCCGCGCCTCGGACACGATGGCCCCGAGGCCGATGCCCGGGAACACGTACGCGTTGTTGGCCTGCGGGATGCGAATCGCACGACCGCCGATCTCGACCGGTGCGAACGGGCTGCCCGTGGCGACGACCGCCCGGCCATCGGTCCAGGCGAGGATGTCGGACGGGCGTGCCTCGGTGGCCGATGTCGGGTTCGAGAGCGGCAGGACGATCGGTCGCTCGCAGCCCTCGGCCATCGCGCGGATCGTCTCCTCCGTGAAGGCGCCGCCGACGCCGGTCGTGCCCAGGAGGACGTCCGGACGGAAGGCGGCCACGATCTCGCGCAGGTCGTGCGGGGCATCGGGGTCGAGGCCCATGGCCGCAACGGCGTCCCTCGGCAGGGCCCCGTCCATCTTGTCGTCGTCGAGGCCCGGGCGCCCCGCGACGATCAGGCCGTGCGAGTCCAGCATGGCGATCGCGTCACGGGCCTCGGCGGCCGGCAGGCCGGCCTCGACCATCGCCACGCGCAGCAGCCGCGCGATGCCCGTGCCCGCCGCCCCCGCGCCGGCCAGCACGAACCGGCTTCCCACCAGCGGGCGGCCCGTTGAGCGCAGCGCGCCCAGGATCGCGGCCAGGGCGATGGCGGACGTGCCCTGGATGTCGTCGTTGAACGAGCAGACCCAGTCCCGGTAGCGGCTCGAGGAGGCGGATCGCGTTGTGCTGCTTGAAGTCCTCCCACTGGAGCACGGCGCGGGGCAGGACCTCGCGCACACCGGCGACGAACGCCTCGACCACCTCGTCGTAGGCATCGCCGCGCAGCCGCGGGTGCCGCCAGCCCACGTACAGCGGATCCACGAGGAGCTCCACGCGGTCCGTGCCCACGTCCAGCGAGACCGGCAGCGTGAGCCCCGGGTGGATGCCGGCCGCGGCGGAGTAGAGGGCGAGCTTGCCGACCGGGATCGGCATGCCGCCGGCTCCCTGGTCGCCCAGGCCGAGGATCCGCTCGTTGTCGGTGACGACGATCAGCCGGATCTCGTCGAGCGCGGCGTTGCGCAGGATCTCGGGGATGCGGTCGACATCGTCCGGCGTGATCCAGACACCGCGAGGACGGCGCCACAGGTGGCTGAAGTCCTGGCATGCGCGGCCGACGGTGGGCGTGTAGACGATCGGGAGCAGCTCCTCGAGGTGCTCCAGGAGCACGCGGTGGAACAGCGTCTCGTTGCGGTCATGGAGGGCCGCCAGCCCGATGTAGCGCTCGAGGTCGTCCGCCTTGCGCCGGACGTGCTCGAGCTCGAGCGAGACCTGGTGATCGATGTCCACGACCCGCGGCGGGAGGAGGCCCCGGAGCCCGAGGTCCCGACGCTCGTCGTCGGTGAAGGCCGCGTCCTTGTTGAGGACCGCATCCGAGAGCAGCGCCATGCCGCGCAGGGTGACCGGCGCCGGGCCGGCGCCGGTCCGCAGGGCGTCCAGCACGGGGCGCGACAGGCGGTGGGCGTGGCCTCGGGGCGTGGCCGGGTCGGTGAGCGTCACGGGGTGATCCTCCGGGATCGGGTGCGGCTCCCCGGGCAGAGGGGCGCGCGGCAAGGGATGGAGATGAGGGGTGTGGCACCGGCATCTCAGCGGGCGACCACGACGGTGACGTGGGCGTGGCTGGCGACGTGCTCGGACACGCTGCCCTGGAGCGTCCTGGCGAGACTGCGGACGCCGCGCGTGCCGACGACGATCGTGTCGTAGCCGCGCTCATCGGCGACGCGCTCGATGGTGCGGGCGACGTCGCCCCCCGGCTCGAGCATCTCGGCCTCGATCCCGGCCTCGCGCAGGGCCCGTCGCGCCTCGAGGAGCTCCTCGGCGTGGACCGTGCGATCGTCCCAGGGGTCGATCGCGGTGTGGCCGGAGCGCACCGGCACGACACTGATCACCCCGACCTCCGCCTGGAGTCCCTTCGCCAGCTCGATCGTCTGCTCGAGCGCCCGCTTCGCGGGCTCACCGCCGTCGTAGGCGAGCAGGATCTTCTTCATGCTCGGCTCCTTTCGGGCGATGACGACGGCGACGTCGAACACGGGCGGCGGGCATACGCCTGCAACCCACCGGCAGCATCCACCCGACGCATGACGGCGCCCACCGGCCCACGGACCGCGCCGGGGGGCCGAACGGCACGAAACGGCATGGCAGGATTGGGAGATGACGGACGAGGAGGCGCGCTACGACCGGATCGCCGAGGGCTACGCCCAGTGGTGGTCTCCGGTGCATCGTCCGGCGACGCTCGCCCTGCTCGACGAGATCGAACCGGCCGTGGCTGCCGGCGCGACGCGGATCCTGGACGTCGGGTGCGGGACCGGTGCGCTGGCCGCCGCCGCGGTCCGGCGCTGGCCGGACGTGCGGGTCACGGGGGTGGACGCCTCCGCGGGGATGCTGGCGGTGGCGGCCCGCGAGCTGGCGGCGCTCGACGCATCGATCCGCGATCGCGTGTCACTGGCCCAGGCGACCGCGGACCGGCTGCCCTTCGACGACGGTGCCTTCGACATCGTGGTCACCGCGTTCGTGCTCCAGCTCGTGCCCTCCCGCTACCGGGCGCTGCGGGAGGCGAGACGGGTCCTCGGATGGCACGGGGCGCTGGCGCACGCCACGTGGCTGGCCGGGGGGTCGTTCCCCGCCGACGACGCCTACGCGGACGCGCTCGTCGCGGCAGGTCTCGAGCCACGCGAGGGAGGCGGCGCCCACGACGAGCCTGGCTCGCCTGCGGCGGCTGCGGCCCAGCTCCGGCGCGCGGGGTTCTCCGGCGTCACGGCGCGCCCGGACGAGGTTGACCACCGGTTCACGCCGGAGGGCTTCCTCGCGTTCCTCGCCTGCTTCGACGACGAGGAGCTGTTCGCCACCCTGGAGCCCACGGCTCGCGAGGCGCTGGAGGCCGACCTCCTGGAACGCCTGCGCGCACTCCCGGCCGAGGGCCTGCGGATGCGGCTGCCGATCGCGGTCGTGACAGGGCGGCGCTCGGCGCGACCCTGACGGTCACGCCTCGAGCGCTGATCACGATGATCCGACGACGGGCCGGCTGGGCGGCCCGACTGGTCAGCCCTCGGCGGCGGCCTCGGCGGCACCCTCGGCGGCGGCCTCGGCGACACCCTCCGACGGCGCCTCGGTCACGACGACTTCCTCGACGCGCGGCGCCAGGACGCGGGCGATGACGTCGTTCGCCTCCGCCTGGATCGTCACGCCCTCGGGGGCCTCGAGATCGGCCACCGTGATCGTGCTGTCGTAGTCGACGAGGCTGCTGAGGTCATAGTGCAGCGACTCGGGCAGCTTGTCGGGCAGCGCGCGAATGCCTGGCCATGAGAAAAACTGGTAGGCGTCGAGATCCCATGCGCGCCCAGGCCATCCGGGTGGTCGTTGCTGAGCTACAGCGCCTCGCCGCGCACCTGATTTGGTTGGCGACTCATGTTTTGGACACCAGTGGCACCGGCATGAGCTTGCTGATGTACGCGTTGCGCGAGCGCGAGATGATTCTGGATATTTTCGAGATGATCTGCGGCGCGCGCTTGACTACCTCCTACGTGCGCATCGGCGGCGTTTGGAAAGACGTGCCGCCCGCCTTTGCGTCCAAGGTCGAGGAATTCTGCAGCCTGTTCCCGACACGTCTCGACGACTACGAGCGCATGCTGACCAAAAGCATCGTCCTGCGCAAGCGTCTGGAAGGCATCGGCAAGTTGAGCCAAGCCGACGCGCTGAGCTTAGGCGCCACCGGGCCGTTGCTGCGTGGCAGCGGCGTCTACTATGACCTGCGCAAATTGGCTCCCTACAGCGGTTATGACCGCTATGACTTTGAGGTGCCGATCTCGACCACGTGCGACTCCTATGGCCGCTATCTCATCCGTGTGCAGGAGATGCGTCAAAGCTTGCGCATCATCAAGCAGGCTTTGGAAGACGTGAAGGCCACCGAGGGTCAGCCCCATAAGGCGGCCGACCGTAAAGTCGCCCTGCCGCCGCGCGCCGAGCTGGAGAGTAGCATGGAGGCGCTGATCCATCACTTCAAGCTGGTGACGGAAGGCATCAAGCCGCCTCCCGGTGAGGTCTATTTTGGCCACGAGAACCCCAAAGGCGAGCTGGGCTACTACGTGGTCTCCGATGGCGAAGCGCACCCTTACCGCCTTCGCGTGCGCGGTCCGAGCTTCGTCAACATCTTCGCCACCAACACCATGGCCCGCGGTGAATACCTGGCGGACCTGGTGGCTATCATCGGCTCGATTGATATCGTGCTTGGCGAGGTAGATCGGTAATCGGTAAATTGGTTAATTGGTTGAGAATCCGCAGGAAATTCATATCTCCGCTAACCTCGGATCGATAGCTGGCAACCATCAACTCAATACCGATCACCAACTACTACCGTACCGATCACCGAATACCGATCACCTATAGCAGAATAACATGCTAACTGACGCTACTCGCAACAAGATTCGTGACTTGATGGCCCGTTATCCGCAGCCGCGTTCGGCCCTTGGTCCGGCTTTGGAGGCAGCGCAGCAGCAGCTTGGCTATCTCCCTGATGAGGCGATGGTCGAAGTGGCCGCGCTGTTCGACATCGACGCGGCTGAGGTGCGGGCTTTCGTCGGCTTCTACCACATGCTGCACCAGGAGCTGCCCGGCATCTTATCACGTCGAGGTGTGCACCAACGTGCCGTGCATGCTGCGCGGCGCGGGCAAATGCGCCAATCAGCTCAAGGAAAAGCTGGGCGTCGATTGGCATGGCACCACGCCTGATGGTCTTTTCACCCTGGGCGAGATGGAGTGCCTGGGCTCGTGCGGCACCGCACCGATGGTGTCGGTGACCAAGCGCCAGGCCAATTGGACCCGCTACTACGAGCAGCTGGACTCGTCCGAGCGCATCGACGCCATGCTCGATGAGTTGCGCCGTCTGGCCAACGTGCCCGCCACCCAACTGCCCACTCCCGGAGCGTCAGGTGCCATCCGCTCCCTCCCCACTCTCCGAGGCGGACTGCCGGGAGCCGCTCTACCGGCCCCTATCACCACGACCATGCTCCCGCTACCAACAGCATCCTGGCACGCATCGATCGGCCCAATAGCCACACGATCGAGAGCTATGAAGCTGACGGCGGCTATCGGGTTGCTGGTGACGCCCTGACCGGCAAGAAGTCGGAAGAGGTCAGGGATCTGGTCAAGGCCGCCGGGCTGCGCGGCCGCGGCGGCGCAGGCTTCCCGGCCGGCATGAAGTGGAGTTTTCTGCCCGCAGGCGTCTATCCGCGCTACCTGGTGGTCAACGCCGATGAGAGCGAGCCGGGCACCTTCAAGGATCGCCTGATCATCGAGTACGACCCGCACCAGTTGCTGGAGGGTATCATCCTGGCGGCCTACGCTTGCGAAGCCAGCCATGCCTTCATTTATATACGCGGCGAGTACTTCTTCGGCGCGCAACGGCTGGAGCAGGCCGTGGCCGAAGCGCGGGCCAAGGGCTACATCGGCAAGGGTGTTTTCGGGACGAAGTTCAACCTTGATGTGACGGTCCATCGCGGCGCTGGCGCCTACATCTGCGGCGAGGAGACCGCCCTGCTGACCTCACTGGAGGGCTACCGCGGCCATCCGCGGCTCAAGCCGCCGTTCCCGGCGGTTGAGGGCCTGTACCGCAAGCCGACGGTGGTCAACAACGTCGAGACCATCGCCCAGGTCGTGCACATCGTCAAGAACGGCGCGGCGTGGTATCGCCAATGGGGCACCGAGAGGAGCCCGGGCTTTGCCTTGTACTGTTTGAGTGGCCAAGTCAAGAAACCTGGCGTCTACGAGCTGCCCTACAACACTACCTTGCGCCAGCTTGTCTACGACTATGCGGGTGGCACGCTCGACGACCGGCCGATCAAGTCGATCATCCCCGGCGGCCTGTCCATGCCGCATCTCGGGGTGGACAAGCTGGACACGCCGATGGACTTCGAGAGCATCGCTGCGGCCGGCTCGTCGTTGGGCTCGTGCGGCATCATCGTCGTCTGCGAGGGCGAGAACATCGTCGAGCTCGCCCGCCGCACCATGGGCTTCTACCGCGAGGAGAGCTGCGGCAAGTGCACCCCCTGCCGCGAGGGCGGCGGCTGGATCGAGAAGATCCTGGAGCGCATCGAGCGCGGCGAGGGCCAGATCTCCGACCTGGACCTGATCGAGCGGCTGACCTGGCCAATCGAGCGGCAAAGCTTCTGCCCATTCGGCGCCGCGTCGGTTTGGGGCGTGCGCAGCATGCTCAAGCTGTTCCGCCCCGATTTCGAAGCCTACATCCAGCAGACCAACCCGACGGCAAGGAGCCGGTGTTGCCCGTGCGGCCGATCTACCGGCCGGATACGGGCGACGTTGCGCCGAAGGTACGAGTGTAGGTATGGGCCAGCACGACAATGACCAGGTATGAAGTGATTATTTACTGGAGCAATGAGGACGAAGGGTTTTACGCAAGTGGCGAACGTGCTGGATGAGCTAACTGACGCAGTAAACCAGGTGATGTCGTTATCGAGTTCATGATCAGAGTAAGGACTGTTGATAGTGTGAAGTTGAGTGATCTTGAGCAGATGCTGATTCGCGTGGCCTGTGCGCCGACGGAGTGTTGACAAGCCGAGTATATGACTCGTCATGTGTGCATACACCGAGCCCAGTGGTGCTGGAGTATTGGCTGCATGAAGGGTCCGGAAGACGAAGATGGGGATGCGGATCTCTTGGCTGAAGCCGTGGAAATGCTCAAGACCTATGAGAGCGACAAGTCTAACTGGAAATCGCTTGAGGATTTCGAATCTGAGCTGACCAAGGAATAGCCTACGTGACTTACACGGTCGAGCTCTCACCGGAAGCACAGAAGGACCTGAGGTCTCTGTCTGGCTACACCCGCGCAGCGGCACTGTCGATCCTTCGAGACTTGAAAAAAGACCCTCGACCGCCGCGGTCGACAGAAGTTGCGCGGCAAGCCTGGCGTCTATAGGATATGGCTTCTGAGAAAGTGGCGGATCGTGTATGCTGTCGACGACGACCTGCTAAGAGTGCTTGCGTTGCGAGTGCAACTCAAGGACCAGATTGATTACGATAGCGTGTAGAGCGTAATCCAAATCAGTATTGAAAGCTTATGCCTGATCTCGTAACCATCACCATCGACGACGTCGAATACAAAGTCCCCAACGGGATGCTGCTGACCGACGCGGCCAAAGAGGCCGCCGATATCGACATCCCAGTCTTCTGCTCGCACCCCAAGCTCGACCCGCTGGGCGCGTGCCGCATGTGCCTGGTCGAGCAGGACGTGCGCGGCCGCTGGACGATTGTTCCGGCCTGCACGACACGCGTGGCCGAGGGGCTGAAGTTCCGCTATGCCAGCGAGGCCGCCACCCAGGCCCGCGAGGATACGCTGGAGTTCATCCTGATCAACCACCCGCTCGATTGTCCCATCTGCGACAAGGGCGGCGAGTGTCCGTTGCAGGACCAGACCCTCAAGCACGGCCCCGGCGCTTCGGTGTTCGAGGAGATCAAGACCCACAAGCAGAAGCAGTATCCGATCAGCGACCTGATCATGCTCGACCAGGAGCGGTGCATCATCTGCTGGCGCTGCATTCGTTACCTTGAGGAGTGGGAGGACAAGCCGCAGCTCGGCCTGTACCACCGCGGCGGCGAGACGGTGATCGATACCTTCCCGGATCAGCCGGTCGACGCCAAGACGAGCGGCAACATCATCGACCTTTGCCCGGTGGGCGCGCTTACCAACCGAATGAGCCGCTTCCGCTATCGCCCCTGGGAGCTCAAGCGCACGAAGTCGATCTGCACGCACTGCTCGCAGGGCTGCAACGTGCGGCTGGACGCCCGCATCCACCAGCTCCGCCGCATCGTTGCCCGCGAGAACATGGCCGTCAACGACGAATGGATCTGTGACAAGGGCCGTTTCATCCACGCCTTCGTGGACGCACCGACCCGATTGACCACGCCCTTGGTCCGCGATCAGAAGAAGGGCGAGCTGCGCGAGGCGTCGTGGGACGAAGCGCTGACCCGTGTAGTCGAGCGTCTGTCCGGCCTGGCCGATAAGCACGGGCCGAACGCGGTCGGCGCCATTGGTTCGGCCAAGCTGAGCAACGAGGCAGCTTACCTGCTGCAGAAGCTGATGCGCAGCCTGGTGGGCACGAACAATATCGATCACAAGGGTGGCTCGTCGGTGTTGGCTGACCCGCGCGGCCTGTCGAATATCCGCGACGTCGAAAAAGCGGATGTGATCGTCCTGGCCGGCGTCGATCCGGCCGAGGAACAGCCGGTGCTCGACCTCTTCATCCGGCGCGCGGTTCGACGCCAGGGCGCGAAGCTGGTCGTACTGCACCCGCGCAAGATCGAGGACACGCGCTATCCCGGTGTGTATGTGTCTTATCTCCCCGGCCAGGAGACCGGCCTGTTTGACGGCTTGAGCCGTTTACTCATGCGCGACCCGAAGACCAAAGACCGCGTTGCCAAGGTACCCGGCTACGCTGAGCTAGCCGAATGGCTCAACCCGGGCTTGGCCGGCGACACCTTGGATCAAAAGGCAATTGCCGAGGCCGCTAAGCTGCTGCAGGGCGCCGAGCGGCCGCTGATCCTATACGGCCCGTCCATGGTCAGCGGACTCAACGCCGAGGCCAACCGCAGCGCTATGATGAACGTCGCCCTGCTGGCCGGCTGCGCCGACCGGACGTATTACCTGGCGCCCGAAGCCAACAGCGTTGGCGTCCGCGACGTCGGGCTTCTTCCCGACCGCTTGCCCGGCCACGCCGCCATCGGCGACGCGGCGGCGCGCGAGCGTCTGGAGCGGCTGTGGGGCGGGAAGCTGCCCATGGAACCCGGCCTGTCCTACGATGGCATGCTGGACGCAGCCAGCAGCGGCCGTCTGAAGGCGCTGCTGCTGGTCGCCAGCGATCCGGCCTCCGAAGGCCCTGCGGGTCGCACGGCGCTCGAAAAGGCGGAATTCGTGGTGGTGCAGGACCTGTTCCTGACCGAATCGGCCAAATTGGCGGATGTGGTGCTGCCGGCCGTGAGCTGGGCCGAGACCGATGGCACCTTTACCAACCTGGAGCGGCGTATACAGCGGGCGCCGAAGGCGCTGGGCAATCCGAACAGCCAGGCCGTGCCCGACTGGTCGATCTTTGTTCATCTCGCACAGCGGTGGCCAGGCTTGGTCGCGCCGCAGATGAGTGCCGAGGGCAAGGACAAGAAGGGCAAGAAGAAGGCTGAGGGCCTGAAGCCGTGGGCCGTCGGCACAGCTCAGGCGGTCTTGGACGAGATCAGCCGCGCTGTGCCGATGTACGATAAGATCACATGGGCCGCTTTGGGCGACGAAGGCAAGCAGTGGCCGTGGGAAACACCCCGCACCGACAGCGGCCGGGGGGTTGAGGCGCCGACGGCGCCGCAGCGCCGCTTCGCCGTTCCCCAGCGCCAGCCTGCCGCACCGCGCAGCGACGGCTTCCCCTATTCTCTTGTGACAGGCCGGGTGCTGTACGACGGCGGCACGTTGTTCCAGCAAACCGAGGGCGCCCAAGCTATCGCTTCACCCGTGGCGGTGGGCATCCATCCAGCCGACGCCGCTAAGGAAAAGCTCTCGGACGGCCAGCCAGTGATAGTCAGCTCGACGAGCGGCCAGCTGGCCTTGACGGCGAAGCTGGATCAGGCCGTGCAGCCCGGCACCCTGTGGATCCCGTATTCGCTGCCGGGCGCGCCGGTCGAGACGTTGCTCGACCAAGCCAGCGCCAGTGCTCGCGTTCGCATTGCGATAGACCGGTTGATTGGAGCATTCTATGGATTGGGTCACCCTGATAGCCGTCCCGTTGATCAAGAGCCTGGTGCTCATTATCCTCTTGCTCACCGGGTTCGCCTACTTGACCTATTACGAGCGCAAGGTGCTGGCGCGCTTCCATGGGCGTTACGGTCCAAACCGGGCTGGCCCGCTTGGCCTGCTGCAGCCCATTGCCGATGCGGTCAAGGCGATCTTCAAGGAGGAGCTTATCCCGAACCACGTGGACAAGCTCATCTACCTGGTTGCGCCCGCCTTGGCTTTGATTCCAGCCCTGATCGCCTACGCAGTCATTCCGATCGGGCCGCCGATCACCTTGTTTGGCCACCAGGTCAATCTCTACATCGCCAACGTTAACATCGGCTTTCTGTACATCCTGGCTGTGGCTGGCGTTGGCACCTATGGCGTCATCCTGGCCGGCTGGAGCAGTAACAACAAGTACTCGATTTTGGGCGCTCTGCGCACCTCGGCTCAGATGGTGAGCTACGAGCTGCCGATGGGTATCATCCTGGTCAGCATCGTGATGACCACCACCCTGGCGACGGGCGTTGGTTCGCTCAGCCTGGTGGACCTTGTGACCTCGCCGCGTCCTTGGTGGGTCTGGATATGGCTGTGGATTGGCTTCCCGATCTACTTCATCTGTATGCTGGCTGAAACCAATCGGAGCCCCTTCGATCTGCCGGAGACTGAGAACGAGCTGGTGGCCGGTTTTCAGACCGAATATGGCGGCATGAAATTTGCTCTGTTCTTTATGGCTGAGTACATCAACATGATTGTCGCCAGCGGCGTCATGGTGACTGTCTTTTTCGGCGGATGGACCCTGCCGTTCGTCGACGTCAGCCAGGTTCCGCTGCTGGGCGTGGGCGTGTTCATCGTCAAGGTCATCCTGGTGCTTTTCTTGTTCCTTTGGGTGCGCGCCAGTGTGCCGCGTGTGCGCTATGATCAGCTGATGAGCTTCAATTGGAAGTTTCTTCTGCCGCTGTCGCTGGTCTATCTGGCGATTACGGCGGTGGTGGTGGCATTGTTTGAGTGGTGAGCGATGGAATGATGAGTGATGAGTGATGAGTGAAGAGCCAGAGGCATTCTCTTAGATTACTTATCCCCCATCATTCCGCATTCGCATTCATCGTTCATCACTTGTGTCTGGAGATCGTATGGCAAATCTGAGCGAAGTTGTCAAGGGTTCAATACAGATCGCAGGAGCGATGGGGGTGACGCTCAAGCAGCTGACGAAGAAGCCGGTGACTGTAGAGTATCCAAACGAGCCGGCGGCCGTGTTCCCGCGCTATCGCGGGCGGCACATGCTTCGCCTCTACGATCCGGCGCCGGGCCAGACGATCGGGTTGGAACGGTGCATCGGCTGTTGCCTGTGTGAGGCGGCCTGCCCAACCGGTGCGATCTTCGTAGATGCCGCCGAGAACGATCCCGAAAACCGTCACTCGCCCGGCGAGCGTTACGCCAAGACGTACGAAGTCAACTTGCTGCGCTGTGTGTTTTGCGGCGATTGCGAGGAAGCCTGCCCGGTCGAGGCCATCGTGCTGACCCAGGCCTTTCCTTTGCCCGAACTGAACCGGCGCAGCTTAATCCTGGTCAAAGAACAGCTCCTCGAGCTGCCTGAGATGAACGTAGCTATTCGACCGGAAGCATAAGGGAGTGCGGAGTGTCAGAGTGTCAGAGGTCAGAGTAGTCAGATAGTCGAGATAGTCGACAGACTTGCTAGCTCATCACTACACTGACTTAACTCACCTGCACACCTGACACTCTGACACTCTGACACTCCGCACTCTGACACCTGCACTATCCCAGTATCTCGTCCCATGACACTACTCTTCTTCCTCGCCCTGTCCGTCCTGGCGATTGCCGGCGCTCTCGGAGTTGTTCTGAGCAAGAACCCGGTCTATAGCGCATTGTCGTTGCTGGTGAACTTCGCCATATTGGCGGTGATGTTCATCATGCTGCACGCGCAGTTTGTGGCCGTGGTGCAGATCATCGTGTACGCCGGCGCAGTCGTCGTGTTGTTCCTGTTCGTGATCATGCTGATCGGCGGTGATTTGGGCCTGTTCGCAGCGCGCGGCCGCGGGCGCACGATCGCGGCCTATGTCGCCGTCATCGCGGGCGTGCTTATGCTGCTGGGCCTGGGCTATATGGCGATTGCCGGCTCACGGCAAGCACTGACGGGCAACGTTCCGGGCAATGGCAGCGTCCAGGCCATCGGTGAAGTGTTGTTCACGAAGTATCTCTTGCCGTTCGAGTTGGCCTCCGTGTTGCTGCTCGTGGCGATGATCGGCGCGGTCGTTCTAGCGCGAAAGCCGCAGAAATCACTGAACACGGAATTCCGCTGAATTCCGAATAGCGATGTCTATGCGCAATTCCGTCACTTCCTACTACCTATTTTTCCGCCATCATCTTTGCCATCGGCGCGATCGGCGTACTGTTCGGCGCAACGCATTGATCATCTTCATGTGTGTGGAGATGATGCTCAACGCCGTCAACCTGTCGCTGATCGCCCTGTCGTTCCAGTTCGGCCAGCTTACGGGCCAGATTTTCGTCTTCTTCGTCATGGCCGTGGCCGCCGCCGAAGTAGCCGTCGGACTTGCCATCGTCATGGCCCAGGTGCGCCATCGCGATACCACGAACGTGGACGATATCAATTTGCTGCAAGGATAGTCAACAGTGAAGCTAGCAACCGCAATTGAAACCGCAATTCCGAATAGCCATACTACCTCATCCTATCCGCCATCATCTTCGCCATCGGCGCGGTCGGCGTGCTGCTGCGGCGCAACGCGTTGATCATCTTCATGTGTGTGGAGATGATGCTCAACGCCGTCAACCTGTCGCTGATCGCCCTGTCGTTCCAGTTCGGCCAGCTCAACGGCCAGATTTTCGTCTTCTTCGTCATGGCCGTGGCCGCCGCCGAGGTAGCCGTCGGACTGGCTATCGTCATGGCCCAGGTGCGCCATCGCGATACACGAACGTCGACGAGATCAATTTGCTGCAAGGATAGTCAACTAGAGTGAACGCCGTGATTCTCGACTGCTGCACTGTTCACTGCCACCCCTCGGAGCACGCATGCTAAACTACGCCTGGATTATCTTCGTCCCACCTCTCCTCGCCGCGCTGATTAACATCTTTTTTGGGCGGCGTATTGGCAAGCCGGCCGCCGGGTATCTCGGCGCGCTGGCGGTTGGTTTGTCGTTCTTGGTGGCTGTCGCGATTTTCGTTGGGTTGTATCAGTTGCCGGCCGAGGAGCGCAGTGTCACGATCATGCTTTGGTCATGGATCACCATCGGGACGTTTGCACCCGATTTTGCCCTATACATCGATCCGCTTTCGACTTTGATGATCCTTGTGGTGACCGGTGTCGGCTTCTTGATCCACGTGTACGCCATCGAGTACATGAAGCTGGACGACGAGCACCACGATCTGGATGTGCGGCGCTACGTGCGTTTCTTCGTCTACGTCAATTTCTTCATCATCGCCATGCTGATCCTGGTGCTGGCCAACAACATGGTCCTGCTCTACATGGGCTGGGAAGGCGTGGGGCTGGCGAGCTACCTGCTCATCAGCTTCTGGTACACGAAACCGTCGGCTCGCGATGCAGGCAAGAAGGCGTTCATCGTCAACCGCATCGGCGATTTTGGCCTTGCCGTGGCGATCTTCCTGATCTTTGGCGCCATCGGCAGTGTGGCCGGTAGCCTGTCTTGGACTGCTATCAATGAAGTGATCGAAACGTCGCCCGCCCTGCTGGCGGGTATCGCCGGCGCGGTGACCCTGTTGCTTCTGCTGGCGGCCACCGGCAAGTCCGCGCAGATTCCGCTGTGGGTGTGGCTGCCGGACGCGATGGAAGGCCCGACCCCCGTGAGCGCGCTGATCCACGCGGCCACCATGGTGACGGCAGGCGTCTACATGATCGTCCGGCTCAGTCCGTTGTTCGAGCTGGCCGGCAGCACCTTGCAGGTCGTGGCCTGGATCGGAGCGCTGACTGCGCTTATGGCTGCTACCATCGCCCTCACCAAGACCGATGTGAAGCGCATCCTGGCGTATTCCACGATCTCTCAGCTAGGCCTTATGTTCCTGGCTGTCGGCGTGGGCGCCTATGCGGCTGCAATGGGCCATCTTACGTCCCATGCCTTCTTCAAGGCCTGTCTGTTCCTCGGCGCCGGTAGTGTCATGCACGCACTGCACGGCGAGCTGGACATCAACAAGATGGGCGGGCTGAAGACCAAGATGCGCAGCACGTACTGGACGTTCCTCATCGCCGCTGCTGGGCTGGCCGGTTTTCCGCTCATCACGGCCGGCTTCTGGACCAAGGATGCGATCCTGATCGGCGCCTCAACGGCGAGGCCTACATCCTGTACGCCATCGGCTTGTTTACGGCCCTGCTGACCGCGAACTACAGCTTCAAGATGGTCTTTATGGTCTTCTGGGGCGAGCCTCGGGACAAGAAACTGTACGACCATGCCCACGAGTCCGCTCGGACCATGACCTGGCCGCTGTGGGTGCTGGCCATCATGTCGATCGTCTCGGTCCTAATCTTCCTGCCGGCGTTGTTCCTGCGGTTGGCGGCATGACCGAGAACTGGCTAGAGTTAGTGCTGGTACATGGGTGGGCGAGGAAGCGCATATGGAGCTGTTGTTGGAGCTGTTGCTGCTGGTAGTGTCCGGCGCCGTATCGCTCGGTGGCATCTATCTCGCCTATCATTTCTACTATAAGAAGCCCGAAAGCGTTAACGAACCTCCGCGAACGGCTGTGATCTCTTCCACAAACTCGCCGCCAACGGCTACTACTTTGATGCTGCCTACGACGAGATCCGCAAGGGCCTGTGGGTCACGGCCCTTCTTCGCCGATGCGGTGGACCAGACCGGCATCGACGGGGTAGTGAATGGCGTAGGCCGCGGCGTCGGCTGGGTCGGCGAGCGGACCCGGCGGCTGCAGACTGGCCTGGTGGGCACCTATGCGCTGACATTTTCGTCGGACTGGTCATCGTCTTGGGCTATTTCCTGATTACGGCGATGGTTAAGTGATGGACGAACAAAGCATCCGCTGGCTGAGACAGGCCCGACATGACCTTGAATCCACCAAAAAGAACCAGACAATCGAGTTATACGATGTAGCACTGGTCCTGTGCCAGCAGGCGCTGGAAAAGGCGCTCAAGGCGCTCTATATCGCGCAAACTGGTCAATTCCCACCCGAAATCCATTCGCTTGAGCGACTGGCGGATTTGACGCAAATGCGTGCACAGCTTGAGCAAGCGTTACTCGATCTTGAGGATTTCTATATCCGGTGCTTATCCGGACTTCAGCGGGCCCTTGCCTTACGAGCTTGCTTAGCCGGCAGATGTAGCGCAGGCAGTGTCGTTGACGGAACAAGCGTCTTTTGACAGTCGAACAAGAAATCGAAAACTGCCGAGCTCGATTCTGTCGATGAGAAGCACCTACGGAGGCAGCTGATGACGACCATAAGTAAACACGACGATCAGGTCGAAACGCTTTTGCACCGTTATCGTGAAGTAATCCAGCGGTTGTACGCTCCTAAGTCGTTTGGCTATTTGGCTCACGAGCGGTTGGCACGGCCTCTCCAAGAGTGATATTGACTTGCTCGTTGTCTCAAAGCGGTTCGCCAGATAAGGCGGTTGAGGAGACGATCGACGTTTCTCAGTGAAACTGGCCTGGCGCATGCGTACGGCTCCCCGTGGTCAACCCGCTTTGCTACACGCCGGAAGAATTCCAGGCAGGTTTGCACCAGCCGACAATTGTCGCTGAGGCCGTTGCTTTCGGTATTCGATTGTTGGGTCGACAGCGATGATCAGTCGTCGTCCAAACTGGTGTAGGGCACCGTCGATATAGGTCTTTTTGTAAGGTAATCTATGCCGTCTGAGGCGGTTCATCGTTTCAACTGGTTCGGAAAGCAGACCAATAAACCATTATGGCAAGCTTTGAACGTCCCTACCCAGATTCTTTCCATCATCGTCTTTCTACCATTGCTGGGCGGTCTCCTTCTGATGCTCCTCCGCGGCGAGAAGGCGCTGGAACCCGTGGCCCTGGTCGTCACCTTGGCGACATTCCTGGTTTCGCTGGCGCTGTACGTCGGTTGGAAACAGGGCGATCCGGGCATGCAGTTTTTCGAAACCGTGCCATGGGTACCGCAACTTGGCCTTAGCTACACAGTTGGTGTCGATGGGCTCAGCTTGTTCCTGGTGCTGTTGACTACCTTCATGATGCCCCTGGTGCTCCTGTTCTCCTGGAACAGCGTGCATGACCAGCTGAAGACCTACCTGGTGTTGATGCTGATGCTGGAGACGGCCATGCTGGGTGTTTTCGTAGCTTCTGGACCTGGTGCTGTTCTTCGTCTTCTTCGAGCTCCATCCTGATCCCGATGTACTTCTTGATCGGCCGCTGGGGCGGACCGCGACGCGTCTACGCTGCGCTGAAGTTCTTCCTTTATACCGCCACCGGCAGCGCCTTCCTGCTGGCCGCAATCATCGCCCTGGGCTACCTGTACAAGCAACAGGCCGGCGTATGGTCGTTCAACCTGCAGGACTCTCTATTTCTGGGCTTGCCGGCTAACGTGCAAACTCTGCTCTTCTTCGGGTACGCTCTGGCCTTCGCCATCAAGGTCCCACTGTTCCCATTCCACACCTGGCTGCCCGATGCCCACGTCGAGGCGCCGACCGGCGGTCGGTGATTCTGGGCGGCGATTCTGCTGAAGATGGGCACCTATGGCTTCCTGCGCTTCTCGCTGCCTCTCTTTCCCGAGCCAACGCTGCGTTTTGCGCCGCTCTTCATGATCCTGGCCTTGATCGGCATCCTTTACGGCGCCCTGGTGGCGCTGGCGCAGAAGGACGTCA
>CAVOWV010000012.1:0-60147 GCA_963700245.1 uncultured Chloroflexia bacterium
GCGAGCAGGCCGTCCGGACGGTCCGGGTCGGGCTCCAGGACGACGCGAGTTGATCGTTCTGGCGCGCCGATGACCCCGCGCATCGGATCGGCGAGGCGGACGATGCGCTCCGGCCGGTCGAACGGCCGCCGTGCCCCGCGAGGCGTGCGCAGGACGGGCCGCACGAACAGCTCGAACGTGACGAACACGCTGACCGGGTTGCCGGGCAGGCCGAAGAGGTGGGCGGTGCGGCCATCCACGCCGCTCGTCCGAAGGCGAACGGCCGGCCCGGCTTGATCGCCACGCGCCACAACGCGAGCTGGCCGATGGTGTCGAAACGCCGCCTTCACATGGTCGTGGGCGCCCACGCTCGACGCCACCGCTCAGGATCACGACGTCGCCCCAGGCAACCGCCTCGCGCAGGAGGCGCGAGCAGGTCCGCAGGGTGTCGCGCGGCGATCCCCATCCGGCGGACCTCGGCGCCGGCCTCCGCGGCCTGGGCGGCGAGCGTGAACGAGTTGCACTCGTGGATCTGGCCGGGGCCCAGCGGCTTGACCGGGCGGGACCAGCTCGTCGCCGGTCGAGATCACGGCGACCCGCGGCCGGCGGTGTACCATGACCGCGGCATTGACCGGTGGCGGCGAGCAGTGCGATCGCGGCCGGGTCCAGGACCCGGCCGCGCTCGAGCAGCGGCGTCGCCGGCGGCGACGTCGTACCGGGGAGGCGGACATGGTCGCGCCGAGCCGGACGGCGCGAGATCGCGACGGCCGTCCGGGACCTCGGACGCGCCCGCGGGAGCATCCGTGTCCTCGACCGGCACCACGGTGTCCGCCCCGGCGGGAATCATCGCGCCCGTCATGATCCGGAGCCCGGTCCCCCCGGTGACCTCGTCGTCCGGTGCCCGGCCGGCGGCGATCTCGCCTAGGACCCGGAGCACGACCGGCGGTCGTCCTGAGGCTGCGGCGACGTCGCCGCCCGGACCGCGAAGCCGTCCATCGCGCTGTTGGCCAGGGCGGCAGCGTCAGGGTGGAGGCGGACGGGCGCGGCAAGGCAAGGCCTGCGGCATCGGCGAGGTCGACGTTCACGGCCGGGAGGGGGGCGATGCCGTCGAGGACGTGGGCGGCTGGGCCTCGTCGAGCGGGATCAGGTCGGGCAGGTCGGGCATCGAAGCGCTCCGTGCGAAAGGGCGGCCACCGGGCGGATGCGGCCCGGGTCGGTCAGGATACGCCGCTCGCGAGGCCCACCCAGCGAGCCCGGCGGAGGAAGTGGCCGGCGGACCGGCCCGTCGCAGCAGTCCCATCGAGCGGTGGCGAACCAGGGGCGACTGTCCTTCCGACCAGAGGGGTGAGCGGTGAGTTGCCTACGATTCCTGCGCCCTCGTCCGACACGGGCTGGCGAACATGGGGGAGATCACCGTCCAGATGGCCCATGCCCGTCCAACAACATGGCCCGCATCCGGTACCCGAGATGGCCCTTATCCGCAACCGGAGCCGCAACCTACGCTCGCGAGGACCGCCGTGCATCATGCGGACCTCGCCGCCTCGTCTCGTCGCTGTACCGGTCCGCGGGCACGGCCTCCGCATGGAGAACTCGATGACCACCGGAACGGTGATGGCGCTCCCACGTGTGGACGACCAGGACCTGGTCGACCGGATCATCGGCGACCACGCCGGCCGCCCCGGCGCGCTGCTCGGCATTCTCGAGAAGCTGCAGGACCACCACCGGCACAAGTACCTGCCGATGGAGACGCTCGAGTACGTGGCCATGCGGACGGGCATCCCCCAGTCGCAGGTCTACGGCGTGGCGACGTTCTTCGCGCTGTTCAACCTCGATCCGCAGGGTGCGCACACGGTGGCCATCTGCCGCGGCACGGCCTGCCACACCCGTGGCTCGCGGGCGCTGCTCGAGCGCGTGAAGCTCCAGCTGAGCCTGCGTGACACCCCCGACGGTGCCGACAAGCTCTCGCTCACGACCCCCGACCGCCGCTTCACCGTCCGCACCGTCGCGTGCTTCGGCCAGTGCGCCCTCGCGCCGGTCGTCGAGGTCGACCACGCGATCCACGGGCACGTCAAGGAGCAGGCGCTCATCCGAGAGGTGGAGCTGCTGCGCAAGGAGAGCGCGCGATGAAGATCCAGGACATCGCCGCGTTCGCCACCGTGCGCGAGGCCGGCCTCGCCAAGCTGCTCCCGGGCAAGCCACGCATCGCCGTCGGCGTGGGCACGTGCGGATCCGGCAACGGCGCCGAGTCCGTGCTCCATGCCTTCTCCTCGGAGATCGACGCCCGCGGCCTGGCCGTGCAGCTGGCCACCGTCGGCTGCTTCGGCTTCTGCGCCGAGGAGCCGCTCGTCAACGTCTGGGTGCCCGGCCGCCCGCTGCTGATGCTGCGCCGGGTCCAGCCGAACCACGTCAACGACATCCTCCACGGCCTCAGCCAGGGCGACATGCCGCCGGCCGAGATCATCCTGTGCAAGATCGAGGAGTGGGACCACCTCACCGGCCACGTGAAGTACGGCACCGGCTATCCGGACGTTCCGAACTGGAACGAGATCCCGTTCTTCGACGGGCAGGTGAAGATCGTCCTGCGCAACTGCGGCCTGATCAACCCCGACGACATCGAGGAGTACATCGCGATCGGCGGGTACCAGGCCCTGTACAAGGTCCTGATCGACCAGAACCCCGCCGGCGTCATCGAGCAGGTCAAGGCCGCGAAGCTGCGCGGCCGCGGCGGAGCCGGCTACCTGACCGGGAACAAGTGGGAGTTCCTGTACAAGGCGCCCGGGTCCGAGAAGTACCTCATCTGCAACGCGGACGAGGGCGACCCCGGCGCCTACATGAACCGCAACGAGATCGAGGGTGATCCCCACGCCCTCCTCGAGGGAATGCTGATCGCCGGCTACGTCACCGGTGCGCCCAAGGGGATCATCTACGTGCGAGCGGAGTACCCGCTCGCCGTCATGCGGCTCGAGCGCGCGCTCGCGCAGGCGCGGGCCTACGGCGTGCTCGGCGAGAACATCCTCGGGCGCGGGTTCGACTTCGACATCGAGCTGGTCGAGGGTGCCGGCGCCTTCGTGTGCGGCGAGGAGACCGCACTGATCGCATCGCTCGAGGACCACTCCGGCCGGCCGCGGACGCGACCGCCGTTCCCGGCCCAGAAGGGCCTGTGGGGCAAGCCGACCAACATCAACAACGTCGAGACCTGGTACAACGTCGCGCCGATCGTCTCCAAGGGACCCGCCTGGTTCACCGAGACCGGCAGCGCCAAGAGCGCCGGCACCAAGGTCTTCTCGCTGGTCGGCAAGGTGCAGAGCACGGGCCTCGTCGAGATGCCGCTCGGCACGCCACTCGCCAAGTTCATCTACGACATCGGTGGCGGCAGCGGCGACGGTCGCGAGATCAAGGCCGTCCAGACAGGCGGCCCATCGGGCGGCTGCATCCCGGCCGACATGTTCGACACGCCGGTCGACTACGAGACCCTCGCGCAACTCGGATCGATCATGGGCTCGGGCGGCATGGTCGTGATGGACGAAGACAACTGCATGGTGGACGTCGCCCGCTACTTCATCGAGTTCACCCACTCGGAGAGCTGCGGCAAGTGCGTCCCGTGCCGGGTCGGCCTCGACAAGGCACTGCGCATGCTCAACCGGTTCACGGTGGGCACGGCGGCCCACGAGGACATCGAGACGCTGGACGAGCTGTGCCGCATGGTCCGCGACACCTCGCTGTGCGCGCTCGGCGGCAGCGCCCCCAATCCCGTGCTCACGAGCCTGCGCCACTTCCGCCACGAGTTCGAGGACCACATCGTCGCCAAGCGCTGCCGCGCCGGCGTGTGCGAGGACCTGGCGCTCTCGCCCTGCGAGAACTCCTGTCCGCTGCACATGAACATCCCGCGGTTCCTGCAGCTGTACAAGGAGGGTCGCGTCGAGGACGCGTTCCTCTCGGTGATCCTGGACAACCCGCTGCCCGCGTCCACCGGCCGCGTCTGCCAGCACCCGTGCGACAACCGATGCCGCCGAGCCGGCATCGACGAGTCGGTGAACATGCGCGACGTGCACCGGCTGATCGCCGACGAGGTGCTGCTCTCGGACAGGTTCGACGCCGTCGTCGAGCGCATCCGCGACCAGCGGCTCGAGCCGACCGGGCGCGAGGTTGCCGTGGTCGGAGCGGGCCCCACGGGCCTGGCCTGCGCGTACTACCTCGCCCTCTTCGGCCACAGCGTGGTCGTCTACGACTCGCGCCCGGCCGCCGGCGGCATGCTCCGCTACGCGCTGCCGGAGTACCGGCTGCCCAAGGCGGTGCTGGACAAGGAGATCGAGCTGATCGAGCGCATGGGCGTTCGGTTCGAGTTCAACGTGAACGTGGGCGAGGACCCGACGCTCAACGACCTGGCCCACCAGTACGACTCGGTCTTCCTCGCGATCGGCACCTGGAAGGAGGCCTGGGTCTACCTGCCCGGCACCGAGCTCACGGGCGTGATCCCGGCGCTGCCGTTCCTGGAGGCCATGTCGCGCGACCAGGCGGTCCCCGTCCGGAAGAAGGTGGTCGTCATCGGCGGCGGCAACGCCGCCATCGACTCCGCGCGCACGTCGCGTCGCATGGGCGCGGACGTGACGATCCTCTACCGTCGCGAGCGCAAGGACATGCCGGCGATCCCCGAGGAGATCGAGGCGGCCGAGCGCGAGGGGGCGAAGCTCGTCTACCTCGCCGCGCCGCATCGCATCGTGGGCGACGCCAACGGCCAGGTCCGGGCCATCGAGGCGGTCAGGACGAAGCCCGGCGAGTTCGACACCTCCGGCCGCCGCCGGCCGGTGCCGACCGACGAGGTGATCCGCCTCGAGTGCGACACCGTGATCCTCGCCGTCGGCGAGTCCGTCGACCTCGACTTCTGCCGGGCCTCCGGCCTGCTGGTCAAGGAGGAGGGGACGATCGATGTCGACCGCTACTCGCTGGAGACCAGCCGCGAGCGCTTCTACGCCGGCGGTGACCTGATCACCGGGGCCTCGAACGTCTCGAACGCCATGGGCTACGGCAAGCGGGCGGCCCGCAACATCGACAAGAAGCTGATGGGGCAGAAGCGCTTCCTGACCCTGTTCCCCGAGTTCGTGTACGAGATGGAGCCACCCGAGACGCCCAGCGAGCTCGCCCGGCATGTGCCGGGCGAGATGGACGCCCTCGAACGGGTGCGTTCCAACGCCGAGGTCTCGCTCGGCCTCACCCCGGTGGCGGCGATGGAGGAGACAGCCCGCTGCCTGCGCTGCGACATCCGCAGCGCCGAGAGATAGGGAGATCGCCTTGACCGAGAAGGTGAAGGTCCGCATCGACGGCGAGGTGATCGCGGCCAACCCCGGCCAATCGATCCTCGAGGTCGCACGGGCGAACAACAAGTACATCCCGGCCCTCTGCTACATGGAGGGCCTCAGCACGGTCGGTGCCTGCCGGCTGTGCATGGTCGAGGTGTCGGGCGTCTCGCGCCTGCTCCCCGCCTGCACGACCCCCGTCCAGGAGGGCCAGGCGGTCGTCACGACCTCGGCGCAGCTCGAGTCGTACCGGAAGATCGCGCTCGAGCTGCTGTTCGCCGAGCGCAACCACGTGTGCGCCGTGTGCGTGTCCTCCGGGCACTGCGAGCTGCAGACGCTCGCGCAGGATCACGGCGTCACGAACGTCCGCTACCCGTACAGCTGTCCACGACTGCCGGTCGACACCACTCACGCGCGGTACGTGCTCGACCACAACCGCTGCGTGCTCTGCTCGCGCTGCGTGCGGACCTGCGCCGAGATCGAGGGCGCGCACGTGTGGGACATCGCCGGGCGCGGCATCGGCTCGCAGCTCGTCTCCGAGCTCATGCGGCCGTGGGGCGAGTCGACGACCTGCACGAGCTGCGGCAAGTGCGTGCAGGCCTGCCCGACGGGCGCGATGGCCGAGAAGGGATGGGGGGTCGAGGAGATGACGAAGCACCGGGTCGTCGTGAGCCGCCTGACCTCGATGCGGGAGGGCGCGTGATGGACAAGGTCAAGATCGGCACCTGCTGGCTCGACGGTTGCTCGGGCTGCCACATGTCGCTCCTCGACATCGACGAGTCGATCGTCGCCGTCCTGCGCAAGGCCGACATCGTCTTCGGCCCGCTGGTCGACGCGCAGGAGTGGCCCGAGGGCGTGGACGTGGCCGTCATCGAGGGTGCGGTCAGCAGCCAGGACGATGTCAAGCTGCTCCAGACGGCGCGGGCGCGCAGCAAGGTCGTGGTGGCGCTCGGCGATTGCGCGGTGACGGGGAACGTGCCGTCGCTGCGCAACGGCATCCCCGTCCGCAAGCTGCTCGATCGTGTCTACGTCGAGGGTGCAACCGCGACACCGGGCGTCCCGACGGACGGCGTGCCAGGCCTGCTCAAGCAGGCGGAGCCGCTTCGCTCGACGGTCAAGGTGGACATCCATGTTCCGGGCTGCCCGCCCAAGCCCAACGCGATCCTCATGGTCCTCAGCGAGCTGCTCGAGGGCCGCGAACCGGATCTCGGCTCCAAGCTCCGGTTCGGGTAGGGCAGGCCATGGCGACCAGGAAGACGACACCCAAGACGACGGCGGGGAGCGCGTCCCGCGCCACGACGGGCCACGAGCCCGCCGCTGCTGCGCCCACGGCGCAGCCGGCGGAGGCCAGGAGGCCATCCATGAACAAGGTCACCATCAATCACGTGTCGCGCATCGAGGGACACGCCAAGATCACGATCAGGCTCGACGACGCGGGACAGGTGACCGACACGCAGTTCCACGTGACCCAGGTCCGCGGGTTCGAGAAGTTCATCGAGGGGCGGCCGTACTACGAGATGCCGTCGATCACGGCGCGCATCTGCGGCATCTGCCCGGTGAGCCACCTGCTCGCCTCGTCCAAGGCCTGCGACGAGATCATGGCCGTGCGGATCCCGTCCGCCGCGGTGAAGCTGCGCGAGCTGCTCCATTGCGCCCAGTTCGTGCAGAGCCACGCGCTGTCCTTCTTCCACCTCTCCGCGCCGGACCTGCTGCTGGGCATGGACTCCGACCCGGCCAAGCGCAACGTCGCGGGCCTGCTCGAGGAGCACCCCGACCTGCTGCGTGACGGGATCGCACTGCGCAAGTTCGGCCAGCAGGTGATCGAGCGGCTGGGCAAGGAGCGCATCCATCCCTCGTGGACCGTGCCGGGCGGCGTCAACGCGCCGCTCGACCCGCATGCCCGCGAGAAGACGCTCGCGGAGCTGCCCGCGGCCAAGGCGATCGTCAAGCACGCGCTCGGGCTGTGGAAGCAGACGCTGGACTCCTTCCCGGAGGAGATCGCGTCGTTCTCCAACTTCCCCACGATGTACCTGGGCCTCGTCGGGCCGGACGGCTCGCTGCGGCTCTACGACGGCAACCTGCGCTTCATCGACGCCGAGGGCGTCATCGTCGCCGACCAGGTGAAGCCGGCCGACTACGCGACCTATATCGGCGAGGCGTCCCTCACGGACTCCTATCTCAAGGCGCCGTACTTCAAGCCGGTGGGCTACCCCGAGGGCATCTACCGCGTAGGCCCGCTCGCGCGGCTCAACGTCGCCGACCGCTGCGGGACGCCCGAGGCCGACGTGGAGCTCGAGGAGTACCGCGCGCGGCTGGGCCGCATCGTCCAGAGCGGCTTCCACTACCACTACGCCCGCCTGATCGAGGCGACCTACGCCCTCGAGCGCATGACCGAGCTGCTCGACGACCCGGCCATCCTGGAGACCAAGGTCCGCGCCCACGCCGGAGTCAACGAGCTCGAGGGCACGGGCATCATCGAGGCCCCGCGCGGCACGCTGATCCACAACTACAAGGTGAACGACAACGGCGCCATGACCTGGGCCAACCTGATCGTCGCCACCGGCCACAACAACCTCGCCATCGGGCGGGGCGTGACGCAGGTGGCCAAGCGGTTCGTGGACGGCAACAAGATCCAGGAGGGCGCCCTCAACCGCGTCTCCGCCCTGGTCCGCGCCTACGATCCGTGCCTGTCCTGCTCCACGCACACACTCGGGATGGCCGCGGTGCTGCTGGAGCTCCGCGGGCCGGACGGCGAGCTGCTGGACGAGGTGGCGACGGGCTAGGGCGAACGGCCAGGCGACGGCAACCAGCACAAGGGGGGCGCCGTTCGGGTTGCCTGAATGTCGTGACCTCGCTCAACCGGGGTCGAGCCTCAGCCCGCAGTACAGGTGACCCCAATCGAGCAGCCAGCCGCCCGTGTCGTCCTCCAGGAAGCGGAGCACGCCGATCACCTGACCTTGGCGGACGACGCGGACCACGCCCTCGTCCGCAGGCCAGCCACCGCGCTCGATGCTGTCGCCTGGCTCGAGGTTCCGGATCCGCGAGCGAGCCTGGACGATGGGCGGGACCTCGATGCCACGACCCCCGGGCAGGGACGGCATCGCGTCATCCGCGCAGCCGCTGGACGTGTGGTCCATCTCGGTCGATCGGTACCAGCCATCTGGGTCCTCGATCCGCAGCGTGGCCGATGGTCCCGGAGCCCTCTGAATGCTCTGATCATTGGGATCGCCACACGCGACGACTGACGTCCCCCGGGGGCGCCCGCGAGGTGAACGAGCCGCGGTCCTGCTGGAGGAACAGGACATCCTGGGTGTCGCCGTAGCCGACAAGGAACACCCACCCCGCCTTCCCCGATACATCGAACGTGACGCCGTCGCGGGAGGCGCAGACCACCTCGGTGCTCGCGACCGTCGTCTCGATGCCGCAGGTCACCTGGACCCGGGTTGGGATGCCGTGGACGCCATGCGGGATCGTCGTACCAGACGGCGCCTTGAGCTGCCCGCTCGGCCCTGGGGAACCCAAGCCGCCAGCGACACCGCCAGCGTGGCCACGGCCATGCCGGGGCGCCTGGCTCTTCACGGGATACGGGATCGGCGCGGCGTGCTTCGCACCCCAGCGACCCTCCGGCCGCAGACCGGCCGGCCCGCGCCCAAGGCGTCGGTCAGTCGGTCGGTGATGATGGTCTCGTGCCGCTCGCCACGTCAGCGGGGCCGAGGCTGCCCGGATGCGGCGCGGGCCGATCATCGCTGCCACTGACAGCGGGTCGATGTCCAACGGCGACGATGGGAGCGATCCTCGTCGCGACGACCCACCTGGTAGTGGTGCGAGCCGGGCTGATGGCACGACGTGCGCCCTGCTGGCGACGGGGCGACGGAGCGCGCCTCGGCCCGTGCGCCGCTAGCGCCAACGAGGCGCGCCGCCGAACGGGGCGCGCGTCGGGCTGCTGGTTGCCGGGGGAGCAGGACGACCTCCGGCCCTTGCCCCCGACACCGAGCAGCGCCACGCTGGCCGGTGCTGCCGATTGCGTGGCGCCCGGCCGCCCATGGCAGTGGCGTCCTTGGTGCAGACAGCGTGATGTCGGGTCGCAACCGGGCCGGCACGCTCTCCATCCGGCCATTCGTCGTGGTGGCGCTTGCGCTCCTGCTGGCGGACTGCGCTTCCGCCCCGGCGACATCCTCCGATACTGCCGAACGCCGGCGGCGGCGGGTCGCGACGCCGGTGGCGGCGCCGGTCGCGACGCCACGGCGGATCACGCCCGGGCCCACCTCCACGCCTGAGCACGGAGCGTTCCCGCTGGCCGAGCCGGGCCTGTACACCGTGGGCATGCGTTCGCTCCCGACCCTCCTCGATCCCACCCGCGACGATCGGCCGGTGTCCATCCGGATCTGGTACCCCGCCGTCCAGCCCACCGTGCCCACGACCAGCCCAGAGCCCGCGGGCGCTCCCGGGTTCGTGACGGACGCGCCGCCCGACCCGAGCGGCGGGCCCTACCCGGTGATCCTGTCGTCCTCGAAGGTAGCGACCCTCTTCGCCCCCTACGTGGTCACGCACGGCTTCGCCTGGGTCAGCGTCGACGGGCTCGACTCGTATCCCAAGATGAGCCTCGAGATGATCGACCAGCCGCTCGACATCCTGTTCGCACTGGACCGCGTCGCGTCCGCTCCGCCCGACGGTCTCGAGGGCATGCTGGACACCGAGCACGCCGGCGTCACCGGCTACTCCTTCGACGGCTACAACGCGCTGGCCATGAGCGGGGCGCGCATCGATCCCGCGTACTACCTCGACAACTGCCCGACCGGCGATGCGATGGCCGGGTTGTCCGGTGGACAGCTCTCCGCCTACGACTGCGCACCGGCGCTCGAGTGGGACAAGTACGTCAAGCGAGCCGGGGACGCGATCGCGCCCGGCAAGGACGGCTTGTGGCGGCCGATGTCGGACGAGCGGATCCGCGCCGCGATGCCGATGGCCGCCGAGGGGTGGTGGTTGTTCGGCGAGCGAGGGCTGGCAGCCGTGGACCGGCCCGTCCTGATGCTGGCGGCAACCCAGGACACGCTGTACCCGGAGAACGCCGCGATCTACGACCACCTTGGGACGTCCGACAAGGCGTTCATCTCGTTCGTCGGCCCGGATCACATGATGATCTACGACCAGCGGATGGTGGAGCGCATGGCGCATTTCGCGACAGCCTTCTTCGGCTACCACCTGGCTGGTCGCGAGGAGCTGGCATCGTCCTTCTCGGAGGCCTTCGTGGCGGGACACGATGACCTTGCATGGGGCACCGTCCCGCCCCGATGACGGGCTACCGTTCGGACGCCTCCGAGCGGTTCGCGTCGAGCATCCGCCGGGCGCGCCCCTCGACGTCTTGGCCTGAACCGGCTCCCGTATCGACCACCACGAGCCCGTCCTCAGACGCGACCACGCGCCCACGGACGCGAGCCTCGGTGCTCATGAGCGCGGCCACGTCCTCGTCGACCGGCGATGCCGTGACCCGCTCCGGCGTGTCGACCTGGCGGATGCGGCCGTCGAGCAGGATCGCCAGCCGATCCCCGAGACGGACGGCCTCGTGCAGGTGGTGCGTGACCAGCACGCGCGTGGCGTGGGTCCCGACGTGGAGCCGCTCGAAGTCCTCGATGAGCTGGGCGCGGGTCGCGCTGTCGAGGGACACGAACGGCTCGTCGAGGAGGAGCAGCTGCGGTTCCAGCACGAGGGCACGCGCGAGGCTGGTGCGCTGCGCCTCGCCGCTCGAGAGCTGGCTGGCCGGACGGTCCCGCAGGTGGGCGATCCCCAGGCGCTCCAGCCAGTGCTCCACGCGTTCGCGGGTCTCGGCCTGATCCACCCCCCGGAAGCGCAGGCCGGCCGCGACGTTCCCGAAGACCGAGGTGGACAGGAGCAGCGGTGACGTGAACACCAGCCCGATCCGGCGCCGGTAGGCAAGCTCCTTCCCCGGCGCCAGCGGGAGCCCGTCCACGACGATGGTGCCCCTCGTGGGGCGCAGGAGGCCGGCCAGCGCGAGGAGGAGGGTGCTCTTGCCGGCACCGTTGGGGCCGACGACCGCGAGCGTCTCGCCGGCCTGAACGGACAGGGCCTCGACCTGGAGAATGAGCCGCTCGCCGCGGACGACCTCCAGGTCGCGGATCTCCACCAACGGCGTACGGCGATTGCCGGGCGCGGTCGGTCTGCTGCCGTCCTCTGGCGTCCCGGTCATCGCTTCGGGCCCCGCTGCTGCGCCCAGGTGAGGACGCCGTTGACCATGAAGGCCAGGGCGAGCAGCACGAAGCCCAGGACGATCGCGTTCCCGAACTCGCCGCGACCCGTCTCGAGCACGATCGCGGTCGTGAGCACGCGGGTCTCGTGGGCGATGTTGCCGCCGACCATCATCGCCGCACCCACCTCGGAGATGACGCTGCCGAAGGCCGCCATGATCGCGGCCAGGAGCGCGAGCCGCGCCTCGCGCCACAGCCACCAGACGGTCTGCCAGCGCGACGCCCCGAGGCCCTGCAGCTGGAGGTGGAGCCGCGGGTCGAGCTGGCCGAGCCCGGCAGCCGTGAGCCCGATCACCACGGGAACAGCGATCACGACCTCCGCGATCACCATCGCCCCCGGCGTGTACATCAGCCCGAGCCCGCCCAGGATGCCGCTCCGCCAGAGGAGGATCGCCACGACCAGTCCGGCGACGACGGGCGGGAGCGCCATCCCGGTGTTCACGACGCTCAGCACGAGGTGGCGCGAACGGAAGCGCCGCAGGGCGAGCCAGGTGCCGATCGGCAGCCCGATGAGGAGGCTGATGAGCGTGGCGGAGCCGGAGACCGCCAGGGACAGCACGGTGATCTCGACGAGGTCGCTCGTCACGATGCGCCCCGGATCACGGTGCGGCGGTCTCCGGCGTCCGTGTGCCCAACCTCAGGTTCAGGGCGTGATGAGGTTGTCCGCGTCCTTTCCTGCGTCGGGGACGAAGAGCTGCTCGCCAAACTCGGCCACGCCGAACTCGCCGATCATCTTCTGGCCCTCCGCCGAGAGCACGAAGTCGGAGAACGCCGCGGCGCACGCGGCGTTGACCTTGGGCCACTTGTCCGGGTTGACCTGGATCACGTGGTAGATGTTGAGCAGGCTGGGATCCTTCTCGACCATCGCCTGCAGGTCCAGGTTCGCCTTCGTCGCCAGCCAGGTCGCCTTGTCCGTCAGCGTGTAGCCCTTCTTCTCGGACGCGATCTGGAGGGTGGGTCCCATGCCCTGCCCGGACTGGACATACCAGTCTCCCTCGGGCGTGATCTCGGCGGCCTTCCAGATCCCCAGCTCCTTCGTCTCGGTCCCCGAGCCGTCACCACGCGAGACGAAGGTGGACTTCGCATCGGCGATCTTCTTGAACGCATCCTTGGTCGGGGTCATGCCGCTGATGGCGGCCGGGTCCGAGGGCGGGCCGACGACCAGGAACATGTTGTGCATCAGCAGCTGGCGGTTCACGCCGAACCCGCCCTCCACGAGCGTCTTCTCGGCAGCCGGCGAGTGGACCATCAGCACGTCGGCGTTGCCCTCCTCACCCAGCTTGAGCGCCGCGCCGCTGCCCACGGCCACGGTCTTCACCTTGCAGGCGGTCGCGGCCTCGAAGGCCGGGACGAGGACGTCCAGCAGCCCGGAGTCCTGGGTGGAGGTGGTGGTGGCGAGGATGAGATCGCCGGAGGCGGCCGGGGACGCGGCCTCCGAGGCGACAGGCGTCGCAGCAGGCGCCACCGTCGCCGGTGCAGCCGATGGGGCTGCTGGGCTGGCCGTCCCGGGTGCTGCACCCGAGCAGGCCGCGAGGATCGCGACGGTACCGACCAGGAGTGCGCGCCGAACTGCGCCCGGAATCCCTGTTCCCATTGTCCTGTTCCCCTTCATGACGTCGCCGGTATTGCCGGCATGCACGCATGATACGGGCTCGGATAGCGGCTCTACGGGACCCAGGCGAGCCCCAGGCGCGCGAGCGTGTCCGGGGTCGGGTTGCCGGTCGTGACGTCCCAGCCGGCCAGCCGGTAGTACTCGTCCAGCGCGCCCTCGATCACCGCGTGGTCGAGCGCCACGCCCCGCGTGGGTCCGGTGCCGGTGAGCGGCTTGAAGAACTTGGCGGGCAGCTTGTCGTCCTTGCGATCGAGGCCCTCGCGGGCGTTGAACGCGCGCAGCATGTTCAGCCGCCGCTCGCCGATCGCCATCAGCTCCTCGAGGTCGAAATCCTCCCAGCCGGTCACGGCCCGCACGAAGTCGACCGTCTCCTGCGGCCCGAACAGCGACCACGCGGGGCCCCACACGAACTGGCACAGCGAGGCGGTGTCGAGGAACGAGTAGAACTGCTGGGTCCGCAGGGCGAAGCGCACCTTGTCATGCCCCAGCGAGTCGAGTGCCTGCACCTCGTCGAAGCCGAGCAGCGCGAGGCGTCCCATGTACAGGTCGCTGGCACCCTCCTCGATCATCGGGTCGTGCTCGGACGACTGGTGGTCCGCGCCGAACGGGTTGACCGCGTAGATGACGCCCAGCGACCGCTTGGCCTGGGGCATGTGGGCGGGCGCCTCCGCGCCCTTGACCGTGATCAGGAACTCGTGCCCCTTGCCGAGGATGTCCGCGGCCTTGCGTGACCCGTTGGCCAGGACGTCCCCGATGCCGTCCCGGGTCGCGATCATCTCGGCAAGGCGAACCATCGCCGCCGCGTCCCCGAAGGGCGCCCGGAACCCGAGGTCCGCCTCGGTCACGAGGCCGTGCTCGAAGCACTCCATCGTCCAGGCGACCGTCGCGCCCGTGCCGATCGTGTCCAGGCCGTGCTCGTTGCAGATCTGGTTGGCGAGCGAGATGGCAGGGAGGCTGTCCACGCCGCAATAGGAGCCGAACGTCGCCGCGGTCTCGTACTCCGGGCCGCCATGCCGGGGCTCCACGGGCCGGCCGTCGAACTCGGTGGTCACGACGCGCTTGCACTTGACGGCGCAGGAGTAGCAGGTGTCCGCGCCGGTGAGGATCGTGGCCGTCATCGCCTCGCCACTGATGGCCTCGTAGCCGTCGAACTGGCCCGACGTTGTAGTTGAACGTCGGCAGGCCGCCGGCGGCGTGCTGTCCCTCGAGCACGCTCTCGGTCCCGTGGTTGCGCAGCCCGATGACGTCGTCGTTGTTGGGGATCTCCTTGGAGCCCCAGCGAGCGAGCCTGCCGAGGACCGCCGGATCGGCCAGCGGCGCCTTGCGGTTCGTGCCGCGGATGGCCACCGCCTTGAGGAGCTTGGAGCCCATCACCGCGCCCATGCCGGTGCGGCCATTGGCTCGGTTGCCCATGTTGATGATCGCGGCGAGGCGGACGAGCCTCTCGCCCGACGGACCGATCGCGGCTACCTCGATCCGCGGGTCGCCCAGCTCGGCCCTGATCGCGTCGACGGTCTCCGTCGTCGTCCTACCCCACAGGTGACCGGCGGGGCGCAGCTCGGCCTCGCCGTCGTGGATCCACAGGTAGACAGGCTCGGTGGCGCGGCCACGGATGACGATTCCGGTGAAGCCGGCGAAGCGGAGCTCGGCGGGGAGGAAGCCGCCGCCCTGGCTGTCGCCGACGCCGTCCGTCAGCGGGGAGCGGGCGTTGATCGTGATCCGGCTCTGCCCCGCGATCGGTGTACCGGTCAGGAGGCTGTCCATCCAGGTCATGACGTTGGCCGGGTCCAGGCCGTCCGTGCCCGGCTGCATCTCCTTGAGGATGTAGTAGAGCCCCATCGCGGAGCCGCCGAGGTAGGTCCGGTAGAAGGACTCGGGCGGGGATTCGACCTCCACGTGCCCCGTCGTCAGGTTCACATGGAGGATGCGCCCCGTGAACTCGCTCGCCATGACCAGCCCCTGCGTATCGTGTCTGGTGGGATCGCCTTGGTGCCAGCATAACCACTCGAACGAGCCTGGCTCGTCGGCGGGGTGATGGCAGGGTTCGGAGTCCATCCCGGCCCCGATCGAGACCGATGGCTCTGGTCAGCCGACCCGGCTGCGCCCAGCCTCCTGGGAGCGCATCACCTCGGCGAGCGTCCCGGTCGCGATCCACTTGCCGGACGAGCCGGGGGCCTTGGGACCGGTTCGGCACCGGCTCATCACACGGTCATTGCGCTCGACCGCCGCACTCCGCACAATCGCGCTCATGAACACCAGCGTCCCCTGGGTCGCGCTCGACGAGAGCGGCGCTCCCCTGCCCCGGCAATGCGTCCACCTCGAGGGCCTGGGGCCTGTCGAGTCATCCCCGCCGCTCGAGTGCGTCGACTGCATCCGCGAGGGCAGCACCTGGGTCAACCTGCGCCAGTGCCTCACCTGCGGCGAGGTCCGCTGCTGCAACGACTCGCCGCGCAAGCACGCGACCGCTCACTGGGGCGCCTCGGCGCACCCCGTCATCCGCTCGGCCCAGCCGGACGATGACTGGGCGTGGTGCTACCCCGAGGACCTGTTCCTCACGCCTGCCGAGGCCGGCTGAGCGCTGCGCTCGCGCCCGGGAAGCGGCGCAGGATCGCCCGCACCTCGTCCGCGCAGGTGCCCGGCGAACGTCAGGCCGGCTCGATGGTCTCGTCCGGCCGATCCTCGTTGGGCGCGACCGCCGCGAGCATGATCATCGGGCCGGCGTCATCGGCAACCCGGATGACGTGCCGGACGCCGCGCAGGGCGAGCACGAGCTCGCCGGGTCCCACCTCGCGCTCCGGCTCGTCACCGATCGTGAACAGCGCCCGGCCGCTCAGGACCTTGAAGATCTCCTCGGCGTGCGGATGGCGGTGGGGCACGGTGGAGAACCCGGCGGGAAAGCCGTGGTACGTCACGCGCAGGCCCGCGGTCCCGACCAGGGCGAGGCGCCACGGCATCTCGCCGGCATCGCGGGCGAGCGCCTCGAGGTCCTGCAACGGGACGTTGAGGGCCTCGGCTTCCGATACGAACGGCATCTGGGACTCCAGTGGGCTGGGCCGTCAGCGGCCCGACGGGTGAAGCACGATCCTCATGAGCCCGGGCTCGCCACGGTGCAGGGCCTCGAAGGCCGCCAGGCCGTCCTCGAGCGGCTGTGTGCGGCTGACGAGCTCGGTGACCCGCAGGCGCCCGTCCGCGATGCGCTCGATGCAGTCCGGGTACTCACCTGCGCTGGCCGACGAGCCGCGCACCGTCAGCTCGCCCGAGACGATGCCCTGGAGGTCCTGCTCGATCCGCGGTCTGACGTTGCCGATCAGCGTCAGGCTCCCGCCCGGCCGCGTGAGCGCCGTCGCGAGGTCGATGGTGGCCTGGATGCCCACCGCCTCGAGGACGACGTCGGCGGTCCGGCGCCCCGTGGCCTGCTCGAGGACCGTGGCGGGATCGCCACGGGAGGAGTCGATCACGATGTCGGCGCCCAGCTGGCGGGCGAGCTCGAGGCGCTCGGGAACGATGTCGACGATGGCGACGGCACCGGCGCCCAGCGTCCGCCCCGCCTGCATCGCGAGGTTGCCGATCAGCCCGGCACCGACGACGACCACCAGGTCACCCGGCACGATCCCGCTGATCCGCGCCGCGTGCATCGCGACCGCGGCCGGCTCCACCATCGCCCCGGCGTCGAACGAGACGTCGTCGGGAAGGCGGTGGAGGAGGCGGGCCGGCACGACGACGTGACTCGGCCATCGCCCCGTCCCGGCGGAACGCCGGCGTCGAGACGCCGAACGTCTGGCGGATCACGCACAGGTTGGTGCGTCCGGCGCGGCACGGCGGGCAATCGCCGCACCAGACGATGGAGTCGAACGTGACGCGCGTGCCCGGGACCCACGCCTCGCGCGCCCGGCCCCGACGCCTCCACGACCCCCGCGGCCTCGTGACCCATGATCACGGGCGGGATGCGACGGCCGGTGGTCCCGGTGTAGCCGTGGACGTCCGAGCCGCAGATGGCGACTGCCTCGACCCGGACCAGGACATCCCCTGGGCCGGCGACGGGATCCGGCCTGTCCGTGTACTCGAGCCGCAGGGGACCGGTGTGGACGAGGGCTTTCACCGCGCGGCCCCGGGGGAGGCTCCGGCGCGCGGGTCGACGTGGATCTTGGGTGCGTCGCCCCAGCCCGGCTGACGACTGCCCGCGAGGACCCCGGCGACCTCGTCCAGCGAGACCGTGGCGGCGATGAGCGGCAGTGGGTCCACGGCACCCGAGGCGTACAGGCCGGCGATGCCCTCCAGCCCCCCGGAGGCGCTGAGCACGCCGACCGCCGTCACGTCCTTGAGCGCCATCGTGCGCGTGTCGATGAGGCTGGGCTGGCCTGCCAGGCCGATGTAGACCACGCGACGCCCGGGCTCGACGAGGTCCATCGCCAGGGCCGGCAGACCCGCCGAGTTGGAGGCATCGACCACGGCGTCCCAGGGCAGCTCGGGCATCGTGTCCCGCGTCCAGGTGTTCCCGAAGCCGAGCGCCCGCGCGAAGGTCCGGGACCGCTCGCTGCGGCCCACGAGGTGGACCTCGATGCCCATCGCGGTCGCGATCTGCGCGACGAGCAGCCCGATCGTCCCGGGCCCCAGCACCAGCAGCCGCTCGCCGGCGTCGAGCCCGGCTCCCCACACGGCGCGCAGCGCGTTGCCGCCGGGCTCCACCATCGCGCCCGCCGACGGCCCGACCGACGCCGGCAGGGTGACGAGCGCCCGGACGGGCACCGGCAGCTGCTCGGCCAGGGCGCCCGGCCAGCCGTGGCGGACGCCGATCTCGTAGCGGTCCGCGCACAGGTGCTGGCGCCCGCTCGTGCAGCGGCCGCAGGTCCCGCAACCGAGCATCGTGTCACCGGTCACGCGACGGCCCAGCCACGACCGATCCACACCATCCCCGACCGAGGCGACGGTGCCGGCCCATTCGTGACCGATCCGGATCGGATACGCGGCCTGGTCCGTGTGGAGGTAGGCCATCTCGCCGGTGTAGAACTCGACGTCCGTCCCGCAGACACCCGCCCGCTCGACATCGACCACCACCTCGCCAGCGCCGGGCTCCGGCCTCGGCAGGTCACGGACCTCCGCGGCGCCGGGACCCGTGATCACGAACGCCCGCATCGTCACTGCCATGGCGTGTCACGCATGACGACCATGATGCCGTGAACGGCATCGGCGGGCCCCGCGGAATCGGCGGTAAGGTCGACGGCATCGCATCGCGTCCGGCGGTGCACGGAGGTGACGACATGACCCTGATCGGTGAGTTCGACCCGGCCGACCAGCTGCTGCTCATGCAGGGCCTGGAGGCGGCCGCCGTGCTGATCTCGACGTCCAGCCTCGGGCGCAAGGAGGAGACGGCGAGCGAGGGGTTCGCGATGGCGAACCACGTGCTGGAGAGCGCATCGGAGCACATCGCCCACCCGCTCCTGGCGTCGATCATCCAGGCGCTCGACGACCGGGCGGCGGCTGGCGGGGCGTTTCCGGACTATGGCAAGGTCGTGACGGCACCGGACGCGCGGGATCGGGCGATGGGCGTCGTCCGGTCGGCCGTGGCCGCGGTGGACGCAGGGGCGACCCCGGACGAGGCGTCGGCCTACCGCGCCTGGCTGCTGGGGATCGCGACCGCCGTGGCCCAGGCCGGCAAGGAGGACCAGGGCTTCCTGGGACGCGGCGGCGTCATGGTCAACGACGCGGAGCGGGCCGCACTGGCGGAGCTGGCGGCGCTGCTCGGTCTCGAGACGCCGGCCGCCTGGAGGCACCCGTCTGAGGAAGGTCGCACCAGCCGGACACCGCCTGTCGATTCCGGCGCTGCCCGTTCGTCGTGGTCATGAGCGAGCGCCAGACGGGCTCGCCACCGGAGGCGTCGGCGACACCGCCGACGTGGAGGTCATGGCAATGGCGAACTTCCTGCTCACGTACCACGGCGAGGGTGGCATGCCGACCAGCGCCGAGGAAACCGCGACGGTCATGGCGGCCTGGGGTGCCTGGTACGGGCAGCTGGGCGAGGCGGTCGTGGATCCCGGCAACCCGACGTCGCGCTCGAGGGCGATCTCCCCGGATGGCTCGGTCATGGACGCCACGTCGGCCCCGACCGGCTACACCGTCATCAGGGCCGACAGCCTCGATGCGGCCGTGGAGCTCTCGAAGGGCTGCCCGGTCCTGGCCTCGGGCCAGGTCGTCCTCGTGTCCGAGACGTTCGACGCGATGTAGGGCCGTTCCGACTCGCCGGGCCGGCGGTCGACCGTGATCGCCGGGCCGGCGGTCGACCGTGATCGCCGACCCTCCTGCCCGCCGTCCCGCTAGGCCGAGGGCTGGCCCACGGTCGGCGGGGGCGTGTCCAGCCGCCCCATCCCGATCGACTCCGCGGCCATCGCGGCGATCATCCGTCGGCGAAGCTCGCTCGCCACGCGACCCTGGGCGCCGGTCGGGACTCGTTGCTGGAGCCGGATGGAGGGTCCATCGAGGCCGATCCCCGTCACCGAGATCTCGGTCGGGGCATCGGCGAGGAACGTGTCCGCCCATGCGGGATCCCCACGCATCTCGTCTGCGACCCGGGCCGCAAGGGCCAGGGCGGGATCGAGGTCGACGGCTCGGGGGACGGTGAAGTCCACCACGGCGACCGAGAACAGCCGGGTCCGGTTGGACGACAGGCGGATGAGTCCGTTCGAGACGGCATGCGACGACCCCATCCCGTCGCGCAGGATGGTGCGACGCAGGCCGATCTCCGCGACGACCCCCTCGACCCCGGGGTGTCCGTTGACGACCACGTAGTCGCCCTGGAAGAACGGCCCCTCGACGAGGAGCAGGAACCCCATCACGTAGTCCAGGACGACGTCCCTGGTGGCGAACATGATGGCCGCGATGAGGAGGACGATGCCCCCAAGGAGGTTCCACCACCCGAAGACGGCCAGCACCATGACGACGAGCCCGGCCAGCACCCCGACGCGGAGGAGCCGGAGGAGGAGGTCCTCGATCGTCGTGATCCGCTTGCCGACCTCGTCTTCAGAGCCCGACCCCGACGGGAGGTGGGTCGCCTGGGCATGGATGACGGCGGGCACCACGCGATGGATCGCGGTGACGCCGACGCGGTAGACCACCAGCAGCACGACCGTGCCGACGAGCAGCGCGATCCCCCGGCCCAGCAGCCATCGAAGCGGCTCGCTCGTATCCATGTCGCACCCTCGGCAGCTGCCACCCGCCGGCATGGGGCGCCGACTGGCCTACGGCGCCATGCTACCCAAGCATGCTCCCACGCGGATCACGGGCTGCAGGCTGTGCTGGCAGGGTGACACGGCACGGCCGGGCGGCCGGACGTGCCGTGTCTTCAGGCTCCGACGGTCAGTGCTCGACGACCTTGTCGAGCTGGCCCGCCGCCTCGATCCAGCCCGCGATCTCCGCCTCGCCCGGGACGCGACGGACGATGCCCGGTCGCGCGGCGGCGACCTCCTGCACGGTCACGGCCAGGTTCGCGGGGTTCCGCTGGGCGAGCTCGGCCGGCGAGGCGACACCCGCAGCCTCGAGCAGGTCGCTGTACTGCGACCCGACGCCCGAAATGCGCATGAGATCGACCTTGTCGACCCACTCGAGGATGAGCTTGGGGCTGATCCCGGTGGACTCGGCGAGCTTCTCCCGGTCGTACGGCTTTGCCCCGGCCGCGAGCAGGTCGTCGGTCGTCTTGATGCCCACCGCCGCGAGCTTCTCGGCATAGACGGGGCCGATCCCCTCGACGTCGTCGATGCGCGTGCGACCGCCGGAGCTCGGCGCTTCGGCAGCAGCGGGCTCCTCGGCCTCCTCCACGGCCGCAACGGCGGCGGCTTCCGCGGCGACCGGGGCCGCGATCTCGAGCTCCTCGGGCACCGAGGCGACCGTCGCCGGGTCCTCGAGCAGCTTCTCGACCTCCTCCAGGTCCTCGGCGACGATCTCGGAGACGACAACCTGGCCGCCGAAGCCGTGCGCCTTCATGCGCTCGACCGCCGTCTGCCAGTCGGCATGCTCCACGAGGATCGCCAGCGCGGATTCGGCGGAGGTCATGTTCTCGCCGAGCTCCTTGAGCAGCTTGTTCTTGATCCCGCGGTCGAAGCTCGCGAACAGCCCGCCCGCCGCCGCACCCATGGCGATCCAGCCAACCGGGCCGAACAGGGCGGCGAACACGACTCCGATCAGGCCGCCCTTGATGAAGCCCTTGCCGATCGAGTCGTCCTTGGTCTGGTGGACCTTGATCTTGCCCTTCTCGTTCTTCGTCACCACGGCCGCGTCGCGGAGCTTCACGACCTTCTCGTGGGAGAGCTCCTTGAGAGCCTCGAGCGCGGCCGTTGCCGTGTCGGCTTGCGGGTACTTGATGACGAGGAAGCTGTACTTGTCTGCCATCCCTTGGTCCTCGCTAGCGTCTTGTCCTGGCCAGTGCGAGGATGACGGGCCGACGGCGCCGACACAAGAGCCCGATCGCAAACCAGGGAGGCCGGGCAGACGGCTCGACCTAGATCGCCGTCCCGCCCCGCTCGCCCGTCCGGATCCGGATCACGTCCTCGAGCGGCAGGATGAGGATCTTGCCGTCGCCGATGGTGCCCTCGCCGTGCTTCGCGGCCCCCAGGATGGCGTTGACCGTGGGCTCGACGAAGGCCTCGTTGACGGCGATCTCCAGCCGCACCTTGGGGATGAGGCCGGGCACGACCTCCTCGCCCCGGTACAGCTCCGGGTCCTCCTGCTGGCCGTGCCCCGTGACGCGACTGACCGTGATCCGGAAGATCTCGGCCGCGATCAGGGCCTGGTGGACCTCTTCCAGCTTGTCCGGCTGGATGATTGCGACGATCAGCTTCATCTGCGTGTCTCCAGCCGCTCGCTAGTTGAGGTTGAGCAGGCCGTAGCCGTGCTCGCCGTGCAGCTCGTGGTCCATGCCTGCCATCTCGCCCGTGGTGCCCAGCCGCAGGCCGAATGCCTTCTGCACGAGGATCACCAGCACGATCGTGATGCCCGCCGCGTAGCCGATCGTTGCCGCCACCCCGAGCGCCTGGACGGCGAACTGCGAGACCGTGTCACGGCCCGCGGGCATGTCCCCGGCACGGATGAAGAAGGTCAGGAGCAGGGCGCCGGCGATGCCGGCGATGCCGTGGATGCCGAACACGTCAAGCGAGTCGTCGTAGCCCAGGCGGTTCTTGAGCAGGATGGCGCCGTAGCACAGGCCCGAGGCGATGAAGCCCAGGGCGACGGCGCCGGCGGGCGGGACGACCCCGGCCGCGGGCGTGATCACCACGAGACCCGCCAGGATGCCCGAGGCGATGCCGAGACCAGTGGCCTTGCGATGCTGGACGGCCTCGATGCAGATCCAGGCCAGGGCGCCGGCGGCGGCGGCGACCTGGGTCACCGTGAGCGCCTGGGCCGTCTTGACGCCGCTCGTGAGCGAGCTGCCGGCGTTGAACCCGAACCAGCCGACCCACAGGAGGCCGACGCCCATCATCACCATGACCAGGTTGTTGGGGTGCATCGCGGACTGCGGGTAGCCGCGCCGGGAGCCGAGGTAGAGCACCGCGATGAGGCCGCTGATGCCCGCCGAGATGTGGACCACGGTGCCGCCCGCGAAGTCGATGGCGCCCAGCTGGAACAGCCAGCCGTCCGCGGCCCACACCCAGTGCGCCAGCGGGCTGTACACGAAGATGCTCCACAGCGCGATGAACACGACGTAGCCGCGGAACCGCACACGCTCGGCGAACGCCCCCGCGATGAGCGCCGGGGTGATGATCGCGAACTTGCCCTGGAACATGGCGAAGACGAGATCCGGGACGCCGTTGCTGCCGACCGTGCTGTCGATGCTCTGGAGGAACACGAGGCCGGGATCCCAGCCGAACCAGCCGCCCATCACGCTGGGTCCGAAGGCCAGGGCGTACCCGATGACGACCCAGATGACGCCGATGATCGCCATCGCGGCGAAGGCGTGCATCATCGTGCCCAGGACGTTCTTGGTCCGGACCAGGCCACCGTAGAACATCGCCAGGCCGGGAACCATCAGGAGCACCAGGGCGGTGGACGTGAGCATCCAGGCCGTGGCACCCGCATCGACGGGCGGCTGATCGGTGGCCGTGGGCGCCGCCGTAGAGGCGAGGCCGAGCACGACCGCCAGGCCCAGCACCAGCAGGAGCCCGACGGCCGGGACCAGTGTGCGAACCGGGTCGCGTTGGGTAGCAGGCATCCTCGTCTCCTCCGCTCGCTGTCGCGCACGACCCTGGGCGGGGGCCGCAAGTCGACATCCTCACGGGGGGCGGCGCGGGGTACGCGTCCCACCGGGGGTACGGCAACGTTTCGGTTAGGCGCCGCGTCAACCGGGACCGGGTGCGGCCTGGTACCGGCGGAGGTGCGGCCGGGAGGAGACGCGACCGCCCTGCGCGGCCATGCCCGGCGTCAGATCAGCCAGAGCTCCGTCTGGCGACCGTCGAGGAAGGAGCAGACGTCGCCGTCGAACCAGGCGTCTTCCTCGAGCATGAACTGGACCACCTGGCCGTCCCATTCCTCGACGGCGACCCTGGCCTGCAGCTCGATGGAGTAGGCGGTGGACGGCCATACCGGGTAGTCAGCCTGCGCCCTCCACGGCGACCTGGTTGTCCCACAGGCCGATCGTCGGACCGGCGGCGTGGCCGTGGACGCCGATCGGGTGCGTGTAGACGAGCCCGTCCAGGTCCTCGGCCGCGGCGGCCTCGAGCGCACCGCGCAGGATCTCGTTGCCGGTCCGGCCCGCCGCGAACTGCGCCATCAGCAGGTCCTGGAGCCGGTTCGCACGGGCCAGGCCCGTAACGAGACCGCCGGGGGCCCGTGTCTCACCCGGTGCCAGCACGTAGGCGTGCTGCTGCTGGTCGGTGCAGTAGCCGCCGGCCACGATGCCGAAGTCGAGGTGGACGAGGTCGCCGGTCTCGATCACCACCGCACCTTGCTTGTGGACGAACGAGTCCCGCGAGGAGCTGCCCGGTCGCTGGACGCTGCAGGTCGGGTGGAACCAGGTCCCGTATCCATCGCGGTGAATGGCCTCGCGGCACCACCATTCGACGTCGACGATCGTGGTCGTGCCGGGCGTGATGACCTCGGCGGAGAGGGCGCGCCTGAGGTAGGCGTGCGAGGCGCGACAGGCGTCGGCGAGCAGCTGTCGTTCCTCGGTCAGGCGTGTCTCGAGCCAGCCGATCGCGGCCACCTCGGCACTGACGATCCTCGACGCCAGCGGCGGCGGGAGACGGTCGATGAGGGCCGCACGCTCGGAAGCAGAGAGCCCGTCGGCCAGCGGGAACACCTCCGATGCGTTGACCCCGATGCGCGCCGGATCCGCTTCGGCGAGGAGGTCGGCGACGCGGGCCCACTGGTCGGGCTGCGTCTCGGGATCCCAGCCCAACGGGAACGCTTCGCCCACGTCGTACCGGGCGACGGCCATCCGTCGCACCCCGTCGGGCGTGCGGAGGAACAGGAGGATCGTCCGGCGCCGGGCCGTGTCGAGCCACGTGGCCGGCAGCATCGTCTGGAGCACCGGGTCCTCGTTGTACTCCCGCGCCGCCAGCACCCAGGCGTCGAGACCCGCCCGGTCCATGAGCATGGGGATCAACCCGTCGAGGCGGGACGCCAGCAGGCGGTCCCGGGCATCGGCGCGAGCGCGGAGGTCGAGTGTCATCTGCACATGCTTGCGGGCCGCGCGCCGCTGCTCAGCCCAAACCCAGGGCGGCCTGCAGCTCCGCGTCGGACGGCTCGCGCAGGATCATCCCGGGCCGGTCCGGATCGCCGACCAGGATCGTCGGGGTGCGCCACTTGCCGTCGTTCAGGCGGCGGATCCACGCATCGGCGGCTGCGTCCTCGTCCACCTTCAGGTAGGTGAACGTGACGCCGAGGCGCACCAGCAGGGCGAGCGAGCGGACGGTGTCGTCGCAGGTGTCGCGCCCGAGGACGAGGATGGGCGGCGTGGCCTTGTCGGTCATGGCAGGAGCATAGCGCGTGGCCGGGTATCAGGCCCATGGCGCGACGGGCGCGCAGAGACGCGGCCAGGGCTGAGGCGCCCTGCCCGCAGCGGTCCGCCGCGGCTCGCTGCGCACGCCCGGGGCCCGACGACGGCTGTAGTACGATGGCCGCCATGTGGCGCGTCCCAACGCCCGGGTCGATGAGCCCGGCGTCTGTCGACCCCGGTACCGCTGATGCTCCGTGCCCGCGCGTCGGTGCCAGGCGTGGCGGCAGCGCGCATGAGCTGGTCGTGGCGTAGCCCATGACCGAGCGACTCACTCCTGCACCAACCGGATCGCGCACCGGCGTCGAGGGTCCGCCGTCCACCTTCCTGTTCACCGACATCGAGGGGAGCACGCGGCTCTGGGAGGAGCGGGCACCGCGATGGGTGAGGCGCTCGCCCAGCACGATCACCTGCTGCGCGTGGCCGTCGATGGGAACGGTGGCTCCGTGATCAAGACGACTGGCGACGGGATGCTGGCCGTGTTCGACGATCCGATCGAAGCGGCTGGCGCGGCCCTGGCAGCCCAGCGAGCACTCCGCGACGCGACCTGGGGTGAGACCGGCCCGCTCCGGGTGCGCATGGCATTCCACGCCGGGGCTGCCGAGACCCGGGATGGCGACTACTTCGGGCCCGCGCTCAACCGGGTGGCGAGGATCCTGTCGATCGGGCACGGCGGCCAGGTCATCTGCTCCGCGGTCGCCGCCGATCTCGCCCGTGACCGGCTCGGAGCGTCGGTGGAGCTCGTCGATCTCGGCTCGCACCGGCTCCGGGACATCGACCGGCCCGAGCAGGTCTACCAGCTGGTCGTTGCCGACCTCCCACGGGACTTCCCGCCACTCCGCTCGCTGAGCACGCGCCGCTCCAACCTGCCGGTCGCGCTGACGAGCTTCGTCGGCAGGGAGAGGGACTTGGCCGAGGTCACGGCGCTGGTCGAGCGCCACCGGCTCGTCACCCTCATCGGCACCGGTGGGACCGGGAAGACCCGCCTCATGCTCGAGGCCGCGGGCCAACTCCTCGACCAGCACCCGGACGGGGTCTGGCTCGCCGAGCTGGCCCCGCTCGGCGATGAGTCACAGATCGCATCGGAGGTCGCGCGTGCGCTCGGCGCACCCGAGGTCCCGGGCGTGCCGGCGCTGGCGGTCGTCACGGCGTTCGTCGCCGACAAGGACCTGCTGCTGCTGCTGGACAACGCGGAGCACCTCGTCGACGGGGCCGCGAGGCTCGCCGAGCGGTTGCTCGCAAGCGCTCCGAGGCTTCGGATCCTGGCCACGAGCCGGGAGGCGCTTGCGATCCCCGGGGAGGCCGTGCTCCACGTGCGTTCGCTCTCGTGCCCACCGATCGGCGGGGCCCAAGGCGCAATCCCTGGCATCGCTGCCGGCATCGAGGACGCCGCCTCGACCGAAGCGGTCCAGCTGTTCATCGCGCGGGCCGTGGCCGTTGACCCGGCGTTCGCCCTCAGCCAGTCCAACGTCGCCTCGATCGGGGAGATCTGCCGTCGCCTCGACGGCATCCCGCTCGCGATCGAGCTTGCGGCGGCGCGGGTGTCGGCCATGTCGCCCGACGACATCGCAAAGCGGCTTGGGGACCGGTTCCGCCTGCTCGCGGGTGGGCGCCGTACCGCGGTCCCGCGCCAGCAGACGCTGCATGCGCTCATCGACTGGAGCTGGGATCTCCTGAACGACGAGGACCGCCGCCTCCTCCGGCGGCTCGCGATCTTCACCGGCGGCTGGACGGTGCCGATGGCATCGCGGATCGTCGGCGACGACGAGGGTCGCATGGATCCCGTGGATCTCGTCGATGGCCTGACGCGGCTGGTCGACCGCTCGCTGGTGATCGTGGATCGCGGCGCCACGACGCGCTACCGGATGCTCGAGACGATCCGCCAGTACGCACGGGAGAAGCTCATCGAGTCCGGCGAGGCGGCCGATCTCGCGGACCGCCACCTCGCCGCGTATGCGGAGCTCGCGATCGAGTCGCAGGGGCCGATCCGCGGCCCGGCCATGGTGGACTGGCTGGACCGGCTCGACGCCGAGGCCGACAACCTCGGTGCTGCCCTGGAGTGGGGCCTCGAGGCGGCGCCGTGGACAGCCGTCCGGATGTGCGTCGCGCTGATGGGCTACTGGAGCGTCCGGGTGATCTCCCAGGACAACGATGCCCGGATCGTCGCCGCTATCGAGGTCGCGAGATCGAGGGTCAGGGATCGTCCCGACGCCGACCGGGCCGAGCAGGCGCTCGCGGCACGGCTGCTGGGCGAGGCCGCACGCATCTGGGCGATTTCCGGACGAGGTCTCGAGGCGCTCGGCTGGGCCGAGGACGCGGTCGCCCTGGCCGAGACGAGCGACGATCCTGCCGCGAGACAGGCGGCCGTCGTCGGCCTTGCCGTCGCCATGGTGTTCGCGGGACGGGCCGGGCCCGAGAGGCGTGGACGTGCGGCGGGTCTTCGAGCAGGCCGTGGAGCTGACAGAGCGCAGCGGCGAGTGGTGGGCTGTGGCGATGGCCGCGGGGTTCGCAGGCACCAGCCTGAGCACCTTCGATCCCGAGTATGGGGCGGCCCTGCTCGAGCGAGGTGTGGAGTCGGCCCACAGGTCCGGCAGCCCGTACGTGATCGGGGCCGTCACCTTGGCCCAGGCGAGGACGCTCGGGCGCACAGGGCAGACCGATGACGCCGTCGCTGCCTTCGGCGCGGCAATCAGGAGCTTCATGGAGCTCGGCGACACCCGGTTCGCCCTCGCAGGTCGCAGCGACCTCGCCCATGCGCTCCGCCGCGGCGGACGCCTCGACGAGGCCATGGCGATGTACCGCGAGACGATCGGCGGCTGGGTCCACCTCGGCCAGAAGGGGGCGGTCGCCAACCAGCTGGAGAACGTCGCGTACGTGGAGGTCGAACGTGGGCGCCTCGACCGGGCCGCCTGCCTGCTGGGAGCCGCGGCTGGGATTCGGGAGTCCTCCGGCGCTCACATGGCCTATGACGAGGAACCCGAGCTCGCCGAGTACCTCGATCGGCTGCGAGGTGCCCTGGACGCGGAAGCGTTCGAAGCGGCCTGGAACGCCGGCCGGGCGTTGCCCCAGGCGGACGCCGTCGCGCTCGCGCTTGCGGAGGAGCCGGGTCCCGGCTGAGCGGCGCGCTCAGTCCACCGTGAGGGTCTTGGACAGATTGCGCGGGAAGTCCGGGTCGAAGCCGCGGAGCACGCTCAGGTGGTACGAGAGCAGCTGCAGCGGCAGGACGGCGAGCAGGGCGTTGATCTGCGGGTCGGACTCCGGGATGGCCACCAGGACGTCGCCGTTGGCGCGCAGGCGCGCGTCCTCCTCGGCGATCGTGATGGTCCGTGCGCCGCGCACCCGGACCTCGTTGATCCCGCTGATGATGAGCGGGATGTCGGCCGGGCCGGCCACGAAGATGATCGGGAAGCCGGCGGTCACCGCGGACAGCGGGCCGTGCTTGAACTCCGTCGAGAGCATCCCCTCGCAGTGCGCGTAGGTGATCTCCTTGAGCTTGAGGGCGCCCTCGAGGGCAATCGGGTAGGTGGCGCCGTAGCCCAGGCAGTACAGGTTGTCCCACGCGTTGATCTCGGCGGCGATCGCCTCGACCTGGCCGGCCACGGCCGCCAGCGTCTGCTGCATCAGGTCCGGCACGTGCGCCAGGTGGCTCGTGTCCCGCCCCGCCAGCCGGTAGGCGAGGTACAGGAACGTCAGGACCTGGTTGGTGAACGTCTTGGTGGCCGGCACGCTGATCTCGTAGCCACAGCCGAGCGGCAGGCACAGACGGGCGGCGCGGGTCAGGGTGGAGCCCACCACGTTGGCCAGGCCGAAGCAGGCCATCCCCCGGGCCTGGGCCGCCTCGAGGGCGTTGAGCACGTCCTTGGTCTCACCGGACTGGCTGACGAAGATCCCGACGTCCCCGGGGCCAACCGCCGGCGCGTACTGGGCGATGAACTGCGGCGCCAGGACCGGGATCGCGGCGCGGCCAGCAAGCTGGGCGAGATACACGGAACCGGCCGAGGCGGCGTGGAAGCTCGTGCCGCAGCCGACGAGGTAGAGATGCCGGGCGCTCCGCATCTGCTCCACGAGCGGCGCCACGTCCGCGCTCGCGTCCAGCAGGTGCAGGAGCTCCCGGGCGACCTGCGGCTGCTCGTGGATCTCCTTCGCCATGAAGTGCGCGTAGCCGCCCTTCATCACCGCGTCCATCGACTCGGTGACGATCTCGACCGGGCGGTCGACCAGGCTGCCGTCCTCCACCGAGCGCACCTCGACCCGATCGGCCCAGAGCGTCACGATCTCCCCGTCGAGCGGCCTGATCACGTTCCGCGTCAGCGGCAGGATGGAGGGCAGATCGGACGAGACGCAGGTGAAGCCCTCGCCGATCCCGACGACCAGGCCGGACCGCTTCTTGAAGGCATACAGCCGGTCGTCGTCCGCGCGCCCGATCACGAACGCGTAGTCGCCCTCCAGGTCACCGTAGGCGAGACGGATGGCGTCCACCATCTCGTGGCCGCCCCTGATGTGGCGCTCCACGGCGTGAACGCAGCTCTCGCCGTCGTTGTCCGAGCGGACCGTCATCCCCTCGGCCTGGAACTGGAGGCGGAGCTCGGCGTTGTTGACGACGTTCCCGTTGTGCGCCCCGACCATCGCACCATCCGAGTCGAGGTGCGGCTGGGCGTTGACCTGTGACGGTTCGCCGAACGTCGCCCAGCGCAGCTGCGTGATCCCGCGCGTCCCGCGCATCTCCGCGAAGCCGTGGCGCGCCGCCACCGCGTCCACCTTGCCCACGTCCTTCCGCAGGTCGATCGTGCCGTCCCCGAAGGTCGCCGCGCCCACGGAGTCGTAGCCGCGGTAGGTGAGGCGCTGCGCGGCCTCGATCAGGATCGGGCCGAGCGCCGCATCCCGGTCGGTCACGTAGCCAAAGACACCGCACATGCAGCGGATCTCCCGGTTCGGCGGTGTCGGGCTGTGGTCGCCTCGTGGACCGCTGCCCGCTATGGTGCCGTACGCTCGCACATGGATGCGTGAGCTCGCCGGCCACCCGGTGAGGCCCCCGCTACCCGCCTCCCGTCAGCCGCACGATCTGCTTCACGTGCGATCGCTCGTGGGCAGCCAGGCCGAGCGCGTACCAGTGCAGCGTCCGCTCGAGGACGGCGCCGGCGCCCGTGACGATCGCCGACCGGTCCCAGGCCTCCGGGGACAGGGGCTCGAGCGTCGCGATGAGGTCGGCGCGCTGTTCCGAGAAGGCGCGGAACGAGACATCAAACGCCTGGTCGCGGTAGTCCGTCCCGCGCAGGCGGGTCGCCGGGCTCACGGCGCGGATCGTGGGCCGGTCCTCCGCGAGGATGACGCCGATCGGGTCGCCCCAGACGTCGGCGCAGGACCGCAGGTGGGCCAGGATGTCGACGATGGACCACTCGCCTGGAGCCGGCGCCGTTCGCAGGTCCGCGGCCGGCACGCGCGAGGCCGCGCCGGCGATCCGGCCCGGAGCCTCGCGCAGCAGCGCGAGGATCTCGTCCCGGGCCAGGTGCGGGTCGCGCGCGCTGCGCGAGCGCGGGCCGCCAACGGGGACCGGATCCGCGGCGGCGGGATGCCTGGGTATCGGTCGCGTCATCGATCGTCTCCTCGCTCACACCGCCTCACTCTACCGGCAGGTCGGGCGGGCGAGGACGGTGCGCGATAGCCTGACGGGCAGCCCGGGTGCGCAGGGACCACGGGCCGCCGCCCCGTCGACCAACCGCCCGATCCATGCCGAAGGACCAGCCCGTGTCGAACATCCTCGAGCATCTTCCCGTCGGCGAGCGGGTCGGCATCGCGTTCTCTGGAGGGCTCGACACCAGCGCCGCCCTGCACTGGATGCGCCAGCACGGCGCGATCCCCTACGCCTACACGGCCCACCTCGGCCAGCCCGACGAGCACGACTACGACTCGATCCCGCGCAAGGCGCTGGCCTACGGAGCCGAGCGCGCCCGCCTGATCGAGTGCCGGCCGCAGCTGGTCGCCGAGGGGATCGCCGCCCTGCAGTCCGGCGCCTTCCACATCTCGACCGCGGGCCAGCTGTACTTCAACACGACGCCCCTCGGCCGCGCGGTGACCGGGACGATGCTTGTCTCGGCGATGCGGGAGGACGACGTCCACGTCTGGGGCGACGGCAGCACCTACAAGGGCAACGACATCGAGCGGTTCTACCGCTACGGGCTGCTCGTCAACCCGCAGCTGCGGATCTACAAGCCCTGGCTGGACCAGGATTTCATCGACGAGCTGGGCGGCAGGGCCGAGATGTCCGCCTACCTCGACGGCGCCGGCCTCGAGTACCGGATGAGCTCCGACAAGGCGTACTCCACCGATTCGAACATCCTGGGCGCCACCCACGAGGCGAAGGACCTCGAGTTCCTCGACCGGGGGGTGTCGATCGTCAACCCGATCATGGGCGTGGCCTCGTGGCGGGCGGACGTCGACGTGCAGCCGGAGACCGTCCGGGTCCGCTTCGACGACGGCGAGCCGGTCGAGCTCAACGGCAGCGCCTTGGAGACGCCGCTGGCGCTGTTCACCGAGGCCAACGTCATCGGGGGTCGGCACGGCCTGGGCATGTCGGACCAGATCGAGAACCGCATCATCGAGGCCAAGAGCCGCGGCATCTACGAGGCGCCAGGGATGGCGCTGCTCTACATCGCCTACGAGCGGCTGGTCACCGGCATCCACAACGAGGACACCATCGACCAGTACCGCAGCAACGGGCGCCGCCTGGGTAGGCTGCTCTACCAGGGCCGCTGGTTCGATCCGCAGGCGCTGATGCTCCGCGAGACGGCCCAGCGGTGGGTCGCACGCGCCGTCACGGGCGAGGTGACCCTCGAGCTCCGGCGCGGCAACGACTACTCGATCCTGGACACGACCGGTCCCGCCCTCACCTACCACCCGGAGCGCCTGACGATGGAGAAGGGCGACGAGGTGTTCTTCACGCCCCAGGACCGCGTCGGACAGCTGACGATGCGCAACCTCGACATCGCGGACACGCGCGAGAAGCTCGTCGTCTATCACCGCGTCGGGCTGATGGGCACCAACCGGGAGGATGGCCTGCCGCTCCTGCCGGCGGCCGCCCCCGAGGTCGAGGTGGAGCCCGAACGCGAGGGCTGACCCGAGTCCGCCCCGACTCCGCCGCGACTCCGCCTCAGCGATCGGGCAGCCGGCCCACCACCGTCACCCAGGGCCGGACGAGCAGCTCGAAGGTCGAGGCTGGCATCGCCGACCGGTAGCGCATCGCCATCCAGGCGTTCCAGAGGGCCACCAGGCCATACCGCCCGGGATCACCGGCGGCCTCGATCGCGGCGGCGACTGCCGAGGGCCCCTGTGCGCGGGGGCTGAACAGCTGGGCAAAGGCCCCGAACCCCTGGGGCTTTGGTGCAGCACCCGTGGAGCGCAGGTCGCGTCCGGTCAGGACCTCGGCCACCGTGATCTCGAGCTGGGTGAAGTCCTCGAACAGGGTGTCCCGCTCCGGCCTCGGGATCCGCGTGCCACCGTCCCACGCGAGGCCGAGGCCCCGTCCGATGTCGGCGGAGGCACCCTCGGCCAGCATCTCGCTGACGACGGACCCGATCCGCAGGACCTGCGCGGGCGTGAGCTCGGCGGCCCACCCGAAGACCACGTCCGGGCCCACGGCCGCCATCTGCGAGATGGGCATCGCGGCCGACCGGGCAAGGAACCGCGACGCAGCCGGTGGGTCGTCCCGATCGGCCGGGTGTTCGCCGGGATCTGCGGCCCCTGCGACGCCGGTGTCCGCGGCCGCGTCTCCCGCGATCTCCGAGGGGGCCGCCGCCGAAACCTCGCCATCGCCGGTCGCGAGCAGCTGGAGCAGATGGCGGGCGTGGCCGGGCCGCTCGAGGCCGAGCCGAATGCCGATGGCGAGCCAGCGGTGGTCCACGCTGTCGGGCGCGGGGGCGGCGCCGCGGTCGTGCACGCTGGCGAGGGCATCCTCCAGCGCCTCCGAGAGCGCTCGCGCGGGGTCGGCCGCGTTGTCGTCCTGCGGCGGCATCAGCGGGACTCGTCCTTGCAGATCGTGCTCGATGTCATGTCCGTCCCCGTCACTGTCGGTCGATCCACCATGGCCGGCGCCCCTACCAGGACGTCGGCTGGGGTCGTCCTTCCTCGTAGCCGGCCGCGCTCTGGATCCCGATGAGCGCACGCTCGTGGAACTCCGCGATGGTGCCCGCCCCCGCGTACGTGCAGGACGAGCGCACCCCGGCCACCACCTGGTCCAGGATGTCCTCCACCCCCGGGCGCTCGGGATCGAGGTACATCCGCGACGTGCTGATCCCCTCCTCGAACAGCTCCTTGCGGGCGCGCTCGAAGGGCGTCTCGGCACGGGTCCGGTTGCGGACCGCGCGGTTGGACGCCATCCCGAAGCTCTCCTTGTAGAGGCGCCCCTCCGGATCCCGCAGGGTGTCGGCGGCGCTCTCGTACGTGCCGGCGAGCCACGAGCCGAACATGACTGAGGCCGCGCCCGCCGCCAGGCCGAGCGCGACGTCCCGCGGGTAGCGCACGCCGCCGTCGGCCCACACGTGCTTGCCGTGTTTCGCCGCCTCGTCCGCGCACTCCATGACGGCGGTGAACTGCGGCCGCCCGACGCCCGTCATCATCCGCGTCGTGCACATCGCGCCCGGTCCGATCCCCACCTTGACGATGTCGGCGCCGGCGCTGATCAGGTCCCGCGCACCCTCGGGCGTGGCGACGTTGCCGGCCACGACCGGCAGCGGCCCGACGACGCCGCGCACGGCCTCGATGGCGCGCAGCATCTTGGCCTGGTGCCCGTGCGCCGTATCGACGACGACGACGTCGACGCCCATCTCCGCGAGGGCGGCCGCGCGTTCGGCCGGGTTCCCGCTGATCCCGACGGCAACCGCGCTCATCAGCTCGCCGCGCGCGTTCACGGCGGGGCGGTAGATCGTCGAGCGGAGCGCGCCGCGGCGCGTGACCACGCCAACGAGACGTCCGTCGTCATCGACCACGGGGGCCGCGCTGATCCGGTGCTCGCCCAGCAGCTCGAAGATCTCCTCGAGGCCGGACCGTGCGTTCACGAGGACGAGGTCACCTGTCATCACGTTCTTGAGCTGGGTGAACCGGTCGAAGCCAGCGGCGTCGCGCTCGGCGAAGATGCCGATGGGCCGGCGGTCGTCATCGACGACCACCAGCACGCCGTGCGCCCGCTTGTGGATCAGGTTGAGCGCCGCGCCGACGGTCTCGGTCGGGCCCAGCGTGATCGCGGTCTCGTAGACCGGGTGCCGGCTCTTCTGGTAGCGCAGGTTCTCGGAGATGACGTCGAGCGGGATGTCCTGGGGCAGCACGGTGAGGCCGCCGCGGCGCGCGACGGTCTCCGCCATCCGCCGGCCGGCGACCGCGGTCATGTTGGCCACGACCACGGGGATGGTCGTGCCCAGGCCGTCGGGCGTGGTGAGATCCACGTCGAGGCGCGAGGGGACGGCCGACAGGCTCGGCACCATGAACACGTCGGAGTAGGTCAGGTCGTACTGGGGCACGACGTCCTGGACGAAGCGCATGGCGCGGGCCGGCCTCCTGGTTCGATGTGGGCGGACACAGGATACGGCGACGTCGGCCGTGGGATGTCGGTGGCCGAGTCCTGCCGGGTGACCGGGGTTCGGCCCGTGGCGCCCGCCGGCAGCGGTCGCCCAGGGTCACCAACCTCGCGGGAGAACAGACCTTGGTGTCCCGTTCCGTTGTTCGCTCACCGGTTGGCACCTTGATCCGGCCTCGGACCGGACACCCGGGCGACGGCGGGCCAGCCTGATCCGGACCTGGATCAGGCTGGGCATCTCCACGAGGAGCTCACGCGGTCAACCCGGGTCCCAGGTCCCGAGCCCTGCGTGGAGGGGCCGATCCTGATCCGGACAGGGATCACGCGGCCGAGGACGCGGCCCGGGACGCCGGCATCCCGGGAGCTCCATGAGCGGTCAGCAATCAGCGGTAAGGGACACTAGGTGTCCTTGGTGTGCCCAGCCTCGCGCTCACGCGCCTCACGCTCACGACGCGCCTCGCGCCGCGCCGCCCCTGGGTTGACGTCCCACGTGAAGCCCTTGGTGCGCCTGGCCTTCGCCATGGCGACGGAGTAGAACACGGCCAGCAGCACGGCGCCGATGACGATCAGCGCGACACCCCACTGGGACGCACCCAGGACCAGGCCGAGGACCAGCGTGACCAGTCCGGCGACAAGCAGTCCGGCGATCTTCCGAGACATCTCACACTCCGATCACGCCGCTGAGACGCTGGATCAGCCCCATCCGTTGCACAAGGGGCGAACGGCCCGGACGGGGTCGCTTCACCGCGAGCGATCGGCGCCTCAGCCGGCCGGCTCGGATACCCACCGGCTGCCGCAGAAGCCGCACCACGCCTTGCCCGGCGCCTGCGGCAGACCGCACCGCGCGCACGCCTCCCAGTCGCTCCGCGCCTCCGGCAGGCAGTTGCACGGGCCGCTCGAGACGATCTCGATCTCGGGCAGCGGCCGGGGCGCACAGGGGGCGTCGCCGTGCGCCTCCAGGCCGCAGGCCTCGCAGCGTCCCGACTGCACCGTCACCCGTCCGCCTCCTGCACGTTCCTGACCATGGGGTCGGCGGCCATCGTAGCCCGGCGGCGGACCCGTCGCGGTGCATGGGCGGGCTCCGGCGGCGTCTGCCGGGTGCGACCATAGGGAGTCGATGGGCGGGGCCACCGAGCCCGCCCCGAAGGAGTGGTCGAAGTGAGCGAGCAGACGGGCGGCGCGGCGGAGCTGATCGAGGCGGGTGCCGCGATCCTGGGCATCGAGTTCGGGTCCACGCGGATCAAGGCGGCGCTCATCGCGCCCGACACCACCCCGCTCGCCTCCGGGTCCTACGCCTGGGAGAACCAGCTGCGAGACGGCGTCTGGACGTACGACATGGCCGACGTCTGGAAGGGTCTGGCCGCGTGCTACGCCTCGCTCGTCGACGATGTGCGGACCCGCTACGGGCTGGAGCTGCGGACCGTCGCCGCGCTCGGCATCAGCGGCATGATGCATGGCTACGTCGCCCTGGACGGTGACGGCCAGGTGCTCGTCCCGTTCCGCACATGGCGCAACAACATCACCGGCCAGGCCTGCGCCGAGCTCACGCCCCTGCTGGACTTCGCGGTGCCCCAGCGCTGGAGCATCGCCCACCTGTACCAGTCGATCCTCGATGGCCAGCCGCACCTCGCGCAGCTCGTGCACCTCAAGACGCTGGCCGCGTACGTCCACTGGCGCCTCACCGGCGAGCACGTGGTGGGCCTGGACGAGGCGTCGGGCATGTTCCCCATCGACCCGGTGACCCGGGACTGGGACGTCGCCCGGATGACGGCCTTCGACGCGCTGGTCGCACCCCGGAACCTGGGCTGGACCTTGCGCGACATCCTGCCCGCGGTGCTGCCGGCCGGCGCGTCCGCAGGAACCCTCACGGCCGAGGGCGCCGGGCTGCTCGACCCGTCGGGCACGCTCGAGGCAGGGATCCCGCTGTGCGCGCCCGAGGGTGACGCGGGCACCGGGATGGTGGCCACGAACGCCGTCCGGCCGCGGTCCGGCAACGTGTCCGCCGGCACCTCGATCTTCGCGATGATCGTGCTGGAGGGGAGCCTGTCGCGGGTGCACGAGGAGATCGACATCGTCGTCACGCCCGATGGCTCTCCCGTCGCGATGGCCCACTCCAACAACGGGACGTCGGACCTCGACGCGTGGGTGTCGCTGTTCGGACAGGTGGGCCGTGTGCTCGGCGCCGACGTCAGCGCGGACGAGCTCTACGGCCGGCTCCTGCCGCTCGCCGTGACCGCGGACGCGGATGCCGGCGGCCTGCTCGCGATCAACTACGTGTCGGGCGAGCACATGACCGGCTTCACCGAGGGCCGGCCCCTGTTCGCGCGCAACGAGGACGCGAGGCTCACGCTCGCGAACTTCATGCGCGCCCAGTACTTCGCGTCGCTGTGCTCGCTGCGCACCGGCCTCGACATCCTCACCGAGCAGGAGGGCGTGGTCATCGAGGAGATCCGCGGCCACGGCGGGTTCTTCAAGGGCGGCGACACCGGCCAGCGGATGATGGCCGCGGCGCTCGATGTCCCGGTCGGGATCCCGGCCACCGCGGGCGAGGGCGGTGCCTGGGGCATGGCGGTGCTGGCGGCCTACATGCTGCGGTCCGAGGCAGACCAGTCGCTGCCGGACTACCTCGACAGCCGGATCTCCGGGAGCATGGGAACGGCCATCGCCCCCGATCCGGCCGACGTGGCCGGGTTCGAGGCCTTCTTCGCACGCCACCGCAAGGGGCTGGCGATCGAGCGCGCGGCGGTCGAGTCGCTGGACTGAGGTCCTGGGCAAGCGCAGCCTGGCGGGCGCCCACGCGCCCCGCTGGTGGGCGGCGGATGAGGAACACGCGCCCGCCGCGTGTCCGCCGCTCACTGCGCCTCCACGCGCGCCCGGGGTAGCCCCATCGACGCCCCGTGCTGGGAGGATCGGGCGGTTGAACATCCGGTGCGCTCAGGCGACGGTCATGGACGATGCCTGCCCGCCGCCTCCCAACCCTGCTCGCCGCCCTGCTCGCCGCCGTCATCCTGGCCGGCGTGGCCGCTCCCGTCGCCGATGCCGCCCTGCCGCGGGCGCGCCAGTACCACGTCGGCGGCAAGATCACCCTGGACACGAACCTGCTGTCGCGGAGCGGCACGTCCGCCTGGGCGATCGACGAGTACCTGCGCGCCAACACGCCCCTCCCGGCGCTGGGCGCCGCCTTCATGGCGGCCGAGGAGAAGCACGGGGTCAACGCGCGCTTCCTGCTGGCGGCCGCCATGCACGAATCGGGCTGGGGGACGAGCAGCATCTCGAGGTACAAGAAGAACCTGTTCGGCTACAACGCCTACGACCGCGACCCGGGCCGCTACGCGAGCGCCTTCCGGGGCTACGCCTCGGGCATCGACGCCGTCGCGAAGTTCATGAAGCGGGCGTACCTGACCCCGGGCGGCCGGTGGTGGAGCGGGCGGCCGACACTGCGTGCAATGCAGCGCTACTGGTCCTCGTCCGGATCCTGGGGCGAGCGTGTGAGCCGGATCGCAAACTCGATCCGGCTCGAGACGCTGCGGGGCCGCTCGATCAAGTTCTCCGCCCCCGTGGTCCGTGACGGGCTCAACGGCGGCGAGCGGGCGACCGTCCAGCTCCGGTGGACCGGCGGTGCCATCCCCGCCCGCCTCGAGTTCGTGGCCACGTGGGTGCCGGTCATCCTCGACGCCGAGATGGTCGCCGCGAGCGAGGGGTGCGAGCGCGGCCAAGCCGTTGACCGTGAAGACACGGCGCTCCGGCTCCGAGGCCGAAGCGATCACGCTGGCGGTGCCAACGCCGCGCCAGCCCGGCCGCTACCTGCTCCAGGTCACGATGCACGACGTCAAGGGCACTGCCCTCCCGCCATCCGACCGGATCGAGATCCCGCAGGCGGACGCCCGCGTCTGGGGCGACCGCGCGGTCGGGGTGACCGTCGAGCCTGGCCCCGATGGCAGCGGCGTGACCGTCCGGATCACGAACACCGGCCGGAAGGCGATCCCGGCCATGCCGGACTGGGCCTCCTCCGTCCCGAGCGAGGACGAGATCCAGGACGCACGGACGACCCTCACCGTGACCGCAACATCCGTCGAGCTCGCGGAGAAGGCCCCGGTGGTGCTGCTCGCCGTTCCGCTCGCGGACGCCCTGGAGCCCGGCGAGTCGGTCGCCTTCGACGTGCCCGCGATTGGTGCGGCCACGGCTCGAACGGCGAACTGGCTCTCGGTGGACCTGCGACTCCACGACGACCCGGCGTGGGCGGCCGCGTACCTGCCGGTCGGCATCCTGCACTCCGCTTCGACACTCGGCGAGCTGACGCTGCCGACCCCGCCGCGACCGGAGGCGCGGGCCGTGACCGGGACGCAACCCGGATCCGCCGTACACCACGTTGCGCCGGCGAAGAGCGCCACCCCGACCGCCGTGCCCGCGGCCAGGCCTTCACCGACCGCAACGCCGTCGCCTGCCCCGACGGCCAGGCCGACCTTGGTCGCTACCCCGTCGCCGGTCGCAACGCCGTCGCCCGTCGCCACGCCGATCGTGACACCGACGCCATCGCCTAATGCCACGTCCAGGCCGACGCCCTCGGTGGCGCCTGCCGCCACACCTGCGCCGACGCCCTCACCCAAGGCCAAGGCCGCGCCCACACCGGCCCCGACCCGGGCGCCCGTGACCGGGACGGTGTCGGAGCGGAGTCGGACGATCCGATACCGCGGCGGCTGGGACAGCGCTCCACACGCCGGCTACATGGGCGGCAGGGTCGCCTGGTCCAAGGACCCGGGGGCGACGGCGACCTTCACGTTCACCGGCTCGTCCGTCAAGTGGGTCGGCCCGCTGGGACCCACGCGCGGCCGCGCCGTGGTGCTGATCGACGGGCGCGAGGTGGCACGCGTCAACCTGTGGCGCTCGTCATTCGTCCCGCGAGGCATCGTGTTCAAGAAGACGTTCAAGAACACGGCCGCCACACGCTGACGATCAAGGTGCTCTCATCGCCCGGCCGCCAGACGGTCGCGATCGACGGCTTCATCGTCAGGTAGCCCTCGCGACACGACGGTGATCCGGCCCCAGGCGGCTCGAGAGGGAGAGTCGGGGCGCGACGGGGAGGCTCTAGCGAGCGGCGCCCAGGGCCTCGGCCAGCCGGATCTCCACCATCAGGTCACCGGCCAGGCGCTCCAGGTCACGGCGGACGGCGGCAACGTCGGCCCCCTCGGGGATGACGACGCTGACCCGGGCGTGGAACACGTGGTCACCGGAGTTGGCGGCCGTCGTCCGATCGGTGGCGAGCTCCTCAACGTTGATCCGGTGCGCGGCGAGCAGGGCCGAGATCTCGTGAACTAGGCCAGGACGGTCCAGCCCCAGGAGGTCGATCTCCATCGCGTGCAGCCGGGTCTCCTCGACCGGAGCGCTCCGCTCGACGACGACCTTCAGGCCGCTCGCCTCGAGCTTGCCAAGCGCCTCCTCGAGGGCCGCAGCACGCTCCTCGTCGACCTCGATGCACAGCACGCCCGCGAACTTGCCCGCGAGGTGCGCCATCCGGCTTTCGAGCCAGTTGCCGCCGTGCGCGTCCACGATCTCCGCCACTGAGTCCACGATGCCGGGGTGGTCCGGGCCGATGAGGGTGAGGACGAGGTCGATCACGGTCGCATCGTAGCGCGATCCGGCGCCCTCTTCCGGGCATAGGCGACCGTCGCGGGCCGCCAGTGGGCCCGTCGCCCGTCGGCGGCGACCATCGGCCCGAGGAGGAGAACCATACGTGGACGACGGCCATCGCCAGCAAGCTCACGAGGATCGCTTCGACGACCCCGTGATGATGGAGGTCCAGGCCGAACGTCTCATCGTCCGGCCGCTCCGAGCCACCGACGCACGCGACCTGTTCGAGTACCTCTCGTTAACCGAGACCGATCAGTTCGGGCCCTCGCTGGCTGATCATGAAGCGTCCTGCATACCATCCCGGATGAAGCGAACGAGGTCCGCGCGGAACTGGGGGCCTGCTGCGGGGTGGCCCATACCCTCGTACAGCGCGAGCTGCGCGTCAGGAATGCCGGTCGCGGTGGCGCGGAAGAGCCGTGGCGTGTAGCCGGGATCGTCCATGCCGGCCGCGACGAGGGTCGGCACCCGGATCCGGCCGAGCCCATCGAGGCAGTCGAAGGCGTCCTCAGCCTCGATCATGGCGATGAAGTCCGATGGGTCCTTGGGGTGTCCGGCCGCCAGCGTCAGCACGCCGATGGGCGCGATCAGCGGGAAGGCGAGGTGCCTCAGGCCCCGAGGGGGACGCGCCCAGGCCAGCATGAGGCTCGCGACCCCCCGCCAGTCGCCGCGGCGGGCACGTTCGGCGGCCTCGCGCTGCACCCGCCGCCCCTCTGGCCCGAGCGTGTGTGCAGCCGAGTGGACGACGAGCCGCCGGACCACGTCAGGGTGGTCGATCGCGACCTGGAGGACGATACTCCCTCCCGTCGAGACGCCTGCGAGGACAACCGGACCGTCGAACGTCGAGCGGATCATCGCCGCCGTGTCGCTCGCAAGGTCGGCCATCGTCGTGCCCGCAGCGACGCCGGGCCGGCGATTGACGAGCGTGATCGTGTGATCGTGTTCGAGCGGCTCGTACGCTCCGAGGGTGAAGCCGGCCCAGCGGCCCATCGGCCGGCTGTCGAACGTCAGCCCCTGAAGCACGACCACCTGCCTCGACCCGGAGCCTCTCCGGTCGAAGGGATGACCGGTCGCGAGGTAGCCGGAGGAAGGGCCTCTCGTCGTCATGGCCGCACGGTACATCGTTCGGGCGTGGTCTCCGGTGACGGCGATCCGGGGGGCGGCTCGCGGAATCGGGACATCGGGGCACCGCTCGAATTGGCGGGCCGTGCCTCGCCGGTGCGCGAGCTCAACCGGTAACGGAGCGGATCCGGTCCGTGCTCCTGGGGATCCCGCCCTCGACGCGCTGCCAGCCGCCGTCGCGCCACACCTCGTACTCGCGGAAGGCGCACGGGACGCCCTGCGCCGTCAGGGGGTCCGGGCCGTCCATCAGCTGGAAGTGGAGGTGGGGTGCCGTCGAGTTGCCCGTGTGCCCGACCCGTCCGAGCACATCACCGACCCGCACCCGCTGGCCCGGCGTGACCGCCACCGACCCGGTTGTGAGATGCGCGAACCCGGCGTGGACATCGCCGCAGTCGAGCACGACGTGGTTGCCCATGACCCGATGCAGGTGATGCGGGGTCGGGCGGAAGGTCAGGCCGTTCCAGAGGACGAGCGCGAGCTCACGGGCGGGGTGGATCCGGCCACGCTCGGGGAGGCCGTCCCGGGCCGCCACCACCACCCCGTCGAGGGGGGCGTGGACCGGCTCGCCCCAGCCGTGGCACTCGCGCGTGGACACGCCGAGCAGCAGGGTCCGCAGCCCGCCTGCCGGGTGGTATCGCCCGCCCTTCTCCGGGTCGAAGCGGATGAGGTCGAACGCGTAGCGCTGGCCCAGCATGTCGGTGCCATGGCTGGGGATCCGGCTTCCCGGGGAGTGGACGGCCATCCACTCGCCCCGCAGCGGGAACTCCACGACGCGGGCCCCATCGAGCTCCGCCGCCAGGCCTGGCACGGTCATGGCGTCAGTATGCGGCGCGACGTCGCGCGCTCGCGCGATCGCTACAGGGACGCCAGCAGGCCACCGTCGACGTAGATGACCTGGCCGTTCACGAACGACGAGGCATCCGACGCGAGGAAGACCGCGGCGCCCACCAGCTCCGCCGGATCGCCCCAGCGGCCGGCCGGCGTCCGGCCGCGCAGCCAGCTGTCGAAGTCCGGGTTGTCCGCCAGGGGCTGGGTGATCTCCGTGATGAAGTACCCGGGGCCGATGGCGTTGACCTGGATGCCGTGGCGGGCCCAGTCAGTGGCCATGCCCTTTGTGAGGTTGTTCACGGCACCCTTGGTGGCGGTGTACGGGGCGATCGACGGGCGGGCCTGATCGCCCTGGACCGACGAGACGTTGATGATCTTGCCGTGCCCGCGCGGGATCATCCGCCGAGCCACGGCCTGGCCTACAAGGAAGACCCCCTTCACGTTCACCGCCATGAGGCGGTCCCAGGCGTCCTCCGGAAAGCCCTCGAGCGGCGCGCGATGCTGGAGGCCGGCGTTGTTGACGAGGATCTCGACCGGACCGATCCGTGCCTCCACGTCGGCGACGGCGACCTCGACCTGCTTCTTGTCGGTCACGTCGAAGGCGAACCCGTGCGTGTCGAGCCCCTCGGTCTGCAAACGGGCGACTGCGGCGTCGAGCCGGTCCGCCACGACATCGTTGAGGACGATGGTGGCACCCGCCTCGCCGAGGCCGCGGGCGACGGCGAACCCGAGACCCTGCGCCGATCCCGTGACCAGGGCGACGCGGCCGGACAGGTCGAACAGCGCCGTCATGGCCGTGTCCCAGTCCAGGTCGACCGCATCGTTCGATGACCTCCGGCGGCTGGTTCCGTTGCGGCTCGGGTGCCGCGGAGACTCCCGGCACCCTGAGTTGATGGGATAGTGCGCCCGCGGCGGGGTACCGTGCCAGCTCGTCGCGGGCCGATGCGGACCCGTCGGGCGGCACCGCCTTGAACACCTCAGGTACCGCAAGGGGCCTCGCCGTCAGCGGGCGAGCACTCACAGTCGCACGATGGCGCTGGGGCACCTGGTGCCGGCGTCAACGACGTACGCTGGCGTTCGGCATGCGCGACGAGGGATCACGTGTGCCGGGCGACGCGCAGCACCCGCCTCCCGGCGGACCAGGCTAACGCCCGGTGATCCCCAGGCGATACGCCATGCTCGCGGCCTCGGTCCGGCTCGCGACTCCGAGCTTGCCGAGGATCCTGGACACGTGTACGCCGGCGGTGTGGACGCTGATGAACAGGGCGGCCGCGATCTGCGCGTTCGTCATCCCGAGCGAGACCAGCTCGAGCACCTCACGCTCGCGAGGGGTGAGCCCGAACTCGGAGCGGCATCGGCGGCCGGGTCCGGACGCTCCTGCTGCTCCTCGAGCGCCTCCGGGCGCGGGGGCCAACGGGATCCGGGCCCGCCGGGCGAGCGCGGAGACCGCGTCCATGAGGGGTCCCGGGCCGAGCTGGCCCACGATTCGAGCGGCCTCGCCGAGCGCGTCCGCGCCCGCCGCCCGATCGCCCTGCGAGAGGCAGGCTTCGGCCTCACGCCAGCGCGCGTAGGCGCGCTGGTACGGACGCTCGCGCGCCTCCCATCCGGCGGCGGCCGCGCGCCATGCCGAGGGATCGCTGCGGCCGTGAAGCCGCGTCTCCTCTGCCGCAGCCGTTGTCTCCTCGGCCGCGAGCTCGACGGCCAGACCTCCGTCGGTCCCGGCGATGGCGTCCACGGCTGAAGCTGTGCGGGCACGCAGGGCGGCAGCGATCCCGGTCACCTCGGCCTCCGCGGCGACGTCCCGCCGGTGACGGGCAATCTCCGCGAGGTCCGCGGCCGCGCACAGTCCGAGCCGAAGCAGGCGCATCCGCCAGTAGATGTCATCCGTGGTCTCGACGCGCGTCAAGCCCGCCTCGATCTCCGCGAGGGCGTCGTGGGGCCGGCGCTGCCATAGGGCGAGCTCGGCCATTGCGCACGCCCAGGGCCCCGTGTACTCCTCATCCGCCTCGAAGCGAACGATCAGCTGCCTGGTCGTGGCCAGCTTCCTTGACGCCATATCCCACGCGCCCCGGGCGATGTCAAGGTGGGCGGTGCAAGACGGCCGCCTCGCCGGTGTTGTCGAGGGTGCGGGCCTTGGTGTCGCGGTCGGACAGCTGCATCGACGCCTGCTGCTCCAGGTCCGCGGCCTCGCTCCATCGACCTAGGTCGAACGCGACGACGGCAGCCTGGAGGCGGAGGAGCGGCGCGATGGTGTCCCCCAGCCCCAGGGCGACGACTCGCTCGACTCCCTCGTGGGCGAGCCGGAGTGCCTCGTGGTCGTCTCCGGCTAGCCTGAGCACTTCCGTGCCGTTCACGTAGGCGCGGCCGATGAGGTACGGGTCACCGACCTCCAGGGCGATCACAAGCGATCGCTCCAGGCACTCGACCGCGCGCCCGCACTGGCCCATCATGACGAGCGAGCCCGCCCGCGTGTTGAGGGCGTGACCCTCCATCCTGCGGTCACCCGTCGCCTGAGCGATGATCAATGCGGCGTCCGCGTGGTGAACGGAACCCCGGAACGCGCCGCTCGATCATCTGGGCGGCGGCGAGGTGACACAGGGTCCAGCCCCGTTCTGCGGTCGGCGGCGTCGTCGGCAGCAAGGCCAGGGCCTCCGCGAAGGCTGAGTGCGCCTCGGCAGGCCGTCCATCGATCCAAAGCTCCAAGCCGAGCCGGCCGCGCAGCGCGCCGCCACGGGCGGGGTCCCCGAGCCGGTCGGCCTCGGCGATCGCCTCGTAGATCAGTGGGATGTGGCCCTCATGACCGGCGAGCTTTGCCGCGTCCGCGGCGCGGCGCAACAGCTCGGCTCGATCGAAGCCGGCGATGGCGGCGGGATCGGGGACGAGATCCCAAGCCGCGAGCGCGCGACGCCACTGGCCCAGCGCCGCGTCGAATGCATACGCATGCTCGGCCTCGGCGGCGGCGCGCAGCGCCGCCTCGAACACGCGCGGCTCGTCATGGGCCGCATCCCAATGGTGGGCGATCTCGGCCCACCGACCGGGATCGGGGCGGTTCGGCACGTGCGCCGCCGCGGCAAGCGACTCGGCGCAGGCCCGGTGAAGGCGCACTCGCTCCCTGGGCAGGAGGACGTCCTCGGCGGCCTCCCGGATGAGCTCGTGGCGGAACGCCAGACGCTCATCGTCGCCGTGGTGCTCGATGACGAGCAGGCCCCTGTCGATGCACGCCCGCAGCGCCGCGTCGAGCGCCCGCGGCGATACCCCGCAGACGCGCGCCAGCAGGTCGCCATCAGTCCGTCGCCCGGCGACGGCAGCCACGCCGAGGAGCGTCTGCGCCTGCGGCGGCACGCTCGAGATCCGGGCCAGGAGGATGTCGCGGAGGGCCGGCGATAGCCCGGATCCCTCATCCCTCGTCTCGTCCCGCGCGAGCAGCTCCTCGATGTACAGGGGGTTGCCGTCGGCCCGTTCCTGGATCCGGGCGACCTGATCCGGATCCGGATCGGTGCCCAGGATGGCCGCGATGAGCTCTCCGGTCTCGGCCGTGTCGAGCGGCCCGAGATCGAGACGGCCGACGACGTCGAGTCGCTCCACCTCGCCGAGCCACGGCCGGAGAGGATGACGCCGGTGCAGCTCGTCCGATCGGAAGGTGAGGAGCAGGCTAACCCGCTCTCCCTCCAGCGTTCGAAGGAGGTACGCGAGCGCGTCGAGCGAGGCCGAGTCCGCCCACTGCAGGTCCTCCACGACGAACAACACGGGCGCCTGTGCGGCGAGACGCCGGAACAAACCGAGGAGCGCGACGAGCATGGTTCCGCGTCCGGCTTCGGGCGACCGTGCTTCGATCGCGTCCGGGTCACGGGACCCCAGGGCTCCCGTGACCCTCGCAAGGATGGTGCCTTCGCCGCCGATCGCTGCCGCGAACGCGTCCGGGGAGAGCTCCCGTGCAATCTCGCCGATCGCCTCACCCATTGGCGCGTAGGGAAGCTCGCCTGATCCGAGCCGGACGCAGCCGCCGCGCACGACCACGAACCCGCGGGCGCGCGCCAAGTCGGCCACCGCGACGCCGAACCGTGACTTGCCGATCCCCGCCTCGCCGGCAACGAGAAGGTGGGACGAACGCCCGTCGAGCGTCCCGTCGATCGCCTTGCTCGCGGCGGCCAGCGCCTCACGGCGTCCGATGAAGACCGGGCTCGCAAGCCTGCCACCCATCAGGGTGAGCATACGCCTCGCCTGCAGCTACAACGGACGACCGTGGAGAACACCTCGAGGGTTCACACGGTGCACGAGAGCACGGAACCGCCGATGGGCCGACACCGGGTCACCTGCCAGGATGGCCGTCCGACGCTCCTCCTGCCGGGTCGGCGTCGCCGCGCGGCGGAGCTCTGCGACCAGCCTGTCGTGCTCGGCTTGTCGCATCTCTTCCTCATGCCGCTCGCGCACCAGGCGCAACATGACAAAGTCGTTCATGGCTCGCATCCTCTTGTTGCGCTCGGTCCGGGATCACATCCGACCGGCACAAGCGTGGCCCTTGATGCTTCGCCATGTCGTCCCGAGGCTTCGGTATTCCCCGGTCGCGGCGCTCGCTATCTTCCGGTCGCCGGCCCAATGCGGCGCGCTCGATGACGGCCTGGACCTGGGCAACTGGTCCACACGAACGGAGGCCAGTTGCGGAGGATCCCGTCGCCCACAGGTCGCCGTTCAGCCCGTCGCCTGCGTCCCGCCCGCGTTCGGCGAACCTTCCCGCCAGGAGGAGCCCGGCGACCAGGAGTGCCCCGACCGCCAGGATCGCCGGCATCCAGAACCAGATCTCAGCCACGCGGTAGGAGTACGGCCCGTCCTCGAGCAGCACCGATCCGTCGTCTTGCGCCTGGCAGCCGTGTCGGCCCGTCAGGACACCGCCGTCTGCGATGATGCGCGTCGTCGTCGAGCCGGTCCAGGCTGAACCGGCGACCGCCCGCATTGCCCACGGAGGGACCATGTCCGCAGAGCCTGATCCGGAGCTCGTCCGCCTCGCCGCGCAGACGTACGTCTACGGCTACCCGCTGGCCTACAACCTGACCGAGATCGCGGACTACGTCGGCGGCGGCGGCCGTCTGCCGATGTACGCGCCGCTCAACGCCTTCGGCCACGCACGCATGCTGGCGGACCACGACGCGAAGTTCGTGTCGGTCAACAACGACACCCTGTACTCCGTGGCCATGTGCGACGTCCGCAGTGAGCCGCTGGTCCTCCACGTCCCGGACACGCGGGACCGCTACTACGTCCTCCAGTTCGTCGACGCCTGGACCAACAACTTCGCGTACATCGGGCGGCGCGCCACGGGCACCGCCGCGGCCGACTTCCTGCTGACGGAACCCGGTTACGACGGCCCGATCCCGGACGGCATGCCGGTCGTCCGGGCACCCAGTGGCGTGTTCGCGATCGTGGGTCGGATTGCCGTGCACGGCGCCCCGGACGTGCCCGCCGTCCACGCCCTCCAGGACGCCCTCACGGTCACGCCGCTGGCGGTCCACGAGGGCGGCGCCGCGGCCCCCCTCGTCGGCCTGCCCACGCCCGACCCGCGCGTGCCCGATAGCCTCGCCTGGTGGGAGCAGTTCCGCGTGGCGCTCGCCGCCTTCCCACCGCCGGCCGCGGACGCGGCATTGCTCGCCGCTGCCCGACCGCTTGGCGTGACGGCCGCCGACTCGCCGTACGTCGACGCTGACCCGGTGCTTGCCGGGGCGCTGGCGGCCGGGGCGGCCGCGGGCCAGGAGCGTATCGAGGAGCTGATGCAGCAGGTTCGGAGGACGCCGGAGGGGTGGCAGCCGATCCTGCACATCTTCGACTACAACCTGGACCACTTCGGGGTGGGCACGATCGACGCGCCCGAGTGGAGGATCGCCGACCGGACGGTGGCATACGCGACGCGCGCCGTGGCCGCGCGGGCAGGATTGTGGGGCAACCACGGCTACGAGGCGGCCTACGCCCTCGCCTGGGTGGACACGGACGGCCAGCCGCTGCATGGTGCGTACCGCTACGAGCTGCGCCTGACGCAGGTTCCCCCGGTGGACGCGTTCTGGTCGCTGACCATGTACGGCGTGCCGGAGTTCTACCTCATCGAGAACCCGATCGGCCGGTTCTCGATCGGGAGTGAGACGCCGGGCCTGACCAGGGACCCCGATGGCAGCTTGACGCTGTACCTCCAGCACGAGTCGCCGGGCCCGGAGCGCGAGGCCAACTGGCTTCCCGCGCCGGCTGATGCCTTCCGGCCGATCATCCGGATGTACCAGCCCCGGGCCTCGGTACTCGATGAGACGTACCGGCTGCCGGGCATCCGGCGCGTCGGCTAGGCAGCCCGCATCCGCCGACGGACCCCCGGTGGGCGTGCCACCGGGGGTCCGGGAGGAGAGAGGGTCGTGCCGGTGTGCGCCGGCGATGCCTGGTGCCGGGCTCAGGCCGCGCGGCTGAGGCGCATCGACCGCAGGCGTCCGATCCGCTGCTCGAGCGGCGGATGGGTTGAGAACAGGCCTGGACATCGACGATCCCGCGAGCGGGCTGACGATCCACAGGTGGCTGAAGGCCGGGTTCGCCTGCGGCTGGGGCTCGGCACCGCGCTGACCGCGGAGTCGGGCCATCAGCCCGCTGCGCTCCTGGTGGGCATGGAGCGTCTCGAGCGCCTGCGCGAGGCCCTCGGGATCGCCCGTCAGCTGTGCACCAGTCGAGTCCGCGAGGTACTCGCGGCTGCGCGACACGGCGAGCTGGATGATCATCGCCGCGATCGGCGCGAGGATGACCGCCAGCAGGGCGAACGCCGGGTTGCCGCCCTCGTCGTCCCCGCCGCCGAAGATGAGCTGGAACTGGCCCATCTGCGCCAGGAAGCTGACCGCGCCACCGATGGTGGCCGCGATCGTTCCGACCAGGGTGTCCCGGTTCTTGACGTGTGAGAGCTCGTGGGCGAGCACGCCGATGAGCTGGCGCTCGTCCATGGACTCGAGCAGTCCCGTCGTCACCGCGATCGCGGCGTGCTTCGGGTCCCGGCCCGTCGCGAAGGCGTTGGGCTCGGGCCGCTCGACGATGTACACGCGGGGCATCGGGATGCCGGCGCGGTCGGCGAGCAGGCCGACGACCGACTGGAGCCGCGGCTGCTCGTCGGGTGCGAGCTCCCGGGCGCCGTTCGCGCGCAGGGCCAGGCTGTCGCTCTTCCAGTAGACGAAGCCGTTGAGGGCGATGGCGAAGACGAAGGCCATGATGAGCCCGGTCTGGCCGCCGATGAGGCCGCCGACCAGCACGAGGAGGCCGCCGAGGGCTGCCATCAGGGTCCACGTCTTGAGGGTGTTCGAAAAGCCGTTCATGTCCTTGCTGCCTCCGGGCGAGCCCGGCTGGGTGTGCGGGCTGATTGCCCGTGGTGATGAGTCTCGTGGCCGACTCGCTGCAGCGCAACGACAGTGATCGGCAGTATTGACGACCCTATACTGCCGAGATCATGCAACCTTCAACACCACCCTATCTCCCGGCGCTGGTCGCCCTCGAAGCCGACGAGACAGCCATGGCGCGACTCGCGGAGGCGGTCGCCCGGGATGTCACGGGCGAGGCGGCCCCGTCCCCGGCGAATATCGCCGAGGCCCGGGACGCCCTCGCCTGGCTTCTCGCCTCCCTGCGCGCCGGGCCCCTCCCGGACGACGCCGCCCTCCGGGCGCTGCGCGAGGACGCGCGCGGCGAGGCGCGCGCGGGCCGGCCGCTTCGCCCGGTCCTGGACCGGACCCTGTCGGCCGGCTGGCTCCTGTGGCAGGACGTTGGCGCGCGCGACATGCTGTCCACGGTCGATCTCGCCGCCCTGGGTGAGGCGCTGCTCCGGACGGGCGACGCGGCGGCGGCGGCGATCGCCGATGCCCATGCCGTGGCCGAGCGCGAGATCGCGACCCGGTCGGCCTCGGCCATGCGCGAGCTGCTCGACGACCTGCTCGAGCTGGCCGGGTCGGACGACGCGGGCCGGGCGCGACTCGTCCGGCGTCTCGCGGGGGCGGGGATTCCGGTCGAGCAGCCGGTCACCGTGATCATCGCCGATGCCGCTCGCGACCTGGCCGACGGCGATCCTGCGGTGGTCGAGGCGGCGCGGCGGCTGGGCCGTGGATCGGTGGCGGGACTCGGCGACCCACGGGCGCTCGGGGGACCCGTGCCTGCGCCGGTGGTGGCCGCGGCGCACGGCCGGCTGGTCCTGCTGGTGCCGGCGTCCAGGGCCGCGCCCGACGTCCCGGCGGCGCTCGACGCCCTGGGGCCGGCGTGGATCGCCACATCGTCAGCCGCGGTGAGCCTGCTCGGCGTGGCCGCCGCGACCCGCGAGGCATCGGCGGCACTCTCGATCGCCGTCATGCGTCTCGGCGCGCCGGCGGATCGTGCCGTCCCGGCAGCTCGTGCTGGAGCGTGCGCTGCTGGCGGACCCAGCACTGCTGCGGTCGGCGATCGATGCCGAGCTCGGGCCGCTCCTGACGGCGCCGCGCGCAACGGGCCTGGTGGAGACCCTGGAGACCTACCTCGGCGAGCGCGAGAACGTGCGAGCCACCGCGCGCCGGCTGGGCGTGGCGTCGCGGACGGTCACGTACCGGCTCGAGCGCATCGAGCGCCTGCTCGGCGGGCGGCTCGACGCGGACCGACGCCTCCGGCTGGCCACGGTGCTGTTTGCGCGACGCCTGCTCGCCCCGGAGGTCGAGCAGCTCGCCGCCGTCGCACGCTGATCCGCGTCCTTGCCGGCGGGTGCCTGGAGACCGGATGCGCGGGTCGTGGTTGGGGCATCATCGGCGGTACCAGGAGGCACGATGATCCCCGACGCCCGCGACACCTTCGACCGGATCCCCAAGGTGGAGCTCCACTGCCACGTCGAGGGGACGGTGCGGTCCGCGACCGTCCTGGACCTTGCCCGCAAGGCCGGACGACCCCTGCCGGTCGAGGACCCCGGGCTGCTGTACCGATACGACTCGCTGGACTCGTTCCTCGACATCTTCTGGCTGATCCAGGAGCTGCTCCGGACCCGCGACGACTGGGCCAGGGTGGCGTACGAGTCGCTCGTGGACGCATCGGCCCACGGGCTCCGGTACCGCGAGATGTTCTTCACCCCGGCACGGCACCTTGCCGATGGCCAGGACCTCGGCGAGATCATCGCGGGGCTCACGGATGGCATCGAGGCCGCCGAGGCCGAGACCGGCGTCCGCTGCCTGCTGATCGCTGCGATGGACAAGGCGTACGGGCCCGCGGCGGCCATGGAGCTCGTCGAGGCGCTGCTGGCGCTGCGTCGCGCAGGACGCGCGGAGCGGGTGATCGGCGTCGGCGCGGACTCCACCGAGCTGGGCGTGGACATGCGGCCGTTCGCCCCGGCATTCGGGGCGGCGGCGGCGAGCCGGGCTTCGGCGGACCTGCCACGCGGGCGAGGCGGTCGGCTGCGGCCCCGAGAACATCGAGATCGCGCTCGACGTGCTGGGCGCCGAGCGGATCGACCACGGGGTGGCCATCGTGGAGGACCCGGCGCTGGTGCGGCGCCTCGCGTCGGAGCGGATCCCGCTGACGGTGTGCCCGACCAGCAACGTCGTCATCGCGAACCGGTACCGCTCGCTGGCCGAGCACCCGCTGCCGGCGATGCTCGACGCCGGGCTGCTGGTCACGATCAACACCGACGACCCCGCGATGCAGGACCTGGACCTCGGCCTCGAGTACCGGCGCGTCGCCGATGCCCACGGGCTGACGGCCGCCGAGATGGGGCGGCTGGCGGTCGAGGGGATCGAATCGACCTGGCTGGACGCCTCCGATCGGGCGGCGATGCGGCGGGAGTTCGAGGAGGTTCTGGCCGGTTGTGAGCGTCGGGCCCGCGTGCTCCGCGGATTGACGCCGCGTGTGACGAAACGTCTGCAGCCGATCAGGCCCGATCGGGCAGAGAACGCCGCTCGTCGACGCTTCCGCGGCGGCGGCCATCCGGCCCGCTCGCCGACGGACCCGACCACGCCTGGCCTCGAGTCCATTCGTCCGCCACCACGCGCCGGTGCACGAGCGACCACTTCCGGATCGAGCGCGGCAGATGGCTGGCAACGGCACCGATCACGAGCGCCGCGATCGCAACTGGCGTCCCGGCACGGTTGGCGAAGTGCCCCAGCAGCAGGACCCCGATGTGCGTGATGCTCAGGAGGCCGCGGCCCTGATACGGCCAGTGCCGGCTGTGCGAGGCTTCAGTGGCAAGCAGCGCCGCGCCGGTGAACGTGGTGGCGAGTCGCCACTGGTCGCGGCCCTCGCGCCGGCCCTGCAGGAGCACGCCGACGTAGCCGGCCATGGCGAGCAGATGCGCCGTCCGCGCCGCGATGGCGAGGGAACGCGGAACCGGGTCGTACGGATTCACCTTCGGCCCTCGCCCATGACGGTCTCCTGACGCAGGAACTGGCAGCCACCAGCGTAACGTCCGGGAAGCGGTTCGGGTCGGCCCAGGACGAGATGGCGCGGGACGGTCGGCGCGCGACCGTCGGCCGCTCGCGGCACGGCGCTCGCTGGGGGTCGAACAGACCGGAGATGGGGAGCGTGACGACCCTATAGGCGAGGTTGGTGCCGCGCCGATACTCCGCTGTGAGCGCTATGGCCAAACGACCATAGCCCTGAGACCGTGCCTGTGAAGAGCGGAGAAGCAGTGATGGACATGATCCTTCGGATCAACATGGGTGCCGACGGCGGACCCAGGGCCAGCGTCGAGGAGATGGGCGAGTTCGCCGGCCTCGGCGGCCGTGCGATGACATCCCTGATCGTCGCCAAGGAGGTCGACCCGACCTGTCATCCGCTCGGCGCGGAGAACAAGCTCGTCTTCGCCCCGGGCATGCTCACCGGCTCTGCCGCCTCCACCAGCGGCCGCATCTCCGTCGGCTGCAAGAGCCCCCTCACGGGCGGGATCAAGGAGGCGAACGCAGGCGGCCAGGCCGGCCAGGCGCTCGCGCGGCTCGGCTATCGCGCCGTCATCGTCGAGGGAAAGCCCGCGGGTGACGACCTCTGGACGGTCCTCGTCAACAAGAACGGTGTCTCGTTCAAGGTCGACAACGACCTGCGCATGCAGGGCACGTACGACACCGTCGAGAAGCTCAAGGGCGAGTACGGCGACAAGGTGACCTTCATGGTCATCGGTCAGGCCGGCGAGATGATGCTGGGCGGCGCGTCGATCCAGGCCTGCGACCGCGAGCTGCACCCGACGCGGGCGATGGGCCGCGGCGGCGTCGGGGCTGTCATGGGCTCCAAGAGGATCAAGGCGTTCATCCTCGATGAGGCCGGCACGAAGACCCGCCAGCCTGCCGACGAGGCGCGCTTCAAGGCCGCGGCCACGGTGTTCAACGATGGCCTCCGGCGCCACGGCGTCTCCGGCCAGGGGCTCCCGTCGTTCGGGACGAACGTCCTCACCAACATCCTCAACGAGGCAGGCGGCTACCCCACGAACAACTTCCAGACCGGCCGCTTCGAGGACCACGAGAAGATCTCCGGCGAGACGCAGGCTGCGACGATGACGGAGCGGGGCGGCGAGCCGACCCACGGCTGCCACCGCGGCTGCATCATCCAGTGCTCGGGCATCTACAACGACGCCACGGGCAAGTACAAGAGCAAGCAGGCCGAGTACGAGACCGTCTGGTCCCACGGCGGCAACTGCGGGATCAGCGACCTGGACATCATCCAGGAGCTCGACCGGATGGACGACGACTTCGGCCTCGACACGATCGAGACCGGCGTCGCCATCGGCGTGGCGATGGAGGGTGGCCTCCTGCCGTTCGGCGACGGCGCGGGTGCGATCAGGGTCCTTGCCGAGGTCGGCAAGGGGTCCCCGCTCGGGCGGATCATCGGCTCTGGTGCAGGGCTGACCGGCAAGGCATTCGGCGTCGAGCGCGTCCCGGTCGTCAAGAACCAGGCGCTGCCCGCCTACGACCCGCGGGCGGTCCAGGGCATCGGCGTCACGTATGCCACCACCCCGATGGGCGCCGACCACACCGCCGGCTACGCGGTGGCGACGAACATCCTCAAGGTGGGTGGCTTCGTCGATCCGCTCCAGCCCGAGGGCCAGGTGGAGCTTCGCGGAACCTGCAGATCGCGACGGCCGCGATCGACTCCACGGGGATGTGCCTGTTCATCGCGTTCCCGGTCCTCGACCAGCCGGACACCTTCGATGCGCTCGTCGAGCTCATCAACGGGTTCTTCGACATCAACCTCACCGCCGCCGACGTCACCGCGCTCGGCAAGCGGGTCCTCGAGACGGAGCGGGAGTTCAACGCCCGCGCCGGCTTCACGGCAGCCGACGACCGCCTGCCGGAGTTCTTCGAGAAGGAGCCGGTCGCTCCGCACAACGTGACGTTCACGGTCACGCACGAGGAGCTTGACAAGGTCTTCGCCTGGTAGGTCTCCAGCACCGCCGCCCTCGCACCCGTGAGCGCGACGGCGGCGGACCCCTGGAACCGGTCGATGTACCACTTCAGCGCGGCCGACGCGCCGTGGCGCTCGCTTGACGGCCTCCTGCAGCGGGGCGTCTGGTGGCGCGCCATCACGCCCGCGCCGCTCCTCCCGTTCCTGACCGGGCAGCTGGGCCTGGGCGAGGCCTATGTCCGTGACCGGATCGAGACCATCTTCATCGACGGGATGGTGGTGGACGACCTCGACGGGTCGGTGGTCCGGGACGGGTCCACGGTCACGCTGTCAGCGGCGATGCCCGGGCTCGTCGGCGCCACCCTGCGACGCGGCGGCTACTACAAGGCCATGCGGTCCGGGATCAGCTGGTCCACCCTGGGCGACGACGGGCTGCCCGAGGGGGTGGCCCCGGGCCTCGTGCGCGTGAAGCTGTTCAACCTCATCCTGCGCGAGGTGGGACCGCGGCTCCTCGCGCATGGCGTGCTCGTCGATGCCGCGGCCGCGGCAGAGGCGCTGGGTGACCTTGCGCCGGAGCCTTCGGCCGAGGACAGGGACGGCCGTATCCTCCTCCTCGTCGATCCTCCGCTGGCACACCACGAGGGCTGACCATGCGCGTGACCATCAAGCTGTACGCGTCCTTCCAGAAGGACCGCTTCGCGCGGGAGGAGCGCGAGGTGGCCGAAGGGACGCGCGTCCGCGACATCGTCGAGGCGCTGGGCATCGAGGCGTCCGAGGTGGGCGTCACGATGGTCAACGGTCGCCACGTGGAGCTCGACGACGGCCTGCGCCCGGACGACGTGCTCGCGGTCTTCCCGGTGATCGGCGGTGGCTGACACGCCGGTGACCGACATGCCTGCAGACAGCGGCCGCTATGCCCGCCAGGTGCGGTACCCGGGGATCGGTGCGGCCGGGCAGGAGCGGCTCCGGACCGCGGTCGTCACGGTCGTGGGCTGTGGCGCCCTCGGCTCGGCGTCCGTGAACATGCTCGCCCGTGGCGGGATCGGCGAGATCCGCATCATCGATCGGGACGTCGTGGAGCTGACCAACCTCCAGCGCCAGGTGCTCTTCGAGGAGCGGGATGCGGAGGCAGGCGTCCCCAAGGCGGTCGCTGCCGCCGCCGCGGTTGCACGCATCAACTCGACGGTCCGCGCGCTGCCCATCGTCGCCGACGTGACGCGGGTCAACATCCTGGAGCTGCTCGCGGGCTCGTCGGTCGTGATCGACGGGACGGACAACTTCGAGACCAGACTCCTCCTCAACGACGCGTGCATGCAGATGGGACTCCCGTGGGTCTATGGGGGTGTGGCCGGGTCCACCGGCATGGCGATGGCCATCGTCCCGCGGCGCACCGCCTGCCTCCGCTGCCTCTATCCGCACGCCCCGAGCGTCACGCGGCTCGAGACCAGCGAGACGGCCGGCATCCTTGCCGCCGCCGTGGCCACGGTCGCGGCGTTCCAGTGGACCCAGGCCGTCAAGCTGCTCGTCGGGGGTGAGAGCGATACCGCTGGCAGGCTGCTGACCGTCGACGTGTGGAGCTGCGACTACGAGGTGCTCCACGAGATCCCGCGCCAGGCCGCGTGCCCCTGCTGCGTCGCCGGCGTATACGAGTACCTGGACGCCCGGGCCGGCAGCGCCGCGGACCCGGCCGAGGCGCGCTCGCCAGACGAGCGCACTGGAGGCACCGGATGAGCGACCGCACGCCCGCGCTCCACCTCAACATCACGTTCTCGTCCGGAGCGCGGATCGGGCCCGGCAAGGCGACGCTGCTCGAGAGCATCCGGGACACGGGGTCCATCTCGGGCGCGGCACGCGCCATGGGGATGGACTACAAGCGCGCGTGGCTCCTGCTTGACACCCTCGACCGGGCCTTCGACACGCCCGTCGTGGAGCGGAAGACCGGCGGGCCGGGCGGTGGGGGCGCAGCCCTGACGGCCTTCGGCGCGGAGCTGCTGGAGCGGTACCGGCGCATGGAGGCCGAAGCCCTGGCGCTCGCCGAGCATGACCTCGCCGAGCTGCAGCGGCACGCGCTCCCGAGCACCGGCCCGAAGGTGTAGGCGTTGGCGAACCCGGACCGCGAGAGACTGCCGATGACTCCGGCACGGGCGGTGCCTCCGGCCCATCGTCCGCACCCGTCCAAGCTGTTCGTCGAGGTCACGACGCGCTGCAATCTCCGCTGCGCGATGTGCGTCAAGTACGCGCCCGGCCAGGGCATCGTCGAAGGCGACATGACGGACGAGACGTTCGAGCGTCTCGCGCCCGCGTTCCCGCACCTCGAGGCGCTCGTCCTCAACGGCATCGGCGAGCCCCTGCTCCATCGAGGACTCGAGCGCTTCATCGCCCGTGCACGAGCCGACATGCCGGCGACGGGGTGGATCGGCTTCCAGACCAACGGCCAGCTCATCGGGGAGCGGCGGGCGAGCTCGCTCGTCGCCTCGGGTGTCGATCGCATCTGCATCTCAGCCGACGCCGTCAGTCCCGAGCTGCTCCGCGCGATCCACGGGGGCGCGCGCCAGGACCAGGTCCTCTCCGCGACGGAGGCTCTCCAAGGCGCCGCCGCGCGCCAGGGAAGCCGCCTGGAGCTCGGCCTCGAGTTCGTGGCGATGCGGAGCAACCTCCAGGAGCTGCCGCTCCTCGTCCGCTGGGCGGCAGCCCGGGGCTTCGCCTTCCTCATCGTGACGCACATGCTCCCGTACGACGCGGCGATGGCCCACGAGGCCGCCTTCTCTCCGACGACGGATCGCGCCCTCGCCCTCTTCGAGGAGTGGCGTGCGCGTGGGGAGGCCGAGGGGATCAGCTTCGCCGACTACCGCGAACCGGCGCGCTTCTACCCCGACGACGCGGAGCGGCGCGCCAACGAGCTCGTCCGCAGGATGGTCGATGACGCCAGCCGCAAGGGCATCTCGCTCAAGATCGCCGACCTCATGGCGTTCGACCACGACCGGGTCAACGAGGTCCAGTCGGTCTTCGACGAGGCGGCCGCGCTCGCGGCAGAGCGCGGACTCGACCTGCGGCTGCCGCGGACCGTGCCGACGCAGGTGCGGCCGTGCGACTTCGTCGAGGAAGGGTCGGCGTTCGTCTCCTGGGACGGCAAGCTCCACCCCTGCTACTTCCTGTGGCACCGCTTCGCGTGCCATCTCGCCGGGATCAGCAAGCTCGTCGAGCCGCGCGTCTTCGGCGCCGTCGCCGATCGGCCGCTCCTGGACATCTGGAACGACGCGGAGTGGCGCTCCTTCCGCGGCGAGGTCACGCAGTACGAGTTCCCGTTCTGCTACGACTGCAACCTCGCGCTGTGCGACTACGTCAGCGAAGGCGACTTCGAGCAGGACTGCCATGTCGGGACCGTGCCGTGCGCGGCATGCCTGTGGTGCACGGGCCCGTTCCAGTGCCTCCGCTGACGACGCCCTGACGGACGGCATCGAGCGAGCAGGCTGTCGTCGTCGAGCGATCAGCCTGGCCAGACCTCCTTCACGACCAGCGGCGGGCCGTGGCCCACGCGGCGTGCGCACGGCGGCCGGCGAGCGACATCGTGGCAGAAGGGGGAGGAGCAGGGTAGGCTCTGGGAGTCTGCCGGCCGCCGGGCACGCCGGCGTCGTCGTCAGCGCACCGCTCAGGGAGTTGCTCGTGAAGGTCGGATACGTCGTGCTCTACGTGGACGACGCGGAGGCCTGCCGCAGGTTCTGGGTCGAGCAGGTCGGCATGGTCGAGAAGCGGCGCCAGGAGGCGGGCGGGTCCGTCATCGCCCAGGTCGGATTCGCCGACCAGTCGTTCGCGTTCGAGCTCGTACCGCTGGAGCTGATGAAGGACAACCCGGACGGCCTCGACCTCGCGACGCCGTCGATCGCCTTCCACGTCGACGACCTGGAGGCCGCGCACGCCGCCCTCGTCGAGCGCGGGGTGCAGGCGACCGAGGTGGGCGAGCACCAGGGGACGCGCAGCTTCGCCTTCGCGGACCCGGAGGGCCGCTGGTTCGCGGTCACGCCCGCATGAGCGCCTCGACCACGCACCGCATCTACACCATGACATTCGCCTCGGTGTACCCGCTCTACCTCACCAAGGTCGAGAGGAAGGGCCGGACCAGGGACGAGCTGGACGCGGTGATCCGCTGGCTGACGGGGTACGACCAGGCCGGGCTGGATCAGCAGATCGCAGCCGAGACGACGTTCGCGGACTTCTTCGCCGGGGCGCGGCTGAACCCCAACGCTACGCTGATCACCGGCACGGTCTGCGGGGTGCGCGTCGAGGCAATCGAGGACCCGCTCATGCAGCAGATCCGCTACCTCGACAAGCTCGTCGATGAGCTGGCGAAAGGCCGGCCGCTGGAGAAGGTGCTGCGCGGCTGACGGACCGCGACGAGCCGAGGCGGGCTCAAGCCCGACTTGAGGCTCAGGTATCGGAAGCCCGGCGCAGGCGCTCGAGCTCGCGGCGCAGGCGCTTGCTCGGGCGGCCCTCCCTGCGGATCGCCATGATCCCCGGTCGGACCTCCACGGGCTCCACGGGCGGGCTGTGGTCCACGTAGCAGGTCACGGCCACGGCGGCCCCGACCCGCGACTCGATCGGCCGCACCACCTCGACGACACGCTCGCGGTCGGCGATGCGCGCCTCCACCCGGTCACCCGCGCGGACCTTCGTCGACGGCTTCGCCGACAGCCCGTTCACGCGGACGTGGCCTGCCTCGCACAGCCCGGTCGCCACCGGGCGCGTCTTCGCGAGGCGCACGGCGCACAGCCAGCGATCGATGCGTGTCGTCTCGTGGGCAGGGCTGGGATCCGTCACGCGGTCAAGGATGGCACGGCTTTGCTGAGTGCGGCCTGGAGTACGGGCATAGGAAACGCGGGGTGTAGCCTGCGGGTAGTGTCACCCTCTCGGGTGTCCGGTGGCTTCGCTCATCACCCTCCCTCCCCACGACAGGGTGTCAGCCTTCGTCTCGATCTGCCGGCCGCCGGACATCAAATCGAGCCCGGTGTGACTTCATAGGAGCGTGGCAACCACCCCCACTCAGGCGTGTCCACCGGCCGGTCCGGATGTGTCGCCCCTGATCAGGAGGCGACGAGAGGATATCCATCGTCATAGGCGTCGATTCCCACAAGCGCACCCACAACGGTGGCGACGGACGGCAATGGCCGCAAGGTCGGCGAGATCACGGTCGGGGCCGCGGGCGCGGGCCACCTGGAGCCCGTTGCGCTGGGCGGCCCGGTTCCCAGAGCGCCGGTTCGCGCTCGAGGACACCCGGCACCTGTCCCGACGTTTGTCGGCCGACCTGCTGCGGGCGGGAGAGGCCGTCACCTGGGTGCCGCACGAGGCTGATGGCCGGGGCCCGCCGCACGGCCAGGAGCAGGGCAAGAGCGATCCGATCGACGCGCCTGGCGGTCGCCCGGGCCGCGCTCGCGACCCGGACCTCGCCGGACGCCACGCTCGAGGGCGAGGAGCGCGAGCTGCGGCTCCTGGTCGACCACCGCGAGGACCTGGTCGCCGAGCGGCACCCGGGCCCAGACCGCCTGCGCTGGCAC
>CAVOWV010000013.1:0-31614 GCA_963700245.1 uncultured Chloroflexia bacterium
CCGACCCGGACCTGTTCCCCATGGAGGAGCTGCGGCAGGTCATGAACGGGCTGCTGTCGGGCGGCAATCCGGGCGTGCTCCAGTACACGGTCTCGGACGGGCTGCCGAGGCTCCGCGAGCAGGTCGCGGCGCGGATGACCCTCGACGGGACCGCCTGTGCCACGGGGGACGTGCTCATCCTCCAGGGTGCCCAGCAGGGCCTCGACCTCGCCGCGAAGCTCGTGCTGGACCCCGGCGACGTCGTCATCACCGAGAACCCGACCTTCCTCGGCGCGCTGATCGCGTTCAACCCCTATGAGCCCGCCTACGCCCCCGTCCGCGCCGATGAGAGCGGCATGGACGTCGACGACCTGGAGCGCGTGCTCGAGCGGACGCCAAGAGCACGGCTCCTGTACACGATGCCGGACTTCCAGAACCCGACGGGCGTGACACTCGCCCTCGATCGTCGTCGTCGGCTCGTGGAGCTGGCCAACCGGTTCAACCTCCTGGTCGTGGAGGACACGCCGTACCGCGACCTCCGCTTCGCGGGCGAGGCCCTGCCGTCGCTCAAGAGCCTGGACACCCAAGGACGGGTCGTCTACCTCGGGAGCTTCTCCAAGACGCTGGCCCCCGGGATGCGGCTCGGGTGGGCGGTCGCGAGCGGCGAGATCATCGCGAAGCTCGGGCTGCTCAAGCTCGCCGCCGACACGCAGTGCAGCACCCTGAACATGGCCGCCGCTTCCGACTACCTGGATCGCTTCGACCTCGACGAGCACATCGGGCGGATCCGTTCCGCCTACCGGCGCAAGCGCGACCTCATGCTCGGGGTGATCGAGGAGTCCTTTCCCGCGGGTGTCGCCTGGACCCGTCCGGACGGCGGGCTGTTCACGTGGCTGACGTTCCCGGACGGGTTCGACACGACGGCGTTCATGCGGGACGAGCTGCTCCCGAAGGCCAGGGTCGCGTACGTTCCCGGCGCCACGTTCTTCCCGGTGGTCCAGGAGCTCAACCACGCGCGAGTCAACTTCTCGGGCGTGTCCGACGAGCGGATCGTGACCGGCATGACCCGCATGGCGGACCTGCTGCGGGCGACGCTCGGGTCGTAGTCCCGGCAGGACAAGGCCCTACCAGCCCGCTACGAACCGCGTCTCACCGTCGGGGTATCGGACCCCGACCGGGCGCCCGCCATCGGTGTAGACGCGGGCCAGGCGTGGCGTGAACGCGTCGAGCACCTCCCAGGCGATCGAATCGCGGAGCGTCGCCAGGTCGTGCACCGTCATCGCGGTCGCGTCGCCTGGGTCGAGCAGCGCCACCTGGTCGTCTGCCGTGAACCCTGGCACATCGGTCACGTCCAGCGCCAGCGCGTCGCTGCTGATCCGGCCGACGACCGGCACGCGCCGGCCCCGCACGACGCCCCAGCTGTCCCTCGCGTAGGCGCGCGCCCAGCCGTCCGCATACCCCAGCGGCATCGTGGCGATCACGGCCGGGCGGTCCGCGGTCCACGTCCCGCCGTACCCGACGGAAGCTCCGGCGGGTAGCGACGCCACGGTCGCTGCCCGCGTGCTCAGGCCAACGACTGGACGGAGGCTGGCGGCGATCGCCGCCACGGCTGGCGGTACAGCGATCTCGGGCGGCTGGACGCCGTAGCAGGCCAGCCCGACCCGGACCATGTCGTATGTCGGGCCCGCGCCGCCGAGGAGCCCGACGGTCGCGTCCAGATGGCGGATCCCCGGGTCGATGCCGGCCCCGGCCAGCGCGGCGAGCGCGGCCTCGAACCGTTCCACCTGGCCCGCCACCGTGTCCGGGTCCTCAGGGGTGGCAAGGTGCGACCAGGTGCCGGCCAGCGCGCCGAGGCCCGCATCCAGGAGCTTCTGCGCCGCCGCGACCGCGTGCTCGGGGGCAAGCCCGCCCCGGCCCATACCGCTGTCGATACCGAGGTGGACGCGAGGCTCCTGGTTGCCGGACCCGGTGCCTGCAGTGCCGTCGCTCGAGACCAGGGCCGCCATCGCCTCCACCGAGCCGTCGTCGGCCACGACGAGGTCCAGCCTCGCCGCCACGGCCGCCGGCAGGACGACCGGCGGGACCGGGTACAGCACCAGGATCCGCGCGGTCAGCCCCGCGGCTCGCAGCCCGAGCGCCTCGTCCAGGGTGGCCACCAGCAGGGCCGATGCCCCGCCGCGCAAGGCGGCGCGCGCCGCCGCAACCATGCCGGTGCCGTACCCGTCGGCCTTGACCACGACGCCCATGGTCCCGCCGGCAGGCAGGAGGCTCCGCAGCGAGCGCACGTTGGCGGTGAGCACCCCGAGATCCACCTCGAGCCACGCGAGGCGGGGGAGCGAGGGCAACCCGGCCTCCGCCAGCCGCGCCTCGATGGGGCGTCCCGCCGAGGACGGCGCGGGGTCGATCGGCATGGCCGGGCACCTCCGGATCGCTGGTGACGCAAGTGCGACAGAGAACCTTTACTGCGTCGCAGAGAAGGTTTACTATGCCGCACCACGACGACCCCTGTGAAGTCGTTCCCAGCCCGGACCACCTCCTCCCGTGCCCCGAAGGAGTCAGCCTTGGCCGCCGAACCCGCGGATGTTCTCATCGTCGGTGCCGGCGCGTCCGGCGGTGTCGTGGCGCTCCGCCTGGCGGAGGCCGGGTTCCGCGTCGTCTGCCTCGAGCAGGGCGACTGGCATGACAAGGGGGAGTACCGCGGCGCGGAGCTGGACTGGGAGCTGACCATGCGCAAGCAGTGGTCCACCAGCCCGAACGTCCGCGGCCTGGCCGAGGACTACCCCATCGATGAGACGCATGCCGAGGTCTCGCCGCTGATGTTCTCCGGGGTCGGCGGCTCCATGCTCATCTTCGCTGGCGCCTGGCCGCGGATGCTGCCCTCCGACTTCCGGGTCCGCAGCCTCGACGGCGTCGCTGACGACTGGCCGCTCACCTACGACGAGCTGCTCCCGTACTACGAGCGGAGCGACCGTCACTTCGGTGTCTCGGGGATGGGCGGGGACCCGGCCTACCCGGTCGGGGGTGAGGATCCGCCGCTGCCGCCCCTCCCCCTCGGCGCCGGCGGCATGAAGGTCGCGCGCGCCCATACCCGCCTCGGCTGGCACTGGTGGCCGGAGCCCAACTCGATTCTCTCGGTCCCGTACGACGGCCGGCGCCCGTGCGTCCAGCGGGGCACGTGCCAGCAGGGCTGCAACGAGGGGGCGAAGGCGTCAACCGACCTGACGCACTGGCCCAAGGCCATCGGCCTCGGCGCGAGGCTCATCACCGGGGCCCGTGTCCGTCGCCTGGAGACCAACGCCGCCGGTCTCGTCACCGGGGCGACCTGGCTGGATCGTGACGGCGGTGAGCACGTCGAGACGGCCAAGGTCGTGGTGCTTGCCGCCAACGCGATCGGGACGGCCCGCCTGCTGCTGCTATCGCGCTCGCCGACCCATCCCGACGGGCTTGCCAACTCCTCGGGGCTGGTCGGCAAGCGGCTGATGATGCACCCCTTCGCGAACGTGGGCGGGCTGTTCGACGAGGATCTCGAGAGCTGGCAGGGGCAGTTCGGCTGCTCCATCGAGTCGTTCGAGTTCTACGAGACGGACGAGCGACGTGGCTTCGTGCGTGGTGCGAAGTGGGGCCTGGCCCCCACCTTCGGGCCCATCAACGCCGCCCTGCCCAGCCGGGCCGGGACCCAGGTCTGGGGGGCCGACCATCACCTCCACGTCCGCTCGCACCTCGGGCGCGGGGCGAACTGGGGCCTGTTCGGCGAGGACCTGCCCGACGAGGCCAACCGCGTGGCGCTGTCGAGCTCCCTGGTGGACTCGTCCGGGATCCCCGCTCCGGAGATCCACTACGCGGTGTCCGAGAACTCCAGGCGGCTGCTGGATTTCCACATCGAGAAGGCGTCCCAGTCGCTGGTCGAGGCGGGCGCCTACAAGGTCGAGGTGGACCGGCTGATGCGGTACTCCGGCTGGCACCTGCTGGGCACGGCGCGCATGGGCGACGATCCGACAGCCTCGGTGCTCGACCGCTGGAACCGCGCGCACGACGTCCCGAACCTGTACGTGGTGGACGGCAGCGCGTTTGTCACATCGGCGGGCGTGAACCCCACGTCGTCCATCTGCGCGCTCGCCCTGCGGGCCGCGGACCATATGGTGGAAACCCGGTTCAACCAGCAGGTCCCAGCATGAGCGCACCGGTGGACCCGGCGCAGGGGATCGACGCGGGGCGGCGCGCGACGCTGTCCGCCGTGGCCGGCCTGCTGATCCCCGAGGCCCACGGCATGCCCTCGGCCGGGGACGTCGTGGGGGAGGCCCGGCTGCGGTTCGTGCTCGGTGCGCGCCCCGACCTGGCCGCGCCCCTGCGCGAGGCGCTCCGGCCGGAGCTCGGCGGGGATCCGGCCGCCCGCCTGGACGCCCTCGAGCGCGAGGAGCCAGACCGGCATGCGGCGCTCATCTCCACCATCGTGTTCGGGTACTACACCGACAAGCGCGTCCGGGAGCTGCTCCGCTATCCGGGCCAGGAGGCAAAGACGCTGTACTCCTGGAAGGTCCCCGACTTCATCGAGGAGGGCCTCACCGACCAGGTGCTCGCCCGTGGCCCCGTCTGGCGTGACCCGGCCACCGGCCTGCGCGCCGTCGCGGCCCCGCCGCCCGCCGCCAGCAGCCAGGAGACGCCATGACCGCATCCACCACGACCGCCGGCTGGCTCGACCCGTTCCTGGCCGACTGGCGCCCCGGGACCGGTGAGGAACGCGAGATCCGCGAGCCGGCCTCCGGGCGGCCACTGCTCACGCTCCCGCAGGCCACGGCCGATGACGTCGCGCGCGCCGCCGCGACGGCCGCCGCGGCCCAGCCCGCCTGGGCGGCGACCAGCTACGTGGAGCGCGCGCGGATCCTCCGCCGCGCCGCCGAGATCTACGAGGCGCACCGGGACGAGCTCGGCACCTGGACCCAGCGGGAGACCGGCGCAGTCCACGGCAAGATGCACCACGAGCAGAACTTCACCATCGCCGAGATCCACAACGCTGCGGCCATGCCCTACCAGCCGTACGGGTCGCTCGTGCCGACGGTGTCCCCCGGGCGCCTCTCGATGGTCCGCCGGGTGCCCGTTGGCATCGTGGGCGCCATCACCCCGTGGAACTCGCCCAGCGTGCTGGGCATGCGCGTCGTGGCCCCGGCCCTCGCCCTGGGCAACGCCGTCGTCCTCAAGCCGGATCCGCAGACCCCGGTCTGCGGCGGCGCGATGTTCGAGGCCGTGTTTCGCGAGGCCGGCCTGCCGGAGGGCCTGCTGCAGGTCGTCGTCGGCGGCGCGGACACCGGCGAGGCCCTGGTCACGGACCTGAACGTGAACGTCGTGTCGTTCACCGGCTCCACGGCCGCGGGTCGCCGCGTGGGCGAGCTCGCCGGGCGCCTGCTCAAGAAGGTCAGCCTGGAGCTCGGCGGCAACAACGCATTCGTGGTGCTCGACGACGCCGACCTCGAGGCCGCCGCATCCGCCGGCGCGTACGCGTCGTTCCAGTTCCAGGGCCAGGTGTGCTTCGCCGCGGGGCGGCACATCGTCCACCGCAGCGTCGCCGCGGCCTACACCCAGGCGCTCGTGGCGAAGGCCTCGCGCCTGAGGCTGGGCGACCCGTACCGGGAGCAGGTGGACCTCGGGCCGATCGTCAACGAGCGGCAACTGGCGCGCGTGGACGGCATCGTCCGGCGGTCGATCGAAGGCGGGGCCCGCCTCGTGACCGGCGGCACCCACGAGGGGCTGTTCTACCGCCCCACTGTCCTCGCGGACGTGACGACGGACCTGCCGGCCTGGACCGACGAGATCTTCGGCCCCGTCGCCCCGGTGGTCGTGTTCGACACCGACGAGGAGGCGCTCGCGCTCGCCAACGACAGCGAGTACGGCCTGGCCGGCGCCGTGTACTCGCGCTCCATCTCGCGGGGCCTCGCGCTCGCGCAGCAGATCCGCAGCGGCATGGTCCACGTCAACGACCAGACCGTGAACGACGAGGCGGTCATCCCCTTCGGCGGGATGGGCGCCTCGGGCAACGGCAGCCGCTTCGGCGGGGCGGCCAACTGGGACGAGTTCAGCCAGTGGCAGTGGGTCACGGTGCGGGACGAGCCCCGGTCCTTCCCGTATCCGTACTGAGTGCGGGCGTGGCATCGATCACCGAGGTCGCCAGGCTGGCGGGCGTGTCCGTCGCGACCGCTTCCCGGGTCGTCTCCGCGTCCGACTACCCGGTCAGCGCGGCGACACGGGAGCGCGTCCTCGACGCCGCCCGGGAGCTGGACTACGTGCCCAACGCGCTCGCCCGCGGCCTGCTCAAGAGCCGCGTGCCGGTCGTGGGCGTGATCGTCCACGACATCACGGACCCCTACTTTGCCGAGGTCGTGCGCGGGGTGGAGGACGCCGCGACGGGGTCCGGCTATCTCGTGATCACGTGCAGCTCCGAGCGGGATGCGGAGCGTGAGCGCGAGTACATCCGGCTCCTGCGCTCGATGCAGGCCGCGGCCGTCGTCTTCGCGGGCAGCGGCCTGGACGACCCGGGGGCCAACGAGGAGATCGCCCGGCACCTGGCCGCGATGCGCGCCGACGGCGCGGCGGTCGTGCATCTCTCCCCGCACGCGGACGGCGAGCCGGACGTGGGCGTGGACAACGCGGCCGGCATCGGCGCGATGGTGACGGCGCTCGTGGGCCTCGGTCACCGGCGGATCGCGTTTCTCGCCGGGCCGCGGGCCCTGTTCGTCGCCCGCGACCGGCTCCTGGGCTACCGCCGGGGGCTGGAGGCGGCGGACATCGCGTTCGACCCGACCCTCGTGCTCCACGGCGGGTTCGACCGCGAGGCCGGCGCGGCGGGCATCGACGCACTCCTCGCGGGCGGCACGAGCTTCACGGCCCTGTGCTGCGCCAACGACCTCCTGGCCCTGGGTGCGCTCGCGCGCCTGGCCGAGCTGGGGATCGCGGTGCCGGACGACGTGTCGGTGGCCGGGTTCGACGACATCTCGGTGGCCGCGATGACGGCCCCCAGCCTTTCAACGGTGCGCCTCCCCCTGCGCGAGCTGGGCCGGCGCGGCTTCCTCCACGCCGACACGGCGCTCGGGGGCGGGAGCGCACCGTGCGAGACCCTGCCCACGACGCTCGTCCTGCGGGCGTCCACCGCGGCGCCGCCGGCGTTGCCGCTGCCGCACCGCATCCCACCCGCCCTGCCCAACGACACGGGAGCGACCGCATGAGCCTGAACCTCCGGGGCCTGATCCCGGCCTGCGTCGTCACCTGGGACGACGACGGCCGGTTCGACGAGGCCGCCTACCGTCGCTACCTCCAGTGGCTGCTGCCCCAGGGCCCGGTCGCGCTGGCGATCAACGCCGACACCGGCGAGGGGCCGCACCTCTGGCCCGAGGAGCGCGAGCGCGTCCTGCGGGTGGCCGTGGAGGAGGCTGGCGACGTGCCCGTCATCGCGGGCCTGTCGGCGCAGTTCACGGCGCAGGCCGTGGAGGAGGCGAGGCGCGCCGAGGGGGCCGGGGCCAGGGGCCTGCTGGTCTTCCCGATCCCAGCCTACCAGGGCACGCCGCTGGATCCCGCAATCCCAGTGGCCTACCACGAGGCGATCGCGCGTGGCTGTGGCCTGCCCCTGGTCGCGTTCCAGCTCCAGCCGGCGCTGGGGGGCGTGGTCTTCGCGGAGGAGACGCTCCGGCGGATCGCCGCGATCGACAGCGTCGTGGCGCTGAAGGAGGCCTCCTTCGACGCTCGCCTGTACCTCCAGACGCGGCGCATGATCGAGCGCCTGGAGCGGCCCATCGACCTGCTCACCGGCGACGACAACTTCATCTACGAGTCGTTCGTGCTCGGCGCCGAGGGGGCGCTGATCGGCTTCGGGACCCTGGCGGTTGACCTCCAGGTGGACATGATCCGGCTGTGCTTCGCCGGGCGCTGGGACGAGGCACGGGCCATCTGGGAGCGGATCCTCCCACTGGAGGAGCTGATCTTCGGCCAGCCGGTCCGGGACTACCGGGCACGGACCAAGGTGGCGCTCCGGGAGCTGGGCGTGATCGGGAACACGTCCGTACGGCCGCCCCTGCGCCCGATCTCCGAGGACGAGACGGCAGGGATCCGCGCCGCCCTCGCCGACGCCGGCCTGCTCTGATGGGGGAGGCACTCGCCGGACGGGTCGTCCTGGTCACGGGCAGCAGCCGGGGCATCGGCGCGGAGATCGCGGCCAAGGCGGCGGCGGAGGGCGCGATCGTCGCCGTCCACTACCACCGGTCTCCGGATGGGGCGCGCGCCACGCTGGACCGCGCGGCGGCCGCCGGCGCGGTCGCCGAGGCGTTCGGGGCGGACCTGGCGGACGGCGTCCAGGCGGAGGGGCTGGTCCGGGCGGTCATCGAGCGGTTCGGGCGCGTGGACGCCCTCGTCAACAACGCCGGGCGGACCCAGGTGGGGCCGTTCCTGGAGATCGAGCCGGCCACCTGGGACGACGTGATCCGGACGGACCTCACGGCCGCCTTCCACACCTGCCGCGCGGTGCTGCCGTCCATGCTGGAGCGCGGCGGCGGGACCATCGTCAACATCGCGTCCCGCCTCGGGCAGATGGGCGTGGCCGAGACCGCGGCCTACAGCGCGGCCAAGGCGGGGCTGATCGGCCTGACCCGGGCCCTGGCCCGCGAGTTCGGGCCGCGCGGGATCCGCGTCAACGCGGTGGCTCCCGGGATCACCGTCACGCCCATGACCGAGGCGCTGCTGGACAGCGAGGAGGGCCGGCGGCGCCTGCGCGACTCGGCGCTGGGCCGGTTCGGGCGGGCCGACGAGGTGGCCGACGCCGTGCTCTTCCTCCTCTCCGACGCGTCGGCCCTGTTCACCGGTCAGACGCTCAATCCGAACGCCGGGGGGTACATGCCGTGAGCAAGGTCATCTCCGTCCGCGAAGCGGTGGGCAGGGTGCGCGACGGCGCCACCGTGGTCGTGGGCGGGTCCGGCGCCGGGCATGCGCTGCCGCAGCGGTTCATCGACGAGCTGGCCGGCGTCTTCGCCGCGGAGGGGCACCCGCGCGACCTGACGACGGTGCGGGTCGTGGGGATCGGCGACTTCGCGGACCGCGGCTTCAGCCAGCTGGGGCTGCCCGGGCTCGCCCGCCGGACGATCGGCAGCAACATCGGCAACGAGCCGCGGCTGGGCGCCCTCGTGGAGGCGAACCAGCTGGAGGCGTACTCGTTCCCCCAGGGCGTCCTCTCCCAGCTGATGCGCGAGATCGCAGCGGGCCGGCCGGGCCTCGTGACGGCTGTGGGTCTCGGGACCTACGTGGACCCGCGCCAGACGGGCGGCAAGCAGAACGCCATCACCACCGAGGACCTGGTGGAGGTCGTGACGCTGCGCGGCCGGGAGTGGCTGCTCTTCCACGCGTTCCCCATCGACGTCGCGGTCATTCGCGGCACCACGGCGGACGAGGATGGAAACCTCACGATGGAGGGCGAGGCCGTCCAGAGCGAGATGCTGGCCATGGCGATGGCGGCCCGCAACAGCGGCGGCATCGTCATCGCCCAGGTCAAGCGCCTCGCGCCGCGGGGGAGCCTGCCGCTGCGCAACGTCAAGGTGCCCGGGGCGCTCGTGGACCACGTGTACGTGGACCCCGACCAGTGGCAGACCTACATCACGCAGGACTCGCCGTACTACGCGGGAGCCCTGCGCAAGCCCGTCACGGCCGAGCCGCCGCTACCGCTCGACGTGCGCAAGATCATCGCCCGCCGCTCGCTGCTGGAGTTCCCGCCGGGGGCGATCTGCAACCTGGGCTTCGGGATCAGCCAGCTCATCGGCCGCGTGGCCTGGGAGGAGGGGATCACCGACCGGCTCGTCCTCACGGTGGAGCAGGGGATCTTCGGTGGCGTCCCGGTGGCAGGCAATGAGGGCGGGGCCGGCTTCAACTTCCAGGCGATGATCGATCAGCCGGACATGTTCGGCTTCTACGACGGCGGCGGCCTGGACATCGCCAGCCTGTCCTTCGCGGAGGTGGACGAGCACGGCAACGTCAACGTCCATGCTTTCGAAGGGCGGGTGCGCGGCCCTGGCGGCTTCCCGAACATCAGCGCCCGGACCCCGCGCATCAACTTCGTGGGGACGCTCACGGCCCAGGGCCTGCGGCTCCACATCGACGGCGACGGCGTGCGCGTGGAAGAGGAGGGAAGCCTCCACAAGTTCGTGCCCGCCGTGCGGCAGGTCTCGTTCAACGGGCACCTGGCCCGTGAGCGCGGCCAGCAGGTTCGCTACATCACGGACCGGGCGGTGTTCGAGCTGGCGGACGACGGCCTGGTGCTGATCGAGGTGGCGCCAGGCATCGACCTCGAACGCGACGTGCTGGGCAGGATGGGCTTCCGGCCTCGGATCGCGGGCGACCTGCGCGAGATGGATCGTCGGCTGTACGCGGCGGGGCCGATGGGCCTGGCCGCCGACTTCGCGGCCCACATCCCCACGAGGTCGGCCCCGTGAGCGGGCTGGTCGCGCTGGAGATGGGCCGCGTGGCCCACCTTGAGCTCGTCAACCCGCCGCTCAACCTCGTCAACCGGGAGCTCCTGGGCAAGCTTGACGAGGCACTGGCAGCGCTGGAAGGGGCACCCGCTGGGGACGTCCGCGCGGTGGTCCTCTCCGGGCGCGGCGACCGGGCCTTCTGCGCCGGGTCGCACGTCGGCGAGTTCGAGGCGCAGCGGGGACCGGGTGGCCGCGAGCGGCTTGCGCTGGAAGCGCGCGTGTCGGCCCGGCTGGCCGCGCTCCCCATGCCGGTGATCGCGGCGATCGAGGGCAGCGCGCTGGGCGGCGGCCTGGAGCTGGCGCTCTGCTGCGATATCCGGGTCGCCTCCGAGCGCGCCCGGCTGGGGCTGCCGGAGGTCCGCCTGGCGGTCATCCCGGGCGCGGGTGGGACGCAGCGGCTGCCGCGGATCGTCGGCTTGGCCCGGGCGAAGGAGCTGGTCCTTACCGGGCGGGTCCTGACCGCCGACGAGGCGGAACGGATCGGTCTCGTGAACGAGGTCGTGCCCGCCGGCGAGGCGGTCGCCCGCGCCGCGGCCATCGGGGAGGACATCGCCGGGCGCGGCCCGGTCGCCGTGCGGGAGACGAAACGCCTCCTGGGCGCGGCGCTCGACACCACGATCGCCGACGGTCTCGCGCTCGAGCTCGAGGCATCGGTCCGGGTCTTCGCCACGGACGACATGCTCGAGGGCGCCGCCGCCTTCTTCGCCAAGCGCGAACCCCAGTACCGCGGCCGTTGAGGCCGACCAGCATGGAGAGGAACACACGCCCATGAGCGACGTCGGCCGGTTCGGGGTCTTCCTCCCCTCGTACATCTGGGAGGGCGACGGGCCCGAGCGTGCCCGTGGCATCAAGTCGTTCGCCCGGCAGGTGGAGGAGCTGGGCTTCGACAGCCTGTTCATCACGGACCACCTGCTCGCGGCGCGGCGCTTCTACTCCGTGAACTGGCTGGAGCCGCTGATGAGCCTCGCGGTCGCCGCGGGGGCAACGGAGCGGGTCCGCCTCGGCACGTCGATCCTGATCATGCCGCTGCGCAACCCGGTGATCCTCGCCAAGGAGCTGGCGACGCTGCAGTTCCTCTCCGACAACCGCGTGATCCTGGGCGCCGGGGTCGGCTGGAACGACGCCGAGTACGAGGCGGTGGGCGTCCACAAGTCGGAGCGCGGCCGGCGGACCGACGAGATGCTGGACATCATGATGCCGCTGCTCGAGGGCGAGACCGTCACCTATCACGGCAAGTACTACTCGGTGGACGACGTGTTCATCGAGCCGCGCACGCCGCAGCGACCGCTGCTGTGGATCGGCGGCGGGTCCCAGCTTGCCGACCCGAAGTCGCCGGACGTCCCGAAGTTCGTGGAGTCCGTCAAGGCCCGGACCGTGAAGGCGGACGGCTGGATCCCGCGCCCCACCTGCCCGCCCTCGGACATCGCCCGCGACTGGCGGGAGCTCCAGGCGGCGATGCGCGGGGCGGATCGCGACCCGGCCGACTGCCTGGTCGCCCACGAGAACTTCCTCCACCTCGTGATGACCAACGACCCGGATGCAGGCCCGCGATGAGCAGCACCGGGCCTTCCTGAAGGTCATGAGCTCCGAGCGCGGCCCGCAGTACCTCGAGTCCGTCTACCTGTTCGGGACGCCGGACGAGATCGTCGCGTCGCTCCAGGCGCGCGTGGACGCGGGCGTCGAGTACTTCTTCCTCCACACGATGACGCCGGATCCGGACCAGCTCCGCCTCTGGGTTGACCACATCATCCCCAGCGTCCGGTTCCCGGATACGGTGGGGCCGGTCCGCCGACCCCCGAGCCCCTGGCGGCGATGACGCGCCGGGTCGGGCTCCTCGGCCGGCCGCTCCGGCGACGGCACTCGCAGGTCATGCACGATGCGGCCTTCGCGGCGGCCGGCATCGACGCCCGGTATGAGCTCCTGGAGCTGGAGCCGGGCGAGGTGGAGGCCGCGGTCGAGGCGGCGCGCGGCCCTGGCTGGCTGGGCCTGGGGGTCACCGCGCCGTACAAGCGCGTGGTGGCGGGCCTGTGTGACGAGGTCGAGCAGGACGCGACCCTGATCGGCGCCGTGAACAACGTCGTCCGCACGGCAGACGGCCGGCTCGTGGGCTTCAACTCCGACGCGCCGGGGTTCCGGGCGGCCGTGGAGCTCGCGATGGGGCGGCCGCTCGCGGGCGTGGACGTGGTCGTTGCCGGCGCCGGTGGAGCCGCGCACGCGGTCGTGTACGCGTGTCTCGCCGCGGGGGCCCGCAGCGTCGTCATCGGCAACCGCACGGCGGCCTCCGCCGGCCTGCTCGCGGAGCGCTTCGCGGCCACCGGGACGGGCACCGTGTCTGCCGCGGCCCTGGACGATCCCGCGTTCAGCGGCGCCCTGCGCACCGCGGACCTGGCGGTCAACGCGACGACGGTGGGCATGCTGGAGCCGGGCGCCACGATCGACGTGAACGCGCTGCCGGACGAGGCGACCGTGTTCGATCTCGTGTACGTGCCGCCCGAGACCCCGCTCCTCCGCGCCGCGCGCGACCGCGGCCTCCGGGCGGCCAACGGCTCCGAGATGCTCATCGCGCAGGCGGCCATCGCGTTCGAGCGCTGGACCGGGGTGGGCGGGATGGCGGATGTCATGCGCGCGGCCGTCGCGCCGCTCCTCGCCGACACCGGCGCGCGGGCCTGATCGATGCGGCTCGCGACGATCCTCGACGACGGCCGGCCAGCGGTCGGGCTCGTGCGCGAGGGGCGGTGCCTGCCCGTCGCCGGAACGGTGGCAGCGTCGCTGCGAGCGGTCGCCGGAGAGGGCCGGGTGGCCCTGGACCGCATCCTGGACTGGGCCGACGGCCGGCACGCGGTCGACTGGCGCGCGCTTGAGGAAGTCCAGCTGGGACCCGCCGTGCCGGATCCTGGCGCGATCTACACCGTCGGGCGCAACTACCGGGCACCGGGCGAGCCGCCCGGGTCCGGCCCGGAGCGCCCCCTCATCTATGGGAAGGCGGCATCGTCCGTGGCGGGTCATGGTGCCATCCTGGCCTGGGACCGCGCGCTCACCGCGAACGTCGACGCCGAGTGCGAGCTGGCGGTGGTGATTGGCCGCAGCGCCTCCGGGGTTGCCGAGGCCGAGGCCATGGAGCACGTCTTCGGCTTCACGATCATCAACGACGTCTCGTCCCGGGACCCATGGCTGGACGGTGACCAGTGGCTGCTGGGCAAGTCCATGCCGGGGTTCTGCCCGGTGGGACCGTGGATCGTCACGCGTGACGAGCTCGAGGTGGACGGGCTGACGCTGGGCTGCACGCTCAACGGCGACCCGATCCAGGATGGCACAACGGACCTCATGCACTTCCGGATCCCCGAGGTCATCGCCTATGTCAGCAGGCACACGGTCCTGCGACCGGGCGACCTGATCGCAACCGGGACCCCTCACCGGCTAGCCACCCGACCGGGACCCGACCGCCACCTCGAACCGGGCGACATCGTGACCGCCTGGATCGCAGGGATCGGAGAGCTCACAACGACCATCGCCTGACCGCCAGGAGTGACCTCATGAAGCCGCCGACCGTGTTCCTCGGGGAGATGACCACCCTGGAGGTGGATGCCTTCCTCGCAGAGCACGACACCGTGATCGTCCCCGTGGGCTCGACGGAGCAGCACGGACCCCACGGCCCGCTCCTCACGGACGCCCTGATCCCCGTCGAGGTGGCGAGACGGGTCGCGCCGCGGGTCGGGGCCGTCGTCGCCCCGGTGGTCAACTACTCGCTGTCCTACCCGCACGTTGGCTTCACCGGCGTGGTGCACGTGCGGATCCCCACCTTCATGGCTCTCATCGAGGACCTGTGCCTGTCGCTGGCGGCGATCGGGTTCCGGCGGATCGTGTTCCTCAACGGCCACTACGACAACACCTATGCCATCGCGTATGCCTGCGCCAATGTCGCGGACCGTCTGCCCGCCGACACCTCCGCGTTCCCGGTCAACTACTGGGACGGCATGACGTCGGACGAGGCGGAAGAGTTCTTCGACCCGTCCAACGGACTCCACGCCAACAAGGGCGAGACGTCGGCCGTCCTGGCCATCGCGCCCGAGCTGGTGGACATGGAGTTGGCCAACGCCGAGTTCCCACCGTTCCCGAACGTGACCAGCCCCGCCCCCGTCCACACCGCGTTCTTCTTCGCCGCCCCGGGCTCCGTCCACCGGGCCACCCGGTCCGGGACCTGGGGTGACGCTCGCGAGGCGACCCCGGAGTTCGGTGAGCGCTATCTGGCCGTCGTCACCGACGCAACGGTGAGAATCCTCGACGATGTCGAACGCACCCAGCAGGCCCTGCCGCCCCGCTGACGGTGTGGGCGGCTGCCCTCCCGCTCCACCCCCTACCGGTTCGCGGCGGGCACGAAGCCCAGCCGCCCGGTCCGGGCGATCTCACCGAGGAAGCGCGCCGACGGCCGGACCGTGCGCTCCAGCGTCGAGCGGTCGACGCCGATCAGGCCGAACCGCATCGAGTAGCCCTTCGCCCACTCGAAGTTGTCGAACGCGCTCCAGTGCAGGTAGCCGCGGACCGGGAGTCCCGCCTCGATCTCGGCGTGGATCGCGCGCAGCCCGCGGTCGATGAACTCGACGCGCTCGGCGTCGTCGTCGGTCGCCACGCCGTGCTCCGTCACGATGATGTCCCTGCCCGGCAGCAGCGCGGCGACCCGCCGGATCGTGGCGGCGACGGCCTCGGGCCGGAACTCGTAGCCCATCTGCGTCCGGCGGGTGCCGGCGGGGTAGGTGCCCTCGGGATCCTGCGCGGAGCGGCGGATGAACGGCGGTAGGACGCGCCGCATCAGCCTTGGGCTGCGCAGGGCCAGGCGGAGCAGGGCCGACGTCACGGTGCCGAGCCGGATGGGGACCCGGGTGTACGTCTGGACGCCGATGAAGTCGTCCTGGTCGGATGCCTCCAGGAACACGTCCTCGTTCAGGCGGCGGATGTACTCCATCATCGGGCGGCCGCCCTCGGACGCCTCCCACTCCTGCATGGAGTGCGTGGCGCCGACCCTCGCCGACGGCCTCGCCGCCTTCACCGCTGGCAGGGCGAGGCGGTGGCCGGCGATCAGCCCGGTCGATCGCCCGCTCCCACGAACCTGCGTCGTGCGTCCCAGGCGGGAAGCCGAGTGCCCCGAGATACCCGCCGAACGCCACGACCCCCGGCTCGTTGATCGTGCAGTACCAGTCGACCCGGTCACCGAGCGCCCGGACCACCGTCTCGCAGTAGCGGGCGAAGCGGGCCGGGGTCCCGGGCGTCCAGCCATCCCCCGCGGGCCGCGACCCAGCGTGGGAGGGTGAAGTGGTGGAGCGTCACCATCGGCGTCAGGCCGGCCTCGCGCACCGCGTCGGTCATCCGGCGGTAGTGGTCGAGCTCGCCCTGCGCGACGACGCCCTCCTCGGGCTCGATCCGCGCCCACTCGACCGAGTAGCGGTAGGTGTTCAATCCAAGGCCGGCCAGCATCGCGACATCGGTGGGGTAGCGCTGGTAGTGGTCACACGCGAGGCCGCTCCGGTCCACGCAGGGGGTGCCCGGACGCTGCTCCCAGTCCCACCAGTCGCTGGCGGTGTTGCCGCCCTCGACCTGGTGGGCCGCCGTGGCCGCGCCCCACAGGAACGACGGCGGGAAGACGAGGTCGGTCATCGGTCCTGGCTCGACGGGGTGGGCGAGGCTGGCCCTGTCGTCAGCGATGGAGGTGCTGGGCCGCCACGAAGCTCAGGCCGTGCTCGGTCAGGGCGCGCGCCGTGTGGTTGGTGGCGGCCACCTTGTCGGTGAAGTCGTCCGCCAGGGCGTCCCAGTCGCCGCTGGCGATGACCTCGGTCTTGTCCCGGAAGTAGTCCAGGATGTCCGACGGATGGGCGTGCGTGGCCTCCACGGCCGGGTCGCCGCCCTCGTGCTTGGCCGAGATGTTGGGCACGTGGTCCGCGAGCTCGATCAGCTCCTCGCGCCGGTCGTACGGCTGGCGCACGATGCTCTTCTGGGTCTCGGTGATGTGGTGCTCGAAGCGGACCGTCTGCTCGAACCCCAGCGCGCGCCGGATCTGCGCGGCGATCTCCAGGGTCTCGTTGTCGACCGAGTTGCTCCAGTTGAAGCCCACCAGCGGCGTCGTGCCGTCCTCGCGCGCGAACAGCCTGGCCCCCAGGAGCGTCCACAGGCCGGCGAACGGGTTGTCGTTGCCCATGAACACGGAGATCTTGAACTCGATGTCGACGCCCAGGCGGTGGAGCAGGTAGCCGGCCAGGACCGTGCCCGGGTTGAGGTTGAGCACCTGCCGCACGCCGTACGTCGTGTAGTAGCGGAGGTACTCGTCCACCCAGAGGAGGGGATGGTCGTTGGGCTGCCCGACGCCGCCGAAGTAGCCGGTGATCGTGGCGGGACCGTCGAGATGGACGTTGGAGCCGTCCGTGCCCTTGGTGTCGAGCGTCTCCACGACGCTGGCGCCGATGATCTTCATCGCGGCGGCCACCGCCGCCAGGTCGCCGTCGGCCTCCTGCTCCTTCATCTTGCGCACCCGGATCCAGCGCCCCGGCATCAGCGTCTGGTCCGCCATCGCCCGGCGGGCCGCGGCGATCACCCACGGGAAGTACTGGAGCGAGCTGACCTCGAGGGTCACGGCCATGTCGTCACGGAAGGTCATCGTGTCGGCACGGTCGCCCAGCACGCCCCGTCGGAAGTCGGCCACGCTCACGAAGACGCCGCGCTCGCGCTGCTCCTCCAGCCACTCCAGGTCGCCCAGGTAGTCCGGCCGGGTCTCCCTGACGCGGTCCAGCAGCGCGGGCAGCGAGCCCGCCTCCTCCGCCTTGCGGTTGATCTCGTCCGGCGTGCCGTAGCGGGCCACGACGGCCAGCAGGTCGTTGACGATCCGCGCATCCGGATCGAGCAGGAACGCGTTGAGATCGTCCAGCCGGCTGCCGGGGATCGCCAGGCGATCCCGGAGATCCATGGTCGGGCTCGCGGGTGCCGTCGTGGTCACGGCCGTCTCCTCGTGTCGGTGGCGGGTCGCGGGCGTGCGGCTCAGTCGAGCAGCGCCAGCAGCTCGTCGTACTCGTCGTCCTTCATGCCGAACCAGTTCGCGGGCGCCGGGAAGGTCCGCTCGGTGACCTCGCCGACGTACGCCGCCAGGCCCTCGCGGATCACGGCACCGGCGTCGCCGAACACCTTGGCCATCCGCGGCGTGAACTTGGGGTACAGGCCGAACGCGTCGTGGTAGATCAGCAGCTGGCCGTGGGCGTCCGGCCCGGAGCCCAGGGCCATGATGATGGCGCCCTGTGCACGCTCCTTGATCAGGCCGCACACGCGATCCGGGACCAGCTCCAGGAGGATGCAGAACGCACCGGCCTCCTCCAGGATCCGGGCGTCGTCCACGATCTTCTTCGCCTTCGCGGCGCTCTTGCCCTGGAGCCGGAAGCCGCCCAGCGCGCTCGCGCTCTGCGGGGTCAGCCCCAGGTGGCCGATGACCGGGATCCCGGCCCGCGCGATGCCCTCGACGCGGTCCGCCATCTCGGCGCCGCCCTCGAGCTTGACGGCGTCGCAGCCGGTCTCGGCCATGAACCGGCCGGCGTTGCGGATCGCCGTCTCCACGCTTGGCTGATAGCTCATGTACGGCATGTCGCCCACGACCCAGGCGTTGGGCGCGCCACGTCGCACGGCGGCCGTGTGCCGGATCATGTCGTCCATCGTCACCGGCAGGGTGGAGTCGTAGCCGAGCATCGTCATGCCCAGGCTGTCGCCGACGAGGATCATGTCGATGCCGGCCTGGTCCTGGAGGTATGCCGTCGGGTAGTCGTAGCAGGTCAGCCAGGTGATCGGGACCCCCTGGGCCGCCTTCTCGATCAACGCCGGCAGGGTCATGCGCTTGCGCTCGGTCACCGTGGTCTCCCATCCGTGGAACGCGTCTCGTTGGGGACGATCGTTGGCGGGTGGGGCGCGGGCGGGCCTAGGGTCCTTGGGCCCGAGATGGGGTGACCGCGCCGCTGCGGGCGTCGTGCATGCGCCCGCGTCGCGCCCGTCAGCCGGCGGCCTCCTCCAGGAGCGGCCGGATCCGCGTCTCGTACACCGCATCCCAGCTGAACGACGCCCGGCTGCGAGCCGCCAGGCGGTAGGCGGGATCCGCGTCCAGCCGGCCCCTGACCAGCGCCGCGGCCGTGGCCGCGTCCGCCGTCTGGATCGACGTAGGTCGCGTCGTCGCCCGCCAGCTCGCGCAGCGCCGGGATGTCCGCGCAGATCACCGGCAGACGGGACACACCCGCCTCCAGGACCGGCAGCCCGAAGCCCTCCTCGCGGCTGGGCAGGAACAGGGCATCGGCGATCCGGTACAGGTCGGCCACGACCCGCGGGGAGCGCCAGGCAGGCGGTCCGTCGACCAGGAGGTGCACGCCGCCGTCGGCACGGTCGATGCTGGCCCGCCCGCCAGCCCCGGCCGCTGCGAGCGTCCGCAGCGCATCGAGATGGGCGCGGGAAGCCTGCGTCATGGGCGTCCGGGGCACCCGTGAGCAGCAGGCTCGCGTCCTCGCCGGACCGCCGCAGCTCGGCGGCGACCCGGACGGCAAGCTCCAGGTTCTTGCGTGGCATGACCCGGGCCGGCGTGAGCAGCACGGGCGCCGCCGCGTGCAGGTCCAGGGCATCGATCAGCCGGAGGGTCGCGGGTGCCAGTCCCAGGAACCGGCCGCGATCGATCCCGTTGGGCACGACCCGGATCTCGCCGGCGGGCATGCCAGATGGCGGTCGCGAGCTCCGTGCGCCTCGCCTCCGAGATGGCAACCGCGATGGTCCCCGGCCACGGTTCCCGGAACAGGTCCCACGGGCGGCCCGGGTGAAGACGGGCGCGGTAGCGGTCGGACGCAGCCGCCACGTCGTGGTTCCAGGTCACCAGGCGCCGGATGGCGCGGTCGTCGACGAGGCGGCGAAGCGCGGCCGTGAGCGGGATGTTGACGTTGAGGCTGCACACGTTGTGGGCGATGACCACGTCCAGGCCCGCCGTCGCCTCGCGCAGGTCTCCGGGCGAGGGCGTCCACGAGGCCGTCGTACGCGGTCGGGACCGTTCCCGCATCGAGCGCCCGCTGGACGCCCCGGACGGCGGGGTGTCGCCCGTCCGCCAGCGGGACCCGCACCAGCTCCACCCGGGGATCCGGTGTGCCGCCGCGTCCCGTGATCATGCGGACCGCGTGACCGGCGTCCGCCATCAACCGGGCGTGGTGGCCGAGCACGGTCTCCACGCCGCCGACCACGGGGGGCGAGGTGAAGTGCAGCAGCCCGATCGAGAGACCCATCAGCTGCCCATTGGGACGCCCGTCAGCCCGGGGGGTCGACGCCGAAGCAGTCGAGCAGCAGGTCCTCCAGGTGCCGCCGCAGCACCGTGAAGGAGAAGTGGCGGGCGGCCAGCTCGTAGTTGCGGGCCGCCCATGCGGCCGCCTCGGCGGGGTCGTCCAGCAGTCGGCGGGCGAGGACGAGCGCCTCCTCGCTGATGAAGCCATCCAGCCAGACGACGCGGAAACCGCGTGGCCGGATGTCGACCTCGTAGGTGGAGTAGTTGTTGACCAGGATCGGACGGCCGAAGTAGACGGCCTCGAGGAAGGCGTTGCCGAACCCCTCGAACACCGACGGGTACGTCACGAAGTCCGCCGCGGGGTAGACGCCGGCAAGCGTGTGGATCCGGCGCCCGTCGGCAGTGGTGCCGGGGCGGTCGCCGATGACCTCGGCCTCGAACCGGACGTCCACGCCGAGGAGCGCCGCGTACTCCCGCACCCGCTGCTCGTACTCCGGGCCCTCGTCGCCCGACGCGTGCGACACGACGAGACTGGCCGGCCGGCCGAGCCGGCGGGTGAACTCGATCGCGTGCTCGATGCCCTTGCGCGGGATGACCCGCGTGGGCTGGAGGACCAGGAGGTCGCCCGGGGCGATCCCGAGGTCGGCCCGGATCTCGGCCACGGGGATCGCCGGCGGTCCGGGTGGAACCTCGAACTCCATCACGTTGGGGATGACCCTGGCCGTCAACCCGTTCCGCGATGCCAGGTCGCGCGCCTGCACCGAGTTGATCACCACGTGGTGGATGGCGGGGTGGTTCGGTGGGAAGGCCGCCGCCAGGACGTCCGGGACGCAGTTGACCAGGAAGCGCTGGCGCTCCCAGGCGAAGTCGTGGTGGTGGGCGATCGTGGGGATCCCGGTCTCCGCGACAAGCTCGGCGATCGCCAGGCCGAGGGGCAGGTTGAGCGGGATGGAGCTGGCGTTCTCGACCACCAGGAGCTCGATATCGAACCGGGCGACGAAGGCGCGCAGCTCGCCCTTGAGGTGCTCCCGCAGGGCGTGGATGCGGTCGGTCAGGACGGCCGGCCGTGTGGCCGTGGATCTCGACAGCCGGTCCTGCCCGATGGAGCCCCCCGGAGCCGCCGCGGTCGCGGTCTCGGCAGGATAGGCAAGCTCGTTGAGCGCGGCGATCTCGGGATGCCGGTAGAAGGCCAGCGGGACCACGTGGCTCCGGTCCGCGGGCCGATCGCACTCCCCGGCGAAGTAGAAGCAGGTGTTGCCGAGCCGCTCGAGCACCGTCGCCCACTTCGCGGTCTCCAGCGACACGCCGTCCGTGCCGGCGAAACGCGTCGACACGAACCCGATCCGACGTGGTCGGGGCGGTGCGTCGCTGGGCGGGACCGTGGTGGTCGTCGTCATGGCCTGCCTTCCCCCGCCGGCCCGGACCGGGAGGCCCTGGGACCGGGGCAGGAGCAGCATGCGCCACGGGCACCGACTCGGCAAGCGGGGCCGCGGCGGGCGCCCGACCGCCGGTCGTCCCGGCTTCGCTCCCGCCTATAGTGGCGGACGTCACCGACGTCACCGCTCGAGAGACGATGCTCGCCGCCGCCCAGCCCACCTGCTTCCTCATTGCCGACATCTCCGGGTACACGGGCTACCTCGCCGACGTCGAGCTCGACCACGCCCAGGACATCCTCGCCGACCTGATGGGCGCAGTGGTGTCGGCCCTCCGGCCCGGCTTCCGGCTGGCCAAGCTCGAGGGTGACGCCGCGTTCACCTTCGCGAAGCTGGAGACGATCGACGGGTCGATGCTCCTCGACACCATCGAGCGCTGCTACTTCGGCTTCCGCCGCCGCCGCCGCGACGTCCGCCAGGCGACCTCGTGCCCGTGCAACGCGTGCAGCCGGATCCCGGACCTGGATCTCAAGTTCGTGGTCCATCACGATGGAGCACATCGGGCCGGCCTACGGGGCGGCACTGGAAGCGAGCCTCCCCGGCCTCGTCGCACAGCTCGAGGGACGCTACGAGACCGGGGTCGCCGACGCGGTCCCCGAACCCGAGCTGGCAATCCCGCGGCCGGACGGCCCGCTCGCGGGGCTTGCCGGCGCATGAGATCCACCGGACGAGGAGCTGGCCTGTGACCGCGCCGACAGGAGCGACGATCGAGCGCATCGACGTCTTCGGCTACGAGCTGACCTATGCCCACGGCGACTACGTCATGTCGGCGGGCCGCGAGGTCCGGCGCCTGCCCAGCACGGTCGTGCGCATCACCACGCGCGACGGAGCCCAGGGCTTCGGCGAGGCCTGTCCGCTGGGCAGCACGTACCTGCCCGCCTTCGGTGAGGGAGCCCGCGCCGCGCTCCGTGAGCTCGCCCCGGCGCTCATCGGTGCGGACGCCACGAACCTGGCCGAGATCCACCACCGCATGGACGGCCGGCTGCGGGGGCACGGCTATGCCAAGAGCGCGCTCGACATCGCCTGCTGGGACGCCTTCGGCAGGCTCACCGGCCAGCCCGTCTCCGCGCTGCTGGGCGGTGCCCTCCAGGGCGAGCTGCCGCTCTACGTCGCGATCCCCCTCGGTCCGCCGGCCCGCATGGCCGAATTCGTGGCCCGGGAGCGCGCGACGGGGATCCGCAACTTCCAGGCGAAGCTGGGCGCCGATCCGGCCGACGACGCCGCCCGGGTCCTGGCCGTGCTCGACGCGACGGGGCCGGGCGACGCCGTGACCGGTGACGCCAACGGTGCCTGGCGCCGCCAGGACGCGATCATGGCAGCCCGGCTCCTCGAGGGCGCCCAGCGCTTCCGTCTCGAGCAACCCTGCCCCACGCTCGAGGAGTGCGTCGCGGTCCGGCGCCTGACCACGCTGCCGATGGTCCTTGACGAGGTGATCGTCGACCTGCCGACCCTCGTCCGGGCGGCCGGCCTGGACGCGATGGACCAGGTGAACCTCAAGATCGGCCGCGTCGGCGGCCTTCTGCCGGCACGCCTCATGCGCGACACGGCCGTCAGCCTCGGCATCCGGCTCATGATCGAGGACAGCTGGGGCGGCGACGTGACCACCGCCGCCGTGGCCCATCTCGCGGCCGGGACACCGCCCGACGCGCTGTTCGCCGTCTCGTTCATGAACGACTGGACGCTGGAGCACATCGCGGGCTACGAGCCACGGTCGCGCGGCGGGCTCGGACCGGTCCCGGATGGCCCGGGCCTGGGCATCGACGTGGACGTCTCAGGCCTGGGTGCCCCGCTGTTCACGGTCGTGGACCGGGAGGGCGCCGGGTAGGCAGGAGGTGATCACCGAGCCTGCGTGACCTCAGGATGGGCCGCCTCGCTCAGGCTGGGACGAGGTCGATGGTCTCGCGGTGGCGCGGACGCAGGAGCGAGAAATGCCTTCGGTCGAGTGTCGCGAGCTTGACCTCACCGAGGCGCTCCACGATCGCGAGCACGGCGGCGTCCACGAACCCGATGTCCGCATCCGCGTAGCGGTCGCAGAGCTCGCCGACCCGCGCGTAGTCCGCCGGTTGCAGGTCCTCGATCCGGTATGCGCCCGACTCGATGTCCGCGAGGAGTGCAACCAGGGCGCCCGGGGTCAGCCGCCGCGCGATCCAGTAGTCAACCTCGACGAGGACCGGAGACGGGATCACCAGTGGTTCATCGGCGCGCTCGATCATCGCGCGGCAGACTGCGTGATCCTTGTCCGAGCGGTCCAGCGAGGCGTACAGCGGACCCGTATCGAGGATCAGCGCCACGTGCGCGGTTCCGGACGCTCGTCACCCGCTCGACGCGCGGTGTCGGTCGTCCCGGACGCACCGATCCCGAGGCTCCTGGGCCGCGGCGCATGCTGCTCGATGGTCGCGTCGATCGCCTCCCGGATCAATGCAGCCATCGACACGCCGCGGTCGGCCGCGATCCGTCGCAGTCGCGTCCTCGTCTCGACGTCCAGGGTGATGGTGGTGCGATCCATACCATCATGCTATCACTGGTGATGGCACTTGAGACCACGCCGTTCCACCCTGTCAGTGCACGACGTGCGGGGGCTCGAACCCCCACGCGTCCTCGGGGTCCGGCGACTCCGCCCAGCGCACCTGGTCCCAGTCCGTGCCCGGGTGTCCGACGAGGCCGTCCTCCACCTCGAGCCCGCCACGGCGCACCACCTCCGCGAATGGCGGCAGCGGCCGGTGGAAGAGCTCGGGCGCCTCCGTGGCGGCGAGCTCCAGCAGCTCCTCCAGGGGGACGACGGGCGGTCCGAACCAGCTGGGATCGGGACCGATCAGCCGCTGCGCCAGCCGGGCCAACCGGATACCCGCGGCGTCCACGTGGACGCCCGTGACCGCGCGCTTGTCCAGCGCGATGGCCTCGACCTTGCCGCCCGCGACCGTGATCCCGAGCAGCTGGCGCGACCCGAGGACGGGGCATCCACCCGGGCGGGCCGTGGAGCACATGCGTGTAGCGGGTCTCCCACAGCAGGTCCCGCAGACGCTCGTCGTCATCACCGGGAGGCAGGCCGAGCTCGTGCACCAGGCCGAGGAGCGTGTCGGCGGTCTCGTTGCCCAGGACGGCACGGAGGTCCACCGTCTCGTCGTCCCAGTCCTCGATGAACGGCAGATCGAGATAGTCACCCAGGAAATCGAGGTGGATCGTGCCCTCGGTCCTGACCTGGTGCGAGTGCGGTGCCAGGCGCTCCACGAGGGCCAGGTCGTCCCGCATCAGCACGATCTCCTCCTGCCGCTCGAACGACGTCAGGCGGGCCGTGAACACCGCCCCCTCCAGTTGATCTGCAAGCGAGTGCCAGCGGCCGTCAGGGCCCTCGATGAGGGCCGAGTTGTAGGCGATCGCCGTCCGGACGGCGTTCTGCGGGTCCTTGGCGCGCGTCCGGCCTGCCTCGACGACCGGGGGCACAAGCGCATCAAGCGTCATCGGCCCCTGCTCGTGGATCAGCTCCAGGACGGTCTCGGCGATCGTGGGACCGCGTCTCGGCATGTCAGCGCACCTCCATGTCCCGCCAGTTTGACCGAGACGACTTCGCTGCGGATTGCGCGGCCGCCGGTGAGCATGGCCCCCACCGGGTTGGGACGGCTCGCCGGGTTCGCCCACCCGGGATGGGACTGCCAGTCATCGCAGCGTCGTGCGTGGGGCCTCCCCTGTGACTGGTGGTCATCGGAGGGGCCTCGATTCGGCCGGCGATGGGCCCCTCCTATGCCCCGGAGGCACAGGACACCGGTGCGATCCGCCGTAGCGATGACTGGCAGTCCCACGTCCGCGCGACCGCCACGCCTCTCCTCGCGGAGTTGCTCAAGAACTGCCCCCGGCGACTCAGCGAGCGGTCCGGACCGGGGTCGCTTCTCGCGTGGCCATTGGACGCGTGACCGACGCGAGGAAGCCGATAAGGCAGCGCGCCCCGCCGCGCCGGATCTTTGAGGTACCCCGCGGGTGACACGTGGGGTTGCTGCCCGATTTCGGCGCGCCCGTCCCAAGCCGAGGATGCAGACATCAAGCGACGCCGGTCCCAAGGCACCGAACGTATCGGAGCCAGACCGGGGTCAAGGGAGGATCCGATGTCCGCAGCTCTCACCACCACCCAGTCGACTCCGTCCATGCGCCCGCTGGGCGCCGCGTTCGGGGGGATCGTCGTCGCAGCGGCGATCGTCGGCCTGGTCGCCATCGGCCAGCAGGCGATGGCGAAGCCCCAGGCCCCTTCCGTCGCCGTGACCGCCCCGGTCCTCCACGACCGCGGCCTGGCCACCGCCCCCTCCGTCGCCGTGACCGCCCCGGTCCTCCACGACCGCGGCCTGGCCACCGCCCCCTCCGTCGCCGTGACCGCCCCGGTCCTCCACGACCGCGGCCTGGCCACCGCCCCCTCTGTCGCCGTGACCGCCCCGGTCCTCCACGACCGCGGCTCTGGCCACCGCCCCCTCCGAGGCGTCCGGCGACTCGCCCTCGCGCAGCTCCGGCGGCCCGAATGGCACCCGCTTCCGGAAGTGATGCTCGACCCGTGCCCTGCGCCGCGCCGGCACACGCGACCCGCAACGCCGAAGCGCCGTCCCGACTGGGGCGGCGCTTCTCGGTGAGTGCCTCCGGGGGCCTTGAGTGGCGCCGTACCATCGTTGCCATGTCCAGCCGCGTCTCGAGCCCGAAGCTGGTCGGTCGCGACGGCGAGGTCGCCGTCATCGTCCGCGAGATCGATGCCAGCGCAGCGGGTTCCCCCCGCTTCGTCGTCGTCAGGGGTGAGGCTGGGATCGGCAAGTCACGCCTCGTGCAGGAGGCCACCGACACGGTCCGCGGGCGGGGAGCGATGGTCCTCGTCGGCGAGTGTCTCGACATCGGGTCGGGCGGGCTTCCGTATCTGCCCGTCGCCGCAGCGCTGCGCGGGCTGGCGCGCGCGGTCACGCCCGAAACGCTGGACGACCTGCTGGGGCCTGCGCGCGGTGATCTCGCGGCGATCGTGCCGGAGCTGGCCACGGAGGCGCCGGCTCCGGTGCTCGAGGACACGGCCCCCGGACCGCTGCCATCCGGTCTCGGCCAGGCGCGGCTGTTCGAGCGCATGCTCGGGTTGCTCGGAGCCCTGTCCAAGGCAGGCCCGACCGTGCTCGTCATCGAGGACGTCCACTGGATCGACCGCGCGACGCGCGATCTCGTCACGTTCCTGTCCCGCAATCTCACCACGGAGCGCCTGGCGGTCATCCTGACCAGTCGAGTGGACGACCTGCCGCGGGGGCACCCGATCCTCGCCTGGCTCGCGGAGATCGAGCGGCTCGACTCCACGGTCTCGCTCGAGCTCGGACGGCTCGACCGCGATGCCGTCGAACGCCAGCTGCTGCTGATCGGAGGCGACAACCTCGCCCCCGGCGTGCTGGACCACATCTGGCGTCGCTCCGAGGGCAACCCGCTGTTTGTCGAGGAGCTGCTCGCGGCCGGTGAGTCCGCAGACCCGCGGTCGGTGATCGACGTCCTCCTGGCGCGCGTTGCCCGCCTCGACCCCGGCGCCACGGCCCTGGTCGAGGCCGCCGCGGTCGCCGGCCGACCGGTCGACGACCGTTTGCTCGCAGGGGTGCTGGACGTGCCAGAGACGGAGATCGACGACCGGCTCCGCATAGCGCTCGACCATCGCGTGTTGCAGCTCGAGCCCGTCACCGGCGCCTTCCGCTTCCGGCACGAGCTGCTTCGCGAGGTCGTCGAGGCCGGGCTGCTGCCCGGGAGCCGGCGTCGTCTGCACGAGCGGTTCGCGCGCTGTCTCGAAACTCGCCCGGACCTGGCCGACACGAGCCCGGTCGGGGCCGCGGCCGACCTGGCCCACCACTTCGCCGAGGCGGGTCTCGTCGTCGAGGCCTACTCGCACTCGATCCGTGCGGCGGGGGAGTCGGAGGCGGTCCACGCGTACGCCGACGCCCATCGCCACCTCGAACGGGCGCTGACCCTGGAGCCGCACCTCCCGCCCGGGGCTGACGACGAACTCGGCCGGCTGAGCCTGCGCCGTCGAGCGGCCGACGACGCGGACCTCGGCGGGGACCCCGCGCGGGCGATGGAGCTGACGCGCGCCGCCTTGGCGATGGTGGATCCGTTCGGGGAGCCCGTCACCGCCGGACTGCTGCATTCGCGGATCGGGTACCTGCAGTGGAGCCTCGGCGATGGCGCAACAGCGCTCGACGAGCATCGCGAAGCCGTGCATCTCGTGCCACCCGACCCGCCGACGGCAGAGCGGGCCAGGGTCCTCGCCTCGCTGGGCGGTGCGCTGATGGGCGCCGGCCGCTGGGCCGAATCGCGTGAGGTGTGCGAGGCGGCCATCGCGTGCGCCGTGGCGGCCGACGCGCCGGCGGAGGAGAGCCGCGCGCGGAACATGCTCGGATCGGACCTCGTGGCGCTGGGTGCCATCGACGATGGCATCGCGCAGCTCCGGGAGGCGTGCCGCCTCGCCGAGCAGACCGGCCCCGCGGACTCGCTGATCGTCGGCTACTTCAACCTCGCGCTCAACCTCGCCACCGCGGACCGGCTCGACGAGGCCCTCCTGGCTGCCGAAGCCGGCCGCTTGGCCGCGCCCGAGGCAGGTCTCGAGCGGCGCTTCGGGCAGGACCTCGCTGCCCTGACCGGGGACATCCTGCTCCGCCTCGGGCGGGTCGATGCCGCCCTCGTCGTGCTGTCGGAAGGCCTGGCCCTGGCGCCGGGGGGCATCGGGACGATCTACCTGTCCACGGTCCGCGCCCGGATCGCGGGCATCCGCGGCGACGATGCCGAGTTCGAGCGAAGGCTTGGCGCGGTCGACCTCGAGGGGCTGGATCCCGACGTTGCGGCGTACGTCGCCGCGGTCAGGGCGGAGGCGCTCGTCTGGTCAGACCGCCCCGCGGAGGCCCTGGCGGCGGCCGGGGCCGGGCTTCGCCAGCTCGACGGCCTGGAGGACGTCCTGTGGACCGCCCCGCTCGTGGCGCTCGGACTTCGCGCGGGCGCCGAGCTCGCGGAGTCGGCCCGGGCCCACCGCTCGGAGACCGCTCTCGAGGCTGTGACCGCCGGCATCGATCCGCTGCGCGCGCAGCTCGATCAGCTCGCCCCACGCGTGACGACGACGAGCGGGCGCGGCTGGGTCGCGAGCGCCCGGGGTGAGCTGGCGAGGGCGGAGGCCGAGGGACGGAGCCCTGGACTGGCTCGAAGCCGTCGAGGCGTTCGATGCGGTGCCCGACCCGATCGCCGCCGCCTATGCCCGCTTCCGGGCGGCCGAGGCCGCGCTTCGCTCGGAGGGGGTCCGCGCGGACGTCGGAGCCCTGGTCCGCGAGGCGGCAGCGGTTGCGGACGACGCCGGCGCCCGGCCGCTCGCCGCAGCCGTCGCGACGCTGGCCGCCCGCGCCCGAATCACGACCAGGAGCCCAGTGATCGCCGCGGTTGCGCCCGTTGCTGAGCCGCAAGCGGCGGGTGCACCTGATCCGCGCGCGGCGGCGATGGCGCTCGGGCTGTCAGCGCGCGAAGTCGAGGTGCTCGAGCTCGTGGCTGCGGGCCTCTCGAACGGCGAGATCGCCGACCGCCTGTTCATCACGCGCAAGACGGCGTCGGTGCACGTCACGCACATCCTGGACAAGCTCGGCGTGGACAACCGCGTCGGGGCCGCCATGGTTGCGGCACGCGTCGGTCTAACGGCCGAAGCGGCGCCGGACGATTCCGGTCCGGCGCCGTCGGCCTGAGGGCTCGCAGTGCTATCTCGGGGTCAGACCACCCGGCCCCGGAAGACCTCGGAGTAGATCTGGACGGGGATCTCGCCGTTTGCGTTTGGCACGCCGATCGAGAGGTCCTTGATGACCCGCCCCGCTGCCTGGTTGGCGTCGGTCACCGCTGTGACGCAGCGGAGGAGCTCGCCGGGCTGGTCGGTCATCCAGCACGTCGTGAAGATCGAACCATCCTCGGCCTCGACCCCATCCGTGAGCTCGCGCGGCTGGTACCCCCCACTCGTGAGAAGGCCGATCGCGTCGGCCTCCAGGCCGTGCTCAACGGAGAACGCGAACTCGCCACCCTGCTCCACGCTGCTGCCGCCTGCGGCCTTGAGGTTGATCCCTGCGAGCACCTCGAGGAATGCCTTCAGGTCCGCCGGTGACCTGGCAGGGACCACCCGGATCTGCTTGTGCATGGTCGGCTCTCCCTTGCTGCATCGTGCGGCCCGCGACCTGGGACGCGCGGGGGCCGCTCCCCACCGGCGCCCACTCTAGGGCTCCGTGACGGCGAGTCAATAGGTTGGGGCCGCACCGTCACGACGGTGCGGCCCCGCTATCGGTCGCCGAGCGTCCCGCCCTGCATGACCCCGGCGGCATCACGCCGCGGTTGGCGTCGCCCCGTCGGGCGCCGACGGCCAGATTGCGCCTAGGAGCCGGGTGAGACGCTCGCGGAAGCGGACCGAGTCGATCGCGCCCGACGGTCGCGCCGATCCGGCCTGCCGGATCATCCGTTCGCGCTCGGCGTAGCGCAGGTCCTCGGCCATCTTCAGCTTCGCCAGTTCGTACATCGTCTCCGGGTGATACATCGTCGCCTCCTGTTGTCGCTCTGCTGCCGTCATCGGCACTGGGGACATCCTCGGCGCCATCAGGGCGGCCGCCATCGGGTGGGAGCCGCAGGCGGGCGGCGGGCCTTGCCTCAAAGATCGGGGGGCGCACGGCCAGCCTGCCTTATGGCCACCCGCGCGCCGTGCCCGCGCGCCGTGCCCGCGAGCCCGCGCCCGCCACCGGTGGCCGACCGCAGGATCGCCGCAGTCGTGCCGCAGGGGGCAGGGCCTAGGGTTGGGGTGATGGAGCTGCACGAGGAACGAGCCATGACCACCCCGATCGCGGACCGCCGGATCGGCACCGCGCTCTCCGCCGGGTCCCGCCTGGCCGCGTGGGTCATCGGCGTGGGCCGTGGCCTCTGGCTCCTGCCCCTGGACATCGTCTTCCGCACCGTCGGGCTCCGCTACGGCTGGCTGCGCGCGCTGTTCGGCATGGCTCCGCCGCGGCTCCTCGCCTCGATCGGCCAGCTGCGTGCGGAACGCGCGGCGTGGCGCGCGGCGCGTCGTGTGCCCGGGTACCGGTTCTTCCTGCAGGAGTCGGGGGTCGATCCCGACGCCCAGTTCCCGCTCGGCATCCTGCGCAGGCTTCCCGAGACGGACAAGCGGAGCTACGTGGACCGCTTCGGGATGCTCGAGCGCTGTGTCGGCGGCAAGGTCCCCTTCGCCGGCACGACCATCGACGAGTCCAGCGGCTCGACGGGCATGCCCTACGACTGGATCCGAGGTTCGCGCGAGCGCCTGGTCGCCCATCGCAATATCGGATTCTTCGCCCGCTATGCGTTCGGGACCGAGCCCCTGGTCACCATCAACGCCTTCTCGATGGGCGCCTGGGCCGCCGGCTTCAACATGAGCCTCGGGATGATGCGTCACGGCATCGTCAAGTCCACCGGCCCGGATCTCGACAAGATCCTGTCGACGCTCGGGCGCCTCGGACCCGGCTACCGGTTCCTCATCTCGGGCTATCCGCCGTTCCTCAAGCATCTCCTCGACGAAGGCGACGCGCGGGGCTTCCCCTGGAGCGAGTACCAGCTGCACGCCCTCGTTGGTGGCGAGGGCATGACCGAGGAGCTGCGTGACCTCCTGCTCACGCGCTTCGCCTCCGTCTACTCGGGCTACGGCGCCACGGACATCGAGATCGGCATGGCCGGCGAATCGCCCGTCAGCGTCGCGCTCCGGCGTCTCGCCCGGGCGCGGCCGGACATCCGCGCCGAGCTGTTCGGGGACGACCCGCGCCTGCCGATGGTGTTCCAGTACAACCCGCTGATCCACTTCATGGAGGTCAACGACGAGCGCGAGCTCGTGTGCACCGTGAGCCGGCTCGACCTCCTCTCGCCGCGGATGCGGTACAACGTCCACGACCAGGGCGGGCTGGTCGAGTACGCCCGCGTCAAGGAGGTCCTCGCCCGGCACGGCTTCGACCTCGACCGGCTGGGTGCGCTGCCGGAGGTCGCGGGACCGCGTGGCCCGCTGCCGTGGGCCGATCCCATCCCGCTGCCCTTCGTGTGGGTCAACGGGCGGCGCGACGCCACGATCAGCGTCATGGGCGCCAACATCTACCCGGAGGACGTCGAGGCGGTGCTGTACCGGGATCCCGAGGTCGCCCCGCGGCTCCACTCGTTCCTGCTCTCGGTGGTGGACGATGAGGCGGGCACGCCCAGGCCGGAGATCTCCCTCGAGCTCACGGACCTCCACGGCGTCGACGAGGCGTGGCGACAGGCCCGTGCCGAGTCCTTCGCCGGCTCGCTCGCGAAGCTCAACATGGACTTCCGGTCCTCGGTCGGGGAGTTCCCCAGCGCGATGCGGCCGCTTGTCCGGACCTACGGCCGCGGGGAGGGCCCGTTCCTCGCCGACGCGCACCGGATCAAGCAGCGACGGATCGTG
>CAVOWV010000014.1:0-155802 GCA_963700245.1 uncultured Chloroflexia bacterium
GCCCGCAGCAGGTCGGCCATGCGCGTCATGCCGGTCACGATCCGCTCGTCGGACACGCCCGAGAAGTTGACCCGCGCGTGGTTCGGCTCCTGGACCACCGGGAAGAACGTGGCGCCGGGAACGTACGCGACCCTGGCCTTCGGGAGCAGCTCGTCCCGCATGAACGCCGTCGTGTCGAACCCGTCCGGGAACGTCAGCCAGGTGAACAGCCCGCCGTCCGGACGGGTCCAGGCGACACCCGCGGGAAAGGACTCCTCGATCACCCCGAGCATGAGGTCGCGCTTGCGCCGGTAGGCGGAACGGATCCGCCCGATGTGCTCGTCGAGGTCGAAGCGATCCAGGTAGGCGGACGCGGCGGCCATGTTCAGGGTGCTGCACTGCGTGTCGGCGGCGAGCTTGAGCAGCCCGAGCTTCGCGATGATCTCGCCGCTCGCGACCGCCCACCCGAGCCGCATCCCGGGGGCCAGCGTCTTGGAGAAGCTCCCGAGGTAGACGACCCGTCCTTGGGTGTCCAGGCTCTTGAGCGACGGCAGGGCCTCGCCCGCGAAGCGGAGGTCGCGGTACGGCGTGTCCTCCACGACCAGGAGGTTGAACCGGTTGGCCAGCTCCACGAGCCGACGACGACGATCGAGGGCGAGTGTCACGCCCGTCGGGTTCTGGAAGTCCGGCATCGTGTACAGGAGCCGTGCTCTTGGCGTCCGCTCGAGCACGCGCTCCAGGTCGTCGACGTCCATGCCGCTCTCATCGGCGCGGACGGGGGCGTAGGCGGGCTCATAGGGGTTGAACGCGATCAGCGCGCCGAGGAAGGTCGGGTTCTCGGTGATGACGACGTCGCCGGGGTCCAGCACGAGCTTCGCGGCGAGGTCGAGGCCCTGCTGGGCACCCTGGAGGATGAGCACGTCCCCCGTGGCACAGGCGGTCCCGTCGAGGGTCATCCGCGCCGCGACCTGCTCGCGGAGCCTCGGCAGCCCGTCCGAGACCGTGTACTGGAGCACGCCCGGATTGCCGCCCGACAGCAGCCCGTTCATGACCTGCCGCAGCTCCTCCATGGGGAACAGGTCCGGGTCGGGGTAGCCACCCCCGAAGGAGATCAGCTCCGGATCGGCGCCCAGGCGCAACAGGTCACGGATGGCAGACGGCCGGACCTCGGCCATGCGACGCGCGAACCGGACGTCCACGGACGGGCCTCCCCTACTCCTCGCCCAGGAAGTCCAGCGCCGCCGCCGCGTACAGGGCCACGCCCAGCGCCATGGACGGCTCGTCGAACACGACCCGGTTGGAGTGGTTCGCGGGTGCCGTCGCCGGATCCTCGGCCGGCGGGCGTGCACCGAGGAACGCCATCATCCCGGGCACCCGCTCCGTCACGTAGGAGAAGTCCTCGGCACCCATGATCGGCTGCGGCAGGTCGATGACGCTCGCCTCGCCCGCGAGTTCCACGGCCAGCCCGCGGATCCACGCCGTGACGTCCGGGTCGCACATGGTGACCGGGTAGCCGGGCACGATCTCCAGCTCCACGGTCGTGCCGTGCGCTGCGCCGACCCCCGCCGCCACCCGCGTGACCAGGGCGCGCATCAGCTCGCGCGTCTCCGCCGACACGGTCCGGATCGTCCCCTCGATCTCGACGGTCTCCGGGATGATGTTGTTGGTCGTGCCGCCGCTGATCCGCGCGATCGTGAGGACCGCAGGGTCGAAGGGATCCACGGATCGGGTCGTCGCGGCCTGGAGCGCGAGGACCAGCTCGGCGGCGGTCGGGATGGGGTCGAGGGCGAGGTGGGGGGCGGAGGCGTGGCCGCCGCGGCCGCGGACGGTCGCGCGGATCGCGTCCGCGGAGGCGAGGAGCGCACCCGGCCGCAGGGCGATGGCGTCCGCGGGGTAGTCGGTGCCGATGTGGATCGCGAACGCCCGTGCCACGGGGCCCGCGCCGTGCAGGCCCTCCTCGAGGAGGCCCTCCTCGATCATGAACCGGGCGCCGTGGTAGCCCTCCTCGCCCGGCTGGAACATCAGCAGGACCCGTCCAGCGAGCGCGTCACGCCGCTCCATGAGCAGGCCCGCGGCCCCCAGCAGCATCGCGACGTGGGTGTCGTGGCCGCAGCCATGCATCGCGCCAACGTTCTCGGAGGCGAACTCGAGGCCGGTGTCCTCGGTGAGCGGCAGGCCGTCCATGTCGGCCCGCAGCAGGATCGTCGGGCCGGGGCGAGCGCCCTCGATGACCGCGACCACCGAGTCGGTCGTCCCGCCCGGCCGGCCCTCGAGCCCGATTGCACGCAGCGCCTCGAGCACCATCGCCTGGGTCCCCGGGAGCCGGAGGCCGATCTCGGGGCGCCTGTGGAGCCGGCGGCGGATCTCGACCACGTCGGGGAGTGCGGCGCGGGCGGCCGCCAGGAGCGGATGGATCGGGGTGGCTTCGCTGGTCACAAGGGCTCCTTGCTGGCGACGCGGACGCCCCCAGACTGTCGCACACCCGCGCGCATTCGGGCGCCTGCGGATGGCACAATGCCCCGACTCGTCGAGCCGTCCGGGCCGACGCGCAGGGAGGGCCACGTGGGCGAAGCGCAGGGTGACAGCGGCGGCGCGTCCCTGTCATCGGTTGCCGGGGTCGACGAGCCGGAGGTGAGCGAGGCGGTCACCGTCGTGCGGCCGGTGCACCCGTACGTCCACGTCGTGATCGTGGCGGTGATCGGTGCGGTGTCGGTGCTCGCCTGGCTGACCGTGTACACCGCGGTGACCGACCTGCTGTGGCAGAACGACTTCGTCACCGCGAACCCGTGGATGTTCCCGGTCATCTGCCTCCCGTTCTCGCTGCTGGTCGGCCTGCTGGTGAAGTACCGCAACGCCCCCACGAACCTGGGCGAATCGATGCTCGCCAGCCTCGCCGGGGACGTCACCAGGATCGACTGGCGGTCGCTGCCGATCAACGCGGTCATGGCCTGGGTATCCCTGTTCTCGGGCGCCGTGCTGGGACCCGAGGGTGGCATCGGCGGCATCGCGTCCAAGATCGCCGCCCTGTACGGGGAGAAGGTCGCGATCCCCGTCGAGCACCGGTCCCGGCTCGTCTTCTCCACGGTGGCGTCGGCCTACAACGGCCTGGTGGCGAACCCGCTGTTCACCGGCGTCCTGGGCTCGGAGCTCATCGCCGATCCAGAGGCGAAGACCCGGAACCTGCCCGCCACGCTGATCGGCGGCTCGATCGGATATCTCGTCTTCTTCGCCGCCGGGACCAGCGGGCTCGACAACTACCTGCACCTCTCGCCCGCCCAGGCCTACGAGCCGGTCGACGTCGTCCTCGTGGTCCTGTTCGGGCTCCTCGGCCTCGGGCTGGCCCTGCTCGCGGGAGGCCTGTTCCGGGCGTCCGCCGCGGTGTTCGGGCGGTTCGAGGGGCGTGAGGTGGAGCGGGCCCTCATCGCTGGTGTGGTGTTCAGCGTGGTCGGAGTCTTCGCGCCGATCCTGCTGTTCTCAGGCGAGACCCAGATCCAGGAGGTGGTCGCCGATGCGGCCGGCTACGGCGCGCTGACCCTGCTGGCGATGGCGGTGGTCAAGCTGGCGTTGCTCGCGGTCGCGTTCAAGAGCGGCTTCCTGGGTGGCCCGACCTTCCCGGCGATCTTCGCCTCCGTCTGCGTGGCCCTCGCGATCGGCCAGCTCCTGCCGGGCGTCAACGTGAACGTGATCATCGGCGGCATCATGGCCGGCTTCCTCGTCGTCCTGTTCAAGGCGCCGTTCATGGTCATCCTCCTGACCGCCGTGATGCTCCAGGCAACACCGGAGTTGACCGCGCTGATCGTCCTCGCGGTGGCCGCGGTGATGATCGTCCTGCCCTACGTGATGGCGGCCGTGGCAAGCCGGCAGGCCGCCCGCGGCGCGACCCCGGGCGCCGCCGCCTGAGGCCGACCGGGAAGCTCGCCTGAGGCTGACCGGGAAGCTCGCCTGACGCCCTTCGACGTCTCCGCGTCGATGGCGTGCCGGCGATCGATCGCACGCCGCCAATCGCTCATCCCATCCAAACGTGGGGCCGGGTCGAAGAAGAGGCGGAACGGTCAGATGGCGCGGAACCCCCCGACGCAAGCCGAGTCCCGTCACCTCCCCGGAAGGAACCCACAGAATGAAGCGCACAATCCTGCTCTCGGTCGCAGCCCTCGCCCTCGTGGTGTCGGCGTGCTCCACCACCGCCGCGACACCCGCGCCGGCCACCCCCGCCCCGGCCACGGAAGCCCCTGCCGCCGCGATGGGCGACATCGTCGACGTGGCCACCGAGGCCGGCGCGTTCAAGACCCTGCTCGAGGCCGCCACGGCCGCAGGCCTCGTCGAGACCCTCCAGGGCGAGGGCCCGTTCACCGTCTTCGCACCCACCGATGAGGCGTTCGCCGCCCTGCCCGAAGGCACGCTCGAGGGCCTGCTGAAGGACCCCGAGGCCCTCAAGAACATCCTCCTGTACCACGTCGTCTCGGGCAAGGTCACCGCTGACCAGGTCGTCGGCCTCACCTCCGCCGACTCCGTCGCGGGCCCCGCGATCAAGATCGCGGTCAAGGACGGCAAGGTCATGCTGAACGACAGCGCGACCGTCGTCACCCCGGACGTCATGGCCAAGAACGGCGTCATCCACGTCATCGACCAGGTCATCCTGCCCCCGGCAAGCTGACCTCGGGCGGGCCCCTGCGGGCTCGCTCCCACCAAAACGCACCGAAGGCGGGGCCCATGTGGCCCCGCCTTCGTGCTAGGTTCGGGACATGCCCAGCCGAGCCTTCGACGCCGTCGTCTTCGACATGGACGGCGTCCTCTGCAATTCCGAGCCGTTCATCGCCGCCGCGGCGGCGGAGGCGCTCCGGCGCCGCTACGGGATCATCGTCACCAGGGAGGACTTCCTGCCATTCGTCGGGGCCGGCGACGACCGGTTCATCACCGGCGCGGCCGCGCTTCACGGCGTGACCGTGGACCTCGCGGTGGACAAGGCGCTGACGTACGAGATCTACCTGGAGCTGATCGCGGTCTCGCTGCAGCCGGTCGCCGGAGTGCACGCGTTCCTCGACGAGGCGCGCGCCGCGGGCCTGCGGCTCGCGGTGGCCACGGGATCCGACCGGCCCAAGCTCAACGGCAACCTGGCCGCGATCGGCGTCGCCGAATCGACGTTCGAGGTGGTGATCTCCGCCGAGCACGTCACGCACCGCAAGCCCGACCCCGAGACGTTCCTGCGGGCGGTCGAGCGGCTGGGGCTGCCGGCCTCGCGCTGTCTCGTCGTGGAGGACGCGCGCAATGGCGTGCGGGCCGGCCGCGCGGCGGGCTGCTCCGTCCTCGGGATCACGTCGTCCCAACCCGCCGAGGCACTCCTCGAGGAGGGTGCCTTCGCCGTCGCACCCGACTTCACGGCGCTGCCGGCAGAGGTGCGGGCGGCCTGGGGCTGGCGCCGGGCCCGCGGCCGACATCGGGCCCCGCGCGGGAATGCACCCCGGCATGAGCCCGCGCTCAGTCGAGTGAGGCTGCTCCTTCGGCTCCCCCGGCTTCGAGTCTCTGCCTGCCTGCGCCCGGCGGCGGTGCCAGGGCACGACGCCCTCCAGCTCGATCTCGAGCGAGAAGCTGAGGAAGGTCCGGACCAGCACGATGATCCCGAGGGTGGCGGCGCTCTCGATCGTCGGGTCGATGGTCACCGTCTGGACGATGTCGGCGATGATCAGCACCTCGAGGCCGAGGAGGATCGCCTGCCCGACCTGGACCCGGGCCCGCTCGTAGACGCCCTTGCGCTCGCCTCGCGCCAGGGCAGCGCCGGCCGTCACCAGGGCGCGGAGGGAGCCGATCGCCAGGATGGCGATCCCGGCGAGCTCGAAGGCGACGACGACGAACTCCATCGCTGCCTCGAACGTCATGCGCGATCAGCTCATCGTTCATGGCGGTCGAACCCGCGTTGGAGGCGGTCGGTCGACGTGCGCAACGGAGAGTGTGACACGCGACCGTGGCCGCTCGGCACATGTCGCAGGCGCTCGTCGCAGGCAAGCCGCAGATGAGCGGGTCCCGTACGTTGCTCCGCGGAGCTGCCGGGACCTCGGGCAGCGGATGCGCGGATCGAACGGCGGCCGAAGCGCGGCGAGGTTGACATACGCCATATGTGGCATCACGATCACGACATGGACAAGACGACCATCTACCTGACCGACGTCCAGCGACGGCGCCTGCGGGAAGTGGCCCGGCGCACCGGCCGACGCCAGGCGGATGTGATCCGGTCAGCGCTGGACGCCTACCTCGACGGCGACGAGCCCGCTCCGGCCCCGGTCCATCGGGGCCGGATCGGACGAGATGCTCGGTGCGGCCGACACCGAGGCGTGGCTCAGGGAGCGCTGGCGTCGGCCGGTGATCACGCTCGACACCTCGGCGATCTTCGCGCTGCTGAACCGGCGCGACGGCGCCCACCGGGCTGCCGTCAAGGCGCTGGAGGCCGATCGCGGCCCGCTCCTCGTGCCGGCCGCCACGCTCGGGCGAGGTCGGCGTTCCTCGTCGAGGATCGCCTCGGCGTCAAGGTCCTGGACCTGTTCCTCGAGGATCTCGAGATGGGTGCCTGGACGCTCGACTGCGGCGAAGGTGATATGCCGCGGGTGCGCACGCTCTTGCGCCGCTATGCCGACCTGTCGCTTGGGTACGTGGACGCCGCCGTGATCGCCTGCGCCGAACGGTCTGGCGGACGCGTCATGACGTTCGATCTGCGCGACTTCGGCGTCGTGGCTGCCGAAGGGACCATCACGATCGTCCCGGAGTTCGTCGCAGACACGTTGAGCGCCTGGCGTCGCCTCGTCGGCCCACCGCGGCGGACCCGCCGTCAGGCCTTCGCGGTACCCGCCGCGTCGAAGGTCATCGCCCGCTGGAGGGCCGCAGCCCGCAGCTCCTGCGGGATCACCACCGGGCCCCCGACGGCCGCGGCGTTGATCGCCGCCTGCGCCGCCTCCTCCACGACGCCGCCGGCCAGCAGCGCGAGGTCGACGTTGCGGTGGAACACGAGGACCCCGTGGTTGGCGAGCAGCACGGCCGGCGTGCCGGGCCGCACGGCCGCCCTGATGTTCGCGATGGCCTCGTCGGAGCCGCGGGGGCCATATCCGGCGACCGGCACGCCATCGGCGAGGCCGAACATCGCCAGGGCCTCGATCCAGCAGTCGATGGGCCGGTTGGCGACGGCGAAGGCGGTGGCGTACGGCGAGTGGGTGTGGATCACGCAGCCCACCTCCGGGCTGTCCGCGTACATCGCCGTGTGCATGGCCACGACGGCGCCCTGGATCGGCGGCAGGGAACCCTCGCGCAGCGTCCCGTCGAGGCCGACGCGGACGATGCCGTAGGCCGTGAGCCCCTTCAGGGACGGGGCCGACGTGTAGTACATCTCGTCGCCCCCGGGCACCCGGATGCTGACGTTGCCGTGCCCGTTGGCCGAGATCGCACCGCCGGCGACGACCTTGGCGGCGGCGTCGAGCACCTGGTCGACGAGCTGCTTGTCCATGTTGGTCTCCCCTTCGTCGCACGGGCAGGGTGTGCGAGGTCGGGTGAGTATGGGTCACGGCGTCAAGTCGGCGTTCCCGCCGGTCTGACCGCAGGCCAGACGATGATGACGGGGTGGGGGTGGCCAACGGCCGATGACGACGGGTAGCAGGATTGCGCGCGCGAGCAGCACCGCCATGCTCGTCTCGTGCCCGGTGCCGGGCCAGGCATGCGCCGCATGCCCTCGGCAGCCAGGCGAGACTGGGAGGCTCATCAGATGAGCGCCACGGCGGTCCCGTTCGACATGAACGGAGACATCCTCACGGGACCCAGCCACGCGGCCACGGCCGCGTCTGATCCGCGCTGGAAGGGGCTCTACGGGGCCGCAGGGTTCGGCGCCGCGCTGTCCGCCGTCCTCATCCCGATGCAGGTCGCCGTCTTCCTGCTCTGGCCACCCCCGCTCGAGGGGTCGACAGCCGACTGGTTCACCTACATGCGCGCCAACCCCGTGGTCGGTCTCCTCAACTTCGACATCCTGCTCCTGCTTGAGGAGGTCCTGCTGATCCCGATCATGCTGGCGCTGTACCTCCTGCTGCACCGGCGCAGCGAGTCGACGATGCTCGTCGGAACCGCGCTGTGGTTCGCGGGCACGATCCTCATGATCGTCGCCAACACGGCCTTCGAGATGCTGGCACTGAGCAGTGCGTGGTCGGCAGCGACCATGGAGGGCCCTCGGGCAGCGGCTGTTGCCGCGGGCGACGCGATGGTCGCCTCGTGGATCGGGCACGGGACGGCCTACACCATGGGCATAGTCGTGAGCAGCGCCGCCGGTGTGCTGGTGGGGGTTTCGATGCTGCGTGAAGCGGTATTCGGGCGGGCGGCCGCATGGGCCTACCTGGCAGGCATCGTCCTCGGCATCGGAATCCTCGTGCCGCCGGCCGGGACCGGGCTCGCGCTGGTCTCGATGGGCTTCATCGTCGCCTGGTACATCCTCGTGGCGCGCACGCTGGTGCAGCTGGGGCGAAGGTAGCCTCGTCCGGTTCCGACCCGGGACTTCGGCGGATCGCCCGCGGATCCGGCGCGTGCCCAGCCGAGACGGGACTGCCGCACAGACCGGCGATCGCGCGTATGTTCACGCTGCCTGGCCAGCAGCATGCAACGGAGCCACGGCGGGCCAGTCAAGCGTCCCCATCGAACCCAGGAGCCGACATGACCATGCGCGCCGTCGTCCACACGAAGTTCGGTCCGCCCGAGGTCCTGCACCTCGCCGAGATCCCGCGCCCCGTGCCCGGGCCGGGCGATGTCCTCGTGCGCGTGCATTCGACCACCGTGAACCGCACCGACTGCGGGCTGCGCAGCGCCACCCCGTGGATCGCGCGGTTCTTCACCGGCTGGCTGCGCCCGAGGAACCCGGTGCTGGGCACCGAGTTCGCCGGCGTCGTGGAGGCGGTCGGCGCGGACGTCACCGGGTTCGCGCCCGGCGATCGCGTGTTCGGGGTCAATGCCAACAACATGGGCGCGCACGCGGAGTACCTGTGCCTGCCCGAGCAGGCGCCGATGACCACCATGCCCGCGAACCTGTCATTCGACGAGGCGGCCGCGGTCTGCGACGGCATGGTCCTGGGGCTGATGCTCCTGCGCTCGGCGGAGGTGGGACCCGGCAGCCGCGTCGTCGTCTACGGCGCCTCGGGCTCCATCGGCTCGGCCGCGCTCCAGCTGGCCAAGGTCCTCGGCGCACACGTCACGGCCGTCGTGGACACGAGGCACGTCGACCTGGCACGCGACCTCGGCGCCGACGAGGTCATCGACCGGTTGACCACGGACTTCACGCGGCTCGGGCGGCGGTGGGACGCGATCATCGACTCGGTCGGCAAGCTCACGTTCTCGCGCTGCCGGGGCTCGCTCGTCGCGCGCGGCACCTATGTCTCGAGTGACCTGGGGCCGCTGTGGCAGAACCCGGTGCTCGCGCTCGTCTCGCCGCGGGCCGGCGGCCGCCACATGCACTTCCCCATCCCCCACTACCGCAAGTCGGACGTGGAGTGGTTCCGTGACCTGCTGGAGCGCGGCGAGTACCGGGCCGTGATCGACCGCCACTACGCCCTGGACGACATCCTCGAGGCGACGCGCTACGTGGAGACGGCCCAGAAGACCGGCAACGTGGTGATCCGGGTGATCGACCCGGACGGGCCGGTGAACGGCCGGTGAAGCGGCCGGTGACACGGCAGCGGAGGCAGCGCCGGGCTGAGTGCTCTCGGGGCGGCCCGGGTCAGCCGCCCAGCGCCTCGGCCAGGGCCGCGCGCAGGACCGGGAGATCCGCGGGCCGCCCGGTCCACAGCTCGAAGCCGATGGCCGCCTGCCAGACGAGCATCTCGTTGCCATGGACCGTGACGAGGCCGCGCCCCGCCGCGTCTGCGAGGAACCCCGTGGGGCGCGGCGCGATCACGACGTCCGCGACGAGCGCGCCGGGTGCGAGCGCCCCGAGGTCCACCGCGGGCCGCTCGTCGGGGTCCAGCATCCCGACCGATGTCGCATTCACCAGGATGTCCGCGGACGGCGGCACCCGGTAGGTCCCGGACCACGGCTCGTAGCTCGCGGTCACCCGGCCGAGGGCCGCTACGGCATCGACCAGCGAGCGCGCCGGCGCCTCGGTCCGCCCGACGACGACGACGTCCCGCGCCCCGGCGAAGGCGAGCTCCACGGCCGCCGCCCGGGCAGCGCCGCCGGCGCCGAGGACCACGACGCTCGCTCCCTCGATCGTGCCGGCACCCGCGATCGCCCGCGCGAGACCTCGGCCGTCGGTGTTGTCGCCGACCAGCGCCTCGCCGTCGCGGTAGACGCAGTTGACCGCACCGATCGCCGCGGCGGCCGGGGTCAGGCGGTCCACGAGCGCCGCGGCCTCGAGCTTGAACGGCTTGGTCACGTTGAGGCCTGCGAAGCCCAGCGTCCGCGTCGCCTCCCACGCGCCGGCGAACGAGCCGCGCGGCACGGCCATCGACACGTACGACCACGGGAAGCCCGGCGGCGGCGAAGCCCGCGGCGATCATCTCCTGGGTGGGGTTGCCGTCGACGATCTCGCCCAGCAATCCGAAGTAGCGGCGGTCCGTGAGTGCCATGGCGGAAGCATGCCGGATCCGGCGAACCGCGGGGTGTTGCCGGGACACGCACGCTCGCTTGACGCAACCCGCCAAGATGTGCACCACCAGAGGGTGACAGCGAGCGAGCCCAGCTCAAGCCCATTCGTCGCTGCGCCGCCACAGAGAGGGAGTCGTACCCGTGAAGAACCCGCCCATCCTCATCTCCGTCATCGGCTTCTTTGCCGCCCTGGCCGGCTTCGGCTGGCTGTTCTTCGGCATGCGCCTGCTCGGCTTCGACTGGTTCGGCGTGCTGGGCGACCTCCCGGCCCTCGAATCCGCCGGGCTCTGGGGCTGGCTCGCCATCCTGGGCGGCGTCCTGTGGCTCGCCGCGGCCTTCGGCCTGTGGTCGATGCAGCCGTGGGCGTGGATGCTCGCCATGCTGGTCGCGGGCTTCGCGATCTTCGAGGCGTTCCTGTACATGCTCTCGTACCCGGGCACCGGGATCGGCATCGCGATGATGCTCATGCCGGGCCTGATCGCCCTGTACCTCATGTCGTCCGACGTGAAGGCCGCCTTCGGACTGGCCGAGCCCAAGGGCTGACCCCGGGCGCCGCGCCCCACAAGATCGAGGCCCCGGCATCAGCCGGGGCCTCTTCATGTCGCGGTCCGGAGTCCGGTCGCGCTACCCGTTCGAGCCGTCGTCCCTGCCGGACAGCACCCGGAACAGGAACCAGAAGCTCACGAGCAGCGTGACGCCGAAGGCGATGATCAGCATGTAGCCGAAGCTGACGAACTGGCTGAGCGCCGGCTGGAGCAGGATGATCATCGCGATCGCGGTGCCGATCAGCATCCCGACGAGGATCAGGCCAACCGTCGCCTGCTTCCCCATGCCGCCGACGCTCTCGACGGCCCGGGTCAGCTGCGACGTGTCCACCTCGACCACGATCTTGCCCCTGTTGAACAGGTCGAGCCACTTGAGGGCCGCCTCCTCCATCGACGGCGCTCGCCGCGCGAGCTCCTTCGAGACCCGGACGGCCGTGCCCTGGAGCTGCTTGACCACGCGGTCCGGCTCGAGCGACTCGAGCAGGGCCGCCTGCGCCTCGGCGATCGCGGCGGCCCCCAGGTCCACCTTGGGCGAGAGCGCGGTGCCCGTCTCCTCGGCCTGGACCGTCGCCTTGATCGCCAGCGTGAGGCTGCTGTCGAGGCGCAGCCCGTTGTTGAACACGGCCCCCATGAAGCCCGTCAGCGCTCCGCCGATGGACGTCACTCCGCCGTAGATCAGGTACTGGCGGGCGAGCCTGTCGATGTCGCTGCGGAACTGCGCCTCGTCGAACTGGCTCGTGGGCGTGCCCAGCGCGATCAGGCCGTCTGCGATGCCCGGGATGTCGATGGACTTGAGGGCGTAGATCAGGCCGAGCATGTCCACCCGCTGCGTGGAGCTCAGCTGGCCGACCAGGCCGAGATCCAGGAAGACGAGGCGCTTGTCCCCGGGGTCCGCCATGAGGTTCCCGGGGTGCGGGTCCCCGTGGAAGAAGCCGTCGATGAGGATCTGCTTGATGACCGCCCGGACGAACGCGGAGCCCAACGCGTCGGTGTCGAATCCCGCCTCCCTCAAGGCATCCACCTTGGAGATCTTGATCCCGCTGATGAACTCCATGGTGATGACGCGGGTGCCCGACAGCTCGTCGTAGACCCTGGGCACCGTGATCTCGGGGAACTTCGCCATGTTGTCCGCCAGGCGCTTCGCGTGGTACGCCTCATTGCGGTAGTCCAGCTCCTTGAGAACGCCGCCGGCGAACTCGCGGACCATCGCGGCGATGCCGACCTTGCGCGCCATGTCCACGCGACGCTCGGCGATGTCGGAGAGCTGGGTGATGACGCCCAGGTCCGCCTTCGTCTTGGCGACGATCCGCGGACGCTGGACCTTCACGGCCACGACGGTGCCGTCGTGGAGGACGGCGCGATGCACCTGGGCCGTGGACGCCGCGGCGAACGGCTCGTGGTCGATCGAGGCGTACAGCTCCTCCGGGGGCTTGCCCAGCTCCCCCTGGATCATGTCCCGGGCTTCCTCCCAGGGGAAGGGGGCCGCGTCGCTCTGCAGCTTCGACAGCTCCTCGATGAGCTCCGGCGGCAGGGCGTCACCGCGGCTCGCGATCATCTGGCCGATCTTCACGTAAGTCGGGCCGAGCTGCTGCAGCAGGATGCGGAACCGCTCCGGCCCCGTCCCGGACTCGATCATGTCCGGCTCGCCGAGTACGTGTTGCGGGAACCAGCGGCGGATCCTGCCGATCGGGGTGTCGCGCAGCGCCGAGTCGAGCGCCTCCGCGTAGACCAGGTCGTAGACCTGCTGCAGGCGCAGGTTCTCGAGGATGAAGTTGCGGTTCGGCGTGGGCAGGGACTCGAGCGCCCGCCAGATCTTCTCGGATCCGCTCGCCAGGCCCAGTCTCGGGCTGTTCAGGCCGAGCACGGCATCCACCACCCCGCCGAGGACCGTGTACAGGGTGGCGAACAGCAGGAGCCACAGCCACGACGGCTGCGCGATCTTCGCGATGTCGGGGGCGAAGAAGGTGGCGGCCCAGATGACCAGCGCATTCACGATGATGAGGAACAGGCCCATCGTGGACAGCAGCAGGCGGCCCGTGAAGGCCACGATCACGGGGCGAACAAAGCGCTGGCTGAGGACGAGGATCGCAGCGGCGACCAGGAAGGGGATGGCCCCCGCGCCCGTCAGCTGCAGGATGGGCGCCGACTCGAGCCCGAACGGGAACGGCTGCGACACCGTGAACAGGCCCAGGAACAGGATGATGACCAGGATGACGACCGCGTCGATGACGGTCTCGACGATGAAGCGGCGCACGGCTTCCTCTCAGCTCGGGGTCGGCGGGCCGGCCCCCCAGCGCTTGAAGTGGTCAGGCCTCCGAGTCACCCACCGCGGCCTCAGCGAGACCGCCGGAATAGAACTCCAGGGCCGTCTTGGTCTTGGTCTGCTGCTCGCCCGCGAGGCTGACCCCCTGCGAGATCAGGTAGGCCCGGGTCTCGGCCGCCACGGCGAACGTCTCCGACGGCGCGCACTTGGTGGACAGCTCGAGGATGCGTGAACCGTCCGGGTAGAACCACATCTCGGCCACCAGCAACCGCTCCGGCCCCTTGCCGTCGAAGCCGGACTGGATCCCGAACTTGGTCTTGAGCAGGAAGGTGGGTCCCAGGGGGGTCAGCGAGTCGAGATCCAGCCCCTCGGGGGCGTGCTGCTGGTAGAACGCGCGCTGCGTCTTGGAGAACAGGCGCCGGATCGGGAGGTTGCCACGGACCGCGTCGCGGACTTCCTGGCCCGTCGCCCGTCCCTTGAACGAGGCCGAGCAGACGTACCCACCCGGGAGTGCGTCCACCTCCACATTGAAGTCCGCCTGGCGGCGCAGGTCGGCCGGCAGCTTCGACGGGTCGACGGGGCGGAGCTTGATGACGGTGTCGCCGCGGCCACCCTGGATCCGGCGAGCCCGGACGACGACCCCCGCCCGGTTCAGGGCGAGGTCCGGCGTGTCGAAGAAGAAGACCTGGCGGGGCTGCGCCTCCACGGGATCCATCGGCAGGCCCTGGATCGTGGCGCGGTGGGCGTCCGCGGGAACGGTCAGCTTGAGCTCGACGCTGTCGGCGCCCTTGACCAGCTGCATCAAGTCGCGAAACTGCTCGTCAGTCAGCCGCCGCTCCTGCGTCGGCTCTGTCGGGTCGCTGGTTGCCTTGGTCGCCATCGGTTCCTCCCTTGATCGACCCCGACCGGGTCAGCGCCCGAACCGCTCCACGAGCAGCCCGTGGCGCAGGCCGCGGTCGCTCACGGTGAGCTCGCTCCGGCCAAGCTTGTCCATGACGGTGCGCACGATGGCGGCCCCGGCCAGGATCACGTCCGCCCGCTTGGGCTGGAGCCCCACGATGGAGCGCCTCTCCTCGGCGGTCCGCGTGCGGTACAGCTCGATCTGGCGGTCGATCTCGGCACGATCCAGGACCGTGCCCTGGACGACGTCCGGGTCGTACACCGCGAGCGCGTGCTTCACCGCCGTGATGTTGGTGATGGCGCCCCCCATGCCGACCAGCGCATCCACGGGGGTCCGGCCATCCAGGCGGACGAGGTCCGCGGCGATCGCGCCCATGGCTTCCCGCATCACCTCGGGCGTCACGACCCCACCGAGGCCGAACTGCTCCGTGTACCGCACGGCGCCCACGTCCACGCTGAAGCGCTCGTCCACGCGCTCGCCCTGCCCGAAGGTGAGCTGGGTGCTGCCGCCACCGGTGTCGAACACCGCCAGCGAGCCCTCGGCCAGCCCGACGCCTGCCTTGACGGCGAGGTAGGCGAGGCGGCTCTCCTCCTCGCCGGAGATCACCTCGATCCGGACGCCGGTCCGCGCTGCGATGGCGGCGATCACGGCATCCCGGTTGCCCGCGATCCGCAGGCCGGCGGTTCCCACCGCGGTGATCGCGAGCGCCCCGTGCGCCTTCGCCTCGGCGACCATGCCGGCGATCGCCTCCGCGGCACGCGCCACGGCCTCGTCCGAGATCTCGCCGCTCTGCTCCAGGCCCTCGCCGAGCCTGGTGACCTCGGCCCGATCGACGACGGCCCGCCAGGTGCCGTCAGCGGCACGCTCGCCCACGTGGAACTTGATGGAGTTGGTGCCGGTGTCGATCACCGCATAGCGCGGCGGCGTCCCGGCGAGCAGCCGGGCCAGGCCCTTGCCGTACGGCGTGTTGACGTAGTCCGCCAGGCCCATCCACCTGACGGCCTCGACGACCGCGGCCGCGTCCGTGGACTCGATGGCGATCGTCCGGGTCGGGATGCCGTCGGCGGTGACGTCCGTGACCTCCGAGGTGCAGCCGCCGATCGTGTAGCGGACCCGTCGCTTGTGGACATCCACCGCACGGAACGGCCCGCCCGGGCCCCCGAGATCCGCGATCAGCTCCTCGATCGTGTACGCCTCGCGGGCGAGCGCCGGGGCGGGCAGGCCGAGGGTGTCGAACACGGCGCGGACGTCGGCGGCGGCGAGCGGGAACGCCGCCTTCATGACCGGACGCCACTGCTCCAGCCCGTGGGCATCGGTCTCCACGAGCGTCTTGATGTCCATCAGGTCGAAGCGGACCTTGACGGTGGCACCCGCATCGTTGAGGAGGTAGACCTCGTCGCTCTCCTGGATGCCGGTGGGCGTCAGCCCGGGGATTCGCTCCTCGGCCGCGCCGAACGAGGGCCCGAAGGTCCGCCACTCCCAGCGCGGGATGATCGTGGCCATGTGGTCCCTTCCATGCTGTGGTGACGAGACGTTACCACCGGGTGAATCCCGCCGCCTCGTCCTCAAAGGCTGAGAGCTCGGTCCTACTACGGGCGCGCGGACCCGGGATCGGCGACGCTCGTCGGGCGGCGCAGTCGGGCGCGTCGCCCACGCCTCCGCGGCGACCTTGACCTCCTGCGATGCCGCGGCGGCCGCGACCAGGATCACGTCGCCGGCGTCCACGACGATGATGTCCCGCAGCCCGATCGTGACGATCGGCCGGTCCGCGGCAAGGACGAGCGTGCGCTCCGAACCGAGGTCGCTGCGCGGTCCGCGGCCCACGACGCCTTCCGGCCCGTCCGTGACCGCGCCGTGGGCGGCCGCCGCCAGGGCGTCACGCAGCGCGCTCCAGCTCCCGAGGTCGCTCCACCCGACCGCGGCGCTGAGCATCGCCACGCGCCCCGCGGCGGCGGCCGGCTCGAGCACCGCGTAGTCGATGGAGGTCGCACGCACCCGCGCGTAGGCGGCCTCGATCCCTGCCGGGCCCGCGGCAACACCCGCCTCGACGTCCGCGAGGATGTCCGGCGACCCGGCCTCGAACGCCGCGCGCAGCGCGTCGCGACGCCACAGGAAGATGCCCGCGTTCCAGGCGACCGGGGTCGGGCCGGCGAGCATCGCCTCCGCGGCATCGGCGGAGGGCTTCTCCACGAAGCGCGAGACGACGACCGCCCCTTCGGCACCGGGGATCGCCTCCCCGGCCACGATGTACCCGTAACCCGTCTCCGGCCCGTCCGGCGCGATGCCCAGCGTGACCAGCCGCCCGGCGCCGCCGACGGGAGCCTCCCGGCCGGCAAGCGAGGCCGCCGCCCGCAGGATGTCCCGGAAGCCCGGCTCGTCCGCCACCAGGTGGTCGGCGGGGAGGACGAGCATCACGTCGTCATCGGGGCGATCGAGCGCCGTCGCCGCGAGCGCGACCGCCGCGGCCGTGTTGCGACCGACGGGTTCGGCCAGCAGCATGTCCTCGCCGAGCTCCGGGAGCTGCTCGCGGACGATGTCCACGTACCGGCGGTCCGTGACTACGGCGACGTCCCCGGCCGCAACGAGGTCCGGCACGATCCGGTCCCACGTCCGCTGCAGGAGGGTCCGCTCACCGATCAGCGGCAGGAACGGCTTGGGGCGCTCCGGTCGGGAAAGCGGCCAGAGGCGGGTGCCCCCGCCGCCGGCGAGGATGACTGCGTACATCGCGAGGTGGTCCCTTGCTGGTGCGGGAGGCCGGTCGTTGGGTCTGTGCGGAATCCGGGGCTGGACAACCGGCGTCGTTGTGGTAACGTTACCACGTCAGACACCCACCGCCCGAAGGAACCGCGATGACGACCGACTTCACCGACACCATCCCAGGCACCGAGCGTCAGCCGCGGCCTGGCCAAGGACGACCTGATCGTCATCGCGGGCGCCGGCGGGTTCATCGCCGGGTCGCTCACCCGCTACTTCGCGGAGCAGGGCTACACCAACATCCGGGCGATCGACCGCAAGCCCCTCCCCGACTGGTACCTGCGCGTCCCCGGCGTGGAGTCCATCTCCATGGACCTCAGCCACGAGCAGAACGCGATCGACGCCGTCAAGGGCGCCGTCGAGGTCTACAACCTCGCGGCCGACATGGGCGGCATGGGCTTCATCGAGAACTTCCGCGTGGAGTGCCTGCGCAGCATCCTGGTCAACACCCACCTGACCGAGGCGTCCTACCGCGCCGGCGCCTCGCGCTACTTCTTCTCGTCCTCGGCCTGCGCCTACAACACGGACCTCCAGAAGACGCCCGAGGTCATCGCCCTCAAGGAGTCCGACGCGTACCCGGCGATGGCCGAGCGCGGCTACGGCTGGGAGAAGCTGATCTCCGAGATGTTCTGCGAGGAGTACTGGGCGGAGCGCGGCCTCGAGACCCACATCGCCCGCTTCCACAACATCTACGGTCCCAACGGCACCTGGTTCGGCGGCCGCGAGAAGGCGCCGGCGGCGATGATCCGCAAGGCGCTCGAGGCCCAGGACAGCGGCGACATGCGGATCGAGATCTGGGGCGACGGCAACCAGACCCGCTCGTTCTGCTACATCGACGACTGCCTCCACGGCATCGACCTGATCATGCACACACCCGAGCTGATCGCGACCCCGATCAACCTGGGCTCGAGCGAGCTCGTGTCGATCAACGAGCTGGTCTCGATCGTCGAGGACATCGCCGACATCAAGCTCGAGCGCTCGTACAAGCTCGACGCCCCCAAGGGTGTCGCCGGCCGCAACAGCGACAACACGATGATCCAGCGGATCCTCGGCTGGGAGCCCAACACGCCCCTCCGCGACGGCATGGCCGAGACCTACGCCTGGATCTCCGAGCAGTTCGCCGCCCGCAAGGCGGGCAAGCGCGTCGTCGAGGGCTGACCGCGATGACCGGGCCGGCAGCGGCCACCTCCCGGGCGACCGAGACGCCCCCCGCCCTGCGCGAGGCGATCGGGCCCTTCCCCTACCGGCTGCAGATGGCGGGCGGCTGGATCGACCAGCCGTTCGTCAGCTCGCTCAACCCGGAGCCGCCCGGGTCGATGGTGGTGGTGTCACTGCTGCCCACGGTCCGCTACATGGACCGCTGCGGGATGGCGACCGGGACACGGGCCGCGGCGCAGGCGCTGTGGGGCGACGCCTTCCCCGCCGGCCGGACGCCGGCGAGCCTGGTCCGGGAGCTCTATGCCGTGGAGAACGCGGACAGGACCGAGCCCTCGGGATCACAGGACATGTGCGGGCTGGTCTATCCCGGGATCAGCAGGCTCGACTACGACGCGGCCAGTCGACGGTGGCTGGTTCCCGTCGCACGTCGAGTCCACGTCGGACCCCGAGGTCGTCGCCTGGCTGGAGCGGGTGATCCATCTCGTCCCGGTCATGCAGCGGCCGCCGGGCTACGGCCCGCTGGGCATCAAGCGCCTGGATCCCGCCTGGATCGCCCGGCTGGGTGCCAGCGGACGCGCCTGCTACGACGCGATCGTGGCGATGGATCTCCGGGCGCTGGGCGAGTCGCTCAACGAGATGCTCGCGGGCATGGGACGCGATCCTGCCCCAGGTCTTCGAGCACCCGACGATCACCGTGGACCTCACGCGGGCTGCTGGCGGCCTACGCGGCGGACTACCCGGGGGCGATGCTGTCCGGGTGCGGCGGCGGCTACGTGATCGTCGCCTCCGAGACGCCGCCGCCGGGCTCCTCGCGGATCGCGGTGCGCGCGTCGTGACGGAGACGGCCGGCCGCCCTCCCGTGATCGTGGAGGCGAGCCTGGACGACCTGCGCTCCGACGACGTGCGCCTCCTGGAGGAGGCCGCCGCCCTCGGGCCGCTCCGTGTCCGCGTCCCGTCCGACGAGCTGGTCGCGCGGCACGCCGGCTCCGCGCCCAAGTTCCCCGCCGCCGAGCGGCTCTTCCTCGCCCAGTCGCTGCGCTGGGTTGAGCACGCGGAGGTCGTCGACATGGCGGCTCGCGGAGGCGTCCGACGCGCTGGATGCCCTCGCGGCCGCAGGTGCGGCGCTCGCGGTGCGCGAGGAGGACGAGGACCAGGCGTTGCGGTCGGCCGCCGAGGCCGCGGGCGTTCCGTACCGCGTCGTGACCCGCGCCGCCCGCGCCGGGTTTCCCGTCCCCCACCCCGCCCCGCCACGCCCGGGAGCGCCCCGGGTCGTGATCACCGGCTGCTACGACTGGCTCCACTCGGGCCACATCCGGTTCTTCATGGACGCCGCCGCGTATGGCGCCCTCTACGCGGTCGTCGGCAGCGACCGGAACGTGGAGCTCCTCAAGGGCCCCGGCCACCCGCTCCAGCGCGAGGAGGAGCGGCGCTACATGGTCGGCGCCGTGAAGAGCGTCCACCAGTGCCTCGTGTCGTCCGGCTCCGGCTGGATGGACGCGGAACCCGAGATCGCCGCGATCGGGGCCACCCACTACGTGGTCAACGAGGACGGCGACCAGCCCGAGAAGCGCGACTTCTGCCGGGCGCACGGGATCGAGTACGTCGTCCTCCAGCGCGTTCCGCACGCCGGGCTGCCCGCGCGGTCGAGCACCGAGCTCCGGGGCTTCTAGGCCCGCATGCCCAACCTGCTCGACGTCGCGCGGCATGCGGGGGTCTCGCCCATGACCGTGTCGCGCGTCGTGAACGGGTCCGGGCCCGTCAGCCCTGCGCTCCGCGCCCGTGTCGAGCAGGCGCTCGTGGAGACGGGCTACATGCCGAACACCATCGCCCGGAACCTGCGGGCGAGGCGGACGGACACGATCGCGCTCCTGCTGCCCGACATGACGAACCCCTTCTTCACGACGCTCGCGCAGGGCGTCGAGACGGCCGCGCGCGAGGCGGGCATCTCGCTCCTCCTCGCCAACAGCGACGAGCGCGAGGACGAGGAGCGTCGGCTGGTCCCGATGCTCCTGCAGCGGCAGGTCGACGGCCTCCTGGTCGTCCCGGCCGGAACCGGCGAGGAGACCGTCCGCGCCTGTCGGGACCGCGGCGTCCCGCTGGTGCTCGTCGACCGGCGTCCCGGGACGCAGGGGGTGGATGTGGTCCGGGCGGACTCCGAGGGAGGGTCGCTCGAGCTCGGGCGCCTGCTCGTGGGCCTGGGGCATCGCCGCATGACGGTGCTCTCGGGACCGGAGACGGTCCCCACGGCCGTCGACCGGGTCGCCGGCTTCACGAGGGCGCTGGTGGACGAGGCCGGCCTCCCGGCACCATCCGTGCTGCACGGGGCGTTCTCGATCGAGAGCGGGCACGACATGACCCTGGCCGCGATGGCGCAGCTGCCGCGCCCGACCGCCCTGTTCGCCGCCAACAACTTCATCGCGATCGGGGTCCAGCACGCACTCGCGGAGCTCGGCCTCGAGGTCCCCGAGGACGTGGCGGTCGTGGGCTTCGACGACCTGCCCCAGGCGATGGTCACGTTCCCGTTCCTGACCGTCGTCGCCCAGCCCGCGATGGAGATGGGCCGGCGGGCCGTCGCGGTGCTCCTGGAGCGCCAGGCGAACCCGAGTGGCCCGGCCCAGGATGTGGTCCTGCCCACCGAGCTGATCGTCCGTCGCTCGAGTGGCGGCCCCGTGGCCGAGCCGGCGAGATAGACAAGGCCCCCGCCCCGTCGGCGACGGAGCGAGGGCCCAGGCGGAGGAGCGGGTTGGGGGCTACTTGCGCCCGTAGAGCGGGCCGAAGTTGGCGCAGGCGCGGAAGTCCGCGCCCTCGGGGTCGGCGGTGCCCAGGTTGGCCCAGGCGGACGGCCGGAAGACGTCCTCCTCGGGCACGTTGTGCATGTGGACCGGGATCCGCAGCACGGAAGCCAGGCTGATCAGGTCCGCGCCGATGTGGCCGTAGCTGATCGCGCCGTGGTTGGCGGCCCAGTTGGCCATCACGGTGTAGACGTCGCGGAAGACGCCCGACGCCGGTGGTCCGCGGCACGAACCAGTGGGTGGGCCAGGTGGGGTTGGTCCGCTTGTCCAGGATGTCGTGGACCTCCTGCGGGAGCTCCACGGTCCAGCCCTCGGCGATCTGCAGCGTCGGGCCGTCGCCGCTCACGAGGTTGATGCGGGCCATGGTGACGGGCATGCCGCCCTTGGACACGTACTGGCTGGAGTAGCCGCCACCACGGAAGTAGCCGCGGTCCGCCGGGTACCAGGTGGTCGCCGCGAGCGCCGCCTTCACGTCGCCCTCGGTGATGTCCCAGTACGGCTTCATCGCGGGCTCGCCGTCCGCGTCGGTCATGGCGCCGGTGGCATCGAGGGTCGCGGCGCCGGAGTTGATCAGGTGGATGAAGCCGTCGCCCGCAAGGCCATCGGGCTTGTAGCCGGTCACCCGCTCGACCGCCTCGGGACTCCAGTAGGTGCGCACGTCGGCGAAGATCTGGGCCCGGTTGGTGAGCAGGTACATCAGGAGCATCGTCGCGCCATTGAGCGAGTCGTTCTCGGTCGCGAAGATGTGCGGCGCGCGGATCCCGTTCCAGTCGAAGCTGGAGTTGAGCATCGCCTCCATGAAGTCGCCGTTGGGGCTGTGATCGGTCCAGTGGCGCTGGCCCTGGAAGCCGCCGAGGATGGCGTTGCGGCCCATCGCCTCCTCCATGTGGCCCAGCTCCGCGAGGCGCGGGTTGCCCACCAGGAGGTCGCGGGTGATGAGGAACATCTTGACGACGGTCGCCCAGTCCTCGTCGAGCTCAGCGCGGGACTTCTGCTTCTCGGGGGCGTTGGTGAAGTCCACGCCCTCGCGGCAGTTGGCGCGGGTCCAGGCGAGGCCCTTCTCGAACTCGACCGGGTCGTAGATCCCCTCCTCGAGCCGGCGGTAGAGCTCGGACATGTCGACCGCTTCCACGCGCATGCCGAGGTACTTCTCGAAGAACGGCTGGTCCACGATGGACCCGGCGATGCCCATCGACACGCCGCCGAGCGAGAGGTAGGACTTGCCCTGCAGGATCGCGGTGGCGAGACCCGCCTTCGCGAAGCGCAGGATCCTGTGCCTGGACGTCGTCGGGGATCGTCCCGTCGCTCGCGTCCTGGACGTCGCGCCCGTAGATGCCGAACGCCGGCAGGCCCTTCTGGGTGTGCGCGGCGAGGACCGCGGCGAGGTAGACCGCGCCCGGCCGCTCCGTGCCGTTGAAGCCCCAGACCGCCTTGGGCGTCAGCGGGTCCATGTCCATGGTCTCGGAGCCGTAGCACCAGCACGGCGTGATGGTCAGCGAGACCCCGACACCCTCCTTGCGGAACAGGTCGGCGACCTTGGCGGCCTCGTACACGCCGCCGATGTTGTGGTCGGGGACCACGCACTCGACCGGGCTGCCGTCCGGGTAGCGCAGGGTGCTGCTGATCAGCTCCGCGGTGCGGAGGGCCATGTTGCGGGTCTGGACCTCGAGCGACTCGCGGACCCCGTGGAAGCGGCCGTCGACCGCCGGGCGGATGCCGATCTTGGGCCAGTCGCCGACGAAGCGGCCGGAGGTGTTGACGCTGGTCATGCCATGCCTCGTGCTCAAGGGACGCAGGGATGGGTTGCTCGCCTGCCGCCCTACTCGGGCATCACCACGCCGATGGTGAGCAGGATGTTGGCGTAGATGCGCTGCTCGCCCGTGGCGATGGCGAGGGCAGCAGTCGGAGCTGCGGGCCATGTCGTAGAACTCGAACCGCCCGAGGCGCTCGAGCTCGTTGTCCGGGAGGAGGCGCCGGAAGTCCTCGTAGATCGACGGCTCGGAGCCGTCGTCCGGACCCATCACATAGGCCGCCTCGACCGGAATGGCCTCGGCGATGACGGAGAGGACGTCGGTGACGGTGAGCTTGCCCGGCTCCAGGTTGAGGAACACCCGGTAGGCATCCGGGTTGGAGCGAGTGGCCAGCGGGTAGTTGCCGTCCGCGATCAGCACCTGGGCGCCGTGCCCGGCCTCGCCGAGCGCCGCCAGGATCTCCGGGTGGAGCAGCCGGGTCGTGAGCATTGGATCTCCTTCAGGCGGGGGCGGGGATGGACGTGGAGGGCACGACTGGTCCACCCGCAGAGACGGCGGCGGCGATGTCGCCGGCCGGGGCTGCGGCCGCCGCGGTCGTGGGACGCGACGGGCGGCGGCCCGCTCGACCGCCGGATGATCAGCTCGAACGGGAGCACGACGGACTGGCCCGAGGGCTCGTCGGCACCCGCGATGTGGTCGAGCAGCAGGGTCACGGCGCGGTGGCCGATCTCGTACGCGGGCTGCGCGGCCACGGTCAGGAACGGCTCGCTGACCCACTCCTCGGGCAGGTCGTCGAAGGCGACGACGCTCATGTCGTCCGGCACCCGCAGGCCCGCCTCGCGCAGCGCCCGGATCGCCCCGAACCCGATGAAGTTGTTGGCGCAGAAGATGGCGGTCGGGCGCTCGCCATCCGCGGCCAGCACCTCCTCGACCATGCGGTGCCCGTCGGCCTGGTTGAGCTTGCCGAAGTTGAAGCCGCCCCAGTGGACCAGCTCGTCGGGAAGGGTCAGGCCGGCCTCCTCGAGGGCGCGGCGACAGCCGGCGACGCGGTCGATCGAGGTGGAGATGTTGCGCCGGCCGGTCAGCACCGCGATCCGGCGGTGGCCCAGGTCGACGAGGTGCTTGGCGAGGGCGTGCGCGCCGGCCTCGGAGTCGCAGCGGACGCTGTCCACGTTCTTCGCGGCGACGCGGCGGTCCAGGACGACGACGGGCATGCGGTGGTTGGTGAGCAGCCGGAAGGATTCGCCGGAGCTGCGGGCAGGGACGAGGAGCACCCCGTCGACCTGGCGCTCGATCAGCATGAGGAGGTACTGCTCCTCCTCGACCTCCGACTCGTCGGTGTTGCAGTACATCACCGAGAACCCATGGCCCACGGCGTAGTCCTCGACGCCGCGCGCGATGGTGGTGAAGAAGGGGTTCGAGATGTCCGAGACGACGAGGGCGATCGTCTTGGTGCGCTTGGACCGGAGCTGGCGGGCCAGGGCGTTGGGCACGTAGCCCAGCTCCTCGATCGCCGCCTCCACGCGGGCGCGTGCCTCGGTGCTGGTGTACCCGGTGCCGTTGACGACCCGCGAGACGGTCATGGCGGACACGCCGGCGCGCTTCGCAACGTCGTTGATGGTGCTCATGGGATGGGTCCAGGGGTTCTGTGCGCGGGCCTGTGGGAGATCGGGGGCTGTCCGCGGTGCGGACAGCCCCCGACGGGTACGACCGTGCTCAGGGAGCCGGGAGGTCTACTTGTAGAGGACCGCCTGGATCTCGGGGTTCGTCGATGTTGGTCTTGTCGTACCAGTAGAAGCCGGTATCGATGACCTTCTCCATGGACTTGCCGGCGATGGCGTCCATGGCGGCGGAGACGCACTTGGCGCCGATGCCGATCGGGTTCTGGGTGATGGCGCCGGCCTCGGTGCCGGCGTTGATCGCGTCGATCTGCTGCTGGCCGGAGTCGTAGCCGATCGCCACGATCTTGCCCTCCTTGCCGGTCTCCTTGAGCGCGTTGAGGACGCCCTTGATGGAGCCCTCGTTGGCGCCGAAGAAGCCCTTGAGGTCCGGGTTGGCGGTCATGATGGCCTTGGCGAAGTCGGCCGACTTCACCGGGTCGCCGGCGCCGTACTCGATCGCCACGACCTCGATGTTCGGGTGCTTGGCCTTCATCTGGTTGACGAAGCCGTCGCGGCGGTCCTGGCCGGTCTTGGACGTCTGGTCGTGGACGATGACCGCAACCTTGCCGGCATCGCCGATGAGCTTCGGCCATCTGGTCGGCGGCCTCGCCGGCGGCCTTGGCGTTGTCGGTGGTGACGGTGGTGACCGGGATGTCGCTGTCAACGCCGGAGTCGAAACCGACGACCGGGATGCCGGCGGCCTTGGCCTTCTCGAGCAGCGGCGTCGCGGCCTTGCTGTCGAGGGCGGCGAAGCAGATCGCGGCCGGCTTCTTGTCGAGCGCCGTCTGCAGCATGGTGAGCTGCTTGTCGACCTCGGACTCGGACGCCGGACCCTCGTACGTGATCGTCGCGCCGAGCTTCGCAGCCTCGTCGGTGGCGCCCTTCTGGACGGCCTGCCAGAACTGGTGCTGCGAGCCCTTGGACACGATCGCGACATACGGCTTCTCGCCGGCCGCTTCGCTGGCGCCGGCGCGGCGGCGGCGAGCTGCTGCCGCCGCAGGCGGCAACGAGGGCCGCGACCGCGATGAGTCCCGCCGCCGGGCGGATGATCCCTGTGAGCTTCATGCTCCTCCTCCGTGAAGGGTGACTGACCTTGGTGCCGGGGCCGCCAGGAGGTCGGCCGACCGGCGCGTGGTCCAATGGTTGGGGCCCGGAGGGCCGTTGCTAGCCGCGCCGGTTGCGGCGCAGGATGTCGAGCCAGACGGCGCCGATGACCACGAGACCCGTGATCACCAGCTTGTACTGGTCCTGGACGCCGGTGATGGACAGGCCGATCGTCAGCGTGCTGATGATGAACGCGCCGATGATCGTGCCGAAGATGCTGCCCTCGCCGCCGGAGAGCGAGGTGCCGCCGATGACGGCCGCGGCGATGGCGTCGAGCTCGTAGCCCATGCCGACGGACGGCTGGGCGGAGTTCATGCGGGCGGCGATGAGGGTGCCGGCGAGGCCTGCGTACAGGCCGCAGACCGCGTACACCGCGATCTTCCAGCGATCGACGTTGACGCCCGACAGGCGCGTCGCCTCCTCGTTGGAGCCGAGCGCAAACGTGTAGCGGCCGAGCGACGTCTTGGTCAGGACGAGCGAGGCGACGATCGCCGCGCCGAACATGATGAACACGACGTTGGGGATGCCGAAGACGTACTTGCCCATGAACAGCTCGTAGAAGGCGGGCGTCCCCTCGAAGTAGATCGGCTTGACGTCGGAAAGGACCTGCGCGATGCCGCGCGTGATGCTCATCATGCCCAGCGTGGCGATGAACGGCGGGATCTTCGCCTTCGCGATCAGGGGCCGTTGACTGTGCCCACGAGCGCGCCGGCGAGCGAGCGCGGCCGGGAGGCCGATGTACAGCGGGAGGCCCGCCTGGGTGACGACCAGGCCCAGCACGACCGTGCAGAAGGTCATCGTGGTGCCCACCGACAGGTCGATGCCGCCGGTGATGATCACGAACGTGACGCCCATCGCGAGCACGCCATTGACGGCGGTCGCGACGAGGATCGAGATGTAGTTGTCCGGCGTCCGGAACGGCGTCGAGATCACGGAGAAGAAGGCCAGCAGGATGACGAGCGCCCCCAGCGCGAGCAGGCGCTGGACCGAGTCGCCGCTCGCCACGGATGAGAGCCGCGACTTGGTCGCCCCGGTTGTCACTGCCATCGGAATGCCTCGTGCGTGGTACTGGGCCGGTGGGGGTTGACGTTGCTCATGCGGCCGCCACCGCTTCGCGCTGCGTGGCGAAGGTCATGATCCGCTCCTGGGTGGCCTCGGCGGCCGTGAGCTCGCCGGTGATCCGGCCCTCGCACATGACCAGGATCCGGTGGCTCATCCGGAGGATCTCGGGGAGCTCGGAGCTGATCATGATGATCGCCCGGCCCTGGCGGCGAGCTCGTTGAGGAGCTTGTAGATCTCGCTCTTGGCGCCGACGTCGATGCCGCGGGTGGGCTCGTCGAAGATCAGGATCTCCGTGTCGGCGGTCAGCCACTTGGCGATGACGACCTTCTGCTGGTTGCCGCCGGACAGGTTCTTCGTCCGCTGGCCCACGCTCGGGGTCTTGATCGCGAGGCCTTCGACGTGCTCGAGAGCCTTGGCACGCGTGCTCTTGAACTGGATCCGGCCGAGCTTGCCGGTGAACTTCGCCAGGCTCGCCATGACGACGTTCGCCTCGACGTCCATCGGCAGCGCCAGGCCGTAGCGCTTGCGATCCTCGGAGAGGTAGCCGATCCCGTGCCGCACGGCGTCGTCGGGCGACTTGATCGCGACGGGCTCGCCGTGGACCAGGATCTCGCCCGAGTCGCGGGGGTCCGCGCCGAACACGGCCCGCATGACCTCCGTCCGGCCCGCGCCGACGAGGCCCGCGACGCCCAGGATCTCGCCCCTGTGGAGCTGGAAGCTGACGTCGCGGATGACCCGGCCACGGTTGAGGTTGCGGACCTCGAGCACGACCTCGTCGGCTGGGGACCTCCGGCAGCTCCGGCGCCTCCTCGAAGATCGTCCGGCCGACCATCATGCTGATGATCTCCTGGATGCCCACCTCGGCCGTGTTGACGGTGTCGATGTAGCGCCCATCGCGCATCACGGTGACGCGGTCCGAGATCTGCTTGAGCTCCTCGAGCCGGTGCGAGATGTGGACGACGCCGGCGCCACTCTCACGCAGGTGGCGGATGATCCGGAACAGCTCATCGATCTCGGTGTCGGTCAGGGCCGCCGTGGGCTCGTCCATGATCAGGACGTCCGACCTGAACGAGAGCGCCTTGGCGATCTCCACCATCTGCTGCTGGGCGACCGCCAGGCCCGAGACCCGGGCCCGCGGATCGAGATGGATGTGGAGCTCCTCGAACAGGGCCGTGGCGTTGCGGTTGAGCGCCTTCTCGTCCAGCCAGAAGCCCACGCCCTTCCGCCGCGGCTCGCGCCCGATGAAGATGTTCTGGGCGACCGAGAGGTGGCCCATGAGGTTCAGCTCCTGGTGGATGATGCTGATCCCCATGTCCTGCGCGGCGCGCGGGGTGTTGATCTCCACCTCGGCGCCCTTGACACGGATCGTGCCGGCGTCGCGCGTGGTAGATCCCGGACAGCACCTTCATGAGCGTGGACTTGCCGGCGCCGTTCTCCCCGACCAGGGCGTGGACCTCGCCGGGCCGGAGCTCGAACCGTGCGCCGTCGAGCGCGTGGACGCCCGGGAAGCTCTTGGAGATGTCGGTCATCTCGACCAGGAGATCGCCCATCGGGTTCCTCTAGGAGCATAACCAGCGAGGCGTCGGGAGCGGGGTGTTACCGGTACCGGTTATCGGTAACACACGGCACAATAGCGCACCGTCAAGGCTCCTGCACGGCGTTTTCGCACACTCTGCGCAACCGTCCCGCGACCCGGCCGCCACCCGGCCCGAGGCGCCGCCCGGGCGCCGGTCCAGGTTTCAATCACGCGGCGGCTATGGACATAGTGTCTAAATAGCTTGACGCTAACGACACTAGCGACTAGCATATTGGACATGTCCAAGCAGACTCTGCCGTCGTTCCCGCGCTACCAGCGGCTCGCCGGATCCCTGGGCGTGCGGCTCCGGGTCGCCCGTCTCCGGCGGCGCATGTCCGCTACCGAGATGGCCGAGCGGATGGGCGTGTCGCGCATGACCCTCTACAGCCTCGAGAAGGGCGACCTCTCGGTAGGGTCTGGGCGTCCTGGTGCGGGCAATCGGGTGTCCTCGGGCTCGAGGAGGATCTCGACCGGCTCGCGGCGGACGACGAGCTCGGCCACAAGCTCGCCGACGCCGCGGCGAGGCCCTCCCGGCGCGTGAAGCGGACCCCGGCTCCATGAGCCGCGAGCTGCCGGCGGTGGTGGCGGTGGAGCTCGACGCCGCGGAGCTCGGCGGTCCGGTCCGGGTCGGTCACCTGCGTCGGGTTGCCTCCGCGTCGGGCGCGGTCGTGGCGTTCGCATATGACGCGGCCTGGCTCGCCCGAAGCGACGCGTTCGCCCTCGACCCATCACACGGCCTCTACTCGGGCGACCAGTTCCCCCGGTCTGGTGACGCGATCGCAGCGGCGTTCACGGATGCCGCCCCGGACCGCTGGGGCCGCACCCTCCTCGAGCGCCGCGAGGCCGGCCGCGCCCGCGAGGAGGGACGCACCCGCCGGATGCTCGGTGAGTGGGAGTTCCTCCTGGGCGTCAGCGACTTCTCGCGCATGGGGGCGCTGCGGTTCGTCGACGGTGCGGGCCGGTATCTCGACGACGAGCCACCGGGCGTGCCGCCGCTCGCCGGCCTACGTGAGCTCGAGGCAGCCGCCTGGGAGCTGGAGCATCCTTCGCGTGGCGACCGCTCTGGCGATGCGGAGCGGCTGGCGCTCCTCCTGGCCCCGGGCAGCTCGCTCGGCGGCGCGCGCCCGAAGGCTACGTTCACCGGCGAGGACGGTGCGCTCTGGATGGCCAAGTTCCCATCCCGAATGGACCGCCATGACGTCGGTGCGTGTGAGCTCGTCCTCAACGATCTCGCCGTCCGGGCCGGGATCGCGGTGCCCGAGCACCGGCTCCTGGCCCTCGGCGGTGGGCACCGCACGTTCGCCGCCAAGCGGTTCGACCGGGTCGCGGGCTCGCGCCGACTCTATGCCTCGGCGATGACCATGGCGTCGCGGCGCGACCGGGATGAGGCGAGCTACCTCGACATCGCCCTCGCGGTCGCGGACCATGGCGCACCCGGGCGCATCCGCGCGGACCTGGCCCAGCTGTTCCGGCGCGCCGCCTTCAACGTCCTCGCGTCGCACCGCGACGACCACCTGCGCAACCACGGCTTCCTGCGGACGGCTGAGGGCTGGCGTCTGGCCCCAGCGTTCGACCTCAACCCGGTGCCCGGGAAGCCCGAGCACGAGCTCTCGATCGACGGCTCCAGGCCGTGGAGCACGGTTGCGCGGCGAGCGTCGGATCACCAGCTCGCGGCGGTGCCTCCCACCCGGGCCGCGTACTTGGCCTGCTCCTCGCCCGAGTCGAGATACGCCCGGTAGGGGTCGGCGGGGAGGCCGCGCGCCACCCGCAGCTCCGAGAGCAGCGGCCGCACGTCGGTCGAGAACGCGTCCTGCAGGCAGCGGTTCGCCTCCAGGACATCGCCCGCGGCCTGGGCGGCCAGGAGTGCCTCGCGGTCCACCAGCAGCGCCTTGGCGATCGTCTCCTGGAGGTTCATCACGCTCCGGATCATGGCCGGCACCTTGGGCTCGATGTTGTGGCACTGGTCCAGCATGTAGACCGTCCCGTTCGCGCACGCCTGGGCCACCGGGTCCGCGTCGTCGCGCATCGCGTTCACGAGCTCGTGCGCGATCCGGAACAGCTGGTAGGGATCGATGGAGCCGACCATGAGGTCGTCGTCGCCGTACTTCTTGTCGTTGAGGTCGAAGGCGGCGAGGCGGCCCTCCGCGAGCAGGAGCGCCACGATCTGCTCGATGTTGACGCCCATCGCGTGGTGACCGGTGTCCACGCACACGCCGGCCTGCTCGCCCAGCTGGCGCACGACGTTGAGGCTCTGGCCCCAGTCCTGGACGTCGGTGGCGTACAGGGCGGGCTCGTAGAGCTTGTACTCGAGGTACATCCGGACGCCGGCCGGCAGCGCGGCATAGGCCTCGCGCAGGCCCTCGACCAGGCGGCGGTGGCGCCAGCGCAGGTCGTCCTGGCCCGGGTAGTTGGTGCCGTCGCCCAGCCAGACCTTGACCGCCTGGGCGTTCATCGCGCCGGCGATCTCGCAGCACTCGATGATCGCGTCCACGGCCTTCGCGCGCACGCGCGCGTCCGGGTTGCAGATCGACCCGAGCTTGTAGTCCTCGTCCTGGAAGGTGTTGCTGTTGATGCCGCCGATGACCAGGCCGCGCTCGCCCGCGTAGGCCGCCAGGCCCGCGTAATCGTCCACCTTGTCCCACGGGATGTGCAGGGACACGGAGCCGGCGATGCCGGTGTAGCGGTTCACGGTGGCGGCGTCGTCGATCTTCTCGAACACGGACCGCGGCACGCCCTGCTGCGGGAAGACGCGGAACCGGGTCCCGGTGTTGACGAAGCCCCAGGACGGGATCTCGATGTTGACCCCGTTCATGGCCCAGTCGACGCGCTCGATGGCCGGGGCGGACGCGGGGGTGGCGACGGCGGCGATGGTGGCCATGGCGATCTCCTGGTCGGATCAGGCGGGGCCGGCGGCGCGGGCGGTCAGCGCGGCGAACCGCGCGCGCGCCTCCGTCCAGTCGCCGGTGGGGTCATAGGTCGTGATCGGGAAGGAGCGGGCCGCCAGCTCCCGGGCCTCGGCGATCGAGGCGAGCTCGCCCGCGGCGATGGCCTGGACGGCGAGGTTGCCGATGGCCGTCGCCTCGACGGGGCCTGCGCGAACGGGCAGCCCGGTCGCGCCGGCGGTCAGGCGGCACAGCAGGCGGTGGTTCGATCCCCCGCCCACGATGTGGAGGCCGTCGACGGCGTGTCCGGAGGCGGCGGCAAGCTGGTCGATGGCCGCGGCGTAGCGGAGCGCGAGGCTCTCGAGCAGGACGCGGATCAGCGTGGCGGTGTCGCCGGGGACGGGCTGGCCGGTCTCGGCGCAGAACTCGCGGACCCGCGCCGGCAGGTCGCCGGGGCGCAGGAAGCGCTCGTCGTCGGGATCGATGAAGGCGGTGAAGGACGGGGCCGTCTCGGCGAGCCCGGCGAGCTTCTCGTAGGTCGGTGCCTCCCGGTCGGGCCACAGCGCGCGACGGCTCTCCTGGACCAGCCACAGCCCCACGACGTTGCGCAGCAGCCGGATGGTGCCGTCCACGCCGCCCTCGTTGGTCAGGTTCGCGGCCAGCGTCACGTCGCTGATCACCGGCTGCGGGACCTCGAGCCCGATCAGCGACCAGGTCCCGGACGAGAGGAAGGCCGTGGACCCGGAGGCGATGGGCGTGCCCACGACGGCCGACGCCGTGTCGTGCGAGCCCGGCAGGACGACGCGGGCGCCGGCGAGGCCGGGCGCGTCGGCGAGGGCGCCGGTGAGGCCGCCGACGTCCGTCCCGGGCGCCACGATCTCGGGCAGCAGTCCCGTCGGGATGCCGAGGCGCTCGAGCATCGGGCGTGCCCAGTCACGGGCACGGGCGTCGAGGGCCTGGCTGGTCGACGCGAGCGTGTACTCGGCAACGCTGGCGCCGGACAGGAAGTGGGCGAACAGGTCGGCCATCATCAGCAGCCGGTCGGCGTGCCGCAGGAGCGGATCGTCCGCGCTCGCCATCGCCAGGAGCTGGTAGACGGTGTTGATGGCCATGAACTGGATGCCGGTCGTGGCGTAGATCTCGTCCCTGGGCACCAGCGAGAACGCGCGCTCGACCATGCCGTCGGTCCGCGCGTCGCGGTAGTGGACCGGGTTCGCGAGCAGCCGCCCGCGCTCGTCGAGCAGGCCGAAGTCCACGCCCCAGGTGTCGATGCCGATCGAGGCCACGCCACCGGCAGCCCCCGCCTTGCGCAGGCCGGCCGTGATGTCGCCGAACAGCCGCAGGGCGTCCCAGTGCATCGTCCCGGCCACGGTCACGGGCACGTTCGGGAAGCGGTGGACGTCCTCGATGGCGAGCCGTCCGCCGTCGAACGTGCCCACGAGGACCCGCCCGCTCTCGGCGCCGATGTCGACGGCGGCCAGGCGCAGGGTGCCGCGCTCAGTCAAGGCGGAAGACCTCCTCGAGTCGCCGGTGGAACCCCGTCGCCGGGTCCGTGCAGGGATCGATGAGGCGGGCCATGTCGGCCTGCCATCGCTCGTTGACCGGGGAGGCGGCCATGTGCGCCCGGAACCGGTCGAAGTCCTCGACGTCGAAGACGCCGATCAGCTGGTCGTCCAGCTGGTAGATGGAGTAGTTGCTGCAGCCGCCCGACCGGAGCTCGTCGAGCATCTCGGGCCAGACGTCCGCATGGCGCCGCCGGTACTCGGCCTCGGCGCCGGGCAGCAGCCGCATGGTGAAGGCGACGCGTTCCATGGATCGGGCTCCGGAGAGATGGATGGGCCCCGGCGGAGGATCCGCCGGGGCCCCTGGAGGAGCTAGAAGTCGAACTGGTCGACGTTGGTCGTGTCGAACCGGAACGCCGGCCCGAGGATGACCACGCCGTCCTTGCCGATCGTGTACGGCTGGTCGCCGTTGAGACCCGGCACGCTGAAGGTCTCGCCTTCCTTGCCGGTGATCTCGCCCTTGACCAGCTTGTCGGCCACCACGTAGGACAGGTAGCCGAGGTCCGGAACGCTCCACAGGCCGAAGACCGGGGAGGTGCCGTCCTTGACGAACGGCTTCATGTCGTTGGGGAAGCCGAGACCGGTCACCTTGACCGAGTCCGACTTCTTCTGCGCGGAGACTTCCTGGGCCGCCGCGAGGATGCCGACCGTGGTCGGGGCGACGATGACCTTGAGGTCCGGGTACTTGGTCAGGAGGCCCTGCGCCTGCTGGGTGCTCTTGGTGGCGTCGTCATCGCCGTAGACGGCGTCGACGAGCTTGAGGCCCGCGTACTTGGCATCGCCCGCGAGGGTCGTCTTCATGAGCTCGATCCACTCGTTCTGGTTGGTGGCCGTGGCCGCCGCGGAGAGGATCGCGATCTCGCCGGTGCAGTTCGGGGCGAGCTCGCAGGCCCAGTCGGCCAGGTTCACGCCGACGCCGGAGAAGTCGACCTGGTTGACGAAGACGTCGTAGGCGCCGACGGCCGGGCTGGAGTCGAAGCCGACGACCTTGATGCCCTTGGCCATGGCCTCCTTGAGGGCCGGGGCGACCTCATCCTTGCCGTCGGCGGAGATGATGATCGCGGACACGCCCTGCGTGGTGAGGTCCGTGATGAACGGGATCTGGAGGTCTGCCTTCGCCTCGTTCGGGCCGACCTGGGTGACGGTGCCGCCCAGCTCGGCGGCCGCCTTGTCGACGCCGGTCTTGGCGGCGGCGAAGTACTGGTTGACGATGTCCTTGGGCAGGTAGCCGACGGTCATCGGGCCTGCGGCCGCCGACTCGGCGGGGGCTTCCGTGGCCGCGGGGGCCTCGGTGGCGGCCGGGGCCTCGGTGGCCGGGGCCGGGGTGGCTGCACTGCTGCATGCCGAGAGCACGATGGCGGCGGTGCCGACGATGGCGACCCACCGTCCCGCTGCGTTGAGCTTCAAGACCGTTCCTCCTCTGTGCCTGTTGACTACGCCTGCTCACCTGCGATCGCGTCGGCCGGCTGGTGCCGGCGCCCACGGACGCGATCAATGGCCTTCCTGGCCAGGCGAGCAAAGGTTGGAATGAGGACGGAGAGGATCAGGAGCGACCCGAGGGCGATGCTCTGGACCTCGACCGACACGTTGGCGAGGCGGAGTGCGTTCTGCATCACCGCCACGGTGAGCACGGCGAGCACCGTGCCCGGGATGGTCCCCGACCCGCCGAAGATGTTGGCGCCCCCGAGGAGGACGACCGTGACGGCGGTGAGGGTCATGCCCGTGCCGGCATCGGCGCGGGCGCTGGAGAGACGCGACGTGAGGATCACGCCGGCGAGCGCCGCGACGGTGCCCGACAGGACGAACAGGCTGATCCGCAGGCGGGCGACCCGGACGCCCGAGAAGCGTGCGGTCCCCGCGTTCCTGCCGATCGCATAGGTCTGGCGGCCGATCCAGGTCCGGTGGAGCACGATGCCGAGCACCAGCGCGAGACCCAGGAAGATCACGAACGGCCACGGGATGACGGTGCCCGGCACGTCCCCGAACCCGAGCTCCGTGAACGCCGGCGGGAAGTTGCTGATGCCCTGCGGGCCGAGGATGATCAGCGCCATCCCCCGGAACAGGGCGAGCGTGCCCAGCGTGACGACGAGCGACGGCAGGGCGCCAAGGGCGACGAGCGTGCCGTTGAGGAGCCCGCCCACGGCGCCCATCACCAGCACGATCGGGATCGCGATCTCGAGGGGCACGTTCGCCGCCCACATGAAGCCCAGCGCGGCGCTGGCCAGGCCGGCCATCGACTCGACCGACAGGTCGATCTCGCCCAGGATGATGATCAGGGTCAGCGGCAGGGCCATGATCGCCACCTCCATGAGGGCGGCGACCAGGTTCGAGAAGTTGTCGGGGGACAGGAAGAACGGCGACAGCGCGTTGCCCATGACGATCAGGCCCAGCAGGGCGACCAGGAGCAGCGTCTCCCAGCGGGCCAGCGCCCGCGTCCAGCGGCCCAGGCCGGTCCCGGATCGGGTCTGGGCGGTCATCTGGCCCCGCTCCGGGTGTTGGCGCGCTGGACGCTGCGCCGGATGAGCTGGTCGCTGGCGATCGCGATCAGGATCACCAGGCCGTAGATGGCCTGCAGCCAGAACTGCGAGAGGCCGACGAGGATGAGCGCGTTCGAGATGAACCCGAGGAACAGGGCGCCGATCGCCGCGCCGGCGAGGGTGCCCGGACCCACCCAGGGTGTTGACGCCGCCGACGACGACGGCGGCGACGATGGCCAGCGTCATGCCCGTGGCGGCGGTGCCGTTGATCGTCCCGAACTGCATCACCCACATCACGCCGGCCAGGCCGGCCATCAGGCCGCACAGCGAGAACGCGACGAACGTCACCAGCCGCGACGGGATGCCCATGATCGCCGCCGCCTCGGGGTTGCTGCCGACCGCGTAGACCTGGCGGCCGAAGCGCGTCGAGCGCAGGAACAGGGATCCGACGATCACGACGCCGACCGCGATCAGGACGAACACCGGGATCCCGAAGATGTCGGCGCGGCTGAGGTCCGTGAACCCCTCGGGGAGGCCGGCCAGCGGGACCTGGTCGGGGCCGGCGATGACATACAGGATCCCGCGGAAGATGCTCAGCGTGCCCAGGGTGGCGACGATCGCCGGCACCTTGAGGACGGCGACGATGATGCCGTTGATCATGCCCAGCCCCAGGCCGATCGACGAGGCCCATCGCGAGCGCGCCGACCGGGTCGACCAGCTGGAGCTCCAGGCTCCGGGCGATGCTGTAGGCGACCAGGCCGATCATGGCCTCGATCGAGAGGTCGATGCCGCGCGTGATGATCACGAACGCCTCGCCCACCGCGGCCACCGCGACCACCGCGGCGAGCGCGGCGACCTGGCTGATGTTGTTCACGGTCAGGAACTGCGGGGCCAGCATCGACACGCCCGCGCCGAGCACGAACATGATCGCGAGCAGGCTCAGCTCCCGCTGGCGGCCGATCGCCATGAGCCACTTCTGGCCCGTCTGCCGGGGCACGGCCGCCGCCTTAGCCATGGGGCGCCTCGCTCGTGCTCGTTGCGGCCGTCGCGGCCTCGTCGGTGGCGAGGCTGCCGGTAGCGGCGAACATCACGCTCTCCTGGGTCGCCCGCTCGCGTGGGATCTCGGCCGTGATCCGTCCCTCGTGGAGGACGACGATCCGGTCCGACATGGCCAGGACCTCGGGCAGGTCGCTGGAGATGAGGATGATCGCGAGGCCCGACGCCGCGAGCTCCGCGATGATCCGGTGGACCTCGACCTTGGCCCCGATGTCGATGCCCCGGGTGGGCTCGTCGAGGATGAGGATCCTGGGCCCGGTGGCCAGCCACTTGGCCAGGACGACCTTCTGCTGGTTGCCGCCGGAGAGCGCCCCGACCTCCTGGTCCACGCCCGTCATCCGGACGCTGAGCTGCTGGGTGTTGTCCGTGGCGACCTTCGCCTCCGTCGCGCCCCGGAGGAGCAGCCTGGGGAACAGCCGGGGCAGGATCGGCAGCGTCACGTTCTGGGCGATGGTGAAGTCGAGCACCAGGCCCTCCTGGTGGCGGTCCTCGGGCAGGTAGGCCACGCCGGCGGTCATCGCCGCCGACGGGGCGCCGAAGTCCACGAGCGTGCCGTCGATGCGAACCTCGCCGCCGTCGCGGCGGTCGAGCCCGAACAGGACCCTGGCGACCTCGGAGCGTCCCGCGCCGACGAGCCCCGCGAGACCGACGATCTCGCCGGCGCGCACCGAGAACGAGATGTCACTGAAGACACCCATGCGCGTCAGGCCGGCCACCTCGAGGAGGACCTCGCCGATCGGGTTCTCCACCTTGGGGAACAGCGACACGGTGCGCCCGACCATGTGGCGGATCAGGTCCGCCGTGGAGAGCTCGCTCGTGTTCGCGGTGACGACGTGCCGTCCGTCGCGGAACACGGTCGCGCGGTCGCACAGCGCGAACACCTCGTCCAGCCGGTGACTGACGAACATGATCGCGACGCCGCGGTCGCGGAGGCGGCGCACGATGGTGAACAGCCGCTCCACCTCGTGGGCGGACAGCGACGCCGTGGGCTCGTCCAGGATCAGGGCGCGGGCCTCGACCGACAGGGCCTTGGCGATCTCGATCAGCTGCTGGTCCGCCATGGACAGGCCCCGGACCGGCGCGCCGACGTCGAACTCGACGTCGAGCTCCGCGAACAGCGCCTGGGCCGCCTTGCGCATGCGCGCGCCAGTTGATGGAGCCCGCGAGGCCCGAGGGGGCATGGCCGATGAACACGTTCTCCGCCACGCTCAGGTCGGGGAACAGCCGCGGCTCCTGGTGGACGACGGCGATGCCCAGGGCGCGCGACTGGGCCGGCCCGTGGATGAGAGCCGGCGTCCCGTCGAGGAGGATGGTCCCGGCGTCGGGCTGGTGGACGCCGGCAAGGATCTTGACGAGCGTGCTCTTGCCCGCCCCGTTCTCGCCGACCAGCGCGTGGATCTCGCCGGAGCGCAGGTCCAGCGACACGTCGGTCAGGGCCGCCGTGGCCCCGAACCGCTTGCTGATACCGCGGAACTCCACGCGGGGCGGCTGGGATTCAGCCACGGGCGTGGCCGCGATGACGGACGGGGCGCCGGTCACGAAGCGGCCTCCGTGCGCTGCGGATTTGCCTCGCCCCGCCCGGCGGTGCCGACCCGGCGGACCTCGACGCCCATCCCGACGAGCTGCGCGACCATGTCCTGCGGGCGCCTCGTCGTCCGTGATGACGGCGGTGATGCGGTCGAGGCGGCAGAACGACGCGGACGCGACGCGGCCCCACTTGGTGTGGTCGACCAGGGCGTAGATCTCGTGGGCGGCCGCGACCATGGAGCGCTTGATCTGCGCCTCCTCCTCCATCGCGTCCGAGAGGCCGGCCTCCAGGGTGAGACCGACGGCGCCGACGAACGCCTTCTGGACGTTGACGCGCCGGAAGACCCCGTCGCCCAGCGGGCCGACGACCGAGAGCGCCTCCCAGCGGACCCGGCCGCCGAGCAGGAGCACGGTGACGCCCGGGTGGCCGGCCAGCTCCATCGCGATCCGGATGCTGTTGGTGACGACCGTCAGCTGGTGCCAGTCCTCGCGCTCCTTGAGGTGGCGTGCGACCGACAGGGCCGTGGTCGAGGCGTCGAAGACGATGCTGTCGCCGTCCTGGACCAGTGCCGCGGCGGCGGCCCCGATGCGCGACTTCTCCGAGCGCTGGAGCCGCTCGCGGACGTCGAACGCCAGCTCCGGGCGGCTCGCCGTGCGGGGGGCGATGGCGCCGCCGTGGGCCCGGACGAGGCGACCCTCACCCTCGAGGACGAGGAGATCCTTGCGGATCGTGACCGCCGACACGCCGAAGCGTCGCGCCAGCTCCGTGACGCGGGCACGACCCGCCTCGGCCACGATCTGGGCGATCTGCTCCTGGCGCTCCCGCGCGAACACTGCCTCGGGCAGGTCGGCTGTCGTCGGGGTCAAGTGCAACTCCGGGTGTCGAAGTTCGATTGGTTGCGATTGCGTACACTTTGCATCGGATACGCCGGTGATGTCAAGCCCAATCTCAACAAATCCGCAATGGTTCGGAGCCTGGCTCCCAGCCGTGGGGCGCCGCCGTGGCCGGTGCTCAGCCGCCGGGCAGCAGGACGACCTTGTGCCCCTCGCGGCGGGACGCGGATGCGAGGGCCGCGGGCGCATCGGCCAGCGCGAACCGGTCGCTGACGACGGCATCCAGATCGACGCGGCCGTGCGTGACGAGCTCGATCGCCGCGGGGTAGACGCGGTTCATCCGGCGCGCGAAGCGCAGGTCCAGGCCCTTGCGGCGGGCCGAGGCGCCGGTGATCGTCACCGTGGGGCCCTCGGGGATCCCGGCCACCACGACGATCCCCGCCGGCTTCACCAGCTCGATGGCCGCGCCGATCGCGTCGTCCTCGCCGGCGATCTCGATCGCGCGAGTCCACGCCCTCGCCGCCGGTCGCCTCCAGGAGCGCCGCCCGCTCGGAACCGTCGGTGACGAGCTCCGCCACGGCGCCCAGCGCCCTGGCCGCGGCGACGCGATGGGGCAGGCGGTCCGTGGCGACGACCGTGGTGGCGCCGGACGCCAGGGCGAGCTGGATCAGCAGCAGGCCGATCGGTCCGGCCCCGAAGACCCCGATGCTGTCGCCGGGTCCCAGGCGAGCAAGCCGCAGGGCGTGGACGGCGACGCCCAGGGGCTCCAGCATCGCGCCCCCGACGTCGTCGATGGTGTCCGGGAGCGGGACGAGCTGGGCCTCCGGCCAGGCGAGGAACTCGCGCATGGCGCCGTCGCTGGTCCCATAGCCCAGGAACCGGACGTTCGGGCACAGGTGCCCGAGGCCGCGCGCGCAGGTGGCGCACCGCTCGCACGGGACGGAGGGATCGATGGCGACCCGCTCCCCCGCCCGCGGTCCCGTGGCGATCACCCCGGCCGCCTCGTGACCCAGGACCAGCGGCTGGCTGAGGCTCACGCCACCGATGCCGCTCTCGCCGAACCAGTGGAGGTCCGAGCCGCAGATCCCGACGGCGGTGACGCGGACGAGCGCCTCGCCCGGCCCCGGCAGCGGCATCGGCTCGTCGGCGATCCGGGCGTCACGGGCGCCGTGGAGGCGGACGACCTTCATTGCGGGTTCGACGCGCCTGATGCGTCCGCCGTCGCGAGCAGCGCCTCCTCGGCGGCGCGGGTCCAGCGGCCGCCGCGCAGCCGAGCGGCCACGGCGGGCAGGCGCTCGGCGAGCTCCGAGAGACGCACGAGGCCCAGCTCGGGCAGCGAGGGGTAGACCACGATCTTGCCGCCGGACGTCCGCGCCTCGACGGCCGCCAGCGCATCGCGGACGCCCTCCATCCCGGTCACGGCATCGAGCGAGACGTTGGTGTCGAGGTCGCCCCGCTCCAGCTTGGCCAGCACGGCCTTCATGTCGGCGATCTCGGAGCCGCTGGTGCCGAACAGGTAGGCGCCCTTGGCGAGGAGCGTGTCCAGGTCGAGCGCTGCCAGCGTCCCGACCGCGAACCCGGCAAACAGGTTCACGCGCGCGCCCGCGCCCGCGAGGTCCAGCGCCTGCACCACGAGGGCCGGCGCCGGGACCATCACGGCGACGTACGAGAAGCCCGGTTCCGGCGTCGTGGTCCGGCTGTTGAGGAACGACGTGGTCACGCCGCGCTCCGCCGCGAGGGGACCCGCGACGTCCGCGAGGTGGGCCAGGCGGGCATCGTCGATGTCGATGGACACGACCTCGAGGCCGGCCAGCCCGGACGTGGCGGCGCGGACGACGTGCATGAAGCCCATGGGCCCCGCGGCCCCGATGACCGCCTCGCGGTCACCGGCCCGGAGCTCGCCGTCGGCCGGGATCCCCGCGTAACCGTCGGCGGCGGAGTCGCCGGTCGTGCCCACCCAGCGGGTCAGGTCGTAGTGCACCCGGCCGACATCCACCGCGACCGGACGGCCGATGCGACCGCCGCCGAGCACGATGTCGATCACGCCGCGCGGCGCCAGCAGCGTCCCCAGCACCTCGATCCGGTCAGCGTCGGCCCCGAAGTAGACGATGTCGTCGAACGAGGCCGGTGCCAGCTCGTCGGGCGCACCGGCGCTTACCACCGCCACCCCGGCCTGCGAGAGCGCCGCCACGACCGCCGCCGCCTGGGCGTCGTCGGCCGCCACGACGGTCGCGGCACCCGGGACCGCGGCGGAGAGCAGTGTGTCGAGGCCCCGCACGGTGGCGCCGCGATCGGCGACCACGAGGAGGCGACCGGAGGGGAGGAGGGTCCCCCGCTCGCGCACCGTGTACGAGGCCTCGACACATGCCCATGGCTCGAGCAACGCGACCGCCGAGGCGGAGGGCTCCTCGTCGACGGGGATCAGGAACCGTTCGCCCGTGCCGGGCTCGATCACCATCCGCTCGTCGACGACGACGTATTCCTGGAGTCCGCCCTCGAAGTTGTAGCCGAAGGCCGCGTTGGAGCGGGCCGTCGGCAGGTGGCGGTAGTCGGTCTGGACGAGGACCCGCTCGCCGGTCCGGTGGTGCGCGACGGCACCACCGACCGCGACGATCCGGGCCACGACCTCGTGCCCGGGGACCGTGGGCGCCTCGCCGGGGACGTAGCTCGGGATCTCCGCGAGCGCCTCCGGCGAGAGGCCGCCGATCACCTCGCCCTTGCGGGGATGGTTCGTGAAGGCGTGCAGCAGCTTGGTGTCCGAGAAGCAGATGCCCACGGCCTCGATGCGCAGCAGGATCTGGGTCGGTCCCGGGGCGGGCACCGGCTTCGCCCGGTTGTGGACGGTCTCGCCCGCGGCCACGATCTGGATGGCGTGCTGGGTGGCCGGGACGGCGGCGGTGGCGGTGGGCTCGGGCACTGCGGTGGCTCCTCGGCGATGGGTCAGCTGAGCATGACCTGGCCGCCCGTGACCGGCAGCGCCTGCCCGGTCTCGTACTGCTGGGCGACCAGGTAGAGGATGGCCTCGAGCACGTCGGCCGGGTCGCAGCCGCGACCCATCGGCACCTTGGCCTCGTAGAAGTGGCGGACGTCCTCGACCGTCGTGGCGCCGGGGACCTTGCCCTCGCGCAGGTACTGGACGAACAGGCCGTTGTCGGGGTCGGACCAGAGCGGCCCGCCGAAGAAGTTGCCGGGGCAGACGGCGTTGACCTTGATCCCGTCGCCCACGAGCTCGAGGGCGAACGACTGGGTGAGGCCGATGCCGCCGAACTTGGAGCCGGCGTAGGCGCTGTTGCGGCTGGACCCGGCCAGGCCGGACTTGGAGTTGATCTCGACGATGTCGCTCAGCCAGGCGGGGCGAGCGGCGTGCTGGAGGGCCATGACCGGCGCCGCGAAACGCACGCACACGAAGTAGCCGCGGTAGTTGACGCGGGTCACGAGGTCGAAGTCCGCGAGCGGCTGCGTCGTGACGCCGCCGGCACGCAGCACCCCGGCGTTGGACACGAGGAGGTCCAGGCCGCCGTAGCGGTGGATCGTCTCGTGGATGCCGTCCGCGACCGAGGCCTCGTCCATGACGTTCATCGCGACCGCCGTCGCGCTGCCGGGCCCGAAGCGGGCGGCCAGCCTCGCGGCGTTCTCCTCGGCGAGGGTCGCGTTGAGGTCCGCGAGGACGACGTGCGCGCCCTGGGCCGCCAGCCCCTCCGCGATCGCGAGCCCGAAGCCTTGCGCGGCACCCGTCACGAGCGCGACCCGGCCCCCGACGCGGCCTGGAGGCCCGTCGCCGGCGGCGATCTGCTTGCGATAGGCCTCGGCCTCCCAGGCCTCGATGAACCCGCGCTCGGCATCGGCGAGGTGCCGGACGGCGCCCAGCCGGTTCGCGCCGGCCCCGACGCGCAGCGCGTCGAGGTAGATGTGGCGAGCGGTGTCGGCCTGCGCCCAGGTGTCGCCCGCGGCGAACAGGCCCAACCCGGGCACGACCACGATGATCGGGGCGGCGCCCGTCGCGGCGAGGTGGGCTGTCCACCCGATCGCGCACCATGCGCCGGGAGCACGGCAGGGTCCGCATCCGCCGGCAGGTCGAGCAGCAGCGGGTTCGACCCGGCGTACACGATCTGGTCGGGCGTGAGCGGGCCCCCGAGCACGAAGGCGCGTCCCCCGTCCGTCGCGGTGAAGGAGGCGGCGACCGGGTCGTCGTCGAACGCCAGGATCCGGCGGCGGGCGTCGGTGGAGAGGTGGGCGCGCAGCGTCGGTGCGAGCGTGTCGACCAGGATGCGGGCCGTCCCGGCCTCGAATGGCTCGGGCAGGGCGGGCTCCGGCGTGGCCGCGATGGCCGCCTCGATCCGCTCGACCAGCCAGGCGGTCGCATCCTCGATGTCGCGGGCGGTGTCGCCCGTGACGATCAGCCCGTGGTTCGCGAGCAGGGTGAGGCGGGGCGGGGGTGTGCCGGTGCGCGCCTCGTGCTCGGCGCGGGCGGCGCGGATGGCGTTGGCGAGGGGCAGGCCCGGGTCCGTGTAGGGCACCCAGATCACGCCGTCCCCGAAGAGCCGCCGGGCAAGCTCGGCCCCGTCCCGGTTGCAGCCGACGGCGTTCACGAGGACCGGGTGCGTATGGAGCACGAAGCGCTCGGGAAGCAGCGCGTGGAACAAGAGCTCGACCGAGGGGCGTCGCCCGCCGGCCGGTGCCAGCCGTGCCTCCACCGCCACGCGCATCACGGGGTCGTCGCCGGGGTGGGTCACGGCCGGGTCGCTCTCGAGCATCTCCAGCAGGCGCGCCGTGTCCAGCGGCACGAGGGCGTCGGCCTGGAGGGTGGCGAGCGGGACGCCGCTCGGCTTGATCCAGAGGACGCCATCGGCCTTGGCGGAGGCGTTGCCGCCGCCACCGCGCGAGAACCCGGGTCCTCGCCGAACCGCCGCGCGAGCGCGATCAGCTCGTCCAGGATCGCGGTGGGCTGCTCGGGATACGGCTGGTGCATCACTGCGCCTCCCCGTTACTGATGAGGTCCGCGCCCAGCTCCCGGAACCAGCGGATCCGGCTCTCGGTATCGGGGAAGCCGGCGGCCGGTCGCCCCTCGCCGTCGACGAAGCCCGGCCGGCCGTTCGCCCGCTCGTGCTGGTGCGCGGCCACGACGCAGGTGCCCTCCCAGAACAGCGACCGGGCCATGCCGGACGGCGGCAGGCCGTCGCGACAGCGCGGCGCGATCGGGATTCGCTGCTGGGTGTTGTGCTCGGTCCCGGCCATCACCACGATGCCCGCGTCGCGGAACGCCGACACGTAGGCATCCACGACGGCGCGGTCGTTGCGCTCGGGGATGAGCTCCGCCATGTGGATCCCCCGCTCCAGCAGGCGTCCGGCCAGCGCCGCGGGAGGCTCCTCCCACGGGCAGACCGGGTCGACGCCGTCGGCGAGCGTGGGGTAGCAGGGGATGCCGTCCCGCTCGAGGACCAGGCGGTAGGCCCGCTCGAACGTCAGCGGGGACTCCGGGACGAATGCGACCCGGCCCGCCTTCATCAGCCGCGACCGGATCTCGCCCTGCACCGCCACGGCGTCCTCGACCGGCGCCGCCGGCGGGCCGCCGTAGACCCGGGCCAGGACCTCCGCGCGCCGGTCCGGCGCCACCTGGAGGAACAGGAACTCCTGGAAGGCCATCGCGATGTGGCGCTCCTGGAGGACCACCCACTCGCGCGGCACGTCGGCGCGCTCCGCCACGTCGTCGATGATCACGCCGTCGTCGAGGGAGGTCCGGAGCCCGTGCTCTGCGAAGTGGTCGCGCAGCCGCGCGACGATGGCCCCGGCACGCGCCTCGTCGTTCGCGCGGGCCGCGCCGGCGATCTCCCGCGCGAGCGGGGTCGGCTCCGCGAACGGGCTGATCCCCTTGCCGCACAGGTACATCCGGCCGGGGTTGCCGGGGTCGTTGACCTTGACGCCGTCTGCCGCCAGCTCGTCCACGACGCTGATGAACTCTAGGCCGAACAGCGGCAGGATCCCGGCGGCGCGGGCCGCGGCGTCGAACCTCGCGTAGACCCGGTGGTCGTGGAAGTTGGATGCACCCACCACGCGCGCGCCTTCGGCGGCCGCGGTCGCGACGGCATCCTCGGCCGTGGCAAACGCCGAGAAGTTGGGCGGCAGGTGCACATGGGTGTTGACGATGGGGAAGGCCACCGGCCCCTCGCTGCCTCCCGGCGTCGGGTCACCCTGGTGCATGTGCTCGGTCCGATCCTTCCGGTCACGCAGGCGGATCCCCGCGGATCAGCCCCGCAGGGAACTTCCGGATACTTGCGATTGCTTGCCAGTATGCGCGAGTTGCGCGCCATTTGCAAGCCTCCAATGTCACCGGGTGCCGCGCTGCCTCGCCGTCGCCGAGCTCGTCACGGCGGCCCCTGCGTGGCGCGCAAGGATCGCGGGCCGCACGGTCATCGGCGTGCGCGCCACGCAAGCGGACAGCGGCCCGACTGGCGGGTTCGGGGCTCCAGGCGTCGTCGACGTGCGTGCGGCGCATGGCCGGCGCCGAAACCACGGGAACTCCGTGCATGGGAGGCACGAGCCACAGGCCAACGAAGGATCCGGGTAGTCGCATGGAGTTCCCCGGCGTCTTGCTCGTTTGAGCGCTTGACGCTCATTTGATAGGCGCGTAGCATCGACGCCGTGGTCACGGAGATGGACGCCCCGGCATCGCGCCTGCACCTCGTCAACACGGTGCTGGCCTGCCGGCGCTACTACCTCGACGGGGCGAGCAAGAGCGAGATCGCGGCCGAGCTGGGCATCTCCCGGTTCAAGGTCGCGCGGCTGCTCGAGCGGGCGCGGCGCGAGGGCATCGTCCGGATCGACATCGACCCGCTGCCCGAGCTGGACCTCGCCCTCGCGGACGAGGTCGCCCGCAGGCACGGGATCCGCGGCGCCGTGGTCGTGCGCACCATCGCCGGCCCCGACGAGCTCCGCGCCGCGCAGCTGGGCCGCGCCGCCGCCGCGGTCCTCGCCGACACCCTCGAGCCCTCGGACGTGCTGGGGATCTCGTGGGGTCGCACGCTGCACGCGATGGTCGAGCAGCTCCCCCGCCTGCCCGCCTGCTCCGTCGTGCAGCTCGTCGGCAGCGTGCCCACCCTGGAGCTGGACGTGAACTCCCTGGAGCTCGTGCGCCGCCTGGCGGAGCGCGCCACCGGGCCGGTCTTCCCGCTCCACGTCCCGCTGCTCGTGGAGAGCCCGGCCATGGCCGAGGCGCTGCTCCGCGACCCGCTCGCGTCGAAGACGGTCGGCATGTTCGACTCGCTGACCCGTGCCGCCGTGGGCATCGGGGCGTGGGCCCCGGGCGCCTCCACGATCCGCGCCGCCCTCTCTCCCGCCGACGCGCAGGCCGTGGACGATGCCGGTGGCGTCGCCGACCTGTGCTCGATCGTGCTCGATGCCGACGGCCGCCCGGTGCGCGCCGCCGGCCTGCCCGAGCGCTGCATCGCCATCGGGGAGGACCAGCTCCGGCGCGTGCCGGACGTCATCGCCATCGCCGGCGGGGCCGACAAGGTCCCCGCGATCCGGGCCGCCCTTCGCAGCGGCCTCATCCATCGCCTCGTGACCAACGAGGACGCCGCTCGCCTGCTCGCTGCAGGCTGATCGGGTATTCGGAGCCCTCGCCCCATGACCACCGAGACCGTCTTCCGCAGCGACGCCCGGCCCGACTTCGAGCCGTTCGAGGAGTCCTGCGGGACCATCAAGGGCTTCACGTATGCCGGAGACCTGGCCTCCGACGTCGCGGCGGGCACCCTCGACAAGGCGGGCGCGCTCGGCCTGCTCGACGACATGCTGGCGATCCGCGAGATGGAGGAGATGATCGTCCGCCTCCGCTCCGGCGGCGGCTACGAGCCCCTCCCCGGCTACGACTACCGCGGGCCCACCCACGTGTCCATCGGCCAGGAGGCGTCCGCCGTCGGCGCCTCGTCCGTCCTGCGCATCACCGACAACGTGACCAGCTCGCACCGCGGGCACGGCGACGCGATCGCGAAGGGCTTCTCCGCCCTGCGCCAGATGACCGACGAGCAGCTGCGTGCGCGCACCGCGGCGGCGGGCGACGCGACCCGCGACGCGCTCCTGGACGCGGCGCTCGAGGAGCACCTGTACAAGGTGATCGCCGAGCTGTTCGGCAAGGACGAGGGGTACAGCCGGGGCCGCGGTGGCGGCATGCACATCGGCGACTTCTCCACCGGCAACCTGGGCGCCAACGCGATCGTCGGCGGCTCCGTGCCGATCGCGACCGGTGCCGCGATGGCCCGCCGGTACGAGAAGAGCGACACGGTCGTGTGCTGCTTCGCGGGCGATGGCGCCTACGCGAACGGCGTCGTCCTCGAGTCGCTCAACTGGGCGGCCCAGCACCAGTGGACCAACCACCTCGCCGGCGATCGCCCGTTCGGCCTGCCGATCATCTTCTTCATCCAGAACAACCACTACGGCATGACCCACCGGACCGACGAGGAGGTCATGGGCGTCCAGCACCTGGCCCGCCGCGCCGCCGGGTTCGCGACCAACAACATGCATGCCGAGGTCGTCAACGGCATGGACGTGCTGGCGGTCCGCGACGCCGTCACCCGCGCGGCCGAACTGTGCCGCGCCGGCGAGGGTCCGGTCCTGATCGAGGCGTCCACCTACCGCTACTACGGCCACTCGCTCTCCGACCCGCGTAACGAGTACCGGACGCGCGAGGAGGAGGCTGCATGGAAGGCCGTCGACCCGATCGAGAAGCTCAAGGGCCAGCTCGTCGAGTCCGGCATCGCGACGGCCGATGAGGTGGCGGCCGTCGTGGCCGGTGCCGCCGACCGCAACGCCCGCGCCGCGAAGCGCGCGGCGGCCGGGACGGACCCGGACCCGTCCACGCTGCTGGACCTGCTCTACACCGACGGCACGTCCGACGTCGTGCCGGCTGCGGCTGCCGACCCGGTGCTGTTCGAGGAGCTGCCGGCGTCCAAGGTCGACGCCGAGGGCAAGATCCTCTACCGCGACGCGATCCGCGACGCGCTGGCCGACGAGATGCGCCGCGACAGCCGCGTCATCTTCTACGGCGAGGACGTGGCCGACTACGGTGGCGCGTTCAAGATGACGAAGGGCCTCATCGAGACCTTCGGGCGCGACCGGGTGTTCAACACGCCCATCTCCGAGGCGGCCATCTGCGGCACCGCGGTTGGCGCCGGCATCGCCGGCCTGCGGCCGGTGGTGGAGCTCATGTACATGGACTTCGCGCTGATGTCCTCGGACCAGATCGCGAACCAGGCCGCCAAGTGGCACTACATGTCGGGCGGCCAGGTCGAGGTCCCGGTGGTCATCCGCTGCTCGGTGGGCGCCGGCAAGGGCTACGGCGGGCAGCACAGCCAGAGCCTCGAGTCGCTGTTCACGCACATCCCCGGGCTGTGGGTCGTGTACCCGGCCACGGCCGAGGACGCCAAGGGCCTGCTCAAGAGCGCGATCCGGACGAACAACCCGGTCGTGTTCGTCGAGAGCCAGGGCCTCTACTCCACCAAGGGCGTCGTGCCCGAGGGCGACTACACCACCCCGATCGGGCAGGCGAAGGTGGTCCGTGCAGGCTCCGACGCCACGATCGTGGCCTGGGGCCCGGCGGTGCCCGACGCACTGGCCGCCGCGAACATCCTCGCGGTCTCGCGCGGGATCCAGGCCGAGGTGATCGACCTGCGGAGCCTCGTGCCGCTGGACATGGACACGGTCCTCGCGTCCGTGCGCAAGACCGGTCGCGCCGTGGTCGCCGCACAGGCCGTGCTCAGCGGCAGCTTCGTGAACGACATCGTGGCCCGGATCCAGGCCGAGGCGTTCGACGACCTCGACGCCCCGGTTGGACGGATCGGCGCCGCGAACGGCATCAGCCCGCAGGCCGAGAGCCTGGAGAAGGCATTCCTGCCCAACTCCGGCGACATCGTCGCCGCCGTTGTGGCCCTCATCTGACCACTGACCGGACCGCATCCAACGCCGAAGGAACAAGACCGATGGCCCACCCGATCCTGATGCCCAAGCCCGGCCAGATGACCGAGGAATGCGTCCTCACCCTCTGGCGCAAGGAGGTGGGCGAGCCCGTCCACCGCGGCGACGTCCTGTTCGAGATCGAGACCGACAAGAGCTCGATGGAGGTGGAGACGTTCGACGAGGGGGTCCTCCTGGCCAAGCTCGTCCAGGACGGCGAGACCGCGCCCGGTCAACGCCGTGTGCGGCTGGATCGGCGAGGCGGGCGAGGCGGTCCCCGAGGCGCCGGCGGCTCCCGCCCCGGCTGCCGCGTCGGCGCCGGCCGAGGCTGCCCGGGAGGCCGTCGCTGCCGTGAGTGCCGTGGGCACCGCGCCGGGGTCGCCCCGAGCCCGCGCCTGATCTCGCAGCCGCGGCCGCCCGCGCGTGCCCAGGCCGCGCCGTCGGCCGCCGGCGGCAAGATCAAGATCAGTCCGCGGGCCAGCCGGCTGGCGGCCCAGGCGGGGATCGACCCGCTCACGGTCACCGGAACCGGCCCCGACGGCCGGATCGTCGAGCGCGACATCGCCGCCGCGGTCGACGCCCGATCAGCTGCACCCGCTCCGGCTGCGACCCCCGCCCCCGCACCGATCACCGCGGCCACGGCCGCACCGGCCGCACCCGTCGCCCCCATGCCGGTGGCACCCGTCGAGGGTGAGGAGGCGCCGCGGCCGATGAGCCGGATGCGCCGGACCATCGCCGCGCGCCTCACCAACAGCTGGCAGACGACGCCGCACTTCACGGTCACGGTGGCCGTGGACGTGACCCGGGTCCTCGCGCTCCGTGCGGAGCTCAAGGCCGAGGGCCACAGCCTCACGGTCACGGACTTCGTGCTGGCCGCCACCGCCCAGACCCTGGCGGAGTTCCCGGACGTCAACTCCCGCACCGACGGCGAGGTCGTCTACCCCCGGCGTCGCGTCCACCTCGGCGTGGCCGTCTCCGTCCCGTCCGGCCTGGTCGTCCCGGTGGTCCGGGACGCCGACCGCATCACCATCGTCGCGCTCCACGACCGGGTCGCCGCCCTGGCCGCCGCCGCGCGCGAGGGGACCATCGCCGTCGACGACCTGACGGGCTCCACCTTCACGGTGAGCAACCTCGGGATGTACGGGGTCGAGGAGTTCAGCGCGATCATCAATCCGGGCGAGGCCGCGATCCTTGCGGTGTCTTCGGCCGTCGCCACGCCCGTGGCGATCGACGGCGGCATCGGCATCCGGCAGATCATGAAGCTCACGCTCTCGGCCGACCACCGCCTTGTCGATGGCGAGATGGGAGCCCGCTTCCTGAACGCCCTCCGGCGCCGCCTGGAGGACGTGCGGGCGTTCCGCGACGAGGTCGCCAACGCCTGAGCCACACCCACCCAGACCGGCGCGACCTCCTCCGCGCCGGTCCGGGGTGGGTTGACCCGGCGAGGTGCGCGGGCGGCCCCTCGCAGGAGCTTGCCGCGTCTCCCCGCCGCAGCAGGGCGACTTCGGCCAGGGGTCACCAGGGCCCGGCGACTCGGCGCGGTGACTCGGCCCGGGTTCACCTGGCTGGGTTGGACGCAGAGCTCGCCGGCGATTCCGCCCGTTTCGGGATCGAGCTCCTCGCGCCAGACGGGCCATTGACTCCCAGCCGGTTCGCTGGACGGTCCGTCCGCACCCCGGCCCGCTCGCACCCCGGTGACTCGGCGCGGTGACTCGGCCCGGGTCACCTGGCTGGTTCCACGCAGAGCTCGCGGCGATTCCGCCCGTTTCGGGATCGACTCCTCGCGCCCGGCGTTGACTCCCAGCCGGTTCCACGGCGCCGCACGCGGCGCCGGTGACTCGGCCCGGTGACTCGGCCCGGTGACGCGGCCCGGTGCGACTCCGAAAGGTTGACCTGTCAAGCGACGACGGCGCCCGGCATCGTCCCGCTACAGGGGGGCCGCCCGGATGCGCGGCCGCGGCGTCCCGATGGGAGCAATCCCGGAACTGCCTCGGCCAAGACCCCGTGCGAGCCACCCCTGGACGCGGTCCCATTGCCGCCTCGCGGCAATGGTTGTGGATCGGCCGCTGTCGATAGAACAGCAGCCGATCCTTGCCATCCCCAGATGGCTACGCCATAGTGGCAATCTGTACCGGCCAGGCCAACCACGTGGACAGGCAGATCGACCGGGGACCGATTGCATCCATGGCGCAAGAGACGGAGGACCACGCCGTGCCGCCGGAGGGGCTCAACTGGTGGGCGACCGTGCGCGACGCCCTGCCCGACGACGACGTGCTGGCGGCCGCCGTCGCGGAGGAGCTCCACGAACCGCTCGAGGACGTGCGACCCAGCGTCATGACGGCGACCCTCGTGCGGCGCGTGGACGCCTCGCTCGACGATCTCAAGGCGGTCGTGGACGGCGAGCGGGAGCGGGCTCGGGTCCGCGGCATGATCACCCGCCGGCGCACGGGCGAACGCAGCGTCGGCGCGGAGACCCTCGAGGATCTCGTGACCGAGACCCGCCGGCTCGCGGACGTCGGCTCGCTCGACCTGCCCGCGGCCGTTGCCGTCCAGCGCGCGGCGGGTGGCATCGCGGCGCGCTCGGGGATGCGCCTGGTGCTGTTCCTCGCCCGGCTCGCCGTCATCCGCCGCCTCGTCTGGGACCGCTGCGTCGACGAGCAGCGGGCCGGCCGGCTCGATGCCGATGCCCTGGGCGAGATGGGCCGCTGGATCTTCCTGTGGACCGAGATCACCTCGCTGGTCGTCACGGACGGCTACCGGGCCGCCGAGCGCGAGATCCTCGCCCGTGACGCACAGGCCCGCCGCAGTGCCCTCGAGGAGCTCCTCGGCGTCGTCGCCTCGGATGCGCTGACCGTGGCCAGGCTGCGCCGGGTCGCCGGCCGATTCGGGCTTGACCCGGACGGACAGTACCGGCTGGCGGCCATCGCCCCGCGCCCGGAGGCAGACCCGACGCCGGACCGGGCCGGGATCGACGAGGGCGACCTCGAGCTCCTCGCCGGTCGGATCGGGCACCTGCTCGGATCGGCGGCCGCGGGGTCGGAGGGCGTCGGCGCAGGGTATCCGCCTGCCGGTGGTGCTGCCGCTGCGCGGCCGGATCGTGCTCCTGGCACTGGCCGGCTGGGCCGGCTTTGGCCGGATCAACCCGGTGCTGGACGGCACGCTCGGCGGCGGGGCAGGTCGCGGGGCCGGGGCCTACACCGGCGGCCCGGCACGGGGTCCGGCCGCACCAGCCACCGGGCCGGCAAGACCGTCTGCCTGGGTTGCCGTGGGCTCGCCGGTGGTCGAGGGCGTGGAGGCGATCGCCCGCGTCCTCGCGGACGTGGTCGATGCCGTGCGGACCGCGGAGGATGTCGGCCTGCGGGGTTGGATCCCGGATCCCGGTCACCTGGCCGTGGAGCGGCTGCTCCTCGCCCAGCGCGATCTCGGCGAGGCCGCCATCGCCCACGAGCTCGGCCCGCTCCTGGCCGACGACCGGCTGGGCCCGGAGCTCATCGAGACGCTCCAGGTCTACTTCGACGCCGGCGAGAACATGCGCGAGGCGGCACGCCGCCTCCATCTCGCCAACCGGACGGTCGCCTACCGGCTGGAGAAGATCGAGGGCCTGCTGGGCGGGCCCCTGGACGATGCATCCCGCCGCCGGCTGGCCGTTGCCCTGCTCGTCCGGCGGCTGCAGGGGGGTGACGCCTGATGCTGGGCACGCTGATCGTCAGCCCGCTCGCGTCGCGCATCCGCGACGAGGCCGCCCGCCACCGGATCACCGGCCAGGTGACGGCAGCGATGATGGATCGTGGCGTGACCGAGATCCAGGTGCGCGAGGCCGGCCAGCCGGGCACCATCCGCGAGGCCAGCGCTGCGGCGGTCGCGGCCGGGTCGGGCCTCGTCGTGCTCGCCGGCGGCGACGGCACGGTGCGCGACGCCGTCGGCCCGCTGGCCGGGACCGGGGTCCCCGTCGGCATCGTCCCGTGCGGGACCGGCAACCTCTACGCGACCGCGGTCGGCATCCCGCGCGACCTGGACGATGCCATCGACGCGATCCGCGACGGGAGCCCGCTCCCCCACGACGTCGGCGAGGTCCGGTTGATCCCGCCGGTCGAGGAGGGATCGCCCGCCGGCGAGCCGGTCGTCACGTCCTTCGTGGTGGCCTGTGGGACCGGGTTCGACGCCCGGCTCATCGCGGCGACATCCCGCGAGGCCAAGCGGCGCTACGGCGTCGCCGCCTACTTCATCGCGGCCAGCCGGCTCCTCGGCCACCTCGAGCCCCAGCCAACGATCCTGACGGTGGACGGCGTCAGGACCGAGCTGGAGTCGGTCGTGGTCCTCGTCGCGAACTGTGGCGAGGCGATCCCCGGGAAGCTGCGGCCCCGCCTCCCCATCGATCCCGACGACGGCCTGCTCCACGTCTTCGTGCTGCCCAAGGGCGGGATCCTGGGTGGTGTCGTCGGCGCGATGGAGCTGATGCTGGCCGAGGCCTCAGGGATGTCGCCGACCGGAGCCGCGATGCGGTTGAGCGGCACGGAGGTCACGGTGGAGGTGACGCCGGCCGGGCCCACGCAGGTGGACGGCGATGTCTTCGGGTCGGCGGCGCTCGATGCCCGCCTGCATCCCGGGGGGCTCTCGGTGATCAGGCCGTGACCGGGGGCCGTGCACGAGCGACCGGCGGCGATCCGTCCGACGCGCGACCATAGCGCCGATGTCCGCGACCACCGCCCCGTCCACCCTGAAGCCGGCCCGCAAGCGGCTCCCGTTCACGCTCTACGTGCTCGCCGGCCTGATGCTGTTCAAGGCCGTGATCATCGTGGCGGTCGTTGCCGGGGCGACGCTCGACACGATGCGGCCGATCCTGGGCCTGACGACGGGGCCCGGGCTCGCGGCGATCTTCGCCGAGAACCCGCTGGCCGGGCCCATGGTCCTGGCGTTCGCCGGGCTCCTGGTCGTGTCCGTGATCGGCATGCTGAGCCGGCGGCGGACCGGCTGGCTCCTGGCGATGGTGATCACGGGCCTGTTCGTGGCCATCGACATCTACGGGTATCTCAACAGCAGCGCCAACCACCTGTGGATGGTGCTCAACATCATCACCGTCTTCTACCTCAACCAGCGCGACGTCCGCGTGGCGGTTGGGGCAGCGGAGCCGGTCGAGGCGGCCCAGGCCGCTCCGGCGCCATGACCGCGGTGCCCACACCCGCCCCCGGGCCCGCGACTCCCGAGCCCGCCCCCGGGCCCGCGACACCGGCGCCGAACGATGATGAGGCGCTGCTCCGCCGCTTCGAGCCCGTCCTGCGCTTCACGCATGGCGAGCTGTTCCTCCCGACGCCCGCGACGCGCTACGTGGAGGCGTGCGACCTGCTGACCGGCGCGACGCCCTCCAGCGCCCGGGTGCTCATCCCCCTCGGCGACCTGGACGAGGAGACGCTGGCCGGGGCGGGCGACGCCCCGCCGGGCGAGGTGCGGTTCCTCCGCTTCGTGCAGGCGCCGCTCAACCCGATCGAGCTCGCCCGGTTCAACAACCGCCCGGACCGGCCCCGCTTCAAGGCACCGGGGCGGCTCGCCCGGGTGGGTCTGCTCGCGCGGATGCTGGACGCCGGGCTGGTGGCCTCGCTCCTCGTGCGAGGCAAGGTTCCCGGCGGCACGGCCGCGCGCGGCGGCGATCAAGTACGAGGCGATCCGCGCGGTTGACCCGCGGGTCAGCTACCACGGTCGCGTCATCCGCCAGGACGGCTGGGTCGTGCTCCAGTACCTGTTCTTCTACCCGATGAACGACTGGCGCTCGACCTTCGACGGGGCCAACGACCACGAGGCGGACTGGGAGCAGGCCTTCGTCATCCTGGAGGAGCTGCCCGACGGCGAGGTCGAACCGGTCTGGTTCGCCGCCGCCGCGCACGACGAGCAGGGCGCGGACCTGCGACGGCGGTGGGACGACCCGAAGCTCCAGAGGGAGGGTGAGCACGTCGTGGTGTACCCGGGCGCCGGGTCGCACGCGACCTATATGGAGCAGGGCGAGTACATCATGCGGCTCGCGCTGCCGGGCGCCGCCCTGCAGCGCGGGATCTTCGACTGGGCGCGCCGCTTCTGGCGCGACACCCTCAACCAGCCCGATCCGGGCGACATCGCGGAATCGATCGCCCGCCTGGTGAGCGTCCCGTTCGTGGACTACGCCCGGGGCGACGGCTACACGGTCGGTCCCGGCCAGCAGTTCGAGTGGAGCCCGATCCTCATCGGCGACGACGACAGCTGGGTCGACGCCTACCGCGGCCTGTGGGGCCTCGACACGGGTGACCGGATGGCGGGCGAGCGGGCGCCTGCGGGCCCGAAGTACACGCGCACGGGCACGGTCCGCCAGTCGTGGAACGACCCCCTCAGCTTCGTTGGGCTCGCTGGTGCTCCGACGCCCGCCGAAGCACGCGACGCTCTCGTGGCCAGGGTCGAGGCGCTGCGGGCAGAACGGGCCGAGATCGACGCGGAGGCGGCGGTGCTGGCCGAGACCCTGCCCGGCCTCACGGTGGAGGTCAGGGCGCTGGCCGAGACGTCCGGCGTGGACGCCTACCGCAAGCGGCGGATGACGGAGCTGGCCGAGGGTGAGGCGAAGCTGGCATCGCTCCGATCACGCTCCGCCGAGCTGCGCGCGGCCGCGGCGGGTGGCCGTGGCTACCTGGCCCGCTACGACGCCGGGTATCTCGGCGATCCGCGGGCACATCTGTCCCACGCGGCGCACCCCGAACCCCCAAGCCAGACCAAGCAGCGGGTGTTTGCCGAGACCTGGGCCGCGCTGAGCGTGGGCGTGCTGGTGCTGGCCCTGGCCTTCATCCTGTGGTTCCACATCCTGCCAGTCGGCCCCACCGTGGCCCTGCTGGTGATCGGCTACCTGGCGATCGAGTCGTTCGCCCAGCGGCGCGTGGAGACGCTGCTGCTGCGCTTGACCGTCCTCCTGGCCATGGTCTCGGCGGTGCTGCTCGCGATGTTCTACGCGCGGGAGCTGGTGCTGCTGGGACTGGGGGCGCTCGGCCTGTTCATCCTGATCGACAACGCCCGGGAGCTGATCCGCCGCTGACACGGTGATGCGGCACCGGGCCGTGGAGCCGGCCTTCGGGGGACGCGGCGGTCATGCCGGGACGACGGGGACGTGGCATGACCGCCTTGGGGGAGCCTCGAGTCAGGCAGCCCAGGACGAGCCCGGGCGCCGGGTGAACATGACGGCTGAGCCCAGCCGGCGTCCACCGCGCAGGTCGTGGACCGCGGCGCGGAGGGCCCAGGGCAGGGCTCGCGGCAGGTGTCGAGGCCTGTGACGCAGCGATCGCAGTGCGAACGGGATGCCGGCGATCACCCGGCTGGAGCCGTCGGGCACGAGCACGGGCTCGGCCGCACGGAGGTGGGTGCCCGTCGCGTCGGAGACGCAGACCTCGTAGATCACGACGCTGCCGCGCTGCAGGTCCAGCGCCGCGGCCTCGAGCCGGGCGAGCAGCTGGTCCTGGTCGACGGGGCGGGCCATGGCGGTTTCGCGTTCCTGATCGTTGCTGCAGGGATGCAAGAGGGGTGGCCGGCTGCCGTTCGGGGTCGCGGCAGCCGGCCGATGCCACCGGTGGATGGCCTGATCAGGATGCCCTGCCGTGGTGGTCGAACCCACGGCGCGACCGTGCAGGACGAATCCGGATCGGCTGCAACGTTGATGCAGTGACGCTGTCAGGTTGCCGGAGTCGCCACCGACGCCGACGTGGAGGAGGCTCCGGGAACCCGACGAGATGGCCCGGTCCGGACGGACCGCGGCGGCAGGCCGGTCCGGCCCTGCCGGTACCGGTCGAGACGGCATCAGACTGCGTGCAACGACAGCCGGGCGGCATGCCGCCAGGAAGGCATTGACCCCAGGGGTGGAGGACATGATGCACAACCAGAAGCTCGAGGCGTGGGTCGGCGAGATCGCCGCCCTGACCAAGCCCGAGCGGGTCCAGTGGTGCAACGGCTCGCAGGCCGAGCACGACGAGATGATCCGCCTGATGGTCCACGCGGGGACGGCCATCCCGCTCGACGACAAGCTCCGCCCTAACAGCGTGCTCGTGCGCTCCCACCCGGCGGACGTCGCGCGGGTCGAGGACCGCACCTTCATCTGCTCCGCCCGTCCCGAGGATGCCGGCCCCACCAACAACTGGGCCGACCCGGCCGATATGAAGGCGACCCTCACGCCCCTGTTCGACGGGGCGATGGCGGGCCGGACCATGTACGTGATCCCCTACTCGATGGGTCCCGTCGGGTCACCGATCGCGAACATCGGCGTCGAGATCACGGACTCGCCCTACGTCGTCGCCAACATGCACGTGATGACGCGCGTCGGCACGCGGGTCCTCGAGGTGCTGGGCGAGGACGGCGACTTCGTCCGCGGCCTCCACTCCGTCGGCGCGCCGCTGGGTCCCAACGACCCGGACACCGCCTGGCCGCACAACCTGGAGCACAAGTACATCTGCCACTTCCCCGACACCCGTGAGATCTGGTCGTTCGGGTCGGGCTACGGCGGCAACGCGCTGCTGGGCAAGAAGTGCCACGCGCTGCGGATCGCGTCGGTCCAGGCCCGCGACGAGGGCTGGCTCGCCGAGCACATGCTGATCCTCAAGCTCACCAACCCCGAGGGCCGCGTCCACTACATCACCGCCGCCTTCCCGTCCGCGTGCGGCAAGACCAACCTCGCGATGCTGGAGCCCACGATCCCGGGCTGGACCGTGCAGACGGTCGGCGACGACATCGCCTGGATGAAGATCGGCAAGGACGGACGGCTGCGGGCGATCAACCCCGAGGCCGGGTTCTTCGGCGTCGCCCCGGGCACGAGCATGGCCTCGAACGCCAACGCGATGCGCACGTTCACCCACGGCGCGATCTTCACCAACTGCGCGATCACCCAGGAGGGTGACGTGTGGTGGGAGCAGATGACACGCCGAGCCGCCCGCCGGGGCGACCGACTGGCTGCGCAGGCCGTGGTCCGCCGACGCGGGGCGCAAGGCCGCCCATCCCAACGCGCGGTTCACGGTGCCGGCCAGCCAGTGCCCGGTCATCGCGCCCGAGTGGGAGGATCCCGAGGGCGTGCCGATCGACGCCATCCTGTTCGGCGGCCGTCGCTCCCGGATCGTGCCGCTGGTCTACGAGGCGTTCGACTGGGCGCACGGAACCTTCATCGGGGCCACGACCGGGAGCGAGACGACGGCGGCGGCCGTCGGCGCCGTCGGCCAGCTGCGCCGCGACCCGATGGCGATGCTGCCGTTCTGCGGCTACAACATGGGCGACTACTGGAACCACTGGCTGTCGTTCACCGGGCGCATGGACCCGCAGAAGCTGCCGCACGTGTTCTTCGTCAACTGGTTCCGCAAGGGCGAAGACGGCAAGTTCCTGTGGCCGGGCTTCGGCGAGAACAGCCGCGTCCTCAAATGGGTCATCGAGCGAGTCGAGGGCACGGCCCAGGCCGTTGACACCCCGGTCGGGCGGTTGCCGGCACCCGGGGCCCTGGACGTCGCGGGCCTCGAGATCGCCGACGGGGCGCTCGAACAGCTGCTCGCGCTGGACGTGCCCGGCTGGCTGGAGGAGATGGGTCTCATCCGCGAGCACTTCGCACGGTTCGGCGACAAGCTGCCCGCCGAGCTGGCGGCCTATGCCGACTTGCTGGAGGCACGCCTCAAGGCTGCAGCAGCCGATGCAGAGCTGAGGAGCCGCGTGCCGGCGGGCGCGGCCGGCTGAACCCGGACGCGGCCGGCTGAACCCGGCTGAACCCCGAACCACGCCGAACCCGAACCCGGGGCGCGAGTCGATCTCGCGCCCCGGATCGTGCCGCCCTCAGTGGATGGCGGCGGCGCCCTCGAGCGCCTCGAAGGTGATGCAGTCCTTCACCGGGCAGACGTACTCGCACAGGCGGCAGCCCACGCAGTAGTCGTCCTCGACCACCAGGTGCCGCGTCCCGTTGGTGCCCTCGAAGCGGATCGCCTGGTGGGCGCCGTCGTTGCACGCCGTGTAGCACAGGTTGCAGTGGATGCACTTCGCCTGGTCGATCTTCGCCAGCAGCCGGAACTCCTGGTCCAGGTTCCCCCAGTCGGTGAGTGTCGGCAGTGCCTTGCCCACCAGCTCGGACGGTGAGTGCAGCCCCTTGCTGCGCAGGTAGGTCGACAGGCCGTCGACCAGGTCGTCGATCAGCCGGAAGCCGTAGTGCATGACGCTGGTGCCCACCTGGACGGTGGTGGCGCCGACGAGCAGGAAGTCCAGGGCGTCGCGCCAGGTCTCGATGCCGCCGATACCGGAGACCGGGATCCCGACCTCAGGGTCGGCGGCGACCTGCGAGACCATGTTGAGCGCGATGGGCTTGACCGCGGGACCGGCATACCCGCCGTGGGTGCCCTTGCCACGGACGTCCGGGAGCGGGGCCCAGCTGTCCAGGTTCACCCCGGCCAGCGAGGAGATCGTGTTGATCAGCGCGACCCCGTCGGCATTCGCCGCCCTGGCCGCGCGCGCCGGGTAGCGGATGTCGGTGATGTTGGGCGTGAGCTTGACGAGGACCGGGAACTCGGCCTTCTCCATCACCCACTCGGTGATCATCTGGACGTAGTCGGGAACCTGGCCCACGGCGGCGCCCATGCCGCGCTCGCTCATGCCGTGCGGGCAGCCGAAGTTGAGCTCGTACCCGTCCGCGCCGGTGTCGTTGCACTTGGCGATGATCTCGTGCCACGCCTCGCGCCGGGCCTCGACCATCAGGCTGATCACGACCGCATGGTCCGGGTAGCGCCGCTTGACCTCGCGGATCTCGGCGATGTTGACGTCGGTCGGGCGGTCGCTGATGAGCTCGATGTTGTTGATGCCGACGAGCCGCTTGCCGCCGTAGTCGAACGTGCCCAGTCGGGCGGTGACGTTGCGGATCGGATCGCCGATGGTCTTCCAGACGGCGCCCCCCCAGCCGGCGTCGAACGCCCGCATCACCATCTCGCCGTTGTTGGAGATGGGGCAGCTGGCCAGCCAGAACGGGTTGGGGCTGCGGATGCCGGCCATGTCCGTGAACAGGTCCACGCCGGGCACGGTCGAGGCGGCCGGGTTGACAGGGACGATCCGCGGCCCACCGAGGCCGAGGGCATCCACGACGGACCGCGCCGCGAGCTTGCCCGCCTGCACGGCGTCCACCACCTCGGCCCCGCCGTTGACGATGTCGCCGATGGCCCAGACCCGGGCGTTGGACGTGCGTCCGGTCGCCGGGTCCGCTGCGGCCCTGCCATCCCTCACGGGCACGCCGAGGGCCGTCAGCAGGCCGCTCATGGCCGCCGGACCGTCCTGGCCCACGGCCCGGACCACGATGTCCAGGGCCATGTCGAAACGCTCGCCGTCCATCGGCATGGGGCGCCGGCGCCCGGAGGCGTCGGGCTCGCCCAGCACCATGGGCTGGAGCTCGATCCCGGTCACGTGCGACGTGCCCTGGATCTCGACGGGCGCCACGAGCCACCTCACCGCAACGCCCAGCGATCGGGCGAGGTCGATGGCGTGCGGGTAGGCCGGACACTCGTCAGGCCCCCGCCGGTAGAACAGGGTCACCTCGACGGCGCCAAGGCGGACGGCGGCTGCGGCCGCGTCGAAGGCGGTGCTCCCGCCGCCGATGACGCCAACGCGCTTGCCGGCCAGGGTATCGGCGCCCTCACCGTCGATCGCCCGCCCGATCAGGTCAAGCGCATCCACGACACCGTCGCGGTCCTCGCCGGGGACGCCGAGGCGCTTCCCATGCCCGAGGCCCACCGCCACGACCACCCCGTCGTTGCCCGCCACCAGGGCCTCGGGCTCCACGTCGCGCCCGACCACCGTCCCCAGGACGAACCGCGCACCGGCCCGCTCGATCTGCTCGACCTCGAGGGCCACGGTCTCCCGGGGCAGGCGCCAGGGCACGATCCCGTGGTCGCCGAGGCCGCCCGCGCGCGGCTTCGCGTCGTACACGGTGACGGCCACGCCCGCCCGGCGCAGCTCCGCCGCACAGGCGAGACCTGCCGGACCGGCGCCCACGATCGCCACGCTCACCCCGGCGTCCTCGCCCGGCGTGAAGAACGTGCCGCCGGCGGCCGCGTAGGACTCGACCGCGTGCCGCTGCAGGCGACCGATTGCGATCGGCCTGTCCAGCGCGGTGCGCACGCAGGCGCCCTCGCACAGGCGCTCGACCGGACACGCGGCGCCGCAGGTTGCCCCGAGCGGGTTGGAGGCGAGGATCGTGCGGGCGCTTCCCTCGAGGTTGCCCGTGGCGATCTTGCGGATGAACGAGGCGACGTCGATGCTCGTGGGACACGCCTGCGTGCAGGCCGCGTCGGCGCAGTAGAGGCAGCGCAACGCCTCGGTGCGGGCGGCCTCGTCGGTCAGCGGCGGCAGCGGGAGGAACGGATCGGGCGCGTGCCCGAAGGACGCATCGACGGTCATCGGTTCAGGACCCTCGCTCGTGTCGCCGTGGCCCGGCGACGGGACGGATGCAATTGTGGCCATTCTTGGGGCGGCAGCGCCGGCCATCCGACGGCCGAAGTAACCCCCGAACAGGGGCCGAACGATGCGTTGCGGCTCGAGGTGTCCGACGGGCCGACTGCCCCATCGCGGGCCACCAGCCGTCCAGCGGGGCTACGGTTCGCTCCCCGGACAGGCCATCCGTTCCGCGCCTCCCCCTGTCCGCTCGAGCGACCACTGGCGAACACGCCCACCACCCCACGACCGGATCCGTTCGCTCACCGAACCGTAGACCCGGTGGGAGACGCCTTACGCTCAGAGGCGCCACCGCGGCGTCGGCACGGCACCAAGTACAGTGCCCGCCATGAACGACCGGACCATCGACTGGGTCGAGGGCGAGATCCGCCTCATCGACCAGACGCGCCTCCCGGACCAGCTCGTCATCCTCCGGATCACGGCGCTCGATGAGCTGATCGATGCCATCGTCCGGCTCGCGGTCCGCGGTGCTCCGGCGCTCGGCGTCGCGGGGGCCATGGGCGTGGCGCTCCTCGCCGCTCGCCATCCTGACGACCCGTCTGCCGTCCGAGCGGGTGCCGCCCGGCTGCGGGCCGCACGACCCACGGCGGTCAACCTCGTCCTGGGGCACGGACCGTGCGCTGGCCCGGCTGCCGGAAGGACCTGCCGCCGTCCTCGCCGAGGCGCTGGCTGTCCGCGACGAGGACATCGCGGCCTGCGAGGCGATGGCCGTCCGCGGCGCCGACCTCGTCCGCGAGCTCGTTGCGCGGCCGCGAATCCGGATCATGACCATCTGCAACACGGGTGCCCTCGCCGCGGTCGAGCGGGGCACGGCGCTGGGCGTGGTCGGCGAGGTGCATGCCCGGGGCCTGCTGGAGGAGGCGCTGCCGCTCGAGACCCGGCCGCTGCTCCAAGGGGCGCGCCTCACCGCCTGGGAGCTGACGCGGATGGGCGCGCCGTTCCGGCTGCTCGTGGACGGCGCCGCGGCATCGGTCCTGGCCCGCGGTCTCGCCGACGTGGTCCTCATCGGCGCGGACCGGATCACGGCCAACGGCGACACGGCCAACAAGGTGGGCAGCTTTGCCCTGGCCCTCGCCGCGCGCCATGCCGGCGTGCCGTTCCTGGTCGTGGCGCCCGAGACCACGGTGGACGCGGCCACCCCCGACGGCGCAGGGATCGAGATCGAGGAGCGTGGCGCCGACGAGGTGACGACCTTCCGGGGCGTCCGCACCGCACCCGCGGGTACGCACACCCTCAACCCGGCCTTCGACGTGACGCCGGCCTCGCTGATCACGGCCATCGTCACGGACCGGCGGGTGATCCGGACGGACCGCGGCGAACGGGCGGCGGACTGATCCGGCGTAGGACCGACGTCCGGCGGACGGACCGCCGCCATCCGCGCGGCCCGGCTCCGGCGGGCTGACCCGGCCGGCGGTCCTCGCGCTCGTGACTCGGCCCGGAGTCAGTTCGCGATCCTGGCGCAGAGCTGGCACGCGATCCGGCGCGTTTCGCGCCCCACCTCAGGGGCAGGGTCCCCCTTTCGACTCGGAGCCGAGTCGCGGCCATGGCGGAGGCAGGTGGCCCGGAAGACGGCGATGAACCCAGCCCCAAGCCGGCGCGATGAACCCAGCCCCAAGCCGCCGATGAACCCAGCCCAAGCCGGCCGATGAACCCAGCCCCAAGCCGGCCGATGAACCTCAGCGTTGGCGGCGCAGGTAGACCAGCCAGTAGACCGCGCCGACGAGCAGCGTCCCGCCCACGATGTTGCCGAGCGTGACCGGCACCAGGTTGCCCACGAAGCCCGTGAGGTCCACGGCGGCGTAGTCGGCCGGCGGATGCCCGATCGAGACCCAGAACTCCGGCGGCGCCACCGCGCGGATGAGCATCGCCACCGGGATGAAGTACATGTTCGCGACCGAGTGCTCGAAGCCCATCGCCACGAACGCGGCAATCGGCGGCACGATCGCGAGGATGCGGTCCGTGGTGGTGCGGGCCGAGTAGGTCAGCCACACGGCGAGGCAGACGAGGCCGTTGCACAGGATCCCGAGGGTGAATGCGGCCAGGGGGTCGTACGACACCTTGGTGAGCGCCGTGGACATGGCGGTCGCGCCGACCGCGTCGCCGCCGAACCGGTACTGCCCCGCGACGACCACGAGGACCGCGGTCCCGACCGCCCCGACCAGGTTTCCGGCGTAGACGATGCCCCAGTTGCGCGCGACCGATCCCAGCGTGATCCGGCGCGACGCCCAGGCCATCGCCAGCAGGTTGTTGCCGGTGAACAGCTCGGCGCCGCCCACGATCACCAGGATCAGGCCGAGCGAGAACGCCAGCCCGGCGGCGACCCTGACGAAGCCGTACGGGACGACGCCGGCGCTGCCGGCCGTGATGGTGGTCGCGAAGGCGGCCCCGAGCGCGATGAACGCGCCGGCCAGCACGGCGAGGACGAACGTCGGCAGCAGCCCCGCGGCGGCCTTGCGGGCTCCGACGTCGCTCGCCTTGGCCGCCATCTCGGACGGAAGCAGGGCATCCAGGCGTGCGTCGCTGGGGGCCTGACGGCGGCACGACGGCCCGGGGCTGGTCGCTCATGCCCGGATCATGCCAGCGCCGCCCTGCGCCCGCTCCGCCGGATCGCCGCGTCGCTCCAGATCACCGTCACCGAGAGCGACGCGAGTGAGGCTCACGACCGACGCGCGTGGGACTTCCTGCGACAGCGATCGGTCAAAGGAGCGCACTTCGTCGGTTGTGGGCCAAAGGTCGTGCAACTTGGCCCCCACCCGCGTGCCAACTTCCCCGTTTGGCATCTCCCCCAACCCGGACCCCGTGGCCGACCATCATGTCCATCGTCCGCAGGTGGCGGATGAGCCGACCGCGGGAGCGAGTTGGAGATGCAGATCACGGAGATCACGGAGAGCATCGCGCTGATCGTGCCGATGTTCCTGCTGGTGACGGGCATCGTCGCCCTCGTCGCGTGGTTCGCCATGGGCTCCAAGGGCGGTCGGTGGGCACGGATCGCCGCCTGGTTGGGCCTCGTGACCCTGACGCTGTGGTGCGGGTCCGCCGTGGCGTTCGCGCTCCTCATGCTCGTCTATTTCAACTTCGGCTCACAGGCCACGATCGTCGCCGCCGTGCTGGTGACCGCGTTCATGGTCGCCATGCCGTTCTTCTGGGCCTACGTCGTGCGCAACCGGCACCGGGACGACGCCGGCACGCCCCAGGCCCACTGACCCGGCGGGCTCGATGGCCACCACTCGCGAACCTGCGACCGACACCGCCACGGGCGCTTCGCGCGTCGGCGTGATGCTCGCCATCGTGAACTTCCCGATGCTCAACTCATCCTTCCGGACCGTGATCGACCAGGAGCGCGACATGCGCGTCGTGGGTGAGGTCACCGGCCGCGAGAAGGTCGTCGAGCAGGCCCGAGCCTTGAACCCGGACGTCATCGTGCTCGAGTGCGAGAGCGTCGGCGGCTTCGGCTGCGGCACGTACGACTCGATCGAGGCGCTCCGCTCGGCCTGCCCCGACGCGAAGATCATCGCGCTGGACTGCCGGTGCACATCGGAGCAGTTCTCGGTCGCCCTGCAGGCCGGCGCCAGCGGCTTCCTGACCCGCGAGGCGCAGGACAACGACGTCGTGGGCGCCGTCCGGAGCGTCGCAGCCGGTCACACCTACGTGAGCCCCGCCATCGTCACGCGCATGGTGGACACGTACGTGCGCCGGAACCCGGACGCGTCCCTCGACGACCCCTACACGAAGCTCACCGAACGCGAGCGCCAGGTCCTGCTCCTCGCGGCCCTGGGTCACACGAACCGTGAGATCGCACGGTCGCTGCGGCTCTCCGAGCAGACCGTCCACTACAACCGGGCGAACGTGATGGAGAAGCTCGGCCTGCACGACCGCGTCGAGCTCCTGCGCTACACCATCCGCCGCGGCCTGCTGGACCCGTCGTCGCTATGAGCGTCGGGCGGCGGATCTCGGACTTCTGGGACTCGGTCAAGCCGCGCACCCGCCGCGGCGGGATCCTCGCGGCCGTCACGATCCTCGGCGGGGCCGTGGCCCTCTCGATCGCCCTGTTCGTGGGCGTCGCGATGGCCTGGAACCCGTACCTCGACTACTCGCTCAACTCGGACGTCAATGCCCGGCAGTGGGCCGTCCTGCCGCTGTCCTACACGGCCTCGAGCACCTGCGCCGAGTGCCACTCGGACCAGCAGGCCCGACTCACGGCCGCAACCCACGAGGGAATCGGCTGCCAGAGCTGCCACGGCGCCCTCCTCGATCACGCCGCGTCGGGCAGCGAGGCCGTCAGCGCCCAGGTTCCGGTCGCGGTGCCCGAGGACGAGACCTGCGTCCGCTGCCACTCGGCCGCCACGGGACGGCCCGCGGAGTTCCGCCAGATCGTGCCCGGCAAGCACTACGTGTCCTCCTGTCTCGAATGCCACGACCCCCACACCGGCATCGCGAACCGCCCGCCGGTGGTCCTCCACCCGCTCGAGGACCTGCCGCCCTGTCTGACCTGCCACGGTCCCGACGGCTTCAAGGCCCGCAACCAGCGTCACCCGGCCGGCTCCGAGGACGATGACCGCTGTCTCGAATGCCACGCCGCGGGCCGCGGTCCAGCCGAGCGTGAAGACGCTCACCCCCAGGTGTCCCCATGACCGACTCCCAGATCCCCGCAACTCCGGCCGACCCGGTGCCCGACACGCCCGACGTGCCCGACGTGCCCGACGTGGACGGCATGGCCGACGCGCCCGACGCGCCCGACACGCCCGAGATGGCCGACGTGGCCGCATCTCCCCCGGCCGACACGCCCGATGTGGCCGCCTCGCCCCCGGCCGATGCCCGTGATGGTCCCCGGCCGATCCCGTGATGGCCCCGGCCGACCCCGGTCCCAGGCCCGCCGAGGCCGCCCCGGCCGACGCGACGCTCGTGCCGCTCGAGGAGCTCGCGCCCGCCATCACGGCCGCGTCCACGAGCCGTCGCGCGTTCCTGGGCTTCGGCCTTGCGATCACGGGTGGCGTGATGGGCGCCGCGATCATCGCCAGGTTCACCCCGGTCTTCGCCGAGGAGCCCTCCACGGCCGACCCCGATCGTCCCGACCTACGACCCAGCCAGCAAGCAGTGGGCGTACGTCGTGGACACCGCGGCCTGCATCGGCTGCGGCCTGTGCGTCTCGGCCTGCAAGGAAGAGAACCACGTGCCCGAGGAGCCGGAGTACACCCGGACCTGGATCGAGCGCCACACGACCACCACGGACGGCACGCTCTACATCGACTCGCCCGACGGCGGCATCGACGGCTTCCCGCCCGAGTCCACCGCCCCCGGCGCGGCCGGAAAGCCCGTGGAGTCCTCGTTCTTCATGCCGCGCCTGTGCATGCAGTGCGCGAACTCCCCGTGCACCGGGGTCTGCCCGGTCGGCGCCACCTACCGGACCGTGGACGGCGTGATCCTGGTGGACGCGCGCCGGTGCATCGGCTGCGGCTACTGCGTCGTGGCCTGCCCGTACGGCGCCCGCTATCTCGTGCCCGCCGGCGAGCACGCGCCCAACGACACGCCGGGCGTCGCCGACAAGTGCACCTGGTGCTACCACCGCATCAGCCGCAACCTGCAGCCGGTCTGCGTGGAGGTCTGCCCGGTGGGCGCCCGCAAGTTCGGGGATGCGGCCGACCCCGACAGCGAGATGGCGCAGCTCATCGCCGAGACGGACCCGCAGCCGTACTGGCCGGAGTACGGCACTGAGCCCGTGGTGCTCTACCTGGGCCCCGTGAACGACGAGGCCTGAGCCGTGCACGCGACCACGAAGCCGCTCGAGCTGCACATCCTCGACTACGACGTGCCCCTGGCGCCGAAGCCGGCCGCGCGCGCATTCGTGGCGGAGGTGCGGAGCATGCCCGTCGCGCTCCAGGCCTGGCTCGGGTTCCTCCTGGCCATCCTGGGCGTGATGGCGATCGCCTCGATCGTCTCGCTCCCGCCCGGCTGGGAGGTCTTCGGGACGACCCCGGTGTTCGAGTGGGGCCTGATGATCATCGGCTACGTCTTCTTCGCGATCATGACCAGCGGGTTGTGCCTGGCGTCGTCGCTGGGCACGGTCTTCGGCATCGAGCGGTTCCAGCCGTTCGAGAAGCGCCACGCGATCCTCGCGGTCCTGTCGCTCACGACGGCGTTCCTGATCATCGCGCTGGACCTGCACTACCCGATCCGGATGGTCCTCGGGGCGGTGTTCGTCCCCTCACCCAGCTCGCCGATGTGGTGGATGGGCGTGTTCTACGGGGTCTACCTGGTCGTGCTCCTGGTCGAGGTCTGGAGCCTGTTCACGCCGCACCCGAAGATCCACCAGTACGCCTGCACCACGGCCGCGGTGATCGCGATCCTGGCGCCGTTCACCCTGGGCGCGGTCTTCGGCGTCATGAACGCCAAGGCCTACTGGTTCGGCATCTTCACGCCGATCCTGATGGTCGCCTCGGCGTTCGTCGCCGGCACGGCGCTGCTGGGCATCGTGTTCTACCTCGTCTACCGGCTGCGGTTGGCCGACTTCGAGCGGGCGGCACCGATCGCCCTGCCCTCGGTCCGGCTCCTGCTCGCGGTGGGCATCGCGCTCGTAGGCGCGCTGATCGCCCGGCAGGTCGCCGCGGGCCTGGACGTCGAGGTGCGCGGCCTGCGCGAGGCCACCACCGCCCTGCTTACGGGGCCGCTGGCGCCCCTGTTCTGGCTCCGCATCGTCGGCGGTCTCGTGGTCCCGGCCGTGCTCATCGTCCTGCCGCTGGGCCGGCGTCCCGAGGTGGTGTTCGCGGCCAGCATCCTCGCCCTGACGGGGATCCTCATCGACCGCTTCCTGTTCGTGGCCGCCGGCCAGGTGGCACCGGTCGGCGCCGGCGCCGGGACCCAGTCCTACCCCTACGCGGCGTACTCGCCCACGCCCGTCGAGCTGGCGATCATCGCTGGCGGCGGCGCGTTCATGGCCCTGCTCTACACGCTGGCCGAGCGCTACCTGGACATGGGCGAGACCGACACGCACGTGTTCTTCGGCTTCCCGTGGATCAAGAAGCACCACGAGCACGATGAGGCCGACGAGGCCGAGGTCCTGCCCGAGGTGCTGGGGTCCGGCGGCGCGCCCGCCCTTGGAGCCGGCTCTTGATCGCGATCGTCTCCAGGTATGCGTTCCGCATCGTGGTCGCGCTGCTCACGATCGGGATCCTGGTGATCGGCATCTTCCTCGTCCTGGTCGCGGTGCCGGACATGGCCGGCGACGTGGCGGAGGCGCCCAGCCCGGTGCCCACCCACGGCCCCAGCCCCTCACCGCGGTCCGCGATGGCCCTCTCACCCGTGGGCATCGAGATGCCGGCCGACGCCAACTGCAACAGCTGCCACCTGACCGGCACGGGGCTCGTCGGCACGAAGCCGATCCCGGTGATGGGCCACCCGCTGGCCGGCTGGCGCGACTGCACGGCGTGCCACACCGTGGGCAGCCTCGTCCAGACCGCGCCCGGGCATACGAGCCTCCACAAGGACGACTGCCTGATCTGCCACCAGACCCGCGTCGAGGCGGGGGCAAGCGAGAAGCCGGAGCTGCGGCCCGAGCACATGGGCACCGAGAAGACCTGCTCCTCATGCCATGGGATCGACGACCACGCGCCCCTTCCGGAGTCCATGCGCGGCCGCGGCGACAACTGCTGGATCTGCCACAACGGACCCGAGTTCACGTACCTGTTCGAGGACCAGCCGGCGGCCAGCGACGCGGCGCCGGGGAGTCCGGGGGCGAGCGAGGCCCGGGGAGCCGGGGGCGAGCGAGGTCCCGGCGAGCCCCGGGACCGGCGACGTGGGCTACGTGCTGCAGGTGCCGATCCGCTGACACCGGGCGTCGCGTGGCGGTCCGCGCCAGGGCCATCGCTCCGGCTGACGCGGCCACCGCGGGCCCGCGCCCGGTGACCCGCGTCGCATCACCACTGGTGCTGTTTGCGGCTGATCCCCGCTGTTTCGGGCGCCCCGAGCGCAGAAACAGCTCGCTAGAGGCCTGCAACATCACGCACGGTGATGAACTGAGGCCCAAGTGGCTCGTCGGCGATCGAGGGGGCCCGAAATGGGCAGGGATAGCACCGGTGGTGATTCGCGCCGCGTAGCGGTGTGAGCGTCGGCGCGTCCAGGGCCGCGCTCCAGGGCCGCGCTCCAGGGCCGCGCTCCGGGGCCGCGCTCCAGGGGCGCGCTCCGGGGCCGGGAACCCGGCTGTTGATCCCCGTCGCGTTGGCCTGGGCTCAGGCCCGGCCCTTGACCATGTCGATCAGCCGGCCGACGACCCGCTCGCCGTCCGCACGCAGCCCGTTGTGGGCGTACTCGTTCGTGATCCACGGACGCAGGCCCCGGACCAGCGCCGCGGTCTCCTCGGCGAAGACGCGCTCGACGTAGAGGTCGTCCACGTAGATGGTGGCCGCGACCGGCACCTCGTTGCGGGCGAGCTGGGCCTCGTCGTACAGGCGCGGCCAGGGGTGCTCCGCCAGGAGCTCCGCCGCCTCGCGGTGGGCGCGGAGGCCGCCGTACTCCTCCCACATCCACGGGAAGACGTGCTCTGCCGTGAACGCCTCGGAGCCGTCGAACCAGTCGGGCGTGAGCCGGTGCGATGACCAGCGGGTGGGACCGCCGTCCGCGTAGGACGACTCGTGGAGCGTCGCGTACAGCGGGTTGCGGGTCCAGCGGGTTGCGCTCTCCACGTCGTGGAGGAACGCGGGCGAGCCGAACGGGAGCTCCAGCACGTGATGGAGGTGCTCGAAGCCGGCGGAGTCGCCCAGCCACATGCCCATCTGCCGGAACCGGCGGACGCTCAGACGGTCGCCCGACGGGAGACGGACGTCCTCGCCCTCGAGCCGCCGGTGCGCCTCGCGGACGCGGGCGCGGTCGTCCGGGTAGCGCTCGAAGTAGCGGCGGTTGGCCTCCTGGAGGCGCTCCCAGGTGGCTCCGTAGACGTCGTCGACCGACCGGTTCGTGACCGGTGCCAGCCCGCCCGTGATCAGCGCGGCCTCCAGGCCCTCGGGAGCGATGGACAGGTAGGTGAGCGACGTGAACCCGCCGAAGCTCTGGCCCAGCACCGTCCAGCGGTCGACGCCCAGCTCGCGCCGGATCCACTCGCAGTCCCGGACGATCGCGTCGGCCCGGAAGTGGGCCAGGTACGCCGCCTGGTCCTCCGGCGTGTCACCGGGGATGTGCTCCCCCACCGGCGTGGATCGCCCGGTGCCGCGCTGGTCGATGAGCAGGACCCGGTACTCGGCGAGCGCGCGCCTCATCCATCCCGACGGCGGGCTGGTGGGACGCGTCGCCTCGAAGCCGGGGCCGCCCTGGAGGAACACCAGGTACGGGCGATCGAGGCCGTCCGGGTCCGCGACCTCCCGGGTGAAGACGGTGATGGACCGCCCGTCGGGGCTCGCGTGGTCCAGCGGGACCGTGTGCTCGCGCTCCGTGAGGATGGCGCCCGGGACGCGGTAGGTGGCGATGTCCGGCATGTCGGTGTCTCCTACCAGCGCTGGTGGACCTGGGGCTTGATCCGGGTCTCGTAGAGCTCCGCGACGCGGGCCATGGTCTCGGGCGGGAGCGGCGCCAGGTCGGCGGCGGCGGCGTTGGCCCGTGCCTGCTCGGGGGTCTTGGCGCCCGGGATCGCCGTCGTGATCCCGTCGTGCATCAGGATCCAGCGCAGGGCCGCCTGGGCCAGGGTGGCGCCCTCCGGGACAAGCGCCTTGAGCTCCTCGACCACCTCGAGGCCGGTCTGGTAGTCCACGCCGGCGAACGTCTCGCCCACGTCGAACGACTCGCCGTGGCGGTTGTACAGGCGATGGTCCGTCGCCTCGAACGTCGTGGCGGCCGTGAGCTTGCCCGTGAGCAGGCCGGACGCGAGCGGCACCCGCGCCAGCACCCCCACGTCCCGGCGCGCGGCCTCGGCGAGGAACCGGTCCGCGGGCCGCTGGCGGAACATGTTGAAGATGATCTGGACCGTGGCGACGCCCGGGAACTCGATCGCCTTGAGGGCCTCCTCGACCTTCTCCACGCTCACGCCGTAGGCGGCGATGGCTCCCGCGGCCACCAGCTCGTCCAGCGCCGCGAAGTGCTCCGGGCTGTAGTAGATGGACGGGTGGAGGCAGTGGAGCTGGACAAGGTCCAGGGTCTCCATGCCGAGGTTCTCGCGGCTGCGGTCCGTCCAGGCCCGGAACGCCTCGGGCGTGTAGCTGGCCATGTCCAGGGGCGCGCGCCGGCCCATCTTGGTGGCGACGAAGAACGACTCGCCGGCGCGCTCGGCCAGGAACCGGCGGATCACCCGCTCGCTCCGCCCGTCGCCGTAGACGTCGGCGGTGTCGATCAGGTTCACGCCGGCATCGGCTGCGGCGTGCAGGGCGCGCAGGCTGTCGGCGTCGTCCACGGATCCCCAGTCCGCCCCGATGGCCCACGCCCCGAAGCCGATGACGCTGACGTCGCGCCCGGTCTTGCCGAGCCTGCGGTACTCCATGCGGTGGGCCTCCTGTTGGCGGGGTGCGGGCCTCCAGCCTATCCCCGGTGGAGGCGGCGCGGCGGGGCGACCGGGCCGCGGGCATCCCGACCGCCTGCCGGGTCGAAGGGGCAGTACCGAACGGCAAGGGTTTTCGGGACCTCAGGCCCTCCGTCGCCCAGAAACACGGTGTTCCAATCTGCCACAATCGCGACGTCGCAGTCAGCCCAGGAGGCCCGAGCCCGGATGGTGCGCCCGCACCCGCAGCCAGGTTTCACACCCGGCCCGATCGAGGCTCGGCCTTCGTGACCCGTCGAACCCCGTCCGTGGACACGCCCGCAACGGCCCGTGTCCGCGGGTCCGCGCGCCCCGAGGGACGTGACCGGGTCGACGGCGAGGATGGCGCCGCGTAACTGGAGGCGGGATCCCCCCTGGATCCCGGGAGTGGAGGACGCATATGGCTTTCGCGATGGAACAGACCGTCCAGCAGGACGGCCGCGTAGAGCTGCTCCCGGAGGTGGATGCGGGTCTCGGCACGTCCGGCCTGCACAACGACGACCTGGCCCCGGTCCCGATCGAGAAGCGGACCTGGACCACCTACAACTACCTGGCCCTGTGGGTCGGCATGGCGATCAACATCCCGACGTGGCTGCTGGCCTCCGGCCTGATCGCCCTCGGGATGGCCTGGTACCAGGCCCTGTTCACGATCTTCCTCGCCAACGTCCTGGTCCTGATCCCGATGCTCCTGATCAGCCACGCGGGCACCAAGTACGGGATCCCGTACCCGGTCATCGCCCGGGCGTCGTTCGGCACCTACGGCGCCAACCTGCCGGCCCTGATGCGCGCCTTCGTGGCCTGCGGCTGGTTCGGCATCCAGACCTGGATCGGCGGCACGGCGCTGTTCGCCGTCGTCGGGGCGCTGCTCCTGACGCTGACGGGTGACGACTCCGGCTGGACCAGGCGCCGACGGGCATCGCGATCGGGATCGGTGACGCGCCCGCCCAGCCTTGGACGATGTGGCTGAGCTTCGCCATCTTCTGGGCCCTCAACATCATGATCGTCCTGTGGGGCATGGAGGCGATCAAGAAGTTCGAGAACTGGGCGGCCCCGTTCCTGATCGTCGTCTTCCTGGGCCTCATGGTCTGGATGGTCTTGCAGGCCGGCGGCCTCGGCCCGGTCGTCGAGCAGGCCGGCACGCTCGGCTGGGGTCCGGACTTCTGGAAGGTCTTCCCCATCTCGCTGATGGGCATGATCGCGTTCTGGTCCACCCTGTCGCTCAACATGCCGGACTTCACCCGGTTCGGCCGCAGCCAGCGTGACCAGACCTACGGCCAGGCCCTCGGCCTGCCGACCACCATGACGCTGTTCCCGCTGGTCGGCGTGCTGACCACGTCGGCGACCGTCATCGTGTTCGGCGAGGCGATCTGGGACCCGGTCGCCCTGACCGGCCGGCTGGAGAACCCGATCGCCCTGATCATCATGCTGTTCGCGCTCGCGCTGGCGACGCTGACCACCAACGTGGCCGCCAACGTCGTGAGCCCGTCCTACGACTTCTCCAACGCCTGGCCGAAGCGCATCAGCTTCCGGACCGGCGGCATCATCACGGGCATCATCGGTGTCCTGATCATGCCCTGGAAGCTGCTGGCCGATCCCAACCAGTACATCTGCACCTGGCTGGGCACCTACGGCGGCGCCACCGGCCCCATCGCCGGCGTCCTGATCGCCGACTACTGGTGGGTCCGGCGCAAGAACCTCAAGCTCGCGGACCTGTACCGCGCGGACGGCGTCTACGGGTACGCCAAGGGCTGGAACTGGATCGCCGTCGTGTCGCTCGTGCTCGGTGTCGTCATCGCCATCGGCGGTGCGTACTCCGCAGACCGACATGAAGCCGTTCCCCGCGGACGGCCTCATCCCGTTCCTCAAGCCGTTCTACGACTACAGCTGGGCCGTCGGCCTGGCGGTGGCCTTCGTGATCTACGGCGCGCTCACGCTCACCGTGGGCAAGAAGCACGTCGTGGCCCAGACCGAGGCGCCGGGCGAGGCACAACCGGCTGCCTGACCCTCCGGCCGGCTCCGCCGGCCCTCACCATCGCGCGGCAACCCGAGGCCCCTCCGACCGGAGGGGCCTCGCCGCGTCTCCGCGGAGTGACGGCGGCTTACAGGTAGCGCAGCCAGACGTACGCCGTGGAGATCACCAGCGACACGAGCACCACGACCGAGCCGTAGCGCAGGAAGGTCCAGAACCGGATCGGGTGGCCGGCCCGCAGCGCCACGTTCGCGACCACGACGTTCGCCGAGGCGCCGACGATCGTCAGGTTGCCGCCCAGGCAGGCGCCCAGCGCCAGCGCCCACCACAGCGGCTCGATGGCCATCCCGCCCTCCCCCAGGCGCTGGACGACCGGGATCGCCGTCGCCGTGTACGGGATGTTGTCGATGATGGCCGAGGCGATCGCCGAGAACCACAGCAGGCCGATCGTGGCCGCCTCCGGCTGTCCCTGGGTGGCCTCCGCGAGCCGGTCCGCGATGCCGCCCACGATCCCGGCCTGGACGATCCCCTCGACCAGGATGAACAGTCCCACGAAGAAGAACAACGTGGACCACTCGATCTCGCGGAGCGTTCTGTGGGCATCCAGCCCGGCGACCAGCATCAGCACCATCGCGCCCAACAGGGCGATCGTTGCGGGCTCCACGCCGATGGCGGAGTGGAACAGGAACCCGACGATCGTCGCGCCCGCCACGACCAGCGACTTGACCAGCAGCGGCCGGTCCTTGATCGCGTTCTCCTCCGTCCGCTCCAGGGCGGCCTCGCGCCGCTCGTCGGGCACCTGGAGATGGCCCCGGAACGCGAACCGCATGATCACGACGAACGCCAGGAAGACGAGCACCGTGACCGGCGCGAGGTTGAACAGGAAGTCGTCAAAGCCGAGCCCGGCGGCCGAGCCGATCAGGATGTTGGGTGGATCGCCGATCAGCGTCGCCGTACCGCCGATGTTGGACGCCAGGATCCCCGAGATCAGGTAGGGAACCGGCGAGACTCCGAGCCGATGGGCGACGGAGAGGGTGATCGGCGTCATCAGGACGACCGTCGTCACGTTGTCGAGGAACGCGGACAACACGGCGGTGACGGTGGCGAGGATGAGGAGCAGCCGGATCGGGTGGCCGTGGGAGAGGATCACCGATCGGATCGCGAGCCAGTCGAAGAAGCCCGTCCGCGCCAGGATGGACGCGATCACCATCATCCCGGCGAGCAGGAAGATGACGTTGAGGTCGACCGCGGCGAAGGCCTCGTGCTGGTCGATGATCCCCAGGGCCACGAGCAGCAGGCCGGCGATCATCGCGACGATCGTCCGGTCCCACCGCTCGAGCGCGATCAGGACGTAGGCGACCACGAAGACGGCCGCGGCGATCCAGGCGTCCATCGTCATGGGCGCTGGCGTGAGCGGAGGCGCACCGGGGGCGGACGCCGAGGATCAGGTTCCGGAGCGATGCGGACCCGTGCCTGGGCCCGTATGGGATAGCCTCGGGTCAGCAACCAGGCCCGTCGCTGGCCGCCACCACCAGCGACGCGGGCCCGTGAGGCATCGCGTTCATCGTCTCGGTCGTCGTCACGTGCCCCAGCATAGCGACCCCGGCACGCGACGGCAGGACCAACCTAGCCGTGTGCGCCAGCGCCACCACCCCAGGCGCCGCTGCGAGCCCCGGACGACTCAGCACGAGCCGGGAACGCTCTCACCGGTGCATCGGTCGCACGGCGGATCGCAGCGGAGCTCGGCCTGACGCGACCGAGACCCTCCACCGGAGGAGCCTCGCCGCGGTCGTGCGGGATGGACTGGCGGGACGGGCGGCGGCACGGCATGATCCGCAGACACCGGAGGAGCCGCCTTGGACATCCGTCGCCATACCGTCCTGCGCGACTGGATCGCGCTCGTCCTGATCCTGGTCGTCGTCCCGCTGTCCGTGTTCGGCGGCACGAACATCGCGTGTGTCGGTCAGGGCATCTCCGGGGCCTGCGCCCCGCAGTCCGTCCTGATCTCGCCCCTGCTCCTGATGGTCGCGGGGCTGATCGCGGGTCTCATCACCAGCGGCTGGACCGGCCTGCTCGTCGTGGGTTTCGGGCAGATCGCCGGGCAGGTCGTCGTCCTGGTCATGTCCTACGTCGCCGGCCGGCCCGTGCCGATCGACCCGTTCAGCGCGATCATCGCCACGCTGTGGTTCGGCGTCCCGATCGCCATCGGCTATGGCCTCGCCCGCCTGGGCTCGCGCATCGTGAGCGTGGCGCGCGGGGCGGGGACTGCCCCCAAGTCGGTGGACGCCCCGAAGGACACGGGCGGCGCGCCCGAGGGCTGATCCAGGGTCGCGACGCTGTGGGTCCCGGCCCAGGCAGCGAAGCAGGCATCCAGCGGTGCTACCGTCCGGTGATCGAACAGATGCACCGCCGTGGGCCCGGTGCCGTTCGCTGGGCGTTCCGCGACCGGACAGCGCCCGGTCTCCACCGGTGCGAATCGCCGGGCACCGAACCGTAGCCCCGCTCGGGGCCTCCCGGGGGCCCGGACCGCGCGCGAAGGCCGCGCGCCCTCAGCAGATCCGGGGCAGCTGCTCCCCCACCAGCATGTCCACGATCCGCTCGGAGCCCACGATGGTCTTGATCGTGACCATGCCCGGGTGATCCGCGACGACGCCGCCGATGACCACGGCCTCCGCGCCCTCCGGGACCGCGCGCATCGCCGCCAGCACGGCGTCCGCGGACGCCGCCGGCACGATGGCCACCAGCTTGCCCTCGTTCGCGACGTGGAGCGGGTCCAGGCCCAGGAACTCGCACGCGGCGCGCACCGGCCCGGGGATCGGCAGCGCCGGCTCGTCCAGGACCATGCCCACGCGGGACGCCGCCGCGATCTCGTTGAGCGCCGAGGACAGGCCGCCGCGGGTGGGGTCGCGCAGGACGTGGATGTCCGGCTCCACCGCGAGCATCGCGGCCACGAGCCCGTTGAGCGCCTGCGTGTCCGACGTGATCTCCACCTCGAACTCCAGCCCCTCGCGGACGCTCATGATGGCCACGCCGTGGAGCCCGATCGGCCCCGACAGGATCAGGACGTCGCCGGGCGCCGCCCGGTCCGCGGAGGGCGCCACGCCGTCCGGCACGATGCCGACGCCCGACGTGTTGACGAACAGCCGGTCCGCGGCCCCGCGGCCCACGACCTTGGTGTCGCCGGTCACGATGCTCGCCCCGGCCTTGGCCGCCGCGGCCGCCGCCGACGCCGTGACGAGCCGCAGCTCCTCGAGCGGCAGCCCCTCCTCGATGATGTAGGCGAGGCTGATCGCGACGGGGGTCGCGCCCATCATCGCCAGGTCGTTGAGCGTCCCGTTGACCGCGAGCTCGCCGATGTCCCCGCCCGGGAACCGGATGGGCGACACGACGAAGGAGTCCGTCGTGAAGGCGAGGCGCGAGCCCGGCACCTCGACGATCGCCGCGTCGTTGAGGACGCCGCCGGGGGCGGCGACCGCCAGGGCCGGCGCCAGCACCTCGCGCATCAGCGCGTTCGACAGCTGGCCACCCGACCCGTGGCCAAGGATGACCCGCTGGTCCTCGGGGATCGGGGCTGGACAGTAGACGCCATCCGCGTCGATCGTGACGATCGGCTGCTCCTGGGCGGTCATCGGGGTGCCTCCGGGGCGCTCACGGGCGCCACCTGCACGAGGGGCAGCGCGTTGGAGAAGCCGCCGGCGGCGTTCAGCCCGCGGCCGGCGGAGAAGAAGGCGGCACAGGTGCCCTCGGAGCTGACCATCGGCGCGCCCAGGGGCTTCTGCGGGCTGCACAGGGTCCCGTAGGCGGTGCAGTCGAGCGGCGTCTTCTCGCCGGTGAGGATCGCGCCCGCGATGCAGGCCGGGTGCTCGTTGGTGGCGATGTCGCCCACGTCGAACTTCAGCTCGGCGTCGAACCGCGCGTACTCCGGGCGGAGGCGGTAGCCGGACATCGGGATCTCGCCCACGCCGCGCCACTTGCGGTTGCCGATCTCGAACACCGACAGGACCTGGCGCTGGGCGAGCGGGACGCCCTCGCGGGTCACGGCGCGGGTGTACTGGTTCTCCACCTCGAACCGGCCCTCCTCGAGCTGGCGGATGGCCATCCAGATGCCCTCGAGGAGGTCCAGGGGCTCGAAGCCGGTGACGACGATCGGGACGCGGTACTTCGCAGCGATGGGCTCGTACTCGGTCCAGCCCATGATCGCGCACACGTGGCCCGCGGCCAGGAAGGCCTGCACCTGGTTGTTGGGCGAGTCCAGGAGCGCCGTCATCGCCGGCGGCACGAGCACGTGGCTCACCAGGACGCTGAAGTTGTCGATGCCGCGGCGGGCGGCCTCGGCGACGGCCATCGCGTTCGCGGGCGCGGTGGTCTCGAAGCCGACGGCGAAGAACACGACCTGCCGCTCCGGGTTCGCGAGGGCGATCTTGAGCGCGTCGAGCGGGCTGTACACGATGCGCACGTCGGCGCCGCGGGCCTTGAGGGCGAGCAGGTCCGTGGAGGAGCCGGGGACGCGCAGCATGTCGCCGTAGCTGGTGAAGATGACATCGGGTCGGGCGGCGATGGCCAGCGCCTTGTCCACCTGCTCCAGCGGGGTGACGCAGACCGGGCAGCCGGGGCCGTGGATCATGCGCACGCCCTCGGGGAGGGCCTCGTCGATCCCCTGCTTGACGATCGTGTGGGTCTGGCCGCCGCAGACCTCCATGAGGGTCCATGGGCGGGTCGTGATCCGGTGGATCTCGGCCAGGAGCTTCTTGGCGAGCACGGGGTCGCGGTACTCGTCCAGGTACTTCACGACAAGGGCCCCGCCATGGTGGACGGCGGCGGCGCCGGCTCCAAGGTGAGCGCGCCGGGCGCGTCGTCCGACACGATCGCCGGCTCTGCCATGTCCGGGCCCATGGTCATCAGCTCGGGCTCCAGGACACCCATCTCGCCCAGGATCTCGAGGGTCTTGAGGGCCTCCTCCTCGTCCAGCCGGCTGATGGCGAAGCCCACGTGGATGATGACGTAGTCCCCGACCTCGACCTCGGGCAGGTAGGCCAGGCAGGCGTCCTTGCGCACGCCGCCGAAGTCGACCTTGCCCATGGCCAGCCCGCCGTCGTCGCGGATCTCCATGACCTTGCCCGGGATCCCGAGACACATGCCTTCAGCCCTCCACGATGGACGCGCCGGCCGCGCCCGAAGCCAGCCTGGCCGCCGCGACGGCCGCCTGACCGTAGCTCACGCCCCCGTCGTTGACAGGGACCTGGCGGTTGATGAACACCTCGAAGCCGTCGCCGGCCAGCATGCGCAGCAGGTCCGACGCCAGGCGCCGGTTCTGGAACACGCCGCCCGACAGACACACGATACCCACCCCGGTGCGATTCCTCGCGTCGGCGAGGATCTCCCGGGTCACCTGTGCGACCGTGGACTGGAACCCGGCCGCCAGCGTGCCCGCATGCCCGGCCGGCGCCAAGCGCCTCCAGCAACGCCGCCAGCGTGGGCCGCGGGTCATAGACCAGCAGGCCGTCGACGCGGGCGAGCCGGTACGGGAGCAGCGTGCCGGAGCGATCGCCGGCGGCCAGCTCCAGGTCGATCGCCGCCTGTGCCTCGAACTCCGCGACGTCGCGGATCCCGAGCAGCGCCGCGACCGCGTCGAACAGCCGCCCCGCCGACGACGCCACCGGGGCATTGAGCGAGCGGGCGACCTGCGTGCGCACGAGCTCGAGCTCGCGCGGGTCGAGGCGGCCCAGGAACGGGCCGGCCGGTCCGTCCGGACTGGCGTCGATGGCCGCGCCGCCGTCGACCGCCTCGGCGCCCAGGAGGTAGCCCAGCGCCATGCGGTACGGCTTCTTGACGGCGAGCGCCCCGCCGGGCATCGGCGCCCGCCCGAACCGCGCGATGCGCCGGTACGAGCGCAGGTCCGCGAGGAGGACCTCGCCGCCCCAGAACGTGTCGTCGTCGCCCATGCCCAGGCCGTCGTAGGCCACGCCCAGGAACGGACGCGTGATCCCGTGCTCCGCGGCGCACGACGCCACGTGGGCGTGGTGATGCTGGACGGCGACACGCTTCCCGGCCGGGAAGCGCTCCAGGGCGTACTTGGTGGACAGGTACTCCGGGTGAAGGTCGTGGACGACCACCTCGGGCTCCAGGGCGAGGAGCCGCGAGAGGTGGGCGAGGCCGTCCGTGAACGCGCGGTGGGTGGCAAGGTCCTCGAGGTCGCCGTTGTGCGGGGCGACGTGGGCGCGCCCGCCGCGCGCGAGGGTGAACGTGTGCTTGAGCTCCGCGCCAACGGCGAGCAGCGGCACCGGCGTGGCGACCGGCAGCGGCATGGGCTCCGGGGCGTAGCCGCGGGCGCGGCGCACGACGGACTCGCGCCGGGCGACCACGCGCGTCACGGAGTCGTCGTAGCGGGCGCGGATCTCCCGGTCATGGGCGAGGAACCCGTCCGCGAGGCCGGAGAGCCGCGCGAGGGCGTCCGCGTCGTCGGTGGCCAGCGGCTCGTCCGTGAGGTTGCCGGAGGTGAGGACCAGCGGTCGGCCGACCGCCTCGAGGAGCAGGTGGTGGAGCGGCGTGTAGGGCAGGAAGACACCAAGGCGCCGGTTCCCGTTCGCGACGGACGGCGCCAGCGCGGGCCCACCGTGACGCCGCCCCTCGAGCAGGACGATCGGGCGAGCCGGTCCCTCGAGGAGCCGGCGCTCCAGCGCGCCGACGCGGCACAGCGCCCGGGCGGCGGTGACGTCCCGGACCATGATCGGCGAAGGGCTTGGCCCAGCGGCGCTTGCGATCCCGTAGCCGGCGCACCGCGGCGTCGTCGGTCGCGTCGCAGGCCGGCCTTCAGCAGATCCGGGGCAGCTGCTCCCCGACCAGCATGTCCACGATCCGCTCGGAGCCCACGATGGTCTTGATCGTGACCATGCCCGGGTGATCCGCGACGACCGCGCCGATGACCACGGCCTCCGCGCCCTCCGGGACCGCGCGCATCGCCGCCAGCACGGCGTCCGCGGACGCCGCCGGCACGATGGCCACCAGCTTGCCCTCGTTCGCGACGTGGAGCGGGTCCAGGCCCAGGAACTCGCACGCGGCGCGCACGGGCCCGGGGATCGGCAGCGCCGGCTCGTCCAGGACCATGCCCACGCGGGACGCCGCCGCGATCTCGTTGAGCGCCGAGGACAGGCCGCCGCGAGTGGGGTCGCGCAGGACGTGGATGTCCGGCTCCACCGCGAGCATCGCGGCCACGAGCCCGTTGAGCGCCTGCGTGTCCGACGTGATCTCCACCTCGAACTCCAGCCCCTCGCGGACGCTCATGATGGCCACGCCGTGAAGCCCGATGGGCCCCGACAGGATCAGGACGTCGCCGGGCGCCGCCCGGTCCGCGGAGGGCGCCACGCCGTCCGGCACGAGGCCGACGCCCGAGGTGTTGACGAACAGCCGGTCCGCGGCCCCGCGGCCCACGACCTTGGTGTCGCCGGTCACGATGCTCGCCCCGGCCTTGGCCGCCGCGGCCGCCGCCGACGCCGTGACGAGCCGCAGCTCCTCGAGCGGCAGCCCCTCCTCGATGATGTAGGCGAGGCTGATCGCGACGGGGGTCGCGCCCATCATCGCCAGGTCGTTGAGCGTCCCGTTGACCGCGAGCTCGCCGATGTCCCCGCCCGGGAACCGGATGGGCGACACGACGAAGGAGTCCGTCGTGAACGCGAGGCGCGAGCCCGGCACCTCGACGATCGCCGCGTCGTTGAGGACGCCGCCCGGGGCGGCCACCGCCAGGGCCGGCGCCAGCACCTCGCGCATCAGCGCGTTCGACAGCTGGCCCCCGACCCGTGGCCGAGGATGACCCGCTGGTCCTCGGGGATCGGGGCCGGACAGTAGACGCCATCCGCGTCGATCGTGACGATCGGCTGCTCCTGGGCGGTCATCGGGGTGCCTCCGGGGCGCTCACGGGCGCCACCTGCACGAGCGGCAGCGCGTTGGAGAAGCCGCCGGCGGCGTTCAGCCCGCGGCCGGCGGAGAAGAAGGCGGCACAGGTGCCCTCGGAGCTGACCATCGGCGCGCCCAGGGGCTTCTGCGGGCTGCACAGGGTCCCGTAGGCGGTGCAGTCGAGCGGCGTCTTCTCGCCGGTGAGGATCGCGCCCGCGATGCAGGCCGGGTGCTCGTTGGTGGCGATGTCGCCCACGTCGAACTTCAGCTCGGCGTCGAACCGCGCGTACTCCGGGCGGAGGCGGTAGCCGGACATCGGGATCTCGCCCACGCCGCGCCACTTGCGGTTGCCGATCTCGAACACGGACAGGACCTGGCGCTGGGCGAGCGGGACGCCCTCGCGGGTCACGGCGCGGGTGTACTGGTTCTCCACCTCGAACCGGCCTTCCTCGAGCTGGCGGATGGCCATCCAGATGCCCTCGAGGAGGTCGAGCGGCTCGAAGCCGGTGACGACGATCGGGACGCGGTACTTCGCGGCAATGGGCTCGTACTCGGTCCAGCCCATGATCGCGCACACGTGGCCCGCGGCCAGGAACGCCTGGACCTGGTTGTTGGGCGAGTCCAGGAGCGCCGTCATCGCCGGCGGCACGAGCACATGGCTCACCAGGACGCTGAAGTTGTCGATGCCGCGGCGGGCGGCCTCGGCGACGGCCATCGCGTTCGCGGGCGCGGTGGTCTCGAAGCCGACGGCGAAGAACACGACCTGCCGCTCCGGGTTCGCGAGGGCGATCTTGAGCGCGTCGAGCGGGCTGTAGACGATGCGCACGTCGGCGCCGCGGGCCTTGAGGGCGAGCAGGTCCGTGGAGGAGCCGGGGACGCGCAGCATGTCGCCGTAGCTGGTGAAGATGACGTCGGGGCGGGCGGCGATGGCCAGGGCCTTGTCCACCTGCTCCAGCGGGGTGACGCAGACCGGGCAGCCGGGGCCGTGGATCATGCGCACGCCCTCGGGGAGGGCCTCGTCGATCCCCTGCTTGACGATCGTGTGCGTCTGGCCGCCGCAGACCTCCATGAGGGTCCACGGGCGGGTCGTGATGCGGTGGATCTCGGCCAGGAGCTTCTTGGCGAGCACGGGGTCGCGGTACTCGTCCAGGTACTTCACGACAGGGGCCCCGCCATGGTGGACGGCGGCGGCGCCGGGTCGAAGGTGAGCGCGCCGGGCGCGTCGTCCGACACGATCGCCGGCTCTGCCATGTCCGGACCCATGGTCATCAGCTCGGGCTCCAGCACACCCATCTCGCCCAGGATCTCGAGGGTCTTGAGGGCCTCCTCCTCGTCCAGCCGGCTGATCGCGAAGCCCACGTGGATGATGACGTAGTCCCCGACCTCGACCTCGGGCAGGTAGGCCAGGCAGGCGTCCTTGCGCACGCCGCCGAAGTCCACCTTGCCCATGGCCAGCCCGCCGTCGTCGCGGATCTCCATGACCTTGCCCGGGATCCCGAGACACATGCCTTCAGCCCTCCACGATGGACGCGCCGGCCGCGCCCGAACCCAGCCTGGCCGCCGCGACGGCCGCCTGACCGTAGCTCACGCCCCCGTCGTTGACAGGGACCTGGCGGTTGATGAACACCTCGAAGCCGTCGCCGGCCAGCGTGCGCAGCAGGTCCGACGCCAGGCGCCGGTTCTGGAACACGCCACCCGACAGACACACGATACCCACCCCGGTGCGATTCCTCGCGTCGGCGAGGATCTCCCGGGTCACCTGTGCGACCGTGGACTGGAACCCGGCCGCCAGCGTGCCCGCACGCCCGGCCGGCGCCAAGCGCCTCCAGCAACGCCGCCAGCGTCGGCCGCGGGTCATAGACCAGCAGGCCGTCCACGCGGGCGAGCCGGTACGGGAGCAGCGTGCCGGCGCGATCGCCGGCGGCCAGCTCCAGGTCGATGGCCGCCTGTGCCTCGAACTCCGCGACGTCGCGGATCCCGAGCAGCGCCGCGACCGCGTCGAACAGCCGCCCCGCCGACGACGCCACCGGGGCGTTGAGCGAGCGGGCGACCTGCGTGCGCACGAGCGCCAGCTCCCGCGGGTCGAGGCGGCCCAGGAACGGGCCGGCCGGTCCGTCCGGACTGGCGTCGATGGCCGCGCCGCCGTCGACTGCCTCGGCGCCCAGCAGGTAGCCCAGCGCCATGCGGTAGGGCTTCTTGACGGCGAGCGCCCCGCCGGGCATCGGCGCCCGCCCGAACCGCGCGAGGCGCCGGTACGAGCGCAGGTCCGCGAGCAGGATCTCGCCGCCCCAGAACGTGTCGTCGTCGCCCATGCCCAGCCCGTCGTAGGCCACGCCCAGGAAGGGGGCCGTGATCCCGTGCTCCGCGGCGCACGACGCCACGTGCGCGTGGTGGTGCTGGACGGCGACGCGCTTCCCGGCCGGGAAGCGCTCCAGGGCGTACTTGGTGGACAGGTACTCCGGGTGAAGGTCGTGGACGACCACCTCGGGCTCCAGCGCGAGGAGCCGCGAGAGGTGGGCGAGGCCGTCCGTGAACGCGCGGTGGGTGGCAAGGTCCTCGAGGTCGCCGTTGTGCGGGGCGACGTGGGCGCGCCCGCCGCGCGCGAGGGTGAACGTGTGCTTGAGCTCCGCGCCAACGGCGAGCAGCGGCACCGGCGTGGCGACCGGCAGCGGCATGGGCTCCGGGGCGTAGCCGCGGGCGCGACGCACGACGGACTCGCGTCGGGCGACCACGCGCGTCACGGAGTCGTCGTAGCGGGCGCGGATCTCCCGGTCATGGGCGAGGAACCCGTCCGCGAGGCCGGAGAGCCGCGCAAGGGCGTCCGCGTCGTCCGTGGCGAGCGGCTCGTCCGTGAGGTTGCCGGAGGTGAGGACCAGCGGTCGGCCGACCGCCTCGAGGAGCAGGTGGTGGAGCGGCGTGTAGGGCAGGAAGACGCCCAGGCGCCGGTTCCCGTTCGCGACCGACGGGGCCAGCGCAGGGCTCGCCATGACGCCGCCCCTCGAGCAGGACGATCGGGCGAGCCGGGCCCTCGAGGAGCCGGCGCTCCAGCGCGCCGACGCGGCACAGCGCCCGGGCGGCGGCGACGTCCCGGACCATGACGGCGAACGGCTTGGCCCAGCGGCGCTTGCGATCCCGTAGCCGGCGCACCGCGGCGTCGTCGGTCGCGTCGCAGGCCAGGTGGTAGCCGCCGAGGCCCTTGACCGCGACCACGGCCCCGTCGAGCAGCCCCGCCACCGCGGCCGCCAGCGCGTCATCGCCCTCTGCGATGGGCGCCGGCGCACCGGTAGGCCGCCAGGAGAGTCGCGGGCCGCAGGTGGCGCAGGCCACGGGCTCCGCGTGGAACCGGCGGTCGGCAGGGTTGCGGTACTCGGCATCGCAGGCGCGCACAGGGGGAACGCGCGCATCGTCGTCTGGGCCCGGTCGTAGGGAAGCTCGTCGATGATCGTGGCGCGCGGGCCGCAGTTGGTGCAGTTGATGAACGGGTAGCGGTAGCGCCGGTCGGCCGGGTCGAACAGCTCGCGCAGGCAGTCGTCGCAGGTGGCGATGTCGGGCGGGAACAGGCGGTCGGTCGCCGCGGCGGAGACGCTCTCGTCGATTGCGAACGGGGTGGGCAGGTCCGTGGCAGCTCCCGGATCGAGCGGCGCCACCGTCACGCGCTCCACCCGGGCGCGCGGCGGCGCGTCGGTGCGCAGGCGACGGGCGAAGGCATCCAGCGCGGCAACGGGTCCGGCCGCCTCGACCTCCACGCGCCCGGCGGCGTTGCGGACGCGGCCCGCCAGCCCGAGCTCCGTGGCCAGGCGCCACACGAATGGGCGGAAGCCGACGCCCTGGACGACACCCTCCACGAGGATGGTGCGGGCGCCGGAAGGTTCGATGGTGGCCGGGACGCGGCCGCCCGGGGGAACGGGTGCAGCCATGCCCATAGCGTCCACCCCGCGGTCAACCCCGCTCCCCTGCCGAACGGCCCGCATTCGGCCTCACGGGGTCCGCGGACGACGCACACGGCTACACTTCGGCGAGGGCCCATGGTCCGTTGCGCAATCACGGAGGCATGGTGGCCGAGAGGCACGTCATCACCGTCACGGGGCCCCGGGCCGCCGATTCCCTGGGTGTCGTGGATGCACACGACCACCTGCTCATGGACTCACCCGGCATGCCCGGCCAGGGGTTCACGGACCCCGGCAAGGCCATCGAGGAGGTGCTCGAGGGCCTCGCCACGGGGATCGGGACGATCGTCGAGATGACGCCCATCGGCCTGGGACGGGATCCCGCCGGCCTGCGGGCCATCGCCGAGGCCACCGGCGTGCCGATCATCGCGGCCAGCGGCTATCACCGCGACTCCCACTACCCCGAGGGGCACTGGGTCCACCGGGCGAGCGTGGAGACGCTGGCGGCACGGGTCTTCGCCGACCTCACCGAGGGCATGCACCCCGCGGACTGGCTCGACGTGTCGCTGCCGCTCGACCCCGCGCGCGCGGGTGCCATCAAGGGCGGCGCCTCCTACCACCACATCTCGCGCGGCGAGCGGCGCCGCCTCGAGGCCATCGCCGCGGCCTCCGCCGCCACCGGCGCCGCCATCCTGGTCCACAGCGAGATCGGAACCGCGGCCCACGAGATCATCGACCTGCTCGAGTCCGCCGGGGCCCGTCCCGACCGGATCGCCCTCGCCCACCTGGACCGGAACCCGGACCCGGAGCTCCATGCCGAGGTCGCCGCGCGGGGCGTGACCCTCGAGTACGACACGATCGGGCGGACCAAGTACCACCCGGATTCGGTGGTGCTGGACCTGATCGAGGCGGTCGCCGGCGCCGGGCACCTGGACCGGATCATGCTGGGCCTGGACCTGGGCTCACGGGACTACTTCAGGGCGTACGAGGGCGGGCCGGGCCTCCGGTACCTCATGACGGCCTTCGCCCCCCGGCTGCGGCGTCGCCTGGGCGAGGACGGCGCCCACCGGATCCTCGTCGCGAACCCGGCCCGCTTCTATGCGCTGCCTGCGGACGGCGCCGCGTGAGGGTCCGCTACGACGTCGTCGTCGCGGGCGCGGGCTCCGCGGGCAGCGCCGCCGCGATCACCGCCGCGCGGCGCGGGGCGTCCGTGCTGCTGGTGGACCGCCTCGCGTTCATGGGCGGCACCTCCACGGCGGTGCTCGACACGTTCTACGCGTTCTACACGCCCGGCGAGCGGCCGCGGCGGGTCGTCGGCGGCCTGGGCTGGGAGGTCGCGCAGCGGCTGACCGCTGACGGGGTCGCCTTCGAGCGCCCGAACACCTACGGGGCCGGCACCGGCGTCACCTACGACGCAGAGGCACTCAAGGTGCTCTGGGAGCGCCTCGCGGAGGACGCCGGCGTGGATCTGCTGCTCCACACGTGGGTGACTGGCGTGCGCGTCGTCGACCGGCGGCTGACGGCGGTCCGGCTCTGGAACAAGGGCGGCGAGCGCTGGGTGGAGGCGTCGGCCTTCGTCGACGCCTCGGGTGACGCGGACGTGTGCGCGATGGCCGGCGTCCCCCACGACGCTCCAGGCGACGGGCAGGCCGTGCAGTCGCTGTCCACGCTGTTCAAGGTCGCCAACGTGGACATCGCGGCGGCGTCCGCGGTGCCCAAGGCGGAGATCTGGCGGCTGATGGGCGAGGCGGCGGCCTCCGGCGCGTACCGCCTGCCGCGCGTCGAGGGCTCCTGGCACCGGACCCCGTACGCCGGCGTGGCGCTGGTCCACATGACCCGGATCCCCAACGTGGACGCCACGGACCCCGAGCAGCTCACGGCCGCCGAGGTGGAGGGTCGCCGGCAGGTCGCGGAGTACCACCGGTTCCTGCGCGATCGCGTGCCGGGCTTCGAACGATCCGTGATCGTGGCCACGAGTCCGGCCATCGGGGTGCGCGAGAGCCGCCGGGTCCACGGAGACTATCGCCTGACCCGCGCGGACGTCCTGGGTGGTCGCCGCTTCGACGACGAGATCGCGCTGTGCGGGGCCCCGATCGAGGATCACGGCGCGGGTGGCGACACCGCGTGGCACCACGTGGGCGAGGGCGGCGGGTCCGCGGTCTACGGCATCCCCTACCGCACGCTCCTGCCGCTCGGCATCGAGGGGTTGCTGGTCGCTGGGCGCTGCTTCTCCGCGACGCACGACGCCCACGCGTCCGCCCGCTCCATGGCCACCTGCATGGCGATGGGCCAGGCGGCGGGCACCGCGGCGACGCTGGCCGTTGTCGCGGACACGGTGCCGCGGACCGTGAGCGGCGATACCCTGCGAGAGCACTTGGCGCTCGACGGGGCGCTGCTGGAGCCGGTGGAGCTCACCGCCGGCGAGGAACCGACCCGATGACCTTCGACACCCTGCGCCTCGGCCCGGTCGCCGCGGCCATCCGCCGCCACCGGTTGATCGTCGTGCTCCGGCGCGTCGAACCCCAGGCCGCGCTGCTCAACCTCGTCGGCGAGCTGGCCGATGCCGGGGCGAGGGCCTTCGAGATCACCTTCGACGCCCCGTCTGCGGAGGCGGACCTCGCGGCGGTTCGCGGGTTCCTGGCCGGCCGGTCGGACGGGCCGTACCTGGTGGGTGCCGGGACGATCCTGCGCCGCGGCCAGCTGGAAGCCGCCAGGCGGGCGGGTGCCGACTTCGCGGTAGCACCCTCGCTGGACGTCTCGCTCATCGACACGGCGGTGTCCGAGGGCCTGCCGTTCATCCCGGGCGCGTTCACGCCAACCGAGATCGGTACCGCCTGGGCGGCAGGGGCGACGTTCGTCAAGCTGTTCCCGGCCTCGGCAGTCGGGCCGTCGTTCGCGCGGGAGCTCCGGGGCCCGATGCCCGAGGTCGAGCTGATCGCCACCGGCGGCATCGACGCGACGAACGCGCGCCAGTACCTGGATCTGGGGGCGGTGGCCGTCGGCATCGGCAGCGCCATCACCAAGGCGGATGCCGCGAGCCGGCGGGCACTCGTGGAGGCGATCCGGGCGGACGAGGCGGTCCCGGCATGACGTCTGCCGGGCGGTTCGCCGGCCGGTCCGTGCTGGTCACCGGGTCGACCGGCATGGCAGCATCCGCGGCCCGGCGGATCGCGGCCGAGGGCGGCACGGTCTTCGCCGTCTCCCGTACCGCGGCGCACCTCCAGGCGCTCGCCGACGAGATCCGCGCGGCCGGCGGGAGCTGCGGCTGGCATGCCGCCGACCTCCGGATCGAGACCGCGGTGGAGGACGCCTTCGCGGCCTTCGACGACTTCGGCGCCGCGGCCGGCCGCCTCGACGCCGTCTACAGCGTTGCCGGGATCTCCGGGCGCCGCTACGGCGATGGGCCGCTGCACGAGGCCACGCTCGAGGGCTGGGAGACGGTCCTGGGCGCCAACGCGACCTCGCAGTTCCTGGTCGCCCGGGCCGCGGTCCGGCGGATGCTGGCACAGGAGCCCGACGCCGCGGGCAGCCGGGGCGCCCTGCTCCTGATGTCGAGCGCCCTCGCGACGCACCCGGCCCCGGCGTTCTTCGCGACCCATGCCTACGCGGCGTCGAAGGGCGCCGTGGAGGCGCTGGCCCGGTCCCTGGCCGCCTACTACGCGCCATCCGGGATCCGGGTCAACGCCATCGCCCCGTCGCTGATCGCCACGCCGATGAGCCGCCGGGCCCAGGACGACCCGGCGATCCTCGCCTATCTCGCCGCGAAGCAGCCGCTGGCCGGCGGGCCGATCGACGCCGACGCCGTCACGGCAACCGCGCTCCACCTGCTCTCATCGGAGGCCGCCATGGTCACGGGGCAGGTGGTGGCGGTGGACGGCGGCTGGGGCGTGTCCGAGCCGCGTCCCTAGGCTCCAGGCCGGGGATGGGCCCGGTCGCCGGACATCAGCCTGCTGCCAGCAGCGCCTCGACCTCGGCGCGTGACGGCTGGTCTCGCGCACCACCGTCCCGGGCGACCTTGAGCGCGCCCACGGCGTTGCCCCAGCGGAGCGCCTCGGCCAGCGGCAGGCCGGCGACCCGCGCCGCGATGAACCCGCCGTTGAACGCATCACCGGCGCCGACCGGGTTGCGGACGTCGGCCGCGAACCCCTGGGCCACCATGACCTCGCCCGCCGACGAGAGCGCGAGCGCACCCTGGGCACCCAGCCGTCCGACGACCGTCCGCGTGCCGCCCGCCAGCGCCCGCGCCGCCGCCTCGGCTCCCTCGACCTCGAACCCGGACGCCCGCGCCAGCGGCACCAGCTCCTCCGGGCCGTTGCCCAGGACGACGTCGGCCAGGGCGACCGCCTCGGTGACGGCCGCCAGCACCGCGTCGTCCAGGCCCCAGAGCTCCAGTCGCAGGTTGAGGTCGATCGAGACCGGCACCCCGGCGTCGCGCGCCATCCGCATCGCGGTGAGCACGGACGATGCGACGGGCGACGCGCGCAGGCACATGCCCGTCGTGTGCAGCCATGCGGCGCCCGCCACCAGACCGCGATCCACGTCCCCCGGGGCCAGGCGGGTGAGCGCGCCGCCGTCGAGGGGCCAGACGACCAGGTACCGCTCCCCGTCCGGCTCCACCATCGCGATGACCTGGCAGGTCGGGGCATCGCGCGTCACCACGAGCCCTCGCGTGCCCACGCCAGCCGCGCGGAGGTCATCGACGAGCCAGCGCCCGAACCCGTCGTCGCCCACCGACCCGGCGAACTCCACGGGCACGCCGAGCCGCGCCAGGGCCGCCGCGGTGTTCCCGGCGGTGCCGCCACCGGTCTGGCGCGGCTCGCGCACGAGGCGCTCGGACGCGGGCGCGGAGCGATCGGGCAGGGCGAGCGTCAGGTCCACGTTGAGGTCGCCGAGCACGACCACGTACGGGTCAGGCACCCCGGGCGGCCGCCACGAACGCCTCGACCCTCGCGAGATCCTTGCGGAACCCCCCGCCGGGCAGCGGCCGGTTCGTATGGGTCAGCGAGTCCACGCCCCACGGCCCCACGGCGCGGATCGCGTCCGCGACGTTCTCGGGCGAGAGCCCGCCGGCCAGGATCACCGGGATCCGCACGGCATCCACGATGGCGCGGCTCACGGACCAGTCGTGGGTCACGCCGCTGGCGCCGATGCCCGGGATGTCGGGGGCCTGGGTGTCGAGGATCAGGTAGTCGGCCACCTCGCCGTACTCGCACGCGATCCGCACGCTCTCGGGCCCGGTCACCGACACGGCCTGCATGACCGGGATGCCCGGCAGCCGCGCGCGCAGGGCCGCGACCGTCTCCGGGGTGATCGCATCGGCCAGCGGGCACAGGTGGAGGATCGCCGGCTTGACGACCTCGACCAGCGCGATGATCCGGGCCGGATCCATGTCCACGGTCAGCGCCACGCAGCGCGCGCGGTCCCCCACGGCCACGACGATGTCGCGCATCGCCTCCAGCGACGGCAGCTCACCCGGCAGCCCCTGGGGCGGCGTCAAGCCGACATGGTCGGCGCCGGCCTCGACGCAGGCGAGGGCCTCTTCGGCCGTCTGCATCGTGTACAGCTGGATGATCACGAGCGATCCCTGGAGGCCGGGGCGGTCCGCCGCGCCCGGAGTGCCTGTTCGCGAGAGGTCATCGGACGCCTCAGTAGCCCACGGACGGCATCCAGGCGCCCTCGGGATGCTGGTAGATCCCGATCGTCATCATCTGGGTCACGAAGAACACCCGCAGGCCCTGCTCGAGGCACCAGCGGAAGAGGTCGTTGTTGTCGAGCGGGACCAGGAACCCGGGCGTCCCGAAGTCGGCCGACTCGCAGATCAGCGCCCGCAGGTCGTCGTTCGTCTCCGCGACCGAGTGGGCGAAGTAGTTGATCTTCGTCGTGTAGCCGGTGATCCGGCCCAGGCGCTCCACGACCCGCGCATCCCCGGACTCGATGGCCTCGCGCACCTCCACGGAGCGCGCGTGACCGTGGACCCGCAGGCAGAGCGAGTTCATGGCGTACTCGTCGTCGATGGTCGCCGGGCGCACGTCGTAGCCGGGCAGCGCGCGCAGGAGCGGCGTCCCGTGCATGGCGGCGAACGAGTTGCGGACCTCGAAGCCGAGCTTCGCGTAGAGGCTCAGCGACCGGTTGTGGTACGCGATCTGGACGAGGCGGACGCCGGCCGCGCCGCGCTCGTGGAAGCGCGCGAGCATCGCCTCCATGAGCTTGCGTCCGACATGGTGGTCCTGGGCGGTGGGATCCACGCTGACCGGGCCGATCGCGAAGATGGGGCCGCGCTCGTCGAGGAAGGACGAGCCGATGACCCGGCCGCCGGACTCCGCCACCACGCCGTAGACCCTGGGGTGGTTGATGAGCCAGCGGATGGGCAGGGACGCCGCCTCCACCGTGGGGAAGTCGTGCGGGAAGCCGTGCTGGTCGGCGAGGGTGGAGAACGCCTCGTAGCAGATGCGGCCCGCGTCCTCCCAGTCGGCATCGACCGCCTCGCGGATGATCACGCCCGTGCTGGCGGGCGCCAGGGTCTCCATCGGTTGCTCCTCCTCGCCTATCGGGCGGCTGCCGGCGTGTAGTAGCGGCGGTACTCGCCCGGCGACATCGCGCACGAGCGGTAGAACACCTTGTAGAACTGGTGCAGGTTCGTGTAGCTCACGGCCCGCGCGATCTCTGCCACGGACAGGTCGGTCGAGAGCAGCAGGCGCTTCGCCTCCGCGACCCGCACCTGGGTCACGTACTCCTTGAACGAGACGCCGGTGACGTCCTTGAACACGTGGCGGACGCGGGACGGGCTGACGTGGACCAGGTCCGCGACGTCCTCCAGCGTGATCTGCTCGCGGTGGTTGCGGTCCACGTAGGCGAGCACCGGGCGGATCTGCTCGCGACGGTCCGCGGCGGCACGGACGGCACCGGGCGTGGCGCGGGCGGCCGGATCGCGGTTGACCAGCGCGATGGCGGTGCGCAGGGTGGCGTCGGCCAGGAAGCGCTCGGCCGGGTCCGCGCGGAGGTGGATGTCGCGCAGGCGGTGGAGAAGTGGTGCGATCTCGTCCGCGAGCGGGGTCCCGCCGCGGACCCTGGGCGAGGCCGTGCGCTCGTCCCAGCGGAATGGCGCGAGATAGCCCTGGTCCAGCGGCCGGCAGCCTGGCCCGGCGAGGAGCTCGGGGCGGAACAGCACCAGCAGCAGCTGCAGCGGCCAGCCCGGGTCCGCGAGGGCGACGTGCGGCTGGCTGTTGTCGATGAAGAAGACGTCGCCGGGCTCCGCCCGCAGGGCCCGCTTGCCGAACATGAACTCGCCGGCCCCGTCAACCACCAGCGCGATCTCGAAGTGATCGTGCCAGTGCATCGGGTCCCCGTCGCCCAGGGCGGTGTACTCGATCACCGCGAGCGGGAAGTCCGGGTCCATGTCCTGCTGCCAGACGTAGACGGCCATGGCGCGCACCATGCCAGCGCGCAGCCGTATCGGACAGGGCCGTATGGAGGGTTTCCTGGGTCCCGATGGGCGCCGCGACCGCTTCTGCCACTCCTTCGACCGTGACTGGCATTGCCGCGCCGGAGCGGGCGGCGGACGATCGGACCATCGATGCCTGTGCCCCGCCAGGAGTTGTCGTCATGACCTTCCCGCACCTGTTCAGCCCGCTGCAGATGGGGTCGCTCACGCTCCCCAACCGCATCGTCCACGTGCCCACCGACATCAGCTCCTCGGCCGCGGACGGCGAGGTCAGCGAGCGCGACATCCACCACCACGGGAACATCGCCAAGGGCGGCACCGGCTTCGTCATCGTGGGCGCCACGACGCCCGATGCCTCGAGCGGCCGGCCGACGGTGACCTGCCTCGTCGCCGACGGCGACAACTACGTGCCCGGGCTCGCCCGCCTGGCCGAGTCGATGCACCGCTACGGCGCGAAGTGCGCCGTCCAGCTCCAGCACCCGGGCCGCCAGTGCGCGATCCCGCGCTACAACACGCTGGGCGCCACGGACCGCGTGCTCAAGCTGCCGTGGTCCGCGGGCCACGAGATCATCTACGAGAACGCCGAGGAGAAGGGCAAGGAGATCCGCGAGGCCTCCATCCCCGAGATCCTCGAGCTCGTCGACCTGTTCAGCGGAAGCGGCCTGGCGGGTCAAGCAGGCGGGCTTCGACGCCGTGGAGCTCCACGCGGCCCACGGCTACCTGCTGTCGGAGTTCATGAGCCCGTACCTCAACATGCGGACGGACCGCTTCGGCGGCAGCTTCGAGAACCGGATGCGCTTCCCGCTCGCGGTCATCGACTCCATCCAGAAGAAGTGCGGCAAGGGCTACCCGGTCCTCGTGCGCTACTCGTTCGAGGAGTGGTGCCCCGGTGGCCGCGACATGGAGGAGGGCATCGAGACCGCGCGCGTGCTCGAGCGGGCCGGCTGCGCCGCGCTGGATCTCTCGCAGGGCATGCAGGAGAGTCCTGGTGCCGGCTTCGACCCGATGCAGTACCCCCAGGGCTGGGCCACCTATGCCGCCGAGGCGGTCAAGAAGGTCGTCAAGATCCCGGTCATCACCAGTCACTCGCTGCGCGACCCCGAGTACTGCGAGCAGATCCTGGCCGAGGGCAAGACGGATCTCGTGGGCCTCGCCCGACAGCTCCTCGCGGATCCGTACTGGCCGGTCAAGGCGCAGTACGGCAAGGTCAAGTCCATCCGCAAGTGCATCTCCTGCCTGGGCGGCTGCTGGCAGGAGTCGCTGATGGCCAAGCACGAGATCGCGTGCTCCATCAACGCGGCCTGCGGCCAGCCGGCCTACGACGACATGAAGCGGACCGACAAGCCGGTGCGCGTTGCGGTCGTGGGCGGTGGACCCGCCGGCATGGAGGCCGCGCGCATCGCGACCGAGCGCGGCCACCAGGTGACCCTGTTCGAGAAGCACGCCGAGCTGGGCGGGGCGATGCTCTACGTCTGCCTCGTCCCGGGCAAGGAGAAGATGCGCTGGTACCTGGACTGGATCCGGGACCAGCTGCTCGACCTCAACGTCGACATCCGGCTCAACCACGCGCCGACGGTGGACGAGCTGCGCGGGTTCGACCTCGTGCTCAACGCGACGGGCGCCGTCTCCTACGTGCCGCCGGTCGCAGGCGACGCGGATCGCGTCGTGCCGTTCGAGGAGACCATGGCCTGCCCCAAGGTCGCCTGCGAGTGCCACCCCGGCGGCCGGAAGATGCGCAAGCTGGGTGCCCGCGTGCTGCTCTGGGGCGACAGCTACGCCGCCACGGACACCGCGGCCTGGCTCGCGGACATCGGCAAGCAGGTCACGATCGTGACCGAGAACCGGGAGTTCGCGGCGGACTGCGAGGTCATCCACATGTACGTCCTGCGCAAGCGCTTCGCGCAGGGCGACGCGGAGGTCCTCCACTCCCGTCCCTACAAGCACCCGGTGACGGTGATCACGTCCACCACGGTCGCCGAGATCAGCGAGGGATCGGTGGTCCTCCAGGACAAGGACTTCAACCGGTCCACCCTCGAGGTCGACGAGGTGGTCACCTGCCACACCCGGCCCGAGATCTCGCTGTTCACGGAGCTCAAGGCCGCAGGCGTCCGCGTCCTCAACGTCGGTGACTCGGTGGCCCCGCGGAACCTGTACCACGCGGTCAAGGAGGGCTCGGCCTTCGGCCTCGCGGTGGACCAGCACCTGCTGTTCAACCCCAACGGAGCGATCCTGGACGACCTGCCGATGGACGTCCTGGCGCAGCTCACCCGCGATGACGGGCCCTCGTACACCGCCAAGCGGATGCTGGAGCTCGCAGGCCTCAGCAGCAGCTAGCAGTTCCCAGCGGGCGGCCGTGTCCCCCCCACGGCCGCCCGCGCCCCATCCCCTCCGGCGGCGGGCGCCTCGTGCCGGCCCGAGACCATTCCCGTCGACCGATCGGCAACGGCGGTCGCGCGTCACAATCATCCCGATGCGCCGGGCCGGGCAGCTCCACCACCGGCGCTCGCGAATAGGGCAACCGGTACCAGCGAGGCAAGCACATGGACGACGGCGGGCGGCGGGTCCACCCCTACATCCCCAACGCCATCCCGGACGTGCGCGCCGCGATGCTGGCCGCCATCGGCGCCACCTCGGTCGAGGAGCTCTACGCCGACATCCCCGAGTCCCTGCGGCTCCGCCGGCCGCTCGACCTTCCGGCTGCCCTGGGATCCGAGGCGGAGCTGGTCCGCCACGTCGAGGGGCTGCTCGGCCGGAACACCTCGACGCGCGAATCCCTGAGCTTCCTCGGCGCGGGCTGCTACAACCACCACGTGCCGGCGGTCTGCGACGAGATCAACGGACGCGGGGAGTTCCTGACCGCATACGCCGGCGACCCGTACGAGGACCACGGCCGGTTCCAGGCGCTGTGGGAGTACGAGTCCATGATGGGCGAGCTCCTCGAGCGCGACGTCGTGAACGTCCCGACGTACGACGGCTTCCAGGCGGCCGGCACGGCGATCCGGATGGCGGCGCGGATCACCGGCCGTCGCCGGGCCCTCGTGGCGGCATCGGTGTCGGCCGACAAGCGGTCCAAGGTCGCCGACTACGTCCGCCCCGACGTCGACGTGGAGCTGGTCCCGTTCAATTCGACGAGCGGGACGCTCGACCTCGCCGCGCTCCAGGGGGCGCTTGGCCCCGATGTCGCCTGCGTGTTCGTCGAGAACCCCACGTTCCTGGGCACGGTCGAGATCGGCGGCCCGGAGATCGTGCGGCTCGCCCACGCTGCGGGCGCCCTCGCGGTGGTCTCGGTCGACCCCTCGACGCTGGGGGTGCTCGCCCCGCCGTCGGCGTGGGGCGCCGACATCGACTGCGGCGACATCCAGCCGCTGGGGATCCACATGCAGACGGGCGGCGGCCACGGCGGGTTCATCGCGAGCGACGACGACCCGGTCGTCGTCATGGAGTACCCCTCCCGCCTGTTCGGCATCGCGCCCACGAGCGTGCCCGGCGAGTACGGCTTCGGCGACGTCGCCTACGAGCGGACATCGTTCGCCGTGCGCGAAGAGGGCAAGGAGTGGGTGGGCACCGCCGCGGCCCTGTGGGGGATCACGGCCGGCGCCTACCTCGCGCTCATGGGCCCCCAGGGGATGCGCGAGCTGGGCGAGACGGTGATGGCTCGCACCCGGTACGCGATGACCCGCCTGGCCGCGATCCCCGGCGTCCGTGTCCCGTTCGCGGCCACGCCCCACGCCAAGGAGTTCGTGCTGGACCTGCGCGCGACGGGCCGGACGGTGGCGGAGGTCGCCGGCGCGCTGCTGGCCCGAGGGATCTTCCTGGGCTACGACCTGTCGCGAGAGCAACCCGGGCTGGGGCAGAGCGTCCTGGTCGCCGTGACCGAGGTCAACACCCAGGGCGACATCGACCGGCTCGCGGCCGAGCTGGCGGAGGTGCTGGCATGAGCACGACGAGCGAGGGCCCGGTGGCAAGCGCCGGCCTCCCGGTCGGACCCAAGCCGTCCCCGCGCCGCTTCCACCAGGCATCGTGGGACGAGCCCCTCATCTTCGAGCTGTCGGTGCCGGGGTCGCGCGGCGTCCTGCCGCCGGCGACCGAGGCCGGGATCACCGCCCTGGTGGGCAACCCGGCCGCGGAGCTCCCGGAGGGCATCCGGCGGGCGACGCCGCCGGCCCTGCCGGAGCTGGGCCAGGTCCACGTCCTGCGCCACTACGACCGGCTGTCCCAGGAGACCCTGGGCGTCGACCTCAACGTCGACGTGGGCCAGGGCACCTGCACGATGAAGTACTCGCCCAAGGTCAACGACCAGCTGGTGCGCAGCCCCAAGGTCGCGGACGTCCACCCGGCCCAGGATCCGGACACCTACCAGGGGACCCTGGAGATCCTGTGGCGGCTCGAGGGCATGCTGGCGGAGATCTCCGGCATGGACCGGGTCAGCCTCCAGCCGGCGTCCGGATCGGCCGCGATCTGGACCAACGTGGCGATGATCCGGGCCTGGCACGCGTCGCACGGTGATGGCGACCGCCGCGACGAGGTCATCACCACGATCTTCAGCCACCCCTCGAACGCGGCTGCGGCCAAGGTCGCCGGGTACAAGGTCATCACGCTCTACCCGGACGCCGATGGTTACCCGGACGTCGACGCGCTCCGGGCGGCCGTGTCCGAGCGGACCGCCGCACTCCTGATCACGAACCCAGAGGACACGGGCATCTTCAACCCGCGGATCGAGGAGTTCGTGCGGGTCGTGCACGAGGCGGGCGGCCTGTGCTCGTACGACCAGGCGAACGCCAACGGGATCCTGGGCATCACCCGGGCCCGGGACGCCGGGTTCGACGTCTGCCACTTCAACATCCACAAGACGTTCTCGACACCGCACGCCTGCGGTGGGCCGGGGGCCGGGGCCGTGGGCGTGACCGCCGCGATGGCGCCGTTCCTGCCCCGACCCGTCATCGAGCGCGATGGGCAGCGCTTCGTTCTCGACGACGACCGGCCGCTGTCCATCGGCAAGGTCCGGCCCTGGCTCGGGGTCGTGCCCAACCTGGTCCGGGCGTACGCCTGGGTGATGAGCATGGGCGCGGAGGGCCTGCGCGAGGTCGCCGAGACGGCCGTGCTCAACAACAACTACCTCATGACGCGGGTCCTCGAGATCCAGGGAGTCTCCGCGCCGTACGCGAAGGGCCGTCGACGGATCGAGCAGGTCCGCTACTCGTGGGAGGACCTGGCCCGCGATACCGGCGTGCACTCCGAGGACATCGGCAGCCGGGTCGCGGACTTCGGGACGCACTACTGGATGAGCCACCATCCGTACGTGGTCCCCGAGCCGATGACCCTGGAGCCGACCGAGTCCTACTCGATGGCCGACCTCGACGAATACGCGGCGATCCTGGCCGCCGTCGCCCGCGAGGCGTACGAGGACCGGGACACGCTGCTCTCGGCGCCGCACGCGAGCACGATCCACCGGATCGACCACTCCCCGCTCGACGACCCGGCGCAGTGGGCCGTGACCTGGCGGGCGTACCGCCGGAAGCACCCGACGGGCGCGTGACGCACGAGGCCACGGCCGGCGCCCCGACAGGATCGGTGCGAGGACGGCCCCGCGTCGCCCTGGTCGTGAACCCGGTGGCCGGGCTCGGCGGCGCCGTCGGGCTGAAGGGCAGCGACGGCCCGGAGATCGTGCGGCAGGCGCTCGCCCTGGGCGCCGTCCCCCACGCGGAGGAGCGCGCCGCGGCGACGGTGCAGCCAGCTGCTCGCCTGCTGGCCGCCAGGTGTCGCCGTGCCCGAGATCGTGGCCGCCCCGGGGCCGATGGGTGAGGGCGCCGCGCGAGCCGCGGGCGCCGCGCCGGTGGTGGTCGGGACCCTGCCCGACGCCGCGGACACGACACCCGAGGACACCCGCCGGATCACCGCCCAGCTGGCCGCCCTGGCCCCGGACCTGCTCCTCGTCGCGGGCGGCGACGGCACGCTGCGCGACGTCTGCGCGACGGTCGGGACGACCGTGCCGGTGGTCGGGATCCCCGCCGGCGTGAAGATCCACTCCCCCGCCTTCGCGACCGGCCCGCGTGCCGCCGGCGACCTGGCAGCCGCATTCCTGCTGGCGAACCCCTCCCGACGACGCACGACCCCCGCCGATGTCCTCGACCTCGATGAGGATGCCTACCGGCGCGGCGAGATCGCGCCGCGGCTGTTCGGCGAGGTGGCGGTCCCGGCCGGCGACCGGAGGCTCCAGGCCCGCAAGGAGCCCTCGCCGGTGTCGGAGGCGAGCGCCGTCGCAGGAGCGGCCGAGGGCGTCGTCCGGCACCTCGTCGCGGGCGGCCGATGGGTGCTCGCGCCCGGCTCCACGGTCCGGGCCGTCGGCGAGCGCCTTGGGGTCCGGACGACGCTGGTTGGCGTGGACGTCGTCGACGTGACTCCCGACGAGGCGTCGGTCGAGGGTGCTGCTCCACGCGAGGCGGTCCTCGTGGCGGTCGACGTCGGCGCAGCCGACCTCGAGCGACTCGCCGCCCACGGGCCGACCACCCTCGTCGTGACCCCGATCGGCGGCCAGGGGTTCATCATCGGCCGCGGCAACCAGCAGCTCTCGCCGGCCGTCCTGCGCGCGATCCTCGCGGACGGCGGGCGCGGCGCGATCGTCGTGGTGGCCACGCCGGCCAAGCTGGCGGGCCTCCGCGGCCGTCCGCTGCTGGTGGACACGGGCGACGCCGGGCTCGACGCCGAGCTGGCCGGGTACCTCACCGTGATCACGGGACCCGCCGACCGGACGGTCTACCGCGTGGCCCCGGCATGACGCACGCAGCGACAGGAGGAGACACCATGGGTTCGGCGGACGGCAGGCGTGCGATCGTCACGGGAGCGGCATCGGGCATCGGGCGGGCGACGGCAGAGCTGCTCGCCGCCGAGGGGGCCGCGGTCGTCCTGGCCGACGTCAACGCGGTGGCGGGCGAGGCGGCAGCCGCGGGGATTCGCGAGCGGGGCGGGCGGGCCCTCTTCGTCCGCTGCGACGTCACGTCCTCCGCGGATTGCGCCGCTGCCGTGAGTGCCGCCGTCGAGACCTTCGGCGGGCTCGACATCCTGTGCAACAACGCGGGCATCATCCGGCGCGCCGACGTGGTCGAGACGACCGAGGACGAGTGGGCCCGGGTGATGGCCGTCAACGTGACGTCGGTGTTCCTGATGTCCAAGCACGCGATCCCGGTCATGGCCGCGGGCGGGGGCGGGGCCATCGTCAACACGGGCTCCGGGTGGGGCCTCAAGGGCGGCGACAGGGCAGCCAGCTACTGCGCCTCCAAGGGCGCGGTGGTGAACCTCACGCGGGCGATGGCGATCGATCACGGACCCCAGGGCATCCGCGTGAACTGCGTCTGCCCCGGCGACACGGACACGGGCATGCTGCGCGAGGAGGCGCGCCAGCTCGGCGAGCCCGAGGCGGCGTTCCTGGCCGGGGCCGCCGACCGACCGCTGGCCCGGATCGGCACGCCCGAGGACATCGCCCGCGCAATGCTCTTCCTCGTCACGGAGGCATCCGGCTGGGTGACCGGCACGGCGCTCGTGGTGGACGGGGGCGGACTGGCCTGACGCGGCAGCATCGCACCGGCGGTCGCCGGTTCCGCGGCAGCCCGGGTCAGCGGAGCTCGGGCAGGCTCGCCGCTGCCACGGCCTGGCCGTGGCGCTTCTGGTGCTCGTCGGCGAGGTGGAACACGGTTCCCTCCGCGGCGGCCGGGTCCTCGGCCGCGAGCACGGCCCGGGCCGTCTCGATGATCGCGTCCCCACCCGCGCCCGTCATGACGCGGCCGAGCAGCAGGAGGTGGTCCAGGTCGTAGTGCTCCCGGTAGGTGAGCAGCGCGTAGCCGAGGTAGGTGCCGACCGTCCGGTAGACGAGATCCGCCCGCGGGTCGCCGGCCGTCATGCGCTCCTGCAGGTGGACCAGCCGCTCCGGCAGCGGGGCCGAGGCGTCGACCTCGATGCCGGCGGGAACCATCAGGCGCGCGGTTGCCTGCTGGGAGAAGTACTGCACGCCACAGCCCCGATCGCCCGACCACTCGTCGACGGGCGCGTCCGGTGCGTCGTCGACCGGCGCGAACGCGAGCTCGTCGATGCGCGACGTCAGGCGGCCCTCCCGGTCCACGTAGCCCGCGGCCTGGCTGGAGCCCATGGCGATCCCCAGCAGGGCGCCCGATCCGGCCATCATCGAGCCGGCCAGCGCGGTGACCTCGCCGTCGTTCACGACCACGAAGGGGATGCCGCCCCAGGCGGCCTGCAGCTCGTGGAACATCCCCCGGACCCGCGCCTCGAAGGCATCGGGCGGGACGGACCGGAACAGCGATGCCGCCCGCACCTCGTTGTCCACGTAGGCGCCGGCGGAGCTGCCGCCGATCGCGTCCACCCGCGGCAGGTGGGCGGCGGCACGCCGGAGCGAGTCCATGACCTGGTCGACGTGCCACTGCGGGTCCGACTGGTTGGCCGGGTCCCACAGGATCTCCTCGCTGAACACCACCTCGCCGTCGATCACGGCGGCCGCCTTGCGGTCGCTCGCACCGAGGTCGAAGCCGATCCGGCAGCCATCGAGATGGCGGCCCAGGGCGACCGCCGCCTCACGCTCGGGTGGGAACTCGGCCTCCGGGACACCGATGACCTCGAACGGGACGCCGAACAGCTTGGGCCCCATGAACGCGGCGTCGAAGACTGCCGGTGGGCACGGCCGCGTAGTGCCGGGCGAGGTAGCTCGACCAGGGTGGCGGGCCCGTCGACGTACAGCCGCGCGCCGCCGCGCGACCACAGCAGGAACTTGCACAGGCGCTCCACGGCGCGATACGAGGCGGCCTCGTCGGGATGACCCGGCGCGTGCACCCACGCCTCCCGGTGCCAGGCGGAGCCGGTCGGCTGCTCGACGGCCAGGGCGACGCGGATCCCCGCGCCATCGGCCCGGATGGCGTCGCGGAGGCCGGCCTGCGCCATCGACATCGGCCGGAAGCCGGGATCGAGCGGCGGCGCGATCCGGGGCATCGGGGCCTCCGTCATGCCGGTCGCGCGCCGGCGAACCAGCCCGCCCCGCGGGTGACCCGCCGGACCCGCAGGTCGTCGTCGAGCTCCACGAGGTGCGCCCGGCGGCCGACTTCGAGCCGCCCGCGATCCGTCGCCCCGAGGAGCTCAGCGGGGCTGGACGAGGCCGCCGCGACCGCGACCGGGAGCGGGACCCCCTCGCGGGCCAGGTTGCGGACGGCCATGTTGATGGCGATGACCGACCCGGCCAGGGTCTCCGTTCCCGTCAGGGTCACCCGGCCGGCCTTCACCACCACGTCCAGGCCCCCGATCTGCCCCGGCCCATCCCCCGTGCCCGCCAGGGACATGGCGTCGCTGACGAGGATGAGCCGGCCGGCCGGCTTGGAGCGCAGGATGATCGGCCACAGGGCGGGATGGACGTGGAACCCGTCCGCGACCAGCTCGACGTACGCGTCGTCGTCCGTGAGCGCCGCCACGACGAGACCGGGGAGGCGGTGGTCGACGCCGGTCATGGCGTTGAACAGGTGCGTCGTCGTCTTCGGGGTGCTGGTCCCCGCTGCGCGGTAGCCGGCGCGGGCCTCCTCCAGCGTCGCCGCCGAGTGACCGATGGACGGGACGATCCCGAGGCCGGCCAGCCGCTCGATGAGCGCCAGGGCACCGGGCAGCTCGGGGGCGATCGTCATGATCCGCAGCCCGTCCAGCGAGGCGTCCACGACGGCCGGGTCGATGTTCTCCGGCGTGCGCAGCAGCGCCGGGTCGTGGGCGCCCTTGCGTGCGGGCGCGATGAACGGGCCCTCGAGGTTGAACCCCAGCGGTTCCGCGCCGTCGGCGGGCGCGGATGGCATCCATTCGCGCACGCGGGCCGCGAAGCGCGGGATCTCGGGCTCGGGCAGCGACGGTGCCGTGGGCAGGAAGGAGGTGATCCCCTGGCGGAGCAGCGCCCTGGCCATCCCCGAGAGCGCCTCGGCATCGCCGGTGCCGTCATGGCCGCCCCAGCCATGGACGTGGACGTCGATGAGTCCGGGCGCCAGGAGCGGTCCGGCAGCCCAGGCCTCGTTCCCGGGGTCGGTCACCATGTCCGTGATCCAGCCGTCGTCGATGACCAGGCGACCGGGAACCACGTCATCCGCGAGGACGAGGCGTCCCTCGACGACCTCACGCACCGTTGGCCTCCTTGAGCGCAGCCCACATGGCGAGGATGTTCTCGGCGGGCACGTTGGGCTGGATGTTGTGGACGGCCGCGAACACGAAGCCGCCGCCCGCGCGCAGGTCGTCCACGCGCCGCAGGACCTCGCTGCGGACCTCGGCCGGCGTTCCCCCGCCCAGCACGCGCTGGGTGTCGACGCCGCCGCCCCAGAACACGAGGTCGCGCCCGAACTCGCGCTTGAGCTCCGCGCCGTCCATGCCGGCGGCGGAGACCTGCACGGGGTTGAGGATGTCGACGCCGATCTCGATCAGGTCCGGGATCAGGTCGCGGATCGCCCCACAGCTGTGGAGGAAGATCCGCGCCGACGTCCGGGCCCGGATGAACGAGAACAGCTCCCGCTGGAGCGGCTTGACGATGGAGCGGTACGTCGCCGGCGAGAACAGCGTCCGGTCCTGGCCGCCGAGATCGTCCGCCTCGCCCACGACGTCCACGAGGTCGCCCAGCTCGCGCAGGGCACGGTCCCAGTAGGCGAGCTTGATCTCGAGGATCTTCTCCATCACCTGCCGGGCGCGCTCGGGCTCAGCGGCGAGGTCCATGTACCCGTCCTCGAAGCCGCGCATCTTGAACAGGCCTTCGGACAGCCCACCGCAGATCGAGCCGACGAAGACGGCGCGCCCCTCGACCTCGGCGATCTGCCGGGCCGCCTCGACCATCCCCGCGTACCGGCCGGGGTCGGTCGGGTCCGGCCACGCGAAGGCGTCGATCGTCGCCGCGTCCACCTCGCCCCCGAGCGGCTCCCCGAACGAGTCGTAGTAGAGCCCGCCGTCGACCGGCATCCGGCGTCCCACGCCCCACTCGTCGCGGAAGGACAGGTAGCCGTCCGCCTCCACCACCTCGCGCCGGTACCCCGTGGCCGAGCGCGGCCCAACGAGCCGCACGTCGCACCCCAGCAGGTCCATGACGTCCGTGTCGACATCCGCGAGCTGCTGGGTGAGGTCGCCAACGCGGACGTCCCCCGGCGGCAGGCCGAGCGCCGCCCGGAGGCGCGTGTAGGCCCTCACATGGATGCCGGTCATCCGCGACCCGCCCAGGTCGAAGGGGATGCGGTCGGGCTCGCGGTGGTCGAGCGCGGCGCGGACGCGCTCCCGGGACGAGCCGGTCACGCTCCGTCGCCCGGGTTGCGGTCGTCACGGGGTGCCGTCGTCCACGTCGAACCGGACGTCCAGCGCGTAGCGGTCGCCCGGGTAGCGGGACTCCGTGGCCTCGACGGGGCGGCCCGCGACGTCGGCGATGACACGCCGCTCCACGAGGAGAGGCTCCCCCTCCTTCACGCCCAGGAGCCGGGCGTCGTCGATCGTCGCGCCCTCGGACGTGATCGTGGCCTGCCCCCGCCGCAGCTGGAGCCCCGCCCGGGCGAGCGCCTCGTGGAGGGATCCTGCCTCGAGGTCGGCCGCCATGACCACGTCGGCAGTGCGCCGGACGAGGACCGCGTGCTCGACCGCCACCGGCAGGTCATCGGCGAGGCGCAGGCGCCGGACCAGCACGACCGGATCACCGGGCCGGATCGCCAGCGCGCCCGCCTCGGCGTCCGTGGCCGGACGGATCTCCCTCGCGAGCAGCCGCGATCCCGGTGTCCGGCCCTGGCGTCGCATCTCGTTGGAGAACGCCATGAGGCGATCGGCGAAGCGGTGCGCCGGCGGCACGGCCACGAACGTGCCGCGCCCGGGGATCCGCTCGACGAGGCCGTCGTCGGCGAGGCGCTGCATCGCGTTGCGGGCGGTCATCCGGCTCACGCCGAACTCCCGGCACAGGTCGGCGTCCGACGGCAGCCGCTCGCCGGGGCGCAGCGTGGGCACGCGCTCGCGCAGGGCCAGCTCGATCTGGCGGTAGTGAGGGAGCCACTCGTTCGAGGGCATCACGACGACGACGCCTGTTCCGCGCCGTGGACGGCAGCCCCGATGGAGCCGGCCCAGGTGCCGAGCTCGGCCGCGACGAGCGTCACGTCGTCCAGCGAGGTGATGAAGACCCGGCGCCGGAGCTCCGCCCGGATCGGCTCGAACAGCAGGTCCCCGGCCGCCGCGATCCCGCCCCCGATCACGATCCGGTCGGGCGAGATGATCACGACGAGGTTGCTGATCCCGATGCCGAGGTAGCGGCCCACATCCGCGAAGCCCGGCGCGCGCGCGCTCGTCGCCCGCCCGAGCGCGGGTCACCGCCTCCTCGGCGGTCGCGGTTCCGCACGCGGCGGCGATCTGGTCGGCGCGGGCGTACGCCTCCATGCAGCCGCGGTTGCCGCAGGTGCACCACGGTCCGTCGGGGTCGAGCGTCTGGTGGCCGAGCTCGCCCGCCGTCCCGTCGTGACCCAGGTTGACGCGCCCGTCCACGGCGAACACGCCGCCCACGCCCGTCCCGAGGGTCAGCCCGACCATCGATGACGCGCCGCGGCCGGCGCCCAGCCGCAGCTCGGCCAGCCCGAACGCCCGGGCATCGTTGATGAGGAACGCCGGCACCCCGGTCGCCTCGGCCACGGGACCGGCGACGGGCTGGCCCGCCCACGGGCCTGGGATGTTGGGCAGGAACCGGGTCGAGCCCGCCACCGGGTCGTACAGGCCGGGCACGCCGATGCCCACGCTTGCGACGGGACCCCACGCGGCGATCGCCGCGGTCGCGGCCTCGCCCAGCTGGCCGACGACCATGGCCGGGACGCCGGCCGGGTCGGCGAGGACTCGCGTCGGCACCTGGTCCCGGGCGACGGTCGCCCAGGCGCCGTCCGCGTGCTCCACCACGGCCCACTTGAGGTTCGTCGCCCCCAGGTCCAGGCCCAGGTGGCGCGTCGCGGTTCCCGCGGTCATCGCTGTCGCTCCCTCCGCCGACGCCCGCTCAGGACTCCGCCGTGACCCTGGTGTAGGCCGCCGCCACGGCGACGATGATCGACCCGAACAGGATCTGGCGGACCGCCTCCGGGTAACCCGAGCGACGAGAGGAGGGACGAGATCAGGACGTCAGGATCAGCGCCCCCACGATCGCCCCGCCGTATCCGCCCCGGCCACCCATGATCGACGTCCCGCCGATGACCGCGGCCGCGACGGACGGCAGCACGTACGAGTCGGCGAGCGTCACGCTGGCGACGTTCGTGAGGCCCGAGAGCAGGAACCCGGCGATCGACGCCATGCACCGCCGAGATGGCAGTACAGGACGAGCAGCACCTGCCACGAGCGGGCGCCCGACAGGCGCGGCGGCGATCGGGTTGTCGCCGATCGCGTAGAGCAGGCGGCCGTACCCGGTGCGCCGCAGCGAGCAGCAGGAGCAGCGCGGCCAGCGGCACGAACACCAGCAGGCTGTGGGGGAGCGATCTCGAACGGCGAGCCGGATCCGAGCCAGCGCGAGCTCGGCCGGACGTCCGGCCACCGGTCTGGACCATGATCAGCTGCCAGACATTGGCGAAGCCGAGGACGACGAGGCCCATGCCCAGGGTCATGATCAGCGGGTGGACCCGGAACACTCCGACGCCGATGCCCGGTCAGGAGCCCGGCGATCGGCCGCGATCGCCATCGCGACCAGGAGGGCGACCACGAGGCCGTAGTCGCCGACGAGCGTCGCGACCAGGAACCCGGACATCGAGGCGACCGCGCCGACCGAGAGGTCGATGCCACCGGTCAGGAACGTGGTCAGGATCTGGCAGCCGGCGAGGATGGCCAGGGGGATGGCCGTGCGCAGCATGACCCCGCCCCAGTTGGGGTTGACGATGCCCGGCCGGACGAGCTCCGAGAGGATCGACCAGCAGCGACGAGCAGGACGAGCAGCGGGATCAGTGGGCCGGTCCCGGAACAGGCCGCGCCACCCGGAGGCCGTGAGCCACGGGCTGCGCGCACTGGGGGCGTTGGGTGCGCTGGCGACACTCACGCGCGTGCCCTCCGCATCTGGATGAGGCTGCCGAACATGACCACCCCGATGAGGATGACCCCGTTGGCCACGATCGCCAGGTTCGTGTTCACGTTGAGGAAGGTCATGTCGCTGCGGATCAGCTGGAGGATGATCACCGCCACGATCGGGCCGAAGACCCCGCCCCGGCCGCCTGCGAGGCTGACGCCGCCGAGGACGATGGCGGCCACGCTCATGCAGCGTGTAGCCGCCCGGGACGGGGCTCCCGATGCCCGTGCTCGCGGTCAGGGACTGAGCCCGCCGAGGGCCGCGAACAGGCCCATCACCGCGTAGGCGGCGATCTTCGTGCGGCCCACCGCGACGCCGCTCCGGAACGCCGCCAGCTGGTTGCTGCCGATCGCGTAGATCGACAGCCCGAGCCGGGACCGCCGGAGCGGGATCCAGATGACGGCCACCAGGACGATCAGCACCACCGCGGCCTTGGGGAGCCACTCGTCGAGGAGCGGGCCCTTCACGAGGTCCTTGAGCCACATCGCCGCGGCGCCGCCCGGTGTCTTGAGGACCAGGAGCGCACAGCCGGCCCACACGAACGACATCGCGAGCGTCACGACGATGTCCGGCACCCGGGTGACGACGACGAGGCCGCCGTTGACGGCGCCGAGAGCGATGCCCAGCAGCAGGACGCCGAGCACGACGGCGATCGCCAGCTCCGGGCTGGTCTTCATCTGAGCGAGGCCGAGATGACGCTGGTGAGCGCCATGATCGAGCCGATCGAGAGGTCGATCCCGCCCGAGATGACGACGATCGCCTGCCCGACTGCGGCCAGCGCGAGGGGAGCACCGCGCTGGCGAGCCCCTGGATGCCGGGCGGCGCCGTAGCTCGGCTGGATGGCCTTGGTGAATGCGAGCAGGACGGCGAGGAATGCCAGGAGCCCGAGCGTCCACGCGTTGTGCATCAGCCATCCCGTGACGGCATCGGCCGGTCGGGACCGCGCGCCGCCGAGGCTGCCGGTCGCGGCGGTCATCGGACGTCCTCCGGCTGGGTGGTCTCGGGGGCTGCGGGCTCGGTCGCCACAGTCGCGGGCTCCGCCGCATGGCGCCTCCGTCTCCAGCCGTCACGGCAACGGCCTCGGCCGCCACCTGCTCCGGCATCAGCGCGTCCGACCTCAGGTTGTAGGCGGCCCGCAGCAGCGCCGGCTCATCGGCGTCGGCGACGTCGATCTCGGCGACCACGCGCCCGCCGAAGATGACGATGGCCCGGTCGCAGACCAGCTGGACCTCCTTGAGCTCGGAGGTGTAGAGCAGCACCGCGGCCCCGGCCTCCGCGAGATCCCGCAGCAGCACGTAGACCTGCTGCTTGGTGCGGATGTCGATGCCGCGCGTCGGGTCGAAGCAGAGCATCGTCCGGACGCCCCCCGCGACCCAGCGCGCGATCGTCACCTTCTGCTGGTTGCCGCCCGAGAGCCGCCGGACCTCGCCCTTCGCCCGGGTGTCGATCTGGAGGGTCTCGATCGCGCCGTCGACGACCTTCCGCTCCTCGCCCAGCGTTGATGAGGCCCCCAGCGGCGCATGCGAGCCGAGAAGGGCAGGGCGATGTTCTCGCGCACCGAGCGCTGCATCAGCAGCGCCTCGGCGCGATCCGCGGCCACGTACACGAGGCCGGCCCGGATCGCGTCGGCCGGGTGGTGGAAGGAGACTGGGCTGCCGTCGACGAGGAGCTCGCCGCCCTCGGGCCGCTCCGAGCCGGCCAGGATGTCGAACAGCTCGTCCTGGCCCTGCCCCTCGAGCGCGACCACCCCCAGCACCTCGCCCGGGTACAGGTCGAACGAGGCGTCCTGGAGCTTGGTCCCGTGGGCCAGGCCACGCGCCGTGATCCGGGGCGTCGCGTCCGCGGCGACCTGCCGGCTCCCGGCCCGATCGGAAACCGCCGTCATCGACGCGACCGATCTGGCCGAGCATGAGCTCGACGATCTGCTCCTCGGAGCCGGCGGTGACGTCCACGACGCCGACCGTCTCGCCCTCGCGCAGCACCGTGGCCCGGTCGCAGACGGCGGCGATCTCGATCATGCGGTGCGAGATGAAGATGACGGACCGGTCGCCGCCACGCTGGCGGCCGACGACCTCGAGCACGCGCTCGGTGAGGTTCGCGGGCAGCGCCGCGGTCATCTCGTCGAGCATGAGCACGTCGGGCTCGATGGCGAGGGCACGGGCGAGGTCGATGATCCGGAGCGAGGCAAGCGGCACGCGCCGCGCCATGCTCGACAGGTCGAGGCCCTCGAGGCCCAGCTCGCTCGGTCCAGTGGCGGAACGGCTCGATCGGCGTCTGCGTGAGCCGGAGGTTGTCGCGGATGTCCAGGTCCGGGATGAGCGCCGGCTCCTGGTAGACCGACACGAGGCCGCCACGCCGCGCCTCGGCGGGCGAGTGGACTTCTCGCTCGCGGCCGCGCACGGCGATCCGGCCCGCTGTCCGGGTGGATGGCCCCGGTCAGGATCTTGACCAGGGTGCTCTTGCCGGCGCCGTTGGCGCCCATGAGCGCATGGACCTCGCCCGGGCGGACCGCCAGGGACGCGGACTTGAGCGCCACGACGGCGCCGTACGTCTTGGAGACGCCGGTCGCCTCGAGGAGGAGGTCGGTGGTGGTGAGGGTCATCGGTCCCGTGGCTGGAGGGGAGGCGTGGGGGGTGCCGGCGGAGCCGGCACCCCCCACGTGGTGACCCGAGATGGCTCGGGAGCTACTCGCAGGTCGATCGCCTGCTCGGGGGTGTACGTGGTCCAGCCGTCGATCTGGAGGCCGAGCGGCCAGTTCGGGTCGAGGCCCGGGACCGACTGCCAGCTCTTGAGCAGGGCCTTGCCCTCGTCGGTCACGTTCTCGGCCACGACCGGCGTCAGCAGCACCGTGTTCGGCTTGGGGGCCGAGGAGTCGGTCTGGACGGTCTCGCCGTTGAGGAGCTTGAGCGCCAGGTTGACGCCCGCGCCGCCGACGGCCGCGGTGTTGGTCACCGCCGCGCCCTTGAGGCCCGGGTAGTTGGTCTCGTCGAGGAGCTGCGTCACGAACGCGCCGAGGTCGGCGCCGACGATCGGCACGAACTCCTTGCTTGGCGGCCTTGATCGCATCCACGACCTGGGAGTCCATGCCGGACGTCCAGATGCCCTGGGTGTTGTCGTACTGGCCGCTGGAGATCAAGTTGTTGATCAGCTCGGTGGTCTTCGCGGGATCCCAGCCGGTGTGCTCGCCATCGGCGGTCGGGAGGACCTTGATGTCGGGGTACTCGGCCAGGGCCTTCTTGAAGCCCTCGTCGCGATCGGTGTCGGCCGGGATGCCCGGCGAAGCCGCGCATGTAGTAGACGTTGCCCTTGCCGCCCATCTGCTCGAACAGCCACTTGGCGCCGAGGTAGGCGTAGTTCACCTGGTTGTTGTACAGGTTGTAGGTGTCGGCGTTGTTGGTGAACGCGTCGACCGCGACGGTCTTGATGCCGGCCGCCTTGGCCTCCTCGAGCGCCGGGTTGAGCGCGTCGGGGTCGTTCGGGTTGAACACGATCGCGTCGACGTCCTTCGCGATCAGGTCACGGATGTGCTGGAGCTGGCCGGCGGCATCCGCGTTCTGGTGGATGACCGTGAGCTCGGAGACCTGGCCGGAGGCGAGCGCCTCGGCCTTGGCGGTGCAGACCTGCTCCTCGCGGAAGCCGTTGCCCACGCCGCCGGCGTTCGAGTAGCCGATCTTCCACATCTTGGCCTCGGCGCTCGGCGCCTCGACGCTGGCGGCCGGGGCCTCGGTTGCGGCGGGGGCCTCGGTTGCGGCCGGGGCCTCGGTTGCGGCGGGGGCCGCGGTGGCTGCGGTGCCGCCGCAGGCGCCCACGATGATCGCGATCGCGCCGATGGCGACCACGGCGCGGGTCTTGCCCAGATGCTTCATCTAGTCCGTCTCCTCCTTGCGGCGGCCGGTCGCTCCTGATGGAGCAGAGGTCCGCCTTGTTCCCGGGATGTTGCGTGTGGCTCGTTGGAGCGTCACCCACCTCCTTGCTGGTCGATCGCACGGGCGAGCCGCCGCGCATGCTCTCGATAGGCTTCGTCGAACAGCTCCCTCGACCGCTCGGTGCCGACCGCGCTCGCGCGGCTGATCACCGGGGGCATGGCCCCGAGCCCCACGAGGAGCTCGGCGGTCCGGGACTTGATGGCATTGACGATGGCGATGGCACCGACCGTCGACACAGGGCCGACCGGACTCTCCAACCCGGGAATTATGACCGTCGCGTCGGCATGCGGTGAGCATAGATCGAGGACGAGGTCCGCGACCTCGAGGAGTCGCTGCCCTGCTGCGGGCTCTGGCTCGGCCGAGAGCGACTGCTCCACCGACGTGACCGCGATCACCCGCAGGCCCCTGGCCTTCGCACCGCGGGCCATCTCCACCGGCACGGCGGTCAGGCCGCTCGCCGAGAAGATCATCATGACGTCGCTGGGGCCGAAGCGGAAGTTGGACAGGATCACCTCGGCCAGCCCGGGCATGCGCTCGATGAACATCGCCTGGCGTTGCCCGTTCGCCCCGACGACCTGCGTGTGGAAGGTCATCGAAAGCTCCGCGATGGGGTTGAACCCCGGGTAGGAGCCATAGCGCGGGAACATCTCCTCCACCGGGATCCGCGAGTGTCCGGTGCCGAAGAGGTGGACCAGCCCGTCCGCCGCGATCGCGTCCGCGCACCAGCGGGAGGCGGTCTCGATGCCATCGGCCTGCGTCGCCGCGACGCGCGCCAGCACCGCCGCGGCGTCGCTGAGCCAGGTATCGGCTGCGGTGGTGGGACGCATGGCGGCGAGCGTCACGCCGCCCCGCCGAGCAGGTCGGTGTCCAGGCTCACGGGCTCCCACTGGCCACTCCGCAGCGACCGGTACGCCGCGTCGAGGACACCGTTCACGACGTAGCCGTCGCGGAACGTCTCGCGGGGGGCGCGGCCGGTGCGCGTAGGCGTCGATCACGTCGGCCATCATGAGGTCGTGCCCGTGGACGCGCACCTCGTCCGGCACGGGGAAGACCCAGCCCGTCTCGGCGTCGGCCTTCTCCACGAGGTACCCCGCCGGCCGCTCCACGAACGCCTTGAGGGACCCGACGCTGATGTCCGTGATCAGGCGGCCCGCATCGCCGTACGCCTCGAAGCGCCCCTCGAGGCCGCCCTTGGACGACCACGAGACGTCGATGGTGGCCGCCCGCCCGTCGGCGAAGCGCATGATCATCATGGCGTTGTCCTCGCCCGTCGTCCGGTCGCCATGGACCAGCGTGGCGCCCCAGGCGAAGACGTCCGTGACCGCGAGGTCCTTGCCGAACAGGAAGCGCGCGTACTCCGCGCCGTGCGAGGCCATGTCCAGCAGCGCGCCGCCACCGGCCAGCTCCGCGTCCCAGAAGTGCGCCGCGTGCGGCCCGGAGTGGCCCTCGCGGGCGCGCACCGTCGTGAGGCGGCCGATGGCGCCGGCCTCCACCATGTCCCGCATCCGGAGCAGGTCCGGGTTGAAGATCACGTTCTCGAGGTAGGCGTTGAAGACGCCGGCCTCGTCCACCGCCCGGAGCATGTCCGCGGCCTCGGCGGCGTTCCGCCCCAGGGGCTTCGTGCACGCGACGCCCTTGCCCGCCTTCGCCAGCGCGATCACCGCGTCACGATGGAGGTGATTGGGGACGGAGACGACGACGAGATCGACGTCGTCGGCCGCGCACAGCTCCTCGAGCGATGCGACCGGCCGGCAGCCGAACCGCTCGGCGTACGCGTTCCGGCGCTCCTCGCTCGCGTCGCAGCCGACGGTGAGGACCGCCTCGCGCACGTAGCGCAGCCCCAGGGCGTGGAACTCCCCGATGAAGCCGCAGCCCAGCATCCCGATCCGCACGGGGTTCATCAGTAGCCTCCCGTCTCGGCCGTCGCCGTGGTCGCCGGGGCCAGGCCCGCCTTGCGGGCCCGGAAGTCCAGGATCATCGCCTCGGTCGCCGTTGCGCCGATGCGGGTCACGCCCAGGTTCATCACGTCGAGCAGCGCGTCGAGCGTCCGCACGCCGCCGGCGGCCTTGACCTGGACATGCGGCGAGGTGTTGGCGCGCATCAGGCGCAGGTCGTCGTGGGTGGCGCCGGACGGCGCGAAGCCGGTGCTGGTCTTGACGAAGTCGCCCCCCGCCGCCTCGGTGAGCCGGCAGGCGCGGACCTTCTCGTCGTCGGTCAGGTAGGCGTTCTCGAAGATGACCTTGACGATCGCCCCGGCGGCGTGGGCCACCTCCACGATCGCCCGGATGTCGTCCTCGACCTCCTGGTCCCGGCCGCTCTTGAGGGCGCCGATCTGGAGCACCATGTCCAGCTCGGTCGCCCCATCGGCGAGCGCCCGGCGCGCCTCGAACACCTTGGTCTCCGTGGCGTGGTTGCCGTGCGGGAACCCGATGGTGGTCCCGACCTTGACGTCGGTCCCGTCGAGGATTGCCTTCGCGCGCGTCACGTCCGCGGGCCGCACGCACACGGACGCCACGTCGTACTTGGCCGCCAGCCGGCAACCGGCCTCCACGAAGGCGTCGTCCAGCTCCGGCCGCAGCAGGCTGTGATCGATGGTCTTGGCGATGTCGCGTTCGGTGAGGTTCTCGATCGTGAAGGTCATGTCGCTCCGGCTCAGTGGCAGAAGGGGCGGAGCACGTCGCGCGCGATCAGGAAGCCCTGCTTCACCTTCTCGTCGGTGCCCTCGAAGCGGCGGTCCTCGTGCTCGATGATGCAGTCGCCCTCGTAGCCCTGGCGGTAGAGCTCGCCGTGGACGACCCCCCAGTCCACCTCGCCCAGGCCCGGGATGCGCGGGATCTGCCAGCCCATGCCCATGCTGAACACGCCGCGCTCGTAGAGGCCGTCGCGGTCGATCATGAGGTCCTTGGCCTGGTAGTGCAGGACGTGCTTCCCGAACTCCTTGAGGAAGCGCTGCATGTCGATCATCTGGAGGACCAGGTGGCTCGGGTCGAAGTTGAGGCCGATCGTGTCGCCCCACTGCTCCAGGATCCGGCGCCACATCCGCGGCGTGGTCGCGATGTTGTGCCCGCCCGGCCACTCGTCATACGAGAACAGCATCGGGCAGTTCTCGAGCGTGATGCGGCGGCCGTGGTCCTGGGCGAACTTCACGATGTCCGGCCAGACGCGGAGCGCTTCCTCCCAGTTCTGGTCCTGGTTCTTCGAGCCGTCGCCGCCCATGAACGTGTTGACCAGCTCGATGTCCATGAGCTCCGCCGCCTCGATCACCTTCTTGAGGTGGCCGATGACGGAAGCCCGGTGCTCCGGGTCTGGATGCAGGGGGTTCGGGTAGAAGCCGAGGCCGGAGATGGCCAGACCCTTGGCCTCGATCTCGGCGCGGATGTCCTTCGCCTGCGACGCGGACAGGTTGGCGACGTCGATGTGGCTGGTGCCCGCGTAGCGACGGGTCGGCCCCGTGCTGCGCGGCCAGCAGGCGATCTCGAGGACCTCGAACCCGTTGCCGGCGGCCCAGTCGGCCACCTCCATCAGCGGGGTCTCCGGGAACGGGGCGGTCAGGAAGCCGAGCTTCATCGCGGCTGCTCCTCCGTGGGACGGCTCATCAGGCTCTGCCAACCTTCACCCAGGCGCCCGTGCGGGAGCTCTCGAGGACCGCGTCCCCGATGAGCATCTCCTCGTGGCCGGCGGCGAAGGTGGCGTAGCGCGGGTTCGCCGATGGGGCGCCCGCGAGGACGTCGTCGTAGATGGCGGTGAACACGGCGCCGAAGGTGTCGGCGAAGCCCTCCACGTGGCCGCCCGGCAGCCGGGCCGCCGCGGACCCCGCGCCGTTCATCAACGCCGGGTTCCGGAGCAGGAGCTCGTTGGGCCGGTCGCGGTGACCGATCCACAGCGAGTCCGGCTGCTCCGAGTCCCAGGCCACGGCGGAGGACGAGCCATCGATCTGGTAGACGAGGCTGTTCTTGCGCCCCGGCGAGAGCTGGCTGATGTTGACGCTGCCCCGTGCGCCACCCTCGTAGCGCAGGAGGATGGAGGCCGTGTCCTCGGTCTGGATGTCCACCCCGATCGTCTCCGCAGCGCGCTCGGTCGAGAACGTCAGGACCTCGCCGGCGGGCTTCTGGCGGACCGGGATGAACGTGGTGAGGTCGGCCATCACCGCTTCCACGCGGAGCCCGGTCAGGAAGCTCGTGAGGTCCAGCCAGTGGCTGCCGATGTCGCCGACGGCCCGCAGGGCGCCGCCCTGGTCCTTCTCGAGGCGCCAGTTCCAGTCCGTGTCGTACAGCAGCCAGTCCTGGAAGTAGCGGCCCGTGACCAGCCGCACGTCACCCAGCCCGCCCTCGGCCACCAGCGCGGACACATGCTGGTTGAGCGGGTAGAAGCGGATGTTGAAGTTGACGGCGTTGACAAGGCCAGAGGCCGCCGCGAGCGCCACGAGCTCCGTGGACTCCGCCGAGGTCATCGCGAGGGGCTTCTCGCACACGACGTGCCTGCCGGCGGCGAGGATCCGCTTGACCTGGGGATGGTGCAGCTCGTTGGGCGAGGTGACGTGGACGACCTGGACCTCGGGGTCCGCGAGCATCTCGTCCAGGTCCGGGTAGGCCCTCGGCAGGCCCAGCTCCGCGGCACGTCGGGCGCCGAGCTCCGGGGAGGCGTCGAGCAGGCCGGCGACCCGGACGCCGATGCGTCGGAGGGCCTCGATGTGGACGGTGCCGATGAACCCGCTGCCGATGACGGCGGTGGCGATCTCGCTGCGTCGCGTCACTGGGCGCTCGTCCTCCGGTTCGGGACCGGCCACCGGACGTGTTCCGGTACGTGGCCGTTCCGTTGCGGCAACCAGTCTATACGGCTAGATGACCACGCGGAACCCCGGGGCGTGGGCGCGTCACGACCCCGCTCAGCCCAGGCGCAGGAGCGACGCCGCAGCCTCGTCCGCGAACACCGTCAGCCGGGCGTGGCGGCGCAGGTACGAGGCAGGGCAGTCCGGCCCCTCCGGCAGCTCCAGGGCCCGTCGGAGGACCCCCGCCTTGCGCTCGCCCGTGACCAGGAGCCAGCACTCCCCCGCGTCGAGCAGGCGTGCGAGACCCACGGTGATGCCCGCCGTCGGCGTGGAGCCCGCGCCGTACCGGGTGGCCGCCGCCTCCCGGCTCGAGACCGCGAGCCGGACCAGGCGCGTCGGATCGTCGGGGCGCGAGCCCGGCTCGTTGAACCCCACGTGCCCGTTCATGCCCAGCCCCAGGATCGCCAGGTCGAGACCGCGGGCCGCGGCGTCGTGGGCGAGCGCGGCGGCCTCGTCGTCGGGTCCGTCAACGTCGATCGGAACGAACGCCGGCGGCTCCGCCAGCCGGTCGATGAGCTCCGCCCGGAGGCGGGCATCGCAGCGGGCCGGGTCGCCGGGCGGCAGACCTGCCCATTCGTCGAGCAGGATCACCGTCGCACCCGCCAGCGACACGTCACCGCGACGCTCGCCCGCCACCAGCTCCGCGTAGACCGGCGTGGGGGTGTCACCCGTGGGCAGGCAGACGCGGAGGTCGGGCCGTTGCCGGAGGCGCTCCGCCAGCCGTGACGCGACCACCGCAGCCCAGGCGCCGGGCGCCAGGACCTCCAGCCGGTACCCGTGGTCGCGGACGGGACCCGCGGCCGTCACGTCCCGGCGATGACGCGATCGAGATAGTCGCCAGTCTCGGGGTCCTTGAGGATCATCTTGACCCGGCCATCCGGCAGGACCTCGCGCTTGATGACCACGTAGCCCTCGTACCGCTCGCCCGACGCCGTGATCCGCGGGGTGCTCCCGCCGCGCCACTCGAACAGGTCCACGGCCTCCCAGGCGCCGCTCTTCGCGGACCGGTAGGCGGCGTCCATGACGGCGTTGACCACGTAGCCGTCGTAGAACGTCTCCTGGGGCGTGCCCCCGTCGTCGATTCGGTTGAACATGTCCGTGAACATGTCCACGTAGCCCAGCTCGGCCACCTCGTCGCCCACCGGGAACAGCCAGCCCGCGGCCGTCTCGGCCTTCTCCGCGACATAGCCACCGGCGCCGCCGGCGGTGAACATCTCGAAGCCGGTGCGCAGGAAGTGGTCGAGCCAGATGGTCCCGTGGGTGCCTGCCACCTCGTCCCGCAGGTCCATGCCGCCGCGGAACGTCCAGCTGACCTCGAACTGGCCGATCGCGCCGGACTCGAACCGGATCAGCGCGATGGCGTTGTCCTCGTCCTCGATCGGGTGGACCAGGGTGTCCGTGGTGCACATCACGGACACCGGCCGGTTCCCCTTGCCCACGAAGTTGCGGATGATCTCGATGCAGTGGCAGCCGAGGTCGATGATGGCGCCACCGCCGGTGAGCCTCCCGTCCCAGAACCAGGCGCTGTGCGGCCCGGGGTGGGTCTCGCGGGAACGGACCCAGGTCACGTCGCCCAGCGCGCCCTCTTGCACGGACTTGATCGCCTTGAGCGTCTTGGGCGTGTAGCACAGGTCCTCGAGGTAGCCGCCGAACACGCCGGCCTGCTCGACCGCCTCCAGCATCCGCCTCGCCTCGGCGGCGGTCCGGCCCAGGGGCTTGGTGCACAGCACCGCCTTGCCCGCGGCCGCGACGGCCTTCACGGCCTCCTCGTGGAGGTGGTTCGGGAGCGCGACGACGACGACGTCGGTCTCGGGGTGGCGGATCGCGGCATCCATGTCGGTCGTGAACTCCGGGATGCGCCCAGCGCTCGCTGAAGGCCCTGCCCCGGTCCTCGCTGCGCGAGTACACCACGCGGACCCGGTCGCGGCCGCGCTGGCCGTGCAGGGTCATCGTGTAGAAGTCCCCGATGAGGCCGGTGCCGAGCATCGTGATGGCGTGGTTCTGCATGGCGGCGTGGCTCCCTGGCGGATGGTGCCCGGATTCTAGGTTCCGCCAGGATCATCCGTGGCCCGTGTGGGCCTCGAGGCGTGCCTAAGCCGAGCGCCGCGAGCGCCGCTTCTTCGCCGGCGTGACTCCGATCCACCACTCGCAGGCGCAGAGTCCTCGAGGGCAGCCGGGGTGCGGCAGCCTCGGGTGGCGGAGCTCCTCGGCGATGGCGAACGCCCGGCCGTCGTCCGCTCGACATGCCGCGCAGCACGAGCCGCCGACGATCTCCGCGTGCGTGCCGGTCCCCTTCAGCGACCGGAGCAGGGCCGACATCGCGGTCGCGTGGACCTCGGCGATCTCGTCAGGTACCGGGACCGGCGAACCGGCCTCCCGGTACAGCGCCATCGCCTGCTCACGCCCGATGCGCGCGGCGATGTCCCATGCACCCATCCTCGCCGCTTCCTTCCGGTCCTTCGCGGCCGCCGCCAGGTACAGCGCCCGCGCGTCCGCCACCGCCTCCGCCGACACCGGCCGGGCGGCGATGCGTGCACGGCGGTCCTCGGGCGCCCCGACGCCCTTGGCGAGCCGAAGCCACTGGGCGCGCTGGGTGGTCCAGGCCGCCATGTCAGCCTCGCGCTGCCGCTCGGCCTCGAACACCACGACGGCCGCCTCGGTGAGGTAGACGGTCCGGCCATCGGTCCGCCGGACGATGATCGGCCGCCGGCAGTGCGGGCACTTCCGGGTGCGGACGGGGGGCGGATCCACCAGCCGCGCACACGACGGACATGCGATGGGCTCGAGGACCGGAGGAGGTGGCAGGTTCGACCTCCTGGATCGCCTCGGGCTCGGCGGGATCTGCGGGTGAGGCCTCCACGTCCGGGACGGCGTCCTGGCTCGGGGCAGGCCCGTGGCGGAGGAGGCGTGACAGGAAGCTCATGCTGGTCCGTCGGTTTGTCGGGCCGGGATCGACCCGGTCGTCAGGCCGTCTCCACGGCAGGCGCCTCGCTATCGGCGGTCGGAGCCGCCTCCGCGACAGCGGTCATCTGGGTGCGGTTCACGAGCAGGAGATCGAAGTGGCTCACGACGCGCCGGTCGGCGAGCGAACGCGCCGAGACGTGCGTCATCGGGATGAAGCGCGGGTCCGTGGAGTCCACGAACCCCGCCAGGGACATCTCCGAGAACACGTGGACGAGTCCCGAGATCACGTGCCCCGGGGTGAACACGATGTGGCGACGGGCTTGCTTCTGGATGGTCGGCCGGTCAGCGTCCGACACCATGATCGTGTCCTCGTCACCGACGCGGGAGATCGCGACGAAGGTGACCTCGTCCTGGTTGACGTACAGCTCCTTGACCACGAGCGGCGTCGGGTCCCCGTTGCGCTTGAGGAGCCTGGCGTCGTGGAGAAGGATGAACCCACGCCCGTGGTTGACGCGGTCGCTCAGACGGTGGAAGCGGCCCAGCGCGATCCTTCCGCCCACCCGCAGGTGGGGGCCGACGAGCTCGATTTCGACCTCGGTGCCGCCGATCGTCGCCGCGACGGCATCCATGCCCAGGCCGTGTCCCCAATCGTTCAAGGCCAAGCGCCCCCGCAACGGGCCGTCGTCCCTGGATGAGACGACGTGATGCTCCCAAGATGGTATGCCAGCCACGGCGATGGTCGCGCGCCGGGCCCGGACGAGCCACACCCGACCAGAGTCCTGCCGTCCTGCTCAGGCGGTACCCGGGGCGGGAGACGGCGGCGGTTCGTTCGTGAAGACGGGGACCACGGTATGGGTTCGCGTCTTGCCGATGCGCCCGCGGTTGACGAGGACGACCGGCTGGACGACACGCTCGTCGTCGCGGTCGCGGATCCCGACCAGGGCATCCGTCAGCGGCACGAAGTGGGCCCAGCGGCTCAGCGAGGCCAGCGAGTGGGTGTGTGGCGGCCGATGGAGATTGCCGGTGACCTCGAACGGACCGAGCTCCAGCGTGACCCGCTCCTCGACCGTTCGCAGTCGCCGCGCCGGGTCGCCGCGACGTCCATGGACCTCGATGACATGCAGCTCGCCGCGCTCGACCTCCAGCTCGTCGAGATTGACCTCGTGGCCGTCGTCGAGGCTGCGAAGGGTCACGTCGTAGAAGGTGACGACGTCGAGCTCGTTGACACGGTCGCTGAGGCGTCCGTCGCCCAGCTCCACGCTGCCGCGAACGACGCAGTCACCGGCCCATGCGACCAACTGCTCGCGCACCACGCCTCCAGGAGTCCGCCGCGCTGCCGGCGCGCACCGCCGGTGAGCGGAGCATACGCCGATGCACCTTGCAGCGGAAAGGTCAGGTTGGGTGCAGTTCGGGGCGGTCCGGGTCCTCGGCCATCACGCCGTCAGGGCAGGGCGGCCGCCGTCTGCTCGGCGAGGGCGGCGTCGGCCGTCGTGATGACGATCACGTTGGCGCCGTCGGTGAGGACGTAGTCCAGCGTGCCCCCGTCGCCGTAGTCGATGCGGGTCCACTCCCGGCCATCCAGGGTCACGGTGTCCTTGGTCACGCCGTCCCCGCTCGCGGCGAGCCAGTTCTCCAGCACGATGTCCCTGGTCTGATCGGCCGGGAGCCCGTCCACCGTGACGGCCAGGACCGAGAGGTCCGCGGCGCCAGCCTCATCGAACGCCTGGGCGACCTTGAGATCGGCCGGCGTCTTGCCTGCGGCCCGCAGGGCGGCGACGATCGCCCGGCTGCCCTGGTCATCGCTGAGGAGCGCCTCGCCGGTCGCGGAGTCGGTGGAGAGGGCGATCGAGCCGACCTGGGTCGGCATGAGGGCCACGAGATCCGGGGCTGCAGGGCTCTCCGCCGACGAGGGGCTCACCGGGGTCGGGCGACGCGTCCGGGTCCAGGGATGCCCCAGCATCGCCATCGGTGGGGGTGACGGCAGGCGGGGCGATGGTGCCGCCGTCCCCGCCAAGCGCCTTGTCGAACGCCGAGGCCAGCTCGTCGAGCTCCGCGGCCGATGCATCGCCCGACGCGGCGAGATAGACGACGATCCTTCCCGGTTCGCATCTGGAGGAAGGCCGCACCGCTCTCGTCGACCGCGCTGTAGGCCTGCTCGCCCAGGTCGTCGCGGTCGGCGACCGACTGGCCGGCCTCCTCGGCGGCAGCGCGTGACCGGGTGACCCCGTCCTCGGCCCCCGACCGGAAGCAGGTGACGGTGGCGTAGATCACGGCCTGGCTGGAGGCCTCGTCCTGCGGCATCGGGCCCAGGAAGGACATGGTCTTGCGGTCGATGTCGAACTGGCTGGCGCTCGCGACCCAGCCGGCGGGCAGGTCCTCGGCGGCGGGCGTGACGTCCCACGCCTGCTGCTGGCAGCCCGCATCGGCGGGCGACGAGCATCCGCCAGGCGGCGAAGGCGAGGGCGGCGAGCGCCACGACGAGGGCAGCGGTCGCGAGGATGCGGGTCGTGCGTGCCGACGTGGCGGCCTGATCCGTGGCGGGTGGGCGCGCCCGGGCGGACTCGGGGCGAGGGGTCATGGGGGTGGTCACGCGTCTAAGGATGCCCTGCCCGGCCTGACCGCGCCGCCGGAACCCCTGCGGGGACCCGTGCTGGGCCCAGGCGCCGGGGTCAGCGTGCGCGCATCCGGTTGTTCTTCGGGTTGTGCTCCAGCTCCGCCAGGCCGAGCTCCTCGAGCAGCGGCGGCAGGTACACGCCGAAGCGGCCGCGGTAGCCCCTTGCGCGTGCCGTACCAGCCGCCCACCGGGTTGGCCTCGGACCGGCCCCAGGCCTCCACCGTGCCCTCGGGCGCGGGCTTCTGCTCGTCGGCCCCGCCAAGCGGCACCCAGTCGCCCTGCTCCCCGAGCCACGCCGCCAGGTCCTCGATGGCCCGCAGGTGGTACTTGAGCTGCGTGCTGCCGACCTGGCACACGAGGACCGGGCGGGTCGGCGGCCTCGTCGCGCCACATCTGGTACGCAGATCCACCGTTGGCGGTGACGAGCTGCCAGGGATCCTCACGCGTGCCGCTGCCTGCCATCGTTGGCCTCCATCCTGCGACGCCGTGGACGCCGGCGCCGATGCGCGGACGCTACCACGGCCGATGCCGTAGGCTCCTGAGACGGGTCGGCGCCGTGTCCGGCCACTGGAGGCTCCCATGCCGATGACAGCCCGGGAGCGCGTGCTCTCGACGCTCGCCCACGACACGCCGGACCGGGTCCCGATCGTGCTCGGCCCCAGCAACGCCACGGGCATCAAGATGGTGACGTACCGCAGGATCAAGGCCCTGGCGGGGATCGATGCGCCGGACGAGTACCTGTACGAGTGGCCGGAGCTGGGCACGGCGAGGCTGGACGAGGAGACCGCCCACCGCCTGCATGCCGACGTCCGGCCCGTCCTCGACCACCTCCCCGCCGGCGTCCGCGAGCGCAACGCGACGCGTGAGCCCCTGAGCCCCATGATCGACGACTGGGGCACCGGCCAGGTCTACGCCGGACCGGACGACTGGTTCCCGGGGATCCACCCACTGGCGGACGCCACGACGCTCGCTGAGATCGAGGCGTACCCGTGGCCGGACATGACGGACCCCACGAGGTTCGAGGGCATCCGTGCCGAGGCGCAGCGCCTGCGGACCGAGAACCTGTACGCCTCGATGGGGACGCCGTGGCTCGCCTTCCCGCTGGAGCGGGCGTTCGCGCTGCAGGGGACGGACAACCTCCTCGCCAACCTCGCCGGCGAGCCGGAGTTCGCGGAGGCGCTCCTGTGGAGGACGCAGGCCCTGTGCAAGCAGCTCATGGACGGCTTCCTGCGCGAGTGTGGCGACCTCATCGACATGGTCAAGATCGGAGACGACCTGGGCTCCCAGGTGGGGCTGCTCATGTCGCCGGCGATGTACCGCCGGATGCTCAAGCCGATCCACGCCGACCTCATCGCCTTCATCCGGGAGCGCACCGCGGCGAAGGTCGTGTTCCACACGGACGGTGACGTCTACGACCTGCTCGGCGACTTCATCGAGATCGGAGTGGACGTCCTCAACCCGGTCCAGGCGTCGGCCGGCGGCATGAGCGACTTCGCCGGCCTCAAGCGGCGGTTCGGGGACAACCTCGTGTTCTGCGGCGGGATCGACACCCACCACGTGCTTCCCAACGGCACGCCCGACGAGGTCCGGGCCGAGGTGCGGCGGGTGATCGGTGCGCTGGGCGCGGGCGGCGGCTACATGCTGGGTGCCGTGCACACCGTCATGGGCGACGTGCCGGCGGAGAACGTCCTGGCGATGGTGGACGCGGTCGAGGAGTACGGGCACTACCCACTGCGGGACTGACCAGCGCAGGTCCCGCATGGGTCGAGCCCGGCGGCGGGGTACGATCGCCTACATGCCCACGCGCCGAGCCGCCTGATGCGCCTGTACGCCGATCGCCTGCGACGTCGTTGCGCGCCCCGTCTACCTGTGCGCCGCCCGCTCGCCCCACGTCGTGGACATCCGGCTGTTCGAGCGCGGGCTCCACAACGAGCCCAAGGATCTCCGCACGCGGCTCCAGGAGGCGATCGACGAGGCACCGGCGACCGCGGACGCGGTGGTGCTCGGGTACGGGCTGTGCGGTGGGGCAACCGCCGGCATCGTCGCCCGGGACCGGCCGGTCGTCCTGCCGCGCGCCCACGACTGCATCACGCTCTTCCTGGGAGCCCGCGAGCGGTACGCGCAGGAGACGACCGACGGGCCGGCGACCTACTGGTACGTGGCCGACCAGCTGGAGCGCAACGATGGATACCGGGCCAGCGTCGGCGGGCTGGCCATCGGGTCCGACACGGACGCCGAGATCGAGGCCACGCGGGCGGAGTACGTGGCCAAGTACGGCGAGGACAACGCCGACTACCTGATGGAGGTCCTGGGTGGCTGGCGGGTTCATTACGGCCGCGCGGCGTTCGTCTCCATGGGCGTCGCCGACGAGGCGGCGTCCGAGGCCGCGGCGCGCGACGAGGCCGAGCGGCGCGGCTGGGCGTTCGAGCGCATCGAGGGCAGCCTGGTCCTGCTCCGCCGCCTGATCGACGGTGACTGGGACGAGGACATGCTGGTCCTCCAGCCGGGCGAGCAGCTGGCGATGAGCTACGACGACGGCGTCGTCAAGGCGGTCCCGGCCGGCTGAGGCGGGATGGCGAGACCAGGCGCCGCCAGGACAGCGGTGCCCGTCCCGGACGCGTTCCGGCGCACCCGGGTGAGAGCCGGACGGAGCCGGCCCTCACCCGCGAGGGATCACTTGGGGCCGAGGATCACCTGGGTCGCGCCGGATGCGTCGCGCAGGGTCACGGTCGCCCCCGACGGCTCGACGGTGGTCGGCGTCTGGAGCGCCGTCAGGAACTGCATCTCCTGGTCCATGACCTCCTGCTCGCAGGCCTTCATCGTGGTGGCGAGCGGGCCGACGGTCAGCGAGGTCCCGTCGAGCTTGTAGGGTCCGTTGTAGTTGTTGCAGCCCGCGCTCCCGGAGACCTGGCCATCGGGCGTGAACGTGGCGGTGAGCTCGGTGCCCGCGATGGGCCCGACGACGGCCTCCTTGCCGTTGTTGTAGCCGGTCACGAGCCACTCACCCTCGAGCGGGTTCGCGGCGCCGGCGGCGTAGGCCAGCACCTGCTTGCCGGTCTTGTTGTAGATCGTCAGCTTGTCGGCGGTCGCCGTGAAGGTGGCGGCGTTGCTGAGGTTCCCGAGGTAGGAGGCCTCGAGGTCGGTGGCGGTCGGCTCGCAGGCCTTCATCGTGGTGGCGGCCTTGCCGATCGTCAGCTTCGCGCCGTCCACGGTGGCCGAGGCGTTGTAGACGTTGCAGCCCGAGAAGCCGGAGACCTGGTCGGCCTTGAACGTCGCATTCACGACGAGGCCGTCGGGAACGGCGGTCTCCGTGCCACCGAAGTCGTAGCTGGTCAGCTTCCAGTTGATGCCCTCGATGGTCCCACCGGTCCCGCCGGATCCGCCGCTCGAGCAGGCGGCCACGACGATCCCGACGGTGACGAGAGCGATCCCGATGAGCAAGCGGCGCATATGCCGTCCTCCAGTGCGATGTGATGTCCAGGCGAGACTGGCGCGCCGGGCGCGCCGCGGGCGACTCTAACCCAAACGGCTACTCGGTGCCCAGCCGTCCCTCGCGGAACGCCGCCACGTACTCGCCGCCGAACGGGTCGCGGCCAAGGAGCATGTCGGCCGCGAGCCGGTAGCCCTCCGTGTCGCGATCCGCCGCGAACACCCGCACGAGGTCGGATGCCACGGGGTCGATGATCCCGCTGTCGATGCCTGCCTCGGCGCACAGGTCGATGAAGGTGTCGTTGAGCAGCCTGCGGGCCGGCATGCCGAACGAGACGTTGGACAGACCGCCGGTCAGGTGGATCGTGTCGCCGTAGGTCTCACGGAGCCGGCGAGCGGTCTCGATGACGTGGGCAGGGGCGTCCGGCGAGACCGCGACCGGCAGGACGAGAGGGTCCACGTAGAACAGGTCCGGGGCGATGCCGCGTGCGACCGCGGCGTCGATGAGCCGGACGGCGTTGGCGACTCGCTCGTCGGCGTCGGCGGGCATGCCGCCCTCGCCGCTGGCGGCCAGGATGACGGCGCAGGAGCCATCGGCCGCGATGTCGAGGACCTCGGGCCGCTCGATGGACGCGGAGTTGAGCATCAGCCGTCCGCGCGGCTGGCCGGAGGCCGCGACGCCCGCCGCGAGCACCGCCACGTCCGAGGAGTCGATCGACACGGGGACGGTGGCCGTCTGCTCGACGGTCGTGACCAGCCAGGTCATGGCCTGCGTGCGCATCCCGGAATCCGGGGAGACCTCGTCCACGTTGAGGTCCAGCCAGTCCGCGCCGGTGACCTCCTGGCGATGGGCGAGGGTGCGGATGTAGGCGGCCGCGGTGGCTGCCTGGGCGCCGTCGTCAAGGCCCCAGCGGACCGCGCTCTGCACGTGCTTGATCTTGCCGGCCGCGAAGTCGCGCGCGGCTGCCAGGTCCGGATGGACCGGGAGCACGAGCCGCTCGCCGTCGGGGGTGTCGAAGGCGATGCCGACCGAGCCGTCGTCGAGCTCGACCGCGTGCTTGCCGGTCCGCTTGAGGACGCGGGTGGCGTGGATGTTCTCGCCGACGATCTGGAACGGCCTGGCGGAACGGTCGAGCTTCACTGAGTGCGGTCCTTTCTCGGGGGCGGACGGGGTGTCGGTGGGGGCTGGTGCGAGGGAGGCTGAGGCGGGGGCGGCAGCCGGTGCGGCGAGGGCGGCCTCCACGGCGGCGCGACGGGCGTAGTGGTCGCGGCCGAGGAACGTGTTGCCCCAGGCGCTGGTGCGGCGCAGGTTGTTGTCCTGGACGACGACCGGGCGCTCGAGCATCGCTCGCTCCTCGCCGTAGGGCTTGAGGCGGCGGTAGGCGTCGGCCCAGACGCAGGTGTGCCCGGGGACCTCGCACATGCCGTCCCGGGCGCCGCCGCAGGGGCCGTTGCGCTGGTTCTTCTGGCAGTGGCTCTCGGGGCACAGGTAGGCGATGTCGGGGAGGCTGCAGTCGCCGCAGTCGCGGCAGTCGTAGAGCGGCACCTTGACCGCCTGCTCGAACACGTGGAGCGGCTTGCCCAGGTGGAACCGCTCGACGGTCTCGTAGATCCGCTTCCACGCCTCGAAGCCCGGTGAACCCGGCTCGAACACGCGCTCGTGGACCCTCCGGTTGACCTTGTAGAAGGGATCCACGCCGCGGCGGGCGCGGGCCCGGGCCTGCGGCGTGAGCGTCTTCGCCCAGGCCGGGTTGAGCTCGTCGGTGGAGAGCCCGTTGCCGTCGCTCGCGAACGGCTCGAAGGCGCCCGGGAGACCCCAGGACACGTCCTTGACGAGCGAGCGCCAGTCGTCCGCCGGGTGTGCGTCCGCCATCTCGAGGACCCTGGACACCTCGGCGGCGTCGCGGTGACCCGCAGATGTAGATCCCCTTGAAGCCGAGACCCCGGCTGACCACCAGCTGCCTGGCGGCGAACTCGAGGAAGAACGCGCGGCCCTTGTCGGGACTGGCGGCCTCGCGCTCCACGACCGCGAGCAGGTCGTCGGTGACCACGCAGCCGGGCACCTTGTTCGCGTTGAACGCCCGGGCGACCGGGGCCGCGAGGATGTAGGCGTTGCCCACGACCGGCATGTCGATGCCCTCGCGGCGCATCCAGCGCAGCAGGACGTCCTGGCGGTGGGCGTCGTAGCCGACCTGGGTGATCGCGTAGTCGGCGCCGGACTCGGCGCTTGAGCGCGAGCTTGAGGAGCTGGGGGACGAGGTCGCGCTCCAGGCGCTTGAAGGGATCGATCGCGCAGCCGAGATAGAAGCAGTGCTGCTCGGGATCCGGCAGCCCGTCGGTGGCGGCCTTGGCGGCGGCGATGGTGCCCAGCTCGTGGAGCAGCTCGAGCAGCGCCACCGAGTCGATGTCGAACACGGGCTTGGGCAGGCCCTCGTAGCCCTCCACCGGGTAGTCGCCGCTGATGGCGAGCACGCTCGTCAGCCCGCGTGACAGGAGGTCCCAGCCCAGGCTCTGCATGCCGTTGCGGTTCCGGTCGCGACAGGCGACGTGAACGATGACGTCGTGGCCCAGCTCCCGCAGCGCCTCGCCCGGGGCGTCCGGGGAGAGGCGCGCGTGGCCGCCCGCGTTGTCGGTGACCGAGAGCGCAGTGATCCGCGGGTCGCCCGCGAGATCCGCGGCCATCTTGAGCGGCTTCTGGCCCCGCGCGTCGCCCAGCTCGCCGGCCCAGGGCACCAGCTCCACGATCGTGGCGAAGCCGGCCGCCGAGCCCATGACCCGCCGCAGGGCACCGGGGCCGGTCGTGGGCAGCCCCGCGGCGGTCGCAGCCTCTGCCTCGGCAGCGCCGATCGCGGTCCCGGCCTCGGGCAGGGCGAGGGCGTCAGGGGCATCGGTGGGAACTGGACGGCGTGACTTGGGGCTCATGGGCGTCCTCTAGATCGCGATCGGTTCGAACAGGCAGCCGTCGGTGAACAGGTCGAAGAAGTCGGGCTCGGACTCCAGCTCCACGTGCTCGATCCGCCGGACGAGCGCCTCCAGCTCGGTGCGGCGCCGCCGGGCAAGGAGCAGGGTACGGGCTCCGCCGATGGACGCGTTGCCCACCCGGACGACACGCTCGGCCGGAACGGGGACGAGGAGGCCGATGTCGAACGCGGACTGGGTGTCGATGGCGTTCGCGAAGCCGCCGGCGAGATAGACGCGGTCCAGGTCGGCGGGCTCGAGCCCCAGCCGCCGGAGGAGCACCCGCTGGCCGACCGCCGTCGCCGCCTTGGCGATCGAGAGGTGGCCGACATCGGCCCGGGAGAACGTGATCGGCCGCTCCGGCTCGACGTGGATCTCGCGGGCCTTGTCCGCGAAGGTGCCGCGGTCGCTCATCCAGCCGGCCCGCCGCAGCTCCGCGAGGAGGTCCACGAGACCGGAGCCGCAGATGCCCTCGGGCGGCACGTCACCGATCGTGCTGATGTGGAAGCGGCCGTCGACGATCCGGACCTTCTCGATCGCGCCGTCGGCGCCGGGCATCCCGTAGCGCACGCCGCCGCCCTCGAAGGCGGGCCCGGCGGGGCTCGACGCCGCGAGGATCCGGGCGCCGTCGGAGACGACGATCTCGCTGTTGGTGCCGATGTCCACGAGGAGGAACGAGCCGCCGCGGCCCACGGCATCGACGGCGACCAGGTCGGCGGCCGCGTCCGCCCCGACATGGCTGGCGATCAGGGGCCCGCCCGTGACCCGCGCCTGGGGATTCATCAGCAGCCCGATCTCGTGCGCCCGGCGGACGACCGTCGTGCCGGCTGCCGTGCCCTCGCGGACGGCGATCTCGGTCACGGAGCGGTACGGGATGTGGCCGATGGGCCTGACATCCAGCCCGAAGAACATGTCGCGCATGGTGGAGTTGCCCACGACGTAGGCGTCCACGAGGCGCCGGCGGTCCACGCCCAGGTCTGCGCACAGGCGCTTGAGCTCGTGGTTGAGGGCACGCCGGAGCGCCTGCCGCAGCTCGCCCGGGACCTCGTCGTCGTACGAGATGCGGGTCATGACGTCGGAACCCCCGAAGCGCTGCGGGTTCTCGAGCGCAGCGACCGCCAGGATCGCCCCCGTCTCGAGATCCACCAGCTCCAGGACCACCGTCGTGGTGCCGACGTCGATGGCCACGCCCACCGGGCTGCCCATGGCGACACCGAGGTCCGAGCCGTCGTCGCCACGGAAGCGGCCGTCCACGACGCTGACCGCGGGGTCCAGCTCCGGGGCCTCGCCCGCGGCCTCCGGCGCCAGGAGGATCCGGAGCCGGCGGCGCAGGACGGCGAACTCGACGTCCCGCTCCGTGCGCTCCACGGTCGCCTGGCAGGCGAGCCGGAACGTGGGGCCGAGGAAGCCCTCCTGGTCGGTCCGCGGCGAGAGCTGGTCGCCACCGGCCCGGATCTCCACGACGCACTCGTGGCAGCGGCCCGTGCGCTTGCACGAGGCCGGCACGATGACCGAGAGCTGGTCGGCCTCGTCGTACAGGAGACGGCCGGAGACGAGCGGGCGCCGCTCGGACCCGTGGATCACATGGGGCATCGGCACAAGTCTCGCGGGCGCGCGCAGAGGTCCGGACGGTCGCTCGGCCCGTTTCGTCGGGACCTTCCGCCCTGTCGCCCCCGGTCCCCGGGGACCGACATTTCCGAGGCCGACTCCATCCTGGGAGGTGTCCTTGGGTTCGTACGCCCCGCTCACCGCCGGTGCGCGCATGCCGCGCTCGCCGCGCTACGACCGGCTGACGCCGGACGACTGCAGGCTGCTGCACGAGGCCAGCCTGTCCATCCTGGAGCGCACCGGGGTCGTGCTCCACGATGCCGAGGCCGTCGAGCGCCTGCACGGCGCGGGCGCCCGCGTGGGCGACGACGGACGGGTCCATGTGCCGGCATCGCTGGTGGACTGGGCGCTTTCGGTCGCGCCCGCGACCGTGACCCTCCACGACCGGTCCGGCACGCCCCGCCTCGCGCTGGAGGGCGACAACGCCTTCTTCGGGCCCGGGTCGGACTGCCTCAACATCGTCGACCACCGCACGGGCGAGCGGCGACCCGCGGTCCTGCAGGACACCCGCGACGGGCTGACGATGGTGGACGCCCTCCCGAACATGGACTTCGCGATGTCCATGTTCCTGCCGTCGGACGTCGCCGCCCGAGATGGCGGACCGCGAGCAGATGGCGGTCATGCTCCGCCACACGACCAAGCCCCTCGTCGTGGTCACCTACGACGTGGACGCGATGCTCGATGCGATCGCGATGGCGGAGGCCGTGGCAGGCGGCGCCGAAGCCCTGCGCGAGCGTCCGACGATCGCCCTGTACGTCAACGTCACCCGCGGCCTCGTGCACAACGGCGACTCGCTGCGCAAGCTGCTGATCCTCGCCGAGCGGGGCCTGCCGGCGCTGTGGATCCCCGTGACCTCCGGCGGGACCACCGGCCCGGTCACCGTGGCCGGCAACCTCGCGCTCAACAACGCGGGCGTGCTGGTCGGGGTCGTGCTGGCCCAGCTCGTGCGCGAGGGGGCGCCGGTCGTGGTCCCGGGCTTCGGCGGCGATGCCCTGGACCTGCGGACGATGGTGGACCCGTACGCGGGCCCCGACCACCGGGGAACGGTCCCCTCGCTCGCCCATCACTACGGCCTGCCGATGTTCAGCCTCGCGGGCGGCAGCGACTCCAAGCGACCGGACCAGCAGGCCGCCGCGGAGGCCGCGCTCACCATGCTCGGGGACGCGCTCGCGGGCGGCCACCTCATCCACGACAGCGGGTACCTCGAGTCGGGGCTGACCGGCTCGCTCGTCCAGCTGGCCATCTGCGACGAGATCGCGGCCTGGATCCGGGCCTCGATGGCGCCGGTGGTGATCGACGAGGAGACCCTCGCCCTGGACCTGATCGACTCGCTCGGGCCCGACGGGTCGTTTCTGGAGACGCAACACACCATCGACCATTACCGGGATCGCTGGTATCCATCGCTCATCGACCGGCGGAGCCACTCGGCGTGGCTCGCCCGCGGCGGCGCGACCCTCGGGGAGGGAGCCGCCGCCCAGGTGGACCGGGTCCTCGCGACACACCAGGCGCCGCCGCTCCCCGAAGCGGCGGAACAGGCCATCTCGGCCATCCTCCAACGGGCCTCCGCGGTCCCCCGTCCGGCCCCCATTCCATGAACCCGCGGACAGGCCGCGCCACCGCACCCACGGGACACCGAGCAAAGGAGCAAACATGAGCGACGAGCTCTTCGCGGCGCTTCGCCAGTCTGTCATCGACGGGGATGCCGTCCAGTCAGCCACGCTCGCGCAGCAGGCCTTGGACGACGGGGTGCCGCCGCTCGACGCCATCGAGATCGGCCTCGTCCCGGGGCTCTCCTACGTCGGGGAGCAGTTCGGCGAGGGCGAGCTGTTCCTGCCGGACATGATGCTGGCCGCCCGCGCGATGCAGAAGGCGCTGGACATCCTGGAGCCCGAGCTCCAGGCGCAGTCCGCCAAGCGCACGGTCGTGGGCCGCGTCGTGATCGGCACCGTCAAGGGCGACATCCACGAGATCGGCAAGAACCTCGTGGGCATGATGCTGTCCACCAGCGGCTTCGAGGTCCATGACCTCGGCGTCGACGTCGCCCCCGACCGGTTCGTCGAGGCGGCCAGAGAGCACAACGCGGACATCGTCGGCGTGTCGGCGCTGCTGACGACCACCATGGCCGGCCAGCGGACCGTGGTCGAGGCGCTGGTCTCCGCAGGCCTGCGGGAGCGGGTCCGGGTCATCGTGGGCGGCGCGCCCGCCAGCGAGAGCTGGGCGAAGGAGATCGGCGCGGACGGCTACAGCGAGGACGCGATCGGCGCGGTGGCGCTCGCCCGCAAGCTCCTGGGCGACGAGGCGGTCGCCTCCGCCTGACCACCAACCCGCGGCGGACGTCCACTCCGCCGCGCTCGGTACCGGCTCCCGATCGCTGAGCCGGCTCTCGGCGCGTTGGCCGGGCAGGCATCACCCGGCTGGAGGCACTCATGAGCATCAATCCCGGCGGCACGGACGGCCGCAACCGGCCCCGATTCGAGGTCTTGTCGCCGGCCGCCATCGGCCGCATCCACACCGCCACGCTCGATGTCATCGAGCGTGTCGGCGTCCGCTTCCCGTCCGAGCGGGCCCACGCGATCTGGGCCGAGCACGGCGCCACCGTCGACCGCGAGACCGGTATCGTCAAGGCGCCGGGCGAGCTCATCGAGGCCGCGCTGCGCACCGCGCCACCCGCCTACACCCTGGGCGCGCGCGATCCGAAGCTGGACCTGCCGCTCGACGGCGAGCACGTCCACCTCGCCACGGACGGCTGCGGGATCGAGGTCCTGGACCCGTGGACCCTCGAGGTCCGCCGGTCGTGCCTGCAGGACGTCGGGGACATCGCCCGGGTCGCCGACGCGCTGCCGGAGATCGCCTTCCACTGGGTGGCGGTGTCGGCCCAGGACGTGCCCCCGGAGGCACGCTCCCTGGAGGAGGTCACCGCGGTCTGGCGCAACTCCACCAAGCACGTCCAGACCGAGAGCATCGTCACGGCCGCGGAGGCCGCGGTCGCAATCGAGATGGCGGCGGCGATCGCGGGTGGCCGTGACGCGCTGCGCGCGCACCCGGTCCTGTCCCTGATGCAGTGCACGATCAGCCCGCTCGCCCACGATGGCGGCGCGATCGACGCGGGACTCGAGGCCGCTGCCGCAGGCATCCCGGTGGGCTACATGACGATGGCGTCGTGCGCCTTCTCCGGCCCGGCGACCGTCGCGGGCTCGCTCGTCGTCGGCAACGCCGAGGTCATCGCCGCCCTGGCCCTGATGCAGCTCGCGTACCCCGGCTCGCCGGTCTACTACGCCGCGGCCCAGACGGCGATGGACCTGCGGTCCGGCGCCTACACCGGCGGCGGCCCCGAGGACTTCCTGTTCGGTGCGGTCACCAACCAGCTGGCCGACTTCTACAAGGTGCCGCTGTCGATGGGCGCCTACGCCACGGGCGCCAAGCGCTCCGACTGGCAGGCCGGCCTCGAGAACGGGCTGTCCGCGTTCATGGCCTCGGTCGTGGGCTCCGACATGCTCCTGGGCGCCGGGCTCCTCCACGGGTCCCGCATCTGGTCCTACGAGCAGATGATCCTCGACACCGAGATCGCCTCGATCGTCGCCCAGATGATCCAGGGCGTGACGGTTGACGACGCCTCCCTGGCGCTCGAGGCCATCGCCGAGGTGGGCCCGGGTGGGGACTACCTGACGTCACCCCACACCCGGACCGCGATGCACGGCCTGTGGAAGCCGCGCTACCTCGACCGGCGGCCGTACGGCCAGTGGGAGGCGGATCCCGACAAGTACCACCGCGAGGCGCTCGAGCGTGCCCGCACGCTCCTGCGCGATCACCGGCCCGAGCCGCTGGACCCGGCCCTCGACGCCGAGCTGCGCCGGCTCGTCGCCGCGCACGCAGGCGCCGCCGTCGCCTGATCCCCGGGCCGGGGTAGCGCCCCGGCCCACCCAATCCCGCTCAATCTGCCCGCCCCACGCCCGGAGACCCGCCATGCGACCCCGTTTCGAGCTCCTCGATCCCGGCCTCATCGACCGCGTCGTGGACGAGGCCCTGCAGCTGCTGCAGCGGCCCGGCATCAAGGTCGAGGAGCCCGAGGCGATCGCCCTGCTCGTCGCGAACGGCGCCACCGCCGACGGCGAGCGGGTCGCCATCCCCGAGGCGATGGTCCGGCGGGCGCTGGACACGGTCCCCCACCAGTTCAGCCTCTACGACCGGGCCGGCAACCCGGCGGCGCGCTACGGGCAGGGTGTCGTCAACTTCGACCCGGGTTCGTCCGGGGTGCAGGTGCTGGATCCCGGCACGCTGGACACGCACCGCTCGCAGGCCGATGACCTGGCCCGGATCATCCGCGTGGCCGATGCCCTGCCCGCCTACGACGCGGTGTCCACGTCCGTCGTCGCGCACGACGTCCCGACCGAGATCGGGGACCTCTACCGGCTGTTCCTGTGTCTCGTGAACTCGGGGAAGCCGGTGGTGACCGGGGCGTTCACCCCGCGCGGGTCCGCGATCATGATCGACCTGCTGGCGATCGACGCCGGCGGGCGCGACGCGCTGGCGGAGCGGCCGCGGGCGGTGTTCGACGTCTGCCCGTCGCCGCCCCTCACCTGGTCCGAGTTCGCCGGCCCGCAATCGTCATGGACCTCGCCCGGGCGCAGCGTCCCGGCCGAGCTCATCTCCATGCCGCTGGCCGGGGTCGCCGCGCCGGTCACGCTGATCGGGTCGATCGTCCAGCACGCCGCCGAGACGCTGGCCGGGATCGTCCTCCACCAGCTGGCGGAGGCCGGGACGCCCGTCGTGTGGGGCGGGGCCCCGACCATCGTGGACATGCGCTCCGGGCTCCACGCCCATGGGCGCCATCGAGACGGCGATGATCGACGCCGGCTATGCGGCCGTGGGCAAGTCCCTGGGGCTGCCGTGTCACGCCTACCTGGGCGCCACGGACTCCAAGCTGGTCGACGCGCAGGCCGGCTACGAGAGCGGCATGACGGCGCTCATCGGCGGCCTGGCCGGGATCGACATGATCTCCGGACCCGGGATGCTGGACTTCCTGCTCGCCCAGAGCCCGGAGAAGCTGGTCATCGACGCCGACATGATCGGGATGGTCCAGCGGCTGCTGCGGGGCGTCGCGACGCCGATGGAGACGCTGGCGACGGGGTCCTTCGAGGCCGCGGGTCCCGAGGGCCGGTTCCTGGAGCTCCAGGAGACGCGCAAGCTGTTCCGCAGCGAGCAGTACCTGCCGTCGAAGGTCTTCGACCGCAACTCGCGCCGCGGCTGGCTCGACGCCGGCGGGCTGGATGCATACGGCCGGGCCCACGAGCGGGTCGAGGAGATCATGGCGACGCACGTCGTGCCGGCGCTGGATCCCGCGGTGTCGTCGGGTCTCGTTGCCCGCGTCCGGGAGGCCGGGGCCCCGTTCGGGCTGGGCGACGCGCTGCCGGGGGCGCCCGCCGGGCTGGCGTAGGGTTCTGGCCGGGGGTGCAGCGAGGGTTCTGGCCGGGGGCGCGAGGCCGGGCGGCGCCGGTATCCCGTCGTCACTCAGCTGTCCCTCCATGTGGCGCTCAGCGCCACACTCCCCGGCATCGGCCTGTCCGGTTCGAACTGACACCGCGTTGTGCTGCCCCAGACGCCACGTCTCCCGGCGCCGCGCAGGATGACGCCCTGCGATACCGCCAAACGCGGCGTCCAGCGCCCCGAAGTCCGGTATCCATCTCGCCGACGCCGGGGGATGCGGACCTGGAGGCCACACCTCGTGCGCGAGACCGCGTAACCGCCCGCGAAGCCGCCCGGTGTTGACTGGATCACCACACCCGCCGCCACGGAGGGCAGGAACATGGGCGAGACGCGCCAGCAGCGGGAGGAACGCGAGCAGCGGAACAGGATCGCGGAGCGGCAGGGTGCCGCGAGGAGGGCCATCGGCACAGAGCTGCGGAGGTCACGCCTTGACGCCAATGTGTCGCTGCGGGCGCTGGGCCGGGCAATCGATCTCGATCCCAGCCATCTCGCGAGAGTCGAGGCGGGCGGCGGCGCCCTCAGCCAGGATGCCCTCGTCGCCGCGGCGACCGCCCTGGGCCGTGACGTCTCGGTGCGGCTGTTCGAGTCGGTGGCGGTACCACACGTCCGCGACCGCCTGCAGACGCAGATGATCGAAGCCCTGCTCACGGCGCTCCATCCGCGCTGGATGCCCCGCCTCGAGGTCGCCGTCTACCGGCCGGTCCGGGGCGTCATCGACGTCGTGCTCCAGGACCGCGACACCCACGATCTCGTCGCCGGAGAGGCCCACAGCCTCCTGCACACGGTCGAAGGCCAGCTGCGCTGGGCGGGCCAGAAGGCCGACGCCCTGCCGTCCGCAACCGGCTGGCCCTGGGCCGACGCCGTCGAGGCGCCCCAGACCGGCCGGTTACTCCTGCTGCGCTCCTGCTCCGCGATGCACGCGCTCGTGAGCGCTGCCCCGCACACGTTTGCGGCGGCCTATCCGGGCGACACGGAGCAGGCGGTCGCCGCCCTGACCGGGCCTGCTCGGGCGGTGGCCCGGAGCCGCCCTCGCCTGGGTCGCCATCGACGGCAAGGACACGCGCGTCCTCGCGGGTCTGCCGCGCGCCCTTCGCCGTTGACATTGGTGCGCCGATCGGAGGCCGGACTCTGGCCGGAGGTCGGGTGACGCTCAGCCAGCCGGCGGCGCCGCCGACTGCCGCTCGTCGCGATGCTCGTACACCGTCAGGAGCACGTCACGCCGTCCGAGCGTGAGCCAGGCGACGATCGAGCCGATCACGCCCACCAACCCGCCCGCGAACAGGGCGACCTGGACCCCGGCGAAGTAGGCGGCCCTGTACGCGTCAAGCTCGGCCGGTTGCACCGCCTGGGCGACCGAGTGGAACGAGGGCGTGCCCAGTGCCACCAGCACCTCCCGGAACGTGGCCACGAGCCCGTCGACCTCGGCCGGCGGCTGCCCGGCGACCGAGGCCGTGTAGGCGGCGATCGCGACCTCGGCGAGGATGCCGGTGACGACGATGATCCCGGCCCGCGTGCCGACCTCGATCGATGCCTCGTTGAGCGCCGCCGCGGTCGCCGGCAGGCCACGGGGCACGCTGGCGAAGATGATCGCCGTCCGCACCGTCGTGGCGATGACGAACCCGGCGCCGATCAGCACCAGCGGGACGATGAACGCGACGTACGTCGTGGTGGGTCCGATCATGGCAGCCACGAGGAGGTCGCCCAGGCCGATGGCCAGCATCCCGCCGGAGATGAGCAGCCGGGGCCGGAAGCGCGCGAGCAGGATAGCCGGCCACCGGCCCAGCAACGACGAGGGCGGCGAACAGCGGCACGAGGGCGAGGATCCCGAAGACCGGGCCGTAGTCCATCCCGACGCCGAAGTAGAGCGGCAGCTGCGACATCGGCACGATCTGCGCGATGGCGATGACCAGGCCCACGAACAGCGCGACGGTCACCGGACGGCGTTCGATGCGCACGGTCTCGGCACTGGCTGCCCTGCGGTGGCGCTCCCAGAGGATGAAGGCAGCGCCCAGGGCGATGCCGCCCAGGATCAGCGCGATCCGCAGCGGGTTGTCGAGGCCGGAGCCAAGCCACAGGACCCCGGCCGCGAAGAGCACCACGCCGGCTGCCCACAGCGCGGTCCCGTACACGTACGGCCGCTCGGCTGCGGTCGGTCTCGGGAGCTCGGGGATGCGGCCCCGGACGACGACGAGCGCCAGGGCGCAGGCCGCGATCGAGCCGACGAAGGCCGGCGCGTAGCTGCCCGGGACAAACGCGACCAGCGTCGGCGAGAGACCCTGGCCCGCGCCGTAGGCGGCATAGGCGATGCCGATGGCCGTCGCGCGGGCGATCCCCGTGTACGCGGTCGCGGCCATCGCGAGCGCGACCGGCATGACCATGGCTGCGGAGGCGACGCCCGCGAAGCGCACGATCCTGAACGACAGCATCGCCGCTGTCCAGCACGAACGCCAGGATCGCGCAGACCAGCGAGACCGCAAGCCCGCCGGTGATGATCGGCTTGGCACGCCTCGTGTCCCCCACCGCCCCGCCGACCAGCAGCAGCACCGCGGTCAACACCGAGACGAGGAGGATCAGCCCCTCGATCTCCGGCCGGGCCCGGATGGCCGCCTGCGTGGTCGTGGCCATGGGCGCCATGACCTTGGGATCCATGCCGGCCGCGAACAGGGCGGCCATGCCCGCCAGCAGCGCCCCGGCCGCCCGGCGGTCCGCCACGAGATCCGCGAGGAGCGACGGGAGCGTCGGGCGGGCCATCGCGGGGATGCTACCAGCGCGGGCGGCCCTCAAACGGCCCCGCCGGGGCTCAGAGCGGCTTGAAGCGTGCCTGGAAGAACCGCAGGTACTTGGGCTCGTAGACCATCTCCAGGCCCCTCGCCTCGGTCGCGGGCGTCGTAGCAGGCCTTCACGGACTCCGCCACGACGTCCATGTGCGCCTGCGTGTAGACGCGCCGCGGGATCGTGAGCCGGGTGAGCTCGAGCTTCGGGCGCTTGTGGTCGCCCGTCTTGGGGTCGCGGCCTGCGGACACGATCCCCCGCTCCATCGAGCGGATCCCGGAGTCCAGGTAGAGCATCGCCGCCAGCGTCTGCCCGGGGAACACGTCCTGCGCGAGATGCGGGTAGAAGGCCTTCGCGTCGAGGAACACCGCGTGTCCGCCGATCGGCTTCACCACCGGGATGTCCCAGAGCTCCAGGAGCTCGCCGAGGTACCGGACCTGGCCCACGCGCGAGCGGACGTGCTCGTCCTGGACCGCCTCCTCGATGCCCAGCGCGAGCGCCTCCATGTCGCGCCCGGCGAGACCGCCGTAGGTGTGCAGGCCCTCGAACACCACGACGAGGTTGCGCAGCTCCTCGAAGGTGTCCCAGTCGTTCACGGCCAGCCAGCCGCCGATGTTGACGAGGTTGTCCTTCTTGGCGCTCATCCAGGCGCCGTCGGTGTAGGAGCAGAACTCGAGCAGGATCTGGGCGATCGACTTGTCCGCGTAGCCCTCCTCGCGCTCCTGGATGAACAGCGCGTTCTCGACCATGCGGGTGGCGTCGAGCATGACCTTGATGCCGAGCGGCTCGCACAGCTCGCGGATCTCGCGCACGTTGGCCATCGACACCGGCTGGCCGCCGGCCATGTTCACGGTGCCCGCGAGGCTCACGTACGGGATCCTGTCGGCCCCGACCTCGGCGATGAGCGCCTTGAGCTTGTCGATGTCGATGTTGCCCTTGAACGGGTGCCAGGCCTGCGGGTCGTGGGCGATGTCGATGATCACGTCGTGGAACGTGCCGCCCGCCATCTCCTGGTGCTCGCGGGTGGTCGTGAAGTACATGTTCCCGGGGATGTGGTCGCCCTTCTCGATCATCACCTGGCTGATCAGGTGCTCGGCGCCACGGCCCTGGTGCGTGGGGACGATGTGCTTGTAGCCGTAGAACTTCTGGATCGCCGCCTCGAGGTGGTAGAAGTTCCGGCTGCCCGCGTACGCCTCGTCGCCCAGCATCATCCCGGCCCACTGGCGGTCGCTCATGGCGGACGTGCCCGAGTCGGTCAGGAGGTCGATGTAGACGTCGTCGCTCTTGATGAGGAACGTGTTCCAGCCGGACTCGTCGAGCGCGGCGAGGCGCTGCTCGCGCGTGGTCACCTTGAGCGGCTCGACCATCTTGATCTTCCAGGGCTCCGCCCACGACCGGCGGCCGTGCTGCTGGCCCATGGTGTGGAGGCTGGAGGGGCGTTCCTGGGTCATCGAAGGTGCTCCTGCTGGGCGGCCTAGCCGATGGGGAGGGCGGTGCTGCGCTTGACCTCGCGCACGACGACGCTCGTCTGGATGCGGGCGATGCCGGAGATGGTGTTGAGCCGGTCGACCAGGAAACGCTCCAGGTCGCGCCGGTTGCGGAGGGCGACGCGGAGCACGTAGTCGTACTCGCCGGTCACGTGGTGGACCTCGAGGACCTCGGGTGCCGCGATGACGGCCTCCCGGAAGCGCTCGACGTCGTCGTGGCCGTGGGCGCGGAGGCCGACGGAGACGAAGCACAGGAGGTCGAACCCCGCCTGCTCGCGGTCCACGAGGGCGACGTAGCGGTCGATGATCCCGTCGCGCTCCAGGCGCCGGACGCGCCCGTGAGTGGCCGCCTGCGAGAGCCCGATGCGGCGGGCGAGGTCGGCGTTGGTGAGCCGGCCGTCCACCTGGAGCTCGCGCAGGATGGCGTCATCGATCTCGTCACGAGCGGGGTGTACCACGGCGGCGGCTCCTGGTGGGCACGATCTTCGGCTACGGGATCACATTACCGAAGATCGTTCGCCATTGGAGGCGATCAAGTGCGCCGAGTCTTCTGGCTGCGGCGCGCGACGAGGTCAGCGAGCCGGCGCGGTCTCGTCGCCCGGCGCTGCGTTCGCCACGGGACGAGCCCCGCTCCGCAGCCCCCAACCCGGTCCGCGGCTACACTCGCCGCGGAGTCACGGTGGGCCAGCCGGTCTCCCCCACTCACTGGAGGCATGCGTGCACCTGCCCGCCCTCGGAGGGGTCCGGTGGCGCAAGGTCGTGCGCGACCTCCGCGAGCACCGGGTCCGATCGCTGCTCGTCGTCCTGTCGATCGCCGTCGGCGTGATGGCGGTGGGAACGATCGCGGGCGCGAACGCGCTGCTCGAGCGCAACCTGGCCAGCGGCTACGTGGCCACGAAGCCCTCGTCGGCCAGCCTGTTCACGACCGTCCCGTTCGACGAGGACCTCGTGGACGTGGTGCGCGGATGCCGGGCGTCGCCGAGGCCGAGGGCCGCCGAAGCGCCACGGCACGCATGGTCAAGCCCGACGGCGAGACGGTCGAGCTCGCGCTCACCGCGCTCCCCGACTACGAGGCCCAGGCGATGGACCTCGTCAGCCCGGAATCGGGCACCTGGCCACCCCGGCGCGGCGAGATCGTGTTCGAGCGCTCCAGCCGGACGGTCGCGGACCTGCAGGAGGGCCGCACGATCACCGTCCAGCTGGGGCCGGACCGGACGAAGACCCTGGTCACCGGCGGCTTCGCGCACGAGCCCGGCGGGGCGCCGGCGTACTTCTTCGGCCAGGCCATCGGGTACGTCACGTTCGACACCCTGGATGATCTCGGCTTCGACGACTCGTTCGACGAGCTCCGCATCCTGGTCGCAAACCCGGATGGGACGCGGGCCCAGGCGCGCGCGGTTGCCGGCGAGGTCCGGGACCGCCTGGAGAAGGCCGGGGCGCCGGTCGCGTTCGTCCAGGTCCCGACGCCCGGCGAGCATCCGGCCCAGGACGTCCTCAACGCGGTGTTCCTGATCCTGGGCGCGATCGGCGTGCTCAGCCTCGCGGTCTCAGGGTTCCTGGTGATCAACACCATCTCGGCGATCATCTCCCAGCAGACCCGCCAGATCGGGATGATGAAGGCCGTCGGGGCCCGCGACCGGCAGGTGGCCGGCGTCTACCTGGGGATCGTGCTCGCGTACGCGGTGGTCGCCCTCATGGTCGCCCTGCCGATGGGGGCGCTGGGCGCCTGGCAGCTGACCCAGTTCACGGCCGGCCTGGTCAACTTCGAGGCGTCCGAGTTCTTCCTGCCGCCGCAGGTGCTGGCGCTCGAGATCGCCATCGGGCTCCTGGTGCCGCTCGCCGCCGGCGCCTGGCCCGTCTACCGCGGCGTGCGCGTGACGGTGCGCGAGGCGATCGCGTCTTCGGGGATCTCGGACAACTTCGGGCGCTCGCGGTTCGACCGGCTCCTGCAGCAGATCAAGGGGCCGTCGCGACCCACGCTGCTCTCGATCCGGAACACGTTCCGCCGCAAGTCCCGGCTCATCCTGACGCTGCTGGCGCTCACCCTGGGCGGGGCGGTGTTCATGTCGGTGTTCACGCTGCGGGCGTCGCTCGGCGGGACCGTGGACGAGACGCTGGCCTATTTCAACTACGACGTCCAGGTCCAGCTGACGGAGCCCACCCGCACCAACGTCCTCGTGCGCACCGCCGAGCAGGTGCCCGGGGTCGTCGCAGCCGAGCCGTGGACCTTCGCGTCGGCCCAGCGCGTGCGCCCGGACGACTCGACGAGCGGCAACCAGATCGTGTTCGGGCTGCCCGACGGCGCGACCACCGTGCGGCCGGTCGTCGAGGAGGGGCGGTTCCTCGTCCCGGGTGACGGCAACGCGCTGGTCGTGACCCGCAACTTCCTCGACGACGAGACGGACGTGAAGGTCGGCGACCGGATCACCCTGCGCTCCAAGGGCAGGGAGGCGGAGTTCACGCTGGTCGGGATCGTCCAGTCACCGACGCAGCGGCCGTTCCTGTACGCGCCGTCGGCCGCGCTCGACACGCTCACCCGCGACGCCGGCAAGGCCGGGCTGCTGATGCTCGTCACGGAGCGCCAGGACGCAGCCGGCCAGCGCGACACAGGCGCCGCGGTCCGCGACACGCTCGACCGCGCGGGGATGGAGGTCGCCCAGACGCAGACGCGGAGCGAGATCCGGGCGTCCGTCGACGCGCTGTTCACGACGATGCTGTTGTTCGTGTCCGTCATGGCGCTGCTGCTGGGCGTGGTCGGCGGCCTGGGGCTGGCCGGGACGATGACGATGAACGTCGTCGAGCGGTCGCGCGAGATCGGCGTCATGCGCGCGATCGGCGCCCGCGACTCCGCGGTCCTCGCCGTGTTCATGGTGGAGGGCCTGCTCATCGGGTTCCTCGCCTGGCTGATCGGCGTCATCGTCTCGCTGCCCATCTCCAAGATCCTGTCCGACGCGCTGGGCGAGTCCTTCGTGCAGCGGCCGCTCGCGTTCACGCCGTCGCTCGACGGCATCCTGGCCTGGCTGGTCGTGGTCGCGGTGCTCGCCCTGGTGGCGTCGTTCCTGCCCGCCTGGCGGGCGACCCGGCTCGCCGTGCGCGAGGTCCTCGCGTACGAATGACCACGCTCACACGAACGCTCGTCGTTCATCGCCGATCCGGCGTCGTCCATCGCCGATCCGGCGTCGTCCATCGCCGATCCACCGCATCATGGCCCCCTACCGTCACGAGGCTCCATCCATGACCGCCAACCCGCCCTCGCCCCGCCGCTCCCGCTGGCCCATCGTCCTGGTCGTCGTCATCGCCATCGCGATCGTCGTCGCCGTGGGCGTGGGGTCGGGCCGGATCGGGGGTCCCGGGGCGGACGCCTCGGCGCAGCCGTCCGCGTCGCTGGAGGGCGTGGTGCCGGCCGACGCCGGCGTCGTCGCCGAGGGGCGTGCGGTCCCCGTCCGCTGGGCGGAGCTGGTGCCAGGAGCGGCCGGGCGGGTCGCCGCGATCCCGGTCGCGGTGGGTGACACCGTGGCCGAGGGCGACGTCGTGCTGCAGCTCGACGACGAGGCCGCGGCGCTCGAGGTGGAGTCGGCGACCGCCGCCTACACGGCGGCGCAGGCGGCGACGGCGCGAGCCGAGGCGTCGGTCGCGCAGGCGAAGGCGAACGTGACGGCATCCGGAGCGGCCGTCGCCCAGGCGCAAGCGGCGCGACGATCCGCCGCTGCCGCACGAGACCAGGTGCCGTCGGGGGCGTCGCGGGCCGTCAAGCGCCAGGCCGACGCCCAGATCGACCAGGCCGAGGCGGGCGTGGACTCCGCGCGGGCCCAGCGCTCCGCCGCACAGGCCGCCCTGAAGACCGCGGAGGCCGGGCTCGCCGCCGCGCAGGCCGACGAGCAGCGCGCGAAGCTCGGGGTCTCCGCGGCGGAGCTGGCCAAGGACCACCTGGCCGTCACGTCGCCCATCGCCGGGACGATCGTGTCCATCGAGCCCGCCGTGGGCGACCTCGTCCAGCCGGGCGTGGTGGTGGCGCGGGTCGCCGATGCGTCGGAGTGGCGGTTCGAGACATCCGACCTGTCAGAGAGCTCGATCGCGCGGGTTCGCGAGGGCGCCGCCGCGACGGTGACCGTGGACGGCCTGCCGGGCGAGGAGATCGCGGGGACCGTCGAGTCCGTGGGGGCCTACGGGTCGCCGGTCCAGGGCGACATCACGTACCGGGTGGTGGTGGCACCGACCGGCACCGTGCCCGAGGACCTGCGCTGGAACATGACCGTCACGATCGAGATCGACGGGGCGGCCCCGGGCAGCTGAACGCGGAAGCGGGCCCCGTGCGGGACCCGCTTCGAACCTGTTGCAGCTGCAGGATCGGCCTAGTGGACAGGCCCATCCCCCGCGGGCTCGGCGGTGCCGACGTTACCGTCCTGGGCGTCCGGCTCGGGTGCACCGACCTTGACAGTCCGCTCCTCCGTGCCGCGGACGAGCGTCAGCTCGATCGGGAGCCCGGCCTCGCGCAGGATCTCGTGGAGCGCGTCGACATCGTCCACGGGCCGGCCCCCGGCCGCGACCAGCAGGTCGCCCTCGGCGATGCCGGCCGTCTCGGCGGGTGACCCGGGCTCCACGCCGCGGACCAGCACGCCGTCACGCTCCGGCAGGCCAACGGACCGCCGCAGCCGGCGCGCGACATGGGCGGGTGCAACCGCGATGCCCAGGCGGGGCCGCTCGCGCGACTCGCCGCTGGCCAGCGCGTCCACGCGGGCCTTGAGCGCCGCGTCGGCGGGCAGGGCGAGGTAGAACCCCTCGCCGACCCGGTTCGTGTTGATGCCCACGAGCGCGCCGTCCGCGTCGAGGAGCGGGCTCCCGGAGGATCCCGGCGCCAGCGGGGCGGTGTGCTCCAGCGACCCGGAGATGCGCCGCCCGCCGGGGCCACGGAAGGCCCGTTCCACGGACGAGACGAACCCGAACGAGACGCGCGCCCCGCCGGTCGGAGTCGCTGCGGCCGCAAAGACCGCGGAGCCGATCGTGGCGCCCCCCGTCGCCCAGGCGACCGCCGGGACGTCCGCCGTGTCGACCTCCACGACGGCGAGATCGCCGTCCCAGTCGACGCCCTTGGCGGCGCCGCGGGCGATCCGGCCGTCGGCGAACCGGACGGTCACCTCCGGACCGCGCAGGTTGTGGGCGTTGGTGAGGATGCGGCCGTTGCCGACGACGACGCCGGAGCCGCGGAGCCGGGAACCGATCCCGACGACGGACGGGCCGACGGCGTCCGCGACGGCGGCGACGGCTTCCTGGAGCTCTTCAAGGACGGACATGGGGACGAGGGCCTCGCATCTGCGGCTAGTGACTTGCGATTTGCAATCTACTACCTGATGCGACAGCCCGCAAGTCCCTCGCCTACCATGGCCGCGATGACCGGTCCCTCCGATCCAGCCAATCCCGTGCCGCCGAGCGCCCTCGGGGCCGCGCTCGACCGTGTCGGCGACCGCTGGAGCCTGCTCCTCGTGGAGGCCCTGCTCCCCGCCCCGCTGCGGTTCAACGAGATCGCCGAGGCGGTGCCGGGGATCGCCCCCAACATCCTCTCGGACCGGCTGCGGCGCCTCGAGGGCGCGGGGATCCTCGTCGCGACGCCCTACAGCCGGCGCCCGCTCCGCATGGAGTACGCGCTGACCGTCGATGGCCGCGAGCTCGCCGGAGCCCTCCATCTCCTGGCCGGCTGGGGGGCGCGCCGGGGCGGCGTGGGCGAGCCGCTGCGCCACGAGCTGTGCGGGACGCCGCTCCAGGCCGCGTGGCACTGCCCCACCTGCGAGCGCCTCGTCGCGGACGACGAGCCGGACGAGCTGACGCGGGTCTGACGGCGCGGACCGACGCCGCTACCCAGGCAGAGCTTCAGGCGCGGCGTGGCAGGCTCGACCGACAGCGGGTCGAACGCCCCTGTCCGCTCGACGACCGCCGCGGCACCCAGGCCGGCCGCGCCGGCCCCCATGGGCTGATCCACGACGGCGCCCCAACCGCGCTCGTCCACCGCCGCCAGCGTGGCCAGCGCAGCCGCGACCGCGCGGTCGGCGTGTTCGGCGGCTGCGCCCGACAGCACGGGTGCGGAGCGGCCCGCCCGCAGCGCCGTGGCCACCGTGGCGGACGCGCGGGTGAAGCCGATGTCAGGCCCCGGCGTGCCGGACGGCTCCCGCAGCACGAGGTCGACGTCGCCCGCGTCGGGCAGCAGGGCCGCGACCAGCGCGTGCCACGCCTCCGGGTGACCGTCCTCGAGCGAAGGCTCCACGAACGCCAGCGGATGATCCGGCAGGAGTGCCCGGCGCAGCGCGACCTCGGCAGCGGCCCGCAGGGGCGCGCCCGGCTCGTCCACGAGCCAGGCGGGAAACGCGCCGACCGCGATGGAGGCGGCGGGGATGCCCTCCCGCTGCGCGAGCGCCACGGCCAGGAGCTGCATCGCGAGCGCACGCCCCGCCCGCGTCGCCGGATCGGACGGCACGCCACGCTCGAGGTCGGGCGCCACGAGGAGCGGCCCGGCCGGCACCAGCACCCGCGCTCCGGCGCGGCACAGCAGGCGGTACGCGAAGACGTGGTCCGCCAGCGCCCGGTCAGGGTCCACGCGGCCGCTGATCACCTCTCGGATCGGGTCGGCGACGACCATGTCGACGCGCTCGAAGGCGGCGACGACCGCCTGGTCTGGCGCGGCGAGCGGCTGGGCATCGGTCATGAGCCGCACGTATCCGCGCCGGCGCGCACCCGCCTCATCGACGAACCGGCGCAGGACCGAGATGCGCGCGCTGGGCGCCGGTCGGGATCGGCAGGGCGTGGGGCTCGTGGGTGGACAGGCCGCCACGTGACGAAGGTGCGGCCCGCCAGGCGTCGACGGCGTGCCCCGCCTTGCCCAGGAGCTCGGCGAGCTCGCGGCTGGGCGGCACCTCGACCCGGACCAGGTCCGCACCCGCCTCGATCGCCCGCGCGGCCTCGTCCAGCGCGTCCACGATCGCGGGCGACGCCAGGGAGACCCCGATCCAGGGGCGCGGCGCATCACCCAGCAGCTCCAGGAGCTCCCGGCGGGCGAGGCGGTTGGCATCCACGCGCTCGAGCGCCGATCGGGCGAGCGCGACGGCGTTGGCGACGGCCACGGCCCGACGGTCCGGCTCGGCGAGCAGCTCGGCCTCGAGACCCAGGTCCACGTTGCCGGCCGCCACCTCCATCGCCAGCTCCTGGGGCCGCAGGTCGTACTCCGCCATGGCGATGGCGAACGGCAGGGCGATCCCGCCTCCCAGGCGGAGCGGATCCGGCGCGAGGTAGCGGTCCACGACCTCGGCCGCAAGCGGGCGCCCCGTCCGGTCGACACCGGTCACCCCGAACAGCCGCAGGATCGCCCGCTCCTGGCCGACGGTGGTGAACGTGGCCGCGGCGGCTCCCCACGCGGAGGCGATGTCGGTCGCGCGCGCCCGCAGCACATCGAGGTCCGTCCCGTCGCCGAGCAGGTGCATGGCCGCAGTATGCGGTGCGCGGCGTGCCCCGTGATCCCCCGACGGGGTCAGGACCCGTTCGCCGGAGGGCCTACCCGTCCTCGCCCGCGGGTCCGGTCCGCGCCACGTGGCCGATCCAGACGTGCCCGTCCGCGAAGCGCTCCGCCTTCCAGATCGGTGCCCGCGCCTTCGTCTCGTCGATGGCGTGGCGCGCGGCCGCGAACGCGGCATCCCGGTGCGGCGCCACGGCCACCACGACGACGGACGTGTCGCCCAGCGGCACCTCACCGGTCCGGTGGACGATGGCCAGGCGTCGGACGCCGAAGCGCGCCTCGATCTCGTCGGCGATCTCCTCCAGCACCGCCAGGGCCATCGGCTCGAAGGCCTCGTACGAGAGCCCTTCCACGTCGCGCCCGGCATGGCGCACGGCCTCGTCCTCCTGGCCCGGCGCAGGGGTGCCCGGCGTTGCACGGGTCCGGCCCAGGAACGCCACCACGCCGCCGTCCTCGTCCGTGGCCAGGCGGTCCACGAGCTCCGCGGCCAGGCCGGCACCGAAGGGTGCCTCGCGGATCTCGAGGATCCGGTGCCGCTCGTCGGGCCTGGCGTCGGACCTGGCGTCGGCCACGGCGTCGGCGTCGGCGTCGGCGTCGACCTCGGCGCCGCCCAGGCCGCCGGAGCCGCCGCTGACCGGCGGGATGCAGGCGATCTCGTCGCCGTCCGCGAGCTGGCGATCCAGGGCGGAGTAGTCGCCGTTGACCGCGAACCGGAGCGACGAGCGCCCCGAGGCGAGCGCCGGCACGACCTCGACCACCGCCGCCCACGCGTCCTCGACCGTGGCGCCCAGCGGCATCTCCAGGCGCAGCTCCCTCGTCCCGGCGGTCTCGCGCTGCATCGCGAACAGCCGCACCTTGATTCGCAGCGGCGGCAGGACGCTCATCGGTGACCTCCGTTCAGACCAGGAGCCCGGCGCCGAAGTACAGGCCGGCCGCGACGATCGTACCCGCGGCGACCGTCCCAACATTGATGTACAGGAGCCCGGTCGCGGACTCCATGGACCGCGTGCGAGCCGTCTGGAGCGCCGCCCACGAGACCACCAGCGGGAACACGAGGCCGACAAGCAGGCGCAGCCAGACGAACAGCGCCCACGGCCCGAACAGCGCCGCGAACTGCCCGCCCGTGGCACCCGGCCCCGCGCCGGTCCAGGTCCAGACCACGAACAGCACTACCTGGATCGCGATGACCCACAGCAGGCCGAGCGAGACCCGGACCAGCGGCGCCTCGGGCAGCTTGGGCGTCACGAGATACCAGTGCCCGAGGATCATCGCGGCGAAGACGCCCCCGGTCGCCAGGGCCAGCGCGACGAACTGGATCGTGAGCATCGCCACGCCCACTGGGTGCCCGCCCCAGGTGAGACCGCCCAGGACCAGGACCGCCAGTCCCACGGCGGCGCCGGCCAGGCCCGGGACCACCGCGCGTCCGCCGCGACCGAGCACGATCGCCGTGACGAGGGCGAGGACGACGAACACGACGAGGGCCGCGCGCCGGGGGGCGTCGTAGGCCGGGTCGGCCGTCACCGGCGATCCCACGACCATGACCGGAAGCCCGGTGTCCGAGAGGTACGCCATCACCCCGAACCCGACCGCGCACAGGGCCGTGAAGCCGAGGTACCCCTTGGTCGCGGCCGTGCGCAGGCGCGCGAGGGCCACGAGGACGAACGACCCGACCGCGATTCCGGTCAGCAGCGTCCAGTTGATCAGCGACAGGTTCGAGGCGATCTGCTCCGCGGGCACCGCGGGAGTGTAGCGGCCCCTCGCGCGACGCCCGGCACCGGGCGCATACTGGGTCGTCGGTACCTGCGCACGCAACGGCCGGCTGACGCCGGCGGGAGGCAGCTCTGATGGCGATCGGTCGGGACACCTCGTTCACGTGGCTGGGGCACGCCGCCGTGGAGGTCAGGACACCGGGCGGCAAGGTCATCCTGTTCGACCCGTGGCTGGGCAACCCCATGAGCCCGCGCAGCGCGGACACGCAGCAGCAGCTGGACCTGCTGCTCGTGACCCACGGCCACGGCGATCACATGGGTGATGCCGTGGCCCTCGCGGCGCGCCTCCGCCCGGCCTGGCCGTGCATCCACGAGATGAGCCTGTGGCTCTCGCGGCGGCTTCCCGGCGGCTCCGACCAGCTCACCGGCATGAACAAGGGCGGCACCCTCGAGGTGGCCGGCCTGCGGGTGTCGATGGTGCCGGCGGACCACTCCGCCGGCGACTGGAACGCCGGCGGCGAGACCACGCTCTACCTGGGCGAGCCCGCGGGCTTCGTCGTGGAGCTGGAGAACGGGTTCCGCATCTACCACGCCGGCGACACGGCGGTGTTCGGCGACATGACGCTGATCCGCGACCTGTTCCGGCCGGACCTCGCGATGCTGCCGATCGGCGGCCACTTCACGATGGACCCGGTCGGGGCGGCGCTCGCCACGGAGCTGCTGGGCGTGCGCCACGTCCTGCCGATCCACTGGGGCACGTTCCCGATCCTGGCCGGCACGCCGGCGCAGCTGGCCGACGCGATCGCGGCACGCGGCGGGACGGCCGAGGTGATCGATTGGAGGCCGGGCGACACGGTGTCGTGACCCTCGCCCGGTGGCCGGGACGACAGCTAGGTCTGCGCAGCCCGACGCGCGCGCCGCCAGGCGACGCCGATGGCGAGGCCGATGAGGAGCCCGGCAAGGTTGTCGAACACGTCGCCGCCCTCGCAGGCCCGCCCGAGCGGCACCACGAGTGCCTGGACGAGCTCGATCCCGAGGGGCAGCATCACGGCCGCAACCACCAGCAGACCCCGGTGCTGCCGGCGGTCCAGCTGTCCGATCAGCACGCCCAAGGGGATGAACAGCAGGACGTTCAAGGTCGGGTCGTCGACGCAGCAGGTAGGTCGCGACTGATGCCGGCCCGATCCGGGACAGGTCGCAGGTCAGGATGCCGCTCACGCCGGGCTCGAGCGCCGAGCGGATCGGCATCAGGGTTACCGCCAGGATGACGAAGGTCGCGCCAGGAGCAGCCAGGCCACGACGCGACTCGTCCCAAGACGACGCGCGACCCAGCCACAGAGCACGAGCGCGAGCACGAAGGCAACGATCACGGCGATTGGGCTGCGCGGAATGCCGGCGCCGATGGGGTCCATCACCGCGAGGTAGCTCAACGGCACGACGCGCGACGACCCCTACCGGTCACGTGTCGGGCAGCGCGAGGCACCGTGCCGGGCACGCCGCTACTGGACGGCGGCGACCGGCATCGATGCCGGCTTCGGCGCCGGCCCGACCACGACCTGCGACTCCTCGTCGGGGAGCCTGTCGTGCGTCTGCACGTAGCCGAGGATCGCGTCGCGCAGCCGAGCGTCGTCGCCGCCCGTCGCCAGCGCCAGCATCCGGCGCACCTCGTCGCGCACGTCCGTGGGAGGCGGCGGCGAGATCGTCCGCAGGACGCTGGGGCTCTGCGTGGGCTCGACGCTCTCGATGTCGTAGAACAGCTCCTCGTGGAGCTTCTCGCCCGGCCGCAGGCCGATGGTCTCGATCGGCTGGCTGCTGGGGTCGCGGCCGGCAAGGCGGATGAGATCGCGCGCGAGGTCCATCACGCGGACGGGCTCGCCCATGTCGAGCACGAAGAGGTCGCCGTTGCGGCCCAGGGCGGCCGCGTCGAGGATCAGCCAGGCGGCCTCGGGGATGGTCATGAAGAAGCGCGTCATGTCCGGGTGGGTGATGGTGAGCGGCTCACCGTTCTCGAGCTGCTCCTTGAAGATGGGCACGACGCTCCCCGTCGAGCCCAGCACGTTCCCGAACCGGACCGACACGTACGGACGCCCGGTCCGGCGAGCCGCGTCCGCGACCAGCATCTCGCCGATCCGCTTGCTCGCGCCCATGACGCTCGACGGTCGGACCGCCTTGTCCGTGGACACGAACACGAACCGGTCCACGTTCGCCGCCGCGGCGGCCTCGAGCAGCGCCATGGTGCCGCCCATGTTGACGTAGGCGGCGTCGGAGGGGTGCTCCTCCATCATCGGCACGTGCTTGTAGGCCGCGGCGTGGAAGATGACGCTCGGGGCCTCCTCGGCGATCAGCCGGTCCATCGAGGCGCGGCTCGCGACGTTGGCGAGGTGGATGCGCAGCTCACCGGACCCTCGACCCTGGGCTCGCCGCGTCTCCAGCTCGCGCTGCAGCAGGTAGAGCGGGCTCTCGGCGCGATCGACCAGGACGAGGCGGCGCGGCCCGAAGGCGAAGACCTGGCGCGCGAGCTCGGACCCGATCGAGCCCGCCCCGCCCGTGATGACCACGGTGCGGTCGCGGATGATCTCGTCGACGTTGACGGCATGCTCGGTGACGATCGGGCGACGGAGCAGGTCCTCCACCCGGACGCGACGGATGCGATGGGCATCGACGCTGCCGTCGATCAGGTCGGTGACCGGGGGGACGGTGCGGACCTCGAGCTGGTGCGCCAGCGCCCCCTCCATCGCTCGCCGGATGGCGGCGCCGGATGCGACTGGGCATCGTGATGAGGAGGCTCGTGGCGCCCGTCGCCGCGATCGCCGACTCGAGCGACTCGAGGCCGCCGAACACGCGCAGCCCGGCGACGATCCCGCCGGCCAGCGCGGGGTCGTCGTCGAGGAACCCGACGGGGCGCACCCCGGAGGCCTTGTAGCGCGTCGCGGACCTGGCCACGAGCACGCCGGCGTCGCCCGCGCCGTAGAGCAGCGTCGCCTGGCGGTCGGCCGCCGCATGGCGACCTCGCGCGGGCACCGAATTCGGCGGCCGCCCGGATGCCGAACCGCACGCCGCCGAGGAAGGTGACGCTCAGCAGGAGCTCGATCGGCCAGAAGGAGCGCGGGAACCCTTCCGTCCACTCGGGACCGCCGAGGACGGCCGTCCCGTAGAAGACCGCCATGGCGACGAGTGACCCGAGCGCGGCGGCGCCCACGATCCGCTCGAGCTCGGGGATGCTGGCGAACCTCCAGCGGCGGCTGTACAGGCCAAGCCGCACGTTGACGGCGGTGCGCACCGACAACAGGAGGAGCGACGATCAGCGGGAACGCGGGGACGCTGAGGGGGGCGGCCAGTCGCGTCGAGCCGGATCGCGAGTGCGAGGTAGGCGGCCAGCCACGATGCCGAGCGAGGTCGATCGCCAGCAGGTATCGCCCGCGGATGTTGCGAGCGAGGCGGAGGATCGCCTGGCCGAGCCCAACCTGGGACTTCACCGACCGGTGTCGGGTGCGTCCGGGACGGCGCCGTCCACGGCGAAAGCGGTGGCCTGACGGAACGACGAACTGCCAATGTGCCCCCTCGCGCCGGTCGACGCTCCGGGTGACCAAGCAGTGCCCAACGAGCGACAACCACCCCCGGCCTATCGCTCTGATCGACCTCGAGTTCCGCGACGGCGCCGCCGATCCCGCGATGCTCCCCGGACCAAGGACACTAGGGCAAACGGCCTATCGTTACTAGTACTTCTGGCGTTACATTTCCGGGCCTAAGCGCAGACAGTGGTGCGCCCTGGCACCACTCCATGGCCATGCTGGCCGTGCGCAGTACGGGCAGTCAGGCTCGACGCACGATCCGGGTCACTAGCAGTCCGACGCCGAGGCCCAGGACCAGGCCGAGCAGATTGTCGATCACGTCCGCGCTCTGGCACGCGCGGCCGAGCGGTGTGGCGACGAGCTGGAAGATCTCGACTGCGAACGGCAGGACGATCGCGGCGATCAGGATCGGCACCCGATAGGACGAGCGCGGAAGCATGCCGATGAGCGTTCCGAGCGGGATGAACAGCAGGACGTTGAGGCTCGTCTCCCCGACGCGCAGATACTCCCTCCACGGCGCCGGCCCCCATCGGGACAGGTCACATCCCACTGACACCTGGGGCATGCCCGCGAGGGCATCGCGGCTCGGCGTCACGGTCGCCGCGAGGGCGACCCCGAGACTCAAGATCAGCAGCGCGGCGAAGGTGTGGCTCACGTGCAGGCGGCGAGCGACGCCCCCGCGCAGAACCAGCGCGAGAACCACGGAGACCACGAGGCCGGGGGTGAACCAGGCGTAGTCTCCAAACCCGTTGACGGGGTCGCGAAACCAGTCGCGGAACCAGTTCAACGCAGGCGGGAGCCATCGAGGATCGCGGCCAGCGTGGCGACAACTCGCCCGATGTCGTCGCTCGTCATGCCGGGCCAGATCGGCAGCGAGAGGACGCGCTCGTATTCCCCAGTCGCCACCGGGTGATCCTCCGGGTGCGTGCCCCAACGCCTCTGGTAGTAGGGGTGCAGGTGGAGTGGGATGAAGTGCACGCTGGCACCGATCCCTGCCTCGCGGAGCGCCATCATCACGGCGGCCCGATCGATCGCGAGGCGGTCAAGCCCCAGGCGGACGATGTAGAGATGCCAGGCGTGTGAGCCGTCATCCGCGTCCGGCGGCAGCTCGAGCAGGTCAGCCGCGGCCGACATGCTGAACCCGTTCGTGTACGCGGCAGCGATGGACCGGCGTGCGGCGAGAAGCTCGTTCGCCCGCTCCAGCTGGACGAGCCCGAGCGCGGCGGCGATGTCCGTCATGTTGTACTTGTAGCCAGCGTCCTCGATCTCGTAGTACCAGGACCCGCTCGCTGCGTAGCGGTTCCACGCATCGCGGCTGATCCCGTGCAGCGACATGATCCGGGCCCGGTCAGCGATCGAGTCATCGTCGGTGACGAGCATGCCGCCCTCGCCGGTCGTGATCGTCTTCGTGGCATAGAACGAGAAGGCTCCGGCTCGTCCGAATGTCCCGGCGTAGCGCCCGTTGGGCCCGCCGATCCGGCTGGGAAACGCGTGCGCCACGTCCTCGACGACCGCGATGCCACGGGGCTCGAGCAGCGCGACCAGTCGCTCGACCTCGACCGGCAGGCCGGCGATATGGACCGTGATGACCGCCCTGGTCCGCGGCGTGACTGCAGCGAGGACTTGCTCGGGCGTGGCGTTGAGCGTCCGTCGATCGATATCGACCAGGACGGGCCGAGCACCCCGGTAGGCGACGACCTCCGCGCTCGCCGCGAACGTCCAGGTCGGCACGATGACCTCGTCGCCGGGCCCAACGCCGAGCGCCTCGAGCGTCAAGTGCAACGCCGCCGTGGCCGAGTTCAGGGCGATGGCGTGGCGGGTCCCGACGGTAGCGGCGAAGCGCTCCTCGAACAGCTTCGTCCGCGGGCCGGTCGTGAGCCAGCCCGAGTCCAGCACCTCGAGCACGGCCTGCTTCTCGCGCTCCGTGATCGACGGGCGCGCAAACGGGAGGAAGGGACGGGCGTCGAGTCCGAAGCGTCACGGCCGGAGAATACCGCGGCCGGCCGCTCCGTCCGTCCGGTACCTGATGGGCCGACGGACGTGATGGTCAACAGGGCTCGAGGTCCGAGAACGTGGACACAAAGCGGATCATCGATATCACCCTCGGTTCGTTGGCGCTCGCGCTGGCACGCCCGTCCTGGCCGGGGCGGCGATGGCGATGCGTCTGTCGGGGGACCGCGGCCGATTCCTCTACCGGGCTCGCCGGGTGGGCGAAGGGACCCGCGTGATTCACGGTCCTGAAGGTCCGGACGATGGCCGAGGGTGCGGGCGGGTCGCGCGTCACGATCGACCGCGATCCGCGGGTGACGCGGTTGGGCCGCATCCTGCGCCGGTACAAGATCGACGAGCTCCCCCAACTGGTCAACGTCGTCAGGGGAGAGATGTCCCTGGTGGGGCCGCGCCCGGAGGATCCTGTGTACGTCGACCTGTCCAACCCCCTGCACCGGCGCGTCTTCTCGGCCAAGCCAGGGATCACGGGCCTGGCCCAGCTCGCGTACCACGATGAGGCGGACCACCTGGTCGGGCCCGACGCCGAGCGGCGATATCGCGAGGAGATCCTCCCTGAGAAGCTCAGGCTGGACGCCGAGTACCTCGATCGCCGGTCGACGTTGCTGGACCTCCAGATCCTCCTGAAGACGGTCCGGGCCGTGCTCGGCTGAGGAGCGCGCCGCGTGCGGGCGGGGCCCCTTCAGGACGATTGGCCGATAGGCACGGTTGACGGTGCCGGATATCGTGGCCGATGCTTCGCGAGGCGCTGGTCGCGCGACGAATCGCCCCGCCACGAAGCAGGAGAGAGTGACGCCCCGTGGATCTCCGCCGACTCATGGCTCTGGCTCGGGCCTGGCTCCCGCTCATGCTCGTGGCCGCCGTGGTGGCTGGCGCCGCTGCGTTCGTCGTCAGCAACCTCCAGCAGAAGGTCTACGAGGCGAAGGCCACGCTGATCGTCGGCCAGGCGCTGTCGGCCGCGAACCCGGACTACAGCCAGCTCCTCGTCGCCCAGAACCTGTCGGCGACGTACGCGGCAGTCGCGAAGACCCGGCCGATCCTCGAGAGCGTGATCAAGGACCTCGGCCTCGAGACGACGCCCGGGGAGCTCGCGAAGCGGGTGCAGGTGAGACGCACCGCGTGACAGCACGCTGCTGACCATCACCGCCCAGGACCGGTCCCGGCCCGAGCTGCGGCGATCGCCAACGCACTGGCCGAGCAACTCATCGCCGTCTCGCCGACCATCCAGGGCCGCGCGGCGGAGTTCCAGGAGTCGATCGACCAGGATCTCGCGGCCACCCAGGACCTCATCGGGACCACCCAGGTCGCGAGCGGACGCCCTGATCGCAGATCGGCGGATCGGACGGCGGAGCAGGAGGCGGAGCTGCAGGCCCTGGAGGGACGGCTCGCCAGCCTGCGCTCGACGTACGCCACGCTTGCTCTCGTTCTCGTCGGGGAGCGCCACGAACCTGCTCACCGTCGTCGAGCCGGCCGACGCGCCGACGACTACGGTGTGGCCGAGGACGCTCCTCAACACGCTCCTCGCCGCGGCCCTGGGGCTGCTGGTCGTCGTCGGGCATCGCGTTCCTCGTGGAGCAGCTGGACGACTCCATCAAGGACCCGGACGCCATCCAGGAGGTCGCCGGCCTGAGCACCCTGGGCACGATCGCGCGGATACGGACTGCTCGCGGCCAGCGCAAGATGTACCTGCTCGCCGGGCTCCTCTATCCGCGATCGAGCGCCGCCGAGGCCTATCGCACGCTGCGCACGAATGTCGAGTTCGCCTCCGTGGACGCGCCGCTCCACACCCTCCTCGTGACGAGTGCGGCCCCGGGCGAGGGGAAGACCATGACGGCGTCGAACCTCGCCGTGGTCTTCGCCCAGGCCGGGCCGAGCGGTCGTGCTGGTGGACGCCGACCTCCGCAAGCCGGCGTGCACGAGATGTTCGACCTGCCCAACAACCGCGGCCTGACGACCATGCTGCGGGACGACACGGTGAGCCTGGACGTCCGTGGCCCACCCGACCGAGCAGACCAACCTTCGGAGTCCTCACGACGGGCCCGCTCCCGCCCAATCCGGCCGAGCTGCTGGGCTCGCATCGCATGCAGGCGGTCCTGGGGCTCCTGCCGGCAAGGGGCCGACCTCGTCATCTTCGACAGCCCGCCGCTCCAGGCGGTCACCGACGCGGCCATCCTCAGCTCGTTCGTGGACGGGACCCTGCTCGTGATCGACGCGGGTCGAAGCCGGCGTCGGGTCGTCCGTGTGGCCCGGGAGACGCTGACTCGGGCCGGGGCAAGCACCCTCGGCGCGGTTCTCAACCGGGTTCCGGCTGGAGTGCCAGTACACCTACGACGGGTATCTACCGCGCGGCCCGAGCTGCGCCTACAGGCGAGACCGTCCGC
>CAVOWV010000015.1:0-278305 GCA_963700245.1 uncultured Chloroflexia bacterium
GTAGCTCAGTGGATAGAGCGTCGGCCTCCGGAGCCGAAGGTCGCAGGTTCAAATCCTGTCGGGCGCGCCATTGCAACCTTTTCGGGCAGCGCCAGCGCCAATCCGTGCGCGTAGGCCGCCGAGGTGAGCCGGATCCCCAGGATGCGGGGCCCCGCCACCGTGATCCGGTCGGGCGGACCAGGACCCAGACCCGCAGCCCGCCGTCAAGCGCGGTCGGTCGCCGGCGGTCCGAAAGCCCAGGCGCTCGTCGGCAGCGAGCGCAGGTGGGTTGACGGCCGCCTTACGGATACGAGGTCCAGGCGAACCAGGCCGTGGCAGCATTCCATCCCAGCCCGACGACGATGAGGAACTTGTCGTACAGCCCCGAGTACGTCGGCAGGCCGATGACGTTGAAGGCGAAGAGACCGACCGCGGCGATGACGCTGACCCAGCGAAGCGTCTGCCCGGACAACGTCACGGACAAGACGACCATGACGATAGGAATCAGCATCAGGACGGCGACGAACATCAGCGCCGCCGGGACCATCTCCTGCTTGAGGCTGCCGAACTGGCCCGGGGTGGCGTCGCCGCTCCAGAACCGCAAGACGTCCCCCAGCAGGTAGGTGAGCATCAGGGCTACCCACAGCGCTGACAGCTTGATCTGGACCTCTGGCATCGATCGGCTCCGTTCTCGATCAAGTGAGCTTTGGGGTTGAACGTCATGCCTCCGGTCGATCCACCGGCTCGGTGAGCGCTGAACGGGTCTGCCCATCGGCATCGGCTCGTTCATGCGGCCACCCCTCAGGCCGCTGCCCGATCGATCGCGATGACCACCGTCCCTCGCGCATGTCCTGCTGCGACATGCCCGATCGCCTCGGGCGCCTCTCGCAGTGGCCAGGTCCCGGCGATCACCGGTTTGACCTTCCCCGCCTCGACGAGTTCCTTGAGGACCAGCAGGTCAGCTCGGTTCTCGAACTTGGGGGACGGTTTGCCCTGCTGGCGCACGAACATCGACACGATCGCGAGCCGGATCACGCGGCCGAGCGCGCCGCCGGCGTGTCCGCCACCGTTGGAGAGCAGCACGCCGTTGGGCGTGAGAGCCCGCCGGGTCGCCGCCATCGAGTGGTCACCCACGTTGTCGAGGATGAGGTCGTAGCGCGCTCCACCCTTCCTGAAATCCTCCTTGGTGTAGTCGATGACGTGGTCGGCCCCGATTGAGCGGACCAGCTCCAGGTTCTTGGTGCTGCACACGCCGGTCACCTCGGCACCGAACGCCTTGGCGATTTGCACGGCGAACGTGCCCACGCCTCCTGATGCCCCATTGATCAGGACCTTGTCGCTGGGCTGGACATGTCCGCTGTCGCGCAGGAGCTGCAGGGCAGTGGTCGCGGACACCCCGACGGCTGCGGCCTGCTCGAAGGTGAGGTTGGCTGGCTTGAGCGCGAAGTGGTCTTCGCTTGCCGATGCGTACTCGGCGAAGGCGCCCGTGCACCACCCGAACACCTCATCGCCCGGCCGGAGCCCCTTCACGTCCTTGCCGACCGCCTCGACCGTCCCCGCAATGTCCGTGCCCGGGACGTGGTTCTTCGGCTTGCGCATTCCAGTTGCCATCCGCATGAGGTACGGCGAGCCCGTCATGACGATCACGTCACCGACGTGGATGGATGCGGCATGGACACGGACCAGGACCTCGCCCTCGCCGATCTCGGGCCGATCAATGTCCCGTGACTCCAGGACCTCCGCCGCGCCGTACGTGTCTTGAACGATTGCCTGCATTGATGGGGTCTCCTGTGGCTTTACGATGTAAAGTTGCCACATCGGACTTTACGATGTAAAGTTGGTGATGTCAACCCCGAAATCGTTCGGTTGACCGAGTCCCAGAGGAGGCCGATTGACGCAGACGAGCAAGCGAGCACAGGGACGCGTCCCGCTGAGCCGGGAGCTGGTGCTCGACACCGCGGTCAAGCTCGCCGATCAGGGTGGGCTCGAGTCCCTCAGCATGCGGAAGCTCGGCCAGGAGCTCGGTGTCGAGGCGATGGCCCTCTACTACCACTTCGCCAACAAGGACGAGGTGATCGACGGGATCGTCGATCTCGTCTTCAGCGAGATCGATCTGCCTGCCAGCGGAGCCGACTGGAAGACCGCCATGCGTCAACGGGCGATCTCGGTACGAGACGTGTTGCTGCGCCACCGATGGGCAATTGGCCTGATGGAGTCGCGGCGGAAGCCGGGGCCGGCGAACCTGCGCCACCACGACGCGGTGATCGGCAGTCTGCGGTCGGCAGGCCTCGACATGCCGACGATCGCGCATGCGTACTCGCTCTTGGACAGCTACATCTACGGTTTCGCCCTGTTCATGGCGAACCTCCCATTCGATCCCTCGGAGGAGGTTGCGGAGTTGGGCCAGGTCACGCTCCGGGCGTTCCCCCTCGACGCCTACCCCAACCTCGTCGCCTACATCTCAGCGATGAGGCCCGGCTACGACTACGGGGACGAATTCGAGTACGGGCTCGACCTGGTACTTGACGGCCTTCAGAGGGCAGCGGGATCTTCACGATCTGAGCTCGGCTCCAGCTCTCCGACGACCAGCCAGCCGCCGGCCCGCCCGCGGTAGATCAGCTGCTCGGTGCTGAGGCCTGAGCGTGCCGCAGGTCGGCCAGGTTGCGCTTCGCCGTGCTCGGCCGGACGCCAACGCGTGCCGCCGCGTCGGCCACGGAACCGCCGCTGGCGACGAAGGCTGCGAGGACGTCGACCTGGCGGGCGGTCGGCGTCCGGGTGAGCGAACCTCGGAGGTAGCCGTCCCTCACGCCGGACTCACACGGCTGCGCGTGATGAGGCCCAGGACCACCGCCGTGACGGCGAGGATGGCGCCGATCTGGTCGGGCGCCAGGTTGAGGCGAACGCGACGACCAGGGCAATGACCGCCTCGACGAGGGCGAGCACCATCGCCGGTTCACGGCCCCAGATCGTGCCGGGCTGGCTATCCATCACGGGTCACGCTCCGTACGTCGCGGCCGCGCGGTCAGCGGCCGCCTTGACCGACGCGGCCGCGGTCTTCTCAGCAGCTTCGAGCTGCGCCTGGCTGAATGGCGTGGGGTCGGGTGCGGGGCGGATGGTGGTGACCTCGGACGCCTTCGCGAACATCGCGCGACCCTGATGGACGCCCTTCGCATCGACGTACTCGACGATGCGAACGGTGCTCGCCGGCTGGCCGAGGTAGGGCATGTCGCGCCCCGGGTCGACACAGATGTTGTCGGGCGAGCGTTCGAGCGCAGACGTCGCGTACAGCCAGGTGCCCGCGGGCACGGTGGCGACCGACGGGACCTTGGGCACGGGGTAGCTGTTCACGGTCTCCTCCGGAGCGTGTGGCGTCGGCGCGAGAGCGGCGAGGTCGCGGGCCTGCGGGAAGCCCACAGGATCGTCCGCCCAGGGCCGCCAGCAGGAGGGCTTCAGCCTGCCGGCGATGTAGTGGTGGTCGATAACGTGGTGGCGGTCGAGCGGGATCGCCCGGAGCTCGCGGGTGATCGCGGTCTCGGTGCCTGAGCGGAACCGAATCCCCGCTGCCTTGAGCTCCCCGAGGTCGCCGCGCAGTAGGAGGGCATCGAGGTCGATCGAGGCGGCGATCACGGCCTCGGGCACGACGCCCTTGCCGGAGCCCCGGGTGCGGCCGCCGTCGTCGTGGTGCTCGATGCTGACCGTGCGGCTGTTGACGAGGGTCGTCGGGTAGCGGTCGTCCCAAGCGCCCGAGGGGTCCCAGTTGCCGTTGCCCCAGGCCTGGTCGCCGAGCCTGACGTACTGGTGGACGTGGGCGGTGGTGGGGTGGCCGGCGCGACCACAGCCGTAGCCGACCCCGAAGGTGGTCGAGGCCTCCCGTCCGTCGGTCGAGGTGAACGCGGCGTCGGTCGAGCGGAGCGTGCCGACCATGCGGTGGTGGACGAGGGCGATGAGCGGGGCCGGGTGGCCGGCGGTGAACTTTGGTGAGCCAACCCAGTAGATCGAGCTCACCTCACCCCCCGCCACACGGCCGAGGCCTCGAGCCCCAGGAGCGCGAGGATCGCGCCCAGGAGGGGCAGGAGGATGCCGGGGCTGATGTCGTAGTCCGGGACCGCGACGTCGAGGACGAGGAGCACGACCAGGACGAGGGTGAGCGCTGCAGCCGCGCCGATGCGGGCCGAGGAGTAGACGTCGGCCCGGCGGCGGTCGGACGCATCGACCCTGCGCTCATCGCCCATGCCGGCGCAGTCGGTCGATCCAGGCATCGACGAGGAGCGGGAGCACGAAGCGGTCGAGGGCGCCGCCCATGACCACGCCGGCGAGGAACGCCGCGACCAGCTCGACCCCGCTCATCGACCGGCAACGGGATTGACGGCGCGGACGTACCCGGGGTCGCAACAGCGGGGGGCCCGGGAGTCGGTGTGGATCGGACCAGCGCGCCGTCATGGCCTGAATGGTGCTGGCCGCGGCCCCCGGTTTCTACTTGGCCGTTTGGGCCATGCCCACCCTCCGCGGCAGGCACGAGGGAGGTGCCGCCACCACGGGGGGCCGTATGACCCTCGCCGGAGGGTGCGCATCCGCCTATCGTCAGGCCGTTCGCGGGGAGCGATGACGCGCGGCCCGGATACCGACCGACCGGATCTCGCCGAGCCACTGGCGAGACCGACCCGCGAGGGGGCGTCCCGGGAGGTCGCTATGCGTGCGAGGCGCGGCGTGGTCGTCCTGTTCGCGGCCGTGGTCCTGTTTCTGCCGGCCGTCGCCCCGCCCCAGGCGCGGGCGGCGTTCCCCGGCGCGAACGGGCCGATCGCGTTCGAGAGGGGTGGGCAGATCTGGCTGATGCAGCCCGACGGCAGCGCTCAGGCAGCCGTACCAGGGGCGACTGGATACACACCTGCCCTCTCCCCCGACGGCACGCGGGTCGCCTATGGATCCGACGGCGGCGCCTTGATCGTCTCCGATGTCACTGGGTCGGCCGCGCAACAGCTTTGGGCCGGTGTATGGGTCTGGGATCCGGCCTGGTCGCCCGACGGGACGCGCGTTGTCTTCTCCGGATGCTTCGACTATGGGTGCGGCGGGAACATCCTCGTGATCGCCAACGCGGATGGGACGGGCGTCTCGCTACTGCTCGAGGCAGACACATACGGGGCGGCGTGGTCTCCGGACGGCGCGAAGATCGCGTACTCGGCCGGAAACGACATCTATCTGATCAACCCGGACGGGAGTGGGTCCGTGTCGATCCTGAGCGGCGTCCCGTTTGGCATGAGACTGACGTGGTCTCCGGATGGCTCGCGCATCGCGTACGCGTCGACGAACGGCGGCGAGATCTGGGTGATGAACGCGGACGGATCGAACGCACACTACCTTGCGCCAGGGACAGACCCCTCGTGGTCCCCCGACGGCGCCAAAATGGCCTACACGTGTGGCTCACAGATCTGCGCCATGAACGCTGACGGCACGGGCCCGGTCCAACTCACTACGGAGGGCACGAACCGACGTCCATCTTGGGCCCCCGGGGGGGTGCGCTACGACTTCACCGGCTTCTTCGCTCCCGTAGACAACGGCGTGCTCAACGTCGCCAAGGCCGGGTCGGCGATCCCGGTGAAGTTCAGCCTAGGCGGCGACCAGGGGCTCGACATCTTTGCCGCCGGCTACCCCAAGGCCGTCCGGATCTCCTGCGACACGGGGGAGTCCGCTGACGCGGTGGAGGAGTACGTCGTGGCGAGCACCAGCGGCCTCAAGTACGACGCCGCATCCGGCCGCTACCAGTACAACTGGAAGACCACGAAGGGCGTGACCGGCTGCTTCCAGCTCCGGCTCGGTCTCACGGACGGGTCGGTCCACACCGCGGACTTCAGGCTCAAGTAGGCGCCGCTCAATCTCCGAGGGCCGAGTCCCCGTCCGGGACCGGCCCTCGCGACGTCTTGAGTGAACAGCATTCGAAGCAGCCGAAGGCGCGTCGCCAGGCCGATCCGTCGAGGCCGACGGACTACTCCTCGGATGGGGTTGTGCCCTCGGGCTCGGGCAGCCGCGGGGCGAGGATCCACACGAGCTGTGCGGTCGTCTCCGCCCCGACCTTGGACCGCGCGTTCGCCAGGTGGTGCTTGACGGTCGAGTGCGACAGGCCGAGGCGGTGGGCGGCGGCCTTCTCCGATCCGGCGACGAGGACGGCCGCGACCACCGCGAGCTCGCGGTCGGTGGCGCCTGGACCTCGACCAGCCCGGGTCCGGGTCCTCACGCCAGCCGCCTCGCTGCGGCCAGCCACTCATCGCGGCCCTCGATCGGGATCTCGTAGGTTGCTAACGCGCGTCCGAAACCTGTCGGGCGCGCCATTGCTACCTTTTCCGGCAGCAGCTAGCGCCGATGAGGTTCCCCGAGCCGTCAGCGATCAGCCAGCGTCTCGAGGAACTCGGCGGGTGTCATGGCCGGAATGACCGCCCGCAGGTCGAGCAGGTGGGCATCGCCGGTGACGAGCGCGTCGGCCCCGGCGTCACGCGCGAGGTCGATGAGGTACTCGTCGTCGGGATCGGCGCTGAGCGCTTCGGGTGATGGCACCGGATCGGCACGGACGACGGCTTCGCTCCGGATGAGCTCGACGTAGGCGTCGGCTTCCGCTTCCGACACGTAGCGACGGAACTTGTCGCGCCCCAGGACCTCGCGCAGCTCGGCAAGGAGGAGCGGCGACACGATGAGTTCGAAGGCACCCGAGCGCAGCTCGAGCAGGAGCCGGGCGCTCCCGCCGCCCGGGCTGATCAGCGCCGCGACGAGGACGTTGGTGTCAAGAACCGCGCGCGGCACGCCGTTGCGCACGCACCGCGTGCGTCTCCTCCACCGCGAGCCGCATCGCCTCGTCCTCGCCCAGGTCGCTGCGTGCCCACACGCTGGCGACCACCTCGAAGCCGAGGTAGGCGCGCAGAGCCGCCTCTACGACCTCCGAGTCGCGCTTGTCGGTGCGGGCCGCGCGGACACGGGCTGCGCGCAGGACGTCCTCGTCCACGTAGAGGGTGACCTTGCGCTTGGTGCCAGCCATGAGTGCAGCATAGCGCCTTACTGTCATGCCAGCAAGACTTACAGCTCGTGATGATGTTGGCGCGACGCCATCGGTGTACACCTGCCGAAGCGACCGGCGGTGACCCGCTGCGGAGGTTCGCTCGCGGGCGTTGCCGCCCTCAGACCGCCGGCTCTTGCGTCAGGATCGAGAGGTACTCGTCGTAGGCGTAGAGGCGTCAGCCGGCTGCGGCGGTTCGAGGGCTGCGTTCCCGGGACGGGTCCCGCCGATCCAGTTCTGCGAGCGCCGGAACTCGCCGGGCTCCTTGTGGGAGCCGCGGCCACTTGCAAGCAGCAGGCCGTGCTCAGGATCGTTCGTTGTCGGAGCGCTGCTAACGGGAGCACCAGATATCGTTCATATCGATCGGCGTTGAGCTCTTCCATCCCTTCCCAGGGCGGCGTCTCCGGCGATCGTCACCACGACCGCGGCGCGATCGGGACGCTGACGCAATTGGTGGCGTACCCATGCCTGAACCCTGTCGGGGGCGCCGTTTCCAACTCCCTGAGCCACGCCACGGTGCTCTCCGGCGCGATCCCTCGAGCTGCGCCAGGAGCTGGATTGCGTAGGTATGCCCCGGGGCACCGCGTGACTCGATGCCGCGGGCTCACGCCCGCCTCCATTGGATCTCTGGTTGACATTGAAGGGTTAGCGGCGCAATCTCGGCTCATCCCTTCATTCGGACTGGGAGATTGAAGGGTTGAGCCGGAGACCGTGTGCCGAAGACCGTCGAGCGAACCTGGGAGGGAGACCCTGGCGCGATGGGCGGGCGCCGGGCGCGTGCCTCGTTCCTCTACCAGGCATTCGTCCCTGACGAGATCGCCGCGCTCAGCCCCGTCGTCCCATTCGAGATCGCCGACCTGTCGGCGGATGCCGAGGCGGCGATCAGGGCGCTCAATGACCGCGCGTCTGTAGGCGGCCTCGAAGCGATCGGCCCGCTGCTCCTGCGGTCGGAGGCCGTGGCCTCGTCCCGGATCGAGGGCTACGACGTGTCCTCGCTCAACCTGGCCCGCGCGCTCATCGATCCTCGCGCGGCGCATGGCAGCGCGAGGATCGTCGCGGCGAACGTGTCCGCGATGGAGGAGGCGATCGCGATCGGGGATCGTACCGAGCCGGTGACCGTCGCCGACCTGCTGGCGATCCACGCGGTGCTGATGGCAGGCGACGAGCGCGCGCGACCCGGCCGCGTGCGCGAGGAGCAGAACTGGATCGGCGGCCGACTGGGGAACCCGTCCGATGCGGCCTTCGTGCCGCCGCCCGAGGACCTCGTCAGGCCGCTGCTCGAGGACCTCGTCGCCTTCGTCGCCCGCGACGACCTGCCCGCGGTGCCGCAGGCGGCGGTCGCCCATGCCCAGTTCGAGACCATCCATCCCTTCATCGACGGCAACGGCCGCGTCGGCAGGGCTCTCGTCCACGTCGTGCTGCGGCGCCGCGGCGTCGCCGCCCGCTTCGTCCCGCCGGTGAGCATCGTCCTGGCGGCCCGCCCCGCCGCCTATGTCGAGGGGCTGGTTGCCTTCCGAGAGGGGAACCTTGCCGCCTGGATCGGCTCGTTCGCGACCGCCGCAGCCCGCGCGGCCATGATGTCGATCGAGCTCGCGGACGAGGTGGAGGCGCTGCAGGCAGCGTGGCGCGAGCGCGCGGGCAGGCCGCGGGCCGGATCTGCGGCGAGCAAGCTCATCGCGCTGCTGCCCGCCCTGCCGGTGCTCTCAGCACCGACCGCCCGAGCGGCGATCGGGGTCAGCCAGCAGCAGACGCTCGCGGCGCTCAAGGCGCTGGCCGAGGCAGGCGTCATCCGCCAGCTGAGCGCGGGGACCTACGACCGCCAGTACGCGGCGACCGAGCTGTTCGACCTGCTGACGACGTACGAGGAGGGGATCGTCGGCCCGGCACGGAGCGCGCGGCCAAGCGCCATAGGCCAGCCTGGGGCCCCTTCTGCGGTCGGGCTCAGGCCGCCGGCTGGCCGTGGCGCGCCTGGTGGCTCGACGAGTAGTCGGGACTCAGGCGAGCAGCAGCAGGATCGTTCGGGCGATGCCGAATGGCGGGCCGAACGGGAGCGCGAAGCCGATCCAGAACACGAACTCGAAGGGCAGGAGCAGGTAGCTGACGGTCGCGGCATGCGGTATATCCAGCAGCAGCATCACCCCGACGACCACCTCGACCAGGCAGACCAGCACGAACCCGATCAGCAACGGGACCGAAGTCGGCAGACCAAGCCGCTCGAACGGCCCACCGCCGTACGTTGGGAAACCCAGGAACGTCCAGACCTCGCCGGTTTCGGCGAAGTGCCGCGCGCCGACGATGGCGGGCAGCCCGAAGCCCAACCCGAGCACAAGCGAGCAGACCGCCGCAGCCGTCACCATGGCTTCGATGGCGCCCGATCGAGATAGTCGGTAGCGCGGCTGCACGTGCCCATCAGAACGGCTTGGCCTCCATCAGCCAGACGAGGGCCAGCGTGCCCGCGAGGCCCACCAGGGCGACCAGCCCGGGACGGAGGGCCGCTCGCGCCGCTGCCAGCTCGGCGTCGGACAACGGTTCGCGATCCGGGTCCACGCCCGGCCCGTTGCGCTCCGACCGCAGCCCGACCGCCCTGCGGACACGGTTCATCGGCCTGCCGGCGAGGGGCGTCATGAGCACCACCATGGCCACCAGCACGGCGATGGAGAGCCAGACCCAGAGGCGCCCCATGTGACCGCCCATCACCATCGCGGCGATCCCCAGCAGCACCGCACCCAGCAACGCCCACATCGCCACCGAGAAGGACCGGGTGGACAGGTCGAGGACGGCTGCCAGGCGTGCTCGGTCGGTGTCCCGCTTCACCTCGACCATCGCGAGTGCGGCGGCCCCGTGGGCACCGAACGCGACGACGACGAAGAACACGTGCCCGGTCACGACGAGGGGGTAGAGCTCCATCGATCAGTCCTCCTGGGCTCGTCGTGGCACGCATCGGAACGGCACAGGCAGCGGCGAGGCTGACGAACAGCGCCGTGAACGTCATGGCGACCAGCGCCCCGTACGGCGTGGCCTGGTCCAGGTCGGGTGTCATCGGCGGCGCCAGCCACCAGGCAGGCACCGCGGCGAAGCCGAGCACGCCTGCGGCGATGCGGCGCCGACGGCTTCCCCGGCCGGACATCGAGTAGCCGCCGAGCATCGCCAGCGCGACCATCCCCAGCGCCCCAGAGCCCTGGCCCGTGGTCAACAGGCTCGCGAGCACACCCGGCACGGCCAGCGGCGCCAGCCCCAGCAGCAGGGGACTGGCCACCAGCCAGCCCGACGGTGGTCGGCCGGCGCGATGTCGCGCCTCCGCCCAGCCGAGCAGGCCGCCGACGACGGTAGCCGGCACGAGGACCCCGCCGAAGGTGCCAGTCCAGGTGACCGTGGACTCGGGACCGGCGATGGCGGTCATCCACCCGCGCAGGGCACACGACCACGCCAGGCCGCAGCCGGCACCGACGAGGGCGAGCTGGGCGCCGGCCATAGGCCTCAGTCCGGTCCCGGCTCAAGCTCACGGCCGTGTCGCTCCTGAGACCTCCAGTCGTGCCACTCGGGTGTGCTGCCGCCGGGAACTCCATCGATCCGTCCTCCATCTGCGCGTGCTCGTTCAGGCGGCCGCCGTCGCTTCGCGAAATCGACCCCGATCGACGACGAGAACGACCGCGGAGACGACCACGAAGACCGGCCCCGAGACCATCGCCGGCGGGGGAGGCTGACCGGGAGCCATGCCGAACGCGAGAAACGTGAGGCTCACGGCGATCGCCCAGGCCGGGAGGATGAACGCCGCGTACCAGGCCCAGCGCTGCGCCGCTCGATAGGGCACCAGCAGGACGATCGTGAGCAGCAGGCCGAACGCGGCGACCTCGAGGCCCCGGGTCCTGACCAGGAAGTCCGCCAGCCGGTAGCCCGGGGCGCTCGCGGTCTCGAGCTCAGTGGGCGTCAGCCCGATGATCGCGACCGTGACGCTCGGGTCCGATGTGATCCCGACCATGAGGTCCGAGACCCCGAACACGACCACCATGACCGACAGGGCCGGGAGCACCCACCACAGCCGCCGCCGCAGTCCACGCATGGCCAGCGCCTCCATCCGATACTTCACTAGAGTCCACTCTAGCGAGACATCGGATAGTATCGACTCCGCGAGCACTGTCAAGAGGTTCGAGATGGCCACCCTCACCCGGCGAGAACGGTCCCGGGCCACCCACCAGCGGATCGTGGAGGCCGCCCACCGGCTGTTCACCACCCAGGGCTATGCCTCGACGACGATGGCCCAGGTGGCGGAGTCCGCGGGGGTGGCCGTGCAGACCGTCTACTTCGTGTTCCACACGAAGGCCGCCCTGCTGGCGAGGACGATCGACTTCGCGGTGCTGGGATGGGAGGCGCCGCGCCCGCCGCAGGAGCAGCCGTGGTATCGCGCCATGGAAGAGGAGCCCGAGATCACCGAGGCGCTGCGCCACCTGGTGACCGGAGTCGGCGAGATCATGCCGAGGGTCATCCCGCTCAACCTCGCGGCCCGGGCGAGCGATGACCCGGAGCTCGCGGCTGTGATGGCCGAGAGCGAGGCATGGCGCGCAGACGGCTTCCGGGTGATCCTCGACATCCTGTCCGCCAAGGCGCCGCTGCGCGAGGGGCTCGATCCGGAGCGGGCGACGCACCTCCTGCTGCTGTACGTGGGAGAGGACGTCTACCACCTCCTCGTCGGGACGTACCGCTGGTCGCACGAGGACTGGGTCGACTGGACGGTTGCCGCGGTGCTGCACGAGGTGTTCGGGCAGACGTCGCCCGCGCGCGACGGCTAGACGCCCAGCGTCGGGCGGGCGTTGATTGCCGGCGCGCGCCCGACACCAATCGAGCGCCATCCCAGCATCTGGCAGCGTGCGTACCAGTCCGTGGCGATAAGCGCATCTTATTCGCGCGTTTCGCGCACTTGACATGCGCGTTCCACAGGCGATACTCCATACATGGCCGATCTCGACCGATCCTCGCTGAACGCGGCGTTCCGCGCGCTGGGCGACGTGCTCGGCGCGCGCGGGTACGCCTATGACCTCGTGATCGTCGGCGGCGCGGCCCTCCTGCTCAGCGGCACGGTCTCGCGACCGACGAAGGACGGCGATGTCGTGGGCGAGCGGCGGCCCGATGGCTCGATCGCCCGTCTCGATATGCTGCCGCCCGAGTTGGCCCGGGCAGCCATCGACGTGGCGCGGGCGTACGGTCTCGCCGATGACTGGCTCAACCTGGGGCCGGCATCATTGCTCGATGGCCCGTTGCCGGCCGGCTTCGAGGCGCGCCTCAGGCTTGTTGCATTCGGATCGCTGCGGCTGTGGATCGCAGGACGTGAGGACCTGGTGGCGCTCAAGCTTTGGGCGTCGGCCGACCGCTGGCCCGCTCCAGGGCGTCACCTCGCGGACCTCCAGGCCCTGGAACCGACCATCGACGAGCTCCTGCGCGCCGCCGACTGGACCCGGCTCCGGGACCCGTCACCGGGATACCGGGATCTGCTTGCCGCCGTTCTGACACGGCTGGGCGTGGAGGGGATCGGTGATGACGCCCGGCGATAGGCTGCGGGCGGCCGCACTCGACCGGCTCGCGGCCCAGTGGACCGCGCTCGGCGGCCAGCTCGACGGCCCGGCGGAGACCGCGGTCGTGGACCTCGAGGCACTGCTTGCCGCCACGGCGCGGCTCGGGCCACAGGATCCGCGGATCGCCGAGGTCGCCCTAGCCTGGATCATCCGCCACGGGTCGGCGGTCAACGGGGCGCGCCTGCGGACCGTGACGTCGGAGCTCGAGGGGGCGGACGAGACGGCCGCGCTCGCGAGGGCCGTGCGACGGGCCGGCGGACCACCATGGCCGCTGGCTGACCGAGGCGGGGCGGAAGGATTCTGGGACGGCATCGCCTCAAGGTCCGGCCTCGTGGTCGTCCGTGACCTTGCTGCGCCGGCGAGGCTGGTCTGGCGCCTCCGGGCCGGATTCGGCGTCAACGCGCGCGCCGACGTGCTTGCAGCACTCCTCGTCGCCCCGTCACCGTGCTCGATCGCGGACCTCGCCGCGCGCACACGCTTCGGCAAGCGCACGGTCGCGGGCGCCGTCGCCGACATTGCCCTCGCCGGACTCGCCGAGGTCGAGCGCACCGGGAACGCGGACCGCGTCCGACTCGAGGACGGAAATCTACTCCGCTCGTGGCTCCCTGCGGGTGCCGCGCCGGCGCGCGACGAGGCCTCGAGGTGGCGATGCGTGCTCGCGACCCTGGACCTGACCGGGCGGATCGAGGGCGCCCCGGACTCCGTCAGAGCAATCGAGGGGCGCGCGACCGTCGACACGATCATGGGCGCCCTGGCGGCGGGGGGCCTGCCGAGACCCGACACCAGCGTGCTCGGGTCTGGGTTCTCGGTGGCGCTCGAGACATGGTGCGACGCGCTGGCTGCCGCGATCGGGACCTAGTTCCTGCTGGCAAGGGCGGCGCGCGTCACCACGGTCGCCGCGCGATCGGGACCCTGTCGACCCCGCGAGCACACGCTCGGTCAAGGAGGCTGGCGACGCCGGCAACCCTGGGCGAGATCATCCGACAGGGAGGAGGCGTTCCGTGGCGTCGCGTGGTCCCATACGGAAGTTGAGGCGGCCGGGTCACACCCCGAATACAACGGCCCCACTCCCGGTCGAGTGAGGCAAAGAAGGAGTGAGTTCGTGAGAAGCCAATGGCAGGACATGGACCCGGTCGACGACTTCGTCACCCAGCAGACCCCGGGCCTCAAGATCTGGCAGAAGGTCTGGGGCGGCATGCAGTGCGCCTACCACCACTTCGAGCCCGGAACCGACTTCACGGCGCTGCTGGCGCCGATGCCGGACGGCCTGTGCGGGGTTCCTCACCACGCCTACGTCATCAGCGGTTCGATGGACGTCATCTACAAGGACGGAACCGTCGAGACCTGCAAGGCTGGCGACGTGTGCTTCTGGCCGGCTCCGCACAACTTCAAGTCGGCGGAAGGCGCGGAGATCATCCAGTTCAGCGGTAGTGGCGAACTGGCAGAGCAGGGCAAGGTCATCGAGGAGATCATGACCAAGATGGCGCAGGGGTAGCGGTCGGAGCCATCAGGCGAACGGGGTTGCCAGGCAGCCAGAGCGCCCAGGCAATCCCGTCCCGCTAGCCACCCGCCCCGGGGCGATGGTTCGCCCCATCAGACACATCCACCCCGGCGCAGGGCCTCGTGCCCGCGCCGGGGTGTCGTTGTTCCAGGCATGGGACGTCGATCCGCGTGCTGTCCTCCTCCCAGCAGGTCGATGACAAGCGCCGCCACGGCATGACACTGGCGCAAAGACGGCATCGACTCGAGAAGGAGAAGCATGCGCTGGGGTTTGTTGTTCCGGGCCCAGCAGTACCTCAAGAACAGCCTGTGGGTGATCCCCTTCCTGGGGGGCGTCGTGGGCGTCATCCTGGCCCAGGTCGGCCTCTGGCTCGACACCCTCGGCGTCCTGTCGGCCTGGACATACTCGCCGGAGACGGCGACGGCCGTCGTGTCGGCGACGATCAGCGCGGTCGCCTCGCTGACCGGCTTCGTGGTCACCGTCACGGTCCTCGGCGTCCAGATGGCGACGGGCACCTTCTCGCCGCGCTACATGCGCATGTGGTACCGCGACGGCCGGCTCAAGCTCCTGCTGGCGGTGCTCGTCGGGACCCTGCTGTTCTCCTTCTTCGTCATGCGCCAGATCCAGCCCGAATCCGTGCCCGACCTGAGCGTGAGCCTCACCAACGGCGGTGTCGCCCTCGCCCTGCTGCTGTTCGTGCTGTACTTCGACCGGTTCGTCCACCGGATGCGTCCCGTGGCCGTCGCGGCGTACATGGCCGACGAAGGCCGTCGCGCCTTCGAGGAATGGCTCGAGGACGCGTCGCGACCGGACACCGCGTTCCTGGCCTCCGGCACCTGGCAACCGGCCACTGAGCCTGTGTCCGTTGTCCGAGCGACGCGCTCGGGGACCATCCAGGCCCTGCACATGCCGGGACTCACGCGCTTCGCCCGCGACCACGCCTGCACGCTCGTCTTCCGCCACGGCGTCGGCGACTTCGTGCCCGTCGGCGCCACCCTCATCGAGGTCCATGGGACGCAGCAGTCGGTCTCCGGTGTGCATCGCCTCGCGGGCATGGTCTCGATGGGCGTCGAGCGGACGATCGAGCAGGACCCGGCGTTCGCGATCCGGGTGATGGTGGACGTTGCGACCAGGGCGCTGTCGCCGGCCGTCAACGATCCGTCGACGGCCGTGCAGATCCTCGATCACCTCGGCGCAACGCTCCGGATGATCGGGACCGCGGAGATGCCGAGCGCTCCGGCGGCGTCGGGTCCCGAATCGGCAGGCGTCGTCCTGCCGGTCCGGGTCTGGCGGGACTACCTGTCGCTGGGCGTCACCGAGATCCGCGAGTACGGGGGCGACAGCGTCCAGGTGGTGCGCCGCCTGCGTGCGCTGCTCGAGCAGCTCGCCGACCTCGTCCTGCCCGAGAACCGGCCGGCGGTCGAGGACGAGCTGCGCCGGCTGGAGGCGACGGCCGCGGCGGCCTTCGGCGACCGCATCGACCAGGACCTCGCGCGCGGCACCGACTCCCAGGGCATCGGCGGCCCCGCCAGGCATCACGTCGAGACGGCGGCCCAGTAGGTCCGAGAGAACCTCGGATACCGCGGCGTCCGGTGATCCGCGCCTGACTTGCGTCGGTCGCTAGGCCGGCACGTCCCTCGCCGGCTCGGGCGGCAGCTGCGGCCAGACGGCGAGCCTTCTGGCGCCGCATGACGAAGAGGCTGACGAGGGCGATCCAGGCGGGGAACACGAGGATGATCCAGTCGAAGAAGGTGACGATCAGCAGCAGGACGATGGCCACGACATACCCGGCCCGCGCCAGCCATAGTGGGAAGGCCCTGCTTCGCACGCCGAGGGTCGACATGGTGAGGAGGAACACTGCCGCTGCCCGGGTCCCGTACCCGAACATGAGGGTGTACGTGAGCGCTTGGGCCGCGTCGACCTCCCGGCCCGAGGGAGTCTGCTGGCCGAGGTACCGCACGCCGACGATGGGTGCGGTGGCGATGGCGGTGGCGACGAAGAGCACGCTCACGAAGATCAGCCCGCTGCCCAGGAACACGGTGGCGAAGAACCGGTCCTCGCGCTCGCCGATCTGGTCGCGGATGACGGCAATGAACCACAGGAACATGATCCCAGCGAACGGCATCAGGTAGAGCCCGGCGATCAGCGCGGCCTGATCCCCGCCGGCCGCGTAGACGCTCTGCAGTTCATCGGTGGTGGCACCGACCATCGGCGACGAGCGCACGAGGATGACGGCGCTGGTGAACAGGGCGGCGAACAGCAGCCCTGCGACGCCCGCTGCCCAGGGCGCCTTGATCGATTCGTTGGCCTCCTCGACGGCCTTGGAGCGGGGCAGGAGCTCACGGGTGGGCTCGCCAGCGGGCGGCTGGGCGTCTGTGGTCATGACCGATCCTCCTGGGAGCTGCTCGAGGACACGGCACCTGCCGCCTTCTGGCCGGCGCCTCTGCCAGGGCGTGTCGCGCAGCGCAGCGACGGCATCGTCGACCTGGAGATAGACACGGTCGCGCCCGACGAGATCGAGCACGCCGGCGCGATCGAGGTAATCGGCAACCGGCTGCCGCAGCCGGGCGACGGCGAAGCCGACGTCCCGCCGGTGGACCTCGGCCACCAGCTCGAGGAGGCTCTCGGTGGCGGTCGAGTCGACATCGGTGACCGCCTCCATGTCGACCACCACCCAGCGGGCCGGCGGGTCGGCGGCCTCGACCGCCGCCAGGATCTCGTCGCCCAGGATGTCCACGTTGGCGAAGAACAGCGGGGCATCGAAGCGGTACAGGACCAGGCCCGGCTCGGCGCTCCCGTCGGGGTTCGCCTCTGCGGCCCGGTAGGTGTCGGTGCCGGGCACGCGCACCAGCATCACCGTCCGCGGCTGGGCGGCGCGCTGTGCCAGGAGGAGGAGCGACAGGATGGCGACGACGATGACCCCGGCGAGCATCCCCACGAAGACGACGATCGTGGCCGCGAGCAGCGCGAGGATCGCCTCCGATCGGGCGATCCGGGCGAGGCTGCGGAACTCCGCTGGATGGATCAGGCCGACGCCGACCACGATGATCACGCCGGCGAGCGCGGACTTGGGGAGCGGGGCGAACAGCGGCGTGAGGAACAGCAGCGTGATCACGAGCAGCACGAGCACGCCGGCGCTCGTCAGCTGCGAGCGGGCGCCGAGGTCCGCGGCGGCGAAGCTGCGGGACTGGCTCCCGTTGACCGGGAAGCCGCTGGTCAGCCCCGCCCCGATGTTGGCGGCCCCGAGCCCGATGAACTCGCCGTTCGGATCGACGCGGTAGCGCCCCCGTCGCCCGAGGACTTGACCGGTCACGCCGCTGTCGGCATAGATGAGCAGGGCGATCGCGGCTGCCGGCAGGACCAGCGCCGCCAGGTCCTCCAGTCCCAGGGCGGGCAGTCCCAGGGGCGGCAGGCCGGGCGTGATCGCCCCCACGACGGCGACGCCCTTCGCCTCCAGGTCGAGCACGACGCTCAGCAGGATGGCCGACAGGACCGCGATGAGGTACGCCGGCAGCCGCCGGTCAAGCCGCCGCACGAGGACGGCGATCGCGATCGTCACCAGGCCGATGGCCAGGGTCAGGGTGTCCGCCTCCGGGATCTTCTGGATCGTCTCGACCAGCTCGGCGATCGTGTCCTCGGACGCCTCCAGGGTGACGCCGAGCAGCGAATCGAGCTGGCTGACGATGATGACGATCGCCGAGCCGGCCACGTAGCCGGTCAGGAGCGGTCGGGACAGGTAGCGCGTCACGAACCCCAGGCGGGCCAGCCCGGCCAGCACCAGCAGGATCCCGGACACCAGCGCGAGACCGGCTCCGAGCGCCAGGTACCGCGACGGGTCGCCCTCGGCGAGGGGCGCGATCACCGTCGCCGTCATGATGGCGATCGTCGCCTCCGGGCCGACGCTCATCTCCCGCGCCCCGCCGAAGAGCAGGTAGCCGATGAGTGCCCCGATGGAGGCATACAGGCCGACCGCCGGATCAAAGCCCCCGAGCTGCGCGTAGGCGAGGGACTGGGGCACGAGGAGTGCCCAGACGGTGATCGCGGCCAGCCCGTCGCCCGCTAGCCAGCTGCGATCGTAGGTGGCGACGAGGCGGATCCCGGGGATGGCGAGGAGTGCGCCACGAACCCTCGCGGCAGGAGGCGGGCGGTCGGGGGCGGCGGCGGCGCTCATCGGACCGCGGTGTCGCCCGGCAGCATGTTCTGCGCCGTCGTCGTGGGCACGTCTGTCTCTTCCCTCTCTACGGAGCCTGCAGCATGCGCGACGTGGGCCTGTGGGCGGTGGTCATGGACCATACCGCCCTCGGCCGGCCGGTCAGTCCGCGTCGTTGCCGTGCTGCAGGTTGGTGGCCTCGCTGGCCGGCAGGGTCATGGTCGCGGGGTCGAGGGCATAGGTCCAGGGCAGGCCGGACATCTGCCAGCCGTTCCTCCGGCGCATCCCGTCGAACACGCTGTCGGGATCGTGGACCTTGTCGCCCTCCATCCCGTCGAGGATGTTGTAGGCCCGGGTGAAGCCCGCCGCCTTGGCCAGCATGTTGATGGCCATCGCCGCGCGGCCGCCCGACCGGCAGGTCACGAGCAGCGTGTCGTCCGGCTTGAACCGGGCCAGCACCTGCTGGACGAAGTCCGGGCTGAGCGACCACGGGAAGGCGTGCTTCTCGTCGTCCCACTGGTAGGCGAGGAACGCGAACGGGATCAGGACGGCCATCGGCGGATGGCCGGTGAAGACCCACTCCTCGGGCGTCCGGACGTCGAGGACGGTCACGCCCTCGGGGTCGGCCTGCCACATGTCGTAGGCCTCTTTGGCCGTGCAGTACAGCCCAAGGCTCGTCACCCGCTCCTTGATGATCGGGCGCCCGTTGTGCGTGGGTTCGGTCACCTGGGTCCTCCTGTCCTGCGGCCGCCGGATGGCCGCTCCCGGCGTCTGGGGCCGGTCCTCAGGGGCCATCGTGGATGGCCCCGTGCGCGTCGTCATCGTCCGGTGCGGAGGAGGCGGGTGGTCGCACAGGCGACGGGGCGGCGCGACGGAGGGCCGTTCGGCGAAGCTAGCGCCGCGCCTGCAATCGGCGCCACACCGCCATGGCGAGCACCAAGGCGAACGGGGCAAGGAACCTGACGAGCCTCCAGGCGAACGGGAGAAGCATCAAGTAGAAGCGGAACGGCATTGCGATGGTTCTCCCGTGCTGGCCCAGCAGGCAATGGCCCTCGCGTCGACGAGTCGACGCGAGGCTCAGCTCGGCCGCTGGCCGATCGGGGTTGACGACTCGCTGCCGCCCTGCGGCAGATCGACCATCAACAGCGGAGTCGCCGCGCCGAGTTCCGTCCCGGCGGACACACCCGTGACCGAAGCCGACGGCGCCCGGCCCAGCGTCGAGCCCTCAATGCCACCGCGCTCGGCATGGCCCCTCCGCAGGAGGTGGTCGAGGAACGAGTCGAGCGTGTTTCCGGTCAGGTTGCCGAGCGTGATCGCTCGCACGTACGCGATGATCTCGCCCACCTGTGCGTCGCTGTAGTACGTGCGCAGGTTCGCGAGGGATTCCGGATCGATCTGGTCGAGGTTCTCCGCGTAGTGCTGCGCGAACAGGATCGCCGCGGCCTCCGCCATGTCCTTGGCCCGCAGCGACTCGTGCTGGTAGCCGAAGATCTGGTTGATCTCCTCGAGCGGCACGCCGTGAGCGACGGCCAGGTGCGTGTGACCCCACTCGCAGTAGCGGCAGCCGTTGATGGCGGTGACCTCGAGCATGATCTTCTCGCGCAGGGCCGGCTTGACCGTCGGCCTGACGAGACCCCTGGCGAGTGCGGGGGCCGAGGCCGCCACGCCACCCAGGGTCTTCCACATGTTGCGACGGGTCAGCGTGCGCTTCGCATTCCCGGCGGGTTTGCGCGATGCGCTGCCGCTCGTCTCTGTCGTGGTCTTCATCGAGTCCTTTCGTGCCCCTTCGCGCCCGGGGCCGCCGTCAGTCCGCGTCGTTGCCGTGCTGCAGGTTGGTGGCATCGCTGGCCGGCAGGGTCATGGTCGCGGGGTCGAGGGCGTAGGTCCAGGGCAGGCCGGACATCTGCCAGCCGTTCCTCCGGCGCATCCCGTCGAACACGCTGTCGGGATCGTGGACCTTGTCGCCCTCCATCCCGTCGAGGATGTTGTAGGCCCGGGTGAAGCCCGCCGCCTTGGCCAGCATGTTGATGGCCATCGCCGCGCGGCCGCCCGACCGGCAGGTCACGAGCAGCGTGTCGTCCGGCTTGAACCGGGCCAGCACCTGCTGGACGAAGTCCGGGCTGAGCGACCACGGGAAGGCGTGCTTCTCGTCGTCCCACTGGTAGGCGAGGAACGCGAACGGGATCAGGACGGCCATCGGCGGATGGCCGGTGAAGACCCACTCCTCGGGCGTCCGGACGTCGAGGACGGTCACGCCCTCGGGGTCGGCCTGCCACATGTCGTAGGCCTCTTTGGCCGTGCAGTACAGCCCAAGGCTCGTCACCCGCTCCTTGATGATCGGGCGCCCGTTGTGCGTGGGTTCGGTCACCTGGGTCCTCCTGTCCTGCGGCCGCCGGATGGCCGCTCCCGGCGTCTCGGGCCGGTCCTCAGGGGCCATCGTGGATGGCCCCGTGCGCGTCGTCATCGTCCGGTGCGGAGGAGGCGGGTGGTCGCACACGGGCCAACTGGCCCACCGAGGGTCTACCGGTTGGGGCAGAGGAGGTGCCAGCCTGGAGGAGGCGGCGTGCCGACAAGGCTCGTAGGCTGCCACCTTGCGCGAATATCCTATGCTTCGAGCACATTTGAGGGATCGACTGCATCCTTGACCAGAGCGCCCACGACACTCGCCGCAACTGCGTCCACAGCGCGCGATGGCTTTGACGAACCCAGGTTCGCCGTCCCGCGACTCCGCCCGGGGACCGTGGTTCGGACGCGGGTGCTGGATACGATCCGCCAGCAACCCGACCGGCAGATCATCACGCTGGTTGCACCGGCGGGCTATGGCAAGACGAGCGTTCTCGCCCAACTGGCGGGGACAGGGCCGGTGGCCTGGCTGACGGTCGACGAGAGCAGTAACGACCCCTCCCAACTGCTGGCCCACCTGGCCGCAGCCCTCGCGCGCGTGGCGCGGATCGACCCGGACGTGTCCGCCGCGATCGAGTCCGGCAGCACGTCCACCCGAGCCTTCGTCGGCCGCCTCCTGGCAAGCCTTGGTGAGCGTGGATCCCCTGCCCTCGTCGTGATCGACGACGCGCACCGCATCACCAACCGCGCCAGCCGCGACCTCCTCGCAGAATTCGTCGGCCACCTGCCGGCGCTCGCCCGGGCGGCCATCGCGGGCCGGCAGGCGATTGAGCTGCCCGTTGCCGCCTGGCGGGCGAGGGGCGAGATGCTCGAGTTCGGGCCCACCGAGCTCGCCTTTGACGAGCGGGAAGCTGCCGAGCTGGTCCGAGGTCACGGGCTCAGGCTCACGGAAGACGCGATCAGGAGGATCACGGCCCAGACGGAAGGCTGGCCGGCCCTGACCATGCTCGCCGCGATCACGGTGGCGAGACGTCACGATGGCGCGGGTGTCCACGTGTCGGGTGCCGACCTCCCGATCGGGGACTACCTGCGGCTGGAGGTGCTGGAGCGGCAGACACCTGAGCGCGCCAGGTTCCTGAAGGAGACCTCGATCCTCGAGCACCTCAGCGGACCGCTCTGCGACGCGGTTACAGGCGGACCTGACTCCGCGACGACGCTCCGGCACCTGGCTCACTCGACGGTCCTGATCGACGCGTACGGCGGCCGGTACCGCTATCACCCGCTCCTGCGCGAGTTCCTGCTGGAGGAGTTGCAGGCGCAGGACCCGCAGCTGGTGATCGGCCTCCATCAGCGCGCATCGGCCTGGTATGAGTCGGCCGGCGACCTCGATACCGCGATCAGGCACGCATTCGCGGCCGGGGACCTGGACCGGGCTGCGACGCTGCTATCCGTCAGCTTCCTCCAGCAGTTCTGGACGGCGCGTCATGCCGCGCTCATGGCATGGCTGGGCCAGTTTGGCGACGAGGAGATCCGGAGACGCCCGTGGCTCGCGGTGCTCGCGGCATTCAAGGAGCTCGAGGTCGGCAACACCGCGGCAGCGGGCCACTATGCCGAGCTCGCGGAACGAGGGTCGTTCCATGGTCCTCCCCCGGATGGCTCCGTCTCGTTCGAATCCGAGCGAGCCATGCTCCGGGTGCTCATGGCCCGCGGCGGCGCCGAACAGATGCTTGTCAGTGCCAGCTTCGCCGTTGAGCAGGAAGGGGATGGACCCTGGGGTCCGCTGGCGCTGTGGTTCCTGGCGACGGCCAGGCAGGTCAACGGGGACCTGGAGGTCGTCGATGGGATCCTGGAGAAGGCTGTTGCCAGCGCCCGTGCATACGCCAATTCGGGGCTCGCCTACTCTGTCGCCGGGCACCGGGCCGCTGTGGCTGCAGATCTCGGCGACTGGGCGAAGGCGGCCGCGATCATGGATGATGCCAGCGCGCTAGTCGGTGAAGAGGTCAAGAGGTTTGCCTCCGCCGCCACCGCATGTAGCATGCTCGTCCGGCTCGCCATGCGTGGCGGCGATGTTGCGCTCGCCAGGCGGGAGCTTGAATCCATGGTCGCCCTGCGACCGAAGCTGGCCGGTCAGGGGGCGCTCGCCGTGATGAGCCTGATCGGCTTCGCACGCGCCTACCTCGCCTGCGGTGACCCGGCGGGGGCACGCGCGGTGCTGGCCCAGGCGAGCGACATCCTCCGCCGGCACCCGGATCTCGGCGTCCTGCCCACGAAGGTGGCGGAGCTCCGGCGCCAGATCGCCGCGCTGCCGATCGGCCCCGGCGGTGCCTCGACGCTGACCGCCGCCGAGCTGCGCGTGCTTGCCCTGCTGCCCTACTACCTGTCGTTCGCCGACATCGGCGCCCGCCTGGGCGTGCGGGCCACGACGATCAAGTCCCATGCGCTCTCGATCTACGGCAAGCTCGGTGCGTCGTCACGACCCGAAGCGGTCGAGCTCGCCATCGAGGCCGGCCTGCTCGAGCCCTTCCTCCCCTGATCGACCGGGCAGGCCGCCGTGGTGGGGTGTTGACCTGGCGGTAGCCTCAGGCCGACTCGGCCGGCTCCGCGGCGATCGCCGCTACCTCCTGCCGGACCTTGCGGCGGGTACTCGATGCATTTCGCTTCGGACGTTGGGCTACCCACACCTGCGCGTGGGTAGCCCTTGGCCCTCCTGCCGCGTATCCTTTGAGTCCCCCGCGCCCCAGTTGAGGCCCGCAGCCACCTTTGACACTCGCCTCGAACGAACCGGCCGCCCGCACCCCGCCTGTCGACCGCGGGCTCGTGGACGCCAAGCTCGCCATCCCGCGGCGGAGCAGTGGGATGGTCACACGGACACGGGTCCGGGAAGCGATCCGCAGCCTGCCTGATCCGCGGTTCATCCTGGTGGTCGCGCCGGCGGGCTATGGCAAGACCAGTGCGGTCGCCCAGATGGGGACCGGCACGTCGATCGCCTGGCTGACCGTCGACGATGGCGACAACGATCCGGTCCAGCTGCTGACGTACCTGGCCGCGGCCCTCGAGCGCGTCACGCGGATCAACCCGGACGTGTTCGCCGCGATCTCGACCAAGGGCACCTCGATGCGAACCGCCATCGGTCGCCTCCTGGCGGCCCTCGAGGACAGTCCGGCGCCGATCCTTCTCGTGCTCGATGACGCACACCTCATCACGGATCGCACCTGTCTCGACGCCCTCTCCGAGTTCATCGGCCACCTGCCCGCGCCGCACCAGGTGGCCCTCGTGGCTCGCCAGTCCCCGGACCTGCCCGTCCACGGCTGGCGAGCGCGTGGCGAGGTGCTCGAGATCGGGCCCGCCGAGCTCGCCATGGATGAGCGGGAGTCGGCTGCGCTCATCCAAGTGCACGGGATCCCGCTCTCGACCGAGTCGATCGGTGGGATCGTTGCCAGGACGGAAGGCTGGCCGGCCCTGACGCTGCTGGCCGCGATTGCTGCTGCGCATCGCGGCCAGCACTCGGGGGTCGACGTGTCGGGCGCTGATCTCGTGATCGCGGACTTCCTGCGGTCGGAGGTGCTCGAACGGCAGGACCCGGAGCGCGTCACCTTCATGACGCAGACGTCGATCCTCGAGCGTCTCAGCGGCCCGCTCTGCGACGCGGTGACGTGCGGGACGGACTCGGCGGCGACGCTCAGGGATCTCGCGCAGTCGACGGTCCTGATCGACGAGTACGGCGGTGCGTACCGGTACCACCCGATCCTGCGCGAGTTCCTCCAGGAGGAACTGCAGGCACACGACCCGCAACTGGTGACCGGCCTACATCAACGCGCCTCAGCCTGGTCTGAGTCGGCCGGTGACCTCGACCCGGCGATCAGGCATGCCTTCGCCGCGGGTGACCTTGACCGGGCGGGTGCGCTGTTGGGCTCGGGCTTCGTCCGGTATCACTGGACCGCGCGCCGAACCGCGCTCCGGGCCTGGATCCGCCGGTTCGGCGAGACGGAGATCCAGAAGCGCCCGTGGCTCGCGGTGCTCGCGGCGTTCGAGGAGCTCTCGATGGGCGAGCGCGTGGCAGCGGAGCATTTCGCCGGTGTCGTCGAGCGCGGGTCGTTTGCCGGAACGCCACCCGACGGCACCGCCTCGTTCGAGTCCGGGCGGGCCATGCTCAGGGCGGTCATGGGCCGCGGCGGCGCCGAGCAGATGCTGGCCAACGCGAGCCTGGCCGTGGCGCAGGAACCTGCTGATGGTCACTGGCGCGACTTCGCGCTCTGGCTGCTGGCGATCGCCAAGCTCACCAACGGTGATCCGGCCGGTGTCGATGAGCTCCTCGCGGACGCCGTTGCGACAGCCAGACGCGCCGGCAATGTCGGGATCGCCTCCTGCGCTGCCGGGCACCGTGCGATGGTCGCCGCAGACCTCGGTGACTGGACCAAGGCCGCCGCACTCCTGTCCGAGGTTGACGCGCGGGCGGTCGCGCAGCTCAAGGGGTACCCCTCCGGCGCCCCGCTGTTCGCCATGCGCATCCGGCTCGCCATGCGGCGAGGGGACGTTGCCACGGCACGGCAGGAGCTCGCGAACCTCGTCCTCCTGCGCCCGACGCTGACCGCGCAGGCGGCGTTCGCCGTGCTCAGCCTGATGGGGTTCGCGCGCGCCTACCTCGCCTGCGGTGACCCGGCGGGGGCACGTGCGGTGCTGGCCCAGGCGAGCGACATCCTCCGCCGGCACCCGGATCTCGGGGTCCTGCCCGCGCAGGTGGCGGAGCTCCGGCGCCAGATCGCCGCGCTGCCGATCGGCCCCGGCGGTGCCTCGACGCTGACCGCCGCCGAGCTGCGCGTGCTTGCCCTGCTGCCCTACTACCTGTCGTTCGCCGACATCGGCGCCCGCCTGGGCGTGCGGGCCACGACGATCAAGTCCCATGCGCTCTCGATCTACGGCAAGCTCGGTGCGTCGTCACGACCCGAAGCGGTCGAGCTCGCCATCGAGGCCGGCCTGCTCGAGCCCTTCCTCCCCTGATCGAGCCCCTTCCTCGGGAGATACCGGTCGTCTCCACTCCGGAGGAGGATGCGGGGAGGGCGATGCCCATGGTGCTATTGCGGCATGAGCACACCGGCCCGTTCCCCCTCCGGGGCATCGACGATGGACAGCGAGGAGGTCCTCCGGAGGCTGGCGATCGGTGACCCGGTGCTCTGCGCCGCGTTCATGTCGGACGTGCACCCAGTGCTGCCGGGCACCCTGGACCGACAGTCCCTGGCGTTGCTGCGGCTCGGGGCGTCGATCGGCACCGGGGCGATCGGGCCCGTCCTGCACCAGCGCGTCGGCGAGGCGCTCGCGGCCGGCGTGGACTTCGACGAGGTTGTGGCCTCGCTGGTCGCCCTCGTCCCCGTGATCGGGATCGAGCGCGCCGTGGCCGCCGCTCCGGGTGTCGCGCAGGGCCTCGGCTACGACGTCGACGCCGACCTGGAGCGCCCGGACTGAGCTGCCGCTTCGGGCAGGCCGCCGTGGTGGGACGCGGCGTTGCGGGTAGCCTCAGGCGGGCTCGGCCGGCTCCGCGGCGATCGCGGCTTCCTCCTGCCGGACCTTGCGGCCGTGCCAGGGCACGACCCCTTCGAGCTCGATCTCCAGCGAGAAGCTGAGGAACGTGCGCACGAGCACGATGAGTCCAAGCGTCAACGCGCTCTCGATCGTCGGCTCGATCGTGACCGTCAACACGATATCCGCGATGATCAGCACCTCGAGACCGAGGAGGATGGCCTGGCCGATCTGGCGACGACCCCGCGCGTAGATCCCGACCCGATCACCGCGCAGCCTCGCCGCGAGGGCGACCACCAGGGCGCGCAGCGTGCCGATCACGAGGATCACGATCCCGGCGACCTCGAAGGCCTGCACGACGGCCTCCATCCACTCCTCGAACGTCACCGGTACATGCCTCCCTGTCCGCTGGCCACCCGCAATCCCCGCCGATCGACCCGCGAACTCAGGTCGCGGGTGATGAACTCAGGTCGCGGGTGATGCTGAGGTTGATCGACCCTCGTCGACGATCTTCAGGACCGACTCGTAGGCACCGCCATTGACCGCCTTGAAGCCATGCTTCTTGAGGATGTCGCGGGCCTTGCCGGCTCGCCCGCCGGTCTTGCAGTAGGTCACGATCATCCGGTCGCGCGGCAGCTCGTCCAGGTGGCGCCCCAGGACCAGCATGTTGATGTTCTTCGCCCCCGGGACGATTCCCTTCTTCGCCTCGAGGCCAATGCGAACGTCGAGGATGAGGGCCCCGTTCTTGATCAGGTCGGCGACCTCCTCAGGTGGCCTGATCGACTTGGTCCCGGTCCCAAGGAAGTACTTGTCGAACACCTTCTCGATCGGCTCCACGATCATGGTCTGCAGCATCGGTCATCTCCTCGCGTTCTGCGCTTCATCTGTGTGGGCCATGTTCATCCGCCCAGCCCGGGGAGCGCGTCGGCGATCAGCTTGACCCCGAACAGCAGGAACAGGACGGCCATCACCGCGGTGTTGTTCACGGCCAGCCAGTCCTTCAGCGAATCGAGCGTCGCCTTGGCCCCGCGCCTCCCACGAGGTAGTACACGACCGGCACCAGGATGGTGCTGCTGCCGATCAGGACGTAGACGAGCCATCGACACCACCGCCTCGCTCGTGGTCAGCTCCAGCGCCGCGAGGGCCATGCCGGCGCCGATGGACAGCAGCAGGTTCTTGGGGTTGGGTCCCGCGAGGATGAGGGCGAGGCCGAAGGCCTTGCCCGGTGTGAAGCCGTCGATCCCCGCCATCCACTTGGGCATCGGGGGCGTCGTCGCCGGGCGCGGGCCGGCTCTGCCACTGGCGGCCGGCGAGCAGCAGCAGGAGCACGCCCAGGATGAGCTTGCCCCAGGCGATCGTGTCGGTCGTGGTCTCCTCCGTGGCCGTCGCGGCCGCCCCGGCGAGGACGTAGGCGACCGCGACCACGACGGTCAGTGCGATGGCCCAGCCCGCGAGGAACATCGGCCCGTTCACGCGCGCCTTGGCGGAGAACAGCATGAGGATGACCGCGATGATCGGGACCGGGCTGATGGCGACGCCAACTGCGAAGGTCAGGATCGCCGAGATTGCTTCGTTCATGGGTTCTCCTATCCGAGGTGAGCGATGGCGACCTGCATCTCGGTCGAATCAGGGAGCTTCGCAGCGCTCACCCGCCTCCACTCCTCCTCGATGAGCTCCTCGGCCGCCTTCTCGAGGAACTCCGGAGCCGCCCACTCCTGGACGTCGAAGTCGTTCGCGATGTAGCCGTGCTCGAGCATGAAGTCCTTGCCGATCTCGATCTGCGCCAGGTTCTTGGGTGACAGGCTGGGCACGATGTCGATGTGCTTGATGCTCTGGTAGGTGTCCTCGACGTCGCGGTAGTAGGTCTGGCGGTCCAGGATCGCGGCCGCGGCGCGCTTGTTGTCGTTGGCCCAGCGCCCCACCTTGATCATCGCTTTCAGGAAGGTGACGACCAGCTCAGGGTGCTGCTCGGCCATCACGTCGCTGCAGGTGATGACGGCTGGTTCGTTGTTGGCCTGCAGCCGCCAGTCGGGGTAACGCGACAGGTCCTCGATGGCCGCGATGTTGCCGGTGTCTTCCTGCAGGTGCTGCCAGGTCTTGCTGTGGGTGTAGATCGCATCGACCTTGCCTTCCAGCAGCGCCGTCTCCAGCGGGCGGACGATCAGGGTTCGCTTGTGGTCCACCTTCCCCATGTAGAACTCGGTCGCGCTGTTCACCGGCCCGCACATCTTTGGGTCGGTGTACCAGTCGTCGGCGTACGGGAACTCGACGATCTCAACGTCATCGATGGTCATGTCGTTGAGCATCAGCATGTTCAGGATCCCGAAGTGCTCGGTGATGCGCCACCAGTCGGCCTTCAGCGGGTTCAGGCTCTTCGTCAGGCCGATGCGCTTGCCCTTCAGGTGGCTCATCTTGTAGATGCGGTCCTTGGCCCGCACAAGCATGCAGCCGCCTTCGTAGGTAGGCGTCGCGCCGAGCAGCCTCGTGCGGCGGATGTCGGCCTGGACATGGATCGTCGGGTACAGGCCGCCGAAGCGGACCAGGTTGTCCAGGTTGTGGATGTAGTGCGGGTACCAGTCGTTCTCGCGCCGGCTGAGCAAGTGGGCGTACTCGACACCGATCGCCGCGAAGTCGGTCCTGCACCAGGTGAGTTCCTGATCGACGTTGCTGGCCGAGACCATGCCGCAGTTGGTGTAGAAGACCTCGCTCCAGTCGAGATCGACCGTTGAGAGCTCCTTGCCGTGGAGTGTCGTCTTCGGCATCGGTCCTGCCCCTGCGCTCCGAATCCGATCGTTGGTCCGGCACACAGGTGGACCGGCAGCGAATGCCGCCGGTCCACCTGGTTGCTGCTACTGCCGTCTACGGGATGTAGTTGGCGTTGGTATCCGCTCCGTAGCCGCAGCCCTGGTAGGTGCAGTGGAACTCGTCACGGACGATGGCGGCCCAGCCGCCGGCGCGAGCTGTGTCGAGCGAGAGGTCCTTGGTCAGCACCTTGGTCTCGAATGTCCAGCCTGCCGGCAGCTCCTTGTACATGCCGCCCAGCCGGTCGAGGTTGTCGGCAGTGAGGCTCGGTTCGACGTCCTTGGTGTACTCCTGCAGGACCCAGGTCGCTCCTTCGGGGTCTCGCAGAAGCTGCACGGGCCGGCCGGCGCGGAAGACCCACTCGGTGGTGCGACGGATGATGTTGGGCGAGTATGCAAACTGGAACTGGCCCATCATCTCGGCCCCGGTCATGTCGCCGGCCCAGCGCATCTCGACGCCGTGGAAGTCCTGCAGCTCGCCGCCCAGCATGTTGAGCTGATCAAACATCCAGAAGCGGCCGTGGTTGACCGCGACCATGTCGACCTCGAGCTCCTTGGCGAGTCGCGCCGGGTCGATCGACTTGTACGCCTCGGGGTCGACAGGCAACTTGGCTGAGTAGACGTGGGCTCGCTGCGTCGCGCCTGTGCCGACGAATGCGCCCATCCCGCAGAAAGGGACGCCACGAACGTCATCAACCGTGACCTTCTGGAGTCCGTCCAGGCCTGTCTTGAGTTTCATCGCTGGTCTCCTCGCTTGCCTCGGCCAGTCCAGGTTTGTCCTGGGTGCCGCGTCGGGAACCACGTCCGGGCCGGATCGACAGGCGTCGGTACCGTCGGATGAGGTGGTCATTACAGGGTCTACGCACGTGACTCGTCATCCACCACCGCGGAGGAGGCATGATGCCCGGCGCTCGCCTCATCGCCGCCTCATCGCCGCCACCTCGCCGCTGGCCTCCGCCGGATCGGAGGATGCAGGCAGACCCGCCAATGGCGATGATCCGGATCGCCAATCACATACAGGGAGAGACTCGATGGGTTGCAGGCGACGCAGGCGGCGGCGGGCGGTCATTGCCGGAGCGGCAGTGGCGCACCACTACAACAACAAGCAGGAGGAGCAGGCCGCCCAGGAGGAGCAGGCCTACGAGGCCCCGGCACCGGTGCCGGCGGCGCCGAGCGCGGCCGACGAGCTCGAGCACCTGGCCCAGCTCCATGCCTCGGGCGTGCTGACGGACGATGAGTTCGCCGCTGCCAAGGCGAAGGCCATCGGGGCATGAGCATGCCCCTGATCGCATGGGGGCCACCGCCAACACGTCACACCAGGTATTGGGGACCGCAATGAGCCGATCACGCAGGGAAGTCCTGATGCAGGCGCTCGAGGCCGAGATCGGCAACGAGCCGACCGATCCGGCCACCATCTTCACCGACGACGTCGAGGGATGGTCGCCCTACGCCAGCCTGTCCGGGCTCGAGGCGGCCGCGACACTCGCGACCCTCCGCGAGATTGCGTTCTCCAACACGGTGATCCTGTTCCGTGGGCTCGACGAGGTGGGCAACAAGGCGATCGCCGAGTGGGTCATCGAGGCCGATCACACCGGACCGTACGTCCTCAGCGAGGACACGGTCGTGGAGCCGACGGGCCGGCGCATCAAGCTGGCCGGCGCCACGATCGCCGACTTCCGGGATGGGAAGATCCGGTCGTTCCGGACCTACTTCGACGACCTCTCGCTCATCGAGCAGCTCCTCGAGGGCTGACGTGGGCGACGACGTGGAGTTCCACGTCGAGGATGATCCCGACCCGCTCGACATCGAGTTCCTGGAGCGGCAGATCCGCCTCGAGGCGTCTGCCGCCCTGGGACTTGGCGAGGAGCGGGAGCTCGCGATCTTCGTCCGCGAAGGCGACCGCATCGTTGCCGGGATCAGCGGCTGGACGTGGGGCGACTGCTGCGAGCTGCAGAGCCTGTGGGTGGACCCGAGCCTCCGGGGACGGTGGCTCGGCGCCCGCCTGGTCGCGGCCGCCGAGGCCGAGGCCACCGCCCGCGGGTGCACCCAGACCATCCACTTCACGTGGGGGTTCCAGGCCCAGCCGCTCTACAAGCGGCGGGCTACGAGCTGGTGGGCCGAGTGGCGGACTTCCCGTCTGGCACCGACGTCCTCTGGTACCGCAAGCGGCTGGCGCCCTGAATGTCGCGCCGCCAGTCTCGAATCGGTCCAACGGGCCCTTGACGGGCGATGGGGTAGCAGTAGGAGTCTTGCGGCGATCGGTGCGACACTGAGCTCGCCCCGCGTCCCGGTCCAGCGAAGGAGATTTCCGTGGCAGCCACACCGACCGTGAACCCGGTCGTCGGTCCCGACGACGGGACCGGCATCGGTGCGTCGACTCCGCCGATCCAGCCCGCTGACGAGGGTGCTGCCGTCTCGCCCGCCGCAGCCGGCGCCAAGCGGCACTACCCGCTCATCCACCATCGGAAGCCCCATGCCACCCGGCGGCTCCTTCTGCGCTGGCGTGACCTGATGGCGATCTACGTCAACCTCCGCCTGGACCCCGTCTTCCGCGAAGAGCTCATGATGACGGTGGCCGCCGCGGACACGAGCCGCCAGTGCAGCTTCGCCCACCGGGAGTGGGCGATCGGGGAAGGCATCCCCAAGGATGAGCTCGCCGCCATCGAGGCGCAGGACTACGGGCTGTTCGACGAGAAGAAGCTGGCAGCGTTCATGTGGGTGCAGGCGCTCGCCCGGGCCGACTTCGGGCCCGTCCCCGACACGATCGATGCCGACTTCCGCCAGCACTACACCGCCCAGGAGCAGTCGGACATCGAGCTGGTCGCCCGGTTGATGTACTGGATGAACGAGACCAGCAACGGCGTCGATGCCGCGTGGGGACGCATGACCGGAAAGCCGGGCGCAGGCAGCCGGTTGCGCGACGCCGAGGCGCTGTTGCTCTACGTCCTCCTGGTCCCCTATCTGCTGGCGATCATCGGCATCAAGCAGCGGCGCACCGCGGGCGACCTGGTCCGCAATATGCGGCCGTTCTTCAAGGAGTTCGAGGGGCGCCAGCGCTGACGGGGCTCGCGATCGGGGGCGGACCTGACGGCACGAGTGCCGCGGCCCGGCCTCGATACGGGGCGTTCCGCGCGAGCGCGACCCGGAGGCCGCGTCCACCGTTTCGGATGATTTCGCGCCAGCGCCCGGGTGCCACAATGATGGCTGGCCGCGTCGACACGGTGTGGCTCGTCCGACGACCCGCGCCGGCGAAAGACCTTCATGAACGCGGAGGAGTGATGACCGACCAAGCGCTCGACGAGCTGGGGCCCGTCGACTATCTGATCGTCGAGTTCCCGGCCGGGCACCAGAACTTCACCGGCGAGGGCGCCGACGAGCTGGTGAAGCTCCACGAGGCCGGGATCATCCGGATCATGGACATCCTGATCCTGACCAAGGACGCGAACGGCGCCGTCGATGCCATGGAGCTGTCAGACCTCGGAGAGCTCGGGGAGCTGCAGCGGCTCGAGGCCCAGCTCGTCCAGACCCTGGCCGAGGAGGACGTGGTCAACCTGGCGGTGGCCATGGATCCCGGCTCGGTTGCGGCAGTCCTCGTCTACGAGAACGTGTGGGCGGCGCCGTTCGGCTCGGCCATGCGTCGCGCCGGTGGCCGGCTGATCGCCAACGGGCGCATTCCCATCCAGGCCCTCATCGCCGCGGTCGAGGACGACGTGGCCCGCGAATCACAGGGAGTCTGACATGCCGCTCGGTCCAGGCCGTGCAGGACGGGGCGTCGTCGGCGCTCCGGTCGCGAAGGCAGCCGTCATCGCCAAGCCCGGCCCCTCGCCCGTCGCGAAGGCCGCCGTCATCGCCAAGCCCGGCCCCTCGCCCGTCGCGAAGGCCGCCGTCATCGCCAGCCCTGGGCGCCGCCGCTTCTGAGGGGAGCCGGCAGCCCATCGCATCACCGCCCAGCATGCCGCGCGTCGGGCAACGGCCCGAGCACGGTCCACATCACACCTGTATTGGAGGGAGCTGAGAAATGAGAAACCCGCCCGTCTTGATCTCGGTCATCGGCTTTTTCGCAGCGCTCGCGGGGTTCGGCTGGTTCTTCTGGGGCCTGAGCGTCCTTGGCTTCGACTGGTTCGGCGTCCTGGGTGACCTGCCGGCGTTCGAGCAGGCCGGACTCTGGGGATGGCTCGCCATCGCCAGCGGCGTCGTCTGGCTCCTGGCCGCGTTCGGCCTGTGGGCGATGCAGCCGTGGGCACGGCTCTTCGTCCAGATCATCGCCGGCTTCGCGCTGTTCGAGGCCATCATGGCGATGATCCAGTTCCCGGGAACCGGCATCGGGCTCGCCATGTCGCTCATGCCCCTGCTGATCCTGTGGTACCTGTCGACCGCGGACGTGAAGGCGGCATTCGCCGAGAACGCGCAGGCGTAGCACTCGCCTGCCGGTAGTCGGGACCGGGTCGACGAGGTCCTTGACTCGCTGAACTGCACCGTCGTCGCGTATGGGAGGTAGCCCTCTTGATGGGCTACCTCCTTTCGTTTGTCGTCGCGGGGATCGGGAGCCGGGGGCTTCCTCCGCGTCGGGGGGCGGCAATCCGGGTCAAGCGTGGTGCACTGACACAGAAAGCACTCCGGACGAGCCCGACACCTGTTCCTCGGCATGCCGAGGCTGAGATCCGCAAGAGGTCATGGGATGAAGGTCATCATCGTTGGTGGGGTCGCCGGTGGCGCCTCCTGTGCAGCGCGGCTGCGTCGCCTTGACGAGCAGGCCGAGATCATCGTGGTCGAGCGCGGCCCGCACATCTCGTACGCGAACTGCGGCCTGCCGTACTTCGTGGGCGGGGTGATCCAGCGCGAATCGAAGCTCGTGCTGGCGGACGCGGCGTTGTTCCGGGCTCAGCTGAACGTCGAAGTCCGGACCCAGTGCGAGGCGGTCGCGATCGACCCCGCGGCAAGGACCGTCCAGCTGCGTGACGCGCGGACCGGCACGGTCACCGTCGAGTCGTACGACAAGCTCGTCCTGTCCCCCGGGGCGTCGCCGATCCGGCCACCCATGCCCGGCATCGACCTGCCCGGCGTGTTCACGGTGCGGACGGTGCCGGACGTCCACGCGATCCGCGAGTGGCTCGAGGGCAACGTTGCGGATCCCTCGGGGCTCGACACCTACACGGGGTTCCAGACGGTCGTCCCGGCCCGGCGTGCGGTGGTCGTCGGGGGCGGCTTCATCGGCCTCGAGATGGCCGAGAACCTGGCCCATCTCGGCCTCGACGTCACCCTCATCCAGCGCGGCCCGCAGCTCATGGGCCCGATGGACCCGGAGATGGCGCGCTACGTCGAGCGGCATGTCACGCGCAACGGCGTCAAGGTCATGCTCGAGCGACAGGTCACGGCGATCAGGCAGGCTTCAGGCTCGTCGCTCGAGGTGCTCACGGAGTCCGGCGAGGCCATCCCGGCCGACATCGTCGTGATGGGCATCGGAGTGCGACCCGAGATCGGGCTGGCGAAGACCGCCGGCATCGCCATCGGCGAGCGGGGTGGGATCCTGGTCGACGACCAGATGCGGACCAGCGTGCCCGACATCTTCGCCGTGGGTGACGCCATCGAGGTCCGCGACCACGTCACGGGCGCGTCGATCCACGTGCCGCTGGCCGGTCCGGCAAACCGCCAGGGCCGGATCGCGGCCGAGGTCATCACGGGTCGCGATTCCCACTTCAGGGGCACCCAGGGCACCGCGATCATCGGGGTGTTCGGCGGGGCGGCGGCCTGGACCGGTGCGAGCGAGAAGACGCTGGTCCGGGCCGGGGACACCGACTACGAGAAGGTCTACATCTACCCCAACTCGCACGCGGGCTACTACCCGGGTGCGCAGTTCCTGGCGATGAAGATCCTGTTCCGGCGCTCCGACGGACGCCTGCTCGGCGCCCAGGCCGTGGGCATGGATGGCGTGGACAAGCGGATCGACGTGTTCGCCATGGCCCTCCAGATGGGGGTCGACGGTGTACGACCTCGAGGAGGCCGAGCTCACGTACGCGCCCCAGTTCGGGAGCGCCAAGTCACCCGTCAACTTCGCCGGCATGGTCGCCGGGGACGTGCTGCGCGGCGAGATGCCGGTCGCCCACTGGGCGGACGAGCATCCGCTCCTGCTCGACGTCCGCCAGCCGGCGGAGCTCGAGGTCGAGTGCGTGCCCGACGTCGTCAACATCCCGCTGCCGGAGCTCCGTGCCCGCCTGGACGAGCTGCCCCGCGATCGCGAGATCCACGTGATCTGCCGCTCGGGCCAGCGCGCCTACTATGCGACACGGGTCCTCGTCCAGAACGGGTTCGACGCCCGGACGATCTCGGGCGGGATGCTGTCGCACGCCAACCTCGGCGTCGGGTAGGCGCCGGACAGGGGGCGGGTACGGGCGCCGCTGCGGGCGGCGCCCTCGTTCCCGGAGCTCGTGGTGCCCGCCGCCTGCGCGGCGGGCACGTTCACGACGCGGTCGTCGGCCGCTCCACCAGGAGGTTGATGACCTCGGCGGTCCAGCCTGTCTGGTGCATGGCCCCGAGGCCGGCGCCGGTATCGCCGTGGAAGTACTCGGGGAACCACAGCAGCCCCTGCCAGGCGGGATCGCCCCGCAGGCGCTCGCTACTCCCGTTCACGGGACGCCGACCATCTGGCCCTGGGAGCCAGATCGAGACGAGCCGTTCGCCGAGGTCGCGCGCGATCTCCGCCAGGGTCAGCCGTTCGCCCGAACCGGTGGGGTACTCCACCCTGTACTCGTCGCCGAGGAAGCGGTGGTAGCGCTTCAGGGATCCGATGATCATGACGTTCAGCGGCATCCACAGCGGGCCGCGCCAGTTGGAGTTGCCGCCGTACATGTTCGTCCTGCCCTCGCCGGGCTCGTACTCGATCCGCGCCTCGGGATGGCCGGGGACCTCGTACATCAGCTCGTGGCGCTTGGACAGCGAGCGCAACCCGTACGGTGACAGGAAGGCGGCCTCGTCGAACAGCGAGGCGAGCGTCTTCCGGAGCTCCTCCGGGCTTACCGCCGTGAGGGCGACGGTGCTGCCATCGGCGGACCGGTGGACGTGCCTGGACTCGCCGCCGTCCGAGGCGCGGGCGATGATCCTGTCGAACCGGTGCCGCAACCGCCTGGCGGCCTCCGCGTCGCCGGCTCGCAGGAAGCCGACCGGCAGCAGGGCGATGGCCCCGACCAGGGTCTGGACCCGGATCGGCGTAGTGCCATCCGGTGCCTCGAGTCGATCGTAGTACCAGCCGTCGTCCGCATCGTAGAGCCCGGAACGCTCCATCGCGTCCACGATCATCAGGTACTGCTCGGTGAACTTGACGACCATGTCCTCGTAGACGACGTTGCGCTCGGCGAGGCGGCGGGCGATCACCAACATGCTGAGGGCATAGGCAGCCATCCAGGCGGTCCCGTCTGCCTGGGCGAGCTTCACGCCGGGGGGCAGCGAGGAACGGTCGATCGGACTGATGTTGTCCAGCCCGAGGAACCCGCCGCCGAAGATGTTGTTGCCTTCGGGGTCCAGGCGGTTGAGCCACCAGGTGAAGTTCAGGAGCAGCTTCTGGAAGACGCGCTCCAGGAAGTCCCAGTCGGTCCCGCCGTCGATCTCGAAGACCCGTGCCGCGGCGACGGCATGGACCGGCGGGTTCACGTCGTCGAAGTTCCACTCGTAGGCCGGCAGGGCGCCGTTCGGGTGGAGGAACCACTCGCGCAGGAGTACCACGAGCTGGTACTTCGCGAACGCCGGATCGATGTGCGCCCACGCCGCGGCGTGGAAGGCGAGGTCCCAGGCCGCGAACCACGGGTATTCCCATGGATCGGGCATGGCCAGCACGTCGCAGGCGTCCAGGTGGCGCCAGCCGGCGTTGCGCGTGCTCGCGTGGCCGGCTGCCGGCGGAGGCTGCCCGGGATCGCCGTCGAGCCATCGGCCCACGCTGTAGAGGTAGAACTGCTTGCTCCAGACGAGCCCCGCCGCGGCCTGGCGCAGGATGCGCATCCGCTCCTCGTCGAGGGGACCCCCGGCGACCACGGCGTAGAACTCGTCGGCGTCGCGCTCCCGTCGCTCAACGGCCTCGGCGAAGGCCGGACCGGCCCAGCCAGCCGCGCTGGTCGCGTCCGCTCGGCCGGCAGGTGCGGCCGTCGGCTGGGGACGGTGGAGCCGGAGCCGGAGCTGCGTGCGGCCGCCGCCGGGAACGGTGCACCGGTACCACCAGGCGGCCTTGGTCCCGGTGCCCTCGGGGTTGGTGGTCGGTGCGCGCCTCACCACGTGGTCGTTGATGCCGTCCTTGGGGTACGCGGTGATGGGCTTGCCGCCATACAGGCGGACGGTGTTGGTCTCGTTGTCGCAGAACAGCGCGGTGGGGTCGCCGCCGCCGGACGCAGGCGCGGCTTCCAGCCGGTAGCCCCCCAGCCTTGGGTGCTCCACCTCGATCGCGTCGCCGTCACGGCGCAGGGCCGGGATCGCGGCATCGCCACCCCAGCGCCAGGTGTTCCGGAACCAGAGCGTCGGCAGGACGTGGAGGGTCGCCTCGTCCGGGCCGTTGTTCACGACGTCGACCTGGCACAGGATCTCGGTCGGCGAGACCTTGGCATAGGTGACCTCGACGATCCAGAATCGCCCTTCGTCGAACACGCCCGTGTCCTGGAGCTCGTACTCGGGATCCAGCTTTCCTCGACGCCCGTTCTCCGCCACGAGGTCGCCGTACGGGAAGGGTGCCTGGGGGTAGTGATAGCGCCACCGGAGGAGGGCGTGGCTGGGAAGGCCCTCCGTGTACCACCAGCACTCCTTGGCGTCCTCGCCGTGGTTCCCCTGCGGTCCGGTCAGCCCGAACATCCGCTCCTTGAGGATCGGGTCGACGCCGTTCCACAGGCCCAGCGCCAGGCACAGCTCGTGGCGGATGTCCGAGATGCCTGCCATCCCGTCCTCGTTCCAACGGTAGGTGCGCGAGCGGGCATGGTCGTGGGGGAAGGAGTCCCACGCGTTGCCGTCGGCGCTGTAGTCCTCGCGGACGGTGCCCCAGGCACGCTCGGCGAGATACGGCCCCCACTCGTACCACGGGTTGGCGTCGAACAGGCCGTCCTCGGCCCGACCGGTCGCCTCGGCGAGACGGCCGTGCTCGGCGGTGGCGGGACGGGCGGGGGGCTCGGCAGCGGGGGGCTCGGCAGCGGGGGGTTCGGCGGCGGTGCTCACGGCGTCTCCAGCGTGTCGGGTTCGCGGCGGACCCATCGAAGACAGGTGGCCCCCGGGGCAGGGTCGGCCGCAGCGGTCGAGGGAGCGGACGCGCTGCGACCGATCCCGTCGACCGTACGCCGCGACGACGTCGCGCGACTCCTCCGCCGGGGATGACGCCACGACTCGGGCGGTGGACAACGCTAGGCTCCACACTACGCCGCCCGCCGAGGAGTGCCATGAAGGCCGTCACCGTCCAGCCGCTGGTCGCAGGCTCGGTCCGCTATGAAGAGGTCCCCGAGCCGGACCTCAAGGACGGATCCATCCTGGTCGAAGCCGTCGCGGTCGGCATCTGCGGAACCGATGTCGAGATCGCCTCGGGCGCCTACGGCTGGGCTCCGCCCGGACGGGACCGCCTGATCCTCGGTCACGAATCGCTGGGCCGCGTGCTCGATGCGGGCTCCGACCAGAGCGTGAAGCCCGGCGACCTCGTCGTGGGCATCGTCCGGCGCCCGGATCCCGTCCCGTGCCCCAACTGCGCCGTCGGCGAGTGGGACATGTGCCGCAACGGGCAGTACACCGAGCGGGGCATCAAGGAGATCGACGGGTTCATGTCGGAGCGATGGCGGATCGAGCCCGGCTACTTCAGCAAGGTGGATCCGTCCCTCGGCCTGCTCGGCGTGCTGCTCGAACCGACGACGGTGGTCGCGAAAGCCTGGGAGCTCGTCGGGGCGATGCGCTCGCGGGCATTCTGGGAGCCGCGTCGCGTCCTGGTCACCGGGGCTGGGCCCATCGGGATGCTCGCCGCTATGATCGGCGTCCAGCACGGGCTCGAGGTGCACGTCCTGGCCCGGGGCACCGACGGCCCCAAGCCGCGCCTGGTCCGGGAGCTCGGGGCCACGTACCACGCGGGCGCGATCCGCGACATCGGCTTCCAGCCCGACGTCGTGATCGAGTGCACCGGCGTCGGCTCCGTGCTCGTCGACTCGATCAGCCAGATCGCGGCCGGTGGCGTCGTCTGCCTCACGGGCGTGGGGAGCGGCGGCGCCGCGAGCGGGCTTGCCGCGGCCGACGTGGGCCGGATGCTCGTGCTCCAGAACAACGTGATCCTGGGCTCGGTCAACGCAAATCGCCGTCACTTCTATCGGGCGGCGGAGTCGCTCGCGGCGGCCGATCCGGACTGGCTCTCCCAGCTCATCACGCGCCGGGTGCCACCGGCCGACGTTGCCTCGGCCCTCGAGCACAGCCCCGACGACATCAAGGTCGTCCTGGACTTCGGCGCCTGACGATGACGTCCCGGCCGGCGGGAGTCGCCATCGCATGCACGGACGAGCAGGCGCAGCTCGGTGAGGGCGTCCGCTGGGACGCGCGTCGATCCGAGCTGCTGCGGGTCGATATCGTCCGCGGGACCGTGTTCCGGGATCGGGTGCTCGACGGTGGCGGGCTGGCGGCCGTCCAGCGTTACGAGCTGCCGTGGCCCGTCGGGATGATCGCGCCGATCGACGGGGACGACGGCTGGCTCCTGGGCGCGGGCCGTGGCTTCGTCCACCTCGCCCCCGACGGCCGTCACCGGACGATCACGGAGGTCTCCGGGCCCGGGGACCAGGATGAACGACGGCGCCGCGGATCCCCAGGGCCGGTACTGGGGCGGCAGCCTGGCGGACGACCACCACGCCGGTGGCGGCGCGTTCTACCGCCTGGATCGGAACGGCCACGCGGAGCAGGTGCTCGACGGGCTGACCATCCCGAACGGCGTCGGCTGGAGCCCGGACGGCCGGACCATGTACCTGGTGGACAGCGGTCCGAGGGTGGTCCACGCGTTCGCGTTCGACGGCGACCGCGGGGCCATCGCCGACGAGCGGGTCCTGCTCACGGTGCCGGAGGACGTGGGGGCTCCGGACGGGCTGACCGTGGACGCTGCCGGGGACCTGTGGATCGCGATCTACGGCGCCGGACAGGTGCGCCGGTACTCCCCTGACGGCGAGCTGCGAGAGACCCTGGACGTCCCGGCCGCGCAGACCACCTGCTGTGCGTTCGGGGGCCCCGGTCTGCACACGCTGTACGTCACGACGGCGACGGAGAACTGGACGGACGAGCAGCGGGCGGCGGAGCCGGCGGCGGGCCTCGTCTACCGGCTCGAGACCGGGGCGACCGGTGTCGCGGCCGCCCCCTACCGCCCGGATCCCGCGTGGTGGTCCGCGTTCACCCGCTGACTGGCTGGCGCTGGTCCTCGCTCACGGCCGCCCACCCCGGCGCTGGGCCACCCCCGGCGGCGAGCGTCCTAGTCTTCGTGCTTCGCGTTCTCCCAGAGGAGGTCCGGGTTGAGGTCCCGGCCCCAGGGAAGACCGGCCGCCTTCCACCCTGTCCCGTTGTCCTTGTTCATGAGGAAGTTGGGGTCCGCGGGATCCATCACCAGCTCGCCGTCGAAGCCGTTGACGATGTTGTAGACCTTCGTGAAGCCCGCCCGCGCGAGCACGTCGACCGCCCGCGCACCGCGCCCTCCTGCGGCGCACATGACGAGGATCGTCTCGTCGGAGCCGCGGTAGCGCTGCACCTCGGGAATGAAGTCCAGGTTCGGATGGACGGTGAAGCCCGGCGGGAGCTGGCCCGGTACCGGTGCGGCCGGTGCCGCAGCCTCGTCCGGCCGCTCGAACTTGAGGTACGCAAGCGGCACGTTCCTGGCCATGTGCGGGTGGCCGTCGAACACGTACTCCTCGAACGAGCGCACATCGAGAACGGTCACGCCCTCGGGGTCGGCCTGCCACATCGCGTAGGCCTCGGTCGGCGTCACGTACAGGTCGAGTGTCGTCCGTTGCGTCATCGGCACGTCCTGCATCGAGAGTCCCATCTTCATCGTCCTTCCCTGCTCGTCTTCCGGTTGGATGATCTCGGCTTCTGCGTGGGGGCGGCCCTGGCGATCACTGCGAAGGCGGCCCGACCCACTCCTGCACGTCGAGGATCGCCTGCTGGCTCACGTTGATGAGTCCCTCCTGCGGGCGGTCGAGGTCGACGACGAGCATCAGCACCGCGCCCAAGGCCACGACGAGCACGACCGCCGTGATGACGCTTCGACGCTCGCGCAGGCCGGCGCTGTAGCCGACCATGCCGAGCGAGAGCGCCGAGCCGAAGAGCAGGAGGAACATCACGGTCTCGGGCACGCGTGTGTAGAGGCCCGAGACGACCCGCGTCTCGCTCAGCGTGGCCAGCTCGGTGAGCGTCCCGCCGAGCGAGGACATGAGGTCGGGGCTGTAGCCGGAACGGATCGCCTCCTTCTGGATGGCCCACATCTCGTCCCGCAGCGCGCTGGCCTGCTCGAGGTTCACTGGGATCTGGGCGAGATCCGCGGGTGCAACTCGAAGGGGGACGTACTCCCTGACGAGCTCCTTCAACTGGGCGGCCGCCGGTTCGGGCAGGTAGTCGGCCTGGAGGAATGCGGCTGTCATCGCGTTGGCTTCGGCCAGGACGATGGCGCGCCGCCCGTCGAAGCGATCCGACGCCATGCCCATCGTGACGGCGAGGAGGAAGGCCATGAGGGCGAGCAGCGATCCCACGAGCATGTCCGTCGGGCCTTCCTGCTCGCCCGGCATCCGCCGCTGCCACCAGCGACCGATGCGGAAGCCGACCTCGTAGCAGGCCAGCGAGAAGATCGCGAACAGCACGAACAGCACGCCGATCGGGAAGGGGTCCACCAGCTTGTCAGTCACCGATCCGGCCTCCTGACCGTGCGGGCCTGTTGGATGGGCACCCCTGGTCCTGCACCTTCGCCGTCCCGAGCGGCTCGCGCATCAGCCACTGCGGGGGAGACGACGCCGCTTGGCGAGTTGGCGCGGATGAGGCACACCCGGAGAGCAACGGCTGAACACGCGGGAGCGCCCCCGGGCCGTCGTCACGTGGCCGGCCGACCGTCCGCCAGCTGGTTGACCGCCGCATCCACCGTCACGAACACCTTCTCCTCGCCGATCTGCTCCAGGAGCCCCGTCTTCGCCGCGAACTCCTGGACCGGCGCGTGCAGCTCGGCGAACCAGACGTCGATGCCCCGGGCCCGCAGGCGCCGGACCAGGCCGCCCAGCATCTCGGAGCTGGTGATGTCCAGGCTGCTCTGGGAGGAGGCGTCCACGAGCACGACCTTGAGCGATGGGCCGGACTCCTCAACCAGCCCCATCACCCGGTCCCGGACCGTGAGGGCATTCGCGTAGGACACGGGCGCGTCCAGCCGCAGGATGAGGAGGCCGGGCACGGGCACCGCCTCGGGATGGCGGGTCACGTCCGAGTAGGCGCCGACCTTGCCCTGGACCCTGCCCAGGCGCGACACGTGCGCCAGGCTCGATCGGTAGCTCACCACGATCAGCGTGCAGACCAGGCCGATGAGCATCCCCGGCAGCACGTCGATCAGGATCACGCCGGCGAATGTCAGCACGCCGAGCACGAACTCGGTCCGCGAGATCAGCCGGACATAGCGGAGCTTGCGCGAGGCGACGATGTGCCACAGCGCGTGCAGGATCAGCGCGGCAAGGACCGTCTCGGGCAGGCTCTCGAACAGCGGTGTCAGGAACAGCAGCGTCAGGACGACCGCCACCCAGGTCACGAGCTCGGCGACGAGCGACCTGCCGCCGGCTCCGTCGTTGACCGCGGATCGGCGCGATGCTGCCGCCCCCGATCTGGCCGCCGAACAGGCCGCTGGCGATGTTGATGGCGGAGTACGCCCCGAGCTCGGTGTTCGAGTCGATGTCGTAGTCGTGCTTGTCCGAGTACTCGTGCGCGACGGCGAGCGACTGGCTGAAGGCGACCAGCAGCATGCCGATCGCGGGCAGGATCATCAGCAGCCAGTCGGACAGCGGCACGTCCGGCAGGCCCGGCGTCGGCAGGCCCTGGGGCAGATCGCCCACGACGTGGACGCCGTAGGCAGCGTGGAGGTCCAGCGCTGAGCTGAGGACGATCGATCCGAACAGGACGATCAGGCCCGCCGGGATCCGCCGGTTCCAGCGCGGGAGCAGGATCAGGAGGATGAGTGCCGCCGTCCCCACGACGACCGTCGCCGTGTTGGCCTCGGGCAGCTGCTGCACGACGCCGACGAACTTCTGCACCGTGTTGCCGCTCGTCTTCTCGACGCCGAAGAACTTGTACAGCTGGCCGACGAGCACGTACACGGCCAGACCGGTGATGAACCCGTCCAGCACGGGCTTCGAGAGGAACTGGGTCACGAACCCGAGGCGGGCGAGCCTGGCCAGCAGGAAGACCAGGCCGACGACGATGACGAACGCCGCCACGTACTCCTGGTACAGCGCCGGGTCGATGTTCGCCGCGTCACTGGCGACCCCGGCCGCGACCATGACAGCGGTGACCGACGACGCGATCAGCGCGGCGGATGCCGAGGTGGGCTGGACGAACACGTGGCGCGAGCTGCCGAGCACCGCGTACAGCAGCAGCGAGCACACGAGCGTGTAGAGCCCGAACTCCGGGGGCAGGCCGGCGACGCCCGCGTAGGCCATCGATTCCGGCACCACCAGGCCCCAGACGGTCAGCCCGGCGATCGCGTCCGTGGTGATCCAGCTGCGGTCATAGGTGGGCAGCCACGAGAGGATCGGGACGTTCCGCCTGACCCGCGATCCTTCCGACATCCCAGCCTCGGTGGCGGTCCTGGCCCCTGGAGAGCGGCGCGACGAGAGCGGCGCCTGATCGTCGCGGGGGGAGCTGACCGCCGCTGAATGTACAGCACGGCGCTCACCCCGTGACGCCGACCGGCGTTCCGCCGGTGCGCGGCATCAGGCCGTGCGCGGGATCAGCCGGCGTTGGGCTCAGCCGGCGCGGCGGCGGCGATCGTGGACGCCGTCGTGAAGCTCGGCCGTCGTGAGCGTCCCGGTACGGCCGACGCCGATCCGATGGGCGGGGGTTCCGCGTCCGGGCACGTGCAGGGCGCGAGCAGCGGCGGCAGCGGGACCGTGATCATGGTCGTGTCGTGGTCGTGCTCGTGGGAGTCTGGCTCCCAGGGCACGCCCGCCGCGAAGATCTCGGCGAAGACCTCCACCAGCTCCGGGTCGAACTGGACGCCACCCTGGCGACGCAGCTCCCTGATGGCCTCCTCGTGCGTGATCGCGGTCCGGTACGGGCGCCCGGCGATCATCGCCTCGTAGGCGTCCACGATGGACACGATGCGGGCCCCGACCGGGATCTCCGTCCCGACGAGGCCATGGGGGTAGCCCCGGCCGTCGTACCACTCGTGGTGATGCAGCACGATGGTCGCCGCGTCTCGCAGTGCGCCCGCCTGCTCCAGGACGACCTGGCCGATCTTGGGATGCTCGGTCACGACCCGCCACTCGGACGCCGCGAGGTCGCCCGGCTTGGCCAGGATCTCGTCGGGGATCGCGAGCTTGCCCAGGTCGTGGAGCAGGCTGGCGGTCCGGATCCGCTCCAGCTCACCCTTCGGCAGGTCGATCGCGTGGGCGAGGGCGACGGAGGCCTCGGCGATCAGCGTGGACGGCTTGCCGGCCCAGGCGGGACGACCCACGAGGGTGCGCATGAGCGCGTCCGTGGCGGCGCGCATCGCCTCGCGCCCGACGTCGAGCGCCCGGTTGCGGGCCTCTGCGGCGATCGGCGCGCGACGGATCGTGCCCTCGTCACCGGTCTCGCGGAACACGTAGACCTGGTCCCTGCCCAGGGCCTTGGCCGAGTAGAGGGCCGCGTCCGCGTCGCGCACCAGCACGTCGGGCTTCATGACGCCGCCCATGCCACCGGCGACACCCGCCGAGAGCGTGACGACCACGGTCTCACCGTCCGGGAGCTGGAGGGGGGTCCCGGCCACGACCCGCCGGAGCTTCTCGGCGACCGACGCAGCCGCATCGGCATCGGTCTCCGGCAGGACGATCAGGAACTCCTCGCCGCCGTAGCGACCGGCGGTGTCGACGCCTCGCACGTTCGCCGCCAGCAGGGCGCCGACATGGCGCAGCACCAGGTCGCCGGCCGCATGGCCATGCGAGTCGTTGAGCCGCTTGAAGTGGTCGAGGTCGGCCATGATCACCGACAGGGGGTGCCGGTAGCGGGTCGCACGGGCCAGCTCCACGTCCACGAGGTCCAGGATGGCCTGCCGGTTGGCGATCCCGGTGAGGGGATCCACCGTGGCCAGCCGCCACGTGTCGGCGACGCGGTCCGCGAGCGAGCCGAAGGCGGCGCGCAGCCGTGGATCCCGGATGCGGGCAGCGCCGACGGCGATCAGCGCAGCCTCGTCCTGGGCGTGCGCGAGGTGCTCGATGAGGGCCGCGAGCCGCCGGTTCTGGCGACGCACGACGACGGCGGCGAACCCGGCCGTGCCGGCGAGCGCGCCGATGAGAGCGACGAGCGCGCCAAGCACCAGCGCGACGGTGATCGGTTCCAAGCGGATTCGTCCAATGCGCTGCGGTGCGATCCCCCGATGGCCGCACCCGTGTCGACCACACTAGGGGGCGGGGCGGACGGGTCCCATGGGGCGAAGGTCCGGCCTTTGGGTGGCCCCGACGTGGCCGGTTCCCGCCCGCACCGCACGGGCCCACGCGAGTCATGGCCCGCAAGTACCACGCTGGTCCGCCAACCGCGGCGAACTTCCCGGTCAGGACGCCTGGAGGAGCACCCGTGCCCGGGCCAGCTCGCGACCGTCGTCGTCGTTCAGGCGCCACGCCCAGGACGGTCCGCCTTCGACGTCCTCCTGCCAGGTCTCGCCGACAAGCCCCGACCCAGGCGCGGCCGGGACCAGGTACTCCAGGCGGATCTGGCGTGGCGTGCCGGTGATCGCCGGCCGCGCGGCATCGCCGGCGACCGCCAGCGCCTCCTCGAGGTAGTCGAGGTACGCGGCGTTGTTGACGTGGCCCATCGGATCCAGGTCCTGGGGCCGGACACGCGAGACGTGGCGGACGGCAGCGCCCGGGGTGGGCGGCAGCGGTACGCGGCCGGGCTCGAAGACGCCGGGTGGCACCTCGAAGACGGCCGGGAACTCGGGTGGGACGCGGCTCGGTGCGCCCCGGACCACGTCGGTCATGACCCAGTCGGTGTGCCCCCACAGGATCAGCCGGCCATCGGCGAGGCGACCCTCGGTGCGCCGACGCGCCCAGACCCTGCGGAACCCGGTGACGCCGGTGGTGAGCTCCACCACCTGCCCCAGCGCGAGTGGCTCCAGGATCGCCAGCTCTGCCGCGCGCACCACCCAGGTGAGGCCACGCTCGGCGTACCAGGCCCGGTCGAAGCCCATCCGCTCGGAGTGCACCCAAGCCACGTCCTGTGCGTAGCGGAGCAGCGCCGACGACCGCACGAGGCCGTCCGGGGCGCACTCGTCGAAGCGGACCCGGTACGGGACGGTCACCCCGCGCACGACCTCGGGGTCGGGCCGCGCGCTCACGCGGGCTTCCGCCCGGCCAGCCGGTCCAACCCCTCCAGGGCGATCAGCTTCAGCCCTTCCAGCGCCACGGGCCCGCGCTCCCGGACCAGGCGCACCTCGCAGGACCTCCGGGCATCGAAGATCACCAGGCCCACGAGCAGGCGGACCTCCTCCTCGGTGGCCCCGCGGCGCGCATCGTCCAGCTGGTGGAGGACGTCCGCCTTGATCCCGCGGGCACCCCACTTGCAGTCCCAGGCCTCGCCCGCGCCCTCCCGCTCCACGGTCACGTCGTACGGGTGGATCTCGTCGGGACGCCCGTCGAAGCCGATCCTGCGCTCCCGGCGGACCGGCGCGGTCCGTTCCGCGAGGAGCCGCTCGGTCAGGGCCTCCACGATCGCCCCGCGGAACTGGCTGCGCGTCTGCTCGCCGCGGTCCGCGACGGCGAGGGAGGCCTCGAGGATCGCCTCGGAGCGATCCCGGACCGGGTCGCCGGGGTCCGGTGCGGCGGATCCGAAGAGCGTCGGGAACATCGTTCGCCACGGAGCAGGATCGGATGACTCGCCGTTCATGACGGCCCTGGCAAGCAGCCGCTGGGTCGTGGTCGCGCCGGCGAGCAGGTCCGCGGCGCGCGCGACGAGCGGGTCGGACTGGATGTGGGCGTAGACCACCGCGCGACCGTCCGGGCGGGCGTCCATGAACCGCATCAGGCGGCCTCACCAACGGCGGCGAGCGCCACCTGCGGCAGCGTGGACATCCAGTCGATGGCGCGGTGGGGGTCCGTGATCCGGCCGGCCTCGGCGACGAGCGCCTCGATCGCGGCCTCGGCGCCGGGCGGAGCGGCCTCGTTGCCCCGGGCCTCCGCCACGGAACGCAGCCGCGCCCGCCACACGGTGTCGAGGTCCGCCAGGTACTGCCACTCGTCCGCGATCGGCTCGGCGGTCGCGGCGAGCGTGTCGAAGCCCGACGAGGGCGCGATCGAGGAGGTCGGCGATGCTGGCGGCCATGGACGTGAGCGTACGCCGGTCAGGTGATCCGCGAGGCGTCGCGGGGGATCAGGCGGGCTCGGTGTTCCCCGAGAGCGAGCCCAGGGCCGCCGCGTGCGGGCTGGCGGCGAGATGCTCGCGGGCCTGGCGGGCCAGCTTGTCCAGCGAGCGCTTGCCCTTGTCGTCCCAGCGCGCCGAGTAGGTGCGGATGGCCTTCTTCCGGATCTCGTAGGCGGCGGCACGTTCTCCGACCCGCTCCAGGCGCGCGACGGCATCGAGCACCTCGCGGTAGAGGTTCGGCATCTCGGCCTGCTGGATGGACTCGTCCATGGCACACAGGGTGCGCGGCCGGAGCCGGACAGGGAATGGCCGGGTCGTCCGGGCTGCGGGGCGCCATCGGTCAGGGGCGGTGCCAGTCCGCACCGGGTTCGGGCGTGCGCCAGGCACGGGCGAGACGGACCCCTGGGGCTGGCTGGCCGGCGACGCGACGGGTCAGTCGCCCCGGTGCTCCCCGATCGCGATCCGGAACCCGGGCTCGATGCCGCGAGCGGGCTCCCAGCGGGTCAGCACGTCGTCGACCCAGCCAGCTGGCGGGCCCTCCCGGAGCAGCGCGAGCAGGGTCTCCAGGTCACGGCGAGGCCCCTCGGCCACGATGCGCACGCTCCCGTCGCCAAGGTTGGCCACGGATCCGTCGAGCCCCAGGGCCATCGCCTCGCGAAGCGCGAAGACGCGGTACCCCACGCCCTGCACCCGGCCGCGGACCGTGGCATCGAGGCGGACCCGCCCCCCGGACGACGAACCGGGAGGGCGCTCCCCGGTCATGCCGCGATCTCCGCGTGCGGCCACCGGATCAGCAGGACGTCGAGGACCAGCTCCGGGGTCGCGTTCACCTCGAGGAGCTCGCCGGCGCGCACCAGCCTGGCCAGGGCCTCGCCCGCGGCGCCGGGCCGGAGCCGGCGGGCAGCGGCCTCGACCTCCTCCAGGAGGGCCACGTCGCGGATGGATGCGGCCGCGCCGCGCTGGGCGCAGGCGAGGTCGCGGGCCACCTCCCGCCACAGGTCCAGGAGCAGGGCCAGTGCGCGGCGGCGCTCGGCGGCACTGACCTTGGCGCCTGCGTCGCCGGCGGCCGGTTCCTCGGTGGTGTCGGCCGCGGCTCCCGCGGAGGGCGGTTCGGGCTCGTCCGCGGCGGTCCTGCCCCGGCCGCGTCGCCTTGGAGCATCGTTGGCGGCGCCCGTCGTGACCGGGTCCAGCGCCCGCGCCAGGGTCATCGCACGTCCCAGGAGGTCCCGCGCCGCGCCAAGGCGGTCTGCCCGCGGCCGGTCGAGGAGGTCCAGCAGGGTGCGAACGAGCTCGGCGCGGATGGTCTCCGCCTCGGGTGCGGCGGCGTAGGCGACAGCGACGCCGGGCCGGCCGCCCGCGAGCCGGGCAAGCCTCGCCGCGGTTGGGGCATCCGCCAGGCCACGCTCCTCGAGCAGCCGCTCGACGTCCCTCGTGGCGACGGTCCCGAGGCGGACGCGGGCGCACCGGGAGCGGATGGTGGGAAGGAGCTGCTCCTCGTCGTCCACGCACAGGACGAGCGTGGTGGCGGGCGGTGGCTCCTCGAGCGTCTTGAGCAGGGCGGACTGCGCGACCTCGTTCATGCGCTGCGCGTCGCGGATGACGGACACCCGTGCGCCACCCTCGACCGGGAGCAGCGCGAGATCGATCGCGAGACGACGCACGGTGCCCGGCTCCGGGTGCTGGTCCTCGCCGATGCGGATCTGGTTGCCGGCCCCGCCGGGTGCGAGCAGGTGCAGGTCGGGGTGGTTCCCGTGCTCGACCATCCGGCAGCCGCGGCAGTCACGGCATGGCCGGTCGTCGCCTCCTGCGCCGGTGCACAGGAGCGCGGCGGCGAGGTCCAGCGCGAGCGGGTACTTGCCCACGGACGCCGGCCCCACGAGGAGCACGGCGTGGGGCACATGGGTGGCGAGCATCGCGTGGACGGCCGTCACGGCGGCCGGCTGGCCGACCGTGCGGAACCCGTCCACGCGTCCTCGCCCGGGGTCGCGGGTGCTCAGCCCTCGGCGGCCGGGGCGGCCTTGCGGGTCGTCGTCCGGCGCTTCGGTGCTGCGGGTGTCGCCTCGGCCTCCGGTGCGGCGGCCTCCGCGACAGGCGCCTCGGCTGCCGGGGCGGCCTTGCGGGTCGTCGTCCGGCGCTTCGGTGCTGCTGCGGGTGTCGCCTCGGCCTCCGGTGCGGCGGCCTCCGCGACAGGCGCCTCGGCTGCCGGGGCGGCCTTGCGGGTCGTCGTCCGGCGCTTCGGTGCTGCTGCGGGTGTCGCCTCGGCCTCCGGTGCGGCGGCCTCCGCGACAGGCGCCTCGGCTGCCGGGGCGGCCTTGCGGGTCGTCGTCCGGCGCTTCGGTGCTGCGGGTGTCGCCTCGGCCTCCGGTGCGGCGGCCTCCGCGACAGGCGCCTCGGCTGCCGGGGCGGCCTTGCGGGTCGTCGTCCGGCGCTTCGGTGCTGCGGGTGTCGCCTCGGTGGCGGCGGTGGCGGCGGCGCGATCCGCCGGCTTGCCCCGCTGCAGCTGGGCGAGGAGGATCTCCTCGAGCTCCGGCGGGACCTCGCTCCATTCCTCGCCACCGCTGCTGCGCGGCGGGCGCTCGACGCGATCGGGACGGCCGCCGCGCGTGGGCTGCTGCCCGCCACGGTTGCCGCTGGGACCGCTCGCAGGGCCGCGTCCGCCCTGGCCGGAGCGCGACGGCTCGCCGTAGCGGCTCGGGCTGCTGCCGCGCGATCCGCCGTAGCGCTCGCGATCGATGGCGGCCGAGTAGCCACCACCACGGCCGCCACGCCCGCCACGACCACCGCCGCCACCGCCGCCACCACCACGACCACCACGGCCGCCCTGGTTCCGGCGCTCGGCGAGCAGGTACTCGGGGATCTCGGGCTCTTCGAGATCCTCGTCGTCCACGGGGAGCGGAGCGCGATCTGGTGCGGGGCGCGAGGTCGTGCCCAGCTGGCGATCCCAGACGGATCCGAACGGGGTGGGCCGGGGCGCCTCGCGGCGTGGCCGCCAGCGCGTCCAGGTCGTCGAACGGGGTGGGCAGCTCCCCGGACGGGGTGCGCCCGGCCGAGCGGCCACGTCCGCGACCACCGCTCCCGGGCTCGGGCCCGGCGTCGGGTTCGGCGTCGGACTCGGCTGCGACAGCGTCCACCGGCTCTTCGCCGGCCTCTGCGGCCTCGGGCTCTCCGGCCCCGGTCTCCGGGCCGTCCACCGGGAACTCGCCCTCGGAACCGCCCTCGACCTCCAGCCCATCGCGCCGGCCGCGGCCTCGACCGCGTCCGCCGCGGCGCCGTCGCCGGCGCGGGCCTCCGGCCTCGCCTTCGGCTCCCGACCTCGCCATCGGTCGCATCCGCGCCCTCGAGGGGCTCCGGCGCGATGTCGTCGAGCTCGTCCTCGAAGTCCTCGGCCGGTGCCGCCGTCGATGTCGCCCGGGAGAGCTTCTCGCCCGGCAGCGCGATCAGCTGGCCACCGGACGTGACGGCCGCGACGGCCACCGCATCCCGGTCGCGATCGCGGTCTCGATCCCGATCCCGATCCCGGCCACGGCCGCGCGAAGCGGTCACGGGCGCGTCGTCGCGATCCCGGCCACGGCCTCGACCGCGACCCCGTCCACGACCGCTGCCCTCGGTCATCTTGTCGGGCACCTCGGTCATCGACAGATCCTCGTCGTCGTCCGCGACGCGGCGGCCGGAGCGCGAGGAGCTCTTGTCGACCTTGGCGATGTTGATGATGTCCGTGAACAGGTCCGCGGCCTCGATCAGGTCCGACGAGGTGTTGCCGCGGAAGCTGATGACCTCGACGCGGACGCCCATCTCCTGGACGGCACGGATCGCCGGCGCGAAATCGCCGTCGCCCGACACGATGACGGCCACGTCCAGGTTGCGCGCGGTCTTCATCATGTCGACCACGAGCTCGATGTCGAGGTTCGCCTTGACCTTGCCGTCGCCGTACTTGCGGATGTCCTTGCTGACCACCTTGTACTGGTGGCGGGCGAGGAACTGGTGGAAGTTGCGCTGGTTCTCGTTGTCCGGGTCAAGCCCGGTATAGGCATAGGCGCGGACGAAATCGCGTCCGGCGGTAGCCGACTTCAGAAGCGTGACGTAGTCGATGTCCACGCCGGCCGCCTTGGCCGCGTAGAAGATGTTCGCCACGTCCACGAAGACGGCGACGTTCTTCCCCACTGTGACTCCTACTGTGGTTGGGCGGGACCGGCTCGTCCGGACCGCCCGGGGGCGCTATGGGCGGCGGGTCTGACCGGCCGCCGGAAGGGGCCGCCTGAGCGTTGGCCCGGCGGGAGCGAACCCGGCGCGCTCCAGGCGCGCGAGGCTCGCGGGGTCGGAGGGCACGGCCGCCTCCACGGTTGAGCAACCCTTGTTGCCCGCGGAGCGGAGCACCTCCTCGATGAGCGTGTCCGTCACGCGATCCGAGTCGTGGTCCGGGGCGACGATCAGGAAGTCCACGGTCCCCACGTAGCCGCCGGCCGTGACCGACGGACGCAGGACCAGGAGCGCCCCGCCCACGATCTCCCGTCGCATCTCGGCGACGAGCAGGCTCGCGTTCGGCAGGTAGACGAGCTGCCGGAGCAGATCGGCGGCGTCGAGCGACCCGGAGCCGGATCCCGGCATCGTCCCGCGGCCGATGGCGGCCAGCCGGTCGACGTCGGTGATGCGGGCCTGGCGGATCAGGTACTCCACGCCGTGGTCACGACCTCGTGCAGCGATGCGGCTCTGCGCAGGAACCCGGGCCGGTTGCCATTCGGGTGGGCGGCCCCGCGCCTGGCCGCGATACGGGCGCCCGGGAGGCGAGCGAACGAGGCTCGAACAGCCATCCCGGAGCGAGACCGGCGAGGGGATGGATGCAAACGGCAACCTTGCATCCCCGGCGCCAATGCCTATGATACGGCATCGCTTCGCTGCGACACGCGGCGGAGCGTTTGGGTCCCTCGTCCCGTGTCGCCGTCACCGCCGCGCCGAACCTGTCCACTTCGGCCACCAAGGGACGACGTCACGGCCCCGGTCTATGGAATGGCCGGGACCGACGGGGGGATTTGGAGGAGGCGTTCATGAAGCTCGCGCGTGTGGGCGTGGCCATCGCGGCTGCGGCCATCGTTGTCACCGCCTGTGGCGGCTCCAGCGGGGCCGGCAAGGATCTCAAGCTCGGTATCACGCTCCCGCTCTCGGGATCCTCGCTCGCCAGCGCAGGACCCGCGGAGAAGGGCGCCAAGCTGGCGATCAAGGACTTCAAGCTCGACGGCTACACGATCGCCCCGTCGGTCCTTGACCACGCCGTCAACGGCGTCCATGACCCGCAGCAGGGTGCGAAGGACATGACGTCCCTGGTCGCGGATGCCGCGGTCGTCGGCGTCGTCGGCCCGTTCAACTCGTCCGTGGCCAAGGTCCAGATCCCGATCTCCAACGAGGCCGGGCTGCTCCAGTGCTCGCCCGCGAACACCAACCCGGACCTCACCAAGGGTGATGCCGGCAAGGAGCTCCGCGCGAAGAACCCGGACAAGATCAACTACATCCGCGTCGCCGCCACGGACGACATCCAGGGTCCGGCCGTCGCGACGTACGGCATCGAGAAGCTCGGCCTCAAGTCGGTGGCGATCATCGACGACACCGAGACCTACGGCAAGGGCCTCGCGGACGCGTTCGCGGCCGAGTGGGAGAAGCTCGGCGGAACCGTCGTCGGCCGCGAAGGCGCGCCGAAGGGCACCACCGACTACACCGCGATCCTGACCAAGTTCAAGGACGCGAACCCCGACGCCGTCTTCTACGGCGGCGTGACGGCGACCGGCGGCGGCCTCGTGCGCAAGCAGATGCCCCAGTCCGGCCTCGGCGACATCCCCTACCTCGGCGGCGACGGCATCCAGGACGGCCCCGGCTCGGTCGACGGCTCGTTCATCAACATCGCCGGAGAGGCCGCGGCCAACTCCTTCAGCTCGGTCGCCGCGATCGCGGAGTACCCGGGCAAGGCCGACTTCAACGCGAAGTACAAGGCCGAGTACGGCGAGGAAGCCGGCGCCTACAGCGCTTCCGGCTACGCCTGCGCCCAGGTCGTCCTCCAGGCCATCAAGACCGCCGCCTCCAAGGGCGACGTGACCCGCGAGGCGGTCCGCGTGGCGGCCACCGACCCCAACACCACCTTCGAGACCGTCCTCGGCCCGATCAAGTTCGACGCGGTCGGCGACACCAACCAGCGCATCATCTCGCTGTACAAGGCCGACCTCACGGCGGCCGAGGGCGTGGGTGACTGGGTCTTCGACTCCCAGGTCAACTACGGCAACTAGGCCGAACTCCCGGACCTGAACGAGAGCCGGGGGGCCACAAGGCTCCCCGGCTCTTGGTATCCGTCCCACCCGAACGATCAGCGGAGAACGCCATGACGGCACTGCCCGCGACCAGCGACGCCGGGAGCGCACGCGCGCCGGCGGGACGGGTGTTCAAGCTCCTCGTCTGGATCGCGATCATCGTCGGGATCGCCTGGATCGCGGTCACCAACCTCGGAGCGGACCAGGCGGTCGAGCAGCTCGTCAACGCGCTGACGCGTGGCGCGATCTACGCGCTGATCGCGCTCGGCTACACGATGGTGTACGGCATCATCGAGCTCATCAACTTCGCCCACGGCGACATGTTCATGGTGGGCGCGTTCGTCAGCCTCACCTTCCTCGGCCAGATCCTCGGCCTGACCGGTCCGACCTACGACATCCCGGTCCTGATCGTGCAGCTGGTCGCGACGTTCACGATCACGATGGGGATCATGGCGCTCGTCGGCGTCACGATCGAGCGCTTCGCCTACAAGCCGCTCCGGAACGCCCCGCGCCTGGCCCCCCTGATCACGGCCATCGGCGTCTCGTTCATCCTGCAGAACCTCGTGCAGCTGGTGTACGGCCCGTTCCAGACGAACTCGCCGAAGATCTTCCCCGACAGCTGGGTGATCGAGATCGGCAACGCCACCATCCCGGTGCTGAGCATCTTCATCATCGGCGTCGCGGTCATCCTCATGTTCTCGCTGCAGATGTTCATCGGGCGCACCCGGCTCGGCCGGGCGATGCGCTCCACGTCCGCCGACCGCGACGCGGCCGCCCTGATGGGCGTGAACATCAACCGCACGATCGCGATCACGTTCCTCATCGGCGCAGCGCTGGCGGGCGCCGCCGGCGTGGTCAATGGCCTCCAGTACGGCGTGGCCCGCTTCGACGATGGCTTCCAGGCCGGCCTCAAGGCGTTCACGGCCGCGGTCCTCGGCGGCATCGGCAACACGATGGGCGCGGCCCTCGGCGGGTTCATCATCGGCTTCATCGAGGTGGGCGCCACAGCGATGGGCTACACGCGGTGGGGCCCCGCCATCGTGTTCGGCGTCCTGGTCATCGTCCTCGTGTTCCGCCCGGCAGGCCTCCTCGGCCAGCAGCTCGGTGAGCGGGCATGAGCGTGGTGACCGATCTCAGCCCGCAGGCAGGTGGGGGCGGCCGCGGGGCCGCGCTGAAGAAGACCGCCTCGAGGCACCACTCGTGGACGATCGTCATCGGGATGGCGATCGTGGGCACGCTCCTGGCGCTGCTCGCCTACATCCCGCCGTTCACACTGGCGCAGCCAAGCTCGGCCTGGATCGACGGCTTCACCAACGCCGGCGTGTTCGTCCTGCTCGCCCTGGGACTCAACCTGGTCGTGGGCATCGCCGGCCTGCTGGACCTCGGCTACGCGGCCTTCTTCGCCATCGGTGCCTACACGTACGCGTACGTCTCGTCACCGTTCGGCAACAGCATCATCGGCCTCCCGATCGTCGAGACGCTCGGCAACGACGCCGGGGGCCTCCTGTTCTGGCCGATGCTGCTCGTCGGGGCCTTCGTGGCCGCGATCTTCGGCATCCTGCTGGGCGCGCCGACGCTGCGGCTCCGCGGCGACTATCTCGCCATCGTCACCCTCGGCTTCGGCGAGATCGTGCCGATCGTGTTCCTCAACTCCGACGCCGTGACCAACGGCACCAACGGCATCGGCGGCCTGCTGCGGCCCGCGCTGCCCGGCATCGGCTCGTTCTCCGCCGTCAATCCGTGGCCCTACTACGTCACGATGCTGGTGCTCGTCACGGTCGTGATGATCCTCTGCTACCGGCTGGTGGAGAGCCGGCTGGGCCGGGCCTGGGAGGCGATCCGCGAGGATGAGCTGGCGGCAGCGGCCAACGGCATCAACACCGTCACGACCAAGCTGCTCGCCTTCGCGCTCGGCGCGTCCACCGCGGGCATCGCCGGCGTGTTCAACGCGTCCAAGCTCGTGACGGTCAGCCCGGACCAGTTCACGTTCATCGTGTCGTTCACGGTGCTCGCGATGGTCGTCCTCGGCGGCATGGGCAACTTCTGGGGCGTCGCGGTGGGGGCGTTCACGATCTACACGATCAACAACGTGCTCCTCAAGACGCTCAACGAGTTCTTCGACCGGATCGGCATGCCCGTCCTCGAGGACATCAACTTCATCGAGCTCCAGTTCCTGCTCTACGGCGTGGCGCTGGTGGCGATGATGCTGCTCCGCCCGGAGGGCCTGTTCCCCAACAGCCGGCGCAAGCGAGAGCTCCACACGGAGATGGTCGAGCCCGGCGAGGACGAGCTGATGGGCGGCGACCACGAGCTGGAGCAGGAGGACATCCGATGAGCGGCAGCGTCCTCGACAACGAGCCCATCCTCGTCGCCAGCCAGGTCACGCGCCGGTTCGGTGGCCTGGTGGCGGTGAGCAAGGTGGACTTCACCATCCCCGAGCGGTCGATCGTGTCCCTCATCGGGCCGAACGGCGCCGGCAAGACCACGTTCTTCAACGTCCTCCTGGGTGTCATCGACCCGACGGACGGCAGCGTGGACTTCCTGGGCCGGCGGATGATCGCCCGGCCCCACCGCATCGTCTACGAGTCGCTCATCTGGGTGACGCCGGCCGTCATCCTCGGCCTCATCGCCCTGGGTGGCGTCGCGGCCGGCATCCTGAGCGGCCGGCTCCTGGCCCTCGTGGGGATCGGCGTCCTGCTGCTGCTGATCGCCACCCTGCTGCTGTCGATCATCCGGCCGGTGTGGTACCAGAAGCGCCTCGCGCGACTGGGCATCTTCCGGAGCGCCCGGCCGAACGACATGGTGGGGGCCGGCGTCGGCCGGACCTTCCAGAACATCCGCCTGTTCAAGAACATGAGCGCGGTCGAGAACGTGCTGGTCGGCATGCATCCGAGGCTCCGCAGCAACCTCGTGAGCGCCCTGTTCAACTCGAAGGGCATGCAGCACGAGGAGGTGGCCGCCCTGGACCGCGCCCAGGAGCTGCTCGCACTGGTGGGCCTCCGCGGCAAGGGCAACGAGCTGGCCCGGAACCTCCCGTACGGCGACCAGCGTCGCCTGGAGATCGCGCGGGCGCTCGCGTCCGACCCCAAGCTGCTGCTCCTGGACGAGCCGGCGGCCGGCATGAACCCCAAGGAGACGATGGACCTGGTGGCGCTGATCTCCCGGCTGCGCAACGACCTCGGGCTCACGATCCTGCTGATCGAGCACGACATGAAGGTCGTCATGGGGATCAGCGACAGGATCACGGTCCTGGATCACGGGGACAAGATCGCCGAGGGCACACCGGAGGAGGTCCGCAGGGACCCGAAGGTGATCGAGGCCTACCTGGGAGCGCCTGTCGTATGACCGCCGAAGCTGCGCCCGCCCCGGCGGCGACCGATGTCGTCCTCCGGCTCACCGACGTCAACTCCTACTACGGCGCGATCCATGCGCTGCGGGGCATCACCGCCGAGGTCCGCCGCGGCGAGATCGTCACCCTGATCGGCGCCAATGGCGCCGGCAAGACCACGACGCTGCGCACGATCAGCGGCCTGCTCCACCCCCGCACTGGATCGGTGGAGCTGGACGGAGACGACATCAGCCACGTACCGCCCCACGAGCTCGTGACGCGGGGGATCGGCCACGCGCCCGAGGGCCGGCGGATCTTCTCGCGCCTCACGATCTACGAGAACCTGCTGATGGGTGGCTTCACCCGCTCCAAGGCGGAGAACGACGAACAGGTCGCGCACGTCTACGAGCTGTTCCCGCGCCTGCAGGAGCGGCACTCGCAGAAGGGGGGCACGCTCTCGGGTGGCGAGCAGCAGATGCTGGCCATCGGGCGGGCCCTCATGACCCGGCCGACGGTGCTCCTGCTCGACGAGCCGTCGCTGGGCCTGGCGCCGATCCTCGTCCAGCAGATCTTCAAGATCATCCGGGAGATCAACGAGCGGGGCATGACCATCCTGCTCGTGGAGCAGAACGCCCTCCAGGCGCTCTCGATCGCCAGCCGCGGCTACGTGCTCCAGACGGGCGAGGTCGTCCTGTCGGGCGACTCGAAGGACCTGATGGTGAACGAGACCGTCCGCAAGGCCTACCTCGGAGAGGACTGACCGGGGGGCCCTCCTCCCGGCTGTACCCCAGTGGTCGAGCCGCCGGACGGCGGGCAGCCCCGGCGGTCGACCGGCCGTCCCGGACGGCCGCGCCCTGCGGCAGAGCTCACGCCCGATGAGGCGGCTGGAGCGCGCCTCGCGCCCGACGAGCAGGCCCGCATCGACGAGTCGGTCGTCCGGGTTGCCCGGCGGGGACGCGGCCCGACGATCGCCGCGACCCTGGTTGCAGCCGCGTTCCTCGTCGGCCTCGTCCGGCCGTGGGACTGGCTCGCGGGCGGGTCCCCGGCCGGTCCTGCCCCGCCGGCCGTGATCGCCGAGGCAGGTCCCGCCACTGCCTCACCGCACCCCGGCGTGCCCGGGGTTCCCCTGGCAGCCCAGGCCGATGGCGACGCCGAGGCGCCAGCGGCGGCGCCGACCTGCGCCTACCCGACCGCCTGGCGCACCGCCACGATCCAGACGTGGGCGGGCGCCCGTGCCAGGGTGTGGACGGCCGCCGAGGCGGTCGCGGCGAGAAGGGTCGACGATCCCTCCATCCCGTTCAACCTCGTCGCATCCGACACGGTGGAGGCCATCGGCTGGTGCGCCCCGGTGACCGGGCCCGATCGGCCGCCGCTCGCGGCGGTGGCGACGCTGTTCCGGCTGGAGGACGGCGTGGCGGTCGAGGTCGCCGTCGATCGCCTCGAGCCGGCGGTTCCCGACGCGCTGGGCGAGCTGTGGCTGCCGCCGGGGCAGGCGGAGGGCCGGCGGCCCCTGTGGGCCCCGGGTCGCTACGTGATCCGGCTGGCCGCGCCATCAGGCGGATACGAGCGCTACCTGGGCATGCAGGTGGGGCTGCCCGAGCCGGAGCCGACGCTCGAGCCGAACCCGGAGCCTGAGCCGGGGTCGTCGGCGACGCTTGGGCCCGAGCCGCAGCCATCGCGGGCGCCGGAGGCATCGCGGGCGACGGGGCCTACCCCTGCGCCCTAGCGGCGGACGGGCTCCCGCGAGATCTCGAACGCCGCGCGGCAGAGCATGACCGACCCGATGGCGGCCATCCAGTAGCCGTACGCGCCCGTCGGCAGCAGCCCCTCCGGTGCCGGCAGGACCGCCCAGATCCAGAGGACCACGCCCACGACGGAGACCACCGCGAGGACCCCGAAGGACAGGCCACGGTCGAGCGCGACGGGCCGGGGACCCATCGCGTAGGGAAGGGCGACCAGGGCCAGCGTGCCCAGGCCGGCCAGGAACACGACCAGTCCCTGGGGATACGTGAACGCCCGGTACACCTCCGGTGGCAGACCGCCGTCGCCGCCCACGGTGTACCAGGGCAGCAGGCAGCCGACGATGACCACGATGGCGCCGAACAGCGCCAGCCGACGACCGCCGCCCAGGGAGCGGGAGTGCATCATTCGGCCGGCGAGTAGACCTCGGGGCGCAGCACGCCCACGAAGCGCAGGTTCCGGTAGCGCTCGCCGTAGTCCAGGCCGTAGCCCACGACGAACTGGTCCGGGATCTCGAAGCCGGTGTAGTCCACGGGGATCTCCACCAGGCGCCGTGCCGGCTTGTCAAGCAGCGTGCAGATCCGGAGCGAGGCCGGGTTCTTGCCGCGCAGGTAGCGCACGAGGTAGTTGAGCGTCAGCCCGGTGTCGATGATGTCCTCGACGAGGAGGACGTCCTCGTCCGCGATGCTCGCGGAGAGGTCCTTCATGATCCGGACCAGCCCCGAGGACTCGGTCGCGGTGCCGCCGTAGGAGCTGACCTCCATGAGGTCGATGCGCAGCGGCAACGGGATCTGGCGCATGAGATCGGCCATGAACGGCAGCGAGCCCTTCAGGACGGAGACGAGCGTCAGGCTGCGGCCGGCGTAGTCGGCGGCGACCTGGCGGCCCAGCTCGGCGACGCGGGCGGCGATGACCTCCTCGCTCAGCAGGACCTCTCCGATGTCGGCCTGGAGATCGGCGGTACGGGTCATGGGGTCTTCGGCGCTGCCTCCGGAGTGGTCGACGTCAACGGTGTGTGGATGATCGCGCGTCCGGCGATCCGGTGCACGCCCGGGTCACCGATCACGCACGCTGCTCCGGACCGCCCGGTGCCGCGGAGCCCGCCGGCGCGTCGACGGCGGACGTCCCATCCCGACCGCGGCTCCGGCGTCCGCGCCGGCGGCCGCGGGGCGGCGACGGCGGTGGCACCTGGGAGACCGGCAGGGCAAGGGTTGCGCCCGGAGCTGGGGCCGCCTGGGCCACGGCCCCGGTGGCCACGAGCGGTGTCTCAAGCCCTCCGAGCCCCGCGGCTGCGCCCGCCTCGGACACGATCCGGTCGGCCGTGCGCGGGGGCGTGGCCTGCCCGGTGGTGCCGGTCAGGTCGTCGAGGAGCGCAAGGCGCCCGAACTTGAGCAGCAGCGCCCGGAAGTCACGCGCGTAGAACAGCTTGATCCGGACGTCGGGGTAGAGCTCCCGGAGCCGCCTGAGCTTGCGGTTCTTCTTGCGAACGAGCTTCTGCTTGAGCGTGGTGAGCTCGACGTACAGGTCCAGGTCCGGCAGGTAGAAGTCCGGGGAGAAGCTCTCGACGACCTCGCCGGTCAGGGACCAGCCGATGGGGAACGTGTCCGGCTCGTACGTCCAGCGCACCTGGTAGAAGTCCAGGATCCGGGCCAGCTCCGCCTCGCTCGCGTGGGCGAACGCAGGCCTGGCCGCGGGTGCCGCGGTCACCGGGGAGAGCATCCACGAGGATCCATTGCGGCCAGTCTACCGAAGCCGGACGCGCGGCGGGCAGAGCGGTCTGGATACTCCGGTGGGGTATCATGCGGACATGGCCGAGAGTACGCAGCGGGCAGGCGGAGCCCATGGCGACCACCCGACGTTCCGCCACAGCTACAGCAAGGACAAGGCCCAGCTCGTCCGGCGCCTGAGCCGCATGGAGGGCCAGGTCCGCGGCATCGCCCGGATGGTCGAGCGCGAGGAGTACTGCGTGGACATCCTCCAGCAGACTGCCGCGCTGCGGGCCGCCGTGGATGCCGTGTCGATCCTGATCCTCGAGGATCATGTGCAGGGCTGCGTGCGCACCGCCGCGGAGCGCGGCGAGGCGGACAAGTACGTCGACGAGGTCCTCGACGTCGTGCGCCGCACGCTGGGCCGGCCGGTCCGGGGCACCAAGCCCACGGGATGACACCCGGTTATCCACAGCGAATGATCGGCACCGACCCGAAACGTGGACAAACCGTCTTGACGCCCTGTGAGGCCGAGCCTACCGTCCGTTCTCCGCACGCAGCATGTGCGCTCGGGGCACGCCGTCCGCGAGGGGTGCCGGGGAGACCCGGACCGGAACCGACCGGATGGCGCGAGACCGCCAGACGCCTGCCGCTGCGCACGTTCGACGCCGGGAGCGGCTCCCGGACGGGCTAGTGCACGACCACATGGAGGGTGCCCTGGACCGCCCGCGAGATCCGCTCCCGACGCGTCTCCAGGACCTTGCCCCACTGCCCTCGGCGTACCACGAGACGCTCGACGGCGGGCTCGACGCGCTCGGGCTCACGCTGGACCCTGCCGCCCGATCCGCGATCGACGCCCACGTGCGCTTCCTGCTCGCCTGGACCGGGTCCATCAACCTGACGGCCATCCGCGAGCCGGCCGACGCAGCCCTGCTCCACGTCCTGGACTCACTGGCGGCCGTGCCGCCCCTCGTGGCGCTCGGCATCGACCGGCTGCTGGACATCGGGTCAGGGGGCGGGTTCCCCGGCCTGCCGCTCGCCGTGGTCCTCGACGCGGACCGCGCCCTGCTGGTCGATTCGGTCGGCAAGAAGGTGCGCTTCCTCCAGACGGTCGTGGAGGCCACCGGCATGGGCCAGCAGATCGCCGCGGAGCAGGCACGCTCGGAGACCCTGGCCCACGACCCGCGCGACCGCGAGGCGTGGCCGGCGGTGACGGCGCGCGCCGTGGCGAGCCTGGCCGACCTCGTGGAGCTGGGCCTGCCGCTCGTGGCGCCCGGCGGGGTCCTGGTGGCCTGGAAGCGGGACCCGGTGGACGAGGAGCTCGCCGGTGCCACGGGTGCCCTGGCGGCGCTGCGGGCAGGCCCGGTCAGGGTCGTGTCCTCCGGCGTCCCCGGCCTCGAGGACCACCGCCTGATCATCGTGCCGCGTGGCGGCCGCATCGACGACCGCTTCCCACGTGACCCGGCGGAGCGTCGCCGTCGGCCGCTATGACGGTGTTCCCGGTGCCGTCCGGGCAGGTCGCTCGCCGCGCCGCTGCGCTACCCTCGCGATGATGCGCGTCGCCGTCCTCTCCGACATCCACGCGAACCTGACCGCGCTCGACGCCGTCGTTGCCTCGATCCCCTCCGTGGACGAGGTGTGGCACCTGGGCGACGTCGTGGGCTATGGGCCGCACCCGGACGAGGTCGTCGGCAGGCTTCGCGATCTGGGCGCCGTCGGCGTGCGCGGCAACCACGACGCCGCAGCCCTGGGCGGCCGCGAGATCGAGTCCTTCAACGTGGACGCGCGACGGGCCATGGAGTGGACGCGCGCGACGATCGCCGACGAGACGAAGGCCTGGCTGGCCGCCCAGCCGGAGACCCTCGAGCGCGAGGGCTTCCTGCTCGTCCACGGCAGCCCCCGGGATCCGATCTGGGAGTACGTCACCTCGACGCCGGTTGCCCGCGCCGCCATGGCCGCGATGGAGACCCACGCCGGCCTCCACGGCCACACGCACCTGCCGATCGCCTACATCGAGGAGGACGGGCGGCTGGAGACCATGAGCCCGGGGTCCGGCTCGGAGCTGAAGATCGACGGGCGGCGCGTGCTGCTCAACCCCGGCAGCGTGGGCCAGCCCCGCGACGGCATCCCGACCTCCGGCTGGATGCTGCTCGACACGGACGCCGGGACCGCCACCTGGCGGCGCACGGCCTACGACATCTCGGACGTCCAGGCGGCGATGACGCGCCTGGGCCTGCCGGAGCGCCTTGTGGCGCGCCTGGCGTACGGGCTCTAGCCGATGAGCGGAGGCCGTCGTCCCATCTCGGGACGCAAGCCCGGCGACAAGCGCGTCCGTGTCGAGCGGCACCACTCGCCCTACTTCCGCTACACCGGACCCGGCCAGCTGACGGCCAAGGCCGCGGCCAACGCCCCCACGACCAGCATGGGCCGCTTCAATGCCCGGCTCAAGCACGCGCTCCTCGGACGACCCCTGGCCAACGAGGAGGAGATCGGCGAGCGCCTGGCCAAGAAGAAGGCCCTGGCGATCTTCAGCTCGGACGCCATCTCGTCCTCCGCCTATGCGACCGAGGAGATCCTGCTCGCCTTCATCCTGGCGGGCGCCGCCGGGCTTGCGTTCCAGTACTCGATCCCGGTCAGCATCGCGATCGCCGTCCTGCTGGGGATCGTGGCCTTCAGCTACCGCCAGGTCTGCTACGCGTATCCCACCGGCGGCGGCTCCTACTCCGTGTCCAAGGCGAACTTCGGGCGGCTCTGCCTCCCTGGTCGCCGCGTCCGCGCTGCTCATCGACTACACCTGACCGTCGCGGTGTCCACGACGTCGGCCGTGGAGCAGATCGCGTCCGCCGTCCCCGCCCTGTACGACTGGAAGGTCGTGATGGGCGTGACCGCCATCGGCCTGATCACGCTCGGCAACCTGCGTGGCCTCCGCGAGGCGGGCAACATCTTCGCCATCCCGACGTACCTGTTCCTCGTCAGCGCGTTCCTCATGATCGGCATCGGGACGTTCCGGATCCTGTTCCAGGGCGACACCGGGCCGACGCCATCACCCGAGGCCGTGGCGGCCATGCAGGACACTGCCGGGAGCGTCACGCTCCTGATCCTGCTCCGCGCCTTCGCGTCCGGCGCCGTGGCCCTCACCGGCACCGAGGCGATCGCGACCGGCGTGCCGGCGTTCAAGCCGCCGGAGTCGACGAACGCTGCCCGCACGCTGATGGCGATGGCCGTGATCCTCGCGATCCTGTTCATCGGTGTCACGTTCCTGGCGTCGAACTATCACATCGTGCCGTCCCACGGGCAGACGGTCATCGCGCAGATCTCCAACCACGTGTACGGCGACACCATCGGGTTCTACCTGTTCCAGGCGTTCACCGCCCTGCTCCTGTTCCTGGCCGCCAACACCTCCTTCGCCGCGTTCCCGCGGCTGGCCGCCGTGCTCGGCGAGGACGGCTTCTTCCCGCGCCAGTTCGCGTTCCGCGGCGACCGCCTCGCGTACTCCACCGGGATCCTGGTGCTGGGCGCCGTCGCCAGCGTCGTCGTGATCATGGGCGGCGGCTCCACGCACGCGCTGATCCCGCTGTACGCCGTCGGCGTGTTCATCGACTTCACCATCTCGCAGTCCGGCATGGTCAGGCACTGGATCAAGACCAAGGACCAGGGCTGGCGCTACCGCCTGACGATCAACGCGATCGGGGCGATGCTGACCGCGGTGATCACCGTGGTCGTGGTCTCGGTCAAGTTCACCGCTGGCGCCTGGTTCGTCATCGTCCTCATCCCGCTGCTCATCGGATCGATGATGTTCATCCGTCGCCAGTACGACGGCCAGGCCGAGGACCTGGCGGTCGACGACGACCTGGTCTTCGACCGGCCGCACCGGGAGCAGCGGGTGGTCATCCCGGTCAACGGGATCAACCGGTCGGTGGTCCAGGCGGTGATGTTCGGCAAGTCGCTGGCATCCGATCCCTCGATGATCCAGGCGGTGTTCATCACCACCGAGCTCGAGGAGGCGGAGCGGCTGCGCGAGCGCTGGGAGCGCCAGCTGCCGGGCGTGCCGCTGGTCATCGTGGAGTCGCCGTACCGGGCCCTCGTCGGGCCGATGGTCACCTACCTCGACGTCCTGGAGCGCGCGTGGCCGCCGGACAAGGAGGCGCCCACCACGATCGTGGTGCTGCCCGAGTACGTGGCGCGCCACTGGTGGGATCGGCTGCTCTACAACCAGTCCGCGAAGCGCCTCAAGTCGGTCCTCGTCGGCCGGGACCACACGGTCATCGCCGACGTGCCGTACCGCAAGATCGATCACCACGACGCCGCGGAGCCGGGGTCAACGGCGTCCCCCGACACCGCGACGTAGGTCCGGGGGCCGTCCGGCCCGGAAGCGCGGGCCACGGCGCACCGGCCAACGGGCCGTCCCTCCCCCGACATCCCGGACCCATCGTGCGGACCGGCCGGGCGCCCCGGTGGTATCGTGACCCGGCGCGACGACACGGCCGGGAGCGTCCCGGTGGCCGAGCTGTCGTCGCAGGATTCGGAGGCGAATAGCCATCGTGGCCGACTCGTCGGCACCTCAATTCCGACGCGCGGTCGTCGCGCTGTCGGGCGGCCGGACTGACCGGCAGATCGTCACCCTAGCGGCGAACATCGCCCGCGCCGGCCGAGCCGAGATGGTGGGTGTGCACGTCGTCGAGATCGACTGGACCCTCCCCCTGGACGCGGACGTCGCGGGCCATGACGAGAATGCCCAGCGCGTGCTGGACATCGCCGAGGCGACAGCGGAGGCCGCCCACTACCAGATGGAGACCGTCCTGCTGCAGGCACGCGACGTCGGGGCAGCCATCGTCGACGAGGCGACGGAGCGCGCGGCCGACGTGGTGATCTGCGGGCTCCCGTTCCGCCGGCGGTTCGGCGGCGACTTCGCCGTCGGTCCCACGATCCCCTACATCCTGAAGAACTCGCCCTGCGCGGTCTGGATCATCCGCGAAGCGATGCCCGAGGAGCAGCAATGAAAGCCGTGATCGTCGGCTGTGGTCGCGTCGGGGCCGGTCTGGCCGACGAGCTTGACCGCGCCGGCTGGCAGGTCCTCATCCTGGACCTCACGCCGGCGGCGTTCGACCGCCTCCCATCGACGTTCGGTGGCACCGCACTGCGCGGCGACGGCACCGACGAGGACACCCTGCGCCGGGCCGGTGCCGAGGACGCCGACCTCTTCCTCGCCCTCACGGAAGGCGACAACCGCAACGTCATGGCCGCGCAGCTGGGCGTCGAGGAGCTCGGCGCCCGCAAGACGGTCGCCAAGATCAACGACCCGGTTCGCGCCGAGGCCTATGCCCACCTGGGCATCGCCACCCTCTGTCGCACGAACCTGATGTCCGCCGCGGTGCTGGGCTTCACCGGGCAAGCGGTGCCCGAGCACCCGGGCATCTACCCCCCTCAACAGCCGCACGAGCACCCGATCGACGGGGCTGGGACCGGCACCGTGCCCGCCGTGCCCGCCGCGGGCGGCCCGTCCACCCGGGAGGTCTAGGCCATGTTCGTCATCGTCGTGGGCGGTGGGAAGGTCGGGTACTACCTGACCAAGGAGCTCATCGCCTCGGGCCACGAGGTGGCCCTCATGGAGAAGGACCGCCGGCGAGCGGAGCTGATCAAGGACGAGATCGGGTCCGTCGTCATCGCGCAGGACGGCTGCGAGGGCAAGTATCTCCACGAGGCCGGTGCCAACCGCGCCGAGATCGTCGCCGCCGTCACCGGCGATGACGAGGACAACCTGGTCATCTGCCAGATGGCCAAGCACCACTTCGACGTGCCGCGGACGATCGCAAGGGTCAACAACCCCAAGAACGAGCGGCTGTTCCGCCACCTGGGCGTGGACGAGATCATCAGCCCCACCCGGATGATCCTGGGCTCCATCGAGCAGGACATCCCGGTCCACGAGCTGCTCCACCTGGCGGCCTTGGGCGTGGGCGAGCTGGAGATCATCGAGGCGCATCTCCAGCCCGGCTCGCCGGCCATCGGCAAGATCGCCCTGGACATCCCGGTCCCCGCGGGCTGCTCGATGTTCGGCGTCATCCGCGACGGGACACCCACGCCGCTCAACAACGACACGGTGCTCGCCGAGGGCGACAAGGTCATCGCCATCGGCCGCCCCGACTGCGAGGAGGACCTGCGGCTGCAGCTGATCGGAGAGCACGAGGAGGCGTAATCGCCTCAGGCTCACCATCCGCCCGAGCACCCGCGGCGTCCGGCAGCGATTGGGATCTACCGCCGCCGGAGGCGGGCCACCCAGGCATGCACGTGGCCGGGCTCCAGCCTGCTCTCCAGGATCCCGGTGGCGATCGCCTCCACACGCCACCCCGTCGACGCCCGGAACGCGGCGCGGAGGTCGCGGCGCCGGACACGGGCCGGGCCTCGCCCGAACGGGTTCCGGTCGCTCCACGCGACGACCGCGCCGGTCCCGCCGGGCCGGACCACGGCGGCAAGGGACGCGGCGTAGGCCGGGCGCTCGTCCGGCTGGAGGACGTGGAACAGCCCGACGTCCAGGACGCTGTCGAAGGCGGTGCCCAGCACCGGCGAGCCGTGCGGACAGGCAGAGGGCGTCACCGACGACGAAGACGACGCCCACGCCCGACGCGGCGGCGCGCCCACGGGCGAGCTCCACGGCCCGCTCGGCGACGTCCAGGCCCACCACGTCGTAGCCCCGTTCCGCAAGGAGCACGGCATGCAGCCCGGTGCCGCAGCCGACGTCCAGGACGCGGGGGCCGATCCAGCCGGCCTCCAGCAGGCGCAGCACCTCGGGCTGGGGCCTGCCCGTCTCCCACGTCGGGGTGCCCTCGTAGGCGGTGTCGAAGGCGCGCGTGGCGAGCGACCGGTCCATGGCGCGACTGTACGCCGTCCGGCAGGACCGGACCGGGCGATGGAGCTCACTGGCCGCGCAGGCCCGCCGCGCATAGGGTTCGATGACGCGATGTCGCATATCTCTTGACAACGTCATTGTCAGGGTTCTACCCTTCGGGGTGTCCGACGGGCGGCCTACCCGCCGCGTCGGCGACCACCCAGCAGGAGCCGGGCAGGATCGCCCGGCCAGACCAGCAGGAGGCTGATGAGATGACGATCACCCGTCGCCCGTCGCCCTTCGGCGAGCTCGTGACGCTCCGCCAGGCGATGGATCGCCTATTCGATGACACCATCTTCCGACCCTATGCGGGCTCCACCGGCGGCGAGTTCGCCCGCCTGCCCCTGGATGTCCAGACCACGCCGGATGCCCTGCTCGTCGAGGCCTCGCTCCCCGGGATCGCGCCCGAGGACGTGGAGATCACCGTCGAGGGCGGGACGCTCACGATCCGCGCGGAGGACCGCTCGGACGAGCGCCGCGAGGAGGGTGGCTGGGTTGTGCGCGAGATCACGCGCGGCAGCGTGATGCGGACCGTGACCCTGCCGACGGGGCTCGAGACCGACAAGGCCGAAGCCACCTTCGAGCACGGGGTTCTCCGCCTCCGGTTCCCGAAGGCCGAGCAGGTCAAGCCGCGCCAGATCCGGATCCAGCCGACGACCGTCGGCGTTGCGAAGGCCGTCGAGGCCGGCAACGGCACAGCGACCACGGCAGGGCCCACCGGGTCCGAGGTCTAGCCCATGGCGACGGCGCGCCGGCCCGATCGGGATCCCACGCGACCGGTCTACGTCATCAGCGTGGCCGCGACGCTGGTCTCGGCCCACCCGAGGACGCTCCGGATCTACGAGGACGAGGGCCTGGTCTGTCCGGCACGCACGCCCACCAACATCCGCCTCTACTCCGAGGAGGACATCCGCAGGATCCTCTGGATCCGCCACCTCACGCGAGACCGCGGCGTGAACCTTGCCGGGGTTCGCACGCTGTTCGAGCTGGAGGAGCGACTCGGCAAGCGCATCCTCGAAGCGCTCTACGACGAAGGGACCCGTGACGGAGCCGCCTCGCGCCACAACGGACGCGCGGCGGCCTCGCAGGGACCCGGCCCGGACGACGGTTCGGACGCCACCCCATGAACAACCACGAACCCAATACCCGAACCGAACCGTCGCCGGTCCTGACGACCGGCAACTCAAGGAGACCCTGATGGCCAAGCGACCGTCCAAACCGGAGGAGGAGCCGCAGCCCGTGCCCGGCACGCCGGAGATCCGGGAGCTGCCGCTCGTCGCGCTCCGGGAGACGGTCATCTTCCCGGAGATGATCGTCCCGCTCCAGGTGGGGCGCGAGAAGAGCGTCGCGGCGCTGAACGCCGCCACCGAGTCCGGTGGCCCGATCGCGCTCGTGACCCAGCGCCAGCCGGAGCAGGAGGAGATCGGCGACCCGTCGGAGCTGTACACCATCGGCACCATCGCCAAGATCGCCCAGGTCGTGCAGCTCCAGGACGGCACCGTCCGGGCCATCGTCCAGGGCCAGGGGCGCATCCGGGTCCACGGCTTCACCCAGACGTCTCCCTACCTCACCGCCCGCGTGGAAGAGCTCCACGACGAGACGCCGACCGGCGTCGAGATCGCCGCGCTCATCCGGAGCGTCCAGGCGCAGATCGAGCAGTACGTCGCCAACGGCGCCCCGGTTCCGCCGGAGGCCGCCGTCGCGGCGCGCAACATCACCGAGGCCGGCCTCCTTGCCGACATGGTGGCGTACAGCCCCGACATGTCCACCGAGCAGCGCCAGGAGCTGCTCGAGACGATCGACGTCGAGGAGCGGCTCAAGCTGGTCTCGGGGTTCCTCGCCCGCCAGATCGAGATCCTCGAGCTCAAGGGGAAGATCCAGAGCGAGGTCAAGTCCGAGATGGACAAGACCCAGCGGGAGTACATCCTCCGCGAGCAGCTCAAGGCCATCCAGCGCGAGCTGGGCGAGGACGACCCCCAGCAGGCCGAGATCAACGAGCTGCGTGAGAAGGTCGAGTCCTCGGGCATGCCCGAGGAGGTCCGCACCCGGGCGATCAAGGAGATCGACCGGATGAGCCGCATCCCGTCCGCCTCGCCCGAGGTCGGCGTGATCCGGACGTACGTGGACTGGCTCGTCTCGCTGCCCTGGACCACCTCCACCGACGACCGCCTGGACATCCGGGAGGCGGCCGTGATCCTCGACGAGGACCACTACGGCCTGGAGAAGGTCAAGGAGCGCATCCTCGAGTACCTCGCGGTGCGCAGCCTGGCGGACACCATCCGCAGCCCGATCCTGCTGTTCGTCGGCCCTCCCGGCGTCGGCAAGACCAGCCTCGGCAAGAGCATCGCGCGGGCGATGGGCCGCAAGTTCACCCGCATGAGCCTGGGCGGCATCCACGACGAGGCCGAGATCCGCGGGCACCGGCGCACCTACATCGGCGCACTGCCCGGCCGGATCATCCAGAGCATCAAGACGGCCGGCACCAACAACCCCGTGTTCATGCTCGACGAGGTCGACAAGATCGGCATGGACTTCCGGGGCGACCCGTCGTCCGCGCTGCTCGAGGTGCTGGACCCGGAGCAGAACTTCAGCTTCCAGGACAACTACCTCGAGGTCCCCTTCGATCTCCGCAAGGTGCTGTTCGTCGCGACCGCCAACCTGCTCGAGCCGATCCCGGCCGCCCTGCGAGACCGGATGGAGGTCATCGCCCTGCCGGGCTACACCCAGCAGGAGAAGGTGCAGATCGCACGCCGGTTCCTGGTCCCCAAGCAGATGGAGAACCACGGCCTCAAGGACAAGCACGTGGAGATCACCGACGAGGTGCTCACCGAGCTCGTCCAGGCCTACACCCACGAGGCTGGCGTCCGGAACCTCGAGCGCGAGCTCGCCAGCGTCATGCGCAAGGTCGCGCGCTCGGTGGCCGAGGGCCGCAAGCGCAAGACCGTCGTGAACCTCAAGAAGCTCGAGGAGTACCTCGGGCCGCCCCGGTTCGAGTACGGCGAGCTGGAATCCGAGGACCAGACCGGCTCCGCGACCGGTCTCGTCGTGACCGAGGTCGGGGGCGACGTCGTCGCCGTCGAGGTCACCCTCATGGAGGGCAAGGAGGACTTCATCCTCACCGGCCAGCTGGGCGACGTGATGCGCGAGTCGGCCCGGGCAGCGCTGTCCTGGATCCGGTCGAACGCCTCGAAGCTCGGGATCGAGCGCGAGGTGTTCGAGAAGCACACCCTGCACATCCATGTCCCGGCCGGTGCCACCCCGAAGGACGGTCCGTCCGCCGGCGTGACGATGGCCACGGCGATGGTGTCCGCGCTGGCCGGCATCCCGGTCCGCAAGGACGTGGCCATGACCGGCGAGATCACGCTGCGCGGTCGCGTCCTTCCGATCGGCGGGCTCAAGAGCAAGATCCTCGCCGCGCACCTGTCGGGAGCCGGCATGGTCATCCTGCCCAGGAAGAACGAGAAGGACCTGCGGGACATCCCCGAGGAGATCCGCAAGTCGATCAAGCTCGTCCTTGCCGACAACATGGAGCAGGTGCTCGAGGCTGCGCTCCGGCGCAGCCCGAAGCCGCTCACGGCCGTGCCGCCGACGGTCGCCGGGGGCGGCGGCGAGCCGGCCAAGCGAGCAGCCGGAGACGCGGGTCAGGCGAACCACCTTCCCGCCGGCCGATCAGCCGTCGGTGGTGGTGGAGAGCCGCTAGGGCTACCCCAGGCCCGCGGGGAGCCGGTCCGGCTGACGGGCCGGTTCCTCGAGGGCTGGGGGGACTGAAGATGGAGTACCGCGACTACTACGAGATCCTCGGGGTGCCCCGGTCGGCCAGCCAGGCCGACATCAAGAAGGCGTTCCGGAAGCTCGCGCGTGCCCATCACCCCGATCGGAACCCCGGCGACAAGGCCGCCGAGAAGCGGTTCAAGGACGTCAACGAGGCTAACGCCGTCCTCTCGGACCCGGACAAGCGCAAGCAGTACGACCTGCTCGGCGCCAACTGGGATCAGTACCAGCGTTCCGGCGCCGGTGGTCGCGGCGGTGCAGACCCGTTCGGGTCCGGCGGACCGGACCCGTTCGGGCCCGGTGGGCCGTTCGCCGGCTTCGGCGGCTTCGGGACACGGGGCGGCGCGGGAGCGGGCGGCAGCCAGGCTGGCGGCGCCCGGTACGAGTTCCGGACGGCGGGCGGCACCGGTGATCCCGGCTTCTCCGACTTCTTCCGGATGTTCTTCTCCGGCGCCGCGGCCGGGGCCCAGGCGCAGGCGGGCGCGAGGGGCGGAGCCGCCCCGAAGACCGGGAGCGCCGGGCGGCAGCGCCCGTCGAGACCGGAGCTCGAGGCACCCACCGACCTGTCGCTCGAGGAGGCCTTCCACGGGACCATCCGCCTGGTCGAGGTGGAGGGCAAGCGCTACGAGGTCCAGCTGCCGCGCGGCGTGGACACGGGCAGCCGCGTCCGGCTGAGCGGCAAGGGCCCCAACGGCCGCGACGTCGTCGTGACCGTCCGCGTTCGCCCCCACGAGACCTACCAGCGGCGGGGTGCGGACCTCGAGCGCGAGCTCCCCATCACGCTGCGCGAGGCGCTGATGGGGGCGGAGGTGCCGGTCCAGACGCTCAAGGGACGGATCCTGCTCACCATCCCTGCGGGAACCCAGACGGGCCGGACGTTCCGCCTGACAGGCCAGGGCATGCCGAAGCTGAAGGACGCCGGCACCGGCGATCTCTACGTGAAGGTGCGCGTGGTGCTGCCCGCGACGATGAGCGACGGCGCCAGGGACGCCGCGAAGACGTTCCTGGACCTGGTCGACCAGCCCGATCCCCGATCCACGAACTGATCCACGAACTGGAAACCGCGAGAACGAACCATGCAGCTCGACCGCTTCACCGAGAAGGCCCAGGAGGCCATCGTCACCGCCCAGCAGCTCGCCGAGCGGATGCAGAGCCCCGTGCTCGACGCGGAGCACCTGCTCGCCGCCCTGGTCGACCCCGACGACGGCGTCGCCGCCGAGACCCTCCGCCGCCTCGGCGTGGATCTCGCGGAGTTCCGGGGAGAGATCGCAGCCGCCCTGGCCCGGCGCGCCCGCATCCAGGGCGGCCAGCTCGGCCTGGATCCGCGCGCCAGGCGGGTCATCGACCGCGCCATGGAGGAGGCGCGTCGGATGGGCGACGAGTACACCTCGACCGAACACCTGCTGCTCGGCGTGGCCGAGGTCGGCGGCGAGGCGCAGCAGCTCCTCGAGAAGCACGGTGCCGGCCGCGAGCCCATCCTGGGCGCCCTCCAGACCGTCCGCGGCAGCCAGCGCGTGACCAGCGCCAACCCCGAGGGCACCTACCAGGCGCTGGAGAAGTACGGCCGGGACCTGACCGCGGAGGCCCGCGCCGGCCGCCTGGACCCGGTCATCGGCCGGGACGAGGAGATCCGGCGCGTCATCCAGGTCCTGAGCCGCCGGACCAAGAACAACCCGGTCCTCATCGGCGAGCCGGGCGTCGGCAAGACCGCCATCGCGGAGGGCCTGGCCCAGCGGATCGTCCGCGGCGACGTCCCCGAGACGCTCAGGGACAAGCGCGTCATCACGCTCGACCTCGGCGCGCTCATCGCCGGCTCCAAGTTCCGCGGCGAGTTCGAGGAGCGGCTCAAGGCGGTCCTCAAGGAGATCAAGGACAGCGAAGGCCGCGTGATCCTGTTCATCGACGAGCTCCACACCGTCGTCGGGGCCGGGGCCGCGGAGGGCGCGATGGACGCCTCCAACCTGCTCAAGCCGATGCTCGCCCGCGGCGAGCTCCACACGATCGGCGCGACCACGCTCGACGAGTACCGCAAGCACATCGAGAAGGACGCCGCGCTCGAGCGGCGCTTCCAGCCCGTGGTGGTGGACCAGCCCACCGTCGAGGAGACGATCTCGATCCTGCGCGGCCTGCGCGAGCGCTACGAGGTCCACCACGGCGTCCGGATCACGGACTCCGCGCTGGTCGCCGCCGCCACCCTGTCCGACCGCTACATCACCGAGCGCTTCCTGCCCGACAAGGCCATCGACCTCGTGGACGAGGCCGCCAGCCGGCTTCGGATGGAGATCGACTCCCTGCCGGTCGAGCTCGACGAGCTGGAGCGCCGCCGCATCCAGCTGGAGATCGAGCGCGAGGCGCTGCGCAAGGAGAGCGACGAGGCGTCGAAGGCGCGTCTCGACGCCCTCGAGAAGGAGCTCGCGGATGTCTCCGAGCAGGCCGGCGCCATGAAGCAGCGCTGGGAGGCCGAGAAGGCAGCCATCGGCGCCCTGCGCGCGACCAAGTCGGAGATCGAGCAGCTGGCCGTCCGCATCGAGCAGGCGGAGCGCGAGGCGGACTACGGGACCGCCGCCGAGCTCAAGTACGGCAAGTCCCGCGAGCTCGCGGACCGGATGGCGGCCCAGGAGGCGACCATCGCGTCGCTCCAGGGCCCCGGCGCGCTGCTCAAGGAGGAGGTCTCCGCGGACGACGTCGCCGAGATCGTGGCGGCCTGGACCGGAATCCCGGTGACTCGCCTCATGGAGGGCGAGCTCGAGAAGCTGGTCCACATGGAGGAGCGGCTCCACGCCCGCGTCGTCGGGCAGGACGAGGCGATCGCGGCGGTCTCGGATGCCGTTCGTCGCGCCCGTGCCGGCCTGAAGGATCCGCGGCGGCCGATCGGGTCGTTCCTGTTCCTGGGCCCCACCGGCGTGGGCAAGACGGAGCTGGCCCGGGCGCTCGCCCAGTTCCTGTTCGACGACGAGGGGGCGATGGTCCGCATCGACATGAGCGAGTACATGGAGAAGTTCGCGGTCTCGCGCCTGGTCGGGGCGCCTCCCGGCTACGTGGGCTACGAGGAGGGCGGCCAGCTCACCGAGGCGGTCCGCCGGAGGCCGTACCAGGTGATCCTGCTGGACGAGATCGAGAAGGCGCACCCGGACGTGTTCAACGTGCTGCTCCAGGTCCTCGACGACGGCCGGCTCACGGACTCCCAGGGACGGACCGTGGACTTCAAGAACACGGTCGTGATCATGACCTCCAACATCGGGAGCCAGGAGATCGGGAGCTTCGCCGGGCGGCCGGGCGGCGAGGACTACGAGTCGATGAAACGCCGCGTCACGGACCAGCTGCGGGGCACGTTCCGGCCCGAGTTCCTCAACCGGGTCGACGAGGTCATCGTGTTCCACGCGCTGACCGACGCGGAGCTCGTGGCGATCGCGGACCTGCTGCTGGCAGACCTGCAGGGGCGGGTCGCGGGCAGCGACCTGGTGCTGGAGCTGACGCCCGCGGCCCGGGCACTGATCGTCCGCGAGGGCACGGACCCGGCCTTCGGGGCGCGGCCGCTCAAGCGGACCATCCAGCGGCTGGTGGAGAACCCGTTCGCGCGGGCGCTCCTCTCGGGCACGTTCCGGCCCGGCGACACCGTGACCGCGGACGCCGACGTCGTGTCCGGCACGCTGGTCTTCTCGTCCGAGTCCTCGACCGTGGTGACCGACGCCGCCGAGCGGCGCGACGCCCGCAGGCCCGCGGGCGATCGCGAGGATGCCACGGCAGGTGCCGGCGCTCGGCCCGGTTCGCGCCGCTCCGCGTTCGACCTGCCGCCGATCGACGAGGGCGACGAGTCCGGCGGCGGGCTGGTGAACTAGGCTTTCGGGCATGACCACTTCGCCTCGCCCGGGTGCCGCCGGGCTCTACGACCTTCTCGTCGGCCCGGGCGCGACACCGTTCGAGGAGGCAGGGGCCTGGGCCTCGGCGTCCGTCGGCGCCATCGTCGGCGGCCTGCTGCCCAGGACGGCCCGGGAGCGCGCCGTGGGTGCCATCCTGGGCTTCGACGCGGGTGGCGGGATCTGGGTCAACGAGTCGCGTGCCGGCAAGCGCTGGTACCGGCGACCCGAGGCGAAGGCATGGGAACCCGCCGTCTTCGCAGCCGCCCACGTGCACCCGTTCGTCGTGGAGGCCCTGTCCGGGCGCCGCGACTGGGCCCGCGCCGCCGTGACGTGGGCCGGGCCGGTGATCGGCGCGGCCGTCGTGACCATCGTGGCGCGCGAGCGCGGAGCGGATGCCGCCCGCTCCGTGGCGCTGAGCATGGCCGGGGCGTTCGGGGGCACGAACGCCGTGCTGGCGCCTGCGGGCTGGCGATGGCTGCCACCGGCGCTCGCGTTCAAGCTGGTCGCCGGGCACGCAACGCCTGACGGCCCACTCGTGGCGCTCGTGGACCGCCTCGAGGGCGCCGCCACCTGATGCGCTTCGACGAGGCCGTCCGTCGCCTGGATCCGCTGCCCGACCCCCTGCCCGACGCGCCCGAGGAACTGATCCCGGTGTTCCGCGAGAGCGGCGCTCCGAGGCCGCAGCCGTCCTGGAGCGCCGCGGATGCGTCCGCCAGGCCGGCGGCGGTGCTGGTCCTGGTCTTCCCCGACGAGGAAGGCGAGGCGCGCCTCGTCCTCACCGAGCGCGCGGACCGGGGCGGGCACCACTCCGGTGAGGTCTCGTTTCCGGGTGGCCGCGCGGAGGCCACCGACGCCGACCTGGTCGCGACGGCCCTGCGAGAGGCGGCCGAAGAGGTGGGCCTCGACGTTGACGCGGCCGGGGTACGCGTCCTGGGGACGCTGTCGATGCAGTGGATCCCGGTGAGCAACTTCACCGTGACCCCGGTCGTGGCGGTGGCCGAGCGGCGTCCCGTGCTGGTGCCCCAGGCATCGGAGGTCGCCGCGATCCTCGAGGTGCCGCTGGCCGCGTTCCTGCCGGGCGGCGACCTGCTCTGGGTGGAGCGGCAGATCCGCGAATGGGACCTGCGCTATGCCGCGTACCCCGTCGAAGGGCTGGCGGTGTGGGGGATGACCGCGCGCGTGCTCGGCGGGCTGGGGGCATGGCTGGCAAGGGAACCGGGATGACGGGCAGGGCGTGGAGGGACCCAACGGTCGGGCGAGTGAATGACCGCGCCAACTGGGGCTCCCGTCCGTTCGGTGCGGAGGCTCAAAGCGGATGAGTGAGGGCGCCAAGTGGCGCTCGTGTCCCAGGAGCCGACCGTTGCGCCGCTGCGCGCCTCACGGGCACATGGCAGGGAGTGGACCGGAGCTCGGTTAGGCGAGGAGCCCGGCCGGTCAGCGAGGACTCGCGACCCTACAGGGGCTCGCCCTCGTCCTCGTCGGGATCCCGGCGTCGGACCGGCCGCCCCGGCTGCTCCACGAGCGACCCCTCGCCACGGGTCACGGGCCGCGACGACCGGCCGGGCACCGGGACCGGCGTCGCCGCGGCATCGACCAAACCGCCTGGGAGGGCCAGCAGGGGGCCGGTGAGCTCCACGACGATCGCCCGCATCTGCGTGCCGTCGGTCCAGGCTGCGTGGAGGACATCGGGCGGCCAGGCGGCCGCCTCACCCGCCTGGATCCGCGTCCGCTCCTCGCCGACACCCACCCAGCCGCCGCCCTCGATCACGACGAACCAGGTCGGGTTGGGGTTGGTGTGGGGGGCGATCCGGGCATGGCGCCCGAAGGCGAGCTCGCTGATGACGCCGCTCGGGCCGCTCTCGATGACCTGGCCTTCGATCCCGGTCGTGCCCGGGGGACCGTCAGGGCGCCGGTGGCCGACCCCGAACCGCCGGATCTCGATCGGCACGGGTGGCGTCCGGTCCTAGCGGCGGCGGCGCCGGCGCGAGGACTTGGTGCGGATCGTGGTCTCGGGATGCGCGAAGCGCTGGCGCGAGTAGTAGCGCTGCTTCGCGAGCTGCCGCTCGTACGCCGCGAAGTACGGCGGGAACCGGACGAACCGGATCCAGACCAGCACCGCCAGGCCACCGACCAGCGTGCTCAGGACGAGGATGAAGTCGAACCGGAAGATCCAGTAGATGATCATCAGGCTGAACAGGATCACGCTCGTCCACAGGATCCACTCGTACATCTGGAGGTAGACCGTGTGCCTGCGCAGCTGCCGGGTGCGGACGTTGTAGAAGATCACCGTCGCGATCAGCGCCGCCACCGACGCGATCAGGATGGGCACGTAGAGATCGGGGAAGTTCGCGGCGTCGAACGACTCGAACAGGTATTCCCAGGGCCAGAGCTGCACGCGTCTCGTCTCCGAAGCGGCCGGCACGACCGGCCACGCTGATGGGCCGTCCGAGTATGCCACGGGGGCCACGGTATACTCGGCCCGACGACGCGCGCGCCCGATGGACCGGCTACGGGACCCCTCCCGGAACCCGACCGCCGCGGGGCGCCAGGCCTGACGAACCGCCTGTGGAGGAACCGCGCCGGTGCGTGCGCTGCTCTCGGTCGCGAACCGCGACGGGCTGTCCGCGTTCGCGCGCGATCTCCAGGCGCTGGGCTACGAGCTCGTCGCCACGGACGGCACGCGCGAGCATCTCGCCGCCGATGGCATCGAGGCATCCCCGGTCTCCGAGCTGACGGCGGCCGCGCCCCTCGTCGGGGGCCAGGTCCGGACCTTCCACCCCCAGATCTACGCCGGCATCCTCGCGCGCCGCGACCGCCCGGAGCAGCTGCAGCAGCTCGTGGAACAGGGGATCGGGCTCATCGACATCGTCGTCGTCAACGTCAAGCCGTTCGCACCCGAGGTTGGGCGCCACCAGATCGCCATCGACGAGGCCATCGAGCTCATCGACGTGGCCGGGGCAGCCCTCCTGGGCGCCGCCGCCCGGAACGCGGCGGGCGTGGTCGCGGTGCCGGCCCCGGCCCACTACCCCGCGGTCCTCGAGGAGCTGCGGACCCTGGGCCAGGTCTCCGCCGACACGCGCTACCGCCTCGCCGCCGACGCGTTCAGCACGGTCGCCGCCTACTACGCCGAGATCGCCGCCTACTTCAACCAGATCAGCAACAACGTGTACCCGGGCCGGCTGGCGCTGGTCCTCGAGAAGGTGGGCGATCTTCCCTACGGGGAGAACCCCCACCAGCGCGCCGCCTTCTACCGCGAGACGACCCATCGCTCGGGCTCGCTGGCGGATGCGACGCAGCTCCACGGCGCCCCGCCCACGTTCAACAACCTGATGGACCTGGACGCCGCCTACCGGATCGCATCCGACTACACGGCGCCAACGGTCGTCATCACCAAGCACACCGACCCGGTGGGGCTGGCGTCGGCCGAGGAGCTGGTCGAAGCCTACCGGCGTGCCCTGGACACGGATGCCGTCTCCTCCTTCGGCGGCATCGTGGGCGTGAACCGGGAGCTGGACGGCGCGACCGCGCGGGAGATCGCCGCCAACTCGTTCGAGGCCGTCATCGCCCCGGGGTTCAGCCAGGCCGCGATCGGGATCCTGCGGGCCAAGCCGGGCCTGGAGCTGCTGGCGGTCCCAGCCTCGCCCGCGGACGGCATGCGGGACTACGGCATCGCGAACCTGGACTTCAAGCGCGTGGGCGGCGGCCTGCTGGTCGAGGCGCTCGACCAGGTGGACCTCGACCGGGGCCAGCTCCAGGTCGTGACCCGGCGCCATCCGACCCTCGGCGAGCTCACGGACCTGCTGTTCGCCTGGCGTGCGGTGCGGCACGTCCGCTCCAACGCGATCGTCCTCGCGCGGAACGGGGCGACGGTGGGCATCGGGGCCGCGCAGGCGAGCCGGAACACGTCCGTGGACATCGCGCTGCGTCGCGCGGGTGCGCGGGCCCGGCTCTCCGTGATGGCCTCTGACGCGTACTTCCCGTTCCCGGACGGCATCCAGGTCGCGGCCAACGCCGGGATCACGGCGATCATCCAGCCGGGCGGCTCGATCCGCGACGAGATGGCGATCGAGGTCGCCGACCGCCACCACCTGGCGATGGTGTTCACGGGGCGTCGGCACTTCCGGCACTAGGGTCCCGGCGCCTGACCCACCAGCCTCCGCAGCTCCCCGGGAGGACAGGATGGAACAGCTCCTCGCGCTCGAGATGGTCCGCGTCACCGAGGCCGCCGCCATCGCCTCCGCCCGGTTCATGGGCCGCGGCGCCCGCGACGAGGCTGACCAGGCGGCCACCGAGGCCATGCGCCGGGCCATGGACGAGACGGATCTCGCCGGGACCATCGTCATCGGCGAGGGGGAGCGCGACGAGGCGCCGATGCTCTACATCGGTGAGCAGGTCGGGCGCCACGACGACGGTGGGGCTGTCGCCGCGGTCGACATCGCCGTGGACCCGCTGGAGGGGACGAACCTCGTCGCGACCGGGCAGGGCGGGGCGCTCACCGTGCTGGCCGCCTCGGAGACCGGCGGGCTGACCCACGCGCCGGACACCTACCTCGAGAAGCTCGCGGTCGGCCCGGTGGCCGCCGGCTGCGTCGACATCACGCGGCCGCCCGCGGAGAACTGCCACCGGATCGCCGAGGCCCTGCGTCGCCGGGTCGCCGACATCACCGTGATCATCCTGGACCGGCCCCGGCACGCCGACCTCATCGCCGAGGTCCGGGGCACGGGCGCCCGGATCAAGCTCATCACCGACGGCGATGTCTCGGCGGCGATCAGCTGCGCGGTCCAGGGCACCGGCGTCCACGCGGTCATGGGCATCGGTGGGGCGCCCGAGGGCGTGATCACGGCGGCGGCGCTGCGCTGCCTCGGTGGCGAGATCCAGGCCCGGTTCCGGTTCCGCAACGACGAGGAGCGCGAGCGGGCGCGGTCGATGCTCGGCCACGCCGACGAGACACGCGTCTTCCGCACGGAAGACCTCGCCGGTGGCGAGCAGCTGGTGTTCGCGGCGACCGGCGTCACGACCGGCGAGCTGCTCCAGGGTGTCCGGTTCTTCGGCGGCGGCGCGCGTACCCACTCGCTGGTGATGGCCTACCAGACCAAGCAGGTCCGATTCGTGGACACGGTCCACATGTTCGACCGGGATCGACCGCCGGCCGTCCGGCTGTAGGGCGCCGGGTCGCAGGCGGCCCTAGCCGCGGGGCGGGTCGATGGCGTGGCTCAGAAGGCGGCCAGGGCGTCCAGCCGTCGCCGTCCCAGGTCGCGATCGGGCGGGCTGCGTCGGGGCCCTCCAGGTCTCGCTGGCGGTCGGCGGCGGTCGAGACCGTCTCGCCCCAGCCGGGCGGCACGAGCCCGGGGGCCAGGTCCGACAGGGGCGCCAGGACGAACAGCCGCCGCCGTGCCTCGACGTGCGGCACGACCAGCGGCAGCGACGCCTTCGCCGGGTCGTCGGAGCGGCCCTCGGGCGGGCGCTCGACGTTGACGCGGTGGCGGCCGAACACGAGCAGGTCGAGGTCGACCTCGCGCGGACCCCAACGCTCGCGCTCCTGGCGGCCAAACGAGCGCTCGAGCCCCTTGAGCGCGATGAGGAGCGCCGAGGCGCCCGTGGCGGGATCGGGGCCGGCCGGGACGTCCAGCGCAACGACGGCGTTGCGGAACTCCGGCTGGTCGGTGACGCCGACGGGCTCCGTGGCGTAGAGCCTCGACACGCCGCGCAGGCGCACCCCGGGGAGGCGCGCGAGCGCGTGGACCGCGGCCGCCAGGGTGCCCGTCGGGTCGCCGACATTCGCTCCCAGTCCCACGTATGCCCGCACGCGACCCACGGTGCGCCACCTCTCCATCGCTACACTCGGGAGCGTGCCTGCCGCCCCCGTGACCCTGCTCATTCTGGCGCCGATCCCCGCGGCCGGAGCGGGTCCGCTCGAGCGTCTCCTCGACGACGCCCGGCTGGTCGTCGCCGAACGGCACCGGGGAATGCTCGAGGCCCTGGGCGTCACCAGGACCTGGATGGAGCGCTCGCCGCGTGGCGACGGTCCGTTCGGTGAGCATCTGCGACGCCTCGTCGCGCGGCTGCAGCCGCATGGGCTGATCGTCCTCGGTGCGGGCTCGATGCCCTTGGCGACATCGCGCGACTGGCGCGAGTTCCTGGCGGCCGCGACGGCCGACGCGGGAGCGTTGTCCAACAACGCGTACTCCGGGGACGCGATCGCGATCGCCGACGCCGCGACTGTGCTCGCCAACCTCCCGGTCGACCTCGCCAACGACAATGCGCTGCCCCGCTGGCTGCGCGACGAGGCGGGCGTGGACGTCCGCGATCTCCGGCGCCGGCGGCACCTCGCCGTGGACATCGACTCACCGCTCGACCTGCTCCTGCTCGACGGCGTGAGGACGGCCGGCCGCCTGCCGATGCCCGACGAGTCGGACGCGGCGCCGGTCCGCGAACGCCTCGCCAGCATGCGTGCACTGGCGGCCGACGCGGCCGCGGAGCTGCTCGTCGCCGGGCGGATGGCGGCGACGGACCTGGGCTGGCTGGAACGCGGGACGCGCGCCAGAACGAGGGCGCTGATCGAGGAACGGGGGATGCGCACCGCCACGCTGGCCGCGCTCCGCGGGACGCCGAACGCGCGCCCGCCACGGTCGACGCTCGGCACGCTCCTCGAACGGGACGGGCCCGAGGCGCTCGGGGACATCGTCGGGGCGCTGTCGGACGGCGCGCTGCTGGACTCCAGGGTGCTGCTCGCGCAGCGCTTCGGGATCGACGAGCGCGGGTGGCCGGGACCCGAGGACCGCTACGCGAGCGATCTCCTGCTGCCCGAGCGCATCCACGACCCATGGCTCCGGTCGCTCACCGCATCGGCGCTTGGCGCACGGGTTCCGGTGCTGCTCGGCGGCCACACGCTCGTGGGACCGGGTGCGCGACTCGCGCTCACCGCGGGCGCCAGGTCATGACGCTGGAGCCCGGCTTCCGCCGCGAGGCGCTGCCGGACCCGGAGTCCGTCGGCGAGGACGGCGAGCTCGTCGAACGCATCCGCGCAGAGATCGAGCGGGACGGACCCATCACCTTCGCCCGGTTCATGGAGCTCGCGCTCTACGAGCCCGGCCACGGGTACTACCGGCGCCCGCAGGCTGGACCCGGGACGACGGGCGCCGACTTCCTCACGGCCCCCGAGGCCCACCCGATCTTCGGGGCCGCGATCGGCAGGCTGCTGGAGCAGGCGTGGGACGCGCTGGGCCGCCCCTCCCCGTTCTCCATCACGGAACCAGGTGCCGGAACGGGAGCGCTGGCGGCCGGGCTCCTCGGGGGACTCCGGGACGCGGGGTCGCCCCTGCTCGCGGCCATCGCGTACCACCCCGTCGAGGTGGAGCCGGCGCGAATCGAGACCCTCCGGGAACGCCTTGCTGCCGATGGGCTTGCCGAGACCCTGGCGGATGCCGGCGACGAGGATGAAGGCGTCGGCGTGGGTGCCATCGTCGCGAACGAGGTCCTCGACGCGCTCCCGGTCCACAGGGTCGTGGGCCGGGACGGCGGCCTGCGCGAGCTCCTGGTGGGCGTCGACGGAGCGGGCGACTTCGCCTGGCTCGAGGCCGAACCCAGCACGCCGGCCATCGCGGAGCGTCTCGCAGCGGAGGGTGTCGTCCTGGGAGACGGCCAGGTCACGGAGGTCTGCCTCGCCCTGGACGGCTGGCTCATCGACGCCACGCGCCACCTGGCCCGCGGGCTGGTGGTCCTCGTGGACTACGCCGCCGAACCGGCGGACCTCCACGGAGCCACCCACCCCGACGGCACCCTCCGGGCCTTCGCGCGCCACGCGGTGGGCTCGGATCCGTTCCGCCACGTCGGCCGCCAGGATCTCACCGCCACCGTGGACCTGGCGGCGGTCCGTTCGGCCGCCGACCGCGCCGGCCTGGAGCCCCATCGGCGAGACCACGCAGGCCGAGCTCCTCGCCCGGGTGGGCACGACCGACCTGACGACGCCTACCTTCGCCGCCCCGGTGCCACCCTCCAGGACGCGCTCGCGCTCCGATCCGCGCTGGCCCGGCTCATGGATACCCGCGGCATGGGCGGGTTCCGCGTGCTGGTCTATGGTCGAGGCCTGCCCGAGCGGCTCTCCCTGCCGGCGCTCGAGCGCGTGGTGCGTCCCGGCGCATGACCATGCCGACGAGGTGGTGCATCCGCACCGCGCAACCAGCGTTGCAGTCGACCATCATCTGCCCATGAGACTCCACCCGAACCCGCCCCGGATGGTGACCGTGGGACTGGCGGTCGCGCTCGCCGTCGTGGGGGTCATTCTCGCCTGGCCGGTCGAACCTGCCGTCGCTCTCCTGGCGCCGATCGGAGACATCACGCAGTCCTTCGGCCTCGCCCTGGACCCGCAGACCGGCTACCTGTGCCTGTTCGCCTCGTCGGCCCTGCTGGTGGCGGGCTCGCTCCTGCCGGGGATCTAGGGGATCGCATGCGCAGCCGCACCAACTTCGCCCCCACGGCCCGCACCATCATCGTCGCACTCGTCCTGATGGTCGTCGGCCTCCTCGGCACCTACGGCAGCCTCCTCCCCGACCAGGCCGGGGTGCTCGCGTTCGTCCTGGCGATCGCCATCCTCCTCGTCGGGATGGTCCACCGGGCGATCTGACGGACACCCGGCCCGTGCCTTGCTTCGTCGCCGGGGCACATCCGACAACGTGCCGGACGGCCCCGCCGTACAGGTCCTCCTCGCCCGCTCGCCTTGCTAGAATGACCGCGCCGTGCCGCGTCTCCGCGGGCGGGATCATCGCCACGCCCACGAGGACCTCGTGACCGGGATCTGGTACGTCGTCGGGTTCGTTGTCGCCGGTACCCTGTTCGTGTTCGGCACGATCGGGCTCGCCTGGCTGATCTCGCACCGTACCCGCGGCGACGCCCACAAGGGCTACCCGTACGAATCGGGCATCGACACCTACGGCGACACCCACGCCCGCTTCGGCATCTCGTTCTACATCTACGCCCTGATGTTCGTCGCCTTCGACATCGAGGTGATCTTCATCTTCCTGTGGGCGCTCATCTTCCAGCAGGTCCAGGACCCGCTGGCGCTGTTCATCACGATGCTCGTCTTCGTCGGCATCCTGCTCTTCGGGCTCGCCTACGCCTGGCGCAAGGGAGTGCTCTCATGGCGTTGACCCCGGACGGCCCCGAGGTCGCCGCGGGCCAGGGCACAGGAGGCGAGGACGACGTCCGGACGACGTCCGGCCAGCCCGACCAGCCCTCCGCACCCCTCGTCGCCGCTTCCCCGTCCGACGTCATGGCCCCGATCGTCGTCCCCAACACCCTGTGGACCTCGGCCAGCCCGGGTGCATATGCGAGCTCGGCGCCGGCGTTCACCCACCTGCGCGAGCTCGCTCACGATGAGCTCGCCAACGCCGACACCGCGCGCTGGGGCCAGCTCGAGGTCATCCCCACCAAGGCGGACCTCCTCACCGACCTCATCCGGATGAACAGCCTCTGGCCGCTGCTCTCGGGTCTGGCCTGCTGCGCCATCGAGATGATGTCCGCGGCCACGTCCAAGAACGACATGGACCGCTGGGGCATGTTCCCGTTCCGGGCAAGCCCCCGCCAGGCGGACGTGCTGATCGTCGCCGGCACCCTGACCACCAAGATGGCCGGCCCGCTCGTCCGCCTCTGGGAGCAGATGCCGGAACCCAAGTGGTGCGTCGCGATGGGCGACTGCACGTGCTCGGGCGGCCGCTACAAGCGCAGCTACTCGACGATCGAGGGCATCGACCGGCTCATGCCGGTGGACGTGTACGTCCCCGGCTGCCCGCCCCGCCCCGAGGGCCTGATCTACGGGATGATGCGGCTGGGCCAGCTCGTCAAGGAGCGGCGCGGCCAGTGGCCGGACCGGCCCATCGCCCCCAACGTTCCCGAGGACGTCTAGGCATGGACCGCCAGCTGCGCAAGCGCCTCGAGGCCCGGTTCTCCGACAAGGCGACCGGCCCCATCCGCCAGCGCCATGACGAGACCGAGCTGCGGATCAGCGCCGCCGACCTGACCGAGGTCATGACGGCCCTGCACGACGAGCCCGAGCTGGACTTCGCCGTCCTTGCCGACCTCGCCGGCGTGGACACCGGCAACCAGATGCAGGTCACCTACCACCTGTGGTCGGCAACGACGCCGGACTGGCTGCGCGTGATCGCGGACGGCCTGCCGCGCGACAACCCGCGGATCGCCACCCTCACCGGCCTGTGGCCCGGTGCCGAGTGGATGGAACGCGAGACCTACGACATGTTCGGGATCATCTTCGAGGGCAACCGCGATCTGCGCCGGATCTACATGCCCCCCGACTACGCGAGCTTCCCGCTGCGCAAGGACTTCTACCTCGCCGACGATGCGGCCCGGTCCCCGGGCGGCGGCGTCCGGCACATGGAGCAGACGCACGCCCCGTCGCAGGCGACGGAACGCGTGATCCGCCGCACCGTGAAGGCCTGAGCGATGACCGTCCCCATCGGCCAGCACGCGTCCGAGGACGATCCGCGGATCATGCTCGACAACCAGATCGGTGCGTTCGAGGCCATCCCGCCGTACCCGCCGCGCACCGAGCGCGAGGCCGAGTTCTACAGCCTGCGCGACGGCGAGATGTTCCTCAACATGGGGCCCCAGCACCCGTCCACGCACGGCGTCCTGCGGGTCGTCCTCAAGATCAACGGCGAGCAGGTCGTGGACCTGGACCCGGTCCTCGGCTACCTCCATCGCGGCGTTGAGAAGCTGTGCGAGACCTCGGACTACCACCACATCATCAGCCAGGTCGACCCGCTCGAGTACGTGAGCTCGCTGTTCATGGAGTGGGCGCCGGTGATGGCGTTCGAGAAGCTCCTGGACGTGCAGGTCCCCCGTCGCGCCGAGTACATCCGCGTGCTCACCGGCGAGCTGCTCCGCGTCTCCAGCCACGCGCTGTTCCAGGGCTGGATGGCGCTGGACCTCGGCGGGCTCACGCCCATCCTGTACAGCTTCATCGAGCGCGACGAGATCGTGGAGATGCTGGCGGCGATCACCGGCCAGCGGATGCTGTTCAACTACTTCCGCATCGGCGGCGTGAACGGCGACCTGAACCACGAGTTCATGTCCCGCCTGGGCGACTGGATGAGCCGTGCCGCCAAGCAGCACGAGGCCAGCATCGGGCTGCTCAACGAGAACGAGATCTTCGTCCGGCGGATGCGCGGCATCGGCAGGCTGGACAAGGAGACCGCCCTGCGGATGGCCGTCACGGGCCCGAACCTGCGCGCCGCCGGTGTGCCGTTCGACGTCCGCCGCGCGCATCCCTACTCCGTCTACCCGGAGCTCGAGTTCGACATCCCCGTCCGCGGCACCAAGGGCGGCGGCGACTCCCTGGACCGCTACCTGCTCCGTCTCGACGAGGTCAAGGAGAGCATCCGGATCATCGACCAGTGCCTCCACAACATGCCCGACGGGCCGGTCATGGCCCGTCTCCCGCGCCTGCTCCGACCGCGGCCGGGCCGGGCCTGGGCGGCCGTCGAGGCCCCTCGCGGGCTGTACGGGACGTACGCCATCTCGGACGGCACCGACCAGCCGTTCCGCATGAAGATCCACGACCCATCCTTCGTGAACATGCAGCTCGTGGGCATGCTCATGAAGGGCAACCTGATCGCGGACACGATGGCCGTCATGGCATCGATCGACCCGGTCATGGGCGGCATCGACAAGTGACGCCCGCGCTGCGACGGCCGATCCCCGCGTTGCCTCCTGCGCGCGGTCGCTCACGTAGGCCTGACTACGCTCGCTCCCGTGCTCGTCGGCGCCTTGGGCTCGGCGCGTCGGAGCGCGGGCTTGGTGCGATGCGATGACGACGCTCAACCCCCCCAGCCGCGGCCTCACGACCCTGGGCAAGGTCGTCGTCCCGCTGCTGATCCTGCTGCTCGTGATCGGACCGTTCCTGACGGTCCTGGGCGCGGTCTACGTCGGCCCGTTCGTCCTGGACGTGCTCGGGTCGAACATGGGGGTCGTCCGGTTCGTGGTGGCGATCACGGCCGTCCTGCTGTTCAGCATCCCGGCCGCGTTCATCATCATCTACATGGAGCTCAAGGTCATCGCGTACATGAACCTCCGGGTCGGACCCAACCGGGTCGGGTCCGGCGAGGCGCGGCCCACTCGGTGGTCGCCGGCCTCAAGGTGCTGTCCAAGGAGGACTTCTCCCCCGCCAACGCGGACCGGATCGTCTTCACCTGGGCGCCCGTGCTGGTGTTCCTGACCGCGGTGATGGTGTTCATGGTCATCCCGTTCGGGCCAGGGCTCGTGGGCCAGGACTTCAACATCGGCCTGCTCTACCTGTTCGCGGTGGGCGGCATGACCGTCGTCGGCCTGCTCCTGGCGGGCTGGTCCTCGTTCAACAAGTACTCGCTGCTGGGCGGCATCCGCTCCGCGGCCCAGGCCATCTCCTACGAGCTGCCGCTGACCCTGTCCGTCGTGGGCCTGATCCTGCTGGCCGGCACGATGAGCCTCAACAGCATCGCCGAGCAGCAGGAAGGCTGGTTCACGAGCTGGTTCGTGTTCCGCCAGCCGCTGGGCGCGCTGATCTTCTTCATCGCCGCCACGGCGGAGGCGAACCGGACGCCGTTCGACCTGACCGAGGCGGACTCCGAGATCGTCGCCGGCTTCGCGACCGAGTACTCGGGGATGCGCTTCGGCTTCCTGTTCTTCGCCGAGTACGTGAACGTGTTCATCGTCTCGGCGCTGATGGTCACGCTGTTCTTCGGAGCCTGGAACGCACCGATCAACACCAACGACATCCTCGCCTGGCTCGGCCTCCAGCCCCCCACGGTCGCGCTCGATCCGGCCAGTCTCGGCGTCGGCCTGCTGATCCTGGTGGCGGCCATGCCCCTCGCCCTGACCGTGCTGTTCGCCCTGCCGTTCTACCTGACCCGCAGCCACATGCCCGCCTGGCAGGCGCTGATCATCGGCTTCCTGCTGTTCAACCTCGTGGCCATCGGGGGCGCCATGGCCCTGGCCTACATCGGCTGGGACTGGTTCGCGGGGCTGATCTGGTTCATGGTCAAGTCGTTCACGTTCGTGTTCATCTTCGTCTGGATGCGCGGCACCTTCCCGCGCGTCCGGATCGATCACCTGATGGGCTTCGCGTGGAAGTGGCTCCTGCCCGCCGCGCTCCTCAACCTGTTCCTCACCGCGACGGCGATCGTCGTCGTCAAGAGCCTGTGAGCGTCCGATGAGCTTCATTCCCGGCATGGGCCTGGTCCGCGGCATGGGCCTGACCCTGCGGCGGTTCTTCCAGCCCAAGGCCACCATCATGTGGCCCGAGCAGCACGCCGACGTCGCGCCCAAGTTCCGCGGCCGCCTGCAGCTCCTCTATGACGAGTACGGCACGCTCAAGTGCGAGACCTGCTTCCAGTGCGCCCAGGCCTGCCCGATCGAGTGCATCGACATGGGCGGCGTGGACACCAAGGGCCGCTTCCACGTCCACTGGGGGGCACCGGAGACCTACGGGGAACGACGCGAGGAGTCCGCGCTCCGCCGTTCCGGACGCCCCGTGGCCGACAACGCGTTCACGCGCTTCGAGGGCATCGACCTCGAGCCCCTGGACGCGATCCTCGAGGCCCGTGACTACGACCCGAAGCAGATGCTGGCCATCCTCGAGGAGACCCAGGCGGAATACGGATACCTCCCGGTCGCCGCACTCAAGCACATCTCCCGGGTCACCGGCGCCTGGTACGCGATGATCTACGGCACGGCCAGCTACTACCGCCACCTGCGCTTCGAGCCGCCGGCGGTCGAGGCACCCGTTGCCGGCGAGGCGCACCGTGCCGACGAGACCGCGTTCCGCTCCGCGCTCGATGCCTCCCTGGGCTACGGAGGCCGGGCGAACTGATGAGCCACTTCCTCACCACGCCGGGCGACTGGCCGAGCATCCTGCTCGGGCGCGTTGCAGCCATCTCCGCCGACCCGTCCGATCTCGACGCCGCCGTCCGCGCAGGCGCCTTCGAGGGCCTCCGACGTGCGGTCAGGGACCATGGCGCCGTCGGGACGATCGCCACGATCGCCGGATCCGGGCTCCGGGGACGCGGCGGGGCCGGCTTCCCCACCGGCGAGAAGTGGCGCGCCGCAGCCGCGCAGCCCGCCGACCAGCGCTACGTCATCGCCAACGGCTACGGCGCGGATCCGGCGGTCCACACGGACGCGGCCCTGCTCGCCGCGGACCCGTACAGCCGTGATCGAGGGGCTGGCGATCGCGGCCTTCGCGATCGGCGCGACCGAGGCGATCCTCGCCGTCCGGGCCGACGACCCGGCGCTCGTCACGATGCTCGAGGGCGCGGTCCTCGCGGCCGAGGAGGCGGGCTTCCTGGGTGAGGATGCGGCCGGGTCCGGCCACCGCGTGACGGTGACGATCCGCCCGGTCCAGGGCGCCTACATGCTGGGCGAGGAGACGGTCCTCATCAAGGCCCTCGAGGGCAAGCGGGGCCAGCCCGAGCAGCGCCCGCCCTACCCCACCGAGAAGGGGCTGTTCGAGCGGCCCACCGTCGTGAACAACGTCGTGACCCTCGCCGCCGTCCCGTGGATCATGGTCAACGGCCGCGAGGCGTTCGCCGCGACCGGCGTCGCGTCCAGCCCCGGCACGGCCCTCGTCCAGCTGCGCGGTCCCGAGGGTGGCGGCATCGCCGAGGTCCCGCTGGGGACGCCCCTGCGCGAGCTGGTACGGCTCGCCGGCGGCACCGGCAGCCGCGAGCTCAAGGCCGTCCTCGTGGGCGGTCCGACCGGCGGCCTCCTGCCCCCGGACCTCCTGGACACCCCCTACGAGTTCGATGCGCTGCGCGAGGCCGGTGCCCACATGGGCTCCGGGTCGGTGGTCATCGCCGACGAGCGTGCCTGCGTCGTGGACCTCGCGAGGCTCCTGACGAAGTTCTCGGCGGACGCGGCGTGCGGCAAGTCCATCCCGTGCCGGATCGGCCTGCGCCGGCTGTACGAGATCGGTGACCGCATCGCGACCGGCGTGCCCAGGCCCACGGACCCGGCCCTCCTCGCCGACCTGGCCCACGACATCGCGGCCTCGGCGCTGTGCGATCACGAGCGGCTGGCCACCCTGCCCTTCACCAGCGCGATGCGATACTTCCGGTCCGAGCTCGACGACCACCTCCTTCGCTCCACCTGCCCGGCCGGCGTCTGCACGCCGATCGCGGTGGGCGCCGGTGCGACCGCAGCAGGATCCCGCTGATGGCCGACCTCATCATCCGTCCCGAGACGCCGCTCGACCGTCCCCGGGAGGTCCGCCCGGACACCCCGCGTGTCTACGACACCACGACGCCGCGCGAGGACTCCCTCGCCGAGCAGCTCATCACGACCCAGTCGCCGCAGCGACCGCAGAGCACGCCCCGGATCCGGATCGAGGTCGACGGGCGGGTCGTGGAGGGCTTCGAGGGCCAGACGATCCTCGAGGTCTGTCGCGACAACGACATCGAGATCCCGACGCTGTGCTACGAGCCCAAGCTGCCGGGCTTCGGCGCCTGCCGGATGTGCGTGGTCGAGGTCGAGGGCGAGGACCAGCCGCCCATCTCCTGCTCGCGCGCGGCCGAGGCGGACATGGTGGTCCGCACCCAGACCGACGAGCTGCGCCGGATCCGCAAGACCAACCTCGAGCTGATCTTCAGCGACCACAACGCGTACTGCCTGCCGCCCTGCCAGAACAAGTGCCCGAGCCACATCGACATCCCCGGCTTCCTCAAGGCGAACGCGGAGGCCGAGTGGCGCGAGTCGGTGCGCATCTTCAAGCGCACGATCCCGTTCCCCAGCGTGCTCGGTCGCGTGTGCCCCGCCCCGTGCGAGGAGCACTGCCGGCGCGACGAGGTGGACGAGGCGATCGCGATCCGCGACAGCCATCGCTACGCCGGCGACCAGGTGATCAAGGCGATGCTCGACGAGGGCATCGACCCGCCGCTGCCGTTCGAGAAGCAGGCCCCGTCGGGCCGGCGCGCGGCGGTCATCGGGTCCGGCCCGGCCGGCATGAGCGCGGCCTTCTACCTGCTGCTCTCCGGTCACGAAGTGACCATCTTCGAGCGCGACCCGGCGCCCGGCGGCATGCTCCGCTACGGCATCCCGCAGTACCGCCTGCCCAAGGTGGAGGTCCTCGAGGCCGAGTACGAGTCCGTCACCCGCCTGGGCGGGAAGATGCGCTGCAACATGGAGCTGGGCCGGGACTTCACGCTCGACGACCTCCAGAACCAGGGGTTCGACAGCGTCGTCATCGCCATCGGCTGCTACGACACCAACAAGCTGGGCATCCCGGACGAGGATGCCGACGGCGTCATCGACGGGCTGGAGTACCTGCGCACGGCCACGCTGGGCCTGCCGTACCCGGGTCACGTCGGCACGCGGGTCGTGGTCGTGGGCGGCGGCTTCACCGCGATGGACTGCGTCCGCACGTCGGTCCGCCAGGGCGCCGGCGAGGTGACGCTCGTCTACCGCCGCGACATGAAGGACATGCCCGCGTCCAGCGAGGTCCACGAGGCCATCGAGGAGGGTGTCACCACCATCTTCCAGGCCGGCCCGACGCGCGTGATCAAGGACGAGAACGGCACCACGACGGGCATCGAGTTCATCCGGATGCAGCTGGGCGAGCCCGACGCCTCCGGCCGTCGCCGCCCGGAGCCCGCCGCGGGCACCGAGTTCATCATCCCCTGCGACCGCGTCCTGCTCGCCATCGGCCAGGGCCCGGACCTGCGCTGGTTCGGCCCCGGCAACGAGGGCCTCTCGGCTACCCGCAACCGGCGCCTCCAGGCCGACGCCGTGACCTTCGAGACAGGGCGCCCGGGCGTGTTCGCGACCGGTGACGTCCGGATCGGCGCCGCGACCGTGGTCCAGGCCATCGCGGAGGGCCGCCGCGCCGCCTACGCGGTGGACGCCTACCTGCGGGGCAACGACCTCGCCGCGATCCGGACCCGCCAGACGCTCGCGGAGCCCCAGCCGGAGTTCCTCTCGATCGTGCCGTTCACGGGCGAGATCAAGGAGCCGCGCTACCGCCTCAAGGCGCTCGAGGCCGAGGCCCGCAACGCGAGCTACCTCGAGTACGAGATCCCGTACTCGCGCGACGAGGCCGTCGCCGAGTCCACCCGCTGCCTCCAGTGCACCTGCGAGGCCATCGGGTTCTGCGACCTGCGCCGCCTGGGCATCGAGTACGGCACGACGCTCAAGACCCTGGAGAAGAGCTTCCACCAGGGCGCGGGCTACCGGTCCGTCACCGAGAACCGGTTCACGGGCGTCAACCACGACTACGTCCGCGACGACAGCCACGCGTTCATCCTGCGCGAGCCCTCCCGCTGCATCGACTGCGGCCGGTGCGCCAACGTGTGCGCCGAGGTCGTCGGCGCCGCCTGCTACGACTTCATGCGCATCGGCTTCGACACGCTGGTGACCACGCCGCTCGACATGAGCCTCAACGACACGCCCTGCGTGTCCTGCGGGCGCTGCGCGGAGACGTGCCCCACCGGCGCGCTGATGCCCAAGCCGCGCATCCTGCAGAAGTACGAGGTCGACGAGAGCCGCTGCATCCTGTGCGGGATCTGCGTCGACGCCTGCCCCTACGATGCCGTCCGCGACAGCGACCAGTTCGAGCTCAGCCACACGTCCCGCGAGGAGCCGATGATCGACCTCCTCGCGCTGGCCGCGATCGAGCGCGAGACGGAGATGAGCTACATCCGCCGCGAGCGCGACTGGGCGGAGCGTGCACGGGCCGAGGGACGCATCCTCGACGAGGCCCGGCTGCTCCCCGTCCTCCCCGCCTCGCTCGCTCGCGGAAACGGGAACGGGAACGGGAACGGACACCAGGACGGGTCCGCGAACGGGTCCGCCCACGCCCAGGAACGCTGAGAGGACCGCGTGACGCTGCCGGAGACGATCCCGCTGCTCGGGTTCGGGTGGAACGACCTGCTGTTCATGACCTTCGCCGCCATCATGGTGGGGTCGGCCCTGCTGGTCGTGGTGATGAAGGACATCATCCGCTGCGGCCTGGCGATGATCATCTGCTTCGCGGCGCTCGCGGGCCTGTACGTGCTGGCGGGCGCGACGGTGGTCGCGGCGGCGCAGGTGCTGGTCTACATCGGCGCCATCAGCGTCCTCGTCCTGTTCGCCATCATGCTCACCCAGACCAAGGCCGGGCCGGCCTCGCTGGTCTTCCAGACGCAGGCCCTGCCGGCCGCGATCGCCGCCGCGGTGCTCGCGCTGCTCATGGCGGTCGCCGTGGCCTCCACCGACTGGGGAGCGACCGGCAGGCGCATCGCGACCAACGCCAGCGAGCTGGCGCGGACGCTGTTCGGGGACTACACCCTGGCCTTCGAGGTCGTGAGCGTGCTGCTGCTCGCCGCGGTGATCGGCGGCGTCTTCCTCGCCAAGCGCGAGAAGGGGGGCGCCGACTGATGCTCTCCTTCCTCGACGGCATCTCGCGCAACCTGGAGGCCTACCTCGTCCTGGCCTGCGTCCTGTTCTCGATCGGCGCCTTCGGCTTCCTGGCCCGCCGCAACGCGATCAGCATGCTGATGTCCATCGAGCTCATGCTCAATGCCGTCAACCTCGCGATCATCGCGTTCGGGGCGTTCACCCTCAAGCTGACCGTGGACGCGTCCGTCATCGCGCTGATCGTCATGGCGGCCGCGGCGGCGGAGGCCACGGTTGGCCTCGCGATCGTCATCGCGATCTTCCGCAACAAGAAGACGCCGCTCGTCGACGAGTACGACGCGATGCGGCAGTAGGCGGCGATCGAGATGCACCTCCTCCCGAGCCTGATCTTCGCGGCGGTCGAGGCCGAGCCCGTCGGCGTGGCCGCCGATCCCGGCATCTACGGGGTCCTGATCCCGCTGATCCCGCTGCTGCCCATCCTGGGCTTCGCGTTCACCGCGCTGTTCGGGCGCCGCCTCCAGCTGCGCTTCGGCCGCACGGCCGCCGAGATCGTCCCGCTGGCGACCGTGTTCGTGGCCTGGATCATCGCGATGGCCGTGGTGGTGCCGGCCCTGACCCACGCCGAGCCCTTCGGTGAGCACGGCCTGGGTGTCACCCTGTGGACCTGGATCCCCGCGGGCGACTTCGTGGTCGACATGGGCTTCCACGTGGATGCCCTGACCGCCTGCCTCCTGATCGTCGTCACGACGATCGGCTTGCTCGTGCACCTGTACTCGGTCGGGTACATGGCCCACGACCCGGGGACGTGGCGCTTCTTCGCCTACCTCAACCTGTTCATGTTCTCGATGCTGGTCCTGGTCCTCGCGGACAACTGGCTGCTCGTGTTCGCGGGCTGGGAGCTGGTGGGCCTGTCGTCGTACAGCCTGATCGGCTTCTGGTACCAGAAGCGGTCCGCGGCACTGGCCGCCAAGAAGGCGTTCATCGTCAACCGCGTCGGCGACGTGGGGTTCGCGCTCGGGATCATGGCGATCTTCGTCAACACCGGGACGCTGAACATCGCGGAGTCGCTCGAGAAGATGATCTCTCCGGACGCGACGAACGTGATCCCGCTCGTGGTGGTGGCACTGCTGGTCTTCTGCGGCGCCATGGGCAAGAGCGCCCAGTTCCCGCTCCACGTCTGGCTGCCGGACGCGATGGAGGGCCCGACCCCGGTGTCGGCCCTCATCCACGCGGCCACCATGGTCAACGCCGGCGTCTACCTCGTGGCCCGTGCCAACCCGCTGTTCGCCCACGCCCAGGAGGCGATGGTCGTCGTCGCGGCCATCGGCATCTTCACCGCCATCCTCGCCGCGTCGATCGCGCTGACCCAGACGGACATCAAGCGCGTCCTGGCCTATTCGACGCTCTCGCAGCTGGGCTACATGTTCGCGGCCCTCGGCATCGGCGCGTATGTGGCGGCGATCTTCCACCTCATGGCCCACGGGTTCTTCAAGGGCCTGCTGTTCCTCGGTTCCGGCTCCGTGATCCACGCCGTGGACGGGGAGCAGGACATGAACCGGATGGGCGGCCTGTACCGGAAGATCCCGATCACCCACGCCACGATGCTGATCGGCACCCTGGCGATCTCCGGCATCCCGTTCTTCGCCGGCTTCTTCTCCAAGGACGAGATCCTGGGCGAGGCCTTCAAGTTCGGCGAGTACTGGGTCTGGGGCATCGGCGTGGTGGTCGCCGGGATGACCGCCTTCTACATGTGGCGGCTCATGGGCAAGACGTTCTACGGCGAGTCGCGCGTCGACCCGCACGTTGAGCCGCACGTCCACGAGTCGCCGTGGACGATGACCCTGCCGCTGGTGCTGCTCGCCATTCCCTCGGCGCTCCTGGGCATCGCCATCGGGCTGCCGCTCGGGGCTTCCACGATCAAGCACTGGCTCGAGCCGGTGTTCGAGGAGTCGGAGGTCTACCTGCACGGGGAGGCGGCGGCCTACCAGCTGTTCGGCGTCGACGGCTACCTGATCCTGTCCAGCGTGTTCATCGCCACCCTCGGACTCGTCGCGGGCATCTACCTGTTCGGCATCGGCAAGCGCCGGGTCAAGCAGGAGCGCATCGACGCGCTCGTGAGCTCCAATGGCGCGACGAGGTTCCTGTACCGCGCCTCGCTCAACAAGTGGTGGTTCGACGAGCTCAACGACCTGCTGTTCATCCGCATCGGCGGGCGGGTCGCGGCCGCCCTGTGGTGGTTCGACACGAGGATCGTCGACGGCGTCGTGAACGGCATCGGGCGCGTCGTCAAGGACCTGGGTGGCGCGCTGCGGAGGATCCAGACCGGGCGGGTGCAGAACTACGCCCTCGGCATCGCGATCGGCCTGCTCGTCATGGCCGGCTCGTTCCTGGTGATCGTGGGGCAGCCGCGATGACCTGGCTCAGCGACCTCCCGATCGTCACCGTCGTCACGTTCCTGCCGGCCCTCGGCGCCCTCGTGATCGCCTTCACACCCACCGACCGCCCGAACATGGCGCGCTACCTGGGGCTGGGCTTCGCCCTCGCGGCCTGGGTTGTCTCGCTGGTCATGCTGGCGGGCTTCGTCGCCGGCGACCCCGCGTTCCAGTTCACGGAGTCGGTCGCCTGGATCCCGGCCTTCGGGATCAACTACGCGGTCGGCGTGGACGGGCTCTCGATCGTGCTCGTCGTCCTGACGACCACACTCACGTGGATCAGCATCCTCGCCTCGTTCGGGCCGATCCAGAACCGGGTCAAGGAGTACATGATCTCCTTCCTCGTCCTGGAAGTCGGCATGATCGGCGTCTTCGTGGCGATGGACCTGTTCCTGTTCTACATCTTCTGGGAGCTGGTCCTCGTGCCGATGTACCTGCTCATCGGCATCTGGGGCGGCAAGAACCGCATCTACGCCACGATCAAGTTCGTCCTCTACACCCTGGTCGGCTCGCTGCTCATGCTGGTCGCGATCCTGGCGACCGCGTACACCTACCAGAGCGGGCACGGCGGCAGCTGGGCCGGGGCCTTCGACGTGCAGGCGCTGGCCGACTACGCGGCGACGGGCGCCTTCGGCGGCACCTTCGGGCTGATCGCCTTCGGCGCGTTCTTCCTGGCCTTCGCGATCAAGGTCCCGATGTTCCCGTTCCACACGTGGCTCCCCGACGCACATGTCGAGGCGCCCACGGCCGGCTCGGTCATCCTGGCCGGCGTCCTGCTCAAGCTGGGCGGGTACGGGTTCATCCGGTTCGCGCTGCCGCTGTTCCCCGAGGCGGCGCAGTCCTGGGCGCCGCTGATCATCATCCTGAGCCTGATCGCGATCATCTACGGCGCGATCGTGGCCCTCGTCCAGCCGGACCTCAAGAAGCTGGTCGCGTACTCGTCCGTGTCGCACATGGGCTTCGTGACCCTGGGCATCTTCGTGTTCCAGCAGCAGGGCATGCAGGGGGCCATCCTGCAGATGGTCAACCACGGCCTCATCACCGGCGCGCTGTTCCTCCTCGTGGGGGTGATCTACGAGCGCACCCACGACCGCACCATCGCGAAGATGGGCGGCCTGGGCAGCGCGGTGCCGGTCTACGCGGCCACCTTCGGGTTCTTCGTCTTCGCCTCGGTGGGCCTGCCAGGCCTGTCCGGTTTCGTGGGCGAGTTCCTGACCCTGGTGGGCACGTTCGTCGTGTACCCGGGCGCCGCGGCCGTGGCGACCTTCGTGATGATCCTGGCCGCCGGCTACCTGCTCTGGATGCTCCAGCGCGTGCTGTTCGGCGACCTCTCGGACTTCCTCAAGGGATTGGGTGGCCACCTGACCGACATGAAGCCCGTCGAGGCGATGACGCTGGTGCCGCTGGGCGTGCTCGTCGTCGTCTTCGGCCTGTGGCCGGGCCTGATCCTCGACCTCATCGCCGGCTCCGTCGACAGCGCGCTCGCCGCCGTCTCGCAGGCCGCACCCGTCGCCCTCGGCCTGTGGCGGTAGGAGGACACCCGTGACCTTCCAGGACGCCACCGTGCTGGCGCCGTTCATCGCCGCCATCCTGGTCGCCCTCGCGATTCTCACGGTCGATTTCATCTTCCCGGGTCGCAAGGTCCCGGCCCTCGCCGTGACCTTCGCGGGGCTGGCGCTCGTCGCCGTCCTGGTGGTCATCACCGGCCAGAGCACGTTCGAGGCCTTCGGCGGCGCCTACGACGTGGACCCGCTGACGACGTTCCTCGACCTGCTGTTCATCTCGATCGTGGCGTTCACGATGGCCTTCGCCCCGGACTACCTCGAGGAGCGGGGGCTGCCGGTGCCGGAGTTCGCGGCGCTGCTCGTGTTCGCGATGTCGGGCGCGATGCTCCTGGCCGCCTCCGGCGACCTGCTGATCCTGTTCCTCGGCCTGGAGCTCATGGTGCTGCCGGGCTACGTCCTTGCCGGCTACCACAAGAGCGACGGGTACAGCACCGAGGGCGCGATCAAGTACTTCCTGCTCGGGTCGTTCTCGAGCGCGATCTTCCTGTTCGGCCTCGCGTTCGTCTGGGGCATCACCGGCACCACGAACATCGCCGACGTGGCGGGCTACATGGGCCAGGTCGCTGCCGGGACGATCCCGATGTCGCCGGGCCTGGGCCTGGCGCTCGCGTTCATGACCACGGGCGTCGCCTTCAAGATCGCCGCAGTGCCGTTCCACTACTGGACACCGGACGCGTACCAGGGCTCCCCGACCCCCGTCACGGGCTACCTGTCGGTCGGCCCGAAGATCGCGGCGTTCGCGCTGATCATCCGGCTGTTCGCCCAGGGGCTCCAGGATCTCGCGATCGACTGGAACATCGTGTTCATGGTCCTCGCGGCCTTGACCATGACCCTGGGCAACCTGGTCGCGCTCCAGCAGGACAACGTCAAGCGCATGCTGGCCTACTCGTCCATCGCCCACACCGGCTACATGCTGGTCGGGTTCACGGCCTACGGCGCCGGGAACATCGCGGGCATGGAGGCGCTGCTGTTCTACGGTGCCGCGTACGCGGTCATGAACCTTGGCGCGTTCGCCGTCGTGGTCGCCCTCCAGCGACGGACCGGTGTCACCAGCAACCTGTCGACGTTCGCGGGCCTCATCCGCCGCGAGCCGGCGATGGCCTGGCTGCTGACGCTCTTCCTGCTGAGCCTCACCGGCATCCCGCCGACGGTCGGCTTCTTCGGCAAGTTCCTCGTGATCTCGGCCGCGGTCGAGGTCGGGGGAGCCCTGACGGCGCTCGCGATCCTGACCGTCGTCAATGCCGCGATCGCCGCGTTCTACTACCTGCGCGTGGTGGTCTACATGTTCATGCGCGACCCGGCCGGCGATCTCCCGAAGCTCCGCCACGGACGCCTCCTGTGGACAGGCCTCGCGGTGAGCGCGTTCCTCACCATCGTCCTGGGCCTGTTCCCGAACCTCCTGCTCGAGATCGTCGGGGTCGCCGCGGCCGCGATCTAGCGACGCGGCGAGGACAACGGCGACCTGGCGGATCGGCCAGCGATGATCGAGCCCCTGGCAACCGGCATCCTGTTCGGCCTGTCCGCAGGGCTCGCGCCCGGTCCGCTGCTCGCTCTGGTCATCTCGCAGACCCTCCGTCACGGGCCCGGGCAGGGCGTCCGGGTTGCCCTGGCACCACTGATCACGGACGTGCCGATCGTGGTGGTGTCCCTGCTGATCGTGGGGGCCGCGGCGGGCTCGTCCGGGCCGCTCGCTGTCGTCTCGCTCCTGGGGGCGGCCTTCGTCGCCTGGCTCGCCTGGGAGACGTGGACGGCCGAGCCGCCGGGCGACACGGCACCCGGGGCCACGGACCCCGCACCACGGTCCTGGACGCGCGGGGCGGCCGTCAACGCGCTGAGCCCGCACCCCTGGCTGTTCTGGATCGCGGTGGGCGCTCCCACGCTCCTGGCCGCGTACGCGACAGGCGGGCTGCCGGCTGCGGCTGCGTTCATCGTGGGGTTCTACGCGTGCCTGGTCGGGTCCAAGGTGGGCATCGCGATCGTCGTCGGGCGTGCGCGTGGACGCGTGGCGGGAAGGGGCTACCGGTGGACGATGCGGATTCTCGCGGTGCTGCTGGTCCTGTTCGCGGCTGGCCTCGTCCGCGAGGCGTGGCTGCTGCTGGCAGGCTGACCCCGGTCGGTCGAGCCCCTACGGGGTGACCGTGACCCCCGGCAGGATCGTCTGCAGTCCCCGGGCCATGCCGTCCGGGCCGATGCCGCCCAGCGCCCCGTCCCGCACGATCCCGTCCGCGTCGATCCAGTAGTGGACCGGGAGCGCGATCGCGCCCCACTCGGCCGAGGCCTTGCCGTCGCTGTCGAGGCCGACGGGCAGGTCGACCCCCAGGTCCTCGAAGAACGCCGTGACCGCGGCCTCGTCCTCCCGGGCGTCGACTGCGAGCGTGACGAGGCCCGTGTCCTCGTAGCGTGCCGCGAAGCCGGCCATGCTGGGCAGCTCGTCCACACACGAAGGGCACCAGGTGGCCATGAAGTTCACCCACACCGGCTTGCCCCGGTATTCGGCCAGGTCGAGCTGACCGCCGCCGACCAGCGGCAGCACGAGTGGCGGTGCGGGCTCGCCGATGCCGAACGCCTCCGACTGGCTCGGCGCGGACGGGGTCTCGGCCGCTGGCGGCACGGATGAGGTGGCCGACGGCGGTGTCGACGCCTCGGGCGACGCGGCTGGCGGCGCGGAGGGCGTTCCGGTCGGGGCGCCCGACATGGATGGTGTGGCCGGGATGGCGGCAGGGGTCGGCGTGATGACCGGCGACACGGGTGGTGCGGCGGGTGCCAACGCGATCACGCCGGCCACGATCACCCCTCCGGCCACAAGGCCGGCCACGAGGCCGAGCGCGATTGCCGTCTTCCCACCCATCCGTTCGAATGTACCAGCACGAACAGGTGACGGCAGGCTTTGCCGTGCTCGACTAGGATTCGCCAACCATGATCGCCGCCCTCTACCTGATCGGGACGCGCCTCGTCCCCGCGCTGCTGACCGCGGCGGGGGTCGTCCTGATCACCGCCGGCCTCCTCTCCTACGCCGACCCGACCGTCGCCGGCGGCGCGCCCACCGGGCCGGAGGTCGTCGAGACGCTCGAACCGCCCGAGGCGGTCGCCAGCCCATCACCGTCGCTTCCTGCCCCCAGCCCGTCCGGATCCGCGTTGCCCAGCGCGACGCCGGCAGGCACGCCACCCGCGTCGATCGTCCCGGACCCGACGCCGAAACCCGGTCGGGTCTTCGCCACCCGGGTCGTCGTCCCGGCCCTGAAGATCGACCTCCCGGTCATCAAGGGCAACGATGGCTACCCCTTGTGCAATGTCGCGATGTACCTGCACACGGACAAGTCCGAGGAGAAGGACGCCTTCGGCCAGCCGGGTGAGGGCAGGGCGACGTACCTGTACGGCCATGCCAGGGACGGGATGTTCGGCCCGATCTACGAGCTCGCGATCCAGAAGAAGCAGGCCAAGAAGATGCTCGGGATGGTCGTCCAGGTCTACACGAGCGACAGCAAGGTCTACCTCTACGAGATCGGCGAGTACCGGCTCCACGCCACGGACCTGGACGGCCCGCTCTCCGCCACCAGCGAGGAGCTCTGGCTCCAGACCTCGGAGGGACCCAAGGGCACCCGCGGCAAGACGCAGCTGCGGGCCTTCCCGATCTCGGTCTCCGATGCCGACCCCGGCGACGCCGCGCCCAAGCCGAAGCCCGTGAAGTGCGGCTGAGCGACGGCCTCGATACGGGTCGGCTGACCTGACCCGGACTAGATCCAGTTGATCCGCCGCAGGAGCAGCGCGGTGATCGCCGCCCCGGCGACCACGAAGGCGGTCACCAGCCAGAACCCGGATCCCTCGCCTCCCGCGAGCGCCACGCCGGCCTCGCTCATCCCGAAGATCCCGGCCGTCGCCCCGATGCCGGCGAGGATGACGGTCACGCCGGTGAGGCGCTTCATGATCACGGTCAGGTTGTTGTTCACCGTCGACAGGTACACCTCGAGCGTGCCGGACACGAGCTCGCGGTCGTTGTCGAGCTCGTCGGTGACCCGGATCAGGTGGTCGTACACGTCGCGGAAGTAGATGACGTGCTCCGCCTTGATGAGCGTGAGATCCCGGTTGGTGAGCTGGTTGAAGATCTCGCGCGCCGGTGACATCGCCCGGCGCAGCGTGATGAGCTGGCGCTTGAGCGCGAACAGCCGCTCGAGCGTCCACGAGTTGGGCCGCGCGATGACGTCGTCCTGGAGGGCGTCGATCTCGTCCTCGATGGCGTCCAGCACCGGGAAGTAGGCGTCCACGATGCCGTCGGTCAGGGCATAGAGCAGGAAGTCCGGACCGCGGCGCAGGACGTTCGCCGGGTCACCGCGGAGCTGCGGGAGGGTGAACGGATCCCAGCCGGGCTCGTGGACGGTGAGCAGCGACCGGTGGTTGAGCACCAGGTCGATCTCGAGCTCCGTGATCTCGCCCTCGTGGGCGATCCAGAACATGACGATGTGGAGGGCGCCCTCGATCTCCGCCACCTTGGCCCGCTGGTTGCGCTCCGCGATGTCCTCCGCGATCAGCGGGTGGAGCGTGAGCAGCTCCGCGATGTCGTTGACCTGGACGTGCGAGGGGGCGGTGACGTCCACCCACATGAGCATCGTGGGGTCGGCGAGGCAGGCGGCCACGTCGTCCCGGCTGGCGATGACCCGCGCGCCGGCCGGCGACCAGGCGACGCCCCGGATCCGCGGCCAGTCGGCGTCAGGGACTCGCGTCGGGATCGTGGTCGATGGCTCCATCGGGTTCCGCTGCTCCACTCGGGACCGGCTCGCGCTCGGCCGCCCCGAGCATACGCCGCCGCCGGCCCAGCAGGAGCGACGGAGGGATGGCCGCGGCCGTCACGACCGCCGCGACCAGGAAGATCCCGACCATGATCCGCGCGGCCTCTCCGGCGGCCCACTGCTCCAGCGCCTCGACGACCAGGCCGTCGCGGAGCGGGCGGTCCCGCAGGGACTCCGGGATGTACTGCAGGTACGCGTCAGCCGACGCGTAGACCTGGTCGTACAGGCGATCGATGGTCGTGGAGCCGTAGGCCGTCAGGATCGCGAGGCCCACGGCCATGCCGATCATGCGGGCGACGGTCACCGTGGACGAGGCCGTGCCGTACGCGTGCACGGCCACCGCCTCCACGGCGGCCGTGGATCGGGGCGTGACGGTGAGGCCGAAGCCGAAGCCGAACAGCGCGAGCGACAGGGCGGCGCTCTCGACGCTGGTGGCCGGTGTCCAGCCGGCCATCTGCCACAGCCCGGCGATGCTCGCACCCAGCCCGACGACCGTCACCAGCTTGAGCGACAGGATCCGCACCGCGAACCCCGACAGGAGCGCCCCCACCGCCGTCGCCCCCGCAAGGGCACCCAGCGCCAGCCGCTGCTCGTCGGGTCCGCCGTAGAGCACCCGGTCCACGAACACCGCGGCACCCACGATCGCGGTCGCGAAGCCGTAGCCGGTGAGCAGCGACACCAGCGCCGCCGACGAGAACGACGCGGACCGGAACAGCCGCGGATCCAGGAACGGGTCCTGGACACGGAGGCCGCGCACGATCGTCGCGGGGCCGGCGACGAGGGCCACGACCAGCAGGACCAGCGAGATCGTGGCCGGATCCACGCCGCCGTCCGGATCCGCCTGCGACCCGAGGAGCGTGAGGGCGCCAAGGGTGCCGACGAGGAACGCAGAGAACAGGATCGCGCCGGCCAGGTCCACCCGTCCCGAGCGGCGTGGGGTCTCCCAGCCGCTGCTGGCGGCCCAGGCCACGACCAGGGCCGCAAGTCCGATCGGCACGTTGACGTAGAACACCCAGCGCCAGGCCGGGGCAAGCAGATCGGCGACGGTCGACTGCGGCTCCAGCCCCATGCGCGACAGCGCGGCCTCGGGGTGGAGGGCACCCAGGATCGCCGCCCCCAGGACGGGGCCTGCGGCCATGCCCAGGAACGTGAGGGCGCCCACGACACCCAGCGCACGGGGACGCGAGGCGCCCGTGAACAGGTGGGACGCCGCGGAGGTTGCCACCGGCACGAGCGCGCCACCGCCCACGGCCTGCACGAGACGCGCGACGATGAGCAGCTCGAGGGTCGGGGCGGCGCCGGCCAGGAAGGAGCCGAGCGTGAAGATCGCGAGGGCCCACAGGAAGAGGCGCCTGGCGCCGTAGAGATCCGCCAGCCGCCCGGCCACGGGCATCGTGACCACGTAGACGAGCAGGTACCCGTTGATGATCCACGACGCCTCGCGCAGGCGGGTCCAGTCGGCGAGGTCCGTGACGATGGCCGGCAGGGCCACCGCCGTGATCATCAGCTCGAGGCCGGCGAGGAAGACCCCCGTCCCGAGGATGGCGAGGAGGATGAGCGAGTCGCGTCGCGAGAGCCGGTCCACGCCCCCGAGTGTACGGGGCGTCGGCCTCGAGTGGCCCCGCGACGCGACGCGGGCTCCCGGGGTCAGTCCAGCGGCGGGATCTCCTGCTGGGTCTCCAGCCTGCCGTCGTACCAGGCGGCGAAGGCCATCGGGGCGATGGCGATGAGGGTGACGAGGGAGCTGATCGCGAGGTCGTAGAGCATGGGACGTTCCGGTAGCGAGAGATGGCCCGATGGCCACCGAGGCACCTGCCTCACCTAAGATTTCACCTCTGAGGCGCGCGATTGTCACTAAGTCATAGGGTCACGATACAGATTCCCTTAAGGTGCGAGGGTCGTGGCCGGACGTTGCGGCAGCGAGCGCCGTGATCGCGCGCATCCGGCCAGCGCGTTCGGCCGTGTCCGGGGCGGCCCCGTCCTCGCTTCAGGTCCGGGGCGGCCCCACCAGTTGCACACCTGCGGTGCGCTGTTCGGGCCTGGTGCAGGTGGTTCCCCCAGATGCACACCAGGTGTGCGCTGTTGACCGCCAACCGCCGTCCTGGCCCCAGACGCACACGGCATGGGCGTTAGCCGCGATGATCGCGGCGAGTGCACACCAGGCGTGAACCTGGAGCAAGAGAACCGTGCTCCAGTGCTCCAGGCTCGGGTGGCGGGCGCCGAGGAGCGTCCGAGTCGAGGTGACGACCCCAATAGCGCACGTCACGCGTGCAATCGGTGTGGCCGGCTACGTGCCAGGGTGTTGCGCAATCCGGGGCGGACACGAACCCCGGGTTGACAAGCGGCGCACCGGTCCATAGCATCAACGCCCGTTGATATAAACCGACGTTGATACGTCGGGACGTCAACCGCCATCGCAGGTCCCACCGGAGCATGTCCCCCTCCCCCGCGCGGATCCGGAGCACCCTCGCAGCGGCCGTCGACCAGCCAGACGACCTCCGCGAGCTGCGCCGTTTCCACAAGGTGCTGGCGGATGTGAACCGGCTGCGCATCTGCCGCGTGCTCGCGGAGGGTCCCGCCACGGTCACTGAGCTCATCGACCGCGTCGGGCTCTCCCAGCCTCTCGTCTCCTGGCATCTCTCCAAGCTGCGCGAGGTCGGGCTGGTCTCGGCACAGCGGAATGGCCGGGAGACCATCCACACCATCGAACCGGAGGCATTCGCGATGTTCGCCAACCGCCAGGCCAGGGCCCTCGGGCTGGGGACAGCCCTGACCGGGAATGGAGCGGGCTCGTGAGCGGGTCGTTCGTGTCCCCCGAGCTGCGGGCGAAGGTCCGCGGCCTCGCGGAGCCCGTGGGTCGGCTCTTCGTCCGTCTCGGGCTCTCCCCCAACGCGATCACCGTCATCGGCTTCGGCATCGCCGTCGTGGCTGCCGTGGTTGCCGGCCTGCAGGCCTGGTTCCCCGCCGGACTGCTGATCATCTTCGGCGGCATCTTCGACATGTTCGACGGGATGGTCGCTCGCGCCACCAACTCGACCTCGAAGGCCGGGGCCTTCATGGACTCCACCTTCGACCGGTGGGGCGAGGGTGTCGTGTACATCGGCCTCACGGCCGGGTGCCTCTTCGCCGGCTACGACCTCGGTGCAATCCTCTCGGCTGCGGCGATGTCGATGGCCTTCATGGTCAGCTACACGCGCGCCCGTGCCGAGAGCCTGGGGTTCGCCCCCGGCTCCGGGATGGCCGCCGTTGGCCTCGCCCCGCGCGAGGTCCGTCTCGTGATCCTCACCATCGGCGTCTGCCTCGCGGGCGTGAACATCGGGATTCTCGGGTTCACCCTCGGCCTGATCGCGGTGCTCGCCGCGATCACCACCGTGCAGCGCATCGTCGTGACCCTCAACCAGGCAGCCCAACAGCAGGGCTGAACCTGCCCATCCGGAGTACCCAGTGACCAAGAACGAGACCGCGCCCGCCAAGGCGGACCGCAAGGTGCGCGTCGCCGTCGTCGGCGTCGGCAACTGCGCCAGCAGCCTCATCCAGGGCCGCTACTACTACGAGAACGCCAAGCCCACCGACTCCATCCCCGGCCTGATGCACGTGAAGCTGGGCGACTACCACATCCGCGACGTGGAGTTCGTGGCCGCGTTCGACATCGACAAGGAGAAGGTCGGCAAGGACGTCTCCGAGGCGATCTTCTCGGGCCAGAACAACACGATCAAGTTCATGGACGTGCCCCACATGGGCGTGACCGTGGACCGCGGGATGACCCACGACGGGCTCGGCAAGTACCTGTCCCAGGTCATCGAGAAGGCCCCCGGCCCCACGGCCGACATCGTCGGCATCCTGCGGGATCGCCAGGTCGACGTCATGGTCTCCTACCTGCCGGTCGGCAGCGAAGAGGCCACGAAGTGGTACGCGGAGCAGGCCCTGGCGGCCGGCGTGGGCTTCGTCAACGCCATCCCGGTGTTCATCGGCCGCGAGCCGTACTGGCAGCGCCGCTTCGCGGAGAAGGGCCTGCCGATCATCGGCGACGACATCAAGAGCCAGGTCGGCGCGACGATCTCGCACCGCGTCCTCACCCGCCTGTTCATGGACCGCGGCGTGCGCCTGGACCGCACCTACCAGCTCAACTTCGGCGGCAACACGGACTTCATGAACATGCTCGAGCGCGAGCGCCTCGAGTCCAAGAAGATCTCCAAGACCAACGCGGTCACCTCGATGCTCGACTACGAGCTCGAGGAGGGCAACGTGCACGTCGGCCCGTCGGACTACGTCCCGTGGCTCAGGGACCGCAAGTACTGCTACATCGTCATGGAGGGCACCACCTTCGGCGACGTGCCGCTCAAGGCCGAGCTCAAGCTCGAGGTCTGGGACAGCCCCAACAGCGCCGGCGTCATCATCGATGCCGTCCGGTGCCTTAAGATCGGGCTTGATCGCGGCCTCAAGGGGACCCTCGTGGCGCCGTCCAGCTACTTCATGAAGAGCCCGCCGCTCCAGCTCCACGACGACGTGGCGCGCGAGCGGGTCGAAGCCTTCATCCGGGGCGAGGACAACGAGACGCTCACCGGGACCGAGGTGTCCAAGAAGGACGCCAAGGCACTCGCGACGGCAGCAAGGACGAAGGCTCCCGCCACCAAGTGACCCAACCCAAGCGTCAGCTCGAGGCGCCCCACCGGCGCCCCGAGTCAGCGCCCCCGCGCGTCGTCGAGAAGGCGGCGGTCATCGGCTACCGGTCGGCGTCCGCCGTCCTCGCATACGTGCCGCCCGCGATCTCGCGGGCGGTGATCGGGGGCGTGTCGCAGCTCTCGTATCTCGCCTGGCCGGCCAAGCGCCGGTCGTCGAACATCAACTTCGGGCACGTCCTGGGCCTTCCGCCATCCGACCCGCGGGTGGCCCGGATGGCCCTGCGCGCCTACCGGGAGTACGCCCGGTACATGGTCGAGCTCATGCGGCTCCCCAGCCGGCCCATGGAGGAGCTCGCCGACGGCATCGAGGGCGACGGCGTCGACCTGATCGTCGCCGGCTGGGAGGGCTCCGGCCGCCCGCTGATCGTGATCGCCGGGCACGTCGGCAACAACGAGGCGGTGGCCGCCGCCATCGCCAGCCGCGGCCTGCCCGCCAACGTCGTCGCGGACGACTCCTCCTTCCCCGAGATCTTCGAGATCCTCCGCCAGCAGCGGGAGTCCTGGGGCGTCCACATCATCCCCTGGCGCAACCTGCGCGAGCTGTTCACGGTCCTGCGCAGGAATGAGATCGTGGCCCTGCTGGTGGACTGGGGCTACCGCAGCGACGGGATCCCCGTCCAGCTGTTCGGATCGTGGACGGCGCTCCCGGCCGGGCCGGCCACCCTGGCCGCCAAGACGGGCGCGATCATCGCGCCGATGGCGATCCGCCGGACGAAGGGCGGCAGGTTCCGCATCGAGGCGCCGGAGAGCTTCACCGTGCCCTCGTCGGATCCCGCGGAGCTGCAGCGGGCCACCCAGCGGATCGCCCATGCCCTGGAGGCCATCGTCGGCGCCGCGCCAACCCAGTGGTACAGCTTCAAGCCGGTGTGGCCCACGGACCCGGCCGAGGCTGCCGGGCTTGAGGCCAGGGCCAGGGAGATGATGGCCGGGCGCCCGGACCCGGGTCCGTCATGGTCGCCGGCACCCACCGGTGCCGACACGGATGGAGCCCGGGCATCGTGACCACCGGGCAAGGACCTGCCGCCGTCGAGGGGCCTGCCGCCGCGACGGAGGGCTCGCGGACCCTTCGCGGGGCCCTGCTCCTGGCCGGCACGCGGCTCCTGGGCGTCCTTCCTGAGCCGCCGCTCATCGCGGCGGCCGAGAGCATCGGCGAGCTGTGGTACCGGCTCGCACCCGCCCGGGCCGCCCAGGCGCGCGCCAACCTGCGCCGTGTCTGCGAGGGACTGGACGCGCAGGGACGCGGCACGCGCCTCGCGCGCCGGGCGGCCACCGACCCGGACGCGCTCGAGCTGCTGGTCCGGCGCTGCTTCCGCCACACGGTCCGGTACTACCTCGAGGTCGCGCAGATCGGGAGCGTGAACCTCCAGCAGGCCCTGGACCGGGTGGTCCTCGAGACGCCCGACTCCATCCGCGAGGGGCTGCAGTCCGGACGGCCGGTCGTGGTGGTGGGCATCCACTTCGGGGGCATCGAGGTGCCCGCGATGGTGGTCGCGCATCTCGTCGGCCATCGCGTGACCGGTCCCATGGAGACCGTGGCCGACCCCACGATCCAGCGCTGGTTCGAGACCACGCGGAGCCGGATCGGGGTCACCATCGTCCCGGTCGAGAATGCGCGGCGGACGCTCCTCGCCGCCCTGCGCCGGGGCGAATCGGTCGGCCTGGTGAACGACCGCGACATCGCGGGCTCCGGGATCCCGGTGCCCTTCTTCGGCAGCCCGGCACCGATCTCACCCGGGCCCGCGCTGCTGGCCATCGAGACGGGCACGCCGGTCTATGCGGCAGCGGGTCGGCGAATCAAGGGGGGCCGCTACGCGGGCAAGGTGATCGCCGTCCCGATGCCTGCCGAGGGCACCCGTCGCGAGCGCGTGGTCGCGATCACGGCCGCCATCGCCGCAGCCTACGAGACGCTCCTGGCCGATGCGCCCGAGCAGTGGTGGGGAGCGTTTCACCCGATCTGGCCGGACCTCGTGGTGGGAACCGGGAGCGGGTCCGGACGCGGGGCCGGCAACGACAGGCGCCAGGCGCTGCCCGCCCCCGACGGACAGGGGGGCACGTCGTGACCCACGAGCCCATCGTCCGGCTGGGCCGCGCCGACATGCACATCCACACCCTTGCGTCGGACGGCACGTCGTCGGTCCAGGAGACCCTCGACCACGTGGAGGCACAGGGCTTCCTGGACCTCATCGCCATCGCCGACCATGAGCGGATCGACGCGGCGGTCGCCGCAAGCCACATGGCCGAGGACCGCGGCCTGCGCACCCGGGTCGTGGTGGGCGAGGAGGTCAGCACGCGTGGTGGCCACCTGCTCGCCCTGTTCCTGGAGAAGCCCATCCCCGCGCTCAAGTCGCTCGCCTGGTCGATCGAGGCGGTCCACGACCAGGGCGGGATCGCGATCGCCGCCCATCCGCTCGTGCCGTTCCCGATGTGCGCCCAGGGGTCCGCGCTCCGGCGCCTGCTGGCCAGCGACAACCCGGCCGTCCGCCCGGACACCATCGAGACCTTCAACCCCACGGCGCTGGGCAAGTACCGCCACGACGCGGTGGTGCGGTTCGCGGACGAGCACCGCCTGCCGCATGTCGGCAACAGCGACGCCCACATCGCCACCGCGATCGGCGCCTGCTGGACCACGTTCCCCGGCCGCACGCCCGAGGACTACCGCCGGGCCCTCGCATCGGGTCTCACGGAGCACCATGGCGGCTTCCACGGGTCGTTCGACCAGGTGGGCGTGTACGGGCGACAGCTGCGCAAGTACGCACGCGGCTGGCAGGCAACGATCGGCGGCCGGGTGCGCCGCGATGGGACCGGCCGGGATCTCGGCTACCCCGGCGGCACGCTGCGCCCGCCGCGCTACGATCCCTCCGTGGGAACCGATGGTGACGTGACGTGAAGATCGGGCTGGTCTCGCCGTACGTCTACCCGCTGCCAGGCGGCGTCACCCAGCACGTCCGGTTCCTCTACGAGAACCTCCGCCTGCGCGGCCACGAGGTCCGGATCCTGACCTCGTCCCACGGCCTCCAGCGCTCATCGGAGGGCGACGTCATCCGCCTGGGCAAGGGCTTCTCGATGCCGTCCAACGGCTCCGTGGGGACGATCACGCTCTCTCCACGCTACGTGTCCCAGGCGCACGACCTGCTGGAGCGAGAGCGGTTCGACGTCCTCCACTTCCACGAGCCGTTCGTGCCGTTCCTCTCGCTGGTGCTCCTCAACCAGAGCCAGAGCGTCAACATCGGCACCTTCCATGCCTACGGCGGCTGGTCGCCCGCCTACGAGTTCGGGGCCCGGGCGCTGCGCGGGTACGCGGACCGGCTGCACGGACGCATCGCGGTGTCGGCGGCGGCGCGGCACTTCATCGACCGCTACTTCCCGGGTGACTACAAGGTCATCCCCAACGGCGTGGACATCACGCGGTTCCAGGGTGCCGTGCCCCTGACGCGCTGGCAGGACGGCACCCAGAACATCCTGTTCGTGGGCAGGTTCGAGCCCCGCAAGGGTGTGCTGGACCTGCTCAAGGCCTACCGGATCCTGCGTCGCACCGGCTACACCTGCCGGCTGCTGCTCGTGGGCGGAGGGCCGCAGGAGCGCGAGGCGCGACGGTACGTGGCGACGCGGCGCCTGCAGGGCGTCGAGTTCCTCGGCCGCGTCTCGGACGACGAGCGGAACCAGCTGTTCCGCACCGCGGATGTCTTCTGCTCGCCGGCGACGGGACGGGAATCGTTCGGGATCGTCCTGCTCGAGGCGATGGCGGCGGGAGCGCCCATCGTCGCCTCCGACATCCACGGCTACAAGGGCGTGGTCAGGCGCGGGCGCGAGGCCCTCCTCGTCCCGCCCAAGAACCACAAGGAGCTGGCCGTGGCGCTCGCCCGTCTGCTCAAGGACCGCGAGCTCGCAGCGTCCATGTCGGCGTCCGGCCTGGTGCGCGCCGAGGAGTTCAGCTGGCCCCGGGTGACCGCCAAGGTGGACGAGTACTACGGCTTCGCGATCCGCCGGCTCGCGGCCACGGGCACGCTGCCGGCGCACTTCAGCGCGCCGATCCCACCGTCGCCGCGGGCCGCGACTGGCGCGGGCTGAACCTCGGTCCCGACGCCGGGCTCAGCCTGGTCCGGACCCGCTCGCGGCGCCTGCAGCCCCACCGCTCCCGTCCCCTGACCCTGCGTCCGGCGCGAGCGCCTGGCGCCACGCCCAGGCCGAGTAGGCCACGACGCCACTGGCCACGACCAGGAACACCATGAGGATCGCGAACTTGGGGTCCGCGAACGAGATCGACTTGCCGCGGTCGATCGTGTCCACGCCGAACTGGAAGGCGTAGAGGTAGGTGGGCAGCAGGCCCTGGTAGGCATTCACGATGGTGGACGGCATCGCGAGGGCCGAGATGTTCGGGTACAGGATCACGAACCACGCCGCCGTCACCGCGAGCAACCCGGTCACGAAGCGGCGCGCGTCGCGCGCCGTCAGGACCTGGATCGCCATGAGGCCCAGGGGGACGGCCACGATGAGCGCGATGATCTCCGGGACGATCCCGTTGACGGTGAACAGCGGCTCGCCATCCGGCAGCAGGCGCGACACGGCCATCGCGGCTCCACCCGCGGACGCGACCAGGACGAGCGGGAGGAGGTCGTTGGCCCTGATCGACCGGCCGCCCGGTCGCTGCCGGCCGAGCCCGACCAGGATCCACACCAGCGCGAGCACGGTGATCACCGACACGACGACCATGGCGGCCGTCGCCGGGGTCACGACCAGGTTGCCCGGGTTCCCGTTGCAGGCCTGTGAGCCGGCGTTGACCGACTCGACCTCAGCGAGCGCGCACAGCGGGTACCGCAGCAGCCACAGGATCACCGGGCCCATGATCGCCACGGCCGCCGACGCCCGGACCAGGAGCCACGTCCGTCGCGAAGCCCCGTGCCAGATCTCGGCGACGAAGTACCCGAGGGCCAGGATCACGAACGGCAGGCTGGTGTAGTAGTGGTACTGGAAGGCGGCGCGGTCGATGCGCGCCCACGAGACCCACTGGGCCAGGAACGCGATCAGGATCAGCGCGAGAGCCAGGCTGCGGCGCCGATAGGCCTGGAACGCCACGAACACCATCGCCGGGATGCCCAGCCACCAGATCACCGTGTTGCCGGCGTCGTAGATCGCGGCGGAGGTGGAGTACGCATAGGAGCCCTGGTAGAACCAGACGGGCTTGAGGTTGAGCGGCCATGCCCACCAGGGCGAGCTGGCGGCATGCGCCGCCGTCAGGTTGTTGTGGTACTCGTACATCCGCCGGGTGAGATCCAGGAGCGTCTCGCCCGTGTTGCCGGCGGGCCAGCCGTCCACGATCCGGTGGTTCTCGATCATGGCCCACGGCAGGTACGTGAGGACGTAGACCGCCAGGGGGATCGCGAGCAGGCAGGCCGCCAGCCAGACGGCCGGCAGGCCGAGGCCCCAGCCCAGGCGCACCCAGCCCTCGGGGGCGGGCGAGGCCGGGGGCGGGCCGGGTGCCGCGTCGGGAGCGGGAGCCGGCTTCATGGGTCCCACGCCGAGCCTTCCGCCGACGTTGAACGCGGCGTAGGCCAGCAGGCCGACCAGCACGAGCGCGAAGCCCGCCTGGACCGCCGTGAACTGGACAGGGCCGAGGACGATGTTGTCCTCCGCGCCGCCCATGGCCATGCCGGTGAAGGCGATCAGGATCCCCGCGGCGGCCGGCGCCGCGACGGCGAAGCGCATCTCGTCGTCCGACCAGGCGACGGGTCGATAGACGGTCAGCGCCACGGTCGCGAGCGTGAGGCCGATCATGATCAGGATGAACGGGAGGTTCCCGGCCCCGCCGCTGTCGGCCGGGACGGACAGACCCATCCAGCCGAGGAGGCCGGTGATCCCGATCATGCCGATGATCAGCAGGACCCGGCCGAGGGCCGAGCGGATCAGCACGAGGATCCCCAGCGCGCCGATCGCATAGGCGGCGACCCACTTGGAGGCGAGTGCCAGGCCCAGGAGCACGCCCATGGCGGGCATCACCAGCCAGAAGGAGCGTTTGACGCGTTCGGGCTCCAGCCACAGCCAGGCGAACAGCAGGTACGCGGCCAGGATGAAGAAGGCCGTGTAGACGTCGTTCATCGCGATCCTGCTCTGGACGAAGAGCATCCCGTCCAGGAGCGCGAACAGCCCGACGAGGACGGCGACGGAGCGGCGCCGGAAGAGGATCCTCGCCAGCAGGAACAGGACCGCCACCGTCAGCGCGCCCATGATCACGCCCGGCATTCGCCAGGCGAAGGTGTACGACCCCACGTCGAGCGAGACGGCCTCCCCGCCCGCGGCGAACGGGAGCAGCGAGCCGTGGCTGGTGGCCGGGAAGTCCTTGTTGTGGTCCAGGACCAGTGCTGTGGGCGCGAACGGCAGCCGGTGGTCCGCGAAGACGCTCTTCCCGTGCGGCTCGACGACGTACACGGTCGTCCCGGTGCCGTCGGGCGTGGTCCCCAGCACGAACACGAGCTCCGACGGCGGCGTCGAAGACGACGCGCGTGCCGCTTCCCGGCAGCGGGAAGTCCTCGCGTTCCTCGGGCCCGTTCTCCGCGCGGTCGCCGGTGATCGAGATCACGGTGATCTCCGGATCGCCCGTCGCGGCGTCCGTGGACGTGGCGTAGACCTGCGTCCCCTCGTCGACCCCGCCGACCTGGGCGAGGCCGGCCGCGCCACCCTCGAGCTCGACCGTCGCGGTCGTCGCGGCGGCGACGTCGAGGAACGTGACGCCGGAGCCATCCGCAACGGCCATCGTGGACACCGGCTGGAGCTCCACGCCCGCGAGCTCGCCCGCATCCATGGCCGCCTTGAGGGCCGTGCGCTCCTCGATCGTCGTGACGGCGTCGATCCGGACGTTGGGCTCCTCGACCTTCGTGAGGTCGGCGAGATATGTCGCTGGCTCGCCGCCCAGGATCTCCGCCAGCTTCGCAGCGGCGGCCTCCGGGTCCTCCACGACCGCGGGCAGGACGACGAGTGCGGTCACGTCGTCCACGGCCGCGAGGTCCGTGGCGCCCTCGAGGGCTGCCGTGCCGACGACCTCCGCCGCGTCGAGGTCAACGACCGCCACGCTCCCGTCCGCCAGGATGACCGCCGCATGGGAGCCGTCGCGGTAGGCGGCAAGCCGGGTCACCGGCCCCCCGACCGTGGTCACCGGGAACGGCGTGACCTCGGGGTTCGCCGGGTCGGCCTGAGGAAAGGCGTCGAGCGTGGCGGCGTCGATGGCATACAGGTCGCCCGCATCCGTCCCGACCAGCGCCTGCAGCCCCGTCTCGTCGAAGGTGACCGCGCTGGCGCCCGGCAGGGCCCAGCGCGCCACGACACCCCGGGTCGCGAGATCGTAGGCGACGACCTCCGAGCCGGTCGCCACCCAGACGCGATCGCCGGCCCGGTCGCCGGACCCGGATGGGTCCTCCCGGCGCGGCTCGACCGCGGCGTCGCGAACCGGCACGCCCAGGTCGCTCGCGGATGCCACGTCGTGGCCCGCGAAGGCGACGATCCCGGCGGCCATCGCGTACTTGGCGAGATGTGGGTGGGTCCACTCGTAGATGTCGTGCGAGATGTCGTACCGCCAGGCCTGCAGGAACTCGGTGGCGGTGCGGGCGTGGTAGACCTCGTCGAAGTGCATCCGGGCCGGGTCGCCGACCCGGTACGTGCGCAGGACCAGCGCGCCGACGACGAACACGATGAGGAGGAACAGGTCGAGCTTGTCCACGCGGCCTCGTGGCTCGCGATCGAGGCTCGCCGACCGGTCGGGGCGGAGTGGCGTCTCCCCCACCCGGGCGCGCAACCACGCGATCGGTCCCATCTCCGTCCAGGACGGCCGGTCGTACCAGGCGGGCACGAGTCGGGCTGCAGCGATGGGCGCTGCGCCCGCGGGCTGGCCGCCGGCGACAGGGGCGTCATCGGGGCCACTGACGAGCACGCCCTCGGCGCTCGCGGCGAGGACACCATCGGCCCCCACGGCGCTCGCGGCCACCGCGGCTCCTGGCGGGGCGTCGAGCGGATGGTGCGTCTCCGGCTCGGGTTCGAGGGACTTCTCCTCGATCCGGCCGCGCTCCAGCTGGGCGGCGAGCGCCCGGCGCGCGCCCGGGCGCAGCTGCAGCACGCCCCAGATGAACGCCGCCGAGTGGAGCAGGGCCACCGTCGTCACGCCGAACGACGACCGGATCGCCCCCCCGATCCCCAGCCAGTCCGAGACCCCGGGGTTGTCCGGGTAGAGCGCGACGAGGACCACGTACATGTTGAGGAACGTCGCGACCCCGGCCACGACGTAGGCGACCCGCCAGCGGGTCGAGAAGGCGAACAGGATGGCCGCCAGCCCGAAGAACGGGAACAGGTATCGCTCGTGGACGCGCGTCGGGGCGGCGAAGAAGGCCAGGGCGAGCACGCTGACGCCGACCAGGATCGTCAGGCGGTCCGGATGGCGCGCGACCACCCAGGCGACGACCGCGGCCGTGCCCAGGAGCAGGGCCGCGCCAACCAGTGCCGCCGGGACCGGCCCGATCGCCCCCCAGGCGGCCGCGTCGGGCACCGGCGAGTCCGGCATCCAGAGTGCCCCGCCGGCGGTGGCCACGCTCTGGCCGTCGACGGGGAACAGGGCCCACCAGTTGTAGGCGTTCACCGACAGGTATGGGTACGTGGCTGCGGTGCTGAACACCAGCCGGAGCAGCGAGCTCTCGAGGAACGGAGCGGTCGAGGAGACCCCGATGACGGTCAGCCCGAACGGCGCCGACAGCAGCACGGCGGTGAGGAACCCCGCCGCGCCGGTGGTCAGGATGCGCAGCCAGCCGATGTCCCGGAGCTCGAAGGAGAACCCGCGCCGGCGCGGTTCTGGCTCGTCCCCGTAGCCACCCGCTGGCCACAGCGCCCGCCGGATCGCGACCACGGCCACGATCGGCACGAGGATCGCCAGTTGGGGCTTGATCAGCGCGGCGACCACCGCGAGGACCGCGGCCCGCTCGTGGCGGCCCCGCCACAGCTCGCGCATGCCGAGGAGCAGGAACAGCGTCCCGAAGCTGTCCACCTGGCCCCAGATCACCGAGTCGAACCAGGTGATCGGGTTGAGGATGACCACCGCGGCGGCGATCAGCGCCCTGCGCCGCGCCACGCCCAGCTCCAGCGCCATTGACGCCACGAGGTAGCCGAGCAGGACATCCGTGATGATCGCCGGCAGCTTGATCAGGCTGTCGGTGATGTCCGTGGCCACGCCGGCGGCGCCGAGGACCTCACGCAGCACCCCGACGGGCCACAGGGCGTAGAGGTAGCCGGGGGTGTAGTCGGCGTACGAGGCGTTGGCGTAGAAGCCCCACGGGCCGTGCTGCGCCAGGGTGTCGGCCCAGTAGTTGAACAGCCCGAGATCCGCCCCGAACCCGGAGCCGCGGAGCCCATCGATGCCGTATGCCAGAATCAGCCTGAAGATCAGGCCGATCGCCATGATGGCCGCGATCTGCCGGCCGATGCCTCGCCGGGGGGCGTCGTCCGTCGTTGACTCCCGGTCGGGCATACCCGAACCCAGAGCGGTCACGGGGAGCCTCCTACGCAAGGTGAAGGTGCCGCCGAGTATAGCCGAGGGGCCCGAGGGGACCCCCCTGGCCACTCCTGCCGTCCGCAGCCCGGTGAGCTGGCTCATCGGGCTGGGCTTCGTGCTGGCCGCCCTCGGCCTGTACTGGGTCTCGAACCCCGAGCACTACAACTTCTACAACCACTTCGTCTGGCAGGCCGACGCCTACCTCCACGGGCGCGCCTGGTTCCCGCACCCGGTGTTCGCGGGCGGCGACCTTCCGGCGAACTGGTACCTGCAGGACGTGTACCCGCTGACGCTCCCGGACGGGACGCCCGACGGGCGTGTCCTGCTTCCCTTCCCGCCCCTGCCGGCGATCCTGCTGCTGCCGTTCGTGGCGGCGTGGGGGCTCGCGACGGACCAGGAGGCGATCGCCATCGGCCTTGGGGCCCTGGGCGTCGGCCTTGCCTGGTGGATGCTGGGCGGGCTGCGTCTGCGCATGTCCGTGCGGGCGCTCACGGTGGCCATCTTCGCAACCGGCACGGCCTGGTGGTGGGCGACGGCCGTGGGCAGCACCTGGTACCTCGCCCACCTCGTGGCCGCCGACATCGCGCTCGTCGCCGTGGGGATCGCACTGCGCCGGGATCCGACGGCCGCGGACGAGCGGCCGTGGGACGAGGCCGGCACCGAGGGCGACGATCCCACCGGCTCCGCGGCGGCCCGCCTGCGCCGAGCCGTGTGGCCCCTGGACCCCTCGCAGGTGCTCGTCGGCTTCCTGCTCGGCCTCGCCGTCGCGGCCCGGCTGCCACTGATCCTCGCCGCGCCGTTCTTCGTCATGGTCGGCGGCGGGGGGACGCGCCAGCGGCGCCTGGTGTCGGCCGCGGTGGGCGGGTTCCTGCCCGTGGTGGTCCTGCTCGGCTACACGTACCTCACGACGGGCTCGCTCCTGCACCCGGGCTACGACTACCAGTACCGGCTCGAGGTCGAGGGGTATCCCGCGCTCGGCTACAACCCCGCCTGGTCGGTGGAGGATCTCCGGTACGTGCCACGGAACCTGGGGATCATGTTCGGGGCCCTGCCGGAGGTGCTCCCGGACCTGCTGCCGAACACGCTCGGCATCACCGAGGACGTCCCGCTGTGCACCGATCCCGGAGCGCAGCGCTCCCTGTTCGACGTCGACTGCCCGCTCGTGATCCCCGTCGACCTCGGGACCAGCATCCTCCTCTCTGCCCCAGGGCTGCTCCTGGCGCTGTTCGCGTTCCGCTGGCGCGGGCGGACCCGCCTGGGCATCGGCACCGCCGTCGCGGTCGTGCTGATCGCCGTCTTCAACCTCGGCCACTTCTCGCAGGGCTGGGTCCAGTGGGGCTACCGGTTCTCGCTCGACTTCCTGCCGTTCCTGCTGCCGATGGTGGCGCTGGGGGCGGCGCGACCCTCCGATGGGCGTCCGCGGGTGATCGCCATCGTCCTGCTGGTGGCGGGCGGGCTGGTCAACCTGTGGGGTGTGACCTGGGGCCAGATCCTTGGCTGGTAGCCCGCCCCGGCGGGGCGCGGCCGAGGGCCGCGGGCGGGACGCTCCTCGCCGGGCTGGTCATCGCCGTGGCTGCCCTGCTCATCTACCGGACCACGCTCCTGCCGGGCGTCTTCGCGTGGGACACCGCAGAGGCCCAGGCGGTGCTGCCGCTCATGGGCACGATGCACCCGACGGGGTTCCCGGCCTACGTCCTGGTGGGCTGGGTGGCGTCCGTCGTCCTGCAGCCGCTGGGCGACGAGGCGTTCCGGATGAACCTGCTGTCCGCGATCCTCGTGGCGGGTGCCGTGGGGGTCACGGTCCACCTGCTGCGCAGGCTTGACGTGCCGCTGCCCGTGGCACTGGCAGGTGCCATCGGCCTGGCGCTGACGCCGATCGTCTGGAGCATCTCGGCTGCCGCCGATGCCCATGCCCTGCACCTCCTCCTGGTCGCCCTGATCGTCCTCGCCCTCGTGCGCTGGGAGCGCCTGGTGGCCGTGCGGAATGCGACCCCGGGTGACCCGGTGGCGGCGCGGCGCGCCGATCGCGCGATCGTCCTCGCCGCAGGGCTGTTCGGCGTGGCGCTGGCCAACCACGGCCTGGCGCTCCTGCTGATCCCCGCCGTGGGGCTCTACGTCCTCGCGGTGGACCCGGAGGTGGTGCGCCGCCCGCGCCTGGTCGCCGCCACGCTGGTCGCCTGCTTCGGGGTGGCCGGCCTGCTGTACCTGGAGCTTCCGCTTCGGGCGGGGCCCTTCCCGGCGCCGCTGGTCTACGGGCATCCCGAGACGTGGGATGGCTTCTGGGACATCGTGCTTGCGCGCCAGTTCCAAGGCGACTTCCAGGGCCTCGCGGACCTTCCGGGCAGGGCGGCGGATCTCGCCCGGTTCGCCGGGTCGCAGCTGGGCGTTCTCGCCTGGCTCGTGCCCCCGGCCTTCGTCGTGACCGCCCTGCGCTTCCCGCGCTACGCGCTCCTGTCCGGCGTCGCCGCCGCGGTCACCTGCCTGTTCGCGCTGTCCTACGTGAACGCCAGCATCGGCCGCTACTACCTGGGCCCGGCGCTGTTCGCCTGGTCGTGGCTCGCGATCGCGGCTGGCACGATCCTCGACGCTGCGCTCGCTCGTGCGCATCGCCCGTCCACGCCCGCGGGCGATCCGGGCGCCATTGGTGGCGATGCCACCTCGGCGACCTGACGCCGCGGATGACGACTCCCTTCGATCGCCAACATGGCTCCGGACGTCGGGTGATCCGCACGTCGGTCGCCCTGGCGGTGGCGCTGGCCCTGCTGGTGCCCACCGGCCTCGCGCTGGGGGACCGGTGGCGGGCCGCCGACCGCTCCGCGGAAACCGCCATGGCCGACTGGCTCGACGACGCGATGGACGGCCTGAGCAGGGACGCCGTCGTCGTCTCGTGGTGGTCCTACTCCACGCCCCTCTGGTACGGCACGCTCGTGGAGGGCCGGCGGCCGGACCTGCTGGTCGTGGACGACAGTGACATCGTGAGCGAGAACCTGGGCAGCGTCGAGGACGTGATCGACCGCATCTCGGCGTGCGGCCCGTCTACGTCATCCGGGCCACCGCCGCAGACCTTGCGGCACTGGCCCTACGCTATGCCCTGGAACCCGCCGGCAGGCCCACCGGCGTCTACCGCGTCACGGGAACCCTGGAGACCCAGCCATGACCGCCCCCGCAGCTGCCCCCGGCACGATCGCCGAGCCCCAACGGATCGCCCGCCTGTCGTACTTCTTCCCCGCCCACAACGAGGAGGCCAACCTCGAGGGGCTCGTGCAGGAAGCCCTCGAGACGCTGCCGTCCATCGCCGAGACCTTCGAGATCATCGCCGTCAACGACGGGTCCCGGGACCGCACCCGCGAGATCGCAGACCGCCTCGCCGCCGAGCACCCGGACGTGGTGCGCGCCATCCACCATGACGTCAACCGTGGCTATGGCGGCGCACTGCGATCGGGCTTCGAGGCCTCGCGCTACGAGCTCCTCGCCTTCACGGACGGCGACCGCCAGTTCCGGATCGCGGACATCGCCCGCCTGACCGAGCGCCTGGCCGCCAGCGACCACCCGGACGTGGTCGTCGGCTACCGCATCAAGCGGGCCGACCCGCTCATCAGGATCGTGTACGCGCGGACCTACAAGCTGGCCAACCGGATCTTCTATGGCCTGCGCGTGCGCGACGTGGACTGCGCCTGCAAGCTGTTCCGCCGGGAGGCGCTCGAGGGCGTCCGGGTGGAATCAGGCGGGGCCTTCTTCTCGGCGGAGCTCCTGGTCAAGATCGGGGAGCAGGGCCGCTCGATCGCAGAGGTCGGCATCCCCCATTACGCGCGCACCGCGGGATCGCCGACGGGCGCCCGGCCTTCGGTCATCTGGCGCGCGGTGAAGGACTTCTGGATGCTGCGTCTGCGCCTGTGGGCGAACGCCGACCGGGCCCGGCGCCGGGGCAGGCCGATCCTGGGCGGCTAGCCGGACGCGCTGGCCCCGCCGCCCCGGGGATCGCCGCCGTCCGGCTCGAGGCTGTTCACGAACTCGCGGAAGATGTCGAGCTTCGTGGGGTCGAGGCTCTCCCCGGTCGCCTCGAGCGAGCCTGCGGCAAGCCTGCTCCTCCGTGCGTCCCGGGCCGCCTCGCGAGCGGCCGCCCCTTCGTCGCCCTCGTCATCGTCGCCCTCGTCATCGTCGGGCAGGGCGGCGGCCTGGTCCAGCACCTGCGCCGACGCGTAGATCGGGCACTCGAGCCGGACGGCGAGCGCGATCGCGTCCGAGGGCCGCGCATCCACGTCGTGGCGGCTGTCCGCGGCGACGAGCTCCAGGCGGGCATGGAACGTCTCATCGGCGAGCGAGGCGATCACGACGCGATCGACGCGCACGCCGAGCGCCGCCAGGGCCGCGACGAAGAGGTCGTGGGTCAGCGGCCGCTCCGCGACGATGCCCTGGAGGCGCATTGCGATCGCCTGGGCCTCCCAGGGGCCGATCCACACGGGCAGGATGCGCCCTGCGCCGACTTCCTTGAGCAACAGCACGTGCCGCCCCGTGCGCATGTGGACGCGGACGCTCTCGACGGTCATCTCGAGCTCAGGGACACGGTCGCCGGTCATGGCCCGATTATCCCACGCATCGACCGCCCCGCGGTCGGAGCCCGCGGCTGGGGGTGGAGGGGCGTCCGTCAGCGGAGAGCAGGGGGCGGCGGGGGTGGAGGGCCGGGAGCGGGCGCCGGAACGCGCACCGGTTCGCCCGCGAGGCCGGATTCCGCAGCCGGCGCGTCACCGCCCCGCCGGTACCGCAACGGGATCGCCATCGCCACGCCGGCCGCGAACCCGCCGATGTGCGCCCAGAACGCGATCCCCGCGTCCGTTCCGGCGGTAAGCCCCAGGGAGACGAGTCCATCGATCAGCTGCAGCAGGAACCAGAAGCCGAGCACGACGATCGCGGGCACGTCGATCAGCTCGTAGAAGAAGACCAGGAACACCAGGGACTGGATGCGGGCCCGGGGAAACAGCACCAGGTACGCGCCCAGGACCGCGGAGATCGCGCCCGAAGCACCGATCATCGGGATCTCGCTCGTCGGGTCCACGAGCACGTGCCCGAAGGCGGCGGCGATTCCGCCGACCAGGAAGAACGCCGCGAACCGGGGGCGTCCCAGCCTGTCCTCCACGTTCACGGCGAAGATCCAGAGGAACAGCATGTTGCCGGCGAGGTGCAGCCAGCTGCCGTGCAGGAAGATGTGGGTGACCAGGTCCAGCGTCGGCCCCGACAGGTAGTCCCCCGCCTGCAGCGCGGCAACGAGATCCGCCGGAACCAGGCCGCGCCGCTCGAAGAGCCCGGCGAGGGCTGCGTCGCCGCCCTGGGCGAGCAGCACCAGCTCCCATCCGAAGGCGATGCCGCAGATGGCCAGGATCGCCCCCGTGACCACCGGGGTCCGGCGGGGAGGCCGAGCGTCGCGGAGCGGCAGCACCTCGGTGGGTCAGGCGCCCGGGGGCGTCACGGCTTGGGCGTCTTCTTGGGCTTCTTCGTGGGCTTGGGCGTCGGGCTGGCTGTAGCCGTCGGGGCCGGCGTCGGCGTGGCGGCAGGGCCCTCCGCGGCCGTCAGCACGGCGCTGTGGAGCCCGGTGCTGGAGATCCACCAGGCGGTGGCCGGTGCCTCCTCGTCGGCTCCGGGCAGCACGACCATGTCTCGCAGGTCCCGCCAGCCCTGGTCGCCATCGGCCAGCTGGTATTGCGCGATGTACTTCCCATTGGCCTTGTCGAAGGCGACGATCCGGTGGTTGGAGCGGTCGAAGGCGTACAGCGGCCCGACGCGCTTGCTCGACGAGCCGTCGGGCAGGTCCGGTGACGACAGGATGACGTAGTCGGGGTTGGGCCGGATCTGCGTGTCCTCGGGCTCCGAGACGCTCCAGCCCGACGCCGGGATCACGCGGGCGACCTCGCCGTTCTCGGCCACGAAGATGTCCCCGTCGAGGAGCAGGTCGGTGATGCCGTCCACCGGGCGGTCGGTCGGCAGGCGGCGCGTCGGCTTCCCCTGGTATCCCGACCCGTCGCTCGATGGCGAGACGACCATGATGTTCTGCTCGGACGGGTCCACCACGTAGAGCTTGTAGAGCGCGGCGTCGAAGTTGGCCACGAAGGTCGACATCACCTCGATGTCGTCACCCCACGTGGCCGAATCCTCGACCTTGATCCTGGCGAGCGTCCCCTTGCCCTTGTTGGGCAGTGGGCGCCAGCGCCAGAGGTTGTTCTTGCTGTCCAGGAACACGACGTCGGGGCCGCCGGTGGTCATGACCTTGGGGTCAGCGACCTTGCCGCCCGTTGCCTTCTGCCCGGACACCGCCACCGGTGCGGCGGTCTTCTTGGCGAGGTCGATGCGCCAGACGGTCTTGCCGGCGCTGTCGAGCACGTAGGGGGCACCATCGTTTCCGCGGACCAGCTCCTCGAGCAGCACGGGCGTGTCGGACGGGAAGGTGAATGCGGTGCTGGAGCGGACCGGGACGACGCCGTAGAGGCGGTCGAGGCCCGCGCTGACCTCGGCACGCAGCACCCTGACCTCGGTGGCCGGGTAGCCGGCAGCCTGTGCCTCGTCCAGCTTGGCGTACGCTGCCGTCAGCAGCTCCATCGCCTTGGACGGGTCGTCGGCGATCAGGTCCACGCCGGGACCGGACACGCTCGCAGCAGCCTCCTCCGCCTCCTGGAAGGCCCGCTGCGCCACGGAAAGGCTGCGGAGTGGCTCCGTAGGCGATTGCTGGCCTGCGACGGCGTACACGCCCAGGACGAGCCCACCGGCGACGGCGATGAAGGCGAGGAGGGCGACGGCCGCGCGGCGCTGGGTCTCCATGCGGCTCGTCGCCGCCGTGACCTTGCGCGGTCCGGGCTTGCGGCGGGGCAGCAGGTCCTGGACCCGCCAGACGAAGCGTCCGAACCCGCTGCCGGCCGCATCCCGCGCCCTCGCGGCCCCGACGCCCACGGCTGCGGCGGCGCCCACGGCGGAGTCCGCCAGCGGGATGGGGCCCTTGTCGGGAGCGCCGGCGAGGGGTTCGGCCGGGCGGACCGGCACGAGCGAACGGGCCTTGTAGGTGGCCCCCACCTCGCTGGCCTCGAAGGCGAACGCGCCGTCCGATCCCTTGCCGTCCGCGGCCACGAACCGCGCGTGGAGGTGCTCGATCGCCGACTGCGGGTGGAGCGTGACGAGGGCGTCCTTGAGGGCGTCCGATCCGATCCTGCCCATCACGTTGGCCGAGACGAGGCTGAGCGAGTCGCCCACCTGGAGCTCTCCGCGCCAGACCTCGGGCTCCAGGCCCTCGGCGGGGAGCCCGCGCTCCCGGTTCGGGTCGGGCAGGGTGGAGAGGCGGGCCTGGCGGATGAGATAGGCCTCGGCCGGGCCGACGGTGGCGACGTAGAGCTCGCGGCCGCGGACGACCGCAACCGCCACGCCGACGGGCCCCGCGCCGTCGGGCGTCTGTGCGAGCCCGTACTTGTCGCGCTGGTGGGCGAGGCGCTTGTTGGCGACGCCCAGCACCTTGGTCAGGCACTGCCGGATGCCGGCGGACTCGTCGTAGTAGTACTCGTTCCTGATCGTGTCCGCGACCATCCGGGTCGCCTCGCGCGCCCGATTGCCCGGGACCGCGCTGGTCACGAGCAGGTACAGGTTGCCCTTGGTGCGCCCCACGGATCCCACCGACGGCTCGACCACCACGATCGTGTCGGGCGAGTCGGGCAGCCGGTCCTGGTCCGTGACGGCGCCGAGCTTCAGCTGGAGACGGGCGGGCAAGAAGCGGGCCTCATGTGTTGAGCGACGCACATCGGAGGCAGCGCGTGACGCTCCCCCCTCGACAGCGGGAGGCGATTATACGCGCGGCGGTCGCGGTCCCCGGGAGTCACGCCCGGGCTCGCCGGCCAGCCGCAGGAACCGCACGCGGGCGCCCCCTGGGGCGGCCGCGAAGGCGTCGAGGAGCTCCACGGCCCGCATCCGCAGCTCGGCCGCGACGATGGGCTCGTCCGCCGCCACGACGATGGCCCCGGGCTCCAGCCGGACGAGCCGGCACGCGCCCGCGGCGGGCGGAACGTGCTCGGCCACGAGGGCGTCCCACGTCGCGATCGCACGGGCGAGCCGCAGCTCCTCCTCCAGCCCGAGCTGGCGGGCCGCCTCGGGCAGGAGGTCACCGATGCGGTCGGGGCGGCGGCGCCTGCCGGGCGCCTCGGGATCCGTCCCGCGGTCGCGGCCCGACGTCACGCGCCGCTCCGCTCGAGGCACGCGGCTCCATCCTCGTCCGTCGTCACGGCCCAGGCGGTCCCGACGGAGCGCAGGCCGGGATCCAGGTCCTCGAGCGTGGTCGTGGTCACGAACGCCTGCGGGAGCGCGGCGATCCGCCGCACCAGGTGGGCCCGCCGCTCGGGGTCCAGCTCGGAGAAGACATCGTCGAGCAGGAGCAGCGGCGGACGACCGTCGAGGGCGGTGAGCAGGTCGACCTCCGCCAGCTTGAAGGCCAGGATCGCGGTCCGCTGCTGGCCGCGAGACGCGAACGACGCGAGCGGCCGCCCGCCCATCTCGAACACGACGTCGTCGCGGTGGGGGCCGATGAGCGTCGAGCCGTTCCAGACCTCCTTGTCGGCCGTCTCCGCGAGGCGTCTGCCCAGGGCGTCGCGGACCGACTCTCCCGCGTGCTGGGGCGCATTGGTCGAGTACGCGAGCGCGAGGGTTCCGGTGGCGCCCTCATCGGGGGCGATCTCGGCATGCGCCGCGGCGAGGGGACCCGCCATCTCGGCGAGGAGCCGCTGACGCTCCTCCCGGACGGCGGTGCCGGCCTCGAGCAGGGCCGTGTCCCAGAAGCGCAGCTCGGCGCGCGTCGCCTGCTCCTCCCGGATGAGCCGGAGGAGTCCGTTGCGCTGCTGGAGGGCCCGCCCGTAGGCGGCGATGTCCCGGGCGTAGGCGGGAGAGCGCTGGCCTGCCACGCGGTCGAGGGCCTCCCGCCGCAGTGACGGGGAGCCGGCGACGAGCAGCATCTCCTCGGGCGCGAACAGCACGGTCCGGAGCACCCCCGTGAGGGCGGCGGCCCGGCGCGCAACCCCGTTCACCCGGATGCGCTTTCGGATGCTCCCTCCCCCGGTCTTGACGAGCGCGACCTCGAGGGCATCGCGATCCTCGGGCGGCGTCCCGGCGCGCCCGACCCGGGCCTCCACCCGGGCCAGGTCGTGGCCCCAGCGCACGAGCTCGCCGTCCGTGCTCGTCCGGTGGGAGCGACCCCAGGCCAGCAGGACAATGGCCTCCAGCAGGCTCGTCTTGCCGGCCGCGTTGGGTCCCCAGACCAGCTGCGGGCCGGCGTCGAAGACGGCGTCGAGCGCCGAGTACGCGCGCAGGTCGCGGATCGAGAGGCCCCGGAGGATCGGGGTGTCCGGCTCCGGGTGGATCGGGGCGGCCGCCGTGTCCGTCAGGAGGTCGTCCGTACGGGCATCACGACGTGGACGTAGTCCGAGTCGCCCACGGGCCGGAAGACGCCCGGCGAGAGGGGGCCGTTGAGCTCGAGCGAGAACCGGTCCGCGCCCACGTTGCCCAGGACATCGGCCAGGTAGCGGGCGTTGAAGGCGATCGTTGTCGGGTCGCCCTCGACCGTGCCCTCGACGTCTCCGGTGTAGTCGCCAACCTCGGCCGTCGCCGTGACCGTGAGCGCAGCGCCGTCGCCACCCACCTGGAGCTTGACGATGTTGGCCGACGAGCTGGCGATCAGCGCCGCGGGCCGAACCGCCCGCAGGAGCTCCTCGCGGTCGAACTCGGCGCGGCTGGCGTGGCTCGCCGGGAGGACCTGCTGGTAGTTGGGGAACTGGCCGTCGATCAGCCTGGAGACCAGGTCCACGCCATCGAGGTGGAACAGCACCTGGTTGCGGGCCTGGGCGAGCACCAGCTCCACGGCATCGTCGGTGTCTGAGAGGATCCGTGCCAACTCCGCCAGGGCGCGGGCGGGGATGACGACCGAGACGGCCTCGACGGGGTCGAGCACGTCGATCGTGCGAACGGCGATCCGGTAGTTGTCCGCCGCCGCGAGCGTCAGGCGGCTGCCCTCGAAGCGGGCGAGGACGCCCGTCAGGATCGGCCGTGCCTCGTCGCTGGCCGCAGCGAAGATCGTCTCCTCGAGCGCCTTCTTGAGGACCTTCTGGCCGATGCGCGTGGTCGGGCGCTCGCCGGCGGTCTGGATCGTGGGGAACTCGTCCGCGTCGATGCCCTTGACGTGGGTCGCGAACCGGCCACAGCGGAGATGCAGCGTGTCCGTCCCCTGCAGCTCGAGGTCCACCTTCTCGGAGCCGGCAGGCTCGAGACGAGGTCCGTCAGGAGCCGGGCCGGCACGGTGGTGGCGCCGTCGGTCTCGATCTTGCCCGGCACCCAGTACGTGATGCCGATCTCGAGGTTGGTCGCGGTCAGCTTGAGCCCGGCGTCCTCGGTCCGGAGAAGGACGTTGGCCAGCACGGGCAGGGTGCTGCGACTGGAGACCGCCCGCGAGACGACGGAGAGGCCACGGGCCAGGTTCTCCTGCATGACCGAGAGTTTCACGTCGGGTTGTCTCCAGTTGCGGACGAAGCGCGGCGGGATGGCCCCATCAATCGGATGTTGCCGGCCGTTTCGGCAGCCGGACCACCTTCCGCGCGTGGTGGATCTTGGGTGGAGTGATCACCTTATCTTCTCACTCCGTCATCACCGTCATATTGCCGTGGATACGGGTGATTGTGACGCTCATTCGTGAGGGACGAGGGTGTTGGTGGGTCGGGCGTATCGGTGGACCAACCGATCTCGACCCGGGGATGGCCCGGGACGCCGCCGTGGATGCACCACCCCCTGCGCTGGAGTCGTCCACGGATGCGGGACCAGCAGGCCGAGTCGTCCACAGGACCGCCCCCGGCCTCGGGCTCGACGGTCCACGCCGAGGGGCGGCTGTCCACCGAATTCGGGCGCGCATCCACACCCCGGGTACGGGCTCCGTTGGGCGACGAGGAGGCGGACCGGGCCGCGCGCGGCGGCCCCGGCGGGCGGCACCGGGACGCGGAAGGGATGCGGCTCGCGACACGGACGACACGACGGGCACGCCCGGCGCCCCGTCACTCGGAGTAGATCAGCTCCCGGACCGCCGCAACCTCGCGGCGCATCTCGTCGTTGACCTGCATCTCGCGGTTGATCTTGCCGCAGGCGTGAAGGACCGTGGAGTGGTCCCGCCCGCCCAGCTCCGCGCCGATCCGCAGGAGCGAGACGTCCGTCTCCTCGCGCATCAGGTACATCGCGATCTGGCGCGGCACCACGATGCTCTTCTCGCGCTTCTGGCCCTGGAGGGCGTCCATGCCCACCCCGTAGTACTCCGAGACCGCCTTGGCGATCCGCTCCGGCGTGACCTGCCGCTTCTTGGGGTTGTAGAGCACGTTGGAGAGCACGGCCTGGGCGAGCTCGATGGAGATCGGCATGGCGCCCATGGACGCGTAGGCGACGATCCGGTTGAGCGCGCCCTCGAGCTCCCGGATGTTGGAGACGACCTTGCGGGCGATGAACTCCATCACGTCGGGGGTGATCGGCGTGCCCTGCTCCTCGGCCTTCGCGCGAAGGATGGCGATCCGCGTCTCGAGGTCCGGCGCGGTGAGATCCGCGATGAGCCCCCACTCGAACCGCGAACGGAGACGCTCCTCCAGGGTGAGGATGGCCTTCGGTGGCCGGTCCGACGACAGGACGATCTGCTTGCCATCCTCGTGGATCGCGTTGAACGTGTGGAAGAACTCCTCCTGGGTCCGTTCCTTGTCGGCGATGAACTGGATGTCGTCGATCAGCAGCAGGTCGATCCGGCGGTAGCGCGTGCGGAACTCGTCGATCTTGCCCTGCTGGATGCTGGTGATGAACTCGTTGGTGAACTTCTCGCTGGTCGCGTAGGCGACGCGCTTGCGCGGGAACTTCGCCGCCACCGCGTTCCCGATGGCGTGCATCAGGTGGGTCTTGCCCAGGCCGACGCCGCCGTACAGGAACAGGGGGTTGTAGGCGTGGCCGGGGCGTTCCGCGACCGACAGCGATGCCGCGTGGGCGAGACGGTTGGCCGATCCCACGATGAAGTTCGAGAAGGTGTAGCGGGCGTTGAGGTTGGTCGCGCCGCCCGCCGCGCCCTCGGGGGCGCCGACCCGCGTGGGCTCCACGCGGACCGGCTGCGCGGCGACCGCGGTGGCCTGCGCCTGCGCCTCGCCGGCGCCCGAGACGACGAACTCGACCTGGACGCTGTAGCCCACCACGCGGGCCAGCGTCTGGGAGATCAGAGAGCGGTAGCGGGTCTCGAGCCAGTCCTTGGCGAACCCGTTGGGGACCGCGATCCGGAACCGTTGATCATCGACGTCCACGAGGTAGGTGTCGCGCAGCCACGTCTCGAAGTTGGCGGGCGACAGCGAAACCTGCAACTCGCCAAGGGCTGCTCGCCAGACCTGCTTCGCGTCCATTCGTTCGATCGGGTTCCTGCTTGACGGGTTGCGGTAGATGGCGTTTGACTGCGAGCGCAACCGGGGAAGACACCGCGGGACGAGTCCCGGGGCGCCGTCCCGAGGATCGCTGCGGGTCCTCCGGGGAGGCCCCCCGCAGGCGTCCCGGCGCCTCAGGGCTCGGGAACCATACACCGGCCCGGCGAGGCGTCGCAAGGTGATTCCGGCATACTCCTAGGGAGTATCGTGCGAGGCGCTGAGGGATGGGTCCCGAGTTGGCTGCCCGGACCGACTGGCGAAGTGGCCGGCAGACGGCCGTCGTTCCGCGGGCTGCGACGGGGCGGGCCTGGCCCGACACGGCCTCCACCCCCCGACGGCGATCGCCACCGGCGTGACGGGCCATCCGGCACCGGCGCCCGGGAGGGTCGTGCGTTTGACGAACCACGCTTCAGCGCCCTATCATCCGGCCCGACGAACACGCGCCGCCGCGCCTCCAGGCGCTCGGCGCGTTTGCGTGCCTCTAGGGGTCGGAACTTCCGGGTCCCAAGGCTGATGGAGAGGATCACGGAAAGTCCCGATGGGCAAGCCGACGTTTCAGCCCAAGAAGCGCCATCGCGCAAAGGAGCACGGGTTCCGCGCCCGCATGAAGACGGCGGGCGGGCGACGCGTGCTCGCGCACCGGCGCGCACGGGGCCGCCAGAAGCTCTCGGCCTGACCGACGGGCGCAGTCACAACCCGCTGCGGCTCGTCATGCTCTCCCGCCCGGGCGACTTCGCCAGGCTGGCCGAGGGAGGCGTCTCACGGACGCACCCGCTGCTGGTCGGACGTTTCGTCCGGACCAACCTTGACCAGACCCGGTTCGGGTTCGCGACCGGCAAGCGGCTCGGAGGAGCCGTTGTCCGGAACCGCACCCGGCGCCGGATCCGCGAGGTGCTAAGGGTGATGGCGCCCTCGTTCCAGCCCGGCTGGGACGTCCTCATCATTGCCCGGCCGGCGATCGTCGAGGCCGACCAGGACGCACTGGTCGGGGCATTGGACCGGGTCCTCCGCTCGGGAGGCGTGCTCGGAGGTCTGACGGAGTCGTGAGGCAGTTCGGCGTCACGGTCGGGGTGGGCTTGATCCACCTGTACCGGCTCGTGTTCGCGTGGCTGCCCTCCAGCTGCCGGTTCGAACCCTCCTGCTCGCGCTACACCGAGCAGGCGATCCAGAAATACGGGCTGCTGCGGGGCTCCTGGATGGGAGCCAAGCGCATCGGCCGGTGCCATCCCTGGAACCCGGGCGGCTACGACCCGGTCCCCTAATGGATAGAAGACCCGCGTGATCCGCCTCCAGCAGCTCCTCGTCCGGCTGGCGCCGCTCCTGTTCCTGGTCGTCATCGCGCTGGTCGTCAGCGCCTGCGTGCCGGGCACCACGACGGTCCCGGGAGGCTCGCCCGGCGCGTCGCCGAGCTTCAGCCAGGCGCCCCTCGCGCCCGCCCAGCTGACCGGCAACCCCATGGACCTGCTGGCGTGGCTGTTCACGCCGATCTTCCAGGCGCTGTTCATCGTCCTGGTGGTGCTCGACACGGCGACGAAGGTGATCTGGTCCGAGGGCAACATCGCCATCGCGATCATCCTGCTCACGGTCATCCTCAAGGTCGCCACGACGCCGATCACGAAGAAGCAGCTCGTCTCGTCGCGCCAGACCCAGCTGCTGCAGCCCGAGATCAAGGACATCCAGCGCAAGTACAAGGGCGACCGCGTCAAGCAGCAGGCCGCCACGCAGGAGTACTACAAGCAGCGCGGCATCAACCCGGCCGGCGGGTGTCTGCCGGCGCTGCTCACGATGGGCCTGCTGATCCCGATGTACTCGGTCATCAGCCAGGGCCTCACGAACTACGACATCACGCCGATGCTCCAGGTCTTCGGCGTCAACCTCGCGGAGCCGCTCGGCATCGTCTGCGCCCCCGCCCCGATCTTCAACGCCGCGGGGCAGGTGACGAACCCGTGCCTCAACCCGATCGCCTTCGGCATCAACTGGTCATACCCCGAACCGACCACCACCGGCCTCGCGATCCTCGGCTTCGGCATCAGCATCCTGGCGATCATCTCGTCCGGCATCCAGTTCGTGGCCTCCCGCCAGATGCTGGCCCCGCTCGACCCGCGGATGAAGGACGACCCCAACATCAAGGTCCAGCGCCAGATGGCCTACTTCCTGCCGCTGATCTCCATCCTGTACGGCGGCATGCTGCCGGCAGGCCTGTTCCTCTACTGGATCTTCTCGTCGATCATCCAGGTCGGCCAGCAGTTCCTCGTGATGGGCTTCGGCGGGACGTTCCCGCTGTTCGGCTGGTATCCCGAGTTCGCGCGGAACCACACCCCGCGCTACCACGTGACCCTGCCCGAGCCCAAGCCCATCGAGCCCGGCACACCCACGAGCGCGGCGGAGCGCTCGAAGACCCTCGACCGAGACATCTCGGCCCAGTCGACGATCAGGCCCAACCGCACACGGAGCGGCCGACGAGGGAGACGACGCTAGTCATGAGCGAGTACCAGGAATTCACCGGCAAGTCGGTCGAAGAGGCCATCAAGGGGGCCTGCGACCAGTTCGGGGTCGGTCTTGCCGACCTCGACTTCGAGATCCTCACCCCCGGCAGCCGCGGGGTCCTGGGCATGGGCGCCGAGCCCGCCCGCATCGTTGCCGCGCCGCGCAGCGCCCTCGGGGGCACGGCCCCCAAGCGCGAGGCCGCCGAGTCCAAGCCCCTGCCGACCCCGCCCCCGCGCGAGGATCGCGGCCCGCGCCGCGAGTACGGCGACCGGCCCTCGGGCGACCGGGATCGCGACCGCGGCCCGCGCCGGGAGTACGGCGACCGGCCCCCGCGCCGCGACGACCGCGCCGGAGTCCGGTGACCGCCCGTCCGGCGACCGCCCCCCGCGCCGCGACGATCGGGGTCCCCGCCACGACGACCGCCGACCCCGGCGCGACGCCGTCCCGAGCAAGGGTGGATCCGAGCTGTCCGCGGCCGAGGTCGCCGCGGTTGCGACGGCGCGCGGCTCGCTCGCCATGGAGCGCGCCGAGCTCGAGGCCGCGGAGGCGTCGCCGGAAGCGCTCGCGGCGGGCAAGGAGATCCTCGAGACGGTGATGCTCCACCTCGGCTTCGAGGGCGTCACGGTCGAGATCCGCGAGGGCGAGACCAGCCGGCTCAACGTCGTCGGTGACGGCCCGGACCGCGAGGCCCTGGGCTCGCTCATCGGCCGCAAGGGCGAGCGCCTCTCGGCGCTCCAGCACCTCGTGAACCTGATGCTGTCGCGCCGCACCGGCCAGTGGACCCGCGTCCTCGTTGACGTCGAGGACTACCGCGGCCGCCGCGAGCGCCAGCTCGAGGACCTCGCCACCCGCGCCGCGGGTCGCGTCGTCGAGACCGGCAAGATGCTCCAGCTCGAGCCGATGCCGGCCCTCGAGCGCCGCTGGATCCACCTGGCCCTGCGCAACAATCCCGACGTCTCGACGCAGTCGATCGGCGAGGAGCCGAACCGCCGCGTCGTCGTCCTGCCGCGCAACGTCTAGGGGCGGCCCCGCGTCGTAGCGGGGGCCAGGGGGCATTCACCGGCCCGCTTCGGGTCCCGATTCCGGGGACCCTGCTACGATCCGGCTTCCGTCCCAGCCTGAGATCGACCAGATGACCAACGAACCCGCCCTGGCCTCTCCCTCGCCCCGCGGCCGATCGATGGCGGCGAAGTTCGCGATCGCATTCCTGCTCGGCGTCGTGCTCGTCGTCGGTGTCGGCAGCGCCAGCCTCTACGCGTATGGCCAGCAGTACACCGGCAGGATCCTGCCGGGCGTGCGCGCCGGCGAGGTCGACCTCTCGGGCTTGACGCCCGAGGCAGCGACGGGCGCGATCGCCGATGCGTACGCGTCGTTGGGCGCGGGCGTGATCACGCTCGCGGGTCCCGATGGCGAGGCGACGATCGGCTACGAGGAGATCGGGCGCGGCCCGGACACCGCCGCGATGCTGGCGGCGGCCCTCGTCGCAGGACGGCAAGGCGAGCCCGTCGCGGACCTCATCGCGGCTCCGCAGACCGCCCTCCGCGGCGCGAGCGTCGACGCGGTCGTCACCTACGACCCGGCCGCCCTCGAGGCAGCCGTCGCCGCCATCGCCAAGTCCATCGACCGCGCGCCGGTCGACGCCACGCTCGCGGTCAACGAGGACGGGTCCTACGCGACGACCGAGTCGGTCGAGGGGCGCACCGTCGACCAGGCCGCGCTCCTCGCCTCGCTCGACGAGCAGATCTCGGAGCTGGGCGCACCGGGCGAGATCCGCAGCGACATCCCGCTCACCACGCAGACCCCCGACACGGAGACCGCCGACGTCGAGGCCGCGATCGCCGCGGCCGACCGGATGGCGCAGGACCTGGTGCTCACCCGCGGCGACGACACCTGGACGCTGCCGAGCGCGAAGCTCCGAACGCTGATCTCGTTCTCACCGACCGCCGATGGCGGCATCGTGCCGGTCGTCGATGAGACCGGGATCGACCCCCTGATCAAGCCGATCGCGAAGGACGTGAACCAGAAGGTCGCGAACGCGGGTCTCAAGCTGTCGGGCGGACGGATCGTCGTGGGCGCCGCGAGCAAGGAGGGCCGGAAGCTGGACGTCGAGGCGACCCGCGCGGTCGTCATGGGCGCCCTCGCAGCTCGCCAGGCAGGGACCCCCGACGGCACGCTGGAGCCCGTCGTGGCCGTGACCGAGCCCGCCCTCACGACGGCGGAGGCCAAGGCCGTCGCCCCGAAGATGCGGGCCCTGCCCCAGGGCAGGTGGACCACGTGGTTCCAGGTGTACGAGCGCAATGGCTTCGGGGCCAACATCTGGATCCCGGCCAAGCTGATCAACGGCTACGTCGTCGCACCCGGCGAGAAGTTCGACTTCTGGAAGGCCGTGGGTCCCGTCACCCGGGCCAAGGGCTACAAGAGCGGCGGCGCGATCATCAACGGCAGGACCGAGCCCCTCGGCGCCCTGGCCGGTGGGATCTGCTCCTGTTCCACCACGCTGTTCAACGCGGCGCTTCGGGCCGGCTACAAGATGGAGGCCCGGCGCAACCACTACTACTACATCGACCGCTACCCGGTGGGCCTGGACGCGACCGTGTTCATCTCCGGTGGCGGCTCCAAGCAGACCATGAGCTGGACCAACGACACCAAGTACCCGGTGCTCATCCGCGGCATCAACACCCGCAAGGGCAGCAAGGGGTACGTGACGTTCCAGCTCTACAGCGTGCCGGTGGGGCGCAAGGTCACGATCAGCGCCCCGATCATCAAGAACCGGCGCACGGCGAAGGACTCCGTCCAGTACACGTCCCGCCTCCGCGCCGGCCAGTCGGAGCGGGTCGAGTATCCGGTCAACGGGTTCGACGTGTGGCGGACGGTCACGGTCTACGAGAACGGCAAGAAGCTGCGCTCGAAGACCTACTTCACGCACTACGCGACCGTGACCGGCATCCTCCTCAAGGGCAAGGGCGCGGTCGCGCCCAAGCCCAGTCCGACTCCGTCCCCCTCGCCCTGACGGATCGCGTCACCCCGATGCGGTCTGATGCGCCCTGGTGGCAACGGGGTGTCGTGTACCAGGTCTACCCGCGCTCGTTCGCTGACTCCAATGGGGACGGGATCGGTGATCTCCCCGGCATCACCGGGCGGCTGGACCATCTTGCGGCGCTCGGCGTGGACGCCATCTGGCTGTCGCCGATCTTCCGCTCCCCGATGCGGGACTTCGGGTATGACGTGGCCGACTACCGCGACGTGGACCCGGTGTTCGGCACGCTCGAGGACGCCGACCGGCTGATCGCCGCGGCTCACCGGCGGGACATCCGCGTGGTGCTGGACTTCGTGCCCAACCACACCTCGTCGGATCACGAGTGGTTCCTGGACGCGCGGTCCTCGCGGGACGCCGCGCACCGGGACTGGTACGTGTGGCGCGACCCGGCCCCAGGTGGCGGTCCCCCCAACGACCTCCTCGCCCAGTTCGGCGGGCCGGCCTGGACGCTGGACGAAGGCACCGGCCAGTACTGGTATCACTCGTTCCTGCCCGAGCAGCCCGACCTCGACTGGCGCAATCCGGCCGTCCGGGCGGCGATGCACGACAACCTGCGCTTCTGGTTCGACCGAGGCGTGGACGGGTTCCGGATCGACGTCCTGTGGATGATCGCCAAGGACGACGCGCCCTGGCGGGACGGACGCGTGGCGGCGGCCGCGACCGGGTTCGGGGGCGATCCCCGCGACGCCCTGGAGCACGGGGATGGACCGGCGATGGACGAGCGGCTGCGCGAGCTGCGCGACGTCGCCGACGAGTACCCGGATCGCGTGCTGATCGGCGAGGTCTACATGGAGCCGCGCCGGATGGTGCGCTACTACGGCCCGGGCGGTCGCGGCGCGCACCTCCCGTTCAACACGGCCCTGGTCACGCTGCCCTGGGAGGCCGGTGCGATCCGCGCGGCCGTCGAAGCCTGCGAGGCGGCGCTTCCGGACGGTGCCTGGCCCAACTGGGTCCTGGGCAATCACGATCAGTCGCGGGTGGCCACCCGCCTCGGCGCATGCGCAGGCCCGGGTAGCGGCGATGCTGCTGCTCACGCTCCGGGGCACGCCCACGCTGTACTACGGCGACGAGATCGGGCTGCCGGACGTTCCAGTGCCGCCCGGCCGGGTGGTGGATGTCGCCGGGCGGGATCCCGAGCGCTCACCGATGCCCTGGACCACCGGCGCCAATGCGGGCTTCAGCTCGGCTGATCCCTGGCTTCCGATCACGGACGACCCGGGCACGTTCAGCGTCGAGGCCCAGGAGCGCTCCCCGGGTTCGATGCTCACCCTGCACCGGCAGCTGCTCGCGCTCCGGCGCTCCGAGCCGGCGCTGCACCTGGGCTCATGGACGGGCTTCGACGCACCGGCGGGCGTGATCGCCTACGGGCGCGAGCACGGTGGGACGCGGCTCCTGGTCCTGCTCAATCTCACCCGGGAGCCGGCCACCGTCGTCCTGGATGGAGCGTGGATCGTCGAGCTCTCGACGCGGTTGGACCGGGCGCCGGGTGTGCCGGCGGGATCCGCCGTCGGGCTGCGTGGTGACGAGGGACTGGTCCTGCGAGCCGTGGTCTCCCGGTGACCTTCGACCTCTTTCTCCGGGGCCTGGCGATCGGTTTCGCGATCGCGTTCGCACTGGGGCCGATCGGCCTCCTGGTGATCCGCCGGACCATCGACCGCGGCTGGGCCTACGGCTTCCTCTCCGGGGTGGGGGTCGCGACGGCCGACGCGATGTATGGCGCCATCGCGGCCTTCGGCCTCACCGCGATCACCGAGCTCCTGGTGGGGATCGACCGCCTGCTCGGGATCATCGGCGGCGCCGTCCTGGTGGTCCTCGCGGTGAGGTCCCTGCGCAGCGCTCTCCATGACACCGGGGATGCCGCGGCCCTCTCGGACGGCACGCGGGTCAGGGGTCCGATCGCCGGGTGGGCGTCGATGGTGGGCCTCACGCTGACGAACCCGGCCACGATCCTGGCCTTCGCCGCCCTGTTCGCGAGCATCGGGGCGGGGACTGGCGGAGCGGCCGGCGCCGTCGCGGTCGTGGCGGGCGTGTTCCTTGGCTCCGTGGCCTGGTGGGCCCTCCTGACCGGGCTCGTGGCGGGCCTGCGCGCCAGGCTGACGCCGAGCGTGATCCGCTGGCTGAACATCGTGTCGGCCGTCGCGATCGGCGCGTTCGGGGTCATCGCGATCGCCATCGGCCTCGCGGGCTGAGTGGCAGGTCGACGCGCCGGCGGCCCGCGTTCGCTGCGCCTCCCATACGATCGGAGCGTGCCAGCACGCCGTCTTCCCGCCGCCGCCGTCTTCGACTGGGACGGCACGCTCGTCGACACGATGGCGATGATCTACCGTGCCAACGTGGCCTCGCTGCGCCACTACGGTCTGACGATGAGCCAGGAGTGGTTTCGCGAGCAGTACACCCCTGACTGGCGGCGCGGCTACCAGGAGCTGGGGATCCCCGAGCACCTCTGGGACGAGATGGCCGGCAGGTGGGCCGCCGAGATGTCGCGGATGCGTCCCCGCGCCATGCCCTGGGCCCGTGGTGCCCTCCGCGACCTCCGCCGCCATGGCGTGAAGGTCGGCCTGGTCACGGCGTCCACCCGCGGCGTCGTGGAGCCCAACATCGAGCGTCTCAACCTGACCGGCGTGTTCCAGACGGCGTGGTACTCGGACGACGTCGAACGCTCCAAGCCCCATCCCGAGGCACTGGTCCGGGCGCTCGACGACCTCGGTGTTGCCGCTGCCGACACCGTGTACGTGGGCGACACGCTCGTTGACCTCGAGATGACCGTGGCGGCCGGGGCCTCCTTCGTGGCCGTCGGTACCACGATGTCGCCCGAGGCATTCCACGAGGCCGGCGTGGACCGGGTGTGGCCCGGCGTCGGAGCATGGGCGGACGACCTTCTGGGCCGACCGGCACGCCGATCCGGGACGGTCCCGGCGAAAGCGGGCTCTCGCGGGCGGCGGATCGGTCCGACCGGCACGGCCGGTGTCGCGAGGCGCCCGGTACGATCGAGGCCATGACCCGGGCCCTCGCCGTGTTCGATGCCGTCACCGAGCGCGTGATGCTGCCGCTCACCCTGCTGGGCCTCGTCGTCGGCCTGCTCGCCACGGTCGCCGGCAACGACGAGCTGGCGTGGTGGTGCTGGACTGTGCCCGCCGCGCTCGTCGGAGTCTGGCTCGTCATCTCGATCGTCCGGGACCTGCTCAAGGGCCAGGCCGGCGTCGACGTCATCGCCGTGATGGCGATCGGCGGGGCCCTGCTGCTGGACGAGTCGCTGACGGCCTCGGTCATCGCGGTCATGCTCGCGACCGGCGACTGGCTGGAGCGCTACGCGGAGGGCCGGGCCCACCGCGAGCTCTCGGCGCTCGTGTCGCGCGCCCCGCGCGTCGTCCACCGGCACGAGGACGGGTCCATCGCGGACCGGGGAATCGCGGACGTCGCGGTCGGCGACCGCCTGCTCGTCAAGCCCGGCGAGGTCGTGCCGGTGGACGGCAACGTGATGGGCGCCGCAGCGACCCTCGACGAGTCCGCGCTGACCGGTGAGGCACGCCTCGTGACCCGCGAGGCCGGCGATCCCGTCAGCTCCGGCACCGTGAACGCCGGCGCTCCGTTCGACCTGATGGCCACCGCCACCGCGGAGCACAGCACCTACGCCGGCATCGTGCGCCTCGTCGAGGAAGCCCAGTCGTCCAAGGCACCCTTCGTCCGCCTGGCCGACCGGTACGCGCTCCTGTTCGTGCCCCTGACGCTGGTCATCGCGGGCTATGCCTGGGTGACCTCGGGCGACCCGGTGCGCGCCCTGTCCGTGCTCGTCGTGGCGACGCCGTGCCCGCTGCTCCTCGCGGCGCCCATCGCGATCGTGGCCGGGATCAGCCGGTCCGCGAAGCGCGGGATCATCGTCAAGGGCGGTGGTGCCCTCGAGGCCATCGCCCGGGCACGCGTCCTCCTGTTCGACAAGACCGGCACGCTCACCGCCGGCCGGCCGCATCTCGCCGATGTCGTGTCGGCGCCGGACCGGACGCCCGAGGAGGTGCTCCGCTACGCGGGCTCGCTGGAGCAGGTCTCGCCGCACGTCCTGGCGTCGTCGATCGTGTCCGGCGCCCGCGAGCGCGGCGTGGCCCTGGCGCTCCCGGAGGAGGTCGAGGAGGTCGCAGGCTCCGGCATCACCGGGCGCGTGGACGGCCACGTCGTCCACGTGGGAAATGCCGACTTCGCCACCGACGGCGCCCCACTGCCGGCCTGGGCGCGCGACGTCCGGCGACGGGTGAACCTCGAAGGGCGCGACCGGCGTGTACATCGGCGTGGACGGCGTGCTGGTCGGCGCCCTCGTACTGGACGACCCGATCCGGCCCGAGACGCCGCGCGTGATCCGCTCCCTGCGGCGGGCGGGCGTCCGGCGCATGGTCATGGTCACCGGCGACCACTACGGCGTCGCCGACATCGTCGCGTCGGCGATCGGCGTGGACGCGGTGCTGGCCGAGCGAACGCCCACCGACAAGGTGGACGCGGTCGCCCAGGAGAAGGCCGACGCTAACGGGATCCTGGTGATGGTGGGCGACGGCATCAACGACGCGCCGGCGCTCGCGACCGCGGACGTCGGCGTGGCGATGGGGGCGCGGGGCGCGACGGCCAGCTCCGAGGCGGCCGACCTCGTGATCACGGTGGACCGGCTCGACCGCCTCCCGGAGGCAATCCTCATCGCGCGCCGGGCCCGCTCGATCGCGCTCCAGAGCGTGATCGTGGGCATGGGCCTGTCGCTGGTCGCGATGCTCGTCGCCACGACCGGCGCCCTCCCCCCGGTGGCCGGCGCCATGATCCAGGAGGTGATCGACGTCATCGTCATCCTCAACGCCCTTCGGGCGCTGACCGGCGGCACGGAGCGCGTGCCCAAGGTGCCCGGCTGGACGGAGCTCTCCGCCCGGCTGCGCGCCGAGCACCGCACGCTGGCGCCCGCGCTGGCGCGTATCCGGCCCCTGGCGGACCGGCTGGGCACGATGCCGCCGGCGGAGGCGCTCGTCGAGCTCCAGCGGACCCGGACCTTCCTGCTCGAGACGCTGATCCCGCACGAGGAGGCCGAGGACCGCGACGTCTTCCCGTTCCTGGCCAAGGCCGTGGGCAACGACGACGTGACCGCCGCCCTGCACCGGACCCACACGGAGATCTTCCACCTGATCCGGTTCACGGACCGCCTCGTGGCCGAGATCCCGCCCGAGGGCCCGGGCCCGGAGGACCTCACCGACCTGCGGCGCGTCCTGTACGGCCTGGACGCCATCCTGCGGCTGCACATGGCCCAGGAGGAGGAGCTGTACCTGGCCCTGGGCGACGAGCATCCCGAAGCCGAGCCGGTCCTGCAGCGCGCATAGGTTCTGCCGCGGACGCCAGGCGCCTGGGTCGGCGGCAGGCTCGAAGGTCAGCCAGCCGGCGTGACGCCCCCCGCGGCGTCACGGATCGCGCACGTCAGCCGGTGCGTGCGCAGGGCATCCCCGTACGAGCTGAACAGCCGCGTGGCGTCGCCGTGCCGGATGGCGTCCAGGAAGGCGCGGTTCTCGTCGCGGAACGGGTCGTTGCCGGTGGGCACGTAGCGGGTCGCGGTCACGCCCCACAGCCGGCTGCCCGTGAATCCGTCCGTCGCGGTGACCGCCTTCGTCCGGGCGTCCTCGTACAGGATTCCCTGCTGGCGGATGGTGATCGCGAGGTCGTCGGCGAAGAGGCGGATCTCCTGGGCGCTGGTTCCGCCCAGGATGCAGGTCGCCGTGAACGTCCCGACCTGTCCGGCGTCGTAGCGGACGATTGCCGTGGAGACGTCAGGCACGTCCATCTCCGGGTAGTCCGGGTGGGGATGCAGGTCGGCGGTGGCGGCCACGACCGTCGCCTCGCCCAGCAGCCGGCGCGAGAGGTCCACGAGGTGGGTCGCCTGCTCCACCATCTGGCCGCCGCTGGTGGCGAGGTCGCGCCACCAGGCCACGCCGGGGAGGTTGTCGTGCCAGTGGCCGTTGAGCAGCTTGACCGGACGGCTCGCGATCACCTCCTCCAGCTCGCCGAGCGTGTCCATCGCCCGCCAGTGATAGGCAACGCCGGCGATGACACCGGCGGCGTCGACGGCGGCGCTGATGCGCTCCGGCGTCTCCGGGTCGGCGGCGAGCGGCTTCTCCACGAACAGGTGGATCCCACGCTCGATGAGCCCGAGCTCCAGGGCCCCGTGCGCATCGGGTGTGACGCAGACCCAGACCGCGTCCGGCCGCTCCGCGTCCAGCATTCGCTCGATGTCGTCGTACGGGTGGCCGCCGAAGCGGCGAGCGGCGGCCTCGGCCCTCCCCATGCTGCGCGATGCGATGCCGACCAGCTCCGCCCCCGGCTCCGAGCTGAGCACCTCGAGATGGCGCTGGGCGATGAAGCCCGGCCCGATGAGTGCGACGCGCAAGCGATCCACGGGGTCTCCTCGTTGGCAGGTCGCCGTCGATTATCGGGGCTCGGCGCCGGCGACCTACCATCGGATCCGTGGATCACCGGCCCAGCCAGCCCGTCCCCGAGTCGATCGACGACCTGTCGGCCGACGTCGCGCGCGCGCTCCCGGGCCGCCCGAGGCTGGCACGCATGTTCCACGGCTGCTTCCGGAACGCGTGGGAAACGACCGTGCGCCGCCTCCCGGACGGGACTGCGTCAGTCCTCACCGGCGACATCCCGGCGATGTGGCTGCGCGACTCCACCGCGCAGGTCAGGCCGTACCTGGCCCTGGCCGCCGTGGATCCGGGGATCGCCGACCTGCTGGAGGCGGTCGTGCGCAGGCAGCTTGCCTGCGTTCGCCTCGACCCGTACGCCAATGCCTTCAACGTGATGCCCGGACCGCCCGGGGACCGCCGCGACCGGCCACGGCCCCACCCGCAGGTCTGGGAGCGCAAGTACGAGGTGGACTCGCTGTCGTGGCCCCTCCTCCTCGCCCATGACCTGTGGCGCGCGACGGGCCGCACCTCGCACCTCGACGGGGAGCTCGCGGACGCCGCCGCCATGACCCTGGCGACCTGGCGGACCGAGCAGGATCACGAACGCCGGTCCGGGTACCGCTTCCTGCGCCCGGATGCCCCGCCGCTCGACACCCTGGGCCGTGGCGGACGCGGGCCGCTCGTCGTCCCGACCGGGATGACCTGGTCCGGCTTCCGGCCCAGCGATGACGCCTGCACCCATGGCTACCACGTGCCCGGCAACATGCTCGCGACCGTCGCGCTGGAGGCCCTGACGACGATGGCCGAGGCGACAGGACGGGCTGCACTGGCGGCCGAGGCGACGGCCATGCGCACGGAGATCCTGGCCGGGATCGCCGATCATGGCTGCGTGGAGCACCCCGACCACGGAACGGTCTGGGCATGCGAGGTGGATGGACGGGGCGGCGCACTCCTCGCGGACGATGCCAACCTCCCAAGCCTCCTGGCCCTGCCGTACCTTGGCTGGTGCCCGACGGACGACCCGGTCTACCGGGCGACCCGACGGCTCGTCCTGTCCGATGCGAACCCCTGGTTCGCCCGGGGGACGGTTGCCGCCGGCATCGGCAGCCCGCACACGCCGGCCGGCTGGGTGTGGCACCTGGGCATCATCGCCGAGGCGCTGACCGCGCCCGATGCGGGAGATCGCGACCGTCTGCTCGAGGTGCTCGTGCAGACCGATGCCGGGACCGGCCTGATGCACGAATCGTTCGACCCGTCGGATCCGCGGCGGTTCACGCGTCCCTGGTTCGGCTGGGCCAACGCGCTGTTCGCGGAGCTGGTCCTCGCGCACACGGGCCTTGGTGGGCCGCTCGCGACGCTGCGCCCGATCACATGAGCCCGGGCCGATCCGCGGTGCCCGGGATCCGTCAGGCCGGGCAGGCGGCCCCGGTAGCCCGCAGCCGGAGGCGCCAGGCGGCGGTCACGATCAGCAGCGCGAGCGACATCGCGCCGATCAGCGGCTGGATGGGTGCGTAGACCGACATCGCCCCCGAGGTGCCCAGGAGCACGAGCGCGATCTTGTTGCAGACGGGACAGCCGATGGCGAGGAATGCTCCGAACCCCGCGATGCTGCCGAGCGTGGTGGATCGTCCCCTGGCGGTGGCCGCCTCCGCGGGGCCCAGCGGCACGATCCGGACGGGCGTCGTCGTCACGGGCGCCGTGTAGGTGGCCATGACGATGCCCATGAGCGGCGCGGAGACCAGCCACACGCCGATCGCGAACGCCTCCGGCGGGATCTGACGCCCGAACACCGGGTTCGGGATGATCGCCGTGACCAGCCCGAACGCGATCCCGGACACCACCGTCCAGAAGGCGGCGTGGAGCAGGAGGCGCCGATCGAGGAGGGCGAGGAGCGGACTGGAGGCGGGCAACGTGTCGTCTCTGGGCCAGGGCGGGTTGTCCCCGCCACCATACCGGTGGTTGCGTACTTGCGCAAGTACCACAATGGAGGCCGGGCGGGAACCTGCGGGCGCGAAGACCCGTCGGGGCCCGGTGGCCGGGCGCCACACGAGCCCGCCGATCTGCGTCTCCAAGGGGCGCCGCATCGCATGGCGCGCGATACTCCGCTCCTGCAAGGACCTGCCTGAACTTGACCGAGCACGACCCGAGGGCGGATCTGCCCATCCCCAAGCGGCGACCCTCCGGCGGCGGACACGCCTCCGGTGTCGTGCCGCGCCCGGTCGTGGAGCCGGTGGTCGTCTACGAGCCGCCGCCGCCGCCCCGGATCCACGGGGACCCGGCGATGCGCAAGGACCTGGGCTTCGTGCTGTTCGTGGTCGCGGCGGTCGTCATCGGCCTCGTCACGTGGAATGCCGCCGCCGTCCTCACCAGCGAGGCGTTCAGCCCCGAGGCAAGCCAGCCGGTCGCGGTGATCGACCCATCGCCGGCCCGGCCGGTCCGGACGCCGTCCGCGCCGGCCTCGTCGCCGGACCCGGCCTCGCCATCAGTGGAGCCATCACCGACCCCGACCCCCAAGCCCGTCCGCAAGCCCGTGGACGTGAAGATCGAGCCGAAGCCGGCCGCCGCCTTCGTGTCCGAGGCGAAGAACACGTGGTGTGCGGCGGCGGCGGTCCAGATCGCCCTCAATGTCAACGGACCGGCTGCCCGCATCGACACCTCGCGCGCCCGACAGGCGCGGATCCGCAAGCTGCAGGTCGACCTGACGACGCGCAAGGACAGCCGGAACGGCGGCGCGGGCCCGCTGGGCATGGTGGCGTCGCTCGAGGAGCTGGGCAAGGTGGACTACGAGCTGCGCATCTACGACACGCGGGCGGAGGCCCTGCGCGCGTCGGCGAAGGCCATCAAGCAGACGGGCCACGCAGCCATCCTGCTCGCATGGCGGGGCGCCCACGCGTGGGTCATGACGGGCTATCGGGCCGACGCGGATCCGGCGGTCTTCGCCAACGCCAAGGTCACCGGGGCCTACATCATCGACCCGTGGTACCCGCGCGTCTCCCGGATCTGGGGACGGTCGGACAAGGCCGGGGTGTTCCAGGATGCGGCCGAGATGAAGCGCAACTACCTGCCCTGGAAGCGTCCCGAGGGCCGCTACCCGGGTCGCGACGGCAAGTATCCTGGCGATCATCCCCGTCAGCTGACCTAGGGCGTCAGCTCCACGTCGCCGGAGGCGAGGAGGGCGTTGGAAGCCGCGTCCCGCACGGTCATCGTGTAGCGGCCGGCCTCCAGCGCACACTCGGGGGCCGTCGCGTCCGTCGTGGTGACGCGGAAGGTGCCGTCCGGTGTGAGATAGGGCTCGAGCGTGGCGCGGGTGGTCGTGGAGCTGGCTCGCACCGCACCCTCTGGGCCTCCGACACGCCACTCGATGCGGATCTCCGGCGCCCGGGCGGGGATGGGCGCCGTCCAGGCGCGCTCGGTGCCGTCACAGCGCCACGCCGCGGGCTGGAAGGCGATGCTGCCCGGGCCGCCGTTGCTGCTGAACGCGACGGCCGCGAGCACGGCGACCAGGATGATCCCATTGAGGATCAGGGCACGCTTCACGGGGAAGCCGCCGTCGCGCTCGGGACGATGGGATGCCGTCTCGACCGAGGCGGACGTCGTGTCCGGCCCCGGCCGCCGGGCTCCGCACCGGCCGCAGAAGTCGTCCTCGGCGGCGCGGTCCGCATCACAGCGGGGGCAGCGCCAGGGATCCAGGACGGCGGGCGTGGTCATCGCCCCCATGATCGTGGGTCACGGGCATCCGTGCCGGTCGGCTCGCGATTCCACTCGTTGAGAGGATCGCGGGCGGTATGATCCGCGCGGCGGGTGGCCCCCTCGATCTGGGCGGCACCAGCCGGGAGTGAGGGGTACGAGTCCATGTCGATCGAAGGCATCATCGTCGGCGTGCTGGGGATTGTCCTCGGCGCCGTGTTCTGTTTCGCCGGCTTCCGGTGGTTCCTCCTGCTGCTGCCGATCTTCGGCCTGTTCGTCGGCTTCACGACCGGTGCCAGTGCCACGTCGCTACTGCTCGGCGAAGGGTTCCTGGCCAGCACCCTGGCGATCATCGTCGGCGTCGTGTTCGCCGTGATCTTCGCCCTGCTCAGCTGGTTCTACTGGTGGGGCGCCGTGGCCGTGCTCGGTGGTGCCCTGGGCTATGCGATCGCGCTCGGGCTGCTCGAGGCCATCGGGTTCAACGCGGACGGCTTCATGACGGCGCTCATCGCGGTCGCGGCCGGCGTAGCGGTCGCGATCGGGGCCCTGGTGGTGAACGCGCCCAAGTACGTCGCGATCATCCTGACGGCCTTCGCCGGGGCGGCGTGGCTGACCGCAGGCATCGCGCTGGTCTTCGGGATCATCGAGACGACCGGACTCGATGCGGGACCCCTCGCGGCGATCTACGTCGCCGGCTGGTTCTGGATCCTGATCTGGGGCGTCGTCGCAGCTGCCGGCGTCATCGCCCAGATCCAGATGACCAAGCGCTGGGAGCAGGACCTGATCGTCGGCTACGACTCCCGCCGCCCGCTCTGAGGGGAAGCCACCACGCGATCACGCTGCGCCGCGGGCCTCGTCCGCGGCGCAGTCCCGTTCAGCGTCGCCTGACGCTGCGGAGGAGACTCCCGACGGCGACCAGCGTCCACGCGATGAGGCCCACGCCGATGGCGGCCATGGCAGGCGTCGGGAGCCCGGCGTTCCACGCCCACAAGCCCACGGCAATCGGCAGGAACAGGATCCAGGCCGCGATCCGGGCGATGGGCTCGAGGCCGTTCAGCCATGCCCAGGCATCGGCGAAGACCTGACCTCCCGTGACGAGACCCACCGCGAACCCAAGCCAGAGCACGGCGAATACGACCACCGCGTAGGTGCCCAGGGCGAGCTGGAGCCGCTGGTCGCGCGTCCGGCCCGGGTCAGGCATGGGACACCGTCCCGATCGAGGGCAGGAGCTCCCCGGCGATCGCCCTGAAGCGCGCTGCGGCCTCGGGCCTGAGCCAGTAGTAGACGTATGACGCGCGGCGCTCCGAGCGCACCCAGCCGGCTTCGCGGAGCACCTTGAGGTGGTGGCTGACCGTGGGCTGCGCGACGTCGCAGCAGGCGGTGAAGTCGCAGGCGCAGACGCCATCACCACCGGCGAGCTGGCGCAGGATCGAGAGCCGGGTGGGATCCGCCGCCCCCTGCAGCAGCAGGGCATCCGGATCGACGAGGCGCTTCATGTCCGAATGGTATTGACAAACATCGATATCGTCAAGTATCAATACCAAGGACAGCAGGGCAGGCACCGCCCGCCATGAAGGAGCACCATGATCACGACACCCGAGCTCGTCGCGCTGATCCAGCGGGAACGAGATCACCACATCGAGCACGATCGGCTGGCCCGCATCGCTGCCTGCGGCCGAGCCTGCCGCAATCCGAATCTCATCGACCGCCTCGCGCACGCACTGCGCGGGACGCCCGCCGCCTGCTGACGAGGAGCAACCCCATGACCACCGAGGCCATCCACGACGAGGTCCGCGCCCACTATGCAGCCGCGGCCGTCCAGGCGAGCGAGGGCTCATGCTGCTCCGGCGAGCCCGAGACCTTCGGCTCAGGGCTCTACACGGCCCTCGACCGCGCGGAGCTCCCCGATGCGGCCGTCCTCGCGTCGCTCGGGTGCGGGAACCCCACAGCCGTGGCGGAGCTCCACGAAGGCGAGCGCGTCCTGGACCTGGGATCCGGCGGCGGCATCGACGTCCTCCTGTCCGCCAAGCGTGTCGGCCCGACAGGCCGCGCCATCGGCCTCGACATGACCGACGAGATGCTCGCCCTTGCCCAGCGCAACGCGGCCGAGGCGGGCGCCACCAACGTCGAGTTCCTGCGCGGCCACATCGAGTCGATCCCTCTCCCCGCAGCCTCCGTGGACGTCGTGATCAGCAACTGCGTCATCAACCTCGCGGCGGACAAGCCGGCGGTCTTCCGGGAGATCGCCCGGGTCCTGCGGCCGGGCGGACGCATGGGCGTGACCGACATCGTGGCCGAGGACCGCCTCACGCCCGACCAGCGGGCGGACCGCGGCTCGTACGCCGGGTGCATCGCGGGGGCCCTCTCCATCGCCGAGTTCCGGGCCGGGCTCGAGGCCGCCGGCCTCACCGATGTCTCCCTCACGCCGACCCACGAGGTGGCCGACGGGATGGTGAGCGCGATCGTCAGGGCGACCAAGCCGGCGGTCGCGCCCGCCGGGGCCTTGGACGCGCCAGCGGCGACCCGGGGCGAGCTGCCGCTCGCGGCGCAGGGTGGCTGCTGCGGCGGGGACGGCTGCAGCTGATGCAGGTCGAGCGGGCGATGCCGTCCGATGTCCCGGGCGTCGAGGCGCTGCTCGCCGCGGCAGGTCTCCCCCTCGAAGGTGCCGCCGAGGCGTTCGCCACGGGGGTCGTCGCCCGTGACGGAGGCATGATCCTCGGGGCTGCGGCCGTGGAGCCGTACGGCCAAGCCGGACTGCTGCGATCCGTCGTCGTTGCGGAGGCCCGGCGGGGCACGGGTCTCGGGCGCCGGCTCGTCCTGGCCGCCGAGGCGCTCGCGCGCGACGAGGGCATCGAGGAGCTCTACCTGCTCACCGAGACGGCCTCGGACTGGTTCCCGCGTCTCGGCTACGAGGTCGTTGATCGCGAGGAGGCGCGGGCCGCCGTGGGCGAGTCCGTCGAGTTCACGATGGTCTGCGCCACGACGGGCGTGCCGATGCGGCGGCGCTTGGGCTGAATTGGCCGGCACCGTTCTGGGTGCCGGATTCGCACCGGTACGAGGCCGGGCCAAGCGGCCCTGACGGCCCTCGCGGGCGCCTGCCGACAGGCCTCCCCCCGTCATCTCGGCAGGACGACCATCGGCACTCATCGCCCGGACATGGGACGGGCGACACTCGGGCCTGCCACGTCCTGCCATCGCTCCGGCAGGCACCCCGCTCAACACAGACCGGGAGGGGCCGTGCCGCACAGGCCCAGGCTCGTCAGCATGAGTCGCATGAACAGGATCGATCGAGCGGTCTGGTCGGATCGCACGCAGGCCCCAGGGATCGGCTGATGGACAACGTCTCCCAGGCGGACGCAACGCCACCCTCGCACCGGCTCGCCGCCGTCACGCCCGCTCTCGGGATGGGGCTCGCCGTCCTCATCGCGCTGCTCGCGGGCCTGCTCGCAGATGCGATCGCACCCCGCGGCCCGGTGACGACGGTGCAGGGCCTTGCGGTCATGGTGATCGCGCTGCTCGCGGGCCTTGCGGGCGGGTTCCTGGCCCGGACGCGGTGGGTCCTCGTTCCCCAGCTCCTCGCGTACGCGGTCGCCGTGGAGGTCGGGCGCAGCAGCCTGGCGGTGCCGTCGCTCGAGGTCCGGCTCGACAATGTCTACGGGATCATCGCGTTCGTGATCACGCGCGGCGTGGATGGGATCCTGCTGCTGCTCCCGATGACGACCGGCGTCCTGCTCGGAAGGGGGCTTGGCCGCCGACTGGTGGGCACCACCCGATCCTCGCGACGCGCGCCGGTCGGCTCCGTTCTCGTCGGCGCCATGACGGTGGCACTGGTGGTCCTCGTCGCCTGGCCGGCGTCCACGCCGCCCGTTGCCGATCCGGACGGCGCCGCCATCCCGGGCAGCATCGCGGAGCTGGCCACCGTCCGGCTGGGCGGGGCCGACCAGTCGGTCATGATCCGCGGCGCCAGCACCGACAAGCCGGTCCTCCTCTACCTCTCCGGGGGGCCTGGCCAGTCGGACCTGCCGCTCGCCCGGGTTCTGAGCGCGGGCTGGACCAATGACTTCGTGTTCGTCGATCTCGACCAGCGTGGCAACGGCAAGTCCTACGCCGCCATCGACCCGCTGTCGGACATGACGATCGACACGGCCGTCTCCGACGTCATCGAGCTGACGGACTACCTTCGCGAGCGGTTCGACGAAGACAAGATCTACCTCATGGGCGAGTCCTGGGGCTCCATCCTGGGCGTGCTCGCGGTCCAGCGGCGGCCCGACCTCTACCATGCCTGGATCGGCAGCGGCCAGATGGTCGACGTGCTCGATACCGACCGGCGCATCTATCGCGATCTCGTGGCCTACGCGACGCGGGCCGGGGACGAGGACCTGCTCTCCTCGCTCGCGGCCGTCGGCGAACCGCCATACCGGGACATCCCGTGGGCGAACTCGAACCTGCTCGCCTGGTACGAGTACCTCTACAAGCCGTACACGCCGTCGGCGGGCTACATCGCGCGCGGCGATGCGTCCGGGCTCGATCCATTTGGCGTGCTGGGCAGCGAGTACACGTTCCTCGAGAAGCGTGACGTGCTCCGCGGGCTCATCGACACCTTCACCGTCCTCTACCCGCAGCTGTACGGCCTCGACTTCCGCGAGTCGGTGCCGAAGCTCGGCGTGCCCGTCTACATCCTCGACGGGAAGGCCGAGCTGGATGGCAGGCGGGACCTCGTGCTCGAGTGGTTCGAGATGCTGGACGCTCCCTCGAAGCAGCTCGTCTCCTTCGACGGCGCCGCGCACTCGGTCGCGTTCGAGCAGGCGGACGAGGTGCTTGCGCTGATGACCGGGACGATCCTGCCGGAGACGTATGGGCGCTGAGGGGGCAGGTGCGGCGGGCAGCGCCCGGGCGCCGCTGAGGGCACGCAACGTCCTCCGTGCCGTGACCATCACCGGGAGCCGCGGCACGTGAGCCGCGTCGCCCATCACCGTGGAGCCCGGACGCGCGCCAAGCCCCCACTGTTGGGAGACAGCCCGGGAGTCGTCCGGACCCTGTTCGCCCTGATCGGCGCGACGCTCGACGGCTTCGTGGTCGGGTTTACCGTCGCCCTCATCGCCGCCACGACGCTGAGCGGCGTCGGGCGCGCCAGTTGGGGCTCGGCCCGATCGGCGATCATGGTGGCGAGCCTCGTCACCATCCTCGTGGCCATCGGGATCCCCTACGGGATCCTGGTCGGGACCACGGTGCTCGCCGGGCGCATCGGGCGCCGCCTGGACGAAGCGGTCGACGCCGGACGGGTACCGCGGCGGCTCGGCGATGATCCTCGCCCTGCCGTTCCGAATCCTCGCGGCGCTGCCCAGGACGCTCCTGCTCATGGTGGCGGTGCTCCTGCTCGTCTTCGTGGTCGCGCCGGTGGGGCCGGGCAGAGCTCGTGGTGCCCGACGGTGTCCTCGCGCCGTACCTGTGGTTCGGCGGTCTCGTCGGGGCCGGCGTGGGCCTCGCTCGCGGCGCGGCGCGGCGGATCCCGTCGACGGCCCGTGTCACGCGTGCCGCGACGATCGGGCTGGGCGTCGGCGTCGCCGTCGTTGTCGGTGTCGCGGGAATGGCGCTGTTCTTCGACCCCGGCACGGACGACGATCTGGTCCGGCCTTCGACGGCGCTCGACGGCGCGTCCGCCCCAACCGGTCTCCAGGATCCCGGGGCTCCCGGTTCGCACGCGTTCACGACGTTCAGCTACGGCAGCGGGATGGATCGTCGGCCGCCCTTCGGCGAGGAGGTCACGTTCCGGACCCCAACGGTGGACGCGAGCCGGGCGCTGGGCCCAATGGGCTGGGGCGCCGACGAGGCGCGGCGCGTGGCGTGGGGCTTCGGGCCGGAGGCTCTGCCGCTGAACGCCAGGGTGTGGATGCCCGAAGGTGATGGGCCGTTCCCGCTGGTCCTCGTCGTGCACGGGAACCACGCGATGGGCGCCGAGAACGAGGCCGGCTACGCGTACCTCGGCGAGCACCTGGCCAGCCGCGGGTTCATCACCGCGTCCATCGATGAGAGCTTCCTCAACGGCTCCTGGGCGGGCGACTACCTGGGGAACGAGCAGGCCGTCCGGGCGTGGCTGCTGCTGCTGCACCTCGACCAGTGGCGGACCTGGAACGCGGAGGCCGGCGGGCCGCTCGCCGGCCGGGTCGACCTGGATCGGGTGGCGCTCATCGGGCATTCGCGTGGCGGCGAGGCCGCGGCCGTGGCCGCCCTGCTGGCCGGTCTCGACGGATCGTTCAACCCGGCGCTCCGTCCGTGGCCCACGGGCCTGGCGGTGAAGGCCGTCGTCGCGATCGCGCCGTCGGACGGCCAGTATGGCCCCGCGGTACGGCTCGAGGGCGTGGACCTGCTGGAGCTGACCGGCGGTCACGATGCCGATGCACGGGCATGGAGCGGCATCCGCCAGTACAACCGGACCGACCGTCGGTGAGGGCGGCTTCAAGGCCGCGCTGTATGCCTACCGGGCCAACCACGGCCAGTTCAACACGGTCTGGGGCCGGGGCGACCAGGGACCGTGGAGTGGCGCGCTCCTCAACCTCCGGCCGCTGCCCACCGCGGCGGAGCAGGAGGACGTCGCCCGCACGACGATCTCCGCGTTCCTCGAGGCGAGCCTCAATGGTCGAGCCGAGTACCGCGACTTCTTCGCGCGGCCGATGGCCGGTCGCGAGTGGCTGCCCGACGATGTGTACCTGGTGCGCTCGGACGACGGGCACGAGACTCCGCTGGTGGACGTGGCGAAGGCCGGGCGCCCTGCCGACGGGCTGGTGCCGATCGCCACGGGCCTGCGGTCGGCGCGCAAGGCGACGCTCCCTCTGCGGGCACTGCAGGACACCCAGGAGGGCAAGGCGGTGGCGCTCGCGTGGGACGCAGGGCCTGACGGCGCCACGTGGGGTGTGGGCGGCCTGGCGACCGCCCCCGGCATCCCGCCAGTCTCCGGGGCCACCGAGCTGCGGATGGCGCTCGCCAACGCGACCCCGCCTGCGTCCCATGACGGCTCGGCACTCGCGCCGCTGGACCCCGTCGTCGAGGTGGCGGCGAGCGACGGCGTGACGGTGGCGCTGCCGCTGTCGACCTGGGGCGCCCTGCCGCCGCCGCTGACCACGCGCCTCGTGAAGAACGAGCTGACGGCGGCGCTCGCGGGTGTGTCGGGACTGGATCTCACCCTGCGGTCACCAGCCGAGACAGTGGTTCAGAGCTACGCGATCCCGATGTCGGCGTTCGTGGCCGCGAACCCGGCGTTCGTCCCGGATCGCCTGGACCGCATCCTGCTCCGGATCCCGACGGGCAGCGCCGGAGACCTCGCGGTGGCGGGCTTCGCGCTCGCCCCGGGCCCGTAGCTGCCCGCGTCGGCCAGGCCTCGCTCAGGAGCCGGTGAAGATGTCCAGCAGCATCGGGTAGACGATGTCGATCTTCTGGCCCTCACGATCGGGCGTGATCAGGTCGTGCAGCAGGCCAAGCGATGCGTCCAGGTGGCGGACCTGCGCCCGGTCGGGTGCGGTGGCTTGCCATCGCGCTGCGAGGTCTTCGATCAGCGCGTTGTTCACAATGGTGTCGGCGTCATTGATCACGGTCACGATCCGGCCGGCCTTCGGCGCCATCTCCGAGGCGGAGCGCAGCACCGTCTGGCCGACCCGAATGTAGGCGGCGGCGCCCTGGATGCTCGTGTCCGAGGCCCCGTGGGGGAACGCGCCGCGCACGGCCTCGTCCGGCGCTGGGTCGCGGTTGTCGATCGGCGGCAGCAGCTCGATCGCGTTGAGGGCCGCGCTCGTCAGCGGCGCGGGGATGGACGGCGGGGCGAGGAATGCAGCGACGGGGACCACGAGGTCCGCGTCCGCCCGGTACTGCGCGATGTACGAGGCCACCAGCCCGCCACCGGACAAGCCGAAGACGCTCACCTCATCGCCCAGCCCGCTCGCGACGTTCATCGTCTGGTCGCCGTACGCGGCGATCTCCTCGGCCTTGAGGCTGCCGAGGGGATCCCGTCGCTCCGGGACCTGCCCGTGGTGGGGCGCCCGCGGGACGTACACCGTGTAGCCGAGGTCGAAGAGCTCCCCGGCCAGCTCGTCGTCCTGCTTGGGACAGTTCGTGTAGCCGTGCAGCAGGACGATCACCTTCTCGGTCCGCTCCCCGTGGTCGAGCAGGCGGGTGCGGCAGTCGGCCTGGATGGACGGGTCGGCGGCCTCCCGAGCCTGGATGTCGGCCACCGCCGCCTTGGCCTCGCTCCACGACATCGGTTGCACGGCCGATCCATCCGGGACGGCAATGCCGACCGGCTTCAGGAACAGGTAGCCGGCAGCGAGGCCGACGGCGACCCCGAGGACGACCAGGAAACGCTTGAGCCAGCGGTGCCGGGAAGGTGCCGCGGGTGGTGAGGTGAGCTCAGACAAGGTCAGTGGTCCTCAGCTCCCGCCCGCCGGGGTCGCGGCGTCCGACGCGGGAAGCGCTGCCGGCGAAGCGATCAGCGTGCCGGCGGCGGGTGCGCCGTCGCCCTTGGGGGCCATCGCGCCCTTGAGCGCGATCCTGGCCTGGCTGACGAGCGCGGAGCCGATCTTGGCGAGCTTGTCGGGATCGAGCAGGTTGGTCTGCTCCTCGTGGAGCGCCAGCAGCCGGCCCAGCTCCGTGACGGGGTCCGTGTGGTCGTCGATCCGGAGATCGATCCAGCGGTCGTCCGCCCCACCAATTCCACCCTTCGCCCTGCGCACCAGCAGCGCGGCGGACTGGCGGCCCCGGCTGTCGCCACCGGCCTGATCACCGGCCCGGAGCGCCGCGACGAGGCGGCGCGGGAACGGCCCGGTGCTGCTCTCCCAGGCGGCCAGCATGGCGTCCACCACCTCGGGACCGGTCAGGATGTTGCCCTGGATCGCCACCCCGGGGGCCGTTCGGCCGCCGGCCCACGCCATGCAGTCCGACCCCGTCCAGCTCGCGGAGCGGCCGAGCGCGTCCACGATCCCGGCCTGGCGCTGTGAGGCCAGGGAGTCGGCCGCGGTCAGCGCGGCGAGGACGGCCTCCGGGTCCTCGCCAGCCGCCAGACGGGCCAGACCGTCCGGCCCGTAGGCGACGTTGGGCATCGCCTGGGTGGAGATGGCTCCGACGCCCGCGCGCGCGAAGGGCGCGACGGCGCCGACGGCGAGCGCCTTGGAAGCGATCGCGATGCCGAGATCGCCCGTTGCCGGGTCACGCGCCACGATGGAGAAGGTCATGTCCGTTGCTCCACTTCGACTGGCAGCCCGTCGCCTACCAGATCCTGGCGCGCTGGTCCGCGGGCAGCGCCATCGGCGCTCCGTCCGCGACCCCGAACGCCTCGGCGAAGGCCGGGGTGTTCGACAGCGGGCCGTTGACCCGGTACTGCGACGGCGAATGGGTGTCCACGTTGGCGAGCATCCGGGCGATGGCCTCCGTGTAGCCCATCCGCCACATGGTCGCGTAGGCGAGGAAGAAGCGCTGGACCGGCGTCAGGCCGTCGATGGCCGGCGCGTCGTCCCCGATCGCCTCGTGCAATGCATCGAGGGAGATGGCGACGCCACCCAGGTCGGCGATGTTCTCGCCCAGGGTGAGCTTGCCGTTGACGGTGACGTCGTCGGCGATCCGGTAGCCGTTGAACTGCTCCACGATCACGTTCGCGCGGCGCTCGAACTCCGTGCGGTCCTCCTCGGTCCACCAGTCGCGCAGGGCGCCCACGGCATCGAAGCGCGAACCGGTGTCATCGAAGCCGTGCGTGATCTCGTGCCCGATGACCGTGCCGATCCCGCCGTAGTTCACCGCGTCATCGGCGTCGGCGTAGAAGAACGGCGGCTGCAGGATCCCGGCCGGGAACACGATCTCGTTGCGGAGCGGGTGGTAGTACGCATTGACGACGTGGGCCGGCATCGCCCATTCGCCCTTGTCCATCGGCTGCCGAGCTGGCCCATCTGGCGGCGCATCTCGAAGGCGGAGGCCCCGAGGCGGTTGCCGAAGTAGCTGGAGCGGTCGAGCTCCAGGGTCGAGTAGTCGCGCCACTCCGCCGGGTAGCCGATCTTGTAGCTGAAGCCGGCGAGCTTGGCGAGCGCCTCCGCGCGGGTCTCCTCGGTCATCCAGTCGTTGCCGCGGATCGCGCGGCCCATGGCGTGGAGCAGGTGATCGACCAGCGCTTCGACCCGAGCCTTGGCCTCGGGCGGGAACGCGACCCGCACGAACAGCTGGGCGACGGCCTCGCCGATGTCCGAGGACGCCGCGCCGACGACGCGCTTCCAGCGGGGCTGCTGCTCCTGCTGGCCGCCGAGGATCCGGCCGTAGAACGCGAAGTGCTCGTCCTCGAAGGCGGGTGCCAGGGACGATGCGCTCGCCCGGACCAGGTGCCAGCGCAGGACGTTGCGCAGCGTCTCGAGCGGAGTCTCGCCGAGGGCCGCGTCCACGGCCTTGAAGAAGGCCAGGTTGTCGACGCTGACGGTCTCGCTCGTGATCCCGACCTCGCGCAGGAACGCGCCCAGCCGGAGACCGGGCACCTCCTCGTCGAGCGCCCCGACCTCGAAGCGGTTCAGCGTCAGCTTCGGGTCGCGGTGCTGCTCGGGCGACAGGGACGCCTCGGCCAGGCGCCGCTCGAAGGCGAGGATCGCCTCGGCACCGGCCCGGGCCTCGTCCGGAACGGCACCCAGGTTGGCCAGCTGGGCCGCGACGTGTGCTCGATAGGCACCGCGCAGCGCCACCGACCGCTCGTCGTCGTTGAGGTAGTAGCCGCGCTCGGGCAGCCCCAGGCCGGCCTGCTGGACGTAGGCGAGATAGACGTCCGCGTCCTCGAAGTCAGCCTCGACGCCGATCCCGAACAGGGGACCGACCCCCAGGCGATGGAGGTCCAGGGCGACGGCGCGGACATCCTCGACCGTCGCAACCGCCTCGATCCTGTCCAGGAAGGGGCGCAGCGGCTCCGCGCCCGCGCCGGCGATCCCGGCCTCGTCCATGCCCGCCGCGTAGTAGTTGCCCACCAGGCGGCTGATCGCGTCACCGGCGTCGCCCGCCGACGCGGCTTCCTCGAGCAGGCGCCGCGTGAGCTCCTTGTTGTCGTGGTCGAGCTGGATGTAGGCGCCCCACATCGGGTACTCGGGCGGGACCGGGTTGGCCGCGAGCCACCGGGCGTTGACGTGGTGGTAGAAGTCGTCCGACACCGGGATGGAGTCGTCCCACTGTGCGGCGTCTAGCGGGTTGGCGTCGGTCACGAGGTCCCTCTTGCTGCTCGTCCAAGAAAAGAAGGAGGCTACCTGACCGCGGCGCGGGCAGGCAGCCTCCGTGACTCGTGAACGCGATCCTGCGTCAGTCGCCGGCGCGGAACTCGTACCCGCAGACCCGGCACGTCGCCCGTCCCATGTCGACGGGGTGTCCATAGGGCGGGCAGAGGCGGCGAAGCGGTCGGCGCGCGAACCAGATGACCGTCAGGACCAGGAAGCCGACCAGCCAGGCCCACGCGACGATCACCCAGCCAAGGAATGTGCCTGCCAGGCTGCCGGCCGAGCACGCGGCGAAGCCCAGGCCCTCGAGGTCGTCGCAGATTCCGCCGAGTGTCGTCGTTAGCACGAGGGCCATCGCTACCATGGCTGCCGTCCAGGCAAGGACCAGCCACGTCCAGCGACGCCACCGTCGCACGTCGGGAACCACGCCGCACCTCCCTTGGGATCTGCTGGATCGGGACGCCCAGCCCGATGCTGGTCGCTGCCATCACTCCTTGCGAACGTATCCTAGGCGCCCGGCGAGTCCACGCCGAGCGCCGGGAACGAGGGGATCCGGTCGCGACCGGGCGGTGCCGGCGAGAGATCAGGCCGGGAGTGCCCCTTCCTCGCCGGAGGCCTCGCGGGCCGTCCCCGGGGTCGACGCGATGACGACCGGGTCCACGGCCTGCGTGTCGGTGGCATCCCAGGGCTGGGCAGTCGCAACCAGGTCGTTCTGGGGAGCGGGTTCGGCGGATGGCGTGGGTGCGGCGGCGGTGGGAGCATCGTCCGAGGTGCGGCGGATCGACGACGCCAGGAGCGCGGCGCCGAGAGCGAGGATCACCGCGGGTCCGAGGATGGCGCCGGCGACCCAGCCGGGCAGCACCGCGTCGGCGAGTGCGATGACGCCGATCACGATCAGCACGATCCCGAAGATGGCGGCGGCCCCGATCCCCCGGTCCTTCTCCCGCGGTGAGGCAGCCGGGGCTGCGGCATGGTTGACGGCTGGGGCCGGGTCCCATGCGGGCGCTGCGGGTGGTGTCGTCCAGCCCGTGGAGGCGCCGGGAGCCGCGGCCCAGCCGGCGGGCGCTCCTGCCGCGGCCCAGCCGGCCGGGGCACCGGGCGCCGCTGCGTACGGCGCCTGCGGGATCACCAGCGCAAGGATGAGGTACGCCAGGAGGACCAGCCCCCCGGAGGCGATGCCGACGACGATCCAGAGGATCCGGACGACCGTCGGGTCGATGTCGAGGTACTCGGCCATCCCGCCGGCAACGCCGGCCAGCTGGCGATCACGACTGCGGTAGAGACGACGCGGGTTCACTTGCACCCTCCCTCGGGGTAGATGGTCACGGAGCCGGCGCCGGCATCGACGGCCAGGCCAGCCTTGAACGGGGCGCTCGTCGCACCACGACGACTCCCAGGCGCTGCCATTCCTGACGACCCAGGCGTCGTCCGCCCACCTGTCGGGCAGGTCGGGCAGCGCGACGATCGACGCACCGAGCGCGAGGCCGGTCACCACGGCGGCAAGAACCCCGGCACCCAGTGCGGCCCGTGAGCGACGGAGCACCAGCCCGACGCCCAGGGCGATCACGGCGAGCGGCCACAGGGTGCCCACCGTGTTCGCGACGGCGTTGGCATCGAGGACACCCACGACGACGCCGAGCAGCGCGGCGCCGGCGGCGATCAGGAACACCCCGCTGTAGAGCGTCCCTCGTCTGACGGTCATGGCACCCATCCCTCCTGGACGGTGGTGGCGCGGCACCCCGCAGGGCAGGACCCGCGCCGGCTAGCTGTTCGATGCCATGACTGTGCGCCGTGACGCCCATCGCTCCCAGCCGGGCAGCGGGCATCTTTGGGGTGGGGCTACCCCCACCCGCGTGGCGCGCGGGCCCCTGGGACGCGCAGGCAAGCACCTGCTGCACGGGTGCGCCGTGTTGCGCAAGCCCGGCGCGGCGAGGCCCCTGTCTGGCGACGGGCGTGCGGGTAGCATCGACACGATGACTGCGTCATGGCGCTCGCGGGCACCCGGGATGGCACGTTCGACGGTGCTCGTCCTCGTGTCGCTCGGTCTCGCGACCGTCGCCGTGTCGGTGCTCGAGGGGGTCGCCGGGGTCTCGAATGCCTCGATGGTGTACCTCGTGGCCGTGGTGTTCTGCGGCGTGGCGTCAGGTACGGGCGCGGCGGTGGCGGCGTCGGTTGCCTCATTCCTGCTCTACGACTTCCTGTTCATCACGCCCCTGTACACGTTCACGGTGGCCGACCCGGCCGAGTGGCTGAACCTGGGCCTGCTCCTGTTCGCGGGTGTCGTGGTCGGCCGGCTGGCCGCGCTCCAGCGGGCACGCGCCGAGGCGGCGATCGAGCGCGAGCGCGAGGCACGGGCGCTGTTCGGCGTGTCGCGCGTGCTGGCCACCCGGACGTCCACGGAGGCCGCCCTGGGGCAGATCGTCCAGACCCTGTGCGGCGAGACGGGCATGCACCGGATCTGGGTGGGATTCGGGGCGGACCCGGCCGCCGAGCGCGTGGCCGCGGACACCGATCCCGAGCGCCCCAGGCCCAGGCCGGGCCGCATCCGGGTGCTTCAACGCAGGCCCGGTGACGAGCCCGCCGCCTGGGCGCTCGTCGTCCAGCCCACGCCGTCCGGGCGCCAGCGTGGCGCGATGGACGTGTACCGCGTGCGGATCGAGGCAAGCGGCGAGGCGCTGGGCTCCATCTGGGCGGAGCGCGAGCCCAGCACCGGTGAGCCGCCCCTGACGCCCACCCGGCTGCTCGCGGCCGCGGCGGACCAGATCGGCCAGGCGATGGCCCGGGACCGCGTCGCCCAGGAGGTCCAGGCGGCCGAGGTCGCCCGCCAGGGTGACCAGCTCAAGACGTCGCTGCTCCAGTCGGTGTCCCACGACTTCCGGACGCCGTTGGCCGTGATCCGCGCGGCGGCGGGCAGCCTGGACAGCGACTCCACGCTGTCGCCCGAGGACCGGCACGCCAACACGCAGGCCATCGAACGCGAGGTCGAGTACCTCAACGCGCTGGTCGCCAACCTCCTGGACATGAGCCGGATCGAAGCCGGGGCCCTGCGCGTGGAACGGGATCTCTACGACCTTGACGACCTGCTGACCCAACCGCTCGAGCGGGTCCGACGCCGCCTCGGTGGGCGCAGGCTCGATGTCGACCTTCAGCCGGCCGTGGTCCGGGTGGACGCGGTGTTCGTGGACTCCGCGGTGACCAACGTGCTGGACAACGCCCTCAAGTACACCCCCGAGGATGCCCCCATCCGGATCTCCGCCGCGCCGCTGGACGCGGCCACGATCCGGCTCACGATCGAGGACGGCGGACCCGGTGTCGCACCCGAGGTGCTCCCGCGCCTGTTCGAGAAGTTCTACCGGGCCCCGGGAGCGCGCGGCGGATCGAGGGGCGGTCTGGGCATCGGGCTCGCGGTGGTCCGCGGGCTCATCGAGGCGACCGGCGGCCGCGTGACCGCGCGTCGCAGCGTCCTGGGCGGGCTGGCCATGGACTTCGACCTGCCGATGGTGGCGCCCACGGACGAGCCCGCCCCATGAGCGATGCGGCTGGCGCCCTGGTCCTGGTGATCGAGGACGACCCGGCGACCCGCGAGGTGCTCGCGCGGGAGCTCGGATCGGCGGGCTACCGTGTCGTGGAGGCGGAGGACGCGCGCACGGGCCTCGAGCGGTTCGCCACCCGGCGCCCGGACCTCGTGCTGCTGGACCTGGGCCTCCCCGACCGGGACGGCTTGGACGTGATCCGCGCGATCCGCAAGGAGGCCTCGACCCCCATCGTCATCCTGTCCGGCCGTTTCGAGGAGCGGGAGAAGGTGGACGCCCTGGAGCGCGGTGCCGACGACTATGTCACCAAGCCGTTCGGAATCGCGGAGCTCCGCGTCCGGATCAAGGTGGCCCTCCGCCATGCCGCCGGCCCCGCCGCCGACCCGCTGGGCCGGCTGCGCAGCGGGCCGATCGAGGTGGACGTGGAGCGCCACCAGGTGTTGCTCGAGGGCCGACCCGTGGCCCTCACGCCCCGCGAGTTCGAGATCCTCAAGGTCCTCCTGGTCCACCGCGGCCGGATCGTGACCAAGGGCCGGCTGCTGCGCGCCGTGTGGGGCCAGGCCTACCAGGGCGAGGACGACTACGTGTACGTCCACGTGAGCAGCGTCCGCCGCAAGCTCAACGCCGCCGACCCTCTCGCTGCGGGCCGGGGCCCTGATCGTCACGGAGCCCGGCGTCGGCTACCGCATGGCGGATGACGGCGACGCGATTTCAGGCGATCTTCAGGCGTCCGACCCGGCCTGACCCCCGCCGCCTCTTGGCGGCACGGACGATCGTTGGGGCATGGAACACGACGTCGATCCCGACGATGCCGTCCGCCGGCAGCTGGCGGGCGAGCTCCGGCTGGTCCAGGAGGCGATCCTCCTGGTCGCGGGCGGGGCCGCTCCGCGCGCCATGGTCGCCGGGCTGCGCCTGGGGGACCACGTCCTGGAGCCGGCCCGGCGCTACGCCGCAGCGGCCGGGGTGCGCGTCGTGCCGTCGTACACGGTCGACGAGGCCGGCCTCGCGATCATCGTGGAGGCGGACGGGTGACCACCACGGAGCACGTGCACGTCCTGCTGGTGGAGGACGACGAGGACCTCCGTCCCATCCTCGCGCGCCACCTGGCGGCCAAGGGATTCCGCGTGGCGGAAGCCGTGTCCGCCGAGGACGCGACCGCGCAGCTTGCGGCCGGCCTCACCCCGGCCATGGTGCTGCTGGACCTCAACCTGCCCGGCGACACCGGGTGGGATTTCCTGCGGAGCGGCTCGCTCGTCGGGGCCGGCTCCCCGCCCGTGGTGGTGACGACTGCCGTCACCGTCAACCCCCGCCAGCTGCGCGAATTCGCCGTGGCCGGCTACCTCCCCAAGCCCTTCGCGATGGAGACCCTCGTCGCCACCGTGGAGCGATTCCTCGGAGCCCGTCCGTGACCGATCTCGCCGTCCTTGCCCTGCTCGTCGCCGTGTTCCTCGCGCTCGGCGGGCTCATCTGGCTGTGCCAGGCGGTGCGCTCGTGATCTCCATCGAGCTTGTCGCCGGCGTCCTGAGCCTGCTCCTCGGCATCTACCTGCTGGTCGCGCTGCTGCGGCCCGAGCGGTTCTAGGCCATGGTCACCAACTCCCTCGTCTCGCTCGTCGTCATCCTGGGCGTCGTCGCCCTCGTGACACCGTTCCTGGGCCGCTACATCGCGACCGTGCTGGAGGGCGGGCGGCATCCGCTGGCGAGGTTGCTGGGCCCGGTGGAGCGCGGCATCTACCGCGTGGCCGGCGTCGACCCGGCCCGCGAGCAGGGCTGGCGTGGGTACGCCGTCGCCATGCTGCTGTTCAGCCTCCTGTCGATCCTCGCCCTATACCTCCTGCAGCGGGCCCAGGGGGTGCTGCCGCTGAACCCGACGGGCGTCGGCGCCGTGCCCGAGGACCTCGCCCTCAACACCGCCGTGAGCTTCGTCGCCAACACGAACTGGCAGAACTACGCGGGCGAGTCCACGATGGCCCACCTCACCCAGGCGGCCGGGCTCGCCGTCCAGAACTTCGTGTCGGCGGCGGTCGGCCTGGCCATCGCGATCGCGCTGGTGCGCGGCCTGACCCGTCGAACAGCGCCGACGATCGGCAACTTCTGGACCGACATCGTCCGGGCCACCCTGTACGTGCTCCTGCCGATCGCATTCGTCGCGGCCCTGGTGCTCGTGTGGCAGGGCGTCCCGCAGACGTTCAGCGGGCCGGCCGCGGTCACCGGGCTCGAGAGCCCCCAGACGATCTACCTCGGCCCCATCGCCTCACAGGAGGCGATCAAGGAGCTGGGGACCAACGGCGGCGGCATCGTGAACGCCAACTCCGCCCACCCCTTCGAGAACCCCACCGCCCTCACCAACCTGCTCGAGCAGGTGCTCATCCTGGTGATCCCCTTCTCGCTGACCGCCACCTTCGGCGTGCTGGCGGGTGACCGGCGCCAGGGCTGGGCCGTGTTCGCCGCCATGGCCGGGATCCTCGTGATCGCCTCGATCGGCGCGATCGCGGCCGAGTCACAGGGCAACCCGCTGTTCCCGGCGGGCGTGGACCAGGCGCTCGGCAACATGGAGGGCAAGGAGCTCCGGTTCGGGGCGTCCGCGGGTGGCCTGTGGGCCGCGATCACCACCGGGACGAGCACGGGCGCGGTCAACTCGATGCACGACAGCTTCACGCCGCTGGGCGGCCTCGTGCCCCTGTTCCTGATGCTCCTGGGCGAGATCACCCCGGGCGGGGTGGGCGCCGGCCTGTACGGCATGCTCGTGTTCGCCCTGCTCACCGTGTTCATCGCGGGCCTCATGGTCGGCCGCACGCCGGAGTACCTGGGCAAGAAGGTCGAGACCTTCGAGATGAAGATGAGCATGCTCGTCGTGCTCGTCCTCTCGGCCAGCATCCTGGGCTTCACGGCCCTCGCCGTGGCCACGCCCGCCGGACAGGCCGGACCGCTCAACGCGGGTCCCCACGGCTTCAGCGAGATCCTGTACGCGTTCGCCAGCCAGACCGCCAACAACGGCTCCGCCTTCGGCGGCCTCACCGGCAACACGCCGTTCTACAACGTGGCCGGCGCCCTCGCGATGCTGGTCGGCCGGTTCGCCATGATCATCCCGATCCTCGCGATCGCCGGGTCGCTCGCCGCGAAGCGCCGCGTGGCCGTCTCGGCGGGCACGTTTCCCACCACGGGTGCCATGTTCGTCGTCCTCCTGGTCGGGGTCGTGATCATCATCGGCGCCCTCAACTTCCTCCCCGCGATGGCGCTCGGCCCGATCGTCGAGCACCTCCTCCAGCAGGCTGGGGTTGTCTTCCCGTGACCCTCGACACCGCACGCGGCACCCGCCGCTTCCAGCGCTTCGTCCAGCTCGGCGGCCAGAAGCCCGAGCGCCGAGCCTCCCAAGTCCCCGGGCATCCTCGATCGGGGCGTCGCTCCAGCGCCGCCCTCCCCCAGGCCGTCCGCAAGCTGGACCCGCGCCACCTCGCCCGCAACCCGGTCATGTTCGTCGTGGAGATCACGGCGGCCCTGGTCACGGTCATCGCCCTCCTGCGGCTGGCCGGCCTGCAGACCGGTGGCGGCACGGCCATCTCGTTCGACGTCCAGATCGCGGCGTGGCTGTGGTTCACCGTCCTGTTCGCGACCTACGCCGAGGCCGTCGCCGAGGCGCGCGGCAAGGCCCAGGCGGCGACGCTGCGCAAGACGCGCTCGGTGACCATGGCCCATCGGCGCGACGCCGGCGGCGCGCTCACCGACGTCGGCTCGGCCGAGCTCCGTGCCGGCGACATCGTCGTGGTGCGCGAGGGCGAGACGATCCCGTCCGACGGGGACGTCATCGAGGGCGTGGCCTACGTCAACGAGGCCGCGATCACTGGAGAATCCGCCCCCGTCCTCAAGGAGCCGGGCACGGACATCCGCTCGTCGGTCACCGGCGGCACCACCGTCGTCTCGGACTGGCTGGCCGTGCGCATCACCGCCAACCCGGGCGAGACCTTCCTGGACCGGATGATCTCGCTGGTCGAGGGCGCCGCCCGCCAGAAGACCCCCAACGAGCTGGCCCTGTCGATCCTGCTGGCCGGCCTCACGCTGGTGTTCCTGCTGGCGACGGTCACCCTCCAGCCGTTCGCGGCCTACGCGGGCGCCTCGGTCAGTGTCGTGGCCCTGGTCGCCCTGCTCGTGTGCCTCATCCCCACGACCATCGGCGGCCTCCTGTCCGCCATCGGCATCGCGGGCATGGATCGCGTTGCGCGCTTCAACGTGCTGGCCATGAGCGGCCGGGCGGTGGAGGCGGCCGGCGACGTGGACGTGATCCTGCTCGACAAGACCGGGACGATCACGTTCGGCAACCGGCTCGCCTCGCAGATCCTCCCGGCGCCCGGCGTCACGGAGGGCGAGGCCCTGGAGCTGGCCCTCCTGTCCTCGCTCCGGGACGAGACGCCCGAGGGCCGGTCCATCGTGGCCCTCGCCCGTGCCCGCCTTGGCGAGCTGGGCCTGCCGGGCGGCGAGGGCGACGACGCCGCGATCCGCGCGTTGGACGCCAGGATCGCGGAGCAGCGTGACTTCAGCGCGGAGACCCGCAGCAGCGGCGTGATCCTCACGGACGGCGGGGAGCTGCTCAAGGGCGCGGTGGATGCGATCGCCGCGGCGCTGCCCGACGGCCTCCCCGCCCCGATCGCCGCCGAGGCGGACGGCGTGGCCGCCCGCGGAGCCACCCCACTGGTGCTCCGCCACGGCACGGCGCCGATCGCCCTGATCGAGCTCAAGGACACGGTGAAGCCCGGCCTCTCCGAGCGCTTCGACGAGTTCCGCCGGATGGGCGTGCGCACGGTGATGATCACCGGCGACAACCCGCTCACCGCCGCCACCATCGCCCGCGAGGCCGGCGTGGACGACTTCGTCGCCGAGGCCCGCCCCGAGGACAAGATCGCGTTCATCCGCAAGGAGCAGGCCGACGGCCACCTCGTGGCCATGACCGGCGACGGCACCAACGACGCCCCGGCGCTCGCCCAGGCCGATGTCGGCATCGCGATGAACAGCGGTACCTCCGCCAGCAAGGAGGCGGCCAACATGGTCGACCTCGACTCCGACCCGACCAAGCTGCTGGAGGTCATCGCGATCGGCAAGCAGCTGCTGATCACGCGAGGCTCGATCACGACGTTCTCGATCTCCAACGACGTGGCGAAGTACTTCGCGATCCTGCCCGCGCTGTTCGCCGGCGTGTATCCACCCCTGAACGCGCTCAACGTGATGGGTCTCTCCAGCCCCGACAGCGCCATCCTCTCGGCGGTCATCTTCAACGCCCTGATCATCGTGGCGCTCATCCCGCTGGCCCTCCGGGGCGTGGCCTTCCGGCCCGCGCCGGCGAGCGTCCTGCTGCGGCGCAACCTGCTCGTCTATGGCCTGGGCGGCATCATCCTGCCGTTCCTGGGCATCAAGGTGATCGACGTCATCGTGACGGCGATCGGTCTCGCGTGAGGTCTGAGATGTCCGCCTCCTGGCGCCTGTACCTGCGGCCCGCCCTCGTGGTGCTGGTCGCCCTGACCCTGGTCACCGGCGTCGCCTACCCCGCCGCCGTCACCGCCGTCGCCCAGCTCGTCTTCCCGGGCCAGGCGAACGGGTCCATGATCACGGCGAACGGCACCACGGTGGGTTCCGCGTTGATCGGCCAGGCCTTCTCCGACCCTCGCTACTTCTGGGGCCGGCTGTCCGCGGCCGGCGACGGCTACGACGGCATGGCCTCGGCCGGCTCCAACCTGGGCCCGACCAGCCGGGACCTCATCGACCGCGTCGCCGCCGACGTGGACCGGCTCCGCGCCGCGAACGGCGGGGGCGCCGTGCCCGTGGACCTGGTGACAGCCTCCGGGTCCGGCCTGGACCCGCACATCAGTCCGGCGGCGGCCGCCTTCCAGGTGGCCCGCGTGGCTTGGGCCCGTGGCCTCGACGCCGCCGCGGTGCAGGCGGCCGTGGACCGCCACACGCATGGACCGCTGCTGTTCTTCCTGGGCGAGCCGCGTGTCAACGTCCTGGAGCTCAACCTCGACCTCGAGGGCCTGCTGGCATGAAGGAGGGTTTCGCGATGACCAGCAGCGAGCGTGACGCCTTCGACGAGCGACCCTCCCCGGAGGAGCTCCTCGAGCGGTACCGGGCCGACGCCGCGGCCCGGCGCGGCCGGCTGCGGCTGTACGTGGGTATGGCACCCGGCGTCGGCAAGACCTACCGGATGCTCGAGGAGGGCCACCGGCGGAAGGACCGCGGCACGGACGTCGTGGTGGGATACGTCGAGGGGCACGGCCGCCGGCTCACGATGGCACTCGTCGATGGCCTCGAGGTGGTGCCCCGCCGATCCACGACGCACCGCGGGATCACGGTCGAGGAGATGGACACGGACGCCGTGATCGCCCGACGCCCGACGGTCGCGCTGATCGACGAGCTCGCCCACACCAACACCCCCGGCTCCGAGCGCGAGAAGCGGTGGCAGGACGTGGAGTTGATCCGCGACGCTGGGATCCACGTCGTGTCCACGATGAACGTGCAGCACCTGGATTCGCTGGCGGACGCGGTGGCGACCATCACCGGCGCCCCAGTGAACGAGCGGCTTCCCGACGACGTCCTGCTCAGCGCGGACGAGATCGAGCTCGTCGACATGAGCCCCCACGCGCTCCGCCAGCGGATGCGGCATGGGAATGTCTATCCGCCCGAACGCACCCAGGTGGCGCTGGAGCGGTTCTTCACGGAGGCCAACCTCACCGCGCTCCGCGAGCTCTCGCTGCGCGTGGTCGCGCGCCGGGTGGAGGGCCAGCTCGAGGGCGTGAACCACGCCACGCTGTCCCTCGTCTCGGAGCGCGTGCTCGTGCTCGTCGACGGGAGTCGCGGCTCGGGGCGCGCCGTCCGGCGCGCCGCATCGCTGGCCGGAGCGCTGCACGCCGGTCTGGTGGCGTTGGTCCCGCCGTCGGAGACCGTCGACGCGATGCCGTTCGACCGGGCGAAGGACCTCCGCGAGGCCCTCGACGTGGCGGTCGAGCTCGGCGCGCGCATGGCACGGCTTGGCTCCGGCGACATCGCGGAACAGGTGGGCGCGGCCGTGCGAGACCTGGGCGGCACGCACCTCTTCGTGCCGCACGCGTCGCCCGGCAGGCTGGAGGGACTCCTGCACGGGTCGCTATCGGACCGCCTCGCGGCGCAGCTCCCCGACGTCGACATCCACCTGGTGGGCGGGAACTGAGCACGACGCCCCGTCGGCGTGTCCATATCCCATCGGACTCGCGCGGACGCTCGCGCGGCGGTCCGGTAGGTCCGCGATACCATCGGGAGCGCGCGGCGCGCGGCCAGGCGGGTTCGCCCAACGGTCGAGGAGGGTGCCGTGGAGTTCGGATCGATCGCGTGGGCGTGCTGCTCGACCAGCTGCGCGAGTCGCGGGACCTCTACTTCCCGCGGTTCGCGGGGATGTCCTCGGCCGAGTACCTCTGGGAGCCGTTCGAGGGGATGCACTCGCTCCGTCGTCGGGGGGCGGCACGCACGCCGAACGCCTTCGGGCCCGGCGAGTGGGTTCTGGACTTCGACGACGGGCTGGACCCGTTCGCCCCCGGGCCTGTCGCAACCATCGCCTGGCGTGTCGCGCATGTCGCGAACGGGATCGCGGGACGTTGGGAATGGTCGTTCGGCGCGAGGTCGACCGACCCGAACGAGGTGGTGGACTTCTCGCCGGACCCGGTTGTTGCGCTGGCGGGCCTGTCCGAGCAGGTCGACCGCTGGATCGCATCGTGCGAGACCCTCACCGACGAGCAGCTCGACGTCCCCGGCTTCAGCGCCTATCCGCACGGGATGGATCCGCACATCCCGTTCATCGGCGTGCTGTGGTGGACGAACCGCGAGTTCATCAACCACATGGCCGAGGTGGCGCTCCTCCGCGACCTCTACCCGCGGATGACGACAACGCACGGGGCGCGATGAGGCGGAGTGGTGGAGATGGGGGAGAGTCGAACTCCCCGTCCAGAACCCTTCGCCAGGACCCACTACGAGCGTGTCCGATGCTTTTCGTCAGCCGTCGGGGCGCCCATCGGCAGGCTCACCATCGGCCCATTCCCGTGTCCCTAGATCGGGCTTGGCTCCCGGTTACGTGACCTCACCGGGGTTGCACCTTCGCTGAGTGACACTTCCACGGCCCGCGAAGGGGAGGCCGCTTCCATGCTCACCTTACCGCCTAAGCGGCGAGGGCGAGAGCAGGCTGCTTGTTGGCAGTTACTTCGTTTTGCCGCCGGTTTAACGAGGCCTGACGGCACCTCGGCTCGCGTTCCCTGGCAGCCAAGCCCTGTCGAAACCACGCATCCCCACAGGACCGAACCGCTGTTCGGGGGCCGAATCCTAGCACCGGCGTCGGTGGGGGTCGAGCGCCGGGTGGGCACGACCCGCTGAACGGGCACGACCCGGCGAGCGGGCACGACCCGCTGAGCGGGCTCGACGTTGCTGCACACCTGCACGGAAGTGGCGGAGGCGCCCGGCGGGCTGCCCGTACACTCCGTCGAACCGCAGACGCGTCCGCGTTCCCCCTGCTGCCACGGTGACCCATGCCCGACGACGTCGTTCCCCCCGTCGCGATCCCCGCCCTCGACCGGCGCCTGCTCGAGGAGCTGGAGCCGGAGGCCGGGCGATTGCTCGATCGCCATCTCAAGGTGACCCAGGAGTGGTTCCCCCACGACTACATCCCGTATCGGCTGGGACGCGACTTCGACACGGAGCCCTGGACCCCCGACCAGCCGCGGCTGACGGGCGTGGCCCAGACGGCGTTCGAGATCAACCTCCTCACGGAGGACAACCTGCCCAGCTACCACCGGCTGATCCACGGGATGTTCGGGAGGGGCGACGGCGCCTGGCTCACCTGGGTCGGGCGCTGGACGGCGGAGGAGGGGCGCCACGCGATCGTGCTGCGCGACTACCTCACGGTCACCCGCAACATCGACCCGGTGCTGCTGGAGCGCGGGCGGATGAACCAGCTCGAGCGCGGCTACGACATGGCCTCGCCGGACACGCTCCACGGCCTGGCCTACGTGGCGTTCCAGGAGCTCGCGACCCGGATCTCGCACCGCAACACCGGGCGCTACTCGGACGATCCCGTCGCGGACCGGATCATGGTCCGGATCGCGGCCGACGAGAACCTGCACATGATCTTCTACCGCGACATCCTCAAGGCCGCGCTCGCGATCGAGCCGTCGGCCGCCGTCCGCGCGATCACGGACGAGGTCCTCGCCTTCAAGATGCCGGGCGCCGGGATCCCGAACTTCCTGCGCAAGGCAGCCGACATCGCGAAGGCCGGCATCTACGACCTGCGCGTCCACCGCGACGAGGTCCTGCTGCCGATCCTGCGGTACTGGGGCGTGTTCGAGCTCAGCGGGCTCGATGCGGCCGCCGAGGAGGCCCGCCGGCGGCTGGCAGAGCACCTGGACACGCTGGACGCGGCCGCGAAGCGCTTCGAGGAGCGGCTGGCACGTTCCGGCGTGCCGCGCATCGCTCCTGGTTGATAGGTCCCGGAAACGTGGACTCCGGCGTGGTCCGGCTGCGGCACGAGGTTACGGTTTAGGACCGGACCTCGGGCTTCGTGATCCGGCCGAGGAACAGGATGGCGCCCGTCTCCATGTCGCGCAGCGCGAACATGAACGGACGGTCCACGGTCATCTCGACGGGCGGCGCCGGCGCGGCGCTGGCAGCCATCACGACGGCCGTGGCCGCCGCGGCCTCGGTCCCCTTCTCGTCGACGTCGATGTTGGCCTGGTGGATCACCGCGCTGATGTACAGCCGGTCGGCGACTGTCATCCCGGAGAAGTCGGCCGTGTCCGCGTCGAACGCCGCGGGCATGCCGAGGGCCGCGAGCACGTCGCCCAGCCCCAGCTGCGACTCCGCACCGAACTTCGGCAGGCCCAGCACCACCTGCTGCTCGGAGAGCGCGCCGGTGCGGCGAAGCGGTTCGAGGAGAAGCTGGCCCGCTCCGGGGTGCCGCGCATCGCCCCAGCCCGATAGGGTCCGCGTCCTGCGGCGTGACCGCGGGCGGCTGATCTGCGCCAGCCCCGTGACGCTGCGCACGACCCGATGGCTGCACGCCCCAGCGCTCGCGACGTGCTGCCGTTGGCCCCCGGGGTCCGCCAGTCACCGTCGCCGGCCGTCAAGGGTTGGCTCCGGGACTGCCTGACCCGTGAGCGGCGCTGAACCGGGAGTCGGGCGTCGGAACTGGGCCTGGCAGGCCCCGATCCGCCTCGAGAGGCCTGCCACCGGCGACTATCGGACCCCGGGACACTGCGACGGCGTCGCTGGCTCGAGACCTACCAGAGGTCGCCGACGGTGTACCCCTCCGGGAACGGGTCAGTCGGATCCACGACGTAGGACGCGAAGCCCGTGATCCACGCCGTCCCGGTGATCGTGGGCACGACCGCGGTCCGCTCGCCGACCCGCGTCTCCTCGAGGAGCCGCCGGTGAACACCGTCCCGAGGATCCCCTCGTGGCGGAAGTCCTGGCCAACCGCCAGCTGCCCCTTCGCGTGGAGGACGGCCATCTTGGCGCAGGTGCCGGTCCCGCACGGCGACCGGTCGATGACGCCCGTCCACGTCGACGGCTCGGACCAGTCCAAGCGCCCCGGTCGAGACCGTGACCACGTTGCGCCACGAGTTCCTGGGGTCGTGCGGCGGTCCGGACAGCTGACCGATGGTGATCCCGGCGAACCCGGGCTGGTCTGGGTGGACCACCGGCAGCTGCTCCGCCGCGGCGGCCTTGATCATCTCGGTGACCCGCGTGATGTCCCGTCCCTCGTCCGGGAGGAGCGCGGAACCCCAGCTCCTCCGCGTCCGCGATGACGTAGAACATCCCGCCGTACGCCACGTCCACCACGACCGTGCCCAGCTGTGGCACCTCGATCGGGGTGTCCAGGTGCGTCGCGAAGGCCGGCACGTTGCGGAACGTGACGCCGGTGACCTTGCCGCCGGCACAGGTGGCCCGGATCCGGATCAGCCCAGCCGGCGCCTCGAGCGTGATCTCGGTGACCGGCTCGGTCATCGGCAGCATGCCGGTCTCGAGCAGCGCCGTGGCCACGCAGATCGTGTTGGTCCCGGACATGCCCGGGTACTCGACGTGCTCCATGATCACGTAGCCCGGCATCGGCGTCGGGATGCGTGGGCGGCAGGATCACGTTCGCGCACAGGGCCGGGTAGCCGCGCGGCTCGCGGAGCATCAGCCGGCGGAGCCCGTCGCCGTGGTGCTCGAGGTGGCGGGCCTTCTCGAGCATCGTCGCGCCGGGGACGTCCAGGACCCCGCCCACGATGACCCGCCCCGGCTCCCCCGCCGCGTGCAGGTCGACCGCCTGGAGCATCCGCGCGAGCCGCATCGATCCCTCCTGCGCCTTGGGCGCCGGTGGCGCCAGGGTGACGTTAGCGCCGGCGACCGCTGATCGGCGAACCCTACCGCCGTCGCGCGTCCGCGACCTGGCGCTCCATGTCCCGCTTCGCATCCCGCTCCGCGATCTCGCGCCGCCGGTCCCAGGTCTGCTTGCCGCGGGCGAGGCCCAGCTCCATCTTCGCCCTGCCCCGCGAGAGGTAGATCGAGAGCGGCACGACCGTGAGGCCCTTGGCCTTGGTCTTGCCGAGGAGCTCGTCGATCTCCCGGCGGTGGAGGAGCAGCTTCCGGGCGCGCTTGGGCTCGTGGTTGAAGCGGACGTCCGTCGTTCCCCACGGGGCGATGTGGAGGCCGATGATCCAGGCCTCGTCACGCTCGATGCGCGCGTAGGCATCCGCGAGGCTCACCTTGTGGTCGCGGACGCTCTTGATCTCGGTGCCGCGCAGCACGATGCCGGCCTCGAAGGTCTCCTCGATGCTGTAGTCGTGGTGCGCTCGTCGGTTGCGGGCGATCGTCTCGCCCATCGGGGGCTCCTCTCGTGGGTGGAACGGTCAGTGTCGCACGAGCGACACGGGGCTCCGGACGCACGAACGCCGGCCCGTTGCCGGACCGGCGTTCATTTGCTACCGACCACCCGTCGGGATCGCAACTAGGCGGCGATCTCCGACGAGGTGGTGCAGCAACTTCGACTGTCTATCACTGCACATCACCTCCTTTCGTTCGCAAGCGACCGTACCCGATCCTGCCGGGGTGCGCAAGCAGCGAATTCCGGCAGGTCACGCACCGCCGAGACGGGGCGGACGTCTGCCTCGAGCCCCGCATCGCGCAGCCTCGTGCCGATCCGTTCCGCGATCCCGCGCGTCGCGCCGTGCCGCGTCGCGTAGCCAACAAGGACGTGCTCCATTGTTCCTCCTGGTCGTCCGAATGAGGTCAGGATCGTGGACTGAAGTCAAGGTGGATTGTCGGGCACATCGCTCGCGAGGGCCGGACGGATCGAGCCAGCCCTACCTCGAGCCCGTGGTGACAGCGTCGAGCTCCTCCAGCGCCGCGTCCAACACCGGGTCGTCGCCCGGCTTCGTGGGCTGCTCGTCCACCACGACATCCGGGGTGATCCCCGCGCCGTGGATCCAGATCTTGTCGGGCGTCAGCCACTTGGCGATGGTCAGCCGGAAGCCGCCGCGATCGCCCTCCAGCTGGGTCCACTGCTGCACGGTGCCCTTGCCGAACGACTTCGTGCCGACGAGGGTCGCCCGATCGCGGTCGTGCAGGGCGCCGGCCACCATCTCGGATGCCGATGCCGACCCGCCGTCGATGAGCACCACGACCTCGATCCCGTCGTCAATCGCCTCGCCACCCGTCGTTGCCGTCGACTCGACGAGCGTCCCGTCGGCGTCCTCCTCCCAGAAGATGGTGCCGCCGTCGAGGAACTGGCTGGCGATGTCGCGAGCCGCGGTCACGTAGCCGCCGGGGTTCCCGCGCAGGTCGACGATCAGCTTCTTGCGCCCGGCCGCGACGTCCTCCGCGACGGCCTCGTCGAACTGCGCTGCGGCGTGATCCGAGAAGCCGGCCAGCCGGATGTAGCCCACGGATCCGTCGGCAAGGTCCTCGGACTCCACCTCGGGCGACACGATCACCGCCCGCACCACCTCGATGTCCCGGGGAGCGTCGCCGCCGCGCTCGATCGTCAGCACGACGGGCGTCCCCTTCGGTCCGCGCACCTTCATGCGCGCCGCCTCGAGGGTCTGGCCGTCGACGGCCACCCCATCGATGTGCGTGACCACGTCGCCCGGGAGGAGGCCCGCCTTCTCGGCGGGCGCGTCCCGGAGCGGGGCCACGATGACCATCCGGCAGGCCGGCCCGAGGTCCACGCAGCTCGATGAGGCGCCACTCGCGTCCACGGTGCCGATCGTCGCCCCGATCCCCTCGAACTCGCCCGAGATGCCTTGGAGGCTCGCCTTGAACTCCTCCGACGTGAGGTACTGCGAGTACGGGTCGTCCAGGGCCCCGATCATCCCCTTGATCGCGCCCTCAACGATCGCCTTGCGATCCACCTCGCCGCCCGCGTAGCGCTCGGTGACGGCCCGGTAGGTGTCCCAGAACGGCTGGAACATCTCGCTCTCGCCGGAGGGCGTACCCGGGGTCAGGGCCACCTGGCGGCCCAGCGTCCAGCCCGAGAGGAACAGCGCCGTCCCGGCGAGAATGGCGACGAGGCTGACGGCGACGATGGCGACGCCGGTGCGGCGGCCCGAGCCTGCGTGCGGTCGGGGCTCCGGGGCCGCTGGGCTTGCGTTGCCCGGCGCGTCCTCGGCAGGAACCGGTTCGATGGCAACGGGCTCGGTGGCGGGGACGGGATCGGGGGTCATCGTTGGCTTCTCGAGCGACTTCTCAGGTCCACGGCACGGACGCGGGCCGCCAGCGTACCGCCGCCGACGCGAAGCCGCCCCGGACGGACCTGCCCGGTGTTCGCCGGATGCTGACCGGTGCGTGAAGCGGCCCGCCGCGACCGACTACCGGATCAGGTACGTCCGCACCGAGACCCACGAGCCCAGGACGCCAAGCCCCAGGCCCGTCGCCAGCACGATCACCGCCGTGTCGCGGCCGAGGGTCCCGAGCTGGAGCGGCAGGATGTTGAAGAAGCCCACCATGGCCGCTGACAGCGGGTCCGCGGCGAGCACCAGCAGCGCCAGCGTGATCAGGGCCCCCAGCAGGCCCACGAGCGCGCCCTCGAAGACGAACGGCCAGCGGATGAACGCGTCCGACGCCCCGACCAGGCGCATGATCTCGATCTCCTCGGCACGTGCGACCACGGCCAGCCGGATCGTGTTCACGATGATGAACAGCACGATCAGGCCCACCACGACGAGGAGCACACCGCCGCCCGTGCGCACGACGCCGGTCACCGTGGTCACCCGCTCGACGAGCGCCTCGATGTTGAGCACGTTCCGGATGATCGCGTCCTGCCGCAGGGCCTCCGCCACGACGTCGAGGTCGCCCGGGGCGGTCAGCTTGACGTTGAGGCTGGCGTACAGCGGGTTCGACTCCAGGTACTTCGTGAGGTCCTCGCGACCCTGGGCCTCCTGGGCCACTCGGAAGCGCTCCAGGGCCACTTCGCGGGTGATGAACTCGACCGACGCCGTCTCGGGCATGGCGCCGACGCGCGCCACGAGCTCGTCGACCTGGTCCTGCGTGGCGGTGTTCTCGACGTAGGCGACGACCTCGACCTTCTGCTCCACGAACGACAGGCTGGCCAGCAGGACGTTCTGGAGGATGAAGAAGCCGGCCAGGAGCAGGAGCATCAGCACCATCGTCAGCGTCGCGGCGAGGCTCATCAGCGCGTTGCGCCAGAACCCCTGCCACGCCCGGCCGATGGAGAACAGGACGAACGGGATCACGAACGCCTAGTCCTCACGGTGGTAGGTCGCGCCGGTCTCGTCGCGGATGATCCGGCCGTCCTCGAGCGCCACGACGCGCTTGCGCAGTGCGGTCACGACCTCCGCCTGGTGGGTCGCCATGAGGATGGTCACGCCCAGCTCGTTGATGCGCAGCAGCAGCTGGATGATCTCCCAGCTGATCACGGGGTCCAGGTTCCCGGTGGGCTCGTCCGCGATGATGATCCGCGGGTCGTGGACGAGCGCGCGGGCGATCGCCGTCCGCTGCTGCTCGCCACCCGAGAGCTGGGTCGGGATCTGGTCTGCCGCGTCAGTGAGCCCGACCAGCGCGAGGACCCGGTCCACCGCCGGCCGGATCTGCCGGCGGGGCGTGCCGGTGACCTCCAGGGCGAACGCGACGTTCTCCCGGACTGACTTGCGCGGCAGGAGCTTGAAGTCCTGGAAGACGGTCCCGATCTTGCGCCGGATCCGCGGCACTTGGCGGCGCTTGATCCGGGCGAGATCGTAGCCGTCGATGACGACATCGCCGTGCGTCGCCAGCTCATCGCGGATCAGCAGCTTCATGAGCGTGGACTTGCCGGCGCCCGATGGCCCGACGAGGAACACGAAGTCGCCCTCGGGGACCACGAGGTCCACGTCCTTGAGCGCCTCCTTGCCATTCGGGTAGCGCTTCGTCACGTCGTGGAGCACCACCACGGCGTGGTCCGTCTCCACCGGACGCGCGCGCCCGGTCAGGCGTTCGATGAGCGAGGGAGGCGTCGGCGACGCGCTGGGGGTCTGGCCCTGGGTTGCGGTCATGCGCTCACTGGTGTGGGGATCGCGGTGACGACTCCGACCGAGGGCACAATCGAGGGAGCCACGTTCGCCTGAGGCTAGCATCGGCAGGCCGATCCTGCCGGTCGAGGAGCGGGCTTGGCGGCGCTTGTCGCCTGTGTGTCGACGGAACCGGGGCCCCAGACGAAGCACCACCGGCTTCGTCGCCTGCGAGCCGCCAGGTGACGGTGGGTGCTCAGACCAGCGCGAGCGAGATCGGGACGTAGCGCTCGAACGGGTGGTCCGGGCGCGACCAGCAGATCAAGCCCGGGAAGCCATCGAAGCGCAGGCCGGCCTCGAGCAGCGCCCGCGTCGCGCGGTCGGCCGTCCCGGGAACCCACATGGCAACCGTGCCCGGCATCGGCGTCTCGCGCACCGCCACACCCAGCAGCGCCGGGTGCAGTGCGGGGTCCAGCGCAGCGACGGGTCCCAGGCGTCCGGCGCCGGAACCGTAGACATACCCGTGGACCCTTCCGGTCCCCCGCTCGCGAACCAGGAAGCCGGAGCGGCCCTCCCGCCGGAGGTAGGCGTGATCTGCGGGATGCGCGGCCCCGATCAGCTCGCGATCCAGGCCGTCCACGGCCTCCGCCAGGCGACGGTGGCCGGCGGGACCTTCGGCGGCCAGTGCCTCGAACGGCACCGCCTCGAGGGATCCCGGGAGCGGGGGCACGGCGGACCAGCGCCGCACCTCCCCGAACAGTCGCCAGGCCGGGATCCGGGGCACCATGCCTCGCCGGGCGTACAGCGCGTTGGAGATGGGTTGGACGGCGTCCGTGCACATGCCCCAGGTGTGGATCCCACTGTCGAGCGGCTCGTCCGGGCCGGGGACCGCCGGACCGCCCGGATCGACGTCGCGGCCGGCCTGGGCGCGGTCCATCAGGGCCTGTCCCACGCCTCCTGCCTGGACCCCGGGCCGGACGAACAGCATGGCCAGGAACCACAGGCCCTCGCGCAGGGTCGCGCTCGAGAACCCGGCCACCGTCCCCTCGCCGTCGACCGCCACCCAGAACCGGGCCGGGTCCGTCGCCAGGGCGTGGGCCAGGAGCCGGCGGAGCGGGCCCAGGTCGTCGGCCATCGGCGGCTGCGCCAGGCGAGCCTGGTAGTCCTCGATGGCCGCCTTCCAGGTGAGCGTGCACGCGTCGAGGTCGTCGGACCGGCCGGGCCGGTAGGTCATCGACCGCTCACGGGCCACGCGACCGGCCACGGACTAGTCGTCGCTGCCGTCGGCGGAGGGCGGTCGCCCGGTGGCCAGGCGCTCCAGCTCGGCCTGCATGAACAGGTCGAGGTCGCCGTCCAGCACGGCTCCCGTGTTCGACGTCTCGTGGCCCGTCCGCAGGTCCTTGACCATCTGGTACGGGTGCAGCACGTAGGACCGGATCTGGTTGCCCCAGCCGGCCGTCACGTGCTCGCCGCGGAGCTTCTGCAGCTCCTCCTCGCGCTTCTCGAGCTCGAGCTCCAGGAGCCGGGACTTGAGGACGCGGATCGCGATCTCCCGGTTCTGGGTGGCGGACCGCTCGTTCTGGCAGGAGACGACGATCCCGGTCGGGATGTGGGTCAGGCGGATGGCCGACTCGGTCTTCTGGACGTGCTGGCCTCCCGCGCCCGAGGAACGGAAGGTGTCGGTCCGGATCTCGTCCCAGTTGAGCTCGATCGCCACGTCGTCGTCGGCCTCGGGCATGACCTCGATCAGGGCGAACGTCGTCTGGCGCCGGTTCTGCGCGTCGTAGGGGCTGATCCGGACCAGGCGGTGGACGCCGCGCTCGGCGCGCAGCCAGCCATAGGCGAACCGGCCCGTGAACGTGACGGTCGCGCTCTTGATCCCGGCCTGGTCACCCTCCTGGGAGTCCACGACATCCGCCTTGAACTTGTGGCGCTTCGCCCATTGGAGGTACATGCGCAGCAGCATCTCGGCCCAGTCGGTGGCCTCGGTGCCGCCAGCCCCGGCGCTGATCGACAGGACCGCGTTCTTCGCGTCGTAGTCGCCCGAGAACAGGAGCAGGGTCCGCTCGCGCTCGAACTCCACGCGCAGGCTGTCCGCCTCGCGCTCGAGGTCCGCGAGCATCTCGGCGTCGGGCGACTCGGCGAGGAGATCCAGCAGTTCCTCGAGGTCCATGGCGCGCTTCTCGAGGGCACGCCAGAGGGCGATCTCGTCACGCAGGCCCTCGGCCTCGCGGGTGACCTTCTGGGCGGCCCGCTGGTCGTCCCAGAAGCCGGGCTCGATGGCGCGCGCGTCGAGCTCCGCGACGCGCTGCTCCTTGGCGGCTAGGTCAAAGACGCCCCGAGGTCGACCGGATCCGCTCCGCCAGGTCGCGAGTGGACGCAGCGTCCACTACGAGCGCACCCGGAGGTCCTGGAGCAGGATCGGACGGAGCTCGATCAGCCGAAGGGCTGTCTTGCTCCGGGCGACGACGGGGTTCACACAGGGGCAATACGAGTTGTGGGTGCAGACGCCGCAGTTGCCGTCGCAGTCCAGGGCGGCGGCGTAGCTGCAGTTGCGGCAGTCACGTTCGCAAGCGATGAGATCCACGAACTGGGCTTCCTCAGCCTGCTTCACAGTCCCTCTCTCCTGGTCTCTCGCTGTCGAACGTGGTGACGGTGCGGGACGGAGCGCCGAGTGAGCTCGGGCACGATGCGACGACGACGCCTGTCCCTTGGGGCGAAAGACTGTGGCCGAGTATAGGGGCCGGGTCGACGCATTCCAAGAGGGCGGAGGCCGAAACCGCGACGAATTTCACGCATTGCACCCGTTTTCGGGGTCGATCCGGGTCCATCACCGTGATCGTTCACGGTCCACGGCCCAACACGCGCCTTTCCCGACCCGTCCCGCTGTGTCTGGCAGGCATGGAATCCGAGGCCACGAGCCACGCGATTGCGCCCGGCGCACGGCCGCAGCGCCGCGACGGGGCCCGAGGCCTCGGAAGACGTCGCTCACCGTGAGCCGGACGCAACTTCACAGCCGGTCGCGACGACATGCTTGCGTGGCACGCAGCCTGCGCGGACCCCGACGCCTGCGCGGACCCCGACGCCTGCGCGGACCCCGACGCCTGGCGCGGACCCGCCCACCCCAGCGCAAGCCGGTCAGCCGCCGGTCTGTTCCACCTGTGGAGCCCCGCCCGTGACGAAGTAGACCGCCAGCGCACCCAGCTCATGGGCGATCGCCTGGACCCGGCGCAACGGGTCCGCCTGGATGGGCGACGTGGGCGTGGGCGACCCGTAGGCATCGATCCCCATGTCGTCGGCGATCCGCAGCACCCGCAGCATGTGGGTCGGATCCGAGACGAAGACGGCGCTGTCCATGTCCCTTGCCCGCAGCTCAGCGGCCACGGCCGACAGGGAGCTCAGGGTGTTGTGCGCCTGGTCCTCGCCGAAGATGGCCTCGGCCGGGACGCCGTTCGCGATGGCGTACTCGCGGGCGACCGCTGCCTCGGTGGTGCGATCGCCGGGCAGCTTGCCGCCGGTGACCACGAAGGCGCTGGCGAGGCCCTGGTGCCAGAGCGCGACGGCATGCTCGAGGCGGGCCTCGAACACCGGCGATGGCCGGCCGTCGTACTGGGCGGCGCCAAGCACGACGATGGCATCGGCGGGGCGCTGCTCGTCGCTGCCGCCCTGGCGCAGGATCTGGAGGGTCGCGGCACCGGCCGCGACGACGACCGCCAGGCCGCCAATCAGGAAGAGGCGCACGAGGTCCCCGGTCCGGTCGCGGGTCAGGCCCCGTGACACTTCTTGTACTTCTGGCCCGAGTCGCACCAGCACGGTTCGTTGCGCCCGATCCGGGCCCCGGACGGGGTGAACCCCTGGCGCACCGCTCCACCCGCCACACCTGCGTCACCGGGGACCTCGCGCGCCCCGCGCATCGGGTCGGCGGGGAGGCCGCGTACCGCGGATGGATCAGGGATGCCGGCCGCGGGCTGGCGCAGTGCGGCCTGGCCCGCGGCGAGCGCGGCCCGCGGAGCCTGGGCAAGGCCCGCGGCCGCCGTGGCGCCGTTGCTGCCGCCGTCTGGCGCGCCGGCGCCTGCTGCGACACGCGCGGGCTGGCCGGGGCCGGGCAGCGGCACGGTCTCGGGCTCGCGTCGGACGGTGACCCGGAAGATGGTGGTGGCGACCTGGCGCCGGATCAGGTCCGAGAGCTCCTCGTAGAGGCGGTACGCCTCCTTGCGGAACTCGTTGAGAGGATCCTGCTGGGCGTAGCCGCGCAGGCCGATGCCCCGACGCATGTCGTCCAGCTCGGTCAGATGCTCGACCCACAGGCTGTCGATGGTCCGCAGCAGCACGAACCGCTCGACCTGCGACCAGACCTCCTCGCCGTTCTCCTGCTGGCTGCGCTCGAGGCGGGCATCCGCCAGCTCCCGGATGTACTCCACGAGCTCGTCGCGGGAGCGACCGGCCTCCTCCAGCGCCTCCTCGGAGGTCTCCGGGACCGTCGAGGCCCATCGCCCGCAGCGCGGCCGTCAGTCCCTCGAGGTTCCACTCCGCCGGCGCCATCCCGCCGAGATACTGGTCGCCGATCGCCTCGACCTCGTCGTCGAGGAACCCGCGGACCGTCTCGGTGAGGTCCTCGTTGCGCAGGACCTTGTCGCGCTCGGCGTAGATCGTCTCGCGCTGCCGGTTGATGACGTCGTCGAACTCCACCACGCGCTTGCGGATGTCGAAGTTGAAGCCCTCGACGCGGGTCTGCGCGCTCTCGATGGTCTTGGAGACCAGCCGGGACTCGATCGCGACATCGTCCTCGAGGCCCATCCGCTCCATCAGGCCGGCGACGCGCTCCGACGCGAACCGCTTCATCAGGTCGTCGTCGAGCGACAGGTAGAAGCGCGAGGAGCCCGGGTCGCCCTGGCGGGCGGCGCGACCGCGGAGCTGGTTGTCGATCCGGCGGCTCTCGTGGCGCTCGGTGCCGATGATGTGCAGGCCGCCCGCCGCGACCACCTTCTCGTGGTCGACGTCCGTGATCGCCTTCGCCTCGGCCATCGCCGCGTCGTAGGTCGCCTTGTCCACCTCGGCGGGGTTGAGGTCGCGCTTGTGCAGGATCTCCGACGCGAGCCCGGCCGGGTTGCCGCCGAGCTGGATGTCCGTGCCGCGGCCGGCCATGTTGGTGGCGATCGTGACGTTGCCGCTGCGGCCCGCCTGCGCGACGACGCCCGCCTCGCGCTCGTGGAACTTGGCGTTGAGGGTCTCGTGCTTCACCCCTCGCCGCTTGAGCAGCGTCGAGAGGACCTCGGACTTCTCGACGGACACCGTGCCCACGAGGACGGGGCGCCCGGCCTGGGTCATCTCCTCGATCTCGTCGATCAGCGCGTTGAACTTCGAGGCCTCGTTCTTGAACACGAGGTCCGCGTAGTCGTCGCGGATCATCGGGCGGTGGGTGGGGATCGCCACGACCTCGAGGTTGTAGATCTTGTGGAACTCCTCGGCCTCGGTCATCGCCGTGCCGGTCATGCCGGCCAGCTTGTCGTAGAGGCGGAAGTAGTTCTGGAAGGTGATCGTGGCGAGCGTCCGGGACTCGCGCTGGACGCGCAGGCCCTCCTTGGCCTCGATCGCCTGGTGCAGACCCTCGCTCCAGCGCCGCCCCGGCATCTTGCGGCCGGTGAACTCGTCCACGATGACGATCTCGCCGTCCTCGACGATGTAGTCCCGGTCGCGCTTGTACAGCGCGTGCGCCTTGAGCGCCGAGTCGAAGTGGCGGGCGAGCCGCGGATCCGCGTCGTACAGGTTCTCGATGCCCAGGAGCTGCTCGATCTTGTCGACGCCCTCCTCGGTGGGGCTGACGGCCTTGTCCTTGAGGTCGACGAAGAAGTCGCCGCCCTCCTCCGCGCCCTCTGGCCTGGCCTTGAGGCGCGGCACGAGGCGGGCGAAGGAGAAGTACAGATCCGCCGACTCCTCGGCCTGGCCCGAGATGATCAGCGGGGTCCGCGCCTCGTCGATGAGGATGTTGTCCACCTCGTCCACGATCGCGAAGGAGCGCTCGCGCTGCACCCGCGCCTCGAGCTGGTCGACCATGTTGTCGCGGAGGTAGTCGAACCCGAACTCGTTGTTCGTGCCGTAGGTGATGTCGGCCGCGTAGGCCTCCCGCCGGGTGACCGGCCGCAGGTTCATCAGCCGCTCGTCCGTCGTGGGGAACCCGGGCTCGAACAGGTACGAGGTGTCGTGGGTGATGACGCCCACCGACAGGCCCAGGAACCGGTACGCCGGGCCCATCCACTGCGCGTCGCGCCGGGCGAGGTAGTCGTTGACCGTGACGACGTGGGCGCCGCGCCCGCTGAGGCCGTTGAGCACCGCGGCCAGGGTCGGGATGAAGGTCTTGCCCTCGCCCGTCCGCATCTCGGCGATCCTGCCCTGGTGGAGGGCAATGGCGCCCATCAGCTGGACGTCGTACTGGCGCATGCCCATGGTCCGCTTCATGGCCTCGCGGCCGGCGGCGAACACCTCCGGGATGACCTCGTCCATCGCGGCGCCCAGGCGCGCGTTCTCGCGCTTGCGGCGAGCCTTGGCCAGGTCGCGGCGGCGCTCCATGTCCGGGCTGTGGAGCTCGTCCTCGGACGGCTCCTCCGGCTCCGCGGCCTCGAGAACCTCGGCGCGGATCAGGTCGATCCGCTCGCGGATCTCCTCGTCGGAGAGGGCCTCGTACTCGGGCTCCAGCTCGTTCGTGCGATCGATGAGCGGCTGGATCCGGCTCAGCTCGCGGTCGTTGTTGTCAAAGAATCGGGAGAGGAAGCGCATGGCCGGCTGAGTATAGGGTGACGACGCGCGAGGACCCGGATTCGCACGCCGGACGCGGCCTCGGGCGGCCTCAGGGGCTGGGTGCGATCTCCGTGCCGGAGTCGGCCTCGGGCACCACGAGGTCACCGGGAAGCGGCTTGAAGGCGGGGTCGGGGATGGCGACGCCGTCCGCATCGCGATCGACGACGAACGGGGCCACCTCGACCGCCGGTGCCGGCATCGGGACGACCACCCCACCGCCCCAGGCGTCCTTGACCCAGGGCCCGCCGTTCACGCCGTTCCAGCCCGCGGCCACGCGTGTGCCCTGGGGGAAGGCGATCGCCGTCAGCGCCGCAAGCGCGAACACGAGGGCGGTGCCGCCGCCGAGGATGCCGGTGCAGACCAGGATCCGCTTCATGGTGCTCCCCGGACGCCGTCCGCGGCGATCAGGTTCCCCTCGGGCTTCAGCCTCCGCCGAGGCTCCACAGGCCCGATGCGTAGCCGGCGACGATCAGCCCGAAGGTGATGGCGCCCAGGACCACCCAGAACGCCACCGACCGCGCCGTCGAGGTTGGGTTCATCTCGGGGTTCGCGAGCTCCGGCAGACGGCCGCCTCGCAACGCCGCGCCCCAGCGCGGGGAGCGGAGGGTGGACCGGTAGTTCTGCTCGGTCCCGGCCCGGACTTCGAGGCCGCCCTTGCCGTCGGGGCGATGGAGCTGCAGGCTCATGGGTCTCCGTGTGCTCGCGGGGTCAGGCGCCCGCCGGTCAGGCGCCCGCCGGCGTGATCAGGGGTGATGGTACGTCGTCGCCTTCGCCCTGTGGAGCCATCACGCCCACGCCGTCCTCCCACAGGAGCATCTCCTCGGTGAACGACAGCTCGGACGAGAACAGGGCGCCCACCGACTCCCCGCGGTGGATCCGCTTGATCGCCTCGCCGATCAGCGGGGCGACCGAGAGGACCTTGATCCGGGGGATGTGCTTGTCCGCGGGGAGCGGGATGGTGTCGGTGATGACCACCTCGGCCAGGTTGGAGCTCGCGATCCGGTCGATGGCCGGGTCGGACAGGACGCCGTGCGTGGCGCAGGCGTAGATGTCCCTGACGCCCTCCTTCTCGAGGGCCCGGGTGATCTCGATCAGGGTGCCGGCGGTGTCGATCTCGTCGTCCACGATGATCACGCGCCGGCCGTGGACCTCGCCGATGACGTTGACGACCTCGGCCCGGTCCAGGTTGCCGTGCCGCCGCTTCTCCACGATGGCCAGGGGCGCGTCGAGCAGCTCGGCGAACGCCCGGGCGCGCTTGGCGAAGCCGAGGTCCGTGACGACGACGCAGTCCTGGAGGTCGCGTTCGATGAAGTAGCGGCTCAGCAGGTGGACCGCCGTGAGCTCGTCGACCGGGATGTTGAAGAAGCCCTGGATCTGGCCCTGGTGGAGGTCCATGGTCAGCATCCGGTCCGCGCCGGCCACGGTGATCATGTCCGCGACGAGGCGGGCCGTGATCGGGACGCGCGGCTGGTCCTTCTTGTCGGAGCGGCCGTAGGCGTAGTACGGCACGACGGCCGTGATCCGCCCGGCGGACGCCCGCTTGAAGGCGTCGATCATGATCAGGAGCTCCATGATCGACTGGTTGACGGGACGGCAGGTCGGCTGGACGAGGAAGATGTCCTTCTCGCGGACGTTGTCCAGGATGCGGACGAAGATGTTCTCGTTCGCGAACTCGAACACCTCGGCGCGTCCGGGCTCGGACGCAAGCCAATGCGCGATCTTCCGGGCCAGCTCCGGGTTGGCGTTGCCGTGGTAGATCTCGTACTGGTCCGCGTACACCTCGGCCTCCCTGGCGCCGAAGGGGGTCATGACGAGCGTCCCGTTCCCGGACCCTCACCCGCCGGTCCGCCGCCGCCGGGCTGGGGGTCGTCATTGTCGCCGATGGCACCGCGGTCCGCCAGCCCCGGACGGAAGGCCGCGATCGCCGCGACCGTGTCGCCCTCGCCGAGCCGCATCACGATCACGCCGCGCGCCTGGGACGAGTAGCGGTTGATCGTGTTGGTCTCGGTCCGGATGACCTGGCCGCCGGACGAGATGAGCACCAGCTCCTCGTCCAGCTCGGTGACCTGCTGGACCGCGCTGACGAGGCCCGTCTTGCGCCCCTCCAGGGCGATCAGCCGCACGCCCTGCGATCCACGCCGCATCGTGCGGAACTCCGTGAGCCTGACGCGCTTGCCGTACCCGGTCTCGGTCAGGACCAGGAGATCCGACTCCGGCTGCACGACGCTCATGGACACGACCTGGTCGCCCTTGTTGGCGAGGCGGATGCCGATCACGCCACCGGCGGGACGCCCCATCGCCCGCACGTCGCTCTCGCCGAAGCGGGCGATCTTGCCCATGGCCGTCGCGATGATGACGTCATCGCTGCCGCTCGACACGTCCACCCAGGCGAGCTCGTCGTCGTCGTCCACGCTGATCGCGATGATCCCGGTGGAGCGCACCCGCTCGAACTGCTCGAGCGCGGTCTTCTTGATCACGCCGCGCCGGGTGGCCATCACCAGGTAGTGGCCGGGCTCGAAGTCCGGCAGGCAGATCGTGGCGACCGGCACCTCGCCCGACTCCACCTGGACGCCCGGCAGGTTGATGATCGCCATGCCCTTGGCCTGGCGGCTGGCATCCGGGACCGAGTGGACCTTGGCCGAGAACACGCGGCCGCGGTTGGTGAAGAACAGCGCCCAGTCGTGGGTGTTGGCGACGAGGAGGTGCTCGACGGCGTCCTCCTCGCGGGTCACGTGGCCGATGATCCCCTTGCCACCCCGGTGCTGGCGGCGATAGGTGGCCACCGGCTGGCGCTTGATGTAGCCGCGGCGGCTGATCGTGACGACCACGTCCTCGTCCGCGATGAGATCCTCGTCGGTCATCTCGCGGTTGGAGTCGTCAACGACGCGGGTCCGGCGCTCGCCCGCGTACTTCTTCTTCAGCTCCGCCAGCTCGTCCTTGATGATCGCCAGGACGCGCGACGGGTTGGCGAGGATGTCCTCGAGCTCGGCGATGACCTGGATGACGGCGAGGTACTCGTCCTCGATCTTCTGGCGCTCGAGAGCCGCCAGGCGCGCGAGGCGCATGTCGAGGATCGCCTGGGCCTGCAGCTCCGAGAGGCCGAAGCGGTCCATCAGGTTGCTGCGGGCGCGCTCCACGTCGGCCGACTCGCGGATGGTCTTGATGACCTCGTCGAGATTGTCGAGCGCGATCTTGAGGCCCTCGAGGATGTGGGCCCGGGCGCGCGCCTTCTCGAGGTCGTACTCGGTGCGGCGGCGGACGATCTCGCGGCGGTGCTCGACGTAGTGGCCGAGCACGCTCTTGAGCGGCAGGGTCTGGGGCTGGCCGTCGACCAGGGCCAGCATGTTGAGGTTGAAGGTCGTCTGGAGCGCCGTGTGCTTGAACAGGTTGTTCAGCACCTTGTGCGGGTTCGCGTCGCGCTTGACCTCGATGTAGATCCGCATCCCGTCGCGGTCGGACTCGTCGCGGAGGTCGCTGATCCCCTCCATCTTCTTGTCCTTGACGAGATCGGCGATCTTCTCGAGCAGCGACGCCTTGTTCACCTGGTACGGCAGCTCGGTGACGATGATGGCCGTGCGGTCGGCACGGCTCTCCTCGAACGCGACCTGCGCCCGCATGACGACGCGCCCGTGGCCGTGGGCGTACATCTCGCGGATGGCGTCGATGGTCTCCTGCTCGCCGGTGAGCGGGTTGCGGCGGGTCTCGTAGCGGAAGATGGAGGCGCCCGTCGGGAAGTCGGGTCCCCGCACGAGGCCGCACAGGTCGTCGTTGGTGATCGTGGGATCGTCGATGTAGGCGACCACGGCATCCGCGATCTCGCCCAGGTGGTGCGGCGGGATGTTGGTGGCCATGCCGACCGCGATCCCGGACGAGCCGTTGATCAGCAGGTTCGGCAGCTTCGCCGGCAGGACCGACGGCTCCTTCTGGGTGCCGTCGTAGTTGTCGACGAAGTCGACGGTGTCCTTGTCGATGTCGGCGAGCATCTCGGAGGAGATCGCCGTGAGGCGGGCCTCCGTGTACCGCATGGCCGCCGCGGAGTCCCCGTCGACCGACCCGAAGTTGCCCTGCCCGTCCACCAGCGGGTAGCGCATCGAGAAGTCCTGGGCCAGCCGGACCAGGGCGTCGTAGAGGGCGACGTCGCCGTGCGGGTGGTACTTGCCCATCACCTCGCCGACGATGGCCGCGCACTTGCGGAAGGAGCTCGTCGAGGAGAGCCCCATCTCGCCCATCGTGTACAGGATCCGGCGGTGGACGGGCTTGAGGCCGTCCCGCACGTCCGGCAGCGCGCGAGCGACGATGACGCTCATCGCGTAGTCGAGGTACGAGACGCGCATCTCGTCCTCGATCCGGATGGCTCGGATGTCGCCCAGGTTGTCGGTCACGTGGTGGATCTCCTCCGGGGATCAGCGGGCTCGGGTCAGGTGCGGTCGATGATGGCTCGCTCGGCCGGCGGGACCGCCAGCCCGTAGGCGAGGAAGTCGGCGGCTCGCGCCGCGGCTCGGGACGTCGAGGGGGCGCCGGGGCGCCTGCGGATGCCGCTGAGGGCGTTCCGCAGCTCCGCCGCGAGCGGCGCGGGCAGCTTCTCGCACGTGTCGCGGATCACCCACGCGCGATAGCCGTCGTCGGTCGCGCGGGCCGTTCGGGTCTCGGCCCGCAGGAAGGCGGCCGTTGCCGCCAGGTCCACCGAGGCGAGGGTCCGCAGCGCCCAGGAGAGCGCCTTCTGGACGTCGGGCTCGGGGTCGCCGATGAGGTCGTCCACGATGGCCAGGCCGCGACGGACAACCTCGGGGGTGCGGCCGGCGGTCCGGTTCGTGTGCGGGATCGTCGCGATCGTGGAGCCGGCGAGGCGTCGCTCCCAGCGCGACGGCGAGTAGACGAGCTGCTCCAGCTCCGCCCAGCGGTACGGCTCGCCGAGGACTCCTCGGGCCGCGACGTGCGCCAGGGTGTCCACGCAGATCCAGTTCCCGGCCGACCGGCCCTCGGCCCGCACCAGCTGCCAGGTGCGCTCCGGCTCATCTGCGATCGTCCGCTCGAGGAGGCCGTACGCGATCCAGTGGAGCTCCAGCAGCGGGTCGCGGACCAGGTGTCCGGCGACGTCGAGGAGGCTCGTGGGACGGTCACGGCGGGTCGCGGCCCGCAGGCCTCCCGTCACGGCGTGCAGCAGCGGCTGGCGGACGCCGAGGACGGGTCCGATGCCTGGGGCGACGTGGTGGATCCCGGCCAGGTACTCGGGGTCGGCGAGCGCCTCGAGTCCGGCGCGCAACGTGGCCACGAGCGTCGCGGGATCGTGGATGAGGTCTCCCGCCTCACGGCCGAGGGCCACTGCCTCTGCCTTGCGGTCGGCCACGAGCACCCGGGCGCGCTCGGTGGTGGCGCTCTGCACGGCTGGTCGGCGTCATGTCCGGGCTCCGTCGCGGGCTCGAGTCCACCATCTCGGGCGTTGCGGACCGATCCGGGAGCAGCGTGAACCCGTAGCGGGCCTTGAGCTCCTCCTTCCTCGTCTCCGAGGCGCCGACGAACGTGGCTTCCGACCGGGCGAGCAGCGTGCCGTCCTCGCGATCGATGATCACGCCCTCGGCCTCGACCAGGCGCCTTCGAGCGGACACGACACGGCCCTCGGCGCGGATCGGCCGGCCGATGGGGACAGGGCGCTTGAACTCGACGCTCATCCGCGCCGTCACGCCCCACAGGTCGTGATCGATCAGGGCCCAGCCCATGACCTCGTCCAGGATCGTGGTGACGATCCCCCCGTGGGCGATCCCCTCCCAGCCCTGGAACCGGTCGGGGAGGACGAGCTCCGTCCAGCACCGGTCGTCGCCGGCGTGCAGCACCAGCTGCAGCCCGTGGGTGTTGAGCGTCCCGCAGGCGAAGCAGTTGTGGGGCGCCAGCTCGATCAGCCGGCCCCCGATGCGCACGTCTCGGACGGCAGGCTCAGATGTCAAGGTTGCGCACCTTGCGGGCCTCCGTCTTGATGAACTCCTTGCGCGGCTCGACCCGCTCGCCCATCAGCTTGGTGAAGATCTCGTCCGCAACGGACGCCTCCTCGACCTCCACCCGGAGCAGGGTGCGCGTCTCCGGGTTCATCGTGGTTTCCCAGAGCTGGTCGGCGTTCATCTCGCCGAGGCCCTTGAACCGCTGGACGCTGACGTTCTTGGTCGTGAAGCCCTTCACGACACCGTCGAGCTCCTTCTCGGACTTCGCGTACTTGGTCACCTTGCCCGTGGACACGCGGTACAGCGGGGGCTGGGCGATGTAGAGGAAGCCCTCGTCGATGATCTCGTGCATGTGCCGGTAGAAGAACGTGAGCAGCAGGGTGCGGATGTGGGCTCCGTCCACGTCGGCGTCGGTCATGATGATGATCCGGTGATACCGGAGCTTCGCGATGTCGAAGCTGTCGCCGATGCCGCCGCCCAGGGCGATGATCAGCGGCCTGACGTTCTCGGAGCTGAGGATCTTGTCCAGGCGCGCCTTCTCGACGTTGAGGAGCTTGCCGCGCATCGGGAGGATCGCCTGGAACCGCCGGTCCCGGCCCTGCTTCGCGGAGCCGCCGGCCGAGTCGCCCTCCACGATGTAGATCTCGCTCTTCGCCGGATCGCGCTCCTGGCAGTCGGCCAGCTTCCCGGGCAGGGACATGCCGTCGAGGGCACCCTTGCGGATGACCAGGTCACGGGCCTTGCGCGCCGCGTCGCGCGCCCGCGCGGACATGAGGCACTTCTCGATGATCCTGCGGCCGTCCGCCGGGTTCTCCTCGAGGTGCTGGGCGATCGCATCCGCGAGCGCGCCCTCGACCTGGCCGGCGACCTCCGCGTTGCCGAGCTTGGCCTTGGTCTGGCCCTCGAACTGCGGCTCGGTCAGCTTCACGCTGACGACAGCCGTCAGTCCCTCCCGGACATCGTCGCCGGAGAGGTTGCCGTCCGCCTCCTTGAGGACCCCGGCCCGCTTCGCCCATTCGTTGAGCGATCGGGTCAGAGCGCGGCGGAAGCCCGTGATGTGGGTGCCGCCGTCCACGGTGTTGATGTTGTTCGCGAACGCGAGGACGTTCTCGGCGTACGTGTCGTTGTACTGGAGTGCGACCTCGATCGTGGTGGAGCCGTCCCGCCGCTCGCAGTAGATCGGCCGGTTGTGCAGGGCCTCCTTGTTCCGGTTCAGGTGCCGGACGAACGAGACGAGGCCCCCTTCGAAGTAGAACGAGCGCTCGCGGTCCACCCGCTCGTCGCGCAGGGTGATCCAGACGCCCTTGGTGAGGTAGGCGGACTCGCGCAGGCGCTGGGAGACCGTGTCAAACGAGAAGTCGACCGTATCGAACATCTCGGCGTCCGCCTGGAACGTCGTCCGGGTGCCCTTGCGGGTCCCCTGCGGCCCGATGCGCTCGACCTTCGTGATGGGCTTGCCCCGCTCGTACTCCTGGGCCCAGACCCCGCCGTCGCGGGCGGTCTCGACACGCAACCACGACGAGAGGGCGTTGACGACCGACACGCCCACGCCGTGCAGGCCACCCGAGACCTTGTAGCCGCCACCGCCGAACTTCCCGCCCGCGTGGAGGACCGTGTGGACGACCTCGAGCGCGTCCTTGCCGGTCGAGTGCTTGCCGACGGGCACGCCACGGCCGTCGTCCTCGACGGTTACGCGCCCTTCGCCCTGGAGGAGGACGGTGACCTTCGTGGCGTGGCCGGCCATCGCCTCATCGATCGAGTTGTCGACGACTTCCCACACGAGGTGGTGAAGACCACGGCTGTCCGTCGAGCCGATGTACATGCCGGGGCGGCGGCGGACGGCCTCCAGTCCCTCGAGGACCTGGATGCTGGCGGCCCCGTACTCGCCCCCGGGCGCGGCCTTTGCCTTGCGTCCGCCGGCGGCGCGGCCGTTGCCCGGGGCCGTCGCCTGCTTGTCGCCGACGTCCGTCACTCGTTCCCTCCGATCAGCCGCTCGTACAACCGGCCGAGCTCCTCGTCGCTGTAGTACTCGATGACGATGCGGCCGCCCTTGCGCGACCTGCTCAGGCTCACCTTGGTCCCGAGCCGCTCGCGCAGGTCCGCCTCGACGCGTTCGAGGTCCGGGTCCAGGCGACGCGTCGTCGCGGTCGCGGCGGTCTCGGCCCTGGGCTCGCGGAGACGCCGGACCAGCTCCTCCGTCTGGCGAACGGAGAAGCCCTGGCGGACGACGGTTCCAAGGACGTGGGCCTGCCCATCGGGTGCCAGGCCGCCGAGCGCCCGCCCATGGCCTTCCGTGAGGCGTCCATCGCTGATCGCGGCCTGGACGTCGGGGTGGAGGTCCAGCAGGCGGAGCGTGTTCGCGACGGTCGCCCGCGCCTTGCCGACCCGCTCGGCGACCCGCTCCTGGGTCAGGCCGAACTCGTCGATCAGCTGGCGATAGGCCAGCGCCTCGTCGATCGGATCGAGGTCCGCACGCTGGACGTTCTCGACGAGGGCCACCTCGAGCTGATCACGGTCCGCCAGCTGGCGGACGAGCGCGGGGATCCGCTCGAGGCCCGCGAGGCGCGATGCCCGGACGCGGCGCTCGCCGGCGATGAGCTGGTACCCGTCCAGCGTCTCCGTGACGAGCACCGGTTGGAGCACGCCGTGCTCGCGGATGCTGGCGGCGAGCTCCTCGAGTCCCGCATCGTCCATGTGGCGACGAGGCTGGTGCGGATTGGGCGCGATCCGCCCGAGCGGCACGTCAACGATGGCCGCCGTGCCGGCGGCCCGTTGCGGGATGAGCGACGAGAGCCCCCTTCCCAGGGCGGTTCCCGTCCGGTCGGAGTTCACGGTCACGCGACGGCCCCCGCATAGGCGGCGCTACCTGGCCCGCGGCGCGCCCGGAGCTCCACGGCGAGTGCGCGATACGCCTCCGCGCCCTTGGACTCCGGCCGGTAGAGAGCGATCGGCAGGCCGTGGCTCGGGGCCTCCGAGAGTCGGACGCTGCGCGGGACGATCGTGTGGAACACGGCATCGCCCAGGTGGCGTCGCACCTCGTCCGCGACCTCGGCGGAGAGGTTGGTGCGGGCATCGAACATCGTGAGCAGGACCCCCGAGATCGCGAGGTCCGGGTTGAGGTGGTCCCGGACGAGGTTGATGGTGGCGATCAGTTGCGTCAGGCCCTCCAGCGCGTAGTACTCGCACTGGATGGGGATGAGCACGGCGTCCGTGCCGGTGAGCGCGTTCACGGTCAGGAGGCCCAGTGACGGCGGACAGTCCACCAGGACCCAGTCCCAGGCCTCGCGCTCCGAGGTGATCGCGCGCCCGAGACGGCGCTCGCGACCCGCCTCGCTGGCGAGCTCGATCTCGATGCCGGCAAGCGAGATCGACGATGGGACGATGCGCAGCCGCTCCACCGGGGTCGCCACGTGCAGCCCCGCGAGCGGACGACCATCCACGAGCGCGTCGTAGACGGAACCGTCGAGCGAGGCGCGATCGACCCCGAAGCCGCTCGTGGCGTTGCCCTGGGGGTCGAGGTCGATGACGAGGACGCGGTCACCGAGGAGAGCCAGATAGGTTGCGAGATTGACCACGGTCGTGGTCTTCCCGACGCCGCCCTTCTGATTGGTGCAGGCGATCGTCTGGCCCACTCAGCCTCCACTCCGAAGCAAGATCATGAACACGAATTCTAGCATCGAGGCCCCCTTGACCGGGTTCGGGGCGGATCGTCGCGAGCCGCCGGATGATCATGGCGGGCCGCCCTTATCTGCCGCTCAACGATGTTTCACGTGAAGCAGCCCCCCGTTGCTGCCGGGTGGCTGGCAGAGCCCGTGCCAGGCGGCCGGCGGAGTCGCCGCCGGGCGGCTGGGCGGGTTGCTGGCGGGCGGTTGGCGGAGTCGCCCCCGGGCGGTTGGGCGGTTGTTTCACGTGCAACAGTGCGGCTGCCTGCCGCGGTCGTGCATCGATCGCATCCCCGCGTTGCCCATCTGCACGATTGCCCGTTGTCGGGGGCCGTGGGATACTTCTGGCCGCGCTAGCTGTCACCCCGTCGTCGCGGTCGTCACCGTCCTTGCACCCGACCGTCGGCTTGTCAGCCGAGGATCGAACGCCTACATGCAACTTGTCATTGCCGCGGCACTGGCCGTGGTGACCGCGCTAGCGGAATTCACGATCGCTCCGTACCTGAAGATCGGCGACGCCGTTCTTCAACCGGTCCTGGTCTTCGGTGTCATCTGGACCATCGCCGGTGGGCTCGAAGCGGGCCTCGTCTGGGCATTCGTCGGAGGCCTCGCCCTGGACATCCTGGGGCAGCGACCCCTCGGGTCCTCGGCATTCGCGATGCTCGTGGCCATCGGTCTCGCGTCCGTCATCGGTGGCCTCCTGAGCAGGGTCAGACTCATCGCCCCAGTCATCGCCACCGCCATCGTCAGTCCGGTCTACTCAATGCTGTTGCTGGTCTCGATCACCGCGCTGTCCTCCGCGCCGCTGTCCTCGGCCGCGTTCGACTCCGTCCTCCCGACGGCGATCTACAACACGGTGCTCGCGGCGCTCGTTGGACCCCTGACCGTCGCGATCGTCATGCGGCGCCAGGCCGCGGAGCGGATGGACTGGTGAACGACTCGCTGATCACGCCCAACCGCGAGCGCGACCGCCGTCCAATCCGGTTCCTGGTCTTCGGGATCGTGGCGATCCTGGCCTTCGGGACGCTGACGACCCGCCTGGCCTACCTGCAGATCACGAACAGCGATGTTGCCGTCGCCCGCGCCGAGGCGCAGCGGACCGACGATCAGCCGGTTGCGGCCACCCGTGGCCTGATCTTCGACCGGCAGGGTCGTCCACTCGTCAACAACGTCGCCACGTGGGCCGTCAAGATCACGCCGTCCGACCTGCCGTTCTCCGAGCGGGAAGACGTCACCCAGCGCCTCGCCCACCTGCTCGGCATGGAGGCGTCGGAGATCCTGGCCACGCTCGATACCGCACCTGGCTCGCGGTTCGACCCGGTCCGTGTCGCCTCGGACGTGCCGGACGAGACGGCACGCCTCGTGGCGGAGTCGTCCGACGAGCTGCCCGGCGTGAAGGTCGTCGTCGAGACGCGGCGCGAGTATCCGGACGGACCGCTGCTCGCGCACATCCTTGGCTACACGGGCCCAATCGACGGTGGCACCTACACGAAGCTGCGCAGCGAGGGCTACCTCGCGGACGACCTGATCGGGAAGACCGGCGTGGAGTCCACGTTCGAGTCGGAGCTCCGGGGGACATATGGCATCGAGGTCGTCGAGAAGGACGCGACCGGCAAGGACATCCAGGTCCTGTCCACCAAGCAGGAGGCCGTCCCGGGTGCGTCGCTGACCCTCACGATCGACAAGACCATCCAGGCCGAGGCCACCCGGGCACTCAAGTGGGGCATGAAGGCGGCAGGCCTCAAGCGGGGCGTGGTGATCGTCATGAACCCGCAGACCGGCGAGGTCCTCGCGCTCGTCAGCCTGCCGAGCTACGACAACAACCTGTTTGCGCGCGGCATCTCCAACGAGGCGTTCAAGAAGCTGATCAGCGATCCCGACAAGCCGCTCACGAATCACGCCGTCCAGGCGCACTACCCGCCCGGGTCGACGTACAAGCTCGTGACCGGGACGGGCGGCCTCCAGGACAAGAAGATCACTGCCAAGACCAAGCTCCGCACGAGGGGCTACCTCACGCTCGCCGGAGCCCGCTTCTACGACTGGAACCGCCGCGGCTTCGGCGCGTGCGACATGAACTGCGGCTTCGGCCACTCCTCGGACACGTACTTCTTCCAGGTGGCCGGCATGCTCGGTGCCGACCGACTCGCGTACTGGGCGCACATGTACGGCTTCGGCAAGCCGACCGGCATCGACCTGCCGGGCGAGGTCGCCGGGATCGTCCCGTCCAACCAGTGGAAGATCGATGCGCTCGGCCAGCCGATGTTCGGGGGCGAGGTCTACCAGGCCGGCATCGGGCAGGGCTACGACGTCGTGACGCCGATCCAGCTCATCAATGCGTTCGCGGCCCTCGCCAACGGCGGCAAGCTGTACCGGCCCCAGCTGGTGCGCGAGGTCGTCGGTGCGGACGGCAAGGTCATCTCGTCCTTCAAGCCGGACCTGATCCGCAAGCTGCCGGTCTCCCAGAAGACCCTGCGCGAGATGCGCCTCGCGGCGAGGTCGACGGTCACCCTTCGCCACACCTACAACCTGGTCGACATGCCGGTGAAGGTCGCCGGCAAGTCCGGAACCGCGGAGTTCGGCCGCCGCGACAAGAAGGGCCGGCTCCCGTTCCACTCCTGGTTCGTGGGGTTCGTCCCCAAGAACCCGTACAAGGCGGACTTCAGCAAGCCGGACTCGCAGCTGGCGTTCCTGGCCTTCGCGTACAATTCGCGCACCAAGGGCAACGCGGGCACGGAGATCGCCAAGGCCTTCTTGCAGTACCACTTCAAGATCAAGAAGGACTACCTCAACCGCGACCTCCTGCGGCGCGGCAACTTCTACCAGAGCAACTAGGCGGAACCACGAATGCGCGTGATGCGGGCCGAACCCGGGCGCTTCGCCGACCTGACCACGCGGTCGGTTGGCCGGGTCGGACGCGCCTACGACCTGCAGCTCACGGTGTACGCCGCCCTGCTCGCCGCGGTTGGCCTCGTGATGGCCTACACGAACAGCATCGAGGCCGGGACGACCGTCCTGGAGCCCGGGAGCATCTTCCAGCGAGCCCTGATGTGGACGGGCATCGGCCTCGTCGTCTTCCTCGTGATGACGGTGTTCGACTACCGCTGGCTCAAGACGGTGACCTGGCCCCTGTATGTCGTCAACGTCGGCCTGCTCGTGATGACGCTGGCCATCGGTTCCGGCGTGGGCGGATCAGCCCGCTGGGTTGAGGTCGGCCCGTTCACCTTCCAGTTCTCCGAGCTCGCCAAGATCCTGATGATCATCGTCCTGGCCACCTACCTCGGGAACCGCGAAGGCCGGCTGGACTCGCTGGGCGCCATCCTCGGGGCCTGCCTGCTGATGGCGCCGCCCGTGGCTCTCGTGATGATGCAGCCGGACCTGGGCACGTCGCTCGTCCTCGTCTCGATCCTCGCCGGGATGCTGTTCATGTCGGGCGCCAGCCTGCGCTGGCTCCTGATCGGGGCCCTGGGCGTCATCGCGGCCGTCCCGATCGCCTGGACGTATGTGCTCCGTGACTACCAGAAGGACCGGCTCCTGTCGTTCCTGAACCCGGCGGCCGACACCCAGGGCGGGGGCTGGCAGGTCCTCCAGTCGCAGATGACCGTCGGATCGGGCGGGCTGTTGGGGACGGGGCTGACCAACGGCGCGCAGGCCCGCGGCGGGTTCCTCCCGGTCCAGGAGAGCGACTTCGTGTTCGCGGTGCTGGCCCAGGAGCTGGGCTTCCTCGGCACGCTCGTCGTGTTCCTGTTGTTCGTGGCGCTGCTGTGGCGCATCCTCGTCTGCGCCTGGCGCTCGCGCGACCCGTTCGGGACGCTGTTCGGTGCGGGTCTCGCCTCGGCGATCCTGTTCCAGGTCTTCGTCAACGTGGGGATGGTCATCGGGATCACGCCCGTGACCGGCATCCCGCTGCCGTTCATCAGCCACGGTGGCGCATCCCTGGTCAGCCTCGCCATCGGCCTCGGCGTCATCCAGAGCATCAACCTCCGCCAGCACCGGGCCGAGTGGTAGCGGCTCTTCGGAGGTCGCGCCGCCTCCCCCGCTGGACCAGCATCGCGCTCGCGGCCGTCGGCCTCGCGATCCTCGTCCCGACCGCGCTTGGGGCGGTCGCTCCCGTCGGCCCGCTCGGTCAGGCCGCACCGGGGGCGGGCGCCGAGGAGATCACCGAGGTCCTGTACGGCCTGTTCATCCTCCTGCTCGGCGCCAAGCTGGGCGAGGAGGTCATGCGCCGGCTCGGTCAGCCCGGTGTCATCGGCGAGCTCCTCGGCGGGTTCATCGTCGGGCCGTATGGCCTCGGACTCGTGCAGCCGGGAGAGACGGCGCTCGTGTTCGCCGAGATGGGTGTCGTGATCCTGCTGTTCTCCGTCGGCCTCGAGGTCCGCACCGACGATCTGCTCAAGGTTGGCAAGCCCGCCATCCTGACGGCGATCATCGCCATGATCCTGCCGATCATCGGCGGGTTCGCGCTGACGTTCGCCATGGGCGAGACCACGATGGCGTCGTTCTTCGTCGGCCTGGCCCTCGCCGCCACCAGCATCGGGATCACCAGCCGCGTGCTGCGGGACATGGGCGTGCTCGATCGCACCTTTGCCAAGGTGGTGATCGGGGCCGCGCTGGTCGATGACATCCTCGCCCTCATCCTGATCGGGCTCGCGGCCGGTGCGGCCGAGGGAGACCTGTCGGCCAACACGGTGCTCGTGGGTGTCGCCGGAATCGGGCTGGTGCTGCTGGGGTTCGCCGTGGCCCGCCGCGCCCGGGGCCTCAAGTCCGAGGTCTTCACCTGGCCGCTGTTCGCAGACACCCCGCTCGTGCCCGCGTTCCTGATCATGCTTGCCGTTGCGCTCCTGTCCGCGGCCGTGGGCCTGGCGGCGATCATCGGCGCCTTCGTCGCTGGCCTGATCGTCGCCGAGACCGAGGCCGTCGACGAGATCGAGCGCGACATCAAGCCGCTCGCCCTGATCTTCACCCCATTCTTCTTCGCCGTGACCGGGGCACAGCTGGACCTCTCGGTGCTGCTGGACCCGGCGGTCGCCGCGATCGCCGGCCTGCTGGCGCTCATCGGCATCGTGACCAAGGCCGTCGGCGGGCTCGTCGGCGCGTACTCGATCGGGCGCTGGGGCGCCACGACGGTCGGCTTCGGGATGGTGCCGCGCGGCGAGGTGGGGATCGTGGTCGCGAACCTCGCCCTGGTCACCGGCGTGGTGGACGACGACCTGTTCGCCATCATGCTGGTCGCAGTCGTGCTGACGACCGTCGCGGCGCCCTACCTGCTGGCCTGGGCGGTGCCCAGGGCGAAGGCCGAGACGGAGCGCGCCGAAGGCGGGGAGTCGCAGGGGACGGCCCCCGCCGTCTGACAGCCTGCCGGCCTCGGGTTCCGCGATGCCGCGACGTCGTCAGAGGTGGCGTCACCGGCGGGCTCAAGGTGACGTGCGTCTCGGGTCCGGCAGCCGGGCGTGAGCCGCGCCACCGGCGCGAGCGTCAGCGGCGGCGGAACAGCCCCCGGCTGCGGCTCTCGGTGCCCGGCGCACGGGTCCGACGGCCGTGCTGCCGGAGAAGGGCATCGATCTCGGACTGGTAGGTGCGCCCGATCGGCATCCGATCCAGCCATTCCAGGTATTCGAGATCCCTGCGGGCGATCTCGCCCAGCGTCCAGCCCTCGTAGCGGCCGAACGTCACGATGCTCCCCGAGGGGTTGCCCGGCGGCGGCCCGGCGGCGCCCATGCCCATCGTCCGGGTGTCGTAGCGGTAGCCCGTGTCCGACCGCCCCGACGTCCAGTTGCCGGCGGCAGGCTCGGCGGCAGGCCGTGTCTGCTGGCTCGAACCGGCTCGTCGACGGGTCGGTCACCCCCGGAAACGGAGGCTCGGAGGCGCGATCGGACCGGGGGGCCGGGGCGGGCGCAGGTGCCTGGTGGCGGGCGGTCGCGGCGTGGGCCTTGCCGTCGGCGGCCACGACGCGGGCACTGGTCGCGTCGGCGCGGGCCCGTGCGCGGTCGACTCCGGCGCGGCGCGCCGGGTCGCGCAACACCTCCCATGCCTGGTTGATCTGCACCATCCTCGCGACCGTGTCCGGATCGCCGGAGACGTCGGGGTGGTAGATGCGCGCCAGGCGTTTGTACGCGGCCTCGATGACCTCGCGCCCGGCCTCCGGGTCCACCTGGAGGACCTTGTACGGGTCCGGGCTGCTCACGACCGGCTCATGCGCTGCGACCCCTCCGGGACGAGGCCAGCCTCGTGGAGACGATGGCAACTCGAGGCTATGCCCGTTCTGCCCGCGACGGCTGGCTTCATCGGCGGCAGACTAGCACCTGTGAATGCCCCTCCCGATGGCTCCAAGGTGCTACCCGAGGTCCCATCGCTTGCCCCGCGCGAGCCGGTGCAGCGCTGGCGGCTCGTCCTCGCGCGCGACGCGGCCTGGTCCGAAGCGGCGCAGCGCGACCAACTCTCCACGTGGGAGGCAGCGTTCGCGGGATCCGGGCTACCCGCTAGCTGGGCTCGACGCCTCGAAGCCGCGTCCCCGCTTCGCCATTGCGGCACCGCTCGCCGCGACGATCCCGGGCGAGGCGGAGCTCCTGGACATCTGGCTCGTCGAACGGCAGCCCGCGTGGCGGGTGAGAGACGCACTCGGGGCCTGCCTGCCCGTCGGATGGCGCCTCGTTGACGCGTATGACGTGTGGCTGGGCGAGGCGGCGCTGCCGGGCCGGGTCGTGGCGTCGGTGTACCGGGCTGTGCTCGAGTCCGGGAGCACGGATACGCCCCGACTGACGGATGCCGCGAGGCTGCTCCTGGCGGCGCACACCCTGCCTCGCGAGCGGCGCAAGGGCGACAACGTGATCGCCTACGACCTGCGCCCGTTCGTCGAGGATGTCGAGGTCATCGAGTCGGACGGTGCCACCGCGGTGCGGATGACCCTGCGCCACGACCCGGAGAAGGGCGTCGGCCGGCCCGAGGAGCTGCTCGCGGCGCTCGGGGAGGCAATGGGCGCATCGCTGCGGCCCGTCTCCCTTGTCCGGGAGCGGCTGGTGCTGGGCGACCCACCCGCGCCGTCGTGTCGGCCGCTCGCAGGCGCCCCGCCGCGAGAGGGTGATGCGTCTTCGGCCAGAGGGCCCGACCCTGGCGCCCGCGTCGCCTGCCTGACCCGCGACCGGATCAGATCCGACCCGTCCACGAGGGAACCGCCGGGCGAAACCGGGGTTGGGGGGCTGACGGCAGCGTGGAAGGCCCTGGCACGATCCGATGTCGGATCACAGGAGCCGACAGCGCGAGGGCGGTGACGCGAGTTGGCACGACCCTCCGGCAAGGCCCTCCGACAGCATCGGCCGGTGTCGTTGACGCCTCGAGCGCATCGGCCGTAAACTCCCCTTTCGCGCCCGCGATGGCCGCTGGGCGCTTCACCATGTCCATGTCGCGGTCGCCCGCGGCCGCATCGCTCTTTCCGAGGACCCATGTACGCAGTCATCGAGACCGGCGGGAAGCAGTACCGCGTCGAGGTCGGCACCGTGCTCGAGGTCGAGCTGCTCGACGTCGAACCCGGCCAGTCCATCACGCTGGACCGGGTGCTCCTCGTCGCCGACGGGGCCGAATCCGCCGTCGGCACACCCATCGTCGACGGTGCGGCCGTCGAGGCCGAGGTCGTCGGCGCCACGCGCGGCGACAAGGTCATCGCTTTCAAGTACCAGCCCAAGGCCCGGCGCCGGGTCAAGAAGGGCCACCGCCAGAACCTGACGGTCCTGCGCATCTCCGACATCCGCCTCGGTGGCAAGAGCGCTGCCAAGGACGAGGCGAAGGCCGCGCCGTCCAAGGCGGACGAGAAGAAGCGTCTCGAGGAGGCCGCCGCTCGCCAGGCTGCCGAGGACGCCGCGCTGGCCGCGAAGCTCAAGGTCGCCGCCCCGGCTGAGGCCGAGGCAGCACCCGAGGCAGCCCCCGAGGCCGAGGCAGCCCCCGCCGCCGAAGAAGAGCCGTGCCAAGGCCGCCGCCGCAGCCGCCGATGCTCCTGTGGACGAGCCCGAGGCCGTGGAGCCCGCCGAGCCGGCCGCCGCCGAGGCGAAGAACACCAAGGCCTTCGAGATCCACGAGGACAAGGCCGGCAAGTGGCGCTGGCGCCTGCGTGCCCGCAACGGCGAGCTCGTCGCGATGTCCGATCAGGGGTTCGCGAGCAAGGCCGGCGTCGTCAAGGCGCTCGACGTCGTGCGGCGCAACGTCGCCGAGGCCGAGGGTCACGAAGAGGCCCCGACCGGCGACGACGCAGCGGATGCCAGGAACATCAAGGGCTTCGAGATCTACGAGGACAAGTCCGGCCACTGGCGCTGGCGCCTGCGGGCCAGCAACGGCGAGCTCCTCGCGATCCCCGAGCAGGGGTTCGCGAGCAAGGCAGGCGTCGTCAAGGCGCTCGACGTCGTGCGGCGCAACGTCGCCGACGCCGAAGGTCATGTCGAGCCCGAGGCCGAGGAAGACAGCACCCCAGAGGCGGCGCCCAAGCGCTCGCGCACCAAGAAGGACGAGTAGCGATGGCCCACAAGAAGGCAGGCGGCAGCGTCAAGAACGGCCGCGATTCCGCCGGCCAGCGGCTCGGGATGAAGGCCGGCGACGGCCAGTTCGTCACGGCCGGGTCGATCATCGTCCGCCAGCGGGGCATGACCTTCAAGGCGGGCGAGGGCGCGGGCCTGGGCCACGACTACACGATCTTCGCGAAGATCGATGGCAAGGTCCGCTTCGAGCACGAGACCCGCGACAAGAAGCGCGTCCGGATCATCCCGGTGGCGACCGAGCCGGTCGCAGCCGAGGCCTAGGACCGGACCGGTCCCGAAAGCGGCGACCACCGGCGGGCAGGGACCCGTACGGACGGCGTCGAAGGAGCACACGTGAAGCCCGACATCCACCCCAAGTACTTCCAGGCGAAGGTCCACTGCGGCTCGTGCGGCACGGACTTCGAGCTCGGCTCCACCCGCGAGGAGCTCCGCGTCGACGTCTGCAGCAACTGCCACCCGTTCTTCACGGGCAAGCAGAACATCATCGACACCGCCGGCCAGGTCGAGCGCTTCCAGCGCCGCCTCGAGCGCCAGGCCCGCGCCTGAGCCCCGGCCGGGCCAGGTCCCGGCTCAGCCACTAGTTCACGACGAACGGCGCCGCAGGGGCGCCGTTCACGATTCTCAGGGAATACGTAACGGCCCTCGCCAGGCGGCGAGGGCCGTTACGCACATCCCGAGGGGCGCCGGGACGCCTACCTGAACTTGAACAGCGCGGTATGCACGGTGCCGTCCACGAGCCGCAGGCTGAGCTCATAGCACTTGTTCTTGTACGTGGACGGCACCTGCCACGCGTACAGGTACCTGCCGGTGGCCTTCACGTAGAGCAGGCCGGCCTTGAACGATCCCGCCTGGTCCACCGTTCCGGTCGGCGCGCCGGCAGGGCACGCGGTCTGGGTCACCGTCGGCTTCCCCCCGACGATGATCCCGAGGCCGTAGTTGCCGCCCAGCCCGAACCGGAGCGGCACCCAGCCGCCCGCACGGGCCGAGTTGACGGTGGGCGGGTTGGACACCGGCCACAGGAAGCCGTCGAACGGCCAGATGATCCCGAACGTCGTTGTCGCCGTGCTCGGGGCGTGCGCGGCATCACCGAAGAACTCGGCACTCGCTGTGGCTGTTCCCGGTCCCGTGTTGGCCGAGTAGGTCACCGGCAGGAGTTCGCTGAGGCCGTCAGGCGCAGTCGCGCGGGCAGTGCACGGTGTCTGCGCAGATCCCGTGTAGATGACCGTGACAGGGCACGTGATGGTTACGGTGGAGCCAGCGGCCGTGATCGTGAACGGCTTGGAATCCGAAGCCGGGGTGGTCGCCTGCGTCGCCCTGGAACGATGCCGTAAGCGGGTAGGTGCCCGCGCCGGCCGACAGCGGGATCGACAGCGTGACCTTGCCGGCATCATCGGTGGTCCCGCTGCGGGTCACCGAACCGAGGTGAGGGTCACGAGCTTGCCGGACGACCGCCGCGCCGCCGCTGGTCAGGGTTGCGGTCGCGGAGGTGGTCGCCCCGTACGCCCCGCTGTCCGGTCCGGACAGGGTGATCACGCCGGTTGCGGGCGTCGAAGCCGCCACGCCCGCCTGGTAGTAGCCGGCGAAGTTGTCGTTGCGGCTCACGAGGCCGAAGCCGTTGACCGCCTGGACGATGAACTGCGTCCCCGCGGCGAGCGCCCTCGAGCCCGTCCACAGGCTCGGGTCGGTCTGGCTTCGGACGAGGTCGAAGGACTGCCACAGCCCGCTGCCGGGCTCGGTGAACGTCACCCAGACCTGCTGGACGTCCGCCTTCGGGTCCCCGACCACGCGGGCCGTGATCAAGGTGTCACCCGCCTGAAGGTCACTGGTGACCCCGTAGATCACGGGCGGCGCGGACTTGGCCCCGTCCGCGAGGCTGTTGCTGTAGAACAGCCGGAGCTTGAGGTTGTCGTAGAGCCGGAGCGTCACGGTGTCGCTGCCGGGTGCCGGAGCCCGATGCTGGGCCGGGGTGGTGAACAGGGTGACGCCGCCGTTTCCCCCGAAGGCGTCGAAGTAGTTGGCCGACCACATCTGGGCCGGGTAGAAGGTCGGCGAACTGAACGATGTGTGCGCCGACTGCAGCTCCGTCCCGGGGGCGCCGGTCAACGGCGTGACGGTGGAGTCAGCGTAGCGACCGCCGGTGAAGCCGACACCCCGCAGCACGTAGCCCGCGTCTCCCGCCTTCACGCCCTGCGCGTAGAGCGGCAGGACCGGGGCACCCGGCGTGGTCAGGACGCCGTCGCCGGGGCCGGTGTAGTACGTGGCCGAGAGCGTGCCCCCGCCCTGGACATTGAGCGTCTTGGACTGCGGGTCGCTGGGGGTCGCCTGGTCCACGTCGGCGTAGCGCAGGCCGGTGGTCAGGGCAGGCTCGCTGTTGAACGGGCTGAGCGCGAGCGAGTCCACGCCCGTCGGAGCTGGGATCCTGCCCGACGGCATGTTCACGCCGAGCATCGGCAGCCCATAGAGCGCCGACTCGAGGAGCGACTTCTCGTGGAGGTCGCCAATGCGCCGGGGTCTGCTTGAGGTAGGCCAGCTTGGACGCCAGCAGGGCGTTGCCGATCCCCACCGGGCCCGACCCGTAGCGGAGCTGCTTGGAGAACTCGTTGTAGATCCGCTCGCTGTACTCGATGAAGTCGGTGTCACCGTACTGGTAGCCGGTGCCCAGGATCGAGGTCACCTGCCGCCGTGCGAACGCCTGCGTCCAGTCGAGGGTGCGGGTGACGTTCGCGATGCCGTCGGCATCGACGATGTTGTAGCCCGAGTGGCAGCCGATGCTGAAGATGATCGTGTTCTTGAAGTCCGGCGTGGCAGCGACGAAGTCGTCGGTCGTCATGACCGTCGCGAAGTCGGCCGCGAGCGCACTGTTCGCGCTGAAGTGCCCGCCCAGGAACGTGATGTCGTTCCTGCGGCCCAGCAGCTCGGTCTTGAGGGCGGTGGCGGTCCAGCCGGTGGCCGGCGAATCGCCGTACGGGTCGATCAACGAGCGCCCATCGAGGCCGGTTCCCGCGTCAAGGTTCGTCTTGACCGCCCGGGCGGCGTCCTCGATGAAGTCGTAGCCGGTCACGAGCGAGGTGCCGGGGCTGACCACGGGCTGGTCGAGGTAGGCCTGGGCCATACCCGCAATCTCGCCCGGGGTCTCCACGAGCCGCCCGACCGGGAGGTCCGGGATCGGGAAGTCGACGGGCCCGAGGGGGATGGAGATGGTCGAGCCATAGGCGTCCTGGCCGAGCACGTAGTTGCTGCGGAGGCTGGCTTCGGAGGCGGAGGTCGCCTGGACCGGCGGGAAGTAGTTGACCTCAGGGCCGATCGAGGAGGTGTCCGGGTAGCGGAAGAACGGCACGACGTTGTCGCCGCCGGCGAGGACGACGTACTTGACGCCGCCCGAGGTATTGCCCTTGCGGTAGGCGTCGACGACATCCTTGGCCGCCTGGGCGACCAGGTTCTTGGCGTAGACGCAGCCCGGGTTGGCATCCGCCTGGACCTGGAGGTCGCTGACCCGACCGGGGCCGGCGAGGTCAACGACGACGCCATTCGTGGCGCTGGCCAGCTGGCCGAGCTTGGAGACCATCGCCGTCGTATCGGCCGTCCCGAAGCGCGACGTGTCCGTGAGGATGATGGTGTTCGTTGGTGTTGGCGATCGGGCCCTGGCTTCGCGCCCTTGGTGTTCGACGGCCGAACACAGGTTTCCGTCGACCGTCACCTTGAGCGTGAACGGGCTGTCCAGGCTGGCCACGCCGTTCTTGCCGTTGACGCGGATGTAGAAGTCGCCGGTGCTGGTCCACGTGTTGGACGCGGCAAGCTCGTCGGCGAGGCCGAGGTTGTTGGACCAGGCGATGAGGCTGTAGAGCTGGGCCGCGGAGAAGCTGTCGGCCGAGAAGCCGGAGCCGCTGAACCCGGAACCGCGAGAACCCGGAGCCGGAGAAGCCGGAACCGCTGAACCCGGAACCGCTGAACCCGGAGCCGCGAGAACCCGGAACCGCTGAACCCGGAACCGCTGAAGCCTGAGCCGCTGTAGGAATCGGGGCTGAAGCCCGATCCGCTGAACCCGGAGCCGGAGAAGCCTGACCCGGAGAAGCCCGAGCCGCTGAAGCCCGAGCCGCTGAAGCCTGAACCCGGAGAAGCCCGGATCCCGAGAAGCCGGAGCCCGCGAACTCGGCGCTCAGCTTGGTGAGGCTCTGCTCGGTCGTCAGGGTGTCGTAGGTCTGCCTGATGTCCCGGAACAGGTAGACGTCGTAGTCCGCGGGGACGCCCGACAGGTCGAGCGAGACGCTGCCACCCGGGGCGACCGGCACCTTGAACCAGCGGGCCGTCCCGGGCTGGTCGATCCACGTCCCGGACGCGACGGCGGCGCCGTTGCCGCTGATCTGGAGCGCGCGCGGCCAGGTGTCGTTGTCAGGGCTGTTCACCACGCAGGGCGAGTACCCGGAGCTCCTGCCCGCCGGACCGGTCACGTGGGCGGCGATGAAGGGCTGTCCGGCCGCCGGCACCCCGTTCACGGAGCCCGGGGGCGTGCTCGAGTTGAAGAGCGCGTTGCCGTCCCCGTCCGTCGTGACGGAGATCGACCCGAAGTCGGGCGTATCGACCGGGGAAGACGCCGCCGGGGCAGGAGGCGGCCGAGGCGAAGCTGATCGTGTACTGCGTGCTGGGATCCGCGCTGATCCGGCCCGCGACGAGCGTCGTCGCGCTGCCGGGGGCGCTGTAGGCGTTGGTGAGCAGCGGCACGCCGACCGTCGCGGGTGCGGGCACGGACCGTCACGTACAGCGTCACGGTCCGTGGCTGAGTCGCCGACGGCGCCGGTGACCGTCAGGACGTAGTCGCCCGGGTGCTGCGTCTGCCGCGGCCACTGACCGTGATGGTCGAGGATTCCGTGGCGACGCCGTCCGTGGTCGCGGTCACGCCATCCTCGGCCGGGGTGACGCTGGTCACGCTCACGGCTGCGCCCGTTGCGCCACCGGTCAGCGTGACGGGGATGCTGATCGTCTCGCTGGCGCCCTGCGCCAGCTCCAGCGGCTCGCCGTCGTTGGCACCGGCGCTGGGGGCGCCGAACGTGAAGCCGGGCACAACGGTTTCGGCTCCGAGGTCGGGCACGACCGACACGTCATCGATGGCGATCCCGAAGCCGCCGCTGGCGTTCGTCGACGCGAACTCGAGCACGGTGGTGGACTCCTGGGCCGTGAAGCTCGCCGCGCCGCGATCCCAGGTGATGGTTGGCCGGGTGTAGCCGTAGGCGGTGCGTGAACGTGTCGAGCGTGGCCCCGTCGGCCTTGACGGTCATCCCGGGGGTCGCGCTCGTCCGATCCGGGTTCGCGGAGTAGGAGAAGGCGACGCGATAGGTGTGCCCCGCGACCGTCGGGACGGCCTGCCGGATCGCCCCGGGCGCGCTGCCATCCAGGTCCAGCGACTGAACGCCTTCAGCCGCGGTCCAGTACTGGCCGATGTGGTCGACCGACCCGGATGAGACCGCCCAGGGGGCCAGCTGGGCCGACCCTGCGGGGACGGTGTCGTACGACGCGGTGTTGAGGACCGGGAGCTGCTCGAACCCCCCGTTCACAACGGTGTTGAGCCCCACCTTGAGGGTGCCCTGGAGAATGTTCGTCGTGTCGTAGTTGCTGCCGCTGATCCGGAACCCGAACTCGTCGCCGGCCTGGACGGTGACGGTCGGTCGCTCCGTCGTAGTCGAAGCCACCCGATGGCTCGGTGCAGCAGTTCTGCGGGCCCTCGGTCGAGGATCTGGCGTGTAGGTCGCCGAGCCGCCGGCAGGCTTCGTGAACGCCTCGAGGCCCACACTGACATCGAAGAACCCGTGGAAGCCGGTCAGCCGCCAGGTCAGCGGGATCGTGCCGGCGCTGGTCGCGGTCGCCTTGAACGTCCATGTCCGCGTCGTCGGACAGTCCGGCCGGGTCGAGGCTAGTACTGGAACTCGGCGAGCCCGCCCGTGCCGTCGTGGACGGTCTCGATCGTGCCGGGCCCGTCGCCCGACCACGTGCCCGTGTTGGCCGTCGCCGTGACGACCACGCCGAGCACCGGCAGCGCCTGCGCAAGCAGCATGCCCGCGGCGAAGATGGCCAGGAGGCGGCGGAGGACGGCGTGCGATCCCGGAGCCGACCTCGCACCTCGGGAACTGGCCACACGGGCCGCATGACCGGAGTCGGAGCGACACCTGGAACCTCCTGGGACGTGGCACGCGAGGCTTGGGACGTGCGGATGGACCGGCCCAACCCCGAGGGCGCGACAAGAAGCGAAGTATGTGACCTTTGGCCCGGTTTGCCTAGTCCCTATGGACTACAGGTCACACGGGCGGGAGCGGCTCGTCAGGCGGAAGTGGTGCCCGCATGCGCCGCGCAGACGGCGAGCGCCAGCTCGACGGCCGCCGCCGGGTCGCGCGATCCGCCCAGCTCGACCGCGGCCGCCGCGGCCTCGGGCCCGAGAGCCTCGCGCGCCGCGCGAGATCACTCCGTCAGCTCCGCCTCTCGCGCCGCCGGTCTGGCGGCCCCGATGTCGGCCCGCAGCCGGTCTGCGCCTCCGAGGAGCTCGAGACCCCGGGCGGGATCGGTCACCGCGGCGATGACGGCCACGTCCTCGATGACCTCGGCCAGGTCATACGGGTCGTCCAGGTTTCCGAAGGCGACGATCGACTCGGCGAAGATCTCGCACGCCCTTGCGGTGTCGCCCAGCCCCCTGCGGGCCTTGCCCAGGTTGAAGTAGGCGAGGGACAGCAGCCACGGGTCGCCGACCTCGCGCGCGAGCGCGACCGACTCCTCGTAGCGATCGGCCGCTTCCGCGTACCGCCGCTCGTAGAGGTCGATCACCGCGAGGTTGTTGAGCGACAGCGCGATCGCCCAGCGGTCCCCGATCGACGTCCTGACCGCGAGGGCCTCCTCGTTGAGACGCCGGGATTCCGTGAAGTCCGACGAGTACTCGGCCACGATCGCGAGGTTGGACAGGAGCCGGCCGAGCTGGTCGCGGTCGTCGCGCCGCTTCCGGATCGCGAAGCTCTCGAGGTAGCGCGCCCTCGCCTCGTCGTAGTCGCCGCGCTGGGCGGCGATCGTCCCCGACAGGTGGAGCACCACGCCGATGCCCGCCTCGTCGCCCAGCTCCGTGAACAGCGCCCGGGCTCCGTCGATCCGCTCGGACGCCTCCTCGTAGCGACCCTGCTTGCGCGCCACCTCGGCCAGCGCTGCCAGGGCCTCGGCCTCGCCACGCCGGTCCCCGATGTCGCGAGCGAGCGCCAGGGCGGCCTCGTCGAGCTCGGCGGCTCGCGTCCAGTCACCCGTCAGCTCATACGCCTTGCCGAGGGCCAGACGCGCGCGCAGGCACTCCTCGTCGGTGAGCAGCGGCACGAGACGCTCGTAGTACGCGACGGCGGCCTTGTTCGCGTAGGCGGCCTGGGCGGCTTCGGCGGCCTTCCACAGGTACTCGCGCTTCTTCTCCTCGCGGTCGCTGCGCCAGTAGTGGTGCTCCAGCAGCGGAATGGCGTGCTCGAGGTCGTCCGCCTCGGTGCGCTCGAGGTACTCGCCGACGCGCCCGTGGAGCATCCCTCGCAGCGCGAAGGGGAGGCTCTCGTAGGCGACCTCCTGGGTGACGACGTGCTTGAACATCCATGCCTGGTCGGCCTCGCGATCCAGGGCCACGAGGTCGAGGGTCCGCAGCTCGTCCAGGTGGTCCAGCACCGCGTCGAGGCTGCCCAGCTCCTCGTAGGTGCCCGGGAGGATCGGAGCCGGGAACACGCGGCCGACGACGCTCGCCACCTTGATGGTCCGGCGCGGCCCCTCGGCCGCCGCGTCGATGCGGCTCAGGACCAGCGTGTGGAGGCTCTCCGGCAGCCGGACGGCCTCCATGGCGTCGGGGTCGGCGGCGTCGATGCCTTGGGCGACGATGTAGTTGAGGAGCTCCTCGACGTAGAACGGGTTGCCCTCGGACCGCGCCGCGACGAGCTCGACGAGCGGATCCGCGATCTCGGCCTCCTCGCCGACGAGCTGCTCCATCTTGGAGCGGACCAGCTGGGCCACCTCCTCGGGCTCCATGCGGTCCAGCGCAAGCTCGCCGAACCCGGGCAAGCCGCTCCACGCCGAGCCCGCCACCCGGCTCCGCCGCGGGGCGGTAGGCGAGGACGAACAGGACCGGCAAGGCCGCGGTGGTGCGCGCCAGGACCCGGAGCAGGTCACGTGACAGCTCGTCGATCCAGTGGCAGTCCTCGAGCACCGCGACAAACGGCGCCTCGAGCGCGCGCGCCCGAAGGCAGGTCAGCAGCAAGTCCTCCAGCGATGTCTTGCGCAGCTTGGCGTCGAAGGCACGGGTGAGGTCCGAGTCCGGGATGGACAGCCCGACCACTTCGCTCAGCAGCGGTGCGCGGGCGACGAGGGCGGGGTCGATGGCCGCAAGCTGTCGCTCGAGAACCGCGACCTGTCGCTCGCGGGGATCGTCGTCCTCCAGCCCGAACAGGCGACGCCAGATCTCGCGCCAGACGAAGTAGGGCGTCTTCGTCCCGTAGGCCTGGCACTCGCCGAAGGCGACGGTGTGGCCGCGCCGCCGGACGTTGCGCACGAACTCAGCCACGAGCCGGGACTTGCCCATGCCGGCCTCCGCCGCGATCCCGACGATGCACCCACGGCCCTCCACCGCCTCGGCCATCCGGGCCTCGAGCAGTCCCAGCTCCCGCTGGCGGCCGACGAGGCCGAGCTCGAACCTGGTCTTGCGGCGCGAGGCACGCTCCAGCGAGCCGTCCAGCGACCAGACCTCGACCGGGTCGGCCTTGCCCTTGAGCTTGAGGTCCGGAAGGCGCTCCCAGATGAAGGCCTCGCCGGCGGCCTCGCGGACCGGACCGGACACGTAGATCCGCTCCCGCGGGGCCGCGGACATCAGCCGAGCGGCGAGGTTGACGGCGTCGCCCAGGCACACGAACGTGCGCCGCATCTCGTGGCCGTAGGTGCCGCTGCGCAGGCGGCCCTGGCTCATCCCGACCTGGATCTCGCGGGCCGCGGTGGTCTTCTCGAGGTCACGCAGCTCGAGGGCCGCGGCCGCCGCCCGGGCCGCGTCGTCCTCGTGCGCCAGTGGCGATCCGAACACGCCGTAGAGGTAGGCGCCCTTGTCGCCCAGCGTGAGCTGGAGGACGTTGCCCCCGTAGCCGTTGAGGACCCGCTGTGCCGCCCGGACGAAGTCGTCCAGCTTCTCGATCGCCTTGTCGTCGTGGTCGTAGTCGATGCCGCCGAAGCGCAGGAATACGGGGATGGCCGGCCGCAGCTCGGCCAGGAACTCGCCGCGGCCGGTCCGCATCCGCTCGTAGACGGCGGGGAGCAGCCACGGCCGCACGAGGTCCTCGGGGAGCGGTGCGGGCTGGTGACCGGGCTCGGGTTCCACGTCGACGAGCAGGCCACGGAGGACCGCGCAGGTGCGGCCGCTGATCTCGTCGGTGCGCAAGGTCACCGAGCGCGACGGTCGCACCCAGTGCCGCCACGGCCGACGGGTCGAGCACGATCTCGCCCTTCTGGGCGTGATGCTCCGCCTCTGCGAGGTCGTCCATGAGCCGCCCCGCGAGGACGTCGATGAGCTGGATGTCCGGGTCGCCAACCACGAACCGCCGGGCCTCGCCCACGGCGACCGCGACCTTCATCGCCAGCCGGACCTCGGCGCCCCCCGGCGTCACGATCAGGCCAGTCCGCTCGATCGCCTCCTGCATGCCCGTCGCGGCCGCGCAGGCCCGGGTGCCGTCGTCGCCGTCGATCCAGCAGGTGATCGCGTCGCCGGCGAAGTAGATGACGTTGCCGTCGTAGGCGTCGAGCTCGCCGATCACCGCGTGGAAGACGCGTCCGATGTTCGCTGTCAGCTCCTCGGCGCCGCGCTGGGGTCCGAGCTCCTTGACCAGGGCCTCGGTCAGCGGGGTGAAGCCACTGATGTCGGCGAACAGGGCCGATCCCCGGACGCGATCCGGCAGCGCGTGACCGTGGTGGAGCGCCCAGCGTCGGTCGCGCGGGATGTACGCATCCGGACGGTCGCGGGTGGCCCGGTCCGAGGTCGAGTCGCTCATGGTCACCGCGAGGCGCCGGCCTGGACCCTCGTGGTCCCGGTACCGGGGCTGCATTGTGCCGCCTCGCGGGGGACGGTGCGTCGGGTTGGATTCCGTCCGCCCTCAGGCCTTCACAGCTCGCGCCGAGCGAACGCAGCAATGGCGCCAACCACGCACGCCGCCACGAGGACGACCGTTCCGAGGACCGCCGTCGCGAGCGCACCGCCATCGACGGCGGCGGCCTGGCCGCTGGCGATCAGGATCGACGGCAGCGTGAGCCCCGTCGGCAGCACACGGTCGACCGCCGGGATCACCGCCAGGATGCTGAGCCCGATCAGGGCCACGAACCCCAGCCCGGCCGCCGCGGTCGTAGAGCCGGTGGCCGTCGAGGCCAGGAACGTGATCGCCGCCCAGGCGAGCAGCGCCAGCCAGGCCAGGACCGCCAGCGCGACCCAGCCGCCGATGGGCAGCGGCTCGAACAGGATCGCCGTGTAGACCCAGGCGACCGCCACGGCCGCGACCGTGCAGGCCGCGAGGACCAGGCCGATCCCCACCAGCTTCGCCACCAGGAACGCCGGCCTGGTGGCCGGCTGGGCAAGCACGAGGGCCGCCGTGCCGCGGTCCAGCTCGCCCGAGACGGACCCCATCGCCAGGGCGATCGCCGCCAGCGCCCCGAACTGGCCGAGGTTCTTCTGCAGCTGCTCCAGGGCCATCCTCGCCGTGGGCTCCGGGAGCACCACCGGGAGCTGGTCGCCCAGGGCCGCGGCCATGATCTCGTTGAGGTACTTCGCGGTGAGCGGCGAGATGATGCCCACGACGATGAACAGGAGCGCGACGATCGGCAGCCGCCGGGTCCGCCATGACTCGAGGAGCTCCTTGCGGAGGAGCACGGCGAAGCCGCTCACGCCGCCACCTCCCGCTCGCCGCCGGTGAGCCGCAGGAACACGTCCTCGAGGGTCGGTCTCGCGCGGGCGACCGAGATCACGCTCACGCCCTCCGCGGTGATCGCAGGCAGGATCTCGTGCGCCGCCCGGTCCGGGTCTGCGACCGCGACGGTCAGCAGGCCGTGCTCCACGGCGGCACCGGTCACCCAGTCGGCCGCCCGGAGCCGCGCCGCCAGCGACTCGAGGGCGGCGGCCTGTCCGGGCTCGGCCTCCACGCGATAGACGGGCAGCGCGAAGCGGTCGAGCAGCTCGGCCAGCGACCCCTCGACCACCAGCCGCCCGTGATCGAGGATCCCGACCCGGTCGCAGATGCGCTCGACGTCTGCGAGGACGTGGGTGGAGAACAGGACGGTCGTCTCGCCCCGGAGCGAAGCGATCAGCTCCAGGACATCCCGCCGGCCCTCTGGGTCGAGCGCGCTGACGGGCTCGTCGAGGACGATGACGGGCGGCCGATGGACGAGCGCGCCGGCGATGCCCAGCCGCTGCCGCATGCCGCCCGAGTAGGTCCCGGTGCGGCGGTCCGCGGCGTCGGCCAGGTCCACGCGTGCGAGGGCCTCCGTCACGGCATGCGACAGCATGTCGCCCCGGAGCCCGTGGAGCCGGCCCAGCATCGCCAGCTGCTCACGCCCGGTCATCCAGCGGTAGGTACGCGGATCCTGCTCCAGGTACCCGAGCCCGCGGCGGACCGCCAGCGCGTTCGTGGCCACGACGGTGCCGCTGACGATGGCCCGGCCGGCGGTCGGCCGCGTGAGACCCGCGAGGAGCCGCAGGCACGTGGTCTTGCCGGCCCCGTTGGGACCGAGCAGGCCGAACACCGACCCCGTGGGCACGACCATCGAGAGCCCGTCGAGCGCGACGACGCCGCCGGGGTACTGCTTGCGCAGGCCCTCGACCGTGATCGCAGCGGGTGCGTCCGGGAGGGGGGCCTGGCGGGTCACCGCGGCGACGCTCGCTTCGGCGGTCGTCGGGACGACGCGGGCGGCCACCGGGCCCGCGTGATCCGCCGGTCCACCGGGCGCCGGCTCGCCGGCCTGGGGTCCCACGATGATCGGCGGGTCGTGCGGGCTGCCCCAGCCGGGCACCGCCCCGGGGCCTGGCTCCCTGGGCTCCGGGGCGCCCTCGACCCGGCCGAACAGGAAGTAGATGATCGGCCCGAACCCGTTGATGAACACGATGATCAGGGCCCAGATGCCCTTGTTCCCGCCGCGGACGCGTCGATCATCGCGCAGCAGGTCCACCACGGCGAAGATCAGCAACCCGAAGTAGATGACGGCCAGTGGCACGACGAGCAGCAGCACCGACGGGTCGAACTCGTCCAGGTTGACGTTCATGCCTCACCCTCACGGTGGGCCGGCAGTCGGGATCGGAATGCCACACCCATTGCCTGCGCGATCCAGAGCTCCCGATCACGCTCACGGCCAGCCTCGTGAGCTTCACGCTCCTCGTGAGCTTCACGCTCATCCCCAGGATCAGGATACCGAGCCTGCCGCTGGTCATGGAGCCCGTCCGCATGCTGCCGCCCGGAGCCGAGCCCTCCGCGTGACCCGGTGGGGAGTCCGACCGGCACCCGACTCGGCCCGGGTTCAGATCACGGGCTCTGCCTGGGACCTGGGGTCGGATTCCGTCGATTCCGCCGTCGACCTCCTCGCGCCGACCGTCGAACTGACCCCGACGTGAGTCGGGTGCCGGGGTCCACCGACCGACGGGAGTGGGGCCGGTTGCGTCGACATCGACGCCCACCTCCTCGTGCCGGCGATCGAGGCGACCCGGAGGTGAACCGGGGCCCCGGAGGTGCGACCCGGACCCGGGAGGGCAGCGAGTGCCCGCCGAGAGACACAACCCGTGCGCTGGTAGACTCCGGGTGCCGCGACGATGCCCGTCCGGCGATCCCCGATCGTCCCCCGGAGGCGCACCATGACCGACGACCGCGAGCGCTGGGCCCTGATCCTCGGAGCATCCTCCGGCATGGGCGAGGCCACCGCGCTCACGCTCGCCGCGAACGGCTACCGGATCTGCGGCATCCACCTCGACTTCCGTGCGGCGATCGCGCACGTGGACGAGGTCAAGGCGAAGATCGAGGCGCTCGGCTCCGAGGCGCTCTACATCAACATGAACGCTGCCGACGACGAGAAGCGCGCGGCAGCCCTGGCGACGCTCCGCGAGCGCTTCGACCGCTCCCGGGCGGAGGGGCGCGAGCCGTACGTCCGGGTCGTGATGCACTCGCTCGCCTTCGGCTCGCTGGTCCCGTTCCTTGCGGAGGACCCGAAGGCCGCCGTCGACCGCAAGAAGATGGAGATGACCCAGGACGTCATGGCCAACAGCCTCGTCTACTGGGTCCAGGACCTGTGGCGGGGCGGGTTCCTGGGTCACGGCTCCAAGATCTACGCGATGACGTCCGAGGGCTCGACCCGCGTCGTGCCGAGCTACGGGGTCGTCTCGTCCGCGAAGGCCGCCCTCGAATCCCACACCCGGCAGCTGGCGATGGAGCTGGCACGGCTGGGCACGGGCGTCACGGCCAACACCATCCGTGCCGGCGTCACTCGGACTCCGGCGCTGATGAAGATCCCCGAGCACGACGCGATCATCGAGGCCGCCACGAAGCGCAACCCCACCGGGCGGATGACGACGCCCCAGGACGTGGCCAACACCATCCTCGCGCTGTCCGGCGAGGGGACCGACTTCATCAACGGCGAGATCATCGGCGTGGACGGCGGCGAGTTCGTCACCGGGTCGTAGGTCACAGGCCCAGCGTGGGCCGGAAAGGAACAGGAACGGTCCGATGAGCGGTCGGGTCCTGATCGTCGGATCGGTGAACGTGGATCTCGTGGTCCAGACCGAGCGGCTCCCGCTGCCCGGCGAGACCGTCATGGGAGGCACGTTCAGCCGCTTCCACGGGGGCAAGGGCGGCAACCAGGCCGTCGCCGCGGCGCGCCTGGGCGTGCCCGTGATGCTGGTCGCGGCACTGGGCGACGACGAGTTCGGCGCCGAGGCACGCGCCGCGCTGGCACGCGAGGGGGTGGGCACGGACGTCCTCGTGACGCTCGACCACACTGCGACCGGCGTCGCGCTGATCCTGGTGGACGCGAAGGCCGAGAACCAGATCGCGGTCGCCCCCGGCGCCAACGCCGGCCTCACGGCGGTCCACGTGCGCCAGGCCCTGGTCAGGCTCAACCCGCACGCGGGTGACGCCGTGATCGTCACGCACGAGATCCCGACAGCCGCGGCCCGCGAGGCGCTGCGCATCGGCCGCCAGGGCGGTGCCTGGACGATCCTCAACCCGGCCCCGGCCGACGGGCTCGACCGTTCCGTGATCTCGCTTGCCGACGTGGTCGTGCCCAACCGGGGCGAGCTTGCGCGCCTGGTCGCCGACGATGCCCGTCGGGCGGGCCGCACGCCGGACTCCGAGGAGCCGGTGAAGGCGGCACGGACCCTGCTGGAGTCGAACGCGGAGGGACCGGGTGCGGGCAAGGCCATCCTGGTGTCCCTGGGCGCGGCCGGCGCGGTCCTGGTCCGTCGCGACGGACCGGTCGTGGAAATCAAGGCGCCCAAGGTCAAGGCGATCGACGCCACTGGAGCCGGGGACGCGCTCAACGGCGCCCTCGCGGCGGCCCTCGCCGGCGGGCTGGATCTCGAGGCGGCCGCCCGGCGCGCGGTCGTGGCGGCGAGCGTCTCCGTGACGCGCGCCGGTGCGCGGGAGGGGTACCCGACGCTCGACGAGCTCGCGGTCGCCCTGGGCGAGACACCACCCTCCCAGCTGCGGGCCGAGGCCGAGGCGGCGGCCGCAGCGGCGGCATCCGAGCCCGCGGTCCCGACCGAGATCCGGGGCACCTAGCCCAGGCGGTTCTCGGCCGCCCAGGCGGTCCGCACCCGGGCGGCAGGCGTCAGGCCGAGGCGCCCCTCGTCGGTGATCCACCATGCCGCAAGGTCGCGGGAGCGGGCCTCGGCGGCGATGCCCGTCCGTCCCGCGAGGAACAGGGCCTTGCTCCAGACCTCGGCCCAGGCAGGATCCGCTCCGGCGACGGTCACGGCGATCAGCCCGGTCCGGGCCGGCTCGCCGGTACGGGGGTCGACGAGGTGGTGCACGACCCGTCCATCCGGGCCGACCCAGCGCCGCACACGGACCGAAGAGGTCGCCACGGCCCCCGACCGCAGCTCCACGACCGCCAGCGGCGTGGCGGCGTCGGAATCGGCCGCCGCTGGATCCTCCACACCAATGAGCCAGCCATCGTCGGGAGGGATCCCACCGGTCACGACGTCGCCACCCGCCTCGAGCTGCAAGCCGGCCCCGTCCGGCAGCGACCGGAGGGCCCGTGCACAGGCCCAGCGCAGCGCGAGGCCCTTGCCGATCCCGCCCATGTCCACGGGGACCGGCGGCACGTGCACGAGCGATCGCCGGTCGCCGGCGTCTCCCCGTCCGACCGCCGGTGCCACGCTCGGCCCCGGCGCCACGCTCCCCCGGCGCCAGCCCCGGACCCGGCGCCAGCCCCGGACCCGGTGCCGACTGTCGGCTCGAGGCGGGCGCCGTGCTCCCCGATCCGCTCGAGGGCCCCGAGGATCGAGGCGTCGAACCTGCCGTCCGTCACCCTGCCCGCACGATCGATGGCCGCGAGCGCGCGGCGGGTCCGCCACGAGACCTCAACGACCCGGCCAGAACCCGCGAGCCGGTTGAGCATCGTCAGCTCGGAGTCGTCGCGGAACCGGGACAGCGCGACATCCACGGCGTCGAACTCCGCCTGAACCGCTGCCCATGCGGCATCGGCCGCGGCCTGGCCTGCGGCTCGCTGGGCGGGCGACGCGGCGTCGGGGAGGTGGACGGTCAGGCGCAGCGCGGAGCCGAGAGCACGCGCGGAGAAGGCGACGAGCCCCGCCGGCTCGCTGCCCTCGGGAGGGGCCGTGATCACGTCGGGACGGCGGGAGACGGCGTCAACCCCCCGAGGCGCCGGTCTTCGCGGTCGTGCGCGGCGTGGTGGAGCCACCGCCTGACCGCGAACTCCCGGCGACCGCGCCACGCATCGTGACCGTCGGCAGCTTGATGCGTGTGGGGAGGGCCGCCGCGCTGCCCTGGACCTCCGCCACCAGGGCCGCGAGCGAGTCGAGGCGGGCCTGGTAGGCCTCGATATTCGCGCCGACCTTGCCGTACGTGCCGGTCAGGGCGCGGACCTCGGCATCGGCCTTGAGGACCCGGGCCTCCAGCTCGTCGTTGGCGGCGCGTGTCTGGGCCAGGACATCCTGGTATGGAGCCCGGGCGGCGGCAACGGCGGCGTCGGCCTCGGCCTGCAGCCCGGAGATGCCGGCGAGTGCCAGCGCGTAGACCGCGGCGGATGCTCCAACAGCATCCCGGCGCGTGCCGGGGTCGTGAGGATGGCCTCCTTGCGGGCGACCGCGGGCCGTGCGTATCGACGCCGACATGGTGCGCGGCGGCCGGGCGGGGCGCTGAAGCGGCACCTCCGGGCGGGGCCGGACGCCGACGCCGATGCCTGGGAGGGCGCGCTCAGTCATCGTCCTCCTCCTCTTCGTCCTCGTGCTCCGGAGGCGCCGCCGCCCTGGTGCCACTTCCCGTGTTCCGGGCACCCGCTGCACGGTTGAGGGCGGCCTGGCGGGCCGCGGCCCTGTTCAGCTGCTCCAGGCGCGCCTGGGCCGCCTTGAGCTGCTTCTCGAGGACGGTGAGCTTCAGCTTCGCCGCGGCGAGCTGCCCCTGGAGCTCGGTCGCCGCCTGCGTGTCATCGTCGATGCTCCCATTGGCGGTGATCAGCGCGGCCTGGAGGCCCGAGATCTGCCCCGCCACGCCGTCCATCTGGTCCGCGAGGTCCGCGGCGCGCTCTGCCTCGATGGCGAAGTCATCGCTGATCTCCGACATGCCCACGGGGGCCGTGTCGAGCGGGGCGGCCTCCGCCCGCCACTGGGCGGCGACCTGCACCACGCCCACCGCCACGCCGATCACGGCGACGGTCGCCGCGACTACGACGATCCGCCGGCCGAGCCGGACGAGCGTCTCCCTGGACATCACGATTCCTCCACCGGGACGCTGGCCGGCACGGGCCGGACGAGGGATAGGGCCGGTGCGGCGGGTCGTTCCGCGCGCTGGGGGCGGACCTTCGCGGTCCACCAGCGGTGGGCGACGCCCGCCAGGATCACCAGGCCGGTCGCCATGTAGAGGGGCATCAGCGCGCCGCCGTCGGTGCCGGCGAGGACGCTGTGGGCCCAGGTCATCAGGAATGCCACCGCCGCGAACCGGTGGGCCTTGAGCCACCATCCCGCGGGCAGGAGCCGGGTCCACTTCGCGCTGATGGCCGTGAACAGCAGCGCGTACATGGCCACGGTGCCCACGGCGATCGCGGGCGCCCGGTAGCCGGAGAAGCCCGGAACCAGCGCGCCCAGCCAGCCGACTTTGGCGAACGGATCGATCGCCAGCAGGACGACGTGCAGGCCGATGAAGGCGAAGGTGAAGACGGTCAGCATCTCGTGCCACGGGAAGACCTGCCTGGTCTTGCGCCACTCGGCGGTGTTGCGCGGGTGGCTCAGGACCAGGCCCAGCGCCACTTCGAGGGCGAGCAGGAGATAGGCGGTGACGCCCAGTGCCCGGGCGGCGATCCACGGACGCAGCTCCTGGACGCGGGGGCTCGCCGCCGGCAGGACCTGGTCCGTCACCGCGAGGGCGACCAGGGCGCCGACCGCACCGAGCGCGACGAGCGTGGCGGCCCCTACGCGCATGGTCTGCCCTCCGCAGATCGCGGCGTTGGTCCAACGAGGTGGAGGGGGCGCGGAAGGTGAACCATGGTGTCTCCGGCATGGTGTGGCACCCCTCCCGAGGCAGCACAGCACCCGAAGGTTTCAGCCGGCTCGCGGCCGATGGTCCTCCTGCCAGGTGGTACGCAAGTCCGCCCGCGACGGTTTCACGCCACCTGGTTGCTCTGTGAATGGCCCGGGCGGGGAGCAAGCGTCGCCCGGACCTGCCGCTCCCTCAGCTGCCCGAGAGCGCCGACGCGACCTGCTCGATGTTCCACTCCATCATCCCGACGTAGGTGTCGGCCGGGAGCATCGCCCACGGAATCCGTGTACAGGTCCGAGACCACGACGGCGCCGCTCTCGTCGGCGATCGTCCGGACGAGGTCGTCGTTGAACTGGGCCTCGGCGAAGATCGCCTTGATCCCCTTGTCCTTGATGGCCTTGATCAGGGCCGAGACATCGCCCGCGCTCGGGTCCTGGCCCGGGGCGTCAACCACCGTCCCGTCGATGGTCAGCCCGTAAGCCTCGGCGAAGTAGGGGAACGCGTCGTGGAAGCTGATGACGGTGCGGTTCGCCTCGGGGATCGCGCCGAGCTTGTCCTTCGCCCGCGCGTCGAGATCGGCGAGCACCTTGGCGTATGCGGCCAGGCCGGCCTCGTAGTCCGCGGCATGATCCGGATCCGCGGCCGACAGCGCCTCGGCGATCCGCTCCGCGTACTTCGCGGCATAGGCGGCGTTCAGCCACAGGTGTGGATTGACCTCCTCGCCCGCGTGGGCGTCCGACGCCTCCTCGGCGGCCTCGCCCTCCTCCTCGTCCGTGGCCGCCTTCGAGGTAGGCGACGCCCTCGAGGTCCTCGGCCAGCTCCACGACCGGTGCCTCGGTGCCGGCGTCCTTGACCAGGTCCGCCAGCCACTCGTCCAGGCCGAGCCCGTTGAGCACGACCAGGTCCGCGTCGCTGATGCGGCGGACGTCGGACGGCGTGGGATCGAAGGTGTGGACCTCGCCGCCCTTGGGGACGAGGCTGGTGACGGACACGTTCTCGCCGCCCACCTGGGCGACGAGATCGGCGAGGATCGTGGTCGTGGTCACGACCTGCAGGCGCCTCACCGCAGCCTGACGGGGCCGCCGTCGCGCCGGCGCCGCCACAGGCCGCGACGAGCAGCCCGGCGATCGCCAGCGTGGTGACGAGGAGGCCTCCTCGGACACCGCTGCGCCGTGTGGGTTCCAGGTGCTTCATGCTAGGTCCCTCCTGAGATCGAGTCTCACTGTAGGTCATGGCTTCTGACGATGGCGCCGAGGACGCCGCTTGGGTCTGGGTTGGCTCAGCCCGACTGGGACCTGGCCGCGTCGCACGCGGCGCAGACCCCGAAGATCTCGAGCCGGTGGGCGGTGACCCGGAACCCGGACCGGCGCCCAACGTCGGCGAGCGCCTCCGACAGTCCGAGATCGGACACGTCCGTGGACCGGCCGCACGACGTGCAGATGGCGTGGTGGTGATGGACAGGGTCGCAGACGACGTAGGCGTGCTCGCCGCCGGGCAGATCCACACGCTCCACGAGGCCCAGCGTGGCGAACACATCGAGGGACCGGAAGATGGTCGCCCGCCCGATGCCCAGTTGCCGGTCCCGGGCCTCGGCGACCAGGCCGGCCGCGGTGAAGTGCGCCTCCTGGGCGGCCACCAGCTCCGCGACGGCGCGCCGGGGCTCCGTCACGCGGTAGCCGGCCCTGTCCAGCGCGTCCACCAGGTGCGTCCCGAGGTGCTCGGCTGCCTGCGTGCGCGGTCATGCGGGCGAGTCCCCGGCCACGGCTCGCTCGCGATGGCGGCGCTGGGCGAGCAGCCCTCGAGGCCCGAACCCGAGGACGACCAGGAAGGTCGCCGTCTGGACGAGCACGATCGTGGCCCCGCTCGCGACGTCCAGCCAGTAGGACAGGTAGAGGCCGGCCACCGCGCTCGCGATCCCGATCACGCCCGCAAGCAGCATCACCCGCGTGAAGCGCACCGTCAGGAGCTGGGCGGCAGCGGCGGGCGTCACCAGCATCGCGACCACCAGGATGATCCCCACGGCCTGCAGGCTCACGACGATGGTCAGCGCCACGAGGGCGAGGAACAGGTACTCGAGCCGGCCGGTGTTGATGCCGGAGGCGGCGGCCCCGAGCGCGTCGAAGGTGGCGTACAGGAGCTCCTTCCACAGCAGCGCCACCGTGAGGATCACGCCCCCGCCGAGCACCACGAGGGCGACCAGATCCTCCATGCCGATCGCCAGGACGTTGCCGAACAGGAAGCTGAACAGGTCGCTCACGTAGCCGTCGATCGTGCTGAACAGGAACACGCCCAGCGCGAACGTCCCGGCGAAGAGCACCCCGATGGAGGTGTCCTGCCGCAGGCCCGCCCGCTTGGTCACCCAGCCGATGGCGAGTGCGGTGGCGACGGCCGCCACCGCGGCCCCGATGTAGAACGGGATGCCGATGATGTACGCGACCACCACTCCCGGGAAGCCGGCGTGGGCGATGGCGTCCCCGATGAACGCGATGCCGCGCACGACCACGAACGTCCCCACGACCGCGCACACGACCCCCACCAGGGCAAGGGCGACGAGCGCGCGGATGAAGAACGCATCGCCCAGCGGGGCCAGCAGGAGGTCCATCAGCGCGGTCCGCCCTGCTCGTGGAAGTGGCGCTCGCCCGGGGCGGCATCGTCGTGATGGTGGGCGTCGTCGAGCACCACCGTGCGGCCCTCGATGACGAGCAGGTGCCCGCCGTAGGCCGCTGCCAGGACGTCTGCGTCCAGGACCAGGTTCGACGGGCCGTAGGCGATCACCGTGCGGTTCACCGCCAGCACCTGCTGGAAGCGCCCGGCGGCGCACGCGAGGTCGTGCGTGGTGGCAACGACTGTCTTGCCCCGGGCCGCCTGGGCCTCGAGAAGGTCCATCAGCAGCTCCTGGGTGGTCGTGTCGATGCCGGTCACCGGCTCGTCCAGCAGGAACAGGTCCGGCTCGGCTGCGAGCGCCCGGGCCAGGAACACGCGCCGTCGCTGGCCACCGGAGAGGGCTCCGATCTGCGTGGACCGGTGGCCAACCATCTGCACCTGCTCCAGCGCGTTCCTGACGGCGCGGCGGTCGTCCGCCCCGGGGCGCCGCACGCGACCGAGGCGCGGGAAGCGGCCCATCATGACCACGTCCTCGACCGTGACCGGGAAGGCCCAGTCCACGAGCTCCGCCTGCGGGACATAGGCCACGCGCCGCGCCTCCCGGCCTGCCGGGCCGCCGAGCACCTGGATCCGGCCCGACCAGGGACGCGCGAGTCCGGCCATCAGCTTGAGCAGCGTGCTCTTGCCCGCGCCGTTGGGCCCGACGACGGCCAGGAGGCTCCCGGGCTCCACGGCGATGGTCACGTGCTCCAGCGCGACCCGCTCGCCGTAGCCGGCGGTGACGTCGCTCAGCCAGACATCGGCGTGTGCGAGGGCATGGGCCGGGTCCAGCGGGCCGTGATCGTGGTCGTGGTCGCTGGGAACCGGCGACGCGGACGAATGCGCCGGACCCGCGGGGATGCCGGTGGGGGTCTCCATATGAGACACAGTATCATCTAGCGGGGAATTGCACAGCAGGTCCGAGTGGCCCGCCGCGTGGGGTAGAACGTCCCTCCCGGTAGCCGGATCGGGCCTGCAAGGCTTCCCCGGCGTTCTTGCGCGACAATGCAGGCGTCCTGCACAGACCATGACCAAACCGGAGGCCTCCCCTGAGCGGCAAGCAGACCACCCCCCCGACCACCCGCAAGGAGCGGCGCGCGGCCGAGCGCGAGGACCGCTTCGCAAAGGAGCGGGACGAACGCCGCAATCGCGGCGGCTCCGGCGGGAGCGGCGGTTCCTCGTTCATCAACACCAAGACCATGACCATCGCGGGCATCGCCGTCGGCGTGCTGATCGTCGTGGTCGTGGCCGCCGGCCAGCTCGGCGGCAGGGTCAGCGGCAAGCTGACGGACCCGGGCTTCACGTACCCGGCCGCGCTCCTGGACGGCTCGAACCTCGGCACCGTCGGCGCGCCCGTGGTGATGCAGGTCTACGAGGATTACCAGTGCCCGGTCTGCGGGAAGTACTCCCTCGACGTCGAGCCCTCGCTGGTCAACAAGTACGTGGCGGCCGGCCAGCTGCGGATCGAGCACAACGACATCGCCATCCTCGGACCCGGTGGCCCCGAGGATGAATCGATGATCACGGCCAAGGGCGCCTATTGCGCGAACGAGCAGGGCAAGTACTGGCCCTACGCCCACTGGATCTACAGCAACCAGATCAGCGAGAACCAGGGCGACTTCAACACGGAACGCGTGACCCAGATTGCCGTGGCCGCTGGCGTCGAGGAGCAGGCCTTCTCGAGCTGCCTCGCCAGCGAGGCGGCGCTGACGCACGTCGCAGAGACGACATCGAAGGCCCTTGGCCTGGGCATCAACTCGACGCCGACGATGTACATCGGCGACCAGCAGATCGTCGGGCTCAAGGGGATCGCCGAGCTGTCCGCCCTGATCGACGCCGAGCTCGCCAAGGCCAGCGGCGCTCCCGCTGCGTCGCCGTCCGCGAGCACGAACCCCTGACCTCCGCCGATGCCGGGCGGGCCTCCCGCGGCCCGTTCGGCCTCCTGCTCCTCCTGGCGACGCTGGCAAGCGCCATCACGTCCGGCTACCTGAGCGTGACGCGAGCGCTGGGGGAGGCCGCGGTCTGCGGGCCGAGCACGGGTTGCGAGACCGTCGCCTCGTCGGAGTACTCGGCGGTCCTGGGGATCCCCGTGGCATTCCTGGGGTTCGGGTTGTCGCTGGTCCTCCTCGTCCTCGCCGGACTGTGGTGGCGCCGGCGGGACCGGCGCGCACTGCTCGCCGCCTACGGGCTGCTGCTCCTGGCGACGCTGGCGGTGGCGTACCTCACGTACCTCGAGCTGTTCGTGATCGAGGCGATCTGCCCCTGGTGCGTGGCCTACGCCGTGACCGTGGTGGTCTCGCTGGTCACGGCAGGGCTGGCGATGGTGCGTACCCGGTGAGCTCAACGTAGGCCAGGCCGCCCAGCGGGGAGCCGGCACGGGTCGCGGCCACGCGCTGTGAGCCCTCCCAGTACACGACCCCGGTGGTGGCGCGGGTGTCCAGCTCCTGCTGCGGCACCGTGGGCGAGAGACGGACCTCCAGCTCCTCGCCCGGGACGGTGATCGTCCAGCCGGCGGGATAGGTGGCGCCGGTGTCCGGGCTCGTCCACTCGTCCGTGACGGCGACCGTGAGATCCTCCTCGCCGACGTGGCGCGTCCGGCCCTGCGCGTCCACCAGCGTCCCGTACACGAGGGGGTAGGTGCCGTCGGCTGCTCGCACGAGCGAGACCGTCAGGTCGGTTCCGTCCTCGAGGTTGACCGCGAACCAGTCCCAGCCCCCGGCGCCCACCGAGATGAAGTCGCCCCACTGGTGGTCGAACCAGGCGTCGCCGGTCACCGCGAGCGTCTCCGCGCCCAGCGTCAGGGTCCCCGTGGCGTCCATCGCCGTCCGCGAGTAGTAGTAGGAGCCGCCGGCCGGCCCGAAGTCGATGTAGCCGTCGCGATCGTGTAGCGCTGGCGGCTTGATCTCGCGCAGGCGGAGGTCCAGCCCGAAGGTGCTCACCGGATCGCCGAACACCTCCTCGCCCGCGGCAGTCGCCGAGAGGGTGTCCGTCCCGAGGCTGCCCTCCATCGTCCACGGCGTCCCCGGCAGGCGCGTCGGATCGGCGAGATCGAAGCCGGTGACCGTGAACGCGAACCCCGTGGGCTCACCACCCTCGCGCGGACTCCGGTCCACCTGTGGTCCGATCTCGTTCCGCTGGGCGTAGTGGAACCGGCCGCCGTTCTCGTCGGTGAGGGCCAGGTGCGACGCCCAGGTGACGGGAAACCCGCCGCGCTCGGCGCGGAAGACGACGTACTCGAAGCCGAACCGGCCCCCGTCCTCGCTGCGCAGGTGGCCGGTGTAGTACCACCACTCGGTCAGGCGGTCGTGGGGACCGTCGTCGCGCGGCAGGATCGACCGGGATGGGATCCGGGGGTCGCGGCGAGGCAGGCCGGCTCCGGCATCACGACCGGTCGCACCGCAGGCGGGTTGGCCAGCACGGGTCCGCCGCACGCAGCGAGGACGAGGGCGAGCACGGCGAGGAGGGCGGGCAGCGGGCGGAGGCGGGCGGCCGTGGAAGGCCGGATGATCGGTCGTCGGCTCATCGGACGGCGGCCTCCACCTCGGCCTCGGTGCGAGGAAGAACATCCCGGAGCGCCCGGTCGAGCCGGCTGGGCACCCACCAGTTCCACTTCCCAAGCAGCCGCATCGTCGCCGGGACCAGCAGCGCGCGGACGACCGTCGCGTCCAGTGCCACCGCGATCGCCACCCCCAGCCCGAGGGCCTTGATGAGGACGATGTCGGCGAAGGCGAACGACCCCGCCACCAGCACGACGATCAGGGCGGCGGAGCTGACGATGCGGCCGCTCCGCTCCAGTCCACGGGCCACCGCCTCGGTGTTGTCGCCGGTCTTGTCCCAGGCCTCCTTCATCCGCGAGAGCAGGAACACCTCGTAGTCCATGGACAGCCCGAACAGGACGCAGAACATGATCACGGGCAGCGTGGTCTCCACGAACCCCAGCGGCTGGAAGCCCAGCAAGGCGGACAGGTTGCCCTCCTGGAAGATCCAGACCAGGGCGCCGAAGCTGGCCACGATGGACAGCGTGTTCATCACCAGGGCCTTGATCGGCAGGACGACGGACCGCAGCAGGACGAACAGGACGAGGAACGTGGTGATGACGATGAACGCCGCGGTGCGGGGGAAGTCGGCCCACACCTTCGACACCACGTCGTCCACGTCGGCGGCGCCGCCACCCACGAGGATCGTGACGCCTGCGGGCGGGGCGAGCGGGCTCGCAGGGTCGCGCAGCTCGCGCACGAGGGCGCGGGCCTCCTCGTTGTTGGGCCCGTAGGGCGTCGTCACGGTGAAGGCGGTGAGGTCGCCCTTCGTCGTCGCCCCGAGGGTCGCGGCGACGAACCGGTCCGGCGGGCCCGACGGGGAGCCGTACAGGAGCTGGTACTGCTCGAGCGTGAGGCGCTCGTCGAGGTCCACGTAGCTCGCCACGCGGCTGATCCGCGGGTCGGCGGCGAGCCGGCGCGAGTAGTCGTACAGCGCGGCCACGTTCGCCGGGGTCGTGGCATCGCCGGTCGTGCGGACGGCGATGACGAGGGGCGCGAACTCGCCCTCGCCGAACTCCCGGGCCAGGACGTCGTACGCCTCGCGGGACGGCACCGACGCGGGGAGGATCGTGGCGTCCGGGGCGTTGAACCGGACGTTGAGGAACGGAACGCCCAGCAGCAGCAGGAACGACAGCGTCGGGACCAGCACGGCCACCGGGTGGCGCATGACGCGTCGGGCGAGGCGGGCCCACGGGCCGTCCGAGCCGGGCTCCACCGTCACCTTGCGGACGCTGAGCCGGTCGATCCGGGTGCCGAGGATCGCGAGGATCGCCGGCAGGAGGGTGAGGGCCGCGGCGACCGTCAGCCCGACCACGATCGCCCCGGCGATGCCCACCGAGCGCAGGATCATGAACTCGAACAGGACGAGGCCCAGGAGGCCGAGCAGCACGGTGAGGCCGGAGAAGAACACGGCCCGACCCGCGGTCGAGACGGTCACGCGGACGGACTCCGCCACGCGATCGGGTCCCTCGCGGCGCGCCAGCTCCTCGCGGAAGCGGCTGGTCATCAGGAGCGAGTAGTCCACGCCCAGGCCGAGACCCAGCAGCGTGGCCAGGTTGAGCACGAAGATGCTCATCGGGATCACGGACGCCACGATGAAGATGCCGGCCAGCGCCACCAGCACCGACGCGCCGCCCACCGCGAGGGGCACGCCGGCGGCGACCAGGCTGCCGAAGACGATCAGGAGGGCCAGGGCCGCCAGGGGCAGGGAGATCAGCTCGCTGCGCCGCAGGTCGCTCTCCGTGACCGCCTGCACGTCACCGTAGAAGGCCGGGCCACCGGCGATCTGGACGCGCAGGCCGGGGACTTCGCGCAATGCAGCCTGGACGGGCGGGATGGCATCGGGGGAGTCGTCCGGCGGCAGGTCGAGGAAGACGATGTCGTATGCGGTGCGGCCGTCGGCGCTGACCTGGCGCGGGGAGAGGGCATGCGACAGGATCCGGGTCACGTGCGGCGCGGTCGCGACCCCTGCGGTCGCCTGGTTGACCGCAGCCAGCCACTCCCGGGTGCCGGCCTTCAGCGTGTCCGAGCTGTAGACGAGGACGAAGGCCGACGGCTCCGCCCCGAGCTCCTCCTGGAGCACCTGCTTCGCGCGGGCGGACTCGAGGTCGTCCAGGATGAAGCCGCCCGCGGACAGGGCACCGGGCGCCTGCGGGGCGAACGGAAGGGCGGCGAGGAGGATGACGGCCCACGCCGCCACGATCCACCAGCGGCGGCGGACGGCGAATCGGCCAAGTCGATCGAAGCTCATGCAGTGTCCGGTTCGGGGCGGGGGGCGTGGCGGATGGCGAGTGCCTGGGTCGCCCGTTGGGGCGCTAACGTGCACCTGACAAGTAGCATGTTAGGGTGGATCGGTGGCAGGCGCCGGATTCACCGTGTCGGCGGGCGGCCCCATTCTGCTAGCATCGACCGACCGCGGCTCCCAGTGGCGTCGCGAGCCCACCCAACCGTCCGAGGGACGCCCGCGTGACGATCTTCACCATCTGGTTCCAGGACTTCCCGAACAACCTCGTCATCTTCCTCGCGGCGGCGGCGATGGCAGGCCTGTTCGTGTACACGTTCGCGCGCTCCGCGATGGTCGCCGAGGGTGGCCGCCAGGGCTGGACGCGCAGCGTGACCGGCCCCAACTCCAAGCTGGTGTTCGCGACGCTGTTCGTCGTCTGGGCGGTGGTCTTCGGGATCGGCCTGCAGCTGGTCCCCCACGAGGGCGCCAGCTCCCCGTACGGCGGCATCGGCCTGATCGCGATGTTCAGCGGGTTCTTCATCATGATGGGCCTGATCTGGAGCGTGATCGGGGAGTAGGCGGAACGCTCGCGCGGGCTTGCGCCCGCCGCACCTGGAGCCCGGCCATGCGCCGGGCTTCGCAATTCCAGGCGCCAACCCGGGCGCCACCCAGCCCCCGGGCACCCGCCCCGCGCCCCGGGCGCCACCCGGCCCCAGGCCCCGGGCGCCACCCCGGCCCCGGGCGCCACCCCGGCCCCGGGCGCCCCACCGGGCGCCACCCCAGCCCCCCGGCGCCACCCGCATCACCACTGGTGTTATGGCGGGCCAGTTCCCGGCGCCGTGTCGTTGGAATGGCCGCCTGGGACCGGTCAATGCCCTGGTTGATCACCGCGGGTGATCCCAACGCCTTCAACGGGCGCTGCAACCCGCCCCTGGGGCCCGTCGGGCCGTGGATGGGCACGAGTTAGCACCCGTGGTGATACCTGCGCTCGGAGGGCGTGCCTCAGAGCGCAGGGCGTGCCTCAGAGCGCGGGCGGACCTCGGCGGGCGGACCTCCCGGGCGGGCCTGGCCGGGCTGCCGCTGGAAGGCGTAGGGCGGCCGGGCCGCCCGATGGTCAGGGCAGCTGCTCGAAGACCGACGACGCCGTCTTCTCGTCCATGAGCAGCACGATGAACAGCTTGTCGTCCTTGGGGTAGGCGAACACGCCGAAGCCCCCCGACGCCTCGCCGTAGACCGTCTTGCCGCCGAGCGTCGTCTTGGGCATCGAGCTCGGGTCCATGCCCATGCTCGCCGCGAACTCGGCTGCGTCGAGGCCCTCGATCTGGATGGCGTAGATCATCCCGCCAGTGGCGCTGCCGCCTGCGGCCGTGGCGATCGCGAAGTTGATGTCGTTGAGCGTCTTGCCGTTGGCCTTGAGGATGGGGTCGAGCTCCTCGCTGTTGAGCCCGGCCGCAGCGCCGAAGACACCGAGCTGGTCACCGTCGTAGCCGGCGCGCTCGAACGTCAGGTCACCGGCCTTCTCGGGGAGCATGGCGGCGAGGTCGTTGACCTGGCCGGCGCCCGAGCCCGAATCGTCGGTCGGCTCCTCGGTGGCGGCGGGCTCTTCGGTGGCGGCGGGCTCCTCGGTCTCCGTGGGAGCCTGCGTTGCCGCGGCGGCGGTCGGGGCGGCTGTCGCTGCGCCGGCGCCCGGGCTGGCGGCGGAAGAGCCGCCGCAGGCGGCGAGGACCAGGGACAGGCCGAGCGCGCCCGCGAGCAGGCGCCGGTCGATCGTCATGGCAGGGTTCCTTTCGCGGGGAACGAGCCGTGCTGCACTCGGATCCCCGACCCCGAGCCAGCCGTGGCACCGTACTCGCGGATGGTTCGGCCGGTCAACCCCTCCGATGGTCCCGCCGAGTGTGCTCGGTTGGTGGGGCCGCTGTCACATTCGCGCCCGGGGTGGCGTCCGAGGGGTCGAGCTGGAGAGGGGAGAGGCACCTTGCGCGAACGGACTCTCGTTGGCCCCGCGGTCGCGCTGCTCCTGATGGGGTGCCAGGGAAGTGCGGTTCCGTCTGACGGCGCGGGCGCGACACCAGCCCCATCCGTGATGATCGCCGCACCTTCGCCTTCGCCGCACCCGCCTTCGCTCGCACCTTCGCCTTCGCTCGCACCTTCGCCTTCGGCAGGCGCCTCGCCGTCCGTCGAGCCTTGGGCGACGTTCACCGCATCCAGCCCACCGCCGGCGGCTCCCCCGGCGGACCTGGAGAGGGTCGCGGTGACACGGCACGATGGAGTCCGCGTCCGGATCGAGCTGCAGCGCAACCCCCTTGTCGCCGGTGAGCGGAGCTGGGTCCGGGTGACGGTGACCAACACCGGGAAGGACGTGGTGACCTGGTTCCACGACGGCTGTGCGATGCCGGCATGGGTGCGCGGCGAGTCGCAGGTGGCATGGGAAGGGGGCCAGCAGCAGCCGCCGCAGTGCCCAGGCGTTCAAGTAGTACGCCCTCGGGGCACACAACGGGAAGCCGGTGCCGCCGGCAGCGATCCGTTTCGTGCCCAAGGACAGGCTCGGAGCAGGGTCCTACGGCTGCGCCGACATCGGGATGATCGACCGGATCAAGCCTGGTGCGAAGCTCCGCCAGACGCTGTGGTGGTCGGGGTACACAGAGGTCAACCGGACCCTCCCGCCCAACGGCCCGATGCGGATCAATGCGACCGCCGCCTACTACTGGCGGGGGACGCGGGAGCCCGACGACATCCCGGCCCAGACCCTTGACCTGCAGATCGATGCGTGGGTCGTTGGCGGAACGGGCGGCGACCGGCTCTCGCCAGCCCAGGTCGTGGACGCCGCCGTCGCCGACCCGGAGTTCGCCGCCTACCTCGGGGCGCAGGAGCTGGCAAGCGGGCGCGAGGAGCTCGCGTGGTACGACGCCGAGGCGGACGCCTGGGAGGTGGGCGTCATGCCCTGGTACGAGACGGATCCGCCGCGGATCCACGGGGTGCTCGTGCATCCCGTGACGGGCGCGATCCTCGGGATCCTGGACCGGGCGTGGGACCAGGACGCGGACGGCTTCCCGTAGACGCTCACCGGCGCCTCCGCTATGATCGCGCTCCATTCAGGATGCATAGGATTTATGCGTCAGGCCGGTGGCGGGATGCCCGCCGGACAGCGGGCAGCGGGAGGTTCGGCAGGTGGCGGAGCAGGTGCAGGGGTCGGGCAGCGTGACCGCGGTGGAGACCGCGCCCTTCGTGAATCAGCGTGACCCGGCGTTGCGCCTCGGCCCCGACGGCCTGCCCGCGGTCAGCCGCCGCGCACCGTTGTGGGCCGATGTCCCGGCCGAGAAGTGGAACGACTGGAAGTGGCAGCTCAGCAACCGCGTCAACGACCTCGCTGACTTCGAGCAGATCCTGGAGCTCACGGACGAGGAGCGTGAGGGCCTGTCCGCGCCCGACAAGTTCCGGGTCGACGTGACGCCGTACTTCGCCAGCCTCATGGATCCCGCAGATCCCAACGACCCGATCCGCCGCCAGATCGTCCCGCTCGGGCGTGAGCTGCGCAGCTTCACCGGGATGATGGAGGACAGCCTCGCCGAGGACCGGCACTCGCCCGTGCCCGGCCTGGTCCACCGCTACCCGGATCGCGTCCTGATGCTGATCACCACCCAGTGCGCGGTCTACTGCCGGTACTGCACGCGGAGCCGGATCGTCGGTGACGCCACCCAGAACTTCAACCGCAAGGAGCACGAGGCCCAGCTGGACTACATCCGGAACAACCCCCAGATCCGCGACGTGCTGATCTCGGGCGGTGACGGACTCACGCTGGCGCCCAAGCTTCTGGAGGCGGCGCTCCGCGGCCTGCGCGAGATTCCGCACGTGGAGATCGTGCGCATCGGGTCCCGGGTGCCGGTGTTCATGCCGCAGCGCATCGACGACGAGCTGTGCGAGATGCTCGCCAGGTACCACCCGCTGTGGCTGAACATCCACGTCAATCACCCCAACGAGATCACACCCGAGCTCGCCCGTGCCTGTGACAAGCTGTCGCGCGCCGGGATCCCACTGGGCAACCAGTCCGTGCTCCTGGCGGGTGTGAACGACTGCGTGCACACGCAGCGCGAGCTGGTCCAGCGGCTGGTCGAGATCCGCGTGCGGCCGTACTACCTGTACCAGTGCGACCTGGTCGAGGGTGCCGGCCACTTCCGGACGCCGGTCGGCAAGGGTCTCGAGATCATCGAAGGCCTCCGCGGCCACACCTCAGGCTACGCCGTCCCGCAGTACATCGTGGACGCACCCGGAGGCGGCGGAAAGATCCCGGTGATGCCGAACTACGTCGTGTCGTACTCGGACCACAAGGTGATCCTGCGCAACTACGAGGGCTACATCACCACGTACGAGGAGCCGGCGGAGTACCAGCCGCACGACGCCTCGACCTGCCAGTACTGCCAGAACCCGCGGCCGGAGCCCGGCCAGGAGGGCATCACCGGCCTGCTCGACGGCAAGCGGATGTGGATCGAGCCCGCGGGCTTCCAGCAGGTCCACGACCGCGGCGCCGAGGGCACGCACCGGCTGAAGGATCCGTCCAAGTGGGTGCCCCTGGGCGTGGGCGCGATCGAGGGCCAGTCCACGGACATGGCCCGCGAGCTCCCGGTGCTCGAGTCGGGGTCGAACGCGGCCGAATAGGCGGGAACAGCGCCTGGGCGGTGCTCCCGCCCGCCCGCGCTTGGCGGCGCCGCGCCACCACGCCAGCCTGGACGTCCGCCCCGGTACGTCCGCCGGACGGCCCATCCGCTGCGCGCCGTCTTCGAACCGTCCGCTGGACGGCCCGACAAGGGCAACGCTGTGGCACTGGACCGGCAATGGGGCCGCCAGCGAACCAAGCGTCGGGTCGCGACGACCAATGGTCCGGCACACGGACCCGGCTACGCCTCGGATGCCGAGCAGGCGGGGAAGCCTAGCGGAGGTCTTCGGCGGCGAGGCGCAGCCGTCGCGCCGGATCGCGGGGACCGCCTCGCTCAACCAGCTCCCAGCCGGGAAGCCCGTCCCGCGCCGGCGACGGCGACCCCGCGAGCACTGCGGCCACGGCCTCGACGATGTCGGCCGGACGAGGATCCTCGAGGCGGGTAACGGCGGACGCCAGGTCCTGGGCGAGGAGCCTGGCCGCAACGGCCGGCGTGTCTCCGAGCACATCCCTGCGGACGAGCGAGTCCGCGTCCGCGATCCCGGCCTCGGCCAGCGCGTCGAGGAGTCGCCGGGAACGCCTGGCCGCCTCCGGGTCGCGATCGGCCAGGTCGTCAAGCCACGTGCGCGGTGCCGGAGCGTGCTTGGGAGGGGCGTCGGGCCGGGTTGCACGCGCTGGAGCTCGTCCCACCGCCGCCCGTCTCGGGCGCGACGCAGTCCCGGCGAGCCGAGCCGCGAGCGGGGACGTGGTGGCCGGACGGCTTCGCGCATCGTCTGTCGCCGCCTTGGCAGCATCGAGCGTGGCGAACGGGCCGATGGTTCGGGCGAGCCCGAGGTCGTCCAACTCTGCCTCGTCGGTGGCGAACCACCGGCCACCGCCGTCGGACTCCAGCGTGAAGCGCTCGTCGGACGAGCGATAGCGGCCGGCCTCGACGCGCTGCCACGGCTTGACGGGCTTGGGCTTGACAGGCTTGGGCGGGCGGCCGGGTGTGGGACTCACGGTCCAACTGTACGGGCGCTGCCAAGGTCGGCCGTACAATCGCCGGCAGATGACGGAGTCGAAGCAGCCGAAGAAGAAGCAGCCACTGGGCCAGTCGATCGGGGGCGTGCTGTTCGGGTTCGAGCAGCAGGTCTTCCGCAACCAGCCGCCGCCCCACGAGCTCGTCCACCACGCGCGGCCGGACGACCCGGTCCCGGCCGCCGACGGCGGACTGCTGACGATCGAGCTGCCGCGAGACGCCGATCCCGACGCCGATCCCGGCGCTGACCCGCCGCCGGCCCGGCCGGCATCCGGCCCCGCCACGGATCCCGAGGAGGACTGAGACCTTGCCCGACCTCGATCCGTCCGCCTCCGGGCGCCGTCCGCTCCCTCCCGGGTTCCCGGAGGAGCGTCCCCACCCGCCCGTCATCGCCGAGTCGGGGGACCCCTTCTCGGCGCTGCGGGTGCTCGAGAGCGTCGCGCGGATGGAGCGCGGCCGACCGGTGCGGGTGGATGACCTCGTCGATCGGCTGAACGCGTCGAACCTGGACTGGCTGTTCACCCGGCGGGTCGTGGTCGACGTCCTCGTCGCGCTCCAGGCCAACTGGATGACCGATTACCGCAACGCGTCCGGGATCGTCCTCGACGACAGCGAGCGCGGCCCGGTGGTCACGCTCGAGGACACGTCACGCGTGGACCCGTGGATCGTGCAGCAGGCGCAGCGCGAGGAGCGCGCCTGCCGGGAGGCGCTGGACACGTTCGCACGCCGCGACGACCCCTTCGCGAGCGGCTGAGGGGCGGACGTGCCCACCGCCGGCGAGCCCGAGGTCGCCCTCTATGCACCGGTCAAGGCGCTGCTGGAGGCGCAGGGCTACGAGGTCAAGGGCGAGGTCATGTCGTGCGACGTCGTGGGCGTGCGAGGTGACGAGCCGCCGGTCGTCGTGGAGCTCAAGCGAACCTTCTCCCTGGCCCTCGTCCACCAGGGCATCGACCGGCTGGCGATGACGGACGCCGTCTACCTCGCCGTGGGTGCGTGGCCGAAGCGCCAGGCCGAGGTCCGGCGGTTGTGCCGGCGCCTGGGCCTCGGCCTCATGGTGGTCACGAACGGGCGAGCGGACGTCGTGGAGGATCCGCTCCCGTACCGCCCGCGTCGCGACGTCCGGCGTGTCGGCCGGCTCCTCCGTGAGCACCAGCGACGGGTCGGCGATCCGACCAGCGGTGGGTCCACCCGCCAGCCGATCATGACCGCGTACCGCCAGGAGGCGCTCCGCTGCGCGCGCCTGCTGGAGGCTGGGCCGATGGCCATCCGCGCCATGCGGCCGCTCGCCGACGTGCCGCACGCGGGCGCGATCCTGCGCGACGACGTCTACGGCTGGTTCGAACGCGTCGAGCGAGGCACCTACGCCCTCACGCCGGTTGGCCGGGCGGCAGTCGAAGCGGACCGGGTGCTGGACCCGGACTCGCTCGCCTAGGACCGGGCGCCCGGGCGTTCGTCAGCGGATCAGCCGGCGACCACGCGGCCGGACCACCAGCGCGAGCACGATCCCGGCCAGCAGGATTCCGAGCAGCCCCCGCAGATCAGGCACCGCGGATCCACCCGACACCGGTGCGCTGACCGAGTCCGTCGGCGGCATGCTGGGCTGCAGCCCGCCGATCGCGGCAACGCCCAGGTCATCCTCGTCACGGTTCCCGTTGCCGGGCACGGAGTCGGGATCGAAGGCGTCCGCCACGGCGACCTCAGCCCGGTTGACGTGCGCTCCAAGCTTGCCGACCCGGGCGGTGATCTTGAGCGTCCGCACCTCGTCAGTGCCGATCGTGCCCACCGTCCAGGCGCCCGTGTCCGGGTCGTAGTCGCCGCCGCGATGCCTGACGTAGGACACCCCGGCGGGCAGCTGGTCACGGACCACCACGCCGGTTGCCGTGTCCGGACCTGCGTTGCGGAGCGTCAGCGTGTAGGTGACCGTGTCGCCGATCACGACCCTGGTGGGGTTGACGCTCTTGGAGAGCGAGAGGTCGGCGCGGTTGTCTGCATTGAGGATCACCTGGGCCGAGTCGTCCTCGCCCGGGTTGCCGTTGCCCGGCGTGGAATCCGGGTCCGGGAGGCCCGAGGCGGTGACCTCGGCCGTGTTGACGATCTCGCCGGGCTGGGTCACGGTTGCCGTGATCCGGAGCCGGGCCGAGTCGCCCACGCCCAGGTTCCCGACCGCCCAGTCACCGGTCGCCGGGTCGTAGGCGCCGCCAGCGTCGTCGGAGACGTACGTCAGGCCCGGCGGCAGCTGGTCGTTGACCACGACGCCGGTCGTCGCGTCCGGGCCATCGTTGATGACCGTCAGCGTGAACACGGTGTCCTGGCCGTTCGCAACGGTGGGCGGGTCTGCGGTCTTCGCCAGCCGCAGGTCGGCGGCCGGTGGTGCGTCGATGCTCGCCGACGCCTCGTTGTTGTCGGGGTTCGTGTCCTCCTCCACGAGGCTGCGGAGGGACACCGTGTTCGTCGTGGTGCCCGACGCGATGACGCGGGCGTCGATGTGGAGCGTGGCGGTCTCGGCGACGGCCAGGTTGCCGACCGCCCAGTCACCCGTTCCGGGGTCGTAGTCACCAGCGCCGTCGTCGGCCACATAGGCCACGCCCGCGGGAAGCCGGTCGCGCAGCACGACGTTGCGCGCCGCGTCGGGGCCGTTGTTGATCGCCGTGACCGTGAACTCGACCACCTGGCCCACGGCAGGCGTCGGGTCATCGACGCTCTTGCCCACGCCGATGTCCGCCTGCTTGGTGGTCAGGAACGCGTCGTCGGTGTTGTTGTCGAGGTCCGGGTCGTACGTGGTTGCCGTTGCGGTCGCGGTGTTCGTGCGGTCGCCGAGTGCCGTGATCTCCGTGATGATGTCCAGCGTCTCGGTCGCCCCCGATGCCATGACACCCACGGTCCAGCTTCCGGTGCCCGCGTCGTACGAGCCCCGGCTCGCCGTCGCGCTCACGAAGGCCAGCCCTGCCGGCAGCGTGTCGGTGACGACGACGTCCGCCGCCGTGTCCGGGCCATTGTTGGCCACGGTCACGGTCCATGTCGTCAGTTCACCCACGGCCGGCCGCGAGTCGCTGACCACCTTCGTGACCGCGACATCCGCACTGGGCGGGGCGACGGTCGCATCGTCCTCGTCGTTGTCCGTCCTGGACTGCGGCTGGTCCACCGCGGCGACCGACGCCGTGTTGGTCACCGGTGCGAGGCCCGTCACCGTGGCGGTGATGCGCACGGTCGCCGTGGCGCCGTTGGCGAGGGTCCCCACGGTCCACACGCCGGTCGCGGGCACGTAGGTCCCGTCGCCGGTGTGCGAGACATAGTCCAGGCCCGCCGGGAGCGCGTCGTCAATGACGACACCGGTCGCGGCGCTGGGGCCGTCGTTGCGCACGGTGACCGTGAACACGACGTCACGCCCGACATCCTGGGCCGGCTGGTCCACGGACTTGCCCACGACGAGGTCGATGAGCTGGTCGATGCGGGCGCTGTCGGTGTTGTTGTCGGGGTTCGGGTCGTAGACGTCCGACGCGCCCACTGAGGCCGTGTTGGTGATCTCGCCCAGGGTGTCGACCGTCGCCGTCAGGGCCAGGGTCTCCGTGGCGCCGTCAGCGAGGGTACCCACGGTCCAGTCGCCGGTTGCGTCGTCGTAGGCACCCTGGCTGGCCACGGCACCGACGAAGGTCAGGCCGGGGGGGAGCGGGTCGTCGACGATCACGCCCGTGGCGGTGTCGGGACCGAGGTTGCGCAGCGTGACGGTGAACGTCACCTGGTCGCCCACGTTTGCACGCGCGTTGTCGACCGTCTTGACGACCTCGAGGTCCGCGATGAGCGGTGTGAGGGACGCGGTCGCGCGGTCGTCCTCGCCCGGGTCGCCGTTGCCCGGCGTGGAATCGGGGTCGGACGCGCCGGAGGTCGAGACCTCCGCGACGTTGGTCTTGGTGCCGCTGGTCGTGACCCGGGCGTCGATCGACAGCGTGACGGTGTCGCCGGCAGCCATCGTCCCGATCGTCCAGGTCGCGGTGGAGTCGCTGTAGCTGCCGCGGCTTGCGCTCGAGCTCACGAACGTGAGGCCCGCCGGGAGCGGGTCGCTGACGGCGACGCCGGGCGCGCTGTCGGGGCCCGCGTTGCTCGCGGACACCGTGAAGGTCACGACGTCGCCGACATTCGGTGCCGGATCGTCCACGGACTTGCTGAGCGAGAGGTCGGCGACCGGGACGGCGTCGATGTCGGTTGCCGTGTTGTCGGTCGTGTCCGGGTCAGGACCGTGGGTGCCGTCGTCCGCAACGGTGGCCGTGTTGGCGATCGAGCTGACGCCCGGCGGGAGCGGCGCGTCGACGCGCACCACGAAGGCCCGGTTGGCGGTCGCGCCGGCGCCGATGCTCGCGATGGCCAGGGTGCAGGTCGTGCCTGCGGGTGCGTTGTTGGCGCAGGACCAGCCCGCGCTGCTGCCCGAGGTCAGGAACCTGGTGTGGGCCGGGACGGTCTCCGTGACGGCCACGCCGGTCGCCTCCAGGTTCCCGGTGTTCGTGACGCCCAGCGCGTAGGTCAGCGTGGAGCCCGAGTTCGCCGTCGCCACGCCGTCCGTCTTGGTGATGCCGAGGTCGATGCCGCCGACGGTGACGGGGGCCGTGTCTGTCGCGGCGTAGTTGTCGAGCCCGCTGCCGGGGCCGTCAACGCCGGTGCGCTCGCCAGTCGGGTTGCCCGCCAGCGATGTCCAGGTGGCGTTCACGCCATTGACCAGCGACTCGCCGACGGCGACGACGCCTGGGGCGCCAACGGTGGCCTGGTAGCTGAGCGTCGAGGAGCCGGCCAGCGGGATCGTCGTCCAGGTGGCCGTGATCGTCCCGCCCGACTCGGCGAGCGTGGCAGGGGTGGTGCCGGCCGTGTGCGCCAGCGAGCCCGGCACGTACGTCAGCCCGGCGGGCAGGATGTCGGACAGATCGATCTCGAAGGCATCTGCCGTGCTGGCCGGGCCGGCGTTGGCGACAACCAGCGTGTAGGTCACGACGCCGCCGAAGAGGGCGGTGTTGGGCGAGGCGGTCTTGTCCAGGGTGACGGCGGGCTCGATGACGGTGACGGTCCGGGTCGCGGGGGCGTTGACGGTCGTCGTGCCGCTCTCGGGGTCGGTGAAGGTCAGCGAGGCGCGGTTGACCAGCGCCGTCCCGGCCTGGTTGCCGAGGACGTTGGCCACGCGCGTGGCGACCACGACGAGGAACGAGTCGTTGCTCGCGTCACCGTCGGCCGGGTTCGTGACGTCGCCAAGGTCCAGCGTCAGGGCGCCGCCAGCCGAGCCGGACGGAGAGGCGGTCACCGAGAAGGCCGGAAGGATCCCGGCGAAGTCCGCTGCCAGGTTGCCGGAGCTCGAGGCGGCGGCAGTCACGGTTGTCTGTCCGGTGACGATGAGGCCGGCCGGGATCGTGTCGGTCACGGCGAGGCGGCGCGTCGTGCCCTCGGGAACGCTGACGCGCAGGGTGAAGACCGGCTCGGCGCCGATCGCGTAGGTCGCCGGCGTGATCGGCAGCTTGGCGATCGACGGCGACGCCAGCTGGGCGGTGACGGTGCCCGGGTCCGTGTAGTTGTTCACGGCGCCGGAGCCCGTACGCTCGCCGGTCGCGGAGCCGGCTGCCCCGGGCACGATGGATCCCGTGGCGTTCGGGTCCGTGCCGTTCGCCGGCAGGCTGGTCCAGGTGCCGGTGGCGGTGTTGGGAATGGACGAGCCGGCATCCACCGTCGTGGCCACCGTGGCGTTGACCGTGATGGTCACGGAGCCGCCGACCGCGATCGAGGCGACGGTCACGCGGAGCGAGTTGGTGCCGACGTTGCTGAGGTCGGTGACGCCGGTCACCGTGCCGGCGGTGGCGGTGCTGACGGAGCCCATGACCAGCCGGGCGTCGAGTGTGTCGACGAGGTCCGTGTCGAAGGCCGTGGCGGTCCCCGTGTTGGTGAGCGTGATGGTGTAGCGCAGCGCGTCGCCGCCGTCGGTCGGGGCGATGGCCAGGACCTTGTCCACCGCGAGGACCGGGTGACGGACGGTCACGCGGGCGTTGCCGGAGGTGCCGGCAAGGTTCCCGCCGGTCCGGACCTGGAAGCTGTTGTCGCGGTTGGTGCCCGCGGTGTTGCCCGCGATGTTGTCGACGAGGGCGTTGAACTCGACGACGGCATACTCGAGGTTCGCGTCGTTCTCGCTGTTGGTGAGGGAGCCGAGGGCAAACACCGGGTCGTCGCCGTCGCCGACACCGCCTGACACAGCGCCGCTCGGCAGCGTGAAGGTCGGCGTGATCGAGCTCAGCGTGGTCTGGTCGCCCGCCTTGGCTGCATCGGGATCCGTCAGCGTGGTGGAGGTGAGGCCACCTGACGTCGAGACCAGCGCCACCTTCGCGGTGCCCGGGAGGTACGAGAGGCCGTTCGGCAGGCGATCCGTCAGCGTCAGGACCGGCGTGGAGCCCTCCGGGATCGCGACGACCAGGCGGTAGCGGACGATCTCGCCGATGACCACGGAAGGATTGACGGTCGATGCCTCGGACGTGGCCACGATGGACTTGACGGGGTCGAGGGGGGCGACCGTGAAGGTCGCCGGGTCCGCCGCCACGTAGGTGTTGGCCGTGGTGCCCGGGTCGGCGGTGCTGCCGGTCCGCTCGGCCGACACGTCGTTGTACGGCGATTGGGCCGGGACGGTGCCGGGGAGCGAGCTCCAGGTTGCGGATGCGGTGTTGGTGATTGCCTGACCGGGTGTGACGCTCGCGTTGACCGTCGCCTGGTACCGGAGCGTCGTGGTATCGCCCGCAGGGAAGGTCGTCCACGTGGCGGAGATCACGCCGCCCGACTCACCGAGCGTGGTGGGTGCCGTACCGGCCGTCGTCTGGAGCGAGCCTGGCACGTACGTCAGTCCGGCCGGGATCGTGTCGACGAGTGACGCCTCGAAGGCGTAGCGCCGTCGGGCGCCGCCGCCGGGTTGGTGACGACGATCTGATACGTGAGCGTGTCGCCCGCGTCACCGGCGATGGGGCTGACGGTCTTGTCAGGAGCGATGCGTGGTTCCACGACGCGGACCGCGTCCGCGGCGTCGGTGACGGATCGATTGGCGGTGCCGTCGTTCCACGCGAGCGTGGCCGCGTTCAGAAGCGTCGTGCCGCGGACGTTGGCCGCTGCGTTGATCACCGAGGCCCGGTACTCGAAGGTCAGCGTCTCGGGCGTGTCGTTGTCGCGGTCCGTGTTTGACAGCGTGCCCAGGCTGAAGGTGGCCGTGCGGCCGCCACCAGCGCCCGTGGTGGGGAGGACGGTCGGGTTGAGCGCCGGGTTGCAGGCCGCTGCGAAGCCCCCGGCCAGTGACGTCACGAGGGCGCCGGAGGACGCGGTGATCCCGTCGCAGCCCACGAAGGCCAGGCCCGCGGGCAGCGCGTCCGTGAGGGTTGCTGGGCCGGTGGTTCCCTCAGGCACGGTGACCACCACCCGGTAGGTGACGACCTCCCCGATGGCGACCGCCGGCAGCGTGGTGTGCGCCTGGTCGCTGTTGATCACATCCTTGGCCACGGCGATGGTTCGCAGGGTGGTGGTGGCCGTGTTGGTGACGGGGGCGGCGAGGTGGTTCGGCGCGCCTGGAGCGCTCGAGTAGCCATCGAGCGACATCGTGTTCTCGAGGATCGCAGCGGGGCGGGCGGTCGGCGCCACCTCGAGGGTGAACGTGATGATGATCACGTTGCTCCCGGATGGGTTGAGCACGTCGTCAGCGTCGAGCCCGGCGAGAGCCGCTGGGGTGCCGAGGAACCCGTTTACCAGGATGCCCTGGTCGAGAAGTCCCGCACCCCCGCCAACGTTGGCCACGGACAGCGGCACCCCGTTCCCGCGGGTCACGCACAGGTCGATGCCTCCCGCCGGGACCACGAACCCGGCAGGCAGGTCGTCCCGGAAGACGGCGTCATAGGCGTCCGCATGACCCAGGTTCTCGACGCGGAAGGCGAACCGAGCGAGATCGCCGGCGTCGAGTCCGGCGACGTCGGAATTGATCGGGGTCGTGCTCAGAAGTGCCGACGTGATCGGGCCGCCGGACCATGCCGGGCACGACCCACCGGGCGGAACGTTGAACGTCCGGGGCGCAGCGGTCGCGGGCGTGTACACCGCGTCGGCGCGGCTCGTTGCCACGACGCCCTTGGTCAGCTTGCCGGTCGTTCGACCCAGGGACGGCTGGTCCAGTGTGATCTCGACGATGCCGTCGGAGGTCGCCTCCTGGCCGGCGGAGTTCTTCGTGATGCTCCGGGCGAGGTTGGCGAGACTGAGCCCGTCGCTGAATGGGTCGGTCGTGGCGGTCACGGTCAGCAGCAGGTCGGCGACCGAGGCGGCTCCGGGTGCGGCGAGGGCGTAGTCGCCGTAGGTGAAGGTGACGCTGTTCGCGCCGGCACTGGTCGAGACCACGGGCGTTGGGGCACCCGCCAGGAGGTGGAAGGTGTCGGCGGGACCGTACTTGGCGGTACCGGCCGGCGGTGCGGCCGCGCTCGTCGTCGGGTCGAAGCCGCTGATCTCGGTCGCCGCCAGCACCGGCAGCGGCAGGTAGTCGATCACCTGGAAGTCGGCGGTGCGGCTGTTCGGGAACGTCTGGGTCAGCCGGTAGGTCACCGTGTCGCCGGGCGAGAGGTGGGCGGGGCTCGGAACCGCCGTGTTGCCGTTGATGGCGTAGATGGACTTGGTCAGCGTGCCGCGTGGAATGGAGACCGACGCGCTGCTGCCCGGGATCGCCGCGGCAGTGCCGCCGTCACCGGTCACGTCGCCGGTCGGTGTCAGGTTCCCGGTGTCGAGAACACTTGCCGTGACGCTGGTCACGTTGCCCAGGTCGTCCCCCTCGACCACCGGTGTCGTCCCGTCGACATAGGTCTCCTGGACGATCGACCGGAACGTGATCGTTGCCGTCGTTGGACCATCGTTGTACGAGCCGCAGTCGGGGGTTGCCGAGCCGCCGGCGGGATCCACACATCCGCCGATCAGCAGGCCGGACTCGCCTCGATCCCGGAGCTCGGCCGAGATGTCGAACGTGATGGGGGTGACGCCGCCGGCCTCCACGGGGCCGACGGCCAGGTTGGCCGGGTCGAACGCCGCGGACGGGCTGTCGAACCCGTTGCCATCGACCGCAAGGAGCGGCGCGAACGAGCCATCCACGCGGGTCCCATCGGCCAGCCGGTCGAAGACGCTGACGCCGTCGAAGGCGAACAGGTCCGAGATCTGCAGGTTGAGGGTCCAGGCGAGCGTGTCCCCCGGGTTGATGACGCCGGTCGGGGCGAGGTCGCCACCAGGGGCGATCGCGACCGACTTCTGGATGGCGATGGAGCGATCGACCAGGGTGTGCGTCTCGGGGCCGACCGTCACCGTGAGCTGCGGGTCCCGTGGGTCGAGCGGCGTCCAGGTCCCGGACGCCGAGGCAGCGTCCGTCGAGGTCGCGGCGGAACCGCTGTCCGGGTCGATGACCGCACCGGCGCCCGCGTCCCGAAGGGGGACATGGAATCCAAACGCGAGCTCGGCGTCGATACCCGCCCCGCCGGTCACCGTGGCGAAATCCCGGGTGAGGACCCCGCCGGGGATGGCCGTGTCGGGCGTGCTCACGGCGGTCGACGCCGGTGTGCTGCCGTCGAACGAATCGAACTGGATCGATCCCGGGAGCGTGTCGGTCAACTGGAGGCCCGTGATCACCTGGCCGGGTGCGATGTCGGCGGCGATCGTGTACCGGCGCGGGTAGTTGGGGCCGGTGGCGGTCTCACCCTCCGGCCCGGAGTAGGTCTTGGTCAGGGTGAACACGGTGGGCGTGACGTTGGCCGTTGTGACGGGGCCCGTGATGCTGGGGTCGGTAGCGGGGTCGGTGATCGCGGTGGCCCCGAACTGGAACCCACCCGATGCCTCCACGGCGAGAGCCGTGCCCAGGTCGGCGAGCGGGCTCAGCGTGGCCGAGACCACCACGCGCGCTGCCGGCTGGTCGGGCGTGTAGGAGCCGAAGGGAAGACGCAGCACCACGAAGGACTGCCCCGGGTCCATGCCGCACACAGCGACGGCCTGACCGGAGGTGTCCACGGCGAGGGGGTGCGACACGCAGCCGCTGCCGTCCGCCGTGAGCCTGATCGCGGACACGGGAGCACCGAGGTACGTTGCACCAGCGAAGGTGAGGCCATCGTCGCCGTCGGCGCCGAGGGGCAGCCGCAGGTCCACATACGGGCCATAGCCGGTCTCGCTCGCAGAGGCGTTGTCGAACGTCACGTCGAACGACACGTCCGACCCGATCAACGCCCGGGAGCCGAGATCCAGCACGACGGCGGGGTCGGGCGGGTCCGCGGCGAGCGCGCCGGAGGCGACCGTGGCGGCCAGGAGGGTGCCGACGAGCGCCGCCGCTGTGGTCACGCGGATGCGCGTGGCCGGGAGCTGGACGGACCGAACGGGCAAACGCAGCGTGACGACAGGCATCAAGATCCCCGGTGAGCCAGTCGTGACGGGACAGGCATGAGGCAACCGTAGGCGCACCTGAGGATCGCCGGAATGGTCCTTTTGTACGGGGAGGGGCAGTCCGGTGCGGTTCCCCCTGTGTGCGGTTCGCCTAGAGCATCCCGGGGTTCGGGAGGAAGCGCACAGGGTCGATGAGGCCGGCGTCGCTCGCCATGAACTGGTCGCGGTCCGTCACGCGGAAGCCGGCCTCCAGCAGCACCGGCAGGACCGGGCTGGGACCAAGCAGGCTGGCAACCACGCGGGTGCCGCGGTCCGTGCGCCGGAGCGCGGCAAGCACCGAGCGGCACCGGGTCCGCTCCCGGGCGAACGCGCATCCGGTCGATGACCCGGACGTCGGAGACCTGGCGCGCGCGCCCGATCGCCAGCGCCACCGGCCCGTCCCGGTCCAGGACGAGGAACGGATCGGCGTCGGCCTGGGATGCCCAGAACCGGTGATCGTCCCGGCGGTCGGCGCCCGTCCAGGCCAGCTCCAGCGCGGCCAGCTCCTCCGGGGGAGCGGCGACCAACCTCCAGGCCGGGCGGCTTCGCCAGGCGCGACGCATCGCCCTCGACGTGCAGGGTGGGCCAGAGCGGCGTCATCCCTGCCCGCACGTACAGCGGCAGTGCGCGCGGGTCGTCGGATGCGAAGGTCGTGCGTCGCGGCTCGTCCCCGAACAGCGCGGCGAGGAGTTGCCGCCCCAGCCCTCGGCCCAGCCGGTCCGGCATCACGAACAGGTCGGCCAGGTGCACGGCGAGGCCGGCGTCCACGACGGCGCCGAACGCAACGGCGGCCCCGGCTTCCTCGGTGAGCAGCGTGCGATGGCGGGTCACGAGGTGCCGGACGTACGGCCCGACGATGTCCACGCGCGTCACCGGCCCGTCGTTGCCGTGGGCCGCGAGGATGCCCCGGATCGTCGGGATGTCGTCTGGCGTCGCGGGGCGCGTGATCCCTGTCGCCGGTCCCATCAGCTGCCTCAGCCGGCTCCCTTGGCGCGCGGGCCCCGGCCGTACTTCGCCATCACGTCGAGCAGCCGGCCGTGGTCGATGGCGTGCGCGGTGATCCCGTCCCGCCCCGTCAGCGTCTCGGCGGCCAGCAGGGCATTGACCACCGCCGCCTCGACCGCCTCCACCGCCGCCTGGAACAGCGGCGACATGCCCTTGTCCACGACCATCCGCGTCTCCACGGTCCGGCGCGCGTCCGTCTCCGTCCCCGTGACGCCCAGGCCGCGGTTGCCGGTCGCGAAGGCGATGAAGATGTCCCCCGACCCGTGCGACGCGATCGAGCCCATCCGTGCGAGACCCAGGCCTGCCCGCTGCGCGAGGCGCTCGCACTGGTGGGGGAGGAGGGGCGCGTCAGTCGCCAGGATCACGATGATCGATCCGCCACCCGGCCCCTGGCGGCCGGCCATGCCCGGGGCCGCGTCGGAGCCCCCGCCCGCCTCCAGCGCCTCCTGCTGGTCCCAGGCGCTGGGCACCTCGCTCACGGGGATCTCCTGGCCCACCGGCACGCCGTCCACCCGGAGCAGGGCCCGCGAGCCGTAGTTGCCCTGGACGAGGGCACCCACCGTCCAGCCGCCGTCTGCCTCGGGGACGTGCCGCGACGCCGTCCCGATCCCGCCCTTGAACTCGTGGAGGATCATCCCCGTCCCGCCGCCGACGTTGCCCTCCGCCACGGGCCCCCGGCTCGCCGATGCGAGCGCCTGCGTCCACGTGCTCGGCCTTCACGTGGAAGCCGTCCATGTCGTTGAGCGCGCCGTCGTAGGTCTCGCCCACCACGGGGAGCGACCAGAACACGCCCTGGCCCTGGTTCTCGCGTGCGGCGTGGGCGACCAGCGCGTCGCGGACGACGCCGACGGAGTGCGTGTTGGTGATGCCGATGACACCGCCCAGCATCCCGGACTCCCGGACCCACTCCAGGCCGGTGAGCTCGCCGTTGCCGTTGAGCCGGTGGCAGCCCGCGAAGACGGGCTCGGTCCAGACGTGGTCCTCGTGCGGGACCACGATGGTGACGCCGGTCCTCACCGGACCCGTGCCCACCACCAGCGGCCCGTCGCCGCGGATCAGCGTCGTGTGGCCGACGAGCACGCCCGGGACGTCCGTGATCGCGTCGTTCACTCCGGGGTCGAGCAGGCCGATCCTGAGGCCAAGCTCCCGACTGCGCACGGCGATCTCCCCCTGGCTTCATGGCTGGACACGACCGCACCTGCGCGGCCGGGCCTATCATCGCCCCGTGCCGCCCTTCCCGGAAGCCCCGATCCCGCACCACGGCGCCGCGATCCAGCCGCCGTCCGGCACGGACGCCCCGCGGGCCCTGCGCGCGCCCCTGACGATGCGGGTCGCGTCCATGGATGCCGTCGCGCCCATGGACGTCGCCGAGGCGTTCCGGGACCTGCCGGGCCTCGCCCTGCTCGAGAGCGCGCGGCCGGGACGCACGGGCCGCTGGAGCTTCCTGACCGCAGACCCGGTGGCGGTCATCGACGCCCCCGCGGAGGGGCCGGATCCGTTCGCCGAGGCGAGGGCGCTGCTGGCGCGCATGGACGCGGGCGTTCCCGGCGACCCCGGAGTGCCCGGCGACCCCGGTCTGCCGCCGTTCGCCGGTGGGCTCGTGGGCTACCTGGGCTACGACCTCGGCCGGCGGCTGGAGCACCTGCCCTCCATCGCGTCCGTGGACCAGCACCTGCCGGTGATGCGGCTCGCGCTCCACGATTGGGCGATCGCGTGGGACCGACGCAGTGGAACCGCCTGGCTGGGCGTGCGCGCCGTGGACGGGGACGATAGCCGGGCGGGCCGCCGGGCACAGGAGGTGATTCGCCGCCTGGACGCGCTGGCGCGGGGGGAGCTGCCGGTCCGCGATCCGGCGCCCGAGGATTCCGAGCTCGAGGAGTCCACGCCGACCGCGTTCGTGTCGCGGACCTCCCACCCGGACTGGATCGCCGGCGTGGAGGCTGTCAGGGCGGCCATCGGACGGGGCGAGATCTACCAGGCCAACCTCACCCGGCGCCTGGAGTCCCACTTCGACGGAGACCCGTGGCCGCTCTTCCGCAGGCTGCGGACCGGCGACCCTGCGCTGTTCGCGGGGTACCTCGACCTGGGCTCCTCGCCCGCCACCGGAACGCCGCGTGCCCTCCTGTCGGCCTCTCCGGAGCCGTTCCTCTCGGTGGACGACGCGGGCGGTGTCAGCACGGACCCGATCAAGGGCACGCGACCCCGTGGCCGGAGCCGGGACGAGGACCGGGCGCTGGCCCGCGAGCTCCTCGCCAGCCGCAAGGACCAGGCCGAGAACGTGATGATCGTCGACGTCCTGCGCAACGACCTCGGGCGGGTCTGCGAGCCCGGGTCCGTGCGCGTGCCACGACTGCTGCGGCTCGAGCGCACCGCGGCAGTCCAGCACCTTGTCACCACGGTGACCGGGCAGCTCAGGGCAGACGCCGATGCCTTCGACCTCCTGGCAGCCTCGTTCCCCGGCGGTTCGATCACCGGCGCGCCCAAGATCCGGGCGATGGAGATCATCGAGAGCCTGGAGCCGGTACGGCGCGGGCCCTACTGTGGCGCGATGGCGTGGCTGGGGCCGGACGGGCGTCTCGGCTCCTCGATCCTCATCCGGACGTTCGTCGCGGACGGCGAGCGCATGACGCTCCATGTCGGCGGCGGCATCACATGGCGGAGCGACCCGCAGGAGGAGTGGGACGAGACCGTGGTCAAGGCGCGCGGGCCGCTGTCGTCGATCGGCGCGGTGGAGGTGGAGCGGTGAGCGACACGGGACCCCGGTTCGTCTGGGTCGATGGCAGGGTGCGGCCGGCCGGGGAGACGCACCTGTCGGTCTTCGATCGCGGGTTCCAGCTGGGCGATGGCGTCTTCGAGACCCTGCGGGCTCGCGGCGGGCACGTGACGGAGCTGGCAGAGCACACGGCGCGCCTGCAACGCTCGGCCGACGGCCTCGCGATCGACCTGCCGGCGGACGTGGGGCCGCTCCTCGCTCGCGGCATCGCCGATCTCCTCGTCGCCGAGGGGCTGGACGGGGCAGACGCCGACGCCTCGGTGCGGATCACGGTCTCTCGCGGCGCGTGGTCCTCCCGCGGGCTGCTGCCCCCGCGCTCGGTGCACCTGACACCAACCATCGTCATCCAGGCCTGGCCCGTTGACCCCGGCCCCGGCGGACCACCTCGAGCGCGGGCTGTCGCTGGTGGCCTCTGCCGTGCGGAGGGATCCGTCCAACCCCATCGTGACCCTCAAGACCACGTCCCGCGCGGACTACGTCTACGCACGCCTCGAAGCGCGCCGGGCCGGGGCCGAGGACGCGGTGTTCCTGACGATGTCCGGCCACCTGTCCGAGGGGACGACGGCCAACATCTTCCTGGTCCGGACCGCACCCGATGGCGTCGTGGAGCTGGCGACGCCGGCGCTCGACTGCGCGATCCTGCCGGGCACGACGCGCTCCTGGCTGCTGCGCTGGGCAGCCGGCGTCGGCCTGCGACCGGTCGAAGGCTGGCTCACCCCCGACGAGCTGGCCGCCGCGTCGGAGGCGTTCATGTCGTCGTCGGTCGCGGGGGTGCTCCCGGTCACCCGTTTCAACGGCCACCCGATCGGCAGCGGCGTGCCCGGCCCGTGGACGCTGCGTGCGCGCGCCGACCGCGACGCGGTGTTCGGCACCGCCTGAGTTCAACGCACCGCGCTGGACGTGGCGCATGATGGCGGCCATCGGGCATCGAAGGAGACCAATTGCGACGTCATGCAATCGTGGCTGCGGCCGCCGTGTGGACCTCCGCCTGTTCGAGTGTGCTGGTCCCGTGGGCGTCGCCCAGCGTCACCTCGCTCCGTTGTCTACGTCGTCGTCCTACGGCGATGACGATCCTCGTGAATGGAGCGATGGCGACCCTGACGGTTCCCCTCGAGTAGCCGGAACCGCTCATCGCGGCGCCGGCCGCGCAAGACATGCACTCAGCCCGGGGCGCCCTTGCCCGGCCGCGGTGAGATCGAGGGCAGCCGCACGCCGACCGCGCACTCCTCGACCAGGGACGCCAGCCGCCTCGCCCGGGTTTCAGGCCGCCTCGCCCCCATCACCCAGTGGGTCGCGGTCCGCCGGTAGGACGGCGACTGTGCCTCCCAGAACGCCCAGCCTCCCGCGTCCCGAATGGCGGCCGCAGCCTCATCGTCCAGCTCGCCCTCCGTCTCGAACGAGTAGACCGCCGTGCGGTCCTCGCGGCGCCGGGCGAACGCGGCCTCACCGGCGGGCAGCATCCGGCCCTCGGCACGGAGCACCTCCACCCGCCCCACGTTCCGCGCGCTCCAGATCGACCGCGGCCGGCGCGGGGTGATCCGGATGCACGAGCCGCCGTCGGTCGCGTAGCGGACGCTGTCGATCCAGCCAGCGCACAGGACCTCGTCCACGACGTCCTCCCAAGTCACGCCCGGCAGCCCGGAGGCCTTGCGGCGCATCCCGACCCAGAGCTCCGTGGCCGAGCTGTGGTTGACGGCGAGCCATGCCCGCAGCGCGGCCGGCGAATCGAACCAGGCGATGTCGTGGGGGACGGGCGTGGGCATCGGCCGCATCGTAGCGGGGTGGCCGCGGCGCCGGGTCCGCGACCGGCCGATAGACTGGGTGCCGATGACCCGCGTCGAGCTGATCCTCCGCACCCGCCAGCTGATCGCCGAGGGCGAGCGCCTGGACGCCGCCCCATCCCTCACCGCCCTCCAGACCTGGCTCCAGCTCTCGGATGACCTCCTCGCGACCGCCTGGGGATCGATGGACCGCTACCACCTGGCGTGGCTGATGGTGGGCAAGCCGAAAGGGATCGTGCGCGGCCGGCCGATGACCGGCGACGAGGAGGCGGCCTACGTCCGCGAGGTCGCCGGCCAGAAGACCGCCGCCCTCCGGATGAGCCTGGACGCCGTCGAGCGCCAGGGCATGCCGTTCCGCGGCGAGACCGGGGGCTACGGCGCCGGGCAGGGCATGGGCGAGGTGCCCGGCGCGCCTGCTGCTGCCAACGCCGGAGACGCCGGCGACGCGGAGACGGTCCACCCGGCCGCCGAACCGCGCCAGGCCGACGAGCCCGTCGCGGTCCGTCACGCACACCTGGCTCAGGGCTCGCGTCGCTCGATCCCCCTGGACCCGGAGCTCCAGGCACGCCTCGACGAGGCGCGCCGCTCCGCCACCGCTCACACGAGCCATGAGCGGCGCGCACCGCGCCCGGAGCGCCTCCAGCGCTGACGCGGGCGGTCGGTCAGCGCGCCCGGAGCGCCGCCACGCCGGCCGCGACCACCACGGACAGCAGCGCAACGATGCCGTATCGCTGCACCACGTAGTCCAGCGGCCCAAGCACGCCGCCCTGGATCAGCGCGTAGACCCAGTCGACCAGGATCGCCGCCACGATCGACCAGGCGCCGAGCATCGCTGCGATCCCCATGCGCGTGCGCGACGCCGGGACCGCGTCACGCCCGGTCCAGACGAGCGCGAGCGCCACGACCCAGCCGATGAACGCGGCGACGACGAGCAGCCCGGCCCCGAGATCCAGCAGCCCGAGCAGGAAGAACGCCAGCGCCCCGGCATCCGCCACGAGGAAGGCCCGGATGACGCCCGGGCGACCACGACCACCGCTGGTCCCGCCACTCCCGCCACGCCGCCTCCCTTCGCGTAGCGCTCGCCGGGCGCGCGGTCGAGGCGCCGGCGCTCGCCGCCGACGGCCGGGGAGGGGTCCGGGACGGCACGCTGTGGGTCGCTCATCCCAAGATGCTACGCAATCGGGGCCATGGGGCGGTATCCTTCGGCACCGTGAGCCACCCCTCGCTCGGTCTTCCGCCCCGCAGCCTGCAGGCCGGTTTCCCGGACGCCGCCGCGCGCCTCCGGGCGAACCGCGCGCCGCTCGCGGTCCGGGCCCTCGAGGTGGCCGTGGATGCGGATGCCACGCTGCGAACCCGGTACGACGAGGTCGGGCTGCGGAACCTCCTGCGTGACGCCGAGGTCCACGTGGACCGCCTGGCGCTGTGCGTCGCGGGCAATGACCCGCACTGGCTGGGGCACTTCGCCGAGATGACGGCCACCGTGTTCCGCCGCCGGGGCGTCGCCATGGACGACGTCGTGCACCTGATGGAAGGCCTGCGGGTCGCAGCCCGCGGCGTCCTCTCGCCTGAGGAGATGGTCCCCGCCGAGGAGGCGCTCGACGAGGCCACTCGCGTCTACCGCTGGTTCCGCCGTCTCTCCGGCGACGCGCGCAAGAGGAACCGCATCGTCGACGCCATCTACAAGGGCATCTGACGATGACCATCAAGTGGGTCAAGGTGGACCCGCTCGTGATGAACGGCGAGCCCTTCTGCTACGGCTCGCGTCTGACGGTGCGCCAGGTGCTGGAGCTGCGCCGCAACGGCTACACCGTCGTGGACCTGCTCAAGGACCACCCGGAGCTGCGGCTCGTCGGCATCGCCGAGGCCTACGCCTACGCCGGCGCCAACCGTGACCGGTACGCCGGACTTCTTCGAGGCCGACGGCTCGCTCACCGGCCCGGGCTGCACCGAAGCCGAGGCCGCCACGCTCCCAGACCGCCTGCGCGTCCCGGGCGTCGTGGTCAAGCCGGTCGCCGTCAGCGCCTGACGCGCCCTGCGCGGGGTGCAGCCCTACGCGCTCGCCGCCAGCGCCGCCGCCGAGGCGTGCGGCCCCGTCACCAGGACCTCGGCGGACAGCTCCTCGCCGCCCGGGGTCCGGATCACGTACGCGTGATGGATCTCCAGGGCGCCGGATGCGAGCGTCGTCCCGACCGCGCAGTACTTGGTGCACGACAGCTCCACCGCCCGGGCCACCGCCGCCGGATCGATCGCGTCGCCCTCGACCACGTGGACGATGTCGAACCGCGTGAAGTTGTGGGGATGGGCCTCGACCTGGGTGCCCGTGACGCGGACCTCGTAGCGGGCCACCGCCTGGCGCTTCTTGCGCAGGATCGAGATCACGTCCATCGCGGTGCAGCCGGCGAGCGACACACCCAGGAGCTCCGACGGCCGCGCACCCGTGTCGCCGGCTCCGTTGTCCATGACGATGGTGTGACCGCTGCCGACGACTGCCTCGAAGCGCATGTCGTCGTTCGTCAGGGTCATGGTGAGGGACTGGGTGCTCATGTGGTGGACTCCGTGGCGGGGCGGACAGGACGGCTGGCCTCTCAATGGTGCCACCCGTTTGCGTAGTTGCGCAAATAGGCGAACGGCCCCGGACCGCCAGCCCAATCGGCCCCTTCTGCCATTCCATAGTTGGGTGGTAGGATTTCCCGGCCATGACCGAGATGCAGCCAACCGCCCAGCCCGCCGAGACCCCCGGGACCGCCGCCGACCCCGGATTCGACGCGCAGCGCCGCGCCACCGAGCTCGCCATCCTGGACGCGCTCCGCGCCGTGGTGGACCCCGAGATCGGGATGAACGTCGTGGAGCTGGCGCTGATCCGGCAGATCGTGCTGGGCCCGGACTCCACCGAGGTCAAGATGATCCTGACGACGCCCTTCTGCCCGTACGCCGGCGCCATGATCCAGCAGGTCAAGGAGCAGGCGGAGACCGTCGTGGACCACCCGGTGAAGGTCACCCTGCTGGCGGAGCGCTGGGACCCGCGCGACGCCGGCCTCATGTGGTGAGCGGCACCCGCCGTCAGGACCGCCCGCGATGACCGATCCCCGCATCAGCTACGACTCCGCCGTCGCAACCGGCCGCGGTGACGACGGCACGACCGCGCTCCTGTTCGGTGGCGAGCGGGTCAGCAAGGATGACCTGCGGACCGAGGCGTACGGCGCGGTCGACGAGGCGGTCGCGGCCCTTGGCATGGCCCGCGCAGAGCTCTCGCTTGCGGCTCGGGCCGGGGACATCTCGCCCGACCTGGCGCTCCTCTCCGCCCAGGTCCTGCGGATCCAGCGCGAGCTGTTCGTGGTCGGGGCGGAGCTGGCCACCAACCCCGAGGCCCGCGACAGGGCACGCGACGACGTCACCCGGGTCTCGCAGCGCATGGTCGACGGCATGGACGAGATGCTGCGCGAGATGGAGGGCCGGATCGTCCTCCCCAAGGAGTTCGTCGTCCCGGGCGAGACGCGCCTGTCCGCGGCCCTCGAGCTGGGCCGGACCGTCCTCCGGCGCGCCGAGCGGCGTGCGGTTACCCTGGCTCACCACGACGAGGACCTGGCGCACGGCCGGCTCCTCCCCTACCTGAATCGACTGGCCGACCTGCTGTGGATCCTGGCGCGTGCCGCCGAGCAGGCCGAGGCACAGGCAGCCACGGTCGCGCGTCCCGAGCGCAAGCAGGGTCCGGCGACCGGGACGACGTCAACCGAAAGGAGCGAACGATGAGCGGGACCCCCTACACCCCCGGCACCCCCTACACCCCTGCGCAGCTGGGCGTTCGCCCGGCGCCGGCCCTGGTCCAGAAGCTCCTGGTGGGCGCGTTCGGCTGGATGTTCGCCGGCCTCCTGCTGTCGGCGGGCGTCGCCTACCTCGTGGGCTCCAGCGAGGAGCTCCTGGCGTCGGTGCTCAACTGGTGGCTGGCGATCGTGATCCTCCAGCTGATCCTGGGCATCGGGATCCAGGTGGCGATCAACAAGGTCTCGCCCACCGTCTCGCTGGGGCTGTTCTTCGTCTACGCAGCGTCGATGGGCCTCACGATCGGCGTGATCGTCTGGACCGTGATGCAGGACCCCGGCGGCACGCAGGCGGTCGCGTCGGCGTTCTTCTCGGCGGCCGGCATGTTCGGTGCGGCAGCGGTCTTCGGCGCGGTCACGAAGCGCAACCTGTCCAGCCTGGGCGGGATCCTGTTCATGGGCCTGATCGGGATCATCATCGCGTCGGTCATCAACATCTTCCTGAACTCCGACGCGCTGAGCTGGGTCATCTCGCTCCTGGGTGTCGCGCTGTTCACGGCGCTCACCGCGTACGACGTCCAGAAGATCACCCGTGGTGACTACGCGGCGATGACGGGCTCCATGGAGCGGGCCTCGATCCTCGCGGCGCTGCACCTGTACCTGAACTTCATCAACCTGTTCCTGTTCTTCCTGCGCATCTTCGGCGGCAACCGGAACTAGGCGGGCGCCGAGGCCGGGGCGAGGAGCCCTGGCCCTCTACTCCTCTCCGAGGACGACGCTGCCGGCCGCTGCGCCGACGAGCAGCGCCTCCATCTCCGCCTCCGGCAGCGGTCGCGAGAACCAGTAGCCCTGGCCGCGGTCGCAGGCCAGCTCGCGCAGGAGCGCGAGCTGCGCCTCGGTCTCGATGCCCTCGGCAACCACCTCGATCCCCAGGCCGTGGGCCAGCGAGATGACCGCCTGCACGATCGGAACGTCGGCGGGGTCCGTGCCCAGCCCGGACACGAACGAGCGGTCCACCTTGATCGTGTCGAGGGGCAGCCGGCGAAGGTAGGACAGCGACGAGTAGCCCGTCCCGAAGTCGTCCAGGGCCAGCTTGACACCGAGGGCCCGGAGTCCCTGGAGCCGCTCCACGGACGCCTCCGACTGGTCCATGACCACGCTCTCCGTGATCTCGAGCTCCAGGTCGGCGGGATCCAGGCCGGCGTGGTCCAGGATCGCGGCGACGCTCGAGATGAGCCCGGACTCGGCGAACTGGCGCGCGGACAGGTTGACGCTCACGGCCAGGCGTGACGCGGCCGGGATCCGCCGCTGCCAGTCGCGGAGCTGGTGGCACGCGGCCTCCAGGACCCAGCGACCGATCGGGTGGATGAGGCCCGTCTCTTCGGCCAGCGGGATGAACGACAGCGGGGGCACGATGCCGCGCGTCGGATGCTGCCAGCGCAGCAATGCCTCCATGCCCAGCACGGTGCCCGTGGTGAGATCGACCAGCGGCTGGTAGTGGAGCCGCAGCTCCGAGCGCTCGATCGCCCGCCGCAGGTCGCTCTCGAGGGTCGCCCGGTCGATGGTCTGGGTGTGCATCTCGGGATCGAACAGCACCGTCGTGCGAACGGGGTCCGCCTTCGCCCGATGAAGCGCGATCTCCGCCTGCTTGAGCAGATCGAACGGATGCGGCAGCGTGGCGCTCCCGACAGCGATCCCGATGCCGGCCCCGACGGTCAGCTCGGTGCCGTCGAGGTCGAACGGGTCCGCGAGGGCGGCCTCGACCCTGGACGCCACGCGCTCGGGCTCCCGCAGGCTGCGGACCGGCCCCAGCAGGATCCCGAACTCGTCGGAGCCGAGGCGGGCCACGGTGTCCGTGGAACGGGCGGCCGCCACCAGGCGCTTTCCAACCTGAACGAGCAGCTGATCGCCGGCCGCGTGACCCAGGGTCTCGTTGACCACCTTGAACCGGTCCAGGTCCAGCAGGATCAGGGCGACCCGGGTCCCCGTCGCCCGTCGCCTGCCGTGTTCGGGCGCGGTGCCTCCCATCTGCTCCGCGAGCCGGCTCAGGAGCATCGTCCGGTTGGGCAGGCCGGTCAACGGGTCGTGAAGGGCCGCGTGGGCGCGACGCCGGACCTCCGTCTGCGCGCGCTCGAAGAGGCGGGCGTTGTCGAGGGCGATCGATGCCAGCTGCCCGAACCTCGCGAGCGCCTCGACCTCGCGCTCCGAGAAGGGTCGTGAGGCATCGCCGGACGCGAGGCCGATCAGGCCCAGGACCTCGTCGCCGGACGTCAGCGGCACCGCGCAGATCGCCCCGAAGATCCCCGGCGGCAGGTCCGGCGCGCGCGCCGGGTACTCGGCGTAGTCGTCGACAACGACTGGCCGCCCGGACCGGACTACCGCCCAGCCCACACCCGTGCCGCGCGGCAGCCGATAGCCCTCGTAGCCTTCGAACACCCCCATGCCCACCCGCGCGATGAGGTCGAGCTCGCCGTCATCGGCATCCGGTCCCTCGAGCATGTAGAGGAAGGCGTGCCTGACGCCGACAAGGCCGGCCGCACGCTCCAGGATCTCCGTGAGCATCTCGCGTGGCTCGAGGCGCTCCAGCAGCTTGAGCGTGGTCTGGTCCACGGCAGCGAGGTAGAGATCCCGCGTCGGGTCGTCGTTGGGCAGTCGGGCGTGGTTCGGCGGCTTGGCCAGGTACAGCGCGCGGTCGGCGACCGTGACGAGGCCATCCTTGTCCCGCGCGTCCTCGGGGTAGTGCGCAATGCCGACGCTGACCGTCACCCGCGGCCCGGCCGTGTCCGTGAGGCGCGCCACGGCCGTCCGGACGCGCTCGGCGACCTCGCGCGTCCCGGCCTCGTCGGCATGTGGCAGCAGGATCGCGAACTCGTCGCCGCCGTATCGGAAGAGGCGGTCGCCCTCGCGGAGCGACTCCCGCATCGCGCCGGCGATCCGGCCCAGGAGTGCGTCGCCGGCGGGGTGGCCATTGGAGTCGTTGTAGGCCTTGAAGGCGTCCAAGATCGAGCATCAGGAGGGCGAGCGGGACACCGCGCCCGAGGAGCTCGTCCAGCTGGCGCTGGAACGCGCCGTGGTTGTGCAGCCCGGTCAGGGCGTCGTGCTCGGCCTGGGTCACGACGGCGCCGTGGGCCTCGGCATTGCGGAGGGCGATGGACGCCTGGCCGGCGAACAGCTGCACCAGCTCGAACTCGTCGCGCGTGAAGTGGGACTCGTCGCCACCCATCCGCGCCATGTTGAGCGTGCCGATGACCTCGCCCGCCACGAGGAGCGGGCACACGATCATCGACTCCGGCTCCTCCGGCGTGCCCGGGATCTGCATCGAGCGAGGGTCCAGGTGCGCGTCGTTGGCCAGGACTGCCTCGCCGTTGCGGATCGCCCAGCCGGTGATGCCCGCGTCCAGCGGGCTCTCGTGCGAGAGGATCTGGTCCGCGAACTGGTCGCGGGCGACCACCGCTTTCCGGACCCACGCGTCGCGGTCGACGCGGTAGATGGTCAGCGAGTCGTAGGTGACCACGGACTTGAGGGAGTCCGCGATCATCTCGAGCACGCCGCCCGGGTCGAGCGTCGCCAGGAGCCGCTCGTTCACCTCGAGGAGGCGGCGCTGGCTCTCGAGGCGATGACGGAGCTCCTGCTGCTGCCGGCGGACCTGGCCGAAGGCCTCGGCGTTGACCAGCGCCTGCGCCGCGTAGCCCGCGAAGATCTCCAGGATCCGCTGGTCGTCCTCGGTGTACTGGTCGTAGCCCACCTTGGACAGGACGATGACCCCCAGGACCCGCTCCTCGTACGACATCGGTACGAGGAGCATGGACTCGGCCCCGCGGCTCCCGCCCACCTGGACGCCGCGTTCGTCGGCGGCCACGTCGCCCAGCCGGATCGTGGCGTTGTGGAGCGCGACCCACCCGGTGAGCCCCTCGCCGATCCGCATCCGAAGGCGGTCGAACGATGGCGTCCCGATGTCCTTGAACTCGCCCTGGAACGCGATGGGCTCGCACATCCGGGACACGTGGTCCACGCGGTAGACGCGGATGGTGTCGTGGCCGATCAGCCTGTCGGCCTCCGCCACGATCGCCTCGCCGATGCCCTCGATCTCCTGGATCCGGTTGAGGCGCGAGGAGAGCTCCTGGATGGCGCGCAGCCTGGCCGCGCCCTCGCGGACCGAGTTGAACAGGCGGGCGTTCGCAACGGCGATCGCGATCTGGTTCGCGAACGTCGTCATCAGCTCCAGCTCGTCCGGCGTCCAGCGATAGGGCGACCGGTGGTACAGCACCACCAGGCCGAGTGCCTCGCCATGCTGGACGAGCGGGACGTAGCAGATCGTCCGGAACCCGGTCCGGGCGTAGAGCTCGCCCACGATAGGGGCGGTCTCGGGCCGGTCGAGGACGATGCTCTGCCGCTCGGCCACGGACCGCAGGCCGATCGCCTGGTCGTCGCGGGTGATGGCGGCGATCGCCTCGATCAGCTCGTGGGTGAGGCCGTGGTTGGCGACGAGCCGCAGGGGATGGCGATCGGGCGTGACGAGCCACAAGCCGGCGGCATCGGTGGCGAACATGGCCCTCGACGACTCCACGACGTCGTCGAAGACCTCGTCGGGCTCGAGGCTCGCGCCGATCTCCGCCACCATGCCGCGCATCGCATGCGTGCGAGCCTCGGGTTCCCGTGGAGGGTGTGACCAGACCTCCGCGACGGGCGCGATGTCCTCGGCCGTGGACCGCGGCATGACCTGGGCGCCCGGGAAGGGCTCGATCACGCCCGGCTCGACCACGCCCGGCGCGACGGATCGTATCGTGGTCGGCGACCTCGGATGTCGGGTCTTCGTGCTGTCGTGCGCGAGTGCCATGCGCGGGTCAGAGCCCCGATCCACGGTATGCGGGGCGGCGTGCGCCGCCCTGGAGGGTGTCAGCTCGCACCGTACCGGGCGGAGGGACCGCGGCACGATAGGACTGAGGTACGGGCTGCAGGGTGACCGGCGAGCACGCGTGCCAGCTCGCGATCCCCCGCCGGTGGCGCAGGATAAGGATGAATGGCAGCCTTGACCCAGCGACAGGTGCGGCGCCGGCTCGGGTGACCGTCACGCTCCACCGCGGGACCGGAACCCGGTGCGCAGCACGTCGCCCGGGACAGGCGACCCCCTGACGCCTGACGCACGGCCCGGTCCAACGCGGGCCGATGTCACCTCTGACGGTTCGTCCGGCCCTCAAGTCCGACGGCACCTCCCGGCACGATCGTCACGTGCCGGGGTTCCGTGCCGAGGACCCGCCCGGAGGCAGGAAGGACAGGTGGCCGTGAAGGTGCTCGTCAGCGCGGCGTCGCGGCACGGCGCGACCGTGGAGATGGCCGCGAACATCGGGGCGGCGCTCCAGGCCGCGGGCCACGACGCGTTCGTGCTCGCCCCGGACGAGGTGCAGCGCGTCGATGGCTACGACGCGGCCGTCGTCGGCAGCGGCGTCTACGTTGGCAAGTGGCTGGAGCCCGCCAAGGACCTGCTCGCGCGGCATAAGGTCGCACTGTCCGAGATACCGGTCTGGCTGTTCTCCAGCGGGCCGATCGGCGATCCCCCCAGGCCGGTCGAGGACCCCGTGGACGTTGCACCGCTCGTGGCGCTGGTGGGGGCGCGCGAGCACCGGACGTTCCCGGGCATGGTGGACAGGAAGCGCCTTGGCTTCGGCGAGAAGGCCCTGATGGCAGCCGTCCATGCGCCCGAGGGGGACTACCGGCCGTGGGACGAGGTCGAGGCATGGGCCGGGTCGATCGCCGCAGCGCTGGCAGCGGACGGAGCCTGAACGCCCGCTACGGGGCGACCGGGAAGCTGTCGATGACGATGTTGCGTCGGTCCACCGACGCCACGGACAGCGGCACGCTGCCCTGGGGCCACCAGGCGGCGTACCAGCCGTCGGCAATCGTGGCCTTGCCCAGGTCGAGTCGTCGAAGCTGATGCCGACCTCGGGCACGTCCGCGACCCTCCCGACGACGACCACTCGCGCGCCCGACGACGGGTCGGTCGGAGGACGGGGCGCACACCACCTTGTACCACCGGTGCAGCCGATGGGTTCACCTGGATCCCCGGCCGGGTGACCGAACTCTGCCTGGGCGTCGCCTGGGCGGCCGGGTCACGCTTCGCCGGAGCGGCCGGCGACAGGGTCGAGTTCGGGCTGGCGGCGCTGCTGGACGGGATCGCCCGCCGCGCCGGTCAGGCCTGATCGCGTCAGCCGTTCCCCATCCCTGCCGGGACCCCGGCGTCGACCGGGATCGTGAACGGCATGTCCAGCGGCGTGTCCTCGTGGAGCGGCATGTCCGTCCGGACCGCGCTCGCGTGGACGGCGAACGTCCCCGGCACCGTACGGGCGACGTGCAGCCGCAGGTAGCGCCATCCCATCCTGTCGAAGGGGGCCGAGACCGTCGACGGGTAGAGCCCGGTCTCGGCGACGGGGATCAGCTCCGGGGCCTCAAGGTCGTACAGCACCTCGTGCAGCTGGAGACGGGCACGCCCCGCTGCCAGGACGTTGGCAGCCCACTGCGAGCCGGTGCCGAGCGGTACCGGGATGAGGGCGGTCTCGCCACGGATCGTCGGGTGCACCGGGGTGAACCTGGCCAGGCCGCTGGTCCGGCCGATGTGCTCCAGCGTCGCGATCTCCGCGTTCGCGCTGCCCGGGATGCCGTGCTCCAGCAGCCACGGGTTCACCGTCGCGTTCATCCGCTGCCGCAGCCATGGGAACTGGTCTGCCGCGGGCTTGCGGAGCTCCGCCGTCAGGCGATCGGCGGCGACTCCGATCGCCGCCCCAGCCATGAGAAGACCCACTGCCCTGCGCACCATTCCACGATCCTCCTTGCGTCGCTTCGATGCCTGAACCTTGACCCCCAACCCTCGTAGCACGCCAGTGCCACTCCGCCGTTTCGCCCCCCGGACTCGCCCCCGTTGACGCCCTTCCGCGGCCGTCCTACACTCAATCCATAGGAAACAGGTCGGAATTCCCCGGCGGCCTCTGAGGCCGTACGGCGACCCCTCGGGGAACTCCGGACCCTCCTCCGCACCACCCGGCCCAGAGGACCCGACCCTGACCCACCGCGCGAGCTACCACGGTTCCGGCGCCGTCGCCTTCTCCACGAAGGGCGAGTACGGCGTGCGCCTGATGGTCCAGCTCGGGCGGCGCTACGGGAGCGGGCCGGCCAGCCTCGCGGAGATCGCCGCGGACGAGGATCTGCCGCGTGCCTACCTGGAACAGCTCGTGACGAGCCTCCGGGATGCCGGCCTGGTGGTGTCCACCCGGGGCGCCCGAGGTGGCTACGAGCTGTCGGCCCCGCCGTCCGCGATCCGGATGAGCGAGGTCCTCCGCGCCCTCGAAGGCCCGATCGCGCCGATGTTCTGCGCCTCGGATGAGCCGGATCACGCCACCTGCGACCGTTCCACGCGGTGCACCGTGAACGTGCTCTGGATCCGTGTCCGGGACGCCATCACCGGCACCCTCGAAGGCATGACCCTCGCGGACCTCGTCCCGGTCCGCCACATCACCCTCGATCCGCGTGCGCCGGCCACGTCCCTGGCCGGTGCCGCGGCCGGGGATCCCCAACCCGCCGCAACGCTCACAGGAGCCACCTCGTGACCGACGTCAACGACCGGGAGCTGATCATCCGCGACCTGCGGGTCGCGCCGGCCGCCAAGCCCGACCTGGAGATCCTCAAGGGGATCAACCTCACCATCCGCAAGGGTGAGACCCACGCGATCATGGGCCCCAACGGCTCCGGCAAGACCACGCTCAGCTACGCGCTCATGGGTCACCCGGCCTACGTGATCAACGGCGGCGAGGTCCTCTGGAAGGGCTACAACCTGCTCGACCTGTCCGCGGACAAGCGGTCCCGACTCGGCCTGTTCCTCGCGTTCCAGTACCCGACCGCGATCCCGGGCCTGAGCGTCGCGAGCTTCATCCGCTCCGCGCTCAACGCGAAGCTCCAGGGCATCGACAAGGACCCCGACATCGACCCCACGGACGCCATCCGGGGCGGCGTCTCGATGATGGACTTCCGCAAGCGGATGCGGGCCAAGATGGCGATGCTCAAGATGGACGACGGCTTCGCGGCACGCTACGTGAACGACGGGTTCTCGGGTGGCGAGAAGAAGCGCCTGGAGATGCTCCAGATGGCGATGCTGGAGCCGGAGTTCGCGATCCTCGACGAGACGGACTCGGGCCTGGACATCGACGCGCTGCGGATCGTGGCCGAGGGCGTCAACGCGATGCTCAACCCGGAGATGGGCGTCCTGCTGATCACGCACTACCAGCGCCTGCTCAACTACATCACGCCGGACGTGGTCCACGTCCTCGCCGACGGCCGGATCGTGACCTCGGGCGGCAAGGACCTCGCGCTGCGCCTCGAGGACGAGGGCTACGGCCCGATCCTCCGCGAGAACGGCTTCGAGACGGACCTTCCGGACGAGGCGCTGGCTGTCCCCCTGGAGCCCGAGGCGGCCGGCGTCGGCCGGTAGCACCGACCGACGATGACCACCGAGACGCGCCCGACGCAGGCACCGCTCGACCCGGTCGCCCTGCGCGCCGACTTCCCGATCCTCGACCAGGAGGTGTTCGGGCACCGGCTCGTCTACCTCGACTCCGCGGCCACGTCCCAGAAGCCGCGCTCCGTGATCGAGGCGGTCGATGCCTACTACCGCCATGACAACGCCAACGTCCACCGCGGGATCTACCAGCTCTCGGAGCGGGCCACGGCAGCCTATGAGGGCGCGCGGGCCAAGGTCGCCCGGCTGATCGGTGCCCCCGATCCCCAGGCCATCGTCTGGACGCGCAACGCCACGGAGGCCATCAACCTCGTCGCGTACTCGTGGGGTCGCCGGAACATCGGGCGCGGCGACGTGATCGTCCTCACGGAGATGGAGCACCACGCGAACCTGGTCCCGTGGCAGATCCTGGCCCAGGAGAAGGACGCGGACCTGGAGTTCATCCCGATCACCGACGACGGGATCCTTCGCCAGGACGTGTTCGACGTCCTGCTCCGCCTCAAGCCCAAGCTCGTCGCGTTCACCCACGTGTCCAACACGCTGGGCACGATCAACCCGGTCGAGGAGATGACCCGCAAGGCCCACGAGGCCGGCGCGCTCGTGCTGGTGGACGGGGCCCAGGCGGTGCCGCACCTGCCGGTCGACGTGGCGGCCATCGGCTGCGACTTCTACACGTTCTCCGGGCACAAGGCGCTCGCCCCCACGGGCTCCGGGGTCCTGTGGGGCCGTCGCGACCTGCTCGAGGCGATGCCCCCGTTCATGGGTGGCGGCGACATGATCCGCGAGGTCCACCTCCGCCGTTCCGAGTGGAACGACGTCCCGTGGAAGTTCGAGGCGGGCACGCCCGACATCTCGGCCCAGATCGGGCTTGGCGTCGCGGCCGACTACCTCGTCGAGCTGGGCATGGACCGGCTGCGCGACCACGAGCGCGAGCTCGTCACCTACGCGCTCGAGATGCTCCCGCGCGAGGTTCCCGGGATCGAGATCTACGGCCCCCCCGCCGGGCTCCGTGGCGGAGTGGTCCCGTTCAACATCCCGGGCGTCCACCCGCACGACGTGGCCCAGGTCCTGGACCGCTACGGTGTCGCGATCCGTGCCGGCCACCACTGCACGATGCCGCTCCACGAGCGCCTCGACCTCGGAGCCACGGCGCGCGCCTCGTTCCAGGCGTACACGTCGAAGGCGGACATCGACGCCCTCGCCACCGGCCTGCGCGAGGTCCAGCGCCTGTTCGGCGTCTAGGCCCGCGGCGCTACACTCGGGGGAAGCCATGGACGACCTCTACCGTGACTACATCCTCGAGCACTACCGGCGGCCCCACAACTTCGGGGTGCTGGAGTCGCCAACCGCGTCGTTCGAGGGGTCGAACCCCCTGTGCGGCGACCGGATCACCATGCAGCTGACCGTGGAGGACGGCGTGGTGACCGACGTGGGCTTCACGGGGCGCGGCTGCGCGATCAGCCAGGCGTCCGCATCACTCCTGACGGACGAGGTCAAGGGCAAGCCGGCGGCCGACGTCGCCGCCTTCGGGGCCGCAGATCTCCTCGACCTGCTGGGGATCGAGATCAGCCCGGCCCGGCTCAAGTGCGCGATGCTCTCGTTCGACTCGCTCCAGCACCTCCTCGACGAGACGGGCATCAAGCCCCTTGCGAAGGACGCCGGCTGACGTCGTACGACGAGCTGCTGCGCCGCGCGAGGGCCGAGATCCGCGAGATCGGACCGGCCGAGGCCGACGCGCTCCGGCGACGCGGCGGGGTCACCCTGGTCGACGTGCGGGAGGCCAACGAGTGGGACCTCGGGCACATCCCGGGGGCCGTGCACGTCTCGAGGAGCCACCTCGAGTGGGACATCGAGGCGGCCGTCCCGGACCGTGCATCCCCGGTGATCCTGTACTGCGCAGGCGGGTTCCGGTCGCTGTTCGCCGGCCAGGAGCTGGCCCGGCTCGGGTACACCGACGTGGTGTCGATGAGCGGCGGGTTCGACGCCTGGAAGGGCCAGGGCCTGGAGTGGACCGCGACGTCCGGCCTCACCGCCCAGCAACGGCAGCGCTACAGCCGTCACCTGCTCATCCCGGAGGTGGGCAGCGAGGGCCAGGCGAGGCTGCTGGCATCGAAGGTCCTGCTCGTGGGTGCCGGCGGCCTCGGCTCGCCGGCGGCGCTCTACCTCGCGGCGGCCGGCGTGGGGACGATCGGGATCATCGACTTCGACGTCGTCGACCTGTCCAACCTCCAGCGCCAGGTCGTGCACGCGACGGACCGGGTCGGGATCCCCAAGGTCGAGTCGGCCCGCCGGTCCATCACGGCCCTCAACCCGGACGTGCGCGTGGTCACCTACGAGGAGATGCTCCTCGCCGGCAACGTCGAGCGGGTCATCGCCGGCTACGACGTGATCGTTGACGGGACGGACACCTTCGAGACCCGGTACCTCCTCAACGACGCCGCCGTCGCTGCTGGGATCCCCGTGGTGCACGCCTCCGTCTACCGGTTCGAGGGCCAGCTGTCGACCTTCATCCCGTACGAGGGCCCCTGCTACCGCTGCCTCTACCCGGCGCCGCCCCCGCCCGAGCTCGCGCCCGCCTGCTCCGTGGCCGGTGTCCTCGGCGTGGTGCCCGGGCTCATGGGCCTGCTCCAGGCCACGGAGGCCCTCAAGGTGCTGCTCGGGATCGGGACGACGCTGGCCGGCCGCCTGCTCCTGTTCGATGCCCTGGAGATGGAGTTCACCGAGCTGCGCCTGCGCCGGGATCCCGCGTGCCCGGTCTGCTCGGACGCGGCCCGGACGGCCCGCGAGACGGGCGCGGCAGCCACGGCAGGCGTTCACGGCTCGTGACCGTGGGGCAGGTCAGCCTCCCACGCGCCATCGCCGACGCCATCCTTGCCCACGCTCGCGCGGAGGCGCCCCTCGAGGCCTGCGGCCTGATCCCGGGATCCGGGTACGCCGCCGAGGCCGGGGAGCCGCTCCGCTACGTCCCGTGCCGCAACGCCCTGGCGTCGCCCGTCCGCTACACCGTCCACCCCGAGGATCTGCTCCGGGTCACCGTCGAGGCCGACGATGCCGGCGGCGTGATCTGGGGCATCGTCCACTCCCACGTCCGGTCGCCTGCCGTGCCTTCGCCAACGGACATCGACCTCGCGTACTACCCCGATGCCGTGTACCTCCTGGTCTCGCTCGCCGACGAGCCGGCCCTCCGTGCGTGGTGGATCGCGGATGGCTCGTGCCGTGAGGTCGACCTGGACCTCGTATGACCGAGGATCTCGATCGCGGACGGCTCGCCTGGCTCCTCGCGGGCGGCGTGGCGCTGGTGGGCGGGACCCTGCTCGGGTGGAGCGGCGACCTGCTGGAGGCCATCGCCAACCCGCCTGCGCTCGTCAGGGCGGCCCTCGTCGGTGTGAGCGTCGTGCCGCCCTGTGGTGCGTCGCGGAGGCCGTGCGACGGCTCGAGGCCGGCCGCCACGTCCCGGCCGGCGCCATGAGCGGCCGCGATCTCGCGCTGCTCGTCCGCGGCGTCCGTTACGTCTTCCTGGCGGTGGCGGCCCTGTCAGCGGCGGCCGGCTGGTTGATCGGGCACCCGTTGCCGCTGATCGTGGCGCTCGTGATCGCCGGTGTCGACATCCTGGAGACGACGTTCCTGCTGTTCGTGATCGCCGTGCGCCGGGATGGCTGAACGGCTCGCTGACTGGTCCGGGTCGGTGGCCGCCGGGACAACGTGTCGTTGATCCAGCGTTAACCCGACCGCGATGCGCGCCGGGGTAGGCTACGGGGGACCGAACAGGAGAGCCCGATGACCACCACGGACACCACTCCCGCCACCGCCGCCGGCGCACCGGCCCTGTCGCCCGACGAGCTGCGACTCATCGACGCGTACTGGCGGGCCGCCAACTACCTCTCCGTCGGCCAGATCTACCTGCTCGACAACCCGCTGCTCAAGACGCCGCTGGAGGCCGAGCACGTCAAGCCGCGCCTGCTGGGCCACTGGGGCACGACCCCGGGCCTGAACATGATCTACGCGCACATGAACCGCGTGATCCGGAACTGGGACCTGGACGCGATCTACGTGATCGGGCCGGGCCACGGCGGGCCGGCCATCGTCGCCAATGCCTACCTCGAGGGGACCTACAGCGAGGTCTACCCCTCCATCACTCGCGATGAGGACGGCATCCGCAAGCTGTTCCGCCAGTTCTCCTTCCCGGGTGGCATCCCCAGCCACGTCGCCCCGGAGACGCCGGGCTCCCTCCACGAGGGCGGGGAGCTGGGCTACGCGCTGTCCCATGCGTACGGCGCGGCGTTCGACAACCCGGACCTGGTCGTCTGCGCGGTCGTCGGCGATGGTGAGGCGGAGACGGGCCCGCTGGCGACGAGCTGGCACTCCAACAAGTTCCTGAACCCGGTGACGGACGGCGCCGTCCTGCCGATCCTCCACCTCAATGGCTACAAGATCGCCAATCCCACGATCCTCGCCCGCATCCCGAAGGAGGAGCTGGCGGCGCTGATGGAGGGTTACGGCCACAAGCCGTATTTCGTCGAAGGCGACGACCCGGCCGACGTCCACCAGCAGCTGGCGGCCACGATGGACGCCGTGATCGAGGAGATCGGCCGGATCCAGAAGGCGGCCCGCGAGGGCGGCGTCACCGTGCGCCCGCGTGGCCGATGATCGTCCTCCGGACGCCCAAGGGCTGGACCGGCCCCGAGACGATCGACGGCCACCAGGTCGAGGGCACCTGGCGCTCGCACCAGGTCCCGATGAGCGAGGTCCGCAAGAACGCGGACAACCGCGCCATCCTCGAGACCTGGATGCGCAGCTACCGGCCCGAGGAGCTGTTCGACGAGAACGGTGCGCTGGTCCCCGAGCTGGCGTCGCTGCCGCCGAAGGCCTACCGGCGCATGAGCGCCAACCCGGTCGCCAACGGCGGCGAGCTGCTCCGCGACCTGGTCCTCCCCGACTTCCGCGACTACGCCGTGGACGTGCCGAGCCCCGGCGCCACGAACTCCGAGGCGGCGCGCGTCCTGGGGACGTTCGTGCGCGACGTCATGGACCGCAACCGCGAGAACTTCCGCATGTTCGGCCCGGACGAGACCGCCTCGAACCGCCTCGGCGCGGTCCTGGACGTGACCGACCGAACCTGGATGGCGGAGATCATCGAGGGCGACGACCACCTCGCCCAGGACGGGCGCGTGATGGAGGTCCTCTCCGAGCACCAGTGCCAGGGCTGGCTGGAGGGCTACCTGCTCACCGGCCGCCACGGCATGTTCAACTGCTACGAAGCCTTCATCCACATCATCGACTCGATGTTCAACCAGCACGCGAAGTGGCTGAAGATCACGCGCGACCTGCCGTGGCGGCGCCCGATCGCCTCGCTCAACTACGTGCTCAGCTCGCTCGTCTGGCGGCAGGACCACAACGGCTTCTCCCACCAGGACCCGGGCTTCATCGACCACGTCGTCAACAAGAAGGCCGACGTCATCCGCGTCTACCTGCCGCCCGACGCGAACACGCTGCTCTCGGTGGGCGACCACTGCCTGCGCAGCCGCCACTACGTCAACGTGATCGTCGCGGGCAAGCAGCCCAGCCCCAACTGGCTGTCGATGGACCGGGCGATCCTCCACTGCACGCGCGGGATCGGGATCTGGGACTGGGCCAGCAACGACCAGGGCGGCGAGCCCGACGTCGTCATCGCCAGCGCCGGCGACGTGCCGACGCTCGAGGCGCTTGCTGCGGTGGACCTCATCCGTCAGCACCTGCCGGAGCTCAAGGTCCGGTTCGTGAACGTCGTGGACCTGATGCGCCTCCAGGACGAGAAGGAGCACCCGCACGGCCTGTCGAACGCCGAGTTCGACTCGCTGTTCACCACCAGCAAGCCCGTCGTGTTCGCCTACCACGGCTACCCGTGGCTGATCCACCGCCTCACCTACCGCCGGACGAACCACGCGAACCTGCACGTCCGCGGCTACAAGGAGGAGGGGACGACCACCACGCCGTTCGACATGGTCATGCTCAACGACCTCGACCGGTTCCACCTCGTGATCGACGTGATCGACCGCGTGCCGGGGCTCGGCCCGCGGGCCGGCCACGTCCGCCAGCTGATGGTGGACAAGCGGATCGAGGCCCGTGCCTACACGCGGCTCGAGGGCGAGGACGCGCCCGAGATCGCGGGCTGGGCCTGGCCGTACGGCGCGGAGTGAGCGATGCGGCTGGATGGGCCGCCGGGTGACGACCGGATGACCGACCGGATACTCGTCGTCAACGCCGGCTCGTCCAGCCTCAAGCTGCGCGTGCTCGCTCCCGGCGACATCGTCGACGGCGCCGCCGATCTTCCCGCGCCCCGCGGCGTCACCGATGCCCCGGAGCTCGAGGACGCCATCCGCAGCCTCGGCGCGGTGGACGTCGTTGGCCACCGGATCGTCCATGGTGGGACGGCCTTCTCCGGACCCGTGCGGATCGATGCCGGCGTCATCCGCCGCCTGGAGGCCCTCACGGATCTCGCGCCGCTCCACCAGCCGAAGTCCCTGGCCGCGCTCGCGGCCGTGACGGCCGTCCTCCCGGACGTGCCCGCCGTCGCGTGCTTCGACACCGCCTTCCACGCGACCCTCCCCCCCGCGGCATTCACCTACGCGCTGCCTCCCGAGTGGCGCAAGCGCTGGGAGCTGCGCAGGTACGGGTTCCACGGGCTCTCGCACGCGTACGCGTCGCGCCGCGCGGCGGAGATGCTCGGCCGGAGCACCGCAGGGCCTGCGGATCGTGAGCTGTCACCTGGGGGCCGGGGCGTCCCTGGCTGCCGTGCTGGATGGGCGGTCCGTGGACACCACGATGGGCTTCACGCCCCTCGACGGCCTGGTCATGGCCACGCGCTCCGGCAGCGTGGATCCCGGGCTGGTCCTCTGGCTTGCCGAGCACGCCGGGATGCCGCCGGCCGAGCTCGCGGCGACGCTGGAGCGCCGTTCGGGCCTGCTCGGACTCGCCGGGACGGCCGACATGCGGGAGATCGTCGCCGGCGCCGCGGCCGGCCGACCGGAGGCGCGGCTCGCGCTGGACGTCTACGTGCACCGCCTCCGGGGCGCGATCGCCACGATGGCCGCGTCACTGGGTGGCCTCGACGCGCTCGTGTTCACCGGCGGTGTCGGGGAGCGGGCACCGGTCGTCCGGACGCTGGTCGCGGATGGCCTGGGCTTCCTCGGCGTGGCGCTCGACCAGGGCAGCAACGAGGCAGGCGCCGAGGACCGTGAGATCGGGGCGGACGGCGCGCGGGTCCGGACGCTGGTGATCGCGGCCCGCGAGGACCTGGAGATCGCCCACGAGGTCCGCCGGGTGCAGAGCGCGTCCTAGCCCAGGGCGCTGACAGGTCACCGCGAACGGGCCGTTCGGCCGCTGGCGCCGGACGCCTCGCGGGACGACGATTCGAGCGATCGGAGGTCGGCGATGCAAATCCTGCTTGCCATCGATGGCTCGGCCAGCAGCGACCGTGCCACGGAGCTCGTGGCCACCTTCCCGTTCCCGCCCGACTCGGTGGTGCGCGTGGTCGCCGTCCACCGCTCCTACGCCGACGTCCTGGGCTTCGGCTGGGAGACGATGGGCGACGCGAGCACGAGTGCAGATGCCGATGACCAGGCGGACGCCAGTCGCCTGCGCGAGGCGATCGCGCGCGCCGAGTCGCTGTTCCTCCGCCCGGGCCTCGCGGTCGAGGGTTTCCTGCTCCAGGGCCGGCCCGGCAGCGCCATCGTCGACGAGGCTCGTGCCATGGAGGCGGACCTCGTCGTCGTGGGCAGCCGGGGCCACGGCCGGATCGCCACCATGCTGCTCGGCAGCACCGCGTCCGAGATCGTGGACCACGCGCCGTGCCCCGTCCTGGTGGCCCGTCACAAGCACCTGGCCCCGCTGGCCTTCGCCGACGACGGATCGACGTCCGCACGCAACGCGGAGACCGTGTTCACCCGCTGGCCCATCTTCGCGGGCCTGCCGGTGAGCGTCATCACAGTCGCCGAGGTGGCGGTGCCGGTCGCCGCCGGCTTCACGCCCGGCCTCTACGACCAGACCCTGGCGTCCTACACGAAGGCCGCCGACGAGACCCGCGAGGAGGTCAGGCGCGAGGCCACCAGTGAGGCCCACCGTCTCGCCGACGCCGGCCTCGATGCGACGGCGTTCGAGCTGGAGGGCGACCCCTCAACGGAGATCGTCCGCTTTGCCGCCACCCACGACATCGCAACCATCGTGATGGGTACCAGGGGGCACACGGGGCTGACGCGGCTGATCCTGGGCAGCACCGCGCGGAACGTCCTGCTCCACGCGTCCTGCTCCGTGCTGGTCGTCCGCGAGCACAAGTAACCCGCCCGGTTCGGTCAGGGCCGGCTCGAGCGCTCCGCAACCACGGTCAGGGAGCCTTGGGCGTCACGGCGCGACACCGGTCCCGGACCGGGCACAGGTCGTGCTTGGGGTTCTGCGCGTGGCAGATCGCCCGGCCATGGTGGATCAGGAGCACGTGAGCGGCGTACATCTCGTCGGGCTCCAGGAGCCCCAGGAACAGGTCGTGCGCCTGGTCCGCGGTCGCCTTCTCCGGGATGAGGCCGATGCGCTTCGACACGCGCTCCACGTGACGGTCCACCGCCATCACCGGCGCGCCGAAGCAGAACGCCAGGACGATCGACGCGGTCTTCTTGCCGATGCCATCGATGGCGGTCAGCCAGTCGCGGGCCTCGAGGACCGGCATCTCGCCCAGGAAGGCCAGCGAGTAGTCGCCCCGCTGCTCGCGGATGTGGCGGAGCGTCGCCTGGATCCGCGGTGCCTTCTGCGGCCCGAGACCGCCGGGCCGGATGACATCGACCAGCTCGGGGAGGGGCGCGTTCTCGACCGCGGTCCAGTCCGGCGGCGGCGCAGTGGTCAGACCCTCGCCGCCCCAGCCGATGCCGTGCTTGTGCTCCTCGGGCGCCTTGTCGGACGGGTACGCGACGCGCAGCGCCTCGTACGCCTTCTCGGCGTTCACGTCCGCGGTGTTCTGGGTGAGGATCGTGAGGACCAGCTCGCTGGTGGGATCCAGCCGGGACTCCCACGTCTGCGGCCCGTACGTGGCCGTGAGCTGCTCGAGCACGTAGTCCTGCAGGCCCGGCCGGTAGCGGCGCAGGTAGCTCGCCCAGGCCTTGACTGGATCGGCGCGCTTCCGGGTGCGCTTGATCGGCTTCTTCGGCGCGGCGGACGCGGGGCTCACCAGATGGTCTCGACGTCGTACAGACCCAGCAGCGGGTTGCCCGTGATGATCGCCACGTCCTCGACCTGCCCCTGGGCGACGAGCAAGCGGTCGAATGGGTCCCCGTGGTGGCGCGGCAGCCCACCGGCCCTGAGCGCATGGCTCATCTCGATAGCGAGCGGGTCGAACCCATGCATTCGGATCCGTGCCGGGACATACTCCTCCGCGGGCGCCTCGATCTCCAGCTTGCCGGCTGCGGACTTGATCGCGATCTCCCAGGCAGTGACGGCACTCACCAGCACCTGGCATTCGGGGTCCGCGATCACCTCGGCAGCGCGGGGGGTCAGGCGGTCCGAGCCCGAGACCCAGAGCAGGAACGCCTGCGTGTCCAGCAGGACCCGGGTCACGACTGCCGGTCCGGCTGTGGCCCCATCATGACGGAGTACTCCGCGAAATCAGGAAGCGGATCGTCGAAGTCCGGGTGGATGACCACCAGGTCGTGGCCCGGCTGTCGAGGTGGCGGCGCGGTGATCGGCGTCAGCATGGCGACCGGCCGGCCGGCCTTGGCGATCACGATCCGCTCGCCGTGCTGCACGCGGTCGAGCAGGCGCGAGAGGTGCGTCTTGGCCTCGTGGATGTTCACCGTCGTCATCGGCTGATCATGACTTAGTTCATGCGACTTAGTCAAGGTATTCTCCAGCCAGATGCGCGACCCGCTCGGCACACGCCCCGATCGGGGCGCTTCCGGCGGCGATCGCGGCCTCCAGGGTGATCGGCGCATCGTGGACGGCGACGACGCTGGCTCCGACCGCAGCCAGCGCCTCGATCCCGTCGGGCGTCACGCCTCCACCCAGGGCCACACACGCCACCCCAGCCGCCTGCGCCCGCCGGGCCACGCCCATCGCGGTCTTGCCGAAGGCGGTCTGGTGGTCGATGCGGCCCTCGCCCGTGATCACGAGGTCCGCGGCCGCGAGGGCACGGTCGAAGCCGGCCTCCGCCATCACGAGGTCGATCCCCGGCTCCAGCCGCAGCGAGGCGAACGATCCGGCCAGGCACAGCAGCCCGAACCCCAGCCCGCCCGCGGCCCCGGCACCGGGAGTGCCGCGCTCCAGGCGCCCGGTCGCGGCCTCCAGCGCGTCGGCGAACCCGGCGAGGCGTGCGTCCAGCGTCGCCACCAGCTCCGGCGTCGCGCCCTTCTGGGGACCGTACACCGCGGCCGCGCCATCCGGGCCAAGTAGCGGGTTCGTGACGTCGCAGGCGATGCGCAGCCGGACCTCCCCCAGCCTGGGATCCAGGCCGGCCAGGTTGACCGCCGAGAGGTCATCGGAGACGTCCGCGCCCAGCGCGCGGAGCAGCCCGGCCCCGCCATCGGTCGTGGCGGATCCGCCGATCCCGAGCGCCATGTCCCGGATCCCGGCATCCAGCACGGCGCGCAGGACGTCGCCGGTCCCGTGAGTCGTTGCCGCGACCGGGTCGAGCTCGGACGGCGTGACGAGCGATAGGCCGCTCGCCGTCGCCATCTCGACGAAGGCTGCTCGTGCCGTCGTCGCGGGCCAGCCACCCGGCTCGAACCGGCCGGCCGAGAGGGTCGCGTGCCTCGGCCTCGCGCCGTGACCAGCCCCCGGCCGCCTCGATCGCCACGAGCGTCCCCTCACCCCCATCGGCGAGCGGGGCGAGCCGCACGGAATCGTCGGGGCGCGCCCGGAGCCACCCGGTGGCGATCGCCCGCGCCACCTCGACGCTCGTGAGGGAGCCCTTGAACGAGTCGGGCGCGATCAGCAGGCGCAGCCGGCGCCCGGGTTCGCGCATCGGATCAGTCGCCCAGCTCGCCGCCGCCGTCGCCCGTGGCCAGCCGCCGCTTCTCGAGGTACTCCGGGATGCGGATCATCGGCGGCCGCTCGTGGTCCGCCAGCTCCATGACCTCCAGCGACAGCCGGCCCCGGCCAGACCGCGGCAGCTTCATCGTGGAGCCCAGCTCGGCGAACAGGCGCACCCGCCGCCGCTCCTCGAGCCGCTTCATGACGGCTTGCAGGATCACGAACGACATCCGCGAGAGCCCCTCGAGCTCCTGGTTCCGGTGCACCCGCCGCTCGAGGTCCACCTGTCCGAGCCCACCCAGCCCCGCCTTGTCGGCGGCGTCGATCAGGTGGCCGATCTCCACCGCGTACCCGGTGAAGAACGGGATCTGCTCCAGGAGCGATCGGCGCCCGGCGTACTCCCCTGACAGCGGCTGGATGAGGCCCGACAGCTCGGGGAAGAACAGGTTGATCAGCGGCCGCGCGACCAGCTCCGTGACGCGACCGCCGCCGCCCTCCTTGAGGACGCCGCCCTCCACGATCGGGCGCTGGTAGTAGCCCTTCACGTACTGCAGCCGCGGCTCCACGAGCAGCGGTCCGAGGGTCCCATAGACCATGCGGTGGTGCCAGTTGCGGACGTCCGTGTCCGCCCAGACCACGATGTCGCCCGACGTCTCGTAGAGGGACTTCCAGAGCGCCTCGCCCTTGCCGCGGAAGGAGCCGTAGCGATCCAGCACGTCGGGGTGCTGGACGACGCGCGCGCCCTCGGCGGTGGCGATCTCCCGGGTCGCGTCCGTCGAGGCGGAGTCGACGACCAGGATCTCGTCCAGGAGCGGGTACCGCTCCTGCATCTCGCGGATCGCACGCCGCACGATCGGCCCGATCGTGTCCGCCTCGTTGAGCGTGGGGAGCACGAGGCTGACGGTGATGCCCTGCTTCTCCTTGAGCGCGGTCAGCCGCGCCAGGTCGGCGAACTCGCTGTGGTGGAAGTTCGCCTCCGCGAACCAGCGGTCCACCAGGGCCGGGACGGCACGCAATTCCTCGGCGGCCCGGTCGGCGGCGACCAGCGTCTCGGCCTTCTGGGCAAGCTGCTCGAACGTCTGGCGGCCGATGGGCTCGCGTGTCTTGACCACGATGACCGTCGGCTTCGCGCGCTGGGCGATGGCCTCCGGCAGGGAGCCGAACAGGGATCCACCAACCTCGCCCGGCGGTGCGGACGCACCCATCACCACCAGGTCGGAGCGCTCGGCCTCGCGCAGGATCGCGGCTCGCACATTGGCCGTCTCGCGCAGGAGCGGCTCGGAGCGGGCGGTGACGAACTGGCGCGAGAACGACGCCAGGGCGCGCTCGGCCTGGGCGCGGACCGCCTCGGTGACCCCATCCGGGACGAGGTGCATGACCACGATCGTGGCGTCGTGCCGGTGGGCCAGGGCGTCCGCGATGCGCAGCGCCAGCTCCGCGTGCGGACCGCCGCGGACGGGGACCAGGATCCGCCGGATCTCGCGGGCGCCGCGCTGCTTGACGACGGCGATGTCGCAGGGCGCCTCCCGGACGACCTCGTCGATCGTGGGGCTGATGGTCGAGGCCCCGGGCTCCCGGTGGCCGCCCGACTTCCCGCCCCAGCCGAAGATCATCAGGTCCGCCTCCTGCTCGGCGGCGGCCTCCACGATGCCGGCGGCGGCATGGCGTCCGATCCGCACCAGCGGGTGGATGACGGTTCCCTCCGGCGCATAGTCCAGCACCCGCTGGAGGAGGCGCCGGGCCTGGCGGGCCCGCGTCGCTCCCTCGGACAGGGGCATGCCCTCGGGCACCTCCACGATGCCCAGGGCGGTGAGCTCGCCGGTCCGCTCGTCCATGAGCGCGGCGCCGATCCGGATCAGCTCCTCCGCGGTCAGCGGGTTGGCGACCGGGATGAGGACCCGGGACGGCAGCGGCTCGCCGCTCATCGCCCGGCCCGCCTGCCGCGTGCCGCCCCGGGACCACGCGCGGCCTCCGCCTCGTCCAGCGCCGTCCAGCGGTCCACGAGGTACGACTTGAGCAGCTCGAACTGGCGCGCCTGGCGCTCCACCCGTTCCTCCGCGTCGGTGGTCGTCACGTTCCGGTTCTCGATCACGAAGCTGCCGACGCGCCCGAAGTAGATCGGCACCAGCGCGGCGACCATCGTCCCCGTCTCCAGGTCGCCCTTGCGGACCGCCAGGACCAGGTCGTAGATCAGGCGCGCCCACAGGTCGTCGGGGAAGTGGAAGGCGGCCAGTGTCTCGGCCATCTCGAGCGTTCCGACGCGGGGGGCATCCTCACCGCCCAGGCCGAGCCGGCGCGACGCGGACTCGGCGAGCCTCCCCGCCTCATCTGCCAGTGACATCACGCTCCGCAGGTTGGCCCCGTCGAGCATCCGGCCCCACGTGTCCGCCAGGGTCAGCGATCCGGCGTGGAACTCCGACAGGAGTCGGATCGAGTTCACCTCGAGCGGCGGCGGGTCGATGATCCGCTCGAAGCCGTAGGCGGGCACGTCATGCGACCCGCGGACGTTGAGCCATGCGTCCGGGTGGGCAGCCGCGAGGCGCAGGATCGTCCCCACGACCTGGCGGAACATCGGCCCGAGGTCCGCGCCGGGATCCTTGGGGTCGTGGACCTTGGCCCCGAGGCGCGTCTGGCAGACCGCGAACCCACCGGTCAGCGCCGACGTGGTCATCCAGATGTCGATGCCGAACTTGCTGATGTCGTCGGTCCAGTCGTCGAGCTCGAGGTAGTGGCGGACGAGGTCGCCGGACACGCCGAAGTCGCCGCCGATCGGCTGGCGGATCCGGTGGCCGTACAGCGCACGCGTGAGCGGGTAGGTGACGGTGTTCGTGATCGTCCCGTCGTACTTGTAGCGCGCGTAGAGCGGCGTGGTGTAGTCGTAGCCGCCCTTGAGGATGGGGCCGGCGAGCAGCTCGATCCACTCGGGGACGATGCTCCGCAGGTCGCTGTCGACCACCACCAGCGCCTGGACCTCCAGCGCCGCCGCGATCTCGAAGATGGTCCGCAGGGCCGCGCCCTTGCCACCGACGCCGTCGATCTCGGGGTACGTCAGGGTGACCCGGTCGAGCCTGTTGGTGGGCCGCACGAGGAGGATCTCCTCCACGTAGTCCGGCGGCTCGGTCTCGATCACCACGCGCTGCGTCCCGTCGGGGGAGCCGGCATCGCTGTTGACGAGCACGGGCTTCAGGTCCGGGAAGTACTGGACCAGCCCGGCGTGCGCGGCGCGCACGACGTAGCCGATGGTCGCCGCGTTCTTGAAGCTCGGGATGCCGACCATGATGTCGGCTCGGCCGAGGCGGGCGATCTCATCCCGGATGGCGGGCGTCAGGGTCGTCGCGGGCACGCTCTCACCCTACCACCCCGCGCCACCCGCGGCCGGTTCCCCCTCGTCTCCACGAATCCAGTGTCGCCACCTGGCGATGGTCCCCGGGGTCGCCCCTGTGACCATTCGTCGGACCAACCAGCTCGCGGCTCGCGCGCTCAGCGCGACGAGGCGGGCTCCTTCGCGCGGCCGTGGGGACCCTCGGGCGGCCGGCTGATCGCGCAGTCGGGGTTCTCCCGGCCCGCCATGTAGCGGCTGTTGGCGGCGCGGTAGTGCAGCTCCCTGAAGCCCAGCGTCCCCCAGGTCACCTGGGTCAGGATCGCCGACGGCTTCACCATCGGCGCGATACGCACGAGGTACGACGCCTCCAGCGCACCGTCGAGCAACCGCTTCCGTTCCAGCAGGGGAATGTCCCACAGTGGCGTGCCGTCGAGATACAGCAGGTCGGTGGCCACGAACGCGTGCCGTTCCCCGCGTTCCAGCGCGGCGAGGATCTGTGGCGCCCGTGCGGCCTCGCGCTTGTCATGGTCCCGGGCGCGCACGAACGGGTCGTCCTTGACGTTCCCGCGGACCGAGCGCGGGATCAGGAGGGGTGGCCGCTCAACGCCCGGCATCGACGGCAGGGCGCCCTCGCCGCTCTTGAGGGCCATCGTGGTGAGGCTGCCCTCGATCAGCGCATCGACCGCGCCGAATGCGGTCACGATCGCGGGCGGGAGCTCTGCCGGAACCGTGATCGCCTCGCCGTCGTGGACGAAGACCGCCTGGTCCACGGAGAGCGCGACCACCACGCTCAGCCCGTCCCAATCGGGCTCCACGAGGGCGTCCTTGATGTTCTTGGGCGTGTTGGTCCCCGGGCGCTGGGGCTGCCACGCGGCGGCGAGCTCGAGGAGATCGGCGTCCACGGCCATCACCGGATCGTACCGCGCCGCGGCGGTGCGGGTTCAGGTGCGGGTCCAGGTCGGTCGACGCCGCCATCGGCGGAACGCGTCCCCCCGCGGTCCCTATGATCCGGCCATGCAGGCCCCCGCCGATCCGGAACCCGAGCCCGAGCCTATCCCGCCCGATCCGCGCAACCAGCGCAAGGTCGCCCAGGGTGGCTGGACGATCTACGACTTCGCGAACACGATCTTCTCGTACGCCATCGTGTCCACCGCCATCGGCCTGTGGCTCACGTCCGACGATCGCTTCGGCCCCGGCCTCGGACAGCTGGTCCAGGGCATCACGATCGCCGTCAGCGTGGGCATCAACGCCCTCGTCTCGCCACTGCTCGGCGCGCTGTCGGACCGCGACGGCCGGCGCATGCCGTTCCTGTTCCTGTTCACGGTGCTCACGATCGTGCCGTCGGCGATCATCGGTCCCACGCCGGCCGTCGTTGGCGCCATCCTGTTCACGATCGCCAACTTCGCCTACCAGTCCGCGCTGATCTACTACGACGCCACCCTCACCATGGTCAGCCGCCCGGCGACCCGCGGCCGGCTGTCGGGGATCGGCGTCGGGGTCGGCTACATGGGCACGATCTTCGCCGCCGTCACCCTGCTCCTGCTGGGCATCACCGAGAGCCCCGATCCCATCTTCTTCGTGGCCGGCGTGCTGTTCGCGCTGTTCGCGATCCCGATCTTCCTCGTCGTCCGCGACCAGCCGAAGGCCGGCGTCCCCCGGGTGACCAGCGCCGACTTCAAGGGGTCGATCACCCAACTGCGCGCGACCATCGCTCACGCCCGCCTGGTGCCCGGTCTCGGCCGGTTCCTGGTGGGACGCTTCTTCTACAGCGATGCCGTCAACACGCTGATCGTGGTGATGAGCGTCGTCGCCGTGAACGCCGTCGGGCTCACCCAGGGCCAGTGGCTCATGACCTCGGTCCTGCTCACGGTCGTCGCGATCCTGGCCAGCTTCGGCTGGGGGTTCCTGGTGGACCGGTTCGGGCCCAAGCGGACGCTGATCGCCGTCCTGTTCTCGTGGGTCGTGGGCCTGTTGCTCGGCACGTTCTCGCTGGGCCTGTCGGGGACCACGACCGGCATGGCGCTGTTCGTCGTCGCGGGAGCGATCCTGGGCAGCGGCCTGGGCGGGGTCCAGGTCGCGGACCGGGTGTTCATGATCCGACTCTCGCCGCCGGCGCGGCTGGGCGAGTTCTTCGGCCTCTACGGGCTGGTGGGCAAGGGCTCCCAGGTCATCGGCCAGCTGCTCTACGGGCTGATCCTGTTCCTGCTGTACGACAACATGGGCAACGGCGCCTACCAGGTCGCGATCCTGAGCCTGCTGGCCACGATGGGCGTGGGCCTGTGGCTGGTCTGGCCGGTCAGCGACCACTGGGCCGGCTCCGGCGAGGAGCCACCCGGCGGACCCACAGCACAGCCGCCGCCCCGGCTGGCTCCCGATCGCGCCCCGCTCGAGGATCGGGGCTAGGTGTTCTCCCCGTCAGGTTGATGACGGGCACGCGGCTCATCGGCGGCTGCCCTGACAGGCTCGAGTGTGGCCGAACCCGGTTGTGAAGTCGAGGAACTGCGGCAGCAGGGCGGTCCGGTCCGCAGTGACGGTGAAGAGCCGGGCATGGGTCCACTCCTCGAGCAGCGTGCCCACCACGCGCTCGGCCTTGCCGTTGTCTGCGGCCGGTAGGGACGCGCGAACCGGTGGCCGATACCGGGCTCGTCGCAGGCCGCGGCGAGCTCGCGGCTCCGGTAGCAGCCCCCGTTGTCGGTGAGGATCCGCTCGATCGCAATCCCGTGGCCCGCCTAGGATTGCCAGGCGCGCCGCAGGAACCCTGCCCGTCGTCTGGGGTGGCTCGTCGGTCAGCTCCTCGACATAGGCGAGCCCCGTGTGGTCGTCGATCGCGATGTGCACCCGGTCCCCGCCTATGGCGCGATGCCGGCCACCAGCCTGGCGTCCGTGGATCCGGTGCCCGCCGCCAGGTCCAATTCGCCCCAGCATCATGGTGTCGAGGTGGACGAGCTCGCTCGGCCGCTCGCGCTCGTAGCGCAAAACAGCTGGTCGGGGCTCGAGTCGGTCGAGGCGCGACACGCGCGCCGGCGCAGGAAGGCCTAGGTACGTGGACCGGGCCCGCCGTGCCCCGGCCGGTGGCGATCGTGTCGCGGGGTTCCGCGGGGTGTACCGTTTGGTGGCCGCCGTCGCCCCAGGCGACCTCGGGGGCGAAGACGCTGATGCAGGTTCAGGGACACATGGACGGCAAGACCGGCGATCTCGACATGGGCCACGATCTTGATACCGGTCAGGCGCCTGGGAGCATGGGTGACATGGGCGCTCCCGCGTCTCACGGTGGTGGCGTGCAGCCGATCGTGACAGCCGCGACTAACCTCGGCGATGTCGAGCCTGGCCGCGGGCTGACCGCTCCATCGCGTGTGACCGGCCCGAACCCGCTGGTGTTCGTATTGGTCCTCACGGGCGTTGTCATGGTGTTCGACGATCATCGTGGCCATGTGGATGTACTGGATCGTGCCGACATTACCGGTCTGACACCCGAACAACGGTCTCGACATGGCGAGGCGTCACCCGGGACGACCAATCGCACCGCTGAAATGTGAACCGCAAGGTCCATTGACGATCGTGACCCGCTCAAGGCACGTTCCATCGCCGTCCGGGCATTCCCTCGGAAATCAGGCGCGGTTCGGGACGGGACGCGACTTAGGACACGCAGCAAGGAGACGGGGTGCGCACGCGGATGAACCTCGATCGCCACCGCCCATGGGTTCAAGCTCGGTTGGGCGCGCGCGGGCGAGGCCAGGCACTCGTGGAGTTTGCCCTCATCTTTCCGGTCTTCCTGCTCGTCCTCTTCGGGCTCATCGAGTTCGCGTTCATGCTGAATGCGCAGCTGTCGCTCAACTACGCGACCCGCGACGCGGCCCTGATCGCCGCGGAAGCCGGCAACAATGACGTCGCGGACTGCTTGATCCTCAACAAGGTGAACGCCGACCTGAACCCGCCGACGGCGGAGGGCAACGTGGTTGCGGTGCACATCTTCAGCGCGACGGAAACGGGTGGTCAGCTCTCACCCAGGAGGGAGCAGATCTACACCAGTGGCGGCTCGACGACCTGCGGTTCCATCTCGGCGCCGTACACCCTGAGCACGGATGGCTACCCGTACACCGTCCGCTGCAACGACCTGGACCGAGGGACGTGCTTGACAGGCTTCACCGGTCCGTCGAACACGGGCGTCGACATCATCGGCGTGCAGATTGACTACACCTACCGCTTCGTCACGCCGTTGGGCTCGACTATCAATATGTCGGTGTCGAACGAGATGCGCATGGAGCCCGTGCTGTGATCTGGCGCGGGCCCGTCGGCCGGCGTCATGCAGGCCGCGCCCGGCACCGGGGGCAGAGCCTCGTCGAGTTCGCCCTCATCCTGCCGACCATGCTGCTGATGC
>CAVOWV010000016.1:0-141286 GCA_963700245.1 uncultured Chloroflexia bacterium
AGGATGTTGTTGGTGGCCGGCTCCATGTCGCGCCAGCGGCCCTCGGGATCGCGCGCGCTCCTGCCCAGGATCGCCGGCGCCAGCTCGTCGTGGATGATGCCCACGATCAGCGCCTGCTCGTCATCCGTGTCGCCGCTGTAGGTCTCGGCGGTGATGCCGTCCGCGGTCGTCAGACGGACCACGATCGTGCAGCGGTTGTCCATGGAGTAGGCCGAACCCGAGAACCGGCGCCCGAGCGGGGCGCGCAGGGCGAAGGTCTCGATCCGGTCGATGACGAGGGAGCCGGGGTCCAGGCGGGAGGCGGGTCCGGTCTCGGGAGTGTCCATGGGAACGGCACCTGCGTACGGTCGCGGGGCGGCAGGCTCCGTCCTCGGGCCGGCGAGTCGGTGTGCCGCTCGCCCACAGCATAGGACCGCCGGGCGATGGGTCGGGGTCCGGCGGCGCCGTGGAGTCCGGGGGGCGCCGCGGGACCTGCCAGGCTTGACTCGCGTCCGAGTCAAGCGGGGCAGCCGGTCGAGGAGATCGCGTCGATTGTGCTCGGATCTGGCCCGAGCTCCTCGTCACGATCCCCGAGTTGACCCGGTGCTGAGTCGCCGCGGTGGGCCGGGGGCGGCGCAATGGGCGCCACCGATGCGCCCACGGTGGGCGCCGTCCACGGTGAGGCGCCGCTCGCACTCGGGCCGAGCCCCCGAAATTGACACGAAGGTGCCCCTTGGATACCGTCGGAGCATCGATGTGCACCATCTATCGCTTTACCTGCCCGGCATGACCGCCCCCGGAACCGACTAAGTCCGGGAGTCGGCGGTTCGTGCCGGGTGAGCAGAGGTCTCGGACCTCTGCTTTTTTGATCTCCGCGATCACTCCACCGTTCGAAGGACCAGCAGTCAGATGTTCGTGGTGATGCGGGCCGGAGCCGGCGAGGCCGAGGTCATCGGCGTGAAGGGCATGATCCTGGCCGAGGGGTTGACCCCGTTCGAGAATGCGGGCGCCGATCGCACGGTCATCGCGATCGTCGGCGAGATCGGCAAGCGCCGGGACTCGCTGCAGGCGCGGCTGGAGAGCACGCCCGGCGTCGCGAGCGTCACCCGGATCTCCAAGCCCTACAAGCTGGTCTCCCGCGAGTTCCATCCCGAGGACACGGTGATCCGGGTGCTGGACGCGGCGATCGGCGACGGGTCGCTGACGGTGATGGCGGGCCCCTGCTCCGTCGAGAGCCGCGACCAGCTGATGGAGACGGTCGACTTCGTGGCGGGTCATGGGGCGACGATCATCCGCGGCGGGGCGTTCAAGCCACGCACGAGCCCGTACAGCTTCCAGGGCCTGGGCGTGGAGGGGCTGCGCTACCTCGCGGAGGCGCGCCAGCGGACCGGGATGCCGGTCATCACCGAGGTGATGGAGCCCTCGCAGGTCGACATCGTGGCCGAGTACGCCGACATCCTCCAGATCGGCACCCGCAACATGCAGAACTTCTCGCTGCTGCTCGCGTGCGGGCGCGCGGGACGGCCCGTGATGCTCAAGCGCGGCTTCGGGGCGACCATCGAGGAGTGGCTGATGGCCGCGGAGTACATCGCCTCGGCCGGCAACTCGCAGATCATCCTGTGCGAGCGCGGCATCCGGACGTTCGAGACATCGACGCGCAACACGCTGGACCTGACGGCGGTGCCGCTCGCGCACCACCTCACGCACCTGCCGATCATCGTCGACCCGTCGCACGCGACGGGCAAGCGCTGGCTGGTCAAGCCCCTCGCGATCGGCAGCGTGGCGGTGGGCGCGGACGGGATCATGGTCGAGGTGCATCCCCGTCCGGACGAGGCGCTCTCGGATGCCGAGCAGCAGCTCGACTTCGAGGGGTTCGAGGGAATGATGTCCGCGATCACGGGCGTCCACGAGCACGTCCGGGACCTCCACGGCGACCTGCTGCGCACCAGCGGCACCTGAACGGCGATGACGGCAGTGCCCTCCGACGCGGTGGTCGTGCGCCCGGCGTCCCGGCTGCGCGGTCGTCCGTCCCTGCCCGGGGACAAGTCCATCTCGCACCGCGCTCTGCTCCTGGCGCTCCTGGCCGAGGGCGAGAGCCGGATCGGCGCGGCCGGCGACGGCGGGGACGTGCGGTCCACGGCCGGGGTGGTGTCGGCGCTCGGCGCGTCGGTCGAGCGCCTGGCCGAGCATGCCGGTCGCGTTGACTATCGCGTCGTCAGCCCCGGCGGCGACGCCCTGGTCGAGCCGGATGGCGTCCTTGACTGCGGCAACTCCGGCACGACCACGCGCCTGGTCGCCGGGCTCCTCGCGGGCCGCCCGCTGTTCGCGGTGCTCGACGGGGATGCCTCCCTCCGCCGCCGCCCGATGGGCCGTGTCGTGGAGCCCCTTCGCGCGATGGGTGCCACCTTCGCGGGCCGGGGCGGCGACACGCTGCTCCCCATGGCGGTGAGAGGCCGCGCGCGTCTGTCAGCCATCGACTACCGGACGCCCGTCCCCAGCGCCCAGGTCAAGTCGGCGATCCTGCTGGCGGGGCTGGCGGCGGACGGCGAGACGCGCGTCTCCGAGGCCGTGGCCACGCGGGACCACACGGAGCGGATGCTCCGGGCGCGTGGCGTCGCAATTCGCGAGGAGACGGCGGCCGACGGTACCCACACCGTGAGCATGGTCGGTCCGGCCGCCGTCGCGCCCATCGCGGATACGGTGCCCGCGGACCCGTCGGGCGCCGCGTTCTGGCTGGTGGCGGCGGCGATCCATCCCGACGCCGAGCTGCGCCTCGAGGGCGTCAGCACGAACCCGACGCGGCGTGCCATCATCGACATCCTCAGGCGCATGGGCGCCTCCATCGAGGAGATCGCCATCGAAGGGCCCGGTGGCCCGGACGGCGAGCCCCTCGCGGACCTCGTGGTCCGGTCGAGCGAGCTCCGGGGCATCGACCTCTCCCCCGCCGAGGTGGCGGGAGCGATCGACGAGATCCCGATCCTCGCCCTGGCCGCGGCCGCGGCGTCCGGCACGACACGCATCAGGGGAGCCTCGGAGCTCCGCCACAAGGAGTCCGATCGCGTCGCGGGGATCGCGGCCGGCCTGGCGGCGCTCGGCGCGGACATCCGCGTCGAGGGCGACGACATCGAGATCCGTGGTGGACGCCGGTTGACCGGCGCGGCCACCGAGACACACGACGATCACCGGCTGGCGATGACCTTCGCCGTGGCCGGCCTCATCGCCGAGGGCGAGACCGTCATCGACCGAGCCGGGTCGGCGGCGATCTCGTACCCGGGCTTCTTCCGCGAACTCGAAGGGGTGCGAGCATGACGAAGCGCGTCGTCCTCATCGGCCACCCGGTGGCCCATTCGCTCTCGGGCGCCATGCAGCAGGCGGCGTTCGACCACGCGGGCATCGACGCGACCTACGAGCTGTGGGATCGCGCCCCGATGGCCCTCGCGGAGGCGATTGCCGAGCTCCGCGGCGAGGACTTCCTGGGCGCGAACGTCACGATCCCCCACAAGGAACGGGTCGTCGCACTGGTGGACAAGCTCACCGAGGAGGCCCATGCGACCGGCGCGCTCAACACGATCACCAAGGAGGGCAAGAAGCTCGTCGGGCACAACACGGACGTGCCGGGATTCAAGGACGCCCTCGACAAGCTGGTGGGTCGCCAGAAGATGCCGCGCCACGCGGTGGTGCTGGGCGCCGGCGGCGGGGCCCGCGCGGTGGTCCACGGCCTGATCCGGGATGGCTTCCAGCGGGTTGTCGTGTTCAACCGCCACCTGCACCGGGGCGAGTCCCTGGTCAAGCACTTCAGCCGCAGCGCCGCGCACATGGACCTGCGGGCGATGCCGTGGCACGAGTCCATCATCGAGGCCGAGCTGGCCAAGACGAAGGTGCTGGTCAACGCGACCTCGATCGGGCTCGTCGACGACGTGTCGCCGGTGCCTGCCGAGATCCTGCCGCCGGACCTCCTGGTGCTGGACCTGATCTACGCCCAGACCAGGCTCCTGCGTGACGCCGAGCGCGCCGGCTGCACAACCTCCGACGGCGGCGTGATGCTGCTCCACCAGGGTGCGGCCGCGTTCACGCTGTGGACCGGACAGCCCGCCCCGCTGGACGTCATGGAGGCAGCCCTCGAGGACGCCCGCGCGAAGGGCCTGACGTCCGCCGAGGGCGAGGGCGGGACCGCTGAGCCGGATGCCGCGGAGCCGGGCGCCGCCGAGCCCGCCGGGGCCTGACGGCAGGCGCGAGGACCCGCACGTGGAGCGCTTCCGCTTCCTCACCGCCGGCGAGAGCCACGGCCCCATGCTGGGCGCCGTGATCGAGGGCGTCCCCGCAGGTCTCGCGCTCACCGAGGACGATCTTGCGGTCGACCTCGCACGCCGCCAGCGCGGGTACGGCCGCGGGGCACGCCAGGCGATCGAGCAGGACCGGGCGCGGATCCTGGCGGGCGTCCGCCACGGGCGCACGCTGGGCTCGCCGATCCTGCTCGAGATGGCCAACCGCGACTGGGACAACTGGACCCGCGTCATGCAGGTCGGGCCGCTGACGGACGACGACGCGGCCGAGCTCGCGGCGCTGGCGGCTGAGGGCAACAAGCGAGCCCAGCCCGTCACCCGTGTGCGCCCCGGTCACGCCGACCTCGCCGGGTCGCTCAAGTACGGCTTCAACGACGTCCGCAACGCGCTGGAGCGCTCGTCGGCTCGCGAGACCACGGCCCGGGTCGCGGCGGGCGGCGTCGCGCGCGCATTCCTGCGCGAGCTGGGCGTCGAGGTCTGGTCGTTCACCGCCGAGGTGGGCGGCGTGGCCGTGGACCCGGCGCGATGCACGCGGTCACGCGAGGAGGCCGACGCCTCGCCCCTTCGTTGCCCGGATCCGGACGCCGAGGCGGCGATGATCGCGAGGATCGACGAGGCTCGCGGCAACGGCGACACCGTGGGCGGCGTGTTCGAGGTCGTGGTCCATGGGGCGCCTGTCGGCATCGGCAGCTATGTCCACTGGGACCGGCGCCTGGACGCCGCGCTGGCGCAGGCCGTGATGAGCATCCACATCGTCAAGGGTGTGGAGCTGGGCCTGGGCTTCGAGCAGACCCGCCGGTTCGGCTCGCAGGTCCACGACGTGATCGACGGCCGGCGCGAGGACGGGACCTGGATCCACCGCAGCAACAATGCGGGTGGCCTGACGGGTGGCGTGACCAACGGTGAGCCGATCGTCGTGCGCGGCGCGGTCAAGCCCATCTCCACGCTCGCCCGGCCGCTGCCGACGGCGGACCTCGTGACTGGTGAGGCCGTGGACAAGGCCCACTACGAGCGCAGCGACATCTCCGTGGTCCCGGCCGCGGGCGTCATCGCGGAGTCGATGGTGATGCTCACGCTCGCCCGGTTCGTCCTCGAGAAGACGGGCGGCGACTCCATGCCCGAGGTCATCGACAACCTGCGCCGCTACCAGGCGCGCATCGCCCAGACCCCTGCTGCCCCGGTGCCGGGCGACGGCAGTGGCGGACACGGGGCGGCCTCGGCGTCCGCCGCCACATCGACCGACCGCGCCGCCGACGCGTCAGAGGACGCCTGAGGCCCTGCGATGGATGTCGTCCTCGTCGGGCTGCCGGGTTCGGGCAAGACCGCCATCGGGCGACGCCTCGCGAACCGGCACGGGGCTGCGTTCGTGGACCTCGACGAGCGGATCGAGGAGGTCGCGGGCCGCCGGATCCCCGAGATCTTCGCGGAGGACGGCGAGGCGGCCTTCCGCCGGCTCGAGCGAGATGCGGTGCTGGCGCTCGGTCCGGCCGACCCGGAACCCGCGATCCGGCGCGTGATCGCGCCCGGCGGGGGTGCCGTGGTGGACCCTCGCAACCGGTGGGCGCTGTACCGCGGCCGGGTCCCGATCTGGCTTGGACGTCCGCCCCGAGGTCCTGGCCCAGCGCCTGCGGCGCTCGCCGAACGTGCGCCCGCTGGTCCAGGGTGGCGACCCGCTGGGCCGAATCCGGCAGCTCGCCGCGGCCCGCGAGCGCTTCTACGGGGCGGCACGACGGCTCAACGGCATCGCCGAGACCAGCTCGGTCGTGGACGCCGCCGGCCGGCTGGCGGCATCCTGGTCCGTCGCCGTCCACCACGCTGCTGCGGGCCAGGACGAGCATCGGCGAGCTGGTCGTGGGCGAGGGCGTGGCCGCCGACGCGGTCGGCGTCGCGCTGCGGCGGCTCGAGGCGCGACGGGCGATCCTGGTCTCGGAGCCCGGAGCCTGGGCGGCATTCGGCGAGGGGCTTGCGGAAGCCCTGCGTGCCGACGGCTGGCCGGTGGAGACCGTGATGCTGCCGGGTGGCGAGGACGCCAAGCGGCTCCCTGTCATCGAGGATGCGGCGCGCCAGCTGGCCCGCCTCCGGGCCGAGCGGCGGGAGCCGCTGATCGCCGTCGGCGGCGGCGCGCTGGGCGACCCGGCCGGGTTCCTTGCGGCCTCGTACCTGCGCGGCGTGCCGTGGATCGGCGTCCCGACGACGCTCGTCGCCCAGGTGGACTCGTCCATCGGCGGCAAGACCGGCGTGGACCTGCCCGAGGGCAAGAACCTGCTGGGCGCCTTCCACCACCCGGCCTCGATCATCCTGGACATCGCCGCCCTGCAGACCCTGCCGGAGCGCCAGCTGCGGGCTGCCCTGGGCGAGATCGTCAAGATGGCGGCCCTGGGTGACGAGGCGCTGTTCGCGACCCTGGAGGCCGAGGGCGACGGCGGTGGCGACCGGTGCGGCGGCGGCCTTCGAGACCGGCGTCATGGCCGAGATCGTGGAGCGGCCGGCCTGGGCCAAGGTGGCCATCGTCACCGCGGACGAGCGGGAGCAGGGAGCGACCGGCGGCCGCATCACGCTCAACCTCGGGCACACGGTTGCCCACGCGCTGGAGACGGTGGACGGGTACGCGAACCTCCTCCACGGCGAGGCGGTGGCCTACGGGACGCGGGCGGCGGTGCGGATCGGCGCGGCGATGGGCGTGACGCCCGCAGACCGCGCGGCGCGGATCGAGGGGCTGCTGACCCGGCTTGAGCTGGGTGTCGCGCCCCTCCCCTACCCGGCCGACGCGGTGGTCGAGGCGACCGCGACGGACAAGAAGCACGCTGGCGGGCGACTCCGATGGGTGCTGCCGACGGCCGACGGCGTCGTGGTTCGCGACGACGTGCCGGACGAGATGCTCGCCGAGGCCGTGCGGGGCGTGCTCGCCGGGGCGGGTGCACGGGCATGACCGGCCCCACGAGCGGCGGCCGGCGCAGCCCGCGTCGACCGGCACCCACCGACGCCGAGCGCGACGAAGCGGCCGCGGAGCTCGCCCGCGTGCGCGACGCCATCGACGAGCTGGACAAGGCCATCGTCGAGCTGCTCAACCAGCGCGCGAGCCTGGGCCGCGAGGCGGGTCGGGCGAAGCGCCTCGCCGGCCGGCAGCGCCATCAAGGACCCGGAGCGCGAGCGCGAAGTGCTGATCCGCGTGGCCATGGCCAACAAGGGCCCACTCTCGCAGGCCGACCTGCTGTCCATCTATCGCCGGGTCGTCGCCGCGACGCGGGGGCTGGAATCCCGGGACAGGACCCATGACGGCCGATCGGGCAGCTGACGACGTCGACGAGCTGTTCGTCCCGGTCGCGTCCGACGCGGCGCGCCCGGACCCGCGCATCCTGCCCATCGGGCCCATCACGCGGTTCGCCCCGGCCCCGACCGGGTACCTGCACCTCGGGCACCTCGTCAACGCCCTCTACACCTGGGGGATCGCACGCGCGACCGGCGGACGCGTCATCCTTCGCGTGGAGGACCACGACCGGGGGCGGTCGCGTCCCGAGTACGAGGAAGCCCTGCTGGACGATCTCGAGCACCTCGGTCTCACGCCGGACGAGCCATCGTCGGCGGACTTCCGTGCGGGCGCCACGCCGTACCGCCAGTCGGACGCCGGCAACGTCTACGAGGCTGCGCTGGACGTCCTGCGGGGCCAGGGGCTCGTGTACGCCTGCGACTGTGCGCGCTCGACCTTCGCGGCCTGGGCGGCCGAGCGGGGCCGGCCGTGGCGGGGGATCGGGTGTCCGGGCGGGTGCCGCGAGCGGGCGCTCCCCGAGGACGGGGGCACGGGCCTGCGGGTGGCCGTGGGGGCGGGCACGGAACGCTGGGTGGACCTGCTGGCCGGCCCGCTGGCCGACGAGCCGGCGGCAGCCGGCGACCTGCTCGTGCGCGACCGCGACGGCAACTGGACGTACGCCTTCTGCGTGGTGGTGGACGACGCACGACACGGCGTTGACCTGGTGATCCGGGGGCGGGACCTCCTGGACGCCACGCCGGTGCAGATCCGGCTGGCCCGGATCCTCGGCCGCGAGACACCGCCGCAGTTCCTCCACCACCCGCTGATCCGACGGGTCTCCGGCCAGAAGCTGTCCAAGGCCGAGGGCGACACCGCGGTCCGCGCCCTGCTGGACGCTGGGCGCACCCCCGGCGACCTGTTCGGGCTGGCGGCCCGACTCGCGGGACTGCGGGCAGACGCGACTCCCATCGATGCCGCGGATCTCGCGGGCCTGTTTCGAGCGGCATGAGCACGCCCGCGCAGCCTGACCGGCCCCTCCTGCTGCTCGATGTCGACGGCGTCCTGCTGGTGGTCCGCTCGTCCTGGTCCGACGAGGACGACGACCTGGACCTGGAGTCAGACCTCGAGCCCACGCTCCACCCGGAGGCCGCCGGGTGGCTCGCCGAGCTGGCGGAGGTCTTCGAGCTGGTCTGGGCCACGACCTGGGAGGAGCTGGCGAACCGGGTGATCGCGCCGGCCCTCGGGCTGCCGCCCCTGCCGGCCATCGAGTTCGACATGGACCGGCGGCTGCCCACCGCCAAGCTGCCGAGCGTGATCGCCTGGGTGGGCGACCGGCCCTGCGCGTGGGTCGACGACGATCTCTGGCACGACGCCGACACCTGGGCCGCCGGGCGAGCCGTGCCGACGCTGCTCGTCCACGTGAACATGACCGAGGGCCTGGAGCGGCGACACGTGGACCGCCTGCTGGCGTTTGCCGCGGAGCTGGGGCACGCCTCGGAGGTGCGCCGGGAGCCATAGCTGGGGCGGCCGGATGCACCGGTCAACGCGCCGGCACGAGCTCCGGGCCGCGGGTCCAGGCGGGGTCGTCGAACAGGTCGGGGCGATGGGTCAGCACCAGGAGCGTGCGACCCTCGGTCGCCGCGGGCAGGTCCGCCAGGAACGCCCGTGCCGCCGGCTCGTCGAGGTGCTCGGTGGGCTCGTCGAGGACGAGGACCCGGACGTCGGCAAGCAAGGCCCGCGCGAGGGCGAGGCGCTGGCGCTGGCCCCCCGACAGGCGGGCACCGTGCTCGCCAACCGGGGTCTCGAGGCCGTCCGGCAAGCCCCTGACCCAGTCCAGCAGCCGTGCCCGCTCCAGGGCCTGCTCCAGCTCTGGCACGCCGGCTCCCGGGCGCGCGAGTCGGAGGTTGTCGGCGACCGTGGAGTCGAAGATGTGCGGGTCCTGCTCGCACAGACCGACCGCGCGGCGGACGTCGTCGCCCGCGATCGAGCGGACATCCCTTGCCTCGCGTGTCGCCGACCAGCTCCAGTGAGCCGCCCTCGGCCTCCAGGAACCGGAGACAGGCCGCCGCCAGCGTGCTCTTGCCCGAGCCGCTGGGACCGGTGACGACGAGGCGCGTACCCGGCGGGCAGGTCGAGGTCCAGGTCCGCAAGGCCCGGGTTGACGGCGCCCGGGTAGCGCACCCGCAGACCGCGGACGCGGAGGCCGAGCGGGCCATTGGGAACCGGGCGGGCCGCGGAGGGACCTGGGTCCGGCACGGGGTCCGGCCGCCGGAGGATGTCGAGGACCCGCCGCGCGGAGGACGCCAGGCCGGGAAGGAGCCGGGCCGATGGCGCGAGCGGGCTCACGACCTCGTGGACGGCGATCGGTGTCAGCGCCACCACGGCGAGGGCCACGCCACCCAGGCTGCCCTCGCGCACCGCGACGATCCCGAGCACCAGGGCGGCCCACACCGAGACGCCCGCCGAGAGGGAGGCGACGAGCCCGCTCGTGCCCGCGCCCACGGCGGATCGTCGCTCGGCGGCGGCGAGGCGCGCGTCGACCCGACGGAGCTCCGCGATCGCCAGCGGCGCCGCACCGGCGACCATGATCTCGGGCGCGCCCCGCAGCAGTTCCAGGGCAGCGTCGGCCAGCTCGCCCCGCCCGGGGGCAAGCCGCGCCTCCGCCCGTCGCGACACGCCGCCGGCCACGATCGGCGCCACGATCGCCGTCACCAGGAGGCTCACGGCCAGCACGATGCCTGCCGAGGGCACCATCCAGGCCACGAATGCGACGGTGCCCACGGCGACGACCGTCGCGGATGCATACGGGAGCAGGACCCGGAGCCACAGGTCCGCCAGCCCGTCCACGTCGCCCACGAGTCGCGCCAGCAGGTCCCCGGAGCGCAGCTCTGCCAGCCCGGCGGGCGCCAGCTTCGCGAGCCTCGCGTAGACGGTCCCGCGCAGCTCGCCCAGGACCCGGAACGCGGCGTCGTGGGCCGCCAGCCGCTCGAGGTAGCGGAAGACGCCGCGGCTGATGCCGAACGCACGCACGGCGGTGATCGCCGCCAGCAGCGTCAGCATCACCGGCTGCTCCGCCGCGCGGCTGATCAGCCAGGCCGACGTGGCTGCGAGCCCGATCGCCGCCCCACCCGCCGCGGCGCCCGCCATGACGGCGAGCAGGAGCCGCCAGCGGACCGGCCGCCCGATGCGCAGGATCGAGAGGATCGCGCTCACGCCACGGCCTCGGTCGGTGCCCAGCCAACCTCCACTGTCCGGTCTGCCTCCGCCACCGCTCCCGGCCGATGGGCGACCAGGAGGACGGCCGCACCACCACGCGCCGCATCACGCACCGCGGCCAGCACGACCCTCTCGGCGACGTCGTCCAGGCCGGCCGTCGGCTCGTCGAGGAGCAGGATCGGGGCACGGCGGACGAGCGCCCGGGCCAGGCCGACGCGTCGGCGCTGACCGCTGGACAGCCCGCGCCCCCGCTCGCCGATGACCCGGTCCGGCGGCAGGTCGCCCAGCCCCACGCTCACGAGGGCCGCTCGGACGTGCTCGTCGGACGCGGAGGGCGTCGCCAGCCGCACGTTCTCGGCCACGGAACCGGCGAACAGGTACGGGACCTGGGGAACCCACGCCACCCGTGCTCGCCAGGCGTCGGCATCAAGGTCCCGCACGTCGGTCCCGGCCCCATCGGGAGCTCGCACGATCACCCGCCCGGCCGACGGCTCCAGCAGCCCCAGGATCACCGCCAGCAACGTGCTCTTCCCGGCGCCAGATGGACCCGTGACGGCCACGATCTCACCCGGCCGCATCACCAGCGAGACGCCGGCGGGCGCGACGAGGTCCCGGCCTGGCTGGTCCACGGACACCCCGTCGACCACCACGGCCCCGATGGCCTCGGGCGGTCGCCCGCCACCGCCGGCATCCGGCACCGGCGCATCGATGATCTCGAACGCACGGGCCGCAGCGGTGACGCCCTCTTCGCTGGCGTGAAACTCGGCGCCCAGGCGGCGCAGCGGCAGGTACGCCTCGGGCGCCAGGATGAGCGCGAACAGCCCGACCTCCAGCGTCAGCTCACCGACTGCCAGCCGGAGGCCCACGCCAACCGCGACCAGCGCCACCGAGATCGTCGCCAGCAGCTCCAGCGCCAGCGCGGACAGGAAGGCCACGCGCAGGGTCGCCATGGTCGTGGCGCGGTAGGTGTCGGTGATGCCCCGCAGGATGGCCACCTGGGACTCGGCCCGGCCGTAGGCGCGCAGCGTCGGCAGGCCGGCGACGACGTCCGTGAACCGGTGCGCGAGACGCCCGAGGGCCGACCAACGCCTTGCGCGGTGCGTCTCCGACATCTTCCCGATGAGGATCATGAACACCGGGATCAGCGGGACCGTGACCGCCACCGTGAGCGCGGCAACGACGTCGACGGCGAACAGGCACACGACCACCGCGAACGGCACGATGACCGCCAGCGCGAGCTGGGGCAGGTACCGCCCGAAGTACCCGTCAAGTGCGTCCAGGCCCCGCGTCGCCAGCAGCGCGACCTCGCCGCTCGCCTGGTCGGCCGCCCAGCGGGGGCCGAGCGCCACGGCCCGCTCGAGGAGGCGGACTCGCAGGTCCGCCTTGACCGCGCCGCTGATCCGCTGGGCCACGACGTCCGAGACCCAGCCCAGAACGGCGCGCAGCGCCAGGACGATCGCGAGCGCGACCAGCGGCTCGGCCAGCCCCGCGACGCCCAGCCCGCCCATGAACGCGCCGTCGATCGCCGTCGCGAGCAGGGCCGCCTGGACGACCGCCAGCAGCGCAGCCGCCACGCCGAGCGTGACGGCGCCGACCAGCCAGCCGGACGCGATCCGGCTGGACGCGATGAGTCGGCGGGCAGGGCTCACGGGCGGCCGGGGGGACGCGGCCGCATGGTCAGGCCTCGACGGACGCCCGCGGCACGGTGACCCGCTTCCGGAACACGTAGTACGTCCACACCTGGTAGACGAGGACCACGGGCACGAAGATCACCGCCACGATCGTCATGATCGTGAGCGTGTATTCCGTGGACGCGGCATTGGTCGTCGTCAGGCTGTAGGCCGGGTCCGTGGACGACGGCATCACGTCCGGGAACAGGGCGAGGAACAGGCTGACCACTGCCAGCCCGATCGTCAGTGCCGACGAGAAGAACGCCACGCCTTCGCGCTTGAGCTTCGCCGCACCCAACGCCACGAGCCACGCCACGGCGGCCAGCACCGCGACCACCGTCGAGAGCATGTCGCCGCGGATGGCATTCGCCCAGAGCAGGAAGGCCACGGCCACCACGGCCGTCACCAGGCCCACGGGGAGCGTGAGCTTCCGTGCCCGCTCCCGGATCTCTCCATCGGTCTTGAGGGTCAGGAACAGCAGCCCGTGGGTGATGAACAGGAGCAGGGTCGTCAGGCCGCCCAGGAGCCCGAACGGGTTGAGCAGCGTCATCAGGTTGCCAGTGAACTCCTTGTTGGCGTCGATCGGCACGCCCTGGACGATGTTCGCGAAGGCGACGCCCCACAGCAGGGCCGGCACGAAGCTGCCGACGGAGATCATGGCGTCCATGCGCCTCCGCCAGGCCAGGTCACCGCGCTTGTTGCGGTACTCGATCCCGACGCCGCGCACGATGAGCCCGACCAGGATCAGGAACAGGGCGAGATAGAAGCCCGAGAACAGGGTGGCGTACCACTCCGGGAAGGCCGCGAACATGGCACCGCCGGCGACCAGGACCCAGACCTCGTTGCCGTCCCAGACGGGACCGATGGTGCGGATCATCGCCCGCCGCTCGGGCTCGTTCTTGCCGATCACGAACAGCACGATGCCGACGCCGAAGTCGAAGCCCTCCAGGATGAAGTAGCCGATGAACAGGACGGCGATCAGCGCGAACCAGAGAGTTGTCAGCTCCATCACCGTTCCCCCTAGTACCCGAGCCCGAGCGCCGGCTCGGCCTCGTGTTCGAACCCGCGGTCCGAGGTGGCCTCTGGCAGGCCCGCCCTCACGCGCCGTACGACCAGGCCCAGCATGACGATGGCCAGCACCCCGTAGATGAGGGTGAAGCCGACCATCGTGATCAGGACCATGAACGCGTCATTGGTGGGCGAGACCCCGGCAGCCGTCGCCATCAGGCCGTACACGATCCACGGCTGGCGGCCGATCTCGGTGAACATCCACGCGAAGGAGTTGGCGGCCAGTGGCAGGAAGGGCAGGAGCACCGCGAGCAACACCGTCCGGCCGGCCGGGCGTGCGGCCCTTGCGCATCCGGAACAGGAACCACGCGGCGACGAGGGCCGCCAGCGCACCCATCCCGATCATCCAGCGGAACGTCCAGTAGGTGATCGGCGTGTTGGGCGTGTAGTCGCCTGGCCCGAACTGGGCCTCCTGCTGTACCTGGAGGTCGTTGATGCCCTCGACCTTGCCGTCGAAGGTGCCGGTGGCCAGGAAGGACAGGAGGTACGGGATCCGGATCGAGAAGATGTCCTCCGTCCCATCGGGCGTCCCGATCGTGAAGACTGAGAAGGAGGCGGGCTGCTCGGTATCCCAGAGCGCCTCGGCGGCCGCCATCTTCATCGGCTGCTGCTCGGTCATGATCTTGCCCTGGATGTCGCCCGTGATCGCGACCAGCAGGCCCGACACGAGGAGCATGACGGCGCCCGGCCTTGGCCGCCGAGCGGAACGGCGCGGCGACATCGGGGCGGTCACGGTCCTTGAGCATCCGGTACATCCCGATCCCCGCGATGAAGGCGCCAGTCGTCATGAACGCGGCCGGGATCGTGTGGGCGAACGTGATCAGCGCCGTGCTGTTGGTCAGGAGCGCGAGGAAGTCCGTGAGCTCGGCGCGACCCGTGACGGGGTTGTACTCGTAGCCCACCGGGTGCTGCATCCAGGAGTTGGCGGCCAGGATGAAGTAGGCGGACAGGACCGTGCCGATGGCCGCGATCCAGATCGTGGCCAGGTGGACCCTGGGCGAAAGGCGGCCCCAGCCGAAGATCCAGAGGCCCAGGAACGTGGACTCCAGGAAGAAGGCCAGCAGGCCCTCGATGGCCAGCGGGGCGCCGAAGATGTCGCCCACGAACCGGCTGTAGCTGCTCCAGTTCATCCCGAACTGGAACTCCTGGACGATGCCGGTGACGAGGCCCAGGGCGAAGTTGATCAGGAACAGCTCACCGAAGAACCGGGTCAGCCGGAGGTACTTCTCGTCCTTCGTGCGGTACCAGGCGGTCTGGAACCCCGCGACCGTGAACGCGAGTCCGATGGTCAACGGGACGAACAGGAAGTGGTAGACGGTGGTGATGCCGAACTGCCACCGCGCGAGCATCAGCGGATCCACGAACGTGCGACTCCTCCCTGGGACGCGAGACCAGTAGCGGGAGTATGTCTGGGACACCCATCCCACTGATCGGCCGAAGGACCCGAAGGCGACCCGAACGCACGGCGTCCGACCGGGACCGACGGCCCCCATCCTGGGCCCGGACGGACCGGCGGCCCCGACAGCCTCGGCGCCGGCCCGGGGCAGGCCTTCAGATGGGCATCGTGCGGTCCTCGATCTCCCAGGCGTGGTCCAGCGCATGCCACGCGATCCGCCGGGCGGCATAGCGGGGCGGCCACCGCTTGCCCGCGATGGGCGAGCCGTCCGAAGGCTCGCGCAGGATCGCGAGGACGCGCTCCCGGAGTGCCTGCACGGAACGCCGCTCGGCGGCCGGGATGCCGAGGACGCTCGCGTAGCTGTCGTCGCCCCCGTGGACGTGCTCCACGACCTTCGTGCGGTCGCGGCCGCCCCCACGCGGGCCCTTGCGCAGATCCTCCGGGGCCGCGGCGGCGATCCGCTCGAACGCCGCCCAGGATGCCTCGACGATGGCGGCCAGCCGCGCGGCCTCCCACGCGGTCACGGGACGCCGGTCCGCATCGGCGACGATCGACGGGGCCCCGAAGGCCGTGGTCGCATCACCGTCGCGACGTTCCTCGACCTCGACCACGAGGTCCTCCGTCTCGAACGCCTCGCCCGCCGCATGGGCCACCTGGGCATAGCGGGGAGCCGCGGCGAGCAGCGCCTCGATGGCCGCGGCCTCGTCCCGGCCGGCCCGTGAGAGGCCCGGCCAGTCGAGGGCCGAGACGAAGGTCTTCCGGGCCGTCACCTCGACCAGGACACGGACGTGATGGGCGGTCATGGGGCCAGTATGCGCGGCACGCGCAGGGCCCGGCGGTGTTCGGGCTACCCTTGCTCGACGCGACGCCACCGGACCACGAGGGACACCACGGCCACGATGACCAGGATCCCGTTCACGCGCTCGCCCGCCTTCGCGACCGTCGGCGAGGGACTGACGCTGGCGGCCGCCTACTGGCGGGCGTCCATCGAGCGCTGGTTGCTCGCGGTCGTCGCCGTCGCCGTTGCCAACGGGCTGGTGGCCTGGCTGTTCGGCAGCACGGCGATCGACCAGCAGACGATGAGCCGGGCCCTCGTGCCCGGGGCCTCCGGTCCGGCCATCGACCCCTCGGAGCTGCCCAGGCTGCTCGCGGGACCGCTGGCAGTGGGCATCGTGTCGATCGTCGCCAAGTGGTTCCTCGTCGCCAACGCGATCGCCGGCCTGCGCGGGAGCGAGGTCACCCTGCCCTGGGTGCTGCGGTCCGGGCTGCGCGCGCTCGTCGCGGACATGCTGTTCGCGATGATCGTGCTCGCGCTCATCTCGTCGGCGGTGGCGTTCGGCACGGTCGGCCTGATCGTGCTGCTGGGCTTCCTCCCGGTGCTGGCCTACGTCGCGATCCGGCTGCAGTTCTGGACGCTCGCGATCTTCGACGGCTCCGGCATCGCCGGCGGGCTGTCCACGTCATGGGCGCTCACGCGCAGGTCGGTCCTCCGGATGCTGGGCTGGGGGCTGGCGGTCCTCGGGATCTCGCTGCTGCTGGCCGCCCTGGACCTCCTGGTGTCCCTGCTCCTGGTCGCGGTGCCGGTCGTGCCCGAGGTCCTCACGGCCGCTGTCGACACGAGCTTCCTGGCCTTCTCGACCATCGTGCTGGCGATCCTGTACGAGAGCCAGCGGCTGCGGGCGCTCGCCGGGGCCGTCGTCCCGTCGCCGCCGGTCACGTACCCGCGCGACGCCGACGGCCCGCTCGAGCCGCCCCCGCCGCCCCCGCCGCCACCGTCCGACCCCTGGGCCGGCTGACCGGGCGCAGATCAGCGTCCGGTCGCGGCGCGGAGCCTCCCGACCAGGGCGGCCAGCGCCGCCACGTCGCGCCCGTCGGGGCCAAGCGCATCCACGAGGGCCGATGCCACGATGACCCCGTCCGCGCCCGCCCTGGCGATCGCGCGCACGTGGGCCGGCCGGGATACGCCGAACCCCACCGCCACCGGGACCGGGGACACGGCCTTGACCTCGCGCACGAGCCTCGCGACCGTCGGCGGCAGCGAGGTACGGGCGCCGGTGACGCCCACCAGCGAGACGCAGTAGAGGAACCCGCCGCTCCGCGCCGCGACGCTTGCCCGGCGTGCCGGTGAGGAGGTCGGCGCCACGAGGTACACGACCGCGATCCCTGTCTCCGCCGCCACCGCCTCGAAGGGCGCGCCCTCGTCCGGCGTGAGATCCGCGACGATGACACCGGCCACGCCGGCCTTCGCCAGCGCCCGCGCGCGGTCCCGGCCGTCGCCCCCGCCGATCAGCTGGTTCGCGTAGCCCATCGCGACCACCGGGACGCCCGGTCGCGCCGCGACGATCCGCCCCACCAGCGCGAGCGACCGGTCGAACGTCGCGCCGGCCGCGATCGCCCCCTGGGAGGCGCGCTGGAGGGTCGCGCCGTCAGCCAGCGGATCGGAGTACGGCAACCCGACCTCGAGCAGGTCCGCCCCGGCGTCGATCGCCGCGCAGGCCGCCGCGAACGAGGTGTCGGCGTCCGGATAGCCGGCGACGACGTACGGGATCAGCGCGGCGCGACCATCGTCTCTCGCCCGGGCGAAGGCGTCGGCGATGCGCCGCGCGCCCGCCGTGTCGTTGGTGTGCGGCGCCGCGGGTGCCGGGCCGACGGCGGCGCTCATCGGATCCCCTCCCACGGCTCCACGTCGTCGAACAGCTCGAGGGCGGCCATGTCCTTGTCGCCGCGCCCCGAGAACCCGACGAGGATCACGGCATCGTCGGGGTACGGAGCCCCGGACCCCTCGAGACCGGCGAGCAGCTTGGGCAGCGCCGCCACGGCGTGCGACGTCTCCAGGGCGGGCAGGATCCCCTCGGTCCTCGTCACGGTCTTCATGGCGGCGATCGCCTCGCGGTCCGTGGCGGTGCCCACCTCCATCCGCCCGGCCTCCGCGAGCGCCGCGAGCTGCGGGCCCACCCCCGGGTAGTCCAGCCCGGCCGACGCGCTGTGCGCCTCGATCACCTGCCCGTCGCGATCCTGGAGCATGAGCGACCGGGAGCCGTGGAGGATCCCGGGCGTGCCGCCCACGATCGCGGCCGCGTGGCGACCGGTGGCCACGCCGTCGCCCGCGGCCTCGGCCACCGCCAGGCGGACCGACGGCTCGCCGATGAGCCGGGCGAGGAGCCCGATGGCGTTGGACCCGCCGCCGACGCAGGCGAGCGCCATGTCCGGGAGACGGCCCTCGACGGCCCACAGCTGGGCGACCGCCTCGTCACCGATCCGTCGCTGGAAGTCGCGCACGATGGTCGGGTACGGGTGGGGGCCCATCGCGGAGCCCAGCACGTAGTGGGTCGTCTCGACGTTGGTGACCCAGTCGCGCATCGCCTCGTTGACGGCGTCCTTGAGGGTCGCGGTGCCGGAGGTGACGGACCGGACCTCCGCCCCCAGGGCGCGCATCCGGAGCACGTTGGGGGCCTGGCGGCGGATGTCCTCCTCGCCCATGAACACGACGCACGGGAGCCCGAGCAGCGCGCAGGCCGTGGCGGTGGCGACGCCGTGCTGGCCGGCCCCGGTCTCGGCGATCACCCGCGTCTTGCCCAGCCGCCGGGTGAGCAGCGCCTGGCCCATCGCGTTGTTGATCTTGTGGGCCCCGGTGTGGGCAAGATCCTCGCGCTTGAGGTAGAGCCGGAAGCGCGGGATGACCGGGTCGCGGCGTCCGGCGGCGATCGCCTGGCGATGGGCCTCGAGAGCCACGGCCTGGGCCAGCCGGTCCGCCCGGTAGAGAGCGGTGGGCCGCCCGGCGAAGCGGGCCAGCAGGTCGTCCAGCTCCGCCCAGAACCGCGGGTCGTCGCGGATCTCGTCGTAGGCCGATTCGAGGCCCTGGAGCGCACCCATCAGCGTCTCGGGGACGTATCGCCCGCCGAAGTCGCGCTCCTTCCCCCACCGGCCGGCCGCGTCGACCTCGAGCAGCCCCGGGTGGACCGGGGTGGGACCGAACGGGGCGTTTGGCCGGTGGCGACGCGCGTCCCGGGCCCGCTTGGCGAACAGGGCGACGCTCACCGGGTCCTTGCGCGGGCGCACGCCCGGTGCGCGAGGCGCCTCCGTCCCGGACGCGACGTCCACGCCGACGGCGGGCACCGTCGAGCACGGCCTCGCCGACGTTCGCCGGGTCGAGGCCGCCGGCCAGGGTGATCGGGACCTCGCGGGCCACCGCGGCGGCGAGGGCCGCGTCGATGCGGATCCCGGTGCCGCCCGGGTGGGGCCCGCCGGCCGCGTCGAGCAGGATCCCGGTCGCGCCGGCGGCCAGGAACGCCCGCGCGGTCGCCGACCACCTCGTCCGCGACGGCGCCCGAGGCCACGCGCAGCGCCTTGGCAACGGGTCGGCCGACGGCGGCTACGGCCGACGGCGGCTCGTCGCCGTTGAGCTGGACCTCGTCGGGATCCACCGCGGCGATCACACGGGCCAGCTCGGCTGCCGGCAGGTTGGCGGTAACGACGACGATCCGCGGCCGGGGTCGATCCGCGGAACCCGACGCGCGGGCCAGCCGGGCCAGCTCCACTCCCTCCTCGATCGAGAGTGCGCGTGGGGTCCCGGGCGCGAAGTTGAGCCCGATGGCGTCCACGCCTGCCCGGGTCGCGGCCAGGATCCCCGCCGCATCGGTCACGCCGCAGATCTTGATCCGCGGCGCGCGGGCGTCGCCCGCGGGATCCGAGGGGTACCGGCCCGCGGCGACGAAGGCGCGGGCGGCGGCGGCGGGGTCGGCGGCGCGCATCAGCGCCTCGCCCACGAGCGCCGCATCGAACCCGGTGGCCCGCCAGCGGGCGATGGTCGCGGTGTCACGCACCCCGGACTCGGCAACGGCCAGGCGATCGCCGGGGATCCGCGTCCCGGAGCCGGACGGCCCGCTCGGGGTCCACGTCGAGCGTCCGCAGGTCCCGGTTGTTGATCCCGATCAGGCGGGCGCCGGTCGCGAGGGCGCGCTCGAGCTCACGGGCATCATGCGCCTCCACGAGCGGCTCCAGGCCCAGGTCTCGCGCGGCCGCCACGAGCCGGGCCAGGCGCCTCGCCGGGTGCAGCACCGCCAGCAGGAGCACGAGGTCGGCGCCGGCGGCCCGGAGGAGGTCGAGCTGCCGCGGATCCACGACGAACTCCTTGGCCAGGACGGGCACGGAGACGGCCGCGCGCACGGCGCGCAGATCCTCCACGGACCCGCCGAACCAGTGGGGCTCGCACAGCACGGAGATGGCGGCCGCGCCCCCGGCGGCGTAGGCACGGGCGCGCGCGACCGCGTCGTCCGCGGCGACGATGGAACCCGCGGAGGGCGAGCTGCGCTTGACCTCCGCGATGAGGTGGAGACCGGGAGCGGCCAGCGCCTCGGCGACCGGGCGCGGCGCGGGTGCGGCGGCAACCGCGCGCCTGAGCCCGTCGCGGCCCAGGGCGTCCAGCTCCGGGACGACGTCGGCAAGGCGCCGGGCGGCGATCTCGGCGACCACGCCCGCGGTCACGCCCGGCCACCCTTCGTCTCGGCCGCTGCCGCTCGTCGGCCGCACGCCGCTCCGCGCGCAGCTTCCCGAGCAGCTCCACCGCGAGGCCCGCGTCAACGGCAAGGGCAGCCCGGTCCACGCCGTCCTCGATGGTGGCCACCTCGCCCGCCGCCACGAGCGCGGCCCCGGCGTTGAGCAGGACGACGTCCCGCCGCGCCCCGGGCTCCCCGCGCAGCACGCCCTCGACGAGCGCCGCGTTCGCGCTGGGATCGGCGCCGCCCAGGGACGACGTCTTCGCCCTGCGCAGCCCAACGGCCTCGGGATCCACCTCGCGTCGCTCGATGCCCGCCTGGGTCACGTCGTAGATGACACCCGTGCCGTCGAGGGGGAGCTCGTCGACGCCGGCGCCGCAGACCACGAAGGACCGCTCCGTGCCCAGGCGCCGCAGGACCTCCGCCACCTTGGGCGCGATGGCCGCGTCCCCCACCCCGATCAGACCGCGGGTCGCCCCGGCCGGGTTCGTGAGCGGGCCCAGGAGGTTGAACGCCGTCCGCACGCCGATCTCCCGGCGCGTCGGGCCGGCGTGGCGCATGGCCGGGTGGAACGACGGCGCGAACAGGAACGCGAAGCCCAGCTCCGTCATCGCGCGTCCGGCCGAGGCCGCGTCGTGATCGATCCGGACGCCAAGCGCGTCGAGCACGTCCGCCGAGCCCGATCGCGAGGTGATCGCGCGGTTGCCGTGCTTGGCCACCGGCACCCCCAGCGAGGCCACGATCAGGGCCGCCGTCGTGGAGATGTTGAAGGTCCCGGAGCCGTCTCCGCCGGTGCCCACGATGTCGATGGTCCCCACGGGTGCCTCCACCCGGACCACGCGCTCACGCATCGCGGACGCGAAGCCGGCCAGCTCGTCCACGGTCTCGCCGCGCATCCGCAGGCCCATGAGCAGCGCCGCCAGCTGCGAGGGCGTCGCCTCGCCATCCATGACGGCGCCCATCGCGAGGCGCGCGTCGTCCATGGACAGGGTCCGGCCGTCGACGATCGCCGCCACGGCGGCCCGGACCAGCTCGCTCATCGCAGGGCCCCGATCCTGCCGGCCGGCACGTGCTCGGTGTCGGCCCCGGACCCCGCAGCGTCGGCCGCCACCGTCATGCCGCGTGTCGCGAACGAGCCGGTCGCCGCATCGAGCAGCGACGCCTCACCCTCCCCGGCGAGGCGGAGGAAGTTGGCGAGCAGGTGCGGGCCGTCCGGCGTGAGCACGGACTCCGGGTGGAACTGGACGCCCTCGATCGGCAGCGTCCGGTGGCGCAGGCCCATCACCACGCCGTCCTCCGGGCTGGTGGCGGTCACGTAGAGCTCATCGGGGAGCGTGGCCGGGTCCACGCACAGGGAGTGGTAGCGGGCGGCCGGGAAGTCCTGCGGCATCCCGGCGAGGAGCCCCTCGCCATCGTGGTGGACGTCACTGGCCTCGCCGTGGACGAGGGTGGGTGCCCGCACGATCGCGGCGCCCCAGGCGGCCCCCATCGACTGCATGCCGAGGCACACGCCGAGGAGCGGGATCCCGCGCTCGCGGGCCACCTCGATCGTGGCGACGCTCACGCCCGCGGAATCGGGGCTGCCCGGCCCGGGCGAGATGACGATGCCCCGCAGGTCCTGCGCGGGGTCGTCGGCCATGGCCTCCACCTCGTCCCGCGTGACCTGGTCATTGCGCAGCACCCGGACGTCCGCCCCGGCGGCCTGGAGCGCCTGGACGAGGTTGAAGGTGAAGCTGTCGTAGTTGTCGATGACGAGGATCATGTGGCGGCGTCCCCGGACGGTCCCACGGCGCCGGCGTCAGGCGGGCGCGGGGCGGCGGGTGCGGCCGCGAGCTCGATCGCCCGGCGAAGCGCCGCGGCCTTGTGCTCGGTCTCCTCGAACTCGCTCTCCGGGACGCTCTTGGCCACGATGCCCGCCCCGGTGTGCACGTGCGCCTGGCCGTCCTTGAGCACCGCGCTGCGGATCGTGATCGCGGTGTCGAGGTTGCCGTCGTAGCCGAGATAGCCCACGGCGCCACCATACAGGCCGCGCCGCTCGCCCTCCGCTGCCGCGATGAGCTGCATCGCGCGGATCTTGGGCGCACCGGTCAGGGTGCCGGCCGGGAACACCGAGCGCAGCGCGTCGAGGGCGTCCAGCTCCGGGCGGAGGCGGGCCTCCACGTGGCTCACCAGGTGGAGGACGTGGCTGTAGCGCTCCACCTCCATGTACTGGCTGGTGCTCACCGTCCCGGGTCGGGCGACCCGCCCGAGATCGTTGCGGCCGAGGTCGACGAGCATCACGTGCTCGGCGCGCTCCTTGGGGTCGCGGCGGAGCTCGTCGGCGAGGCGATCGTCATCGGCGGGGGTCGTCCCGCGGGGCCGCGTGCCGGCGATCGGGTGCGTGGACATCCGGTCGCCAACGACCTGGACGAGCAGCTCCGGGCTGGCGCCGACGACCTCGAAGCCCGGGGTCCGCGTGAAGAACAGGTAGGGCGACGGGTTCACCCGCCGCAGGGCGCGGTAGAGGCCGATGCCGTCGATGGGGGCGCCGTCCGCCGCGGTCGGCAGGTCGAACGACTGGCGCCGCGCGAGCACGACCTGGATCGCCTCGCCGGCCGCGATCGCGTCCTTCGCCCGCTCGACCGCGTGGATGTACTGGTCGCGGCCCAGGCTCGTCTCCACCTGGCCCAGGTCCGCGGCGCCGCCACCGTCGACGGGGCGCGTGAACGCCGCGCTCATCTCCGCCGCCGAGGGGCGGGCCGTCCGCTCGAGGGCCTCGAAGATGGCGCGCTCCGCGATCCGGTAGCGGCCCTCGAGGTCGGGGGCCTCGGTGTGCAGCGAGGCGATCGCCGAGAGCTGGTGGGTGAGGTGGTCGAAGACGATGACGAGGTCGGTCTCGATGAAGCTCGCCAGCGGGACGCCCACCGGGTCGCGCTCCGGCAGCGGGACCGTCGGCTCGAACGCGGAGATGGCGTCGTACGAGAGGGCCCCGACCGCCCCGCCGGTGAAGCGCGGCATCCCCTCGACCGGGACGACGCGACGGCGCGGGACGAACGCTCGCAGCGCGGCGAGCGGGTCCGGGGTCTCCGTGGTCACGACCGGCAGGTCCGGCGCGTAGTCGGTGACCCCGACGGGGCGGGAGGTCGTGCGAGCGACGCCGTCACCCACCTCCAGCAGCCGCCGCGGGCCGATGCCCAGGAAGCTGTAGCGGCCGAGGCGCTCCCCGCCCTCGACGGACTCCAGCAGGTAGGCGGGCGTGACGCCGTCGTCCAGGCGCAGGAACGCGCCGATCGGCGTCTCCAGGTCCGCCGTGCGCGTGGCGCGCAGGAGGATGGTGTCCGCGGTGGAGGCCAGGTGCTTCGTCTCGGTGAGGCTGAGCGGGTCGGTCATGGTGGCGGTCCTTGAGAATCGAAAACGACCATGTTCGTCTCTTCCGGGACGAAAGGTCGTTGGTCCTTCCGCGGTGCCACCCACGTTCGGCGCTGTGCCGCACTCGTGACCGACGGATCGTCCGCGGCGGGTCCCGCCCGGTGGGATCGATCGGCGCTGCCCTGTATCGCTGGCGCTCTGCGCCGGAGCCTACTGGTCGTCCGCTGCGTCCTCGTTCGCTTGCGCGTCCATGGTCGCCGCCCCGCGTTCGGTCCGGGGGCTCCCGGGTCCATTCGCCGCCGCCGCCATCCCGGCTCGCACCAGCCGCCGGGTCTCTGTGATGGCGCCCGCCGGGTACTCGTCCCGATCAAGGCCCGTATTCGTGATGTGGCCGCGAGTATGGGGTGGGCGTCGGCGGGGCGTCAAATCCAGACGGACCGAGAGGCCACGTTGCGTTCTGCGCGCGGGCCCCAATCACAGACGGATGAGATCCGACCCACCCACGAGGGGCACGCTGCGTGAGAGCCGGGTTTGGGGTACCGACCCCGGCCTGGAGTGGCCCAGACTCATCCGACGGCGGATGACGGCGGGGCGGAGGGCCACGACGGCCTGCAACGGCACCGTCGAGCGCCCACGGCGCCGGTTGGTCAAGGGCGTCAGCGCGGCGTGCGGTCCGCGGAGGTGGTCCGGGCGCGTCGTGGCGGCGCGTTCGTCATCGGCTGGGCCGCTGCCGGGTGATGCACCGTTCCGCCCGAAGGGATGTCGAGGGACGCGAAGTCCTCCGAGGCGACGTCCGTGTCGACCCGGACGTTCCGGCCGAGTCGCGCTCCCGGAGGGATGACGGCGCGCTTGCCGATCACCGTGATCCCGGTCGTGAGCCGGTCGGGCTCCTCGGCGTTGACGATCCAGCGATCCTCGCCGTGGCCCACGATCGCACCCGCACCGACCGATGACGTGCTTGTCGACGATCGACCCGTCGACGACCGCCCCGGCCCCGATCTCGGCGTCGAGCATGATCACCGAGTCGCGGACGACGGCGCCGTCGTAGACCTTGACGCCGGGCGAGAGGAGGCTGTTCACGACCGTCCCGTTGATGATGCAGCCGTGGCTGGCCAGCGAGTGGCGGAAGACGGCGTCGGGGCCGCTCTTCGCGGGCGAGCGCTCCTCGGAGCGCGTGTGGATCAGCCAGTCTCGATCGAAGAGATCGAGCGGCGGGACGAGGCCGACCAGGTCCAGGTTCGCCTTCCAGAACGCCTCGACCGTCCCGACGTCGCGCCAGTAGCCGTCGAAGCGGTGGGCGAAGACGCGCCGGCCGGCCTTGATCATCGCCGGGACGACGTCCTTGCCGAAGTCGTGCCGGGCCGGCGTCAGCCAGCGCTGGAGCGCGTCGGGCGAGAAGACGTAGACCCCCATCGAGGCCAGGTTGCCCCGCGGCTCGGCCGGCTTCTCCTCCCAGTCGATGATCCGGTCGTCGTCGTCCGTCAGGCAGATCCCCATCCGGGATGCCTCGTCCGGCGGCACCGTGAGGACGGCGACCGTCAGGTCCGCCCGCTTGTCCAGGTGCGTCTGGATGAACGGCCGGTAGTCCATCTTGTAGATGTGGTCCCCCGCCAGGACGAGCACGAGGTCCGGGTTCTCCTCGGCGATCGAGGTCGCATTCCGGCGGACGGCGTCTGCGGTTCCGGCGTACCAGCCGACCGTGTCGGTCCGGGAGAGGTAGGGCTGGAGGACCCGGATGCCCGCGCCAAAGGAGCGGTCGAGGTCCCAGGGGCGTCCACGGCCGATGTGGTCGATCAGCGAGCGTGGGCTGTACTGGGTCAGGACGAGGACCCGGTCGATCCCCGAGTTCACGCAGTTGGACAGGGCGAAGTCGATGATCCGGTACTTGCCGCCGAACGGGACAGCCGGCTTGGCGCGGTGATCGGAGAGGACGGAGAGGCGCTCGCCGGCGCCACCGGCCAGGACGACGGCAACGACGTTCATCGCGCACTCCCCACGGCTCCGGCCCGGGCCCATCCGAGGCTTGTCCCGATCATCGCAGGGGGTGCACGTTCGTCAAGGTCCACATGGTCGGTGTCCCGGGCCCGACCTTCGCGAGACGTGGAACGAAAACAGGGCGGCGCCGCCTGAGCGGTGCCGCCCTGTGGTTGTCGCGCCGTGATCAGCCGGGGCGAAGCGTCCCGGACCAGACCTGCCAAGCGAGGAGCGACTTGGCGACGAGGCTCAGGATCATGTAGGTCTTCTCGCCGGCGAGGTAGTCCTTCCAGCGGCCAACCTTCTTGTACTGGAGGACCATCGTGATCGCGAAGATGTTGAAGGCCACGAACAGGCTGGCGATGATGATGTAGACGAACGAGGGGATCTCCCGCACACCCTCCTGGACGTTGTAGGCCCAGATGACGGAGAAGATCGCGATCCAGGGGACGATCCCCGCGATGCAGCCGAAGATGAAGTGCTTCCAGTCGGGCTTCTCGCGGCCCTCGTTGGCCGCCTCCATGCTCCAGCCGAACAGGTTCATCGCCGCGTTCACGCCGGCAATTGCGATCAGCGCCGTGAACTCCTGGATGAAGCTGATGTACGCGATGGCCACGATCATGACCGACGACGAGAACGCGTACTCGATCCAGCGGAGGGGGTTCATGCCGCGCGCGAGCCACGCCTCGTAGCGGGCGCGAAGGGGCCAGCCGGCCACGAAGTGCGCGATCGCGCTCATCAGGAAGAAGCTGGCGATGAGGTACGCGAGCGGGAAGGAGAACAGGACGACTTGCGTCTGCTCGATACCGGCGAACTGGCCGTCTTCAATAATGGGCTTGATCGTGGGCACATAGGGCTCGAACAGGACGGCAGTGCTCGAGATCAGCACCATCAGCAGGAACTGGCCGCCGTGCGCGAACACGAGGAAGCGGTTCCAGCGGCGCAGCGAGCGGCCTGCGCCTTCGGGGATGCGCGGCGGCGTCTCGGTGGGGATGGGCAAGGCGTCTGTCGCGCCGGCTTGGGCGGTCATCGGGCTCGGGGCCTCCTCGGGAGTTTTGTGATGGTGACCAGTATTCGGGGCAACGGCGCCGTCGGATTGGGTGGGCTGGGGCTACGGCAACGGTTGCATGGCGGCCACGAGCGCGTCCGGCTCCAGGGACGCCACGGCGTCGGCTGGCCCGAGGACCGAGACCAGGATCGTACCTGCTGGCGCCCCGATCACGTACTCGACCGCGGTGAGTGCCACGCCGTCCTGCGGTGCCAGGGCGTACTCGAGGCGGACGGCCTCGCCCAGCGGGCGTGTCGACACGCTCGCGGGACGTCTCCTCGGCGCCAAAGGCGTCCTGGAACCCGCCGCCGATGAACCCCGCGACGAGGTCGAGCAGCGGCCCGCTGACCGAAGGCTGGGCGACGAGCACGGCGATGTTGGTGGCCAGCGGGACGTCCGCGCCCGCGGCGGAGGGATCGAACGCCGCGAGAGCGGGGACGGCCCGGTCGCCCATCTCCGCGGCGGCCGCCAGCAGGGCGTCGGCGCCCCGGTAGCGGGCCACGATGTCGGCACGCCGGTCCGGGTCGTCCAGGGTCTCCGCGTCCGCAAGCTCCCAGCCCTCCGGCACCGGCAGGCGGACGCCGGCCGCGGGAACGTCCACGAGCGCGGTGCCGGACGGCGGCGGCGCCGGCGTCGCGGCCGACGTAGGCGCGGGGGTGGCGGGCGGGGCGGTGGGGCTTGGCGAGGGCGATGGCGATGGCGATGGAGAGGGCGATGGCGGTGGCCCGATGCATCCCGCGGCGATCACCCCCACAAGCGCGAGCACGGCGGGGCGGCCACGACCGCGCGCAGGCTCATCCGCCGACCTTGATCGCGACCGTGGTCGTCATGTTCCAGCGCACGCCGTCGGGCACGTCGCCGGCGGGGACCACCACGACCTCGTAGACGATCCCGCCCTGGCGGCTCTCGCCGTACGCGCCGACGCGCGCCACCGTCCCGGGGATGCTCGTGCCCGGAACGCCGTCGAGGGTGACGGTCGCCGGTGCGCCGACCTTGACCCCGGCGATCCCGCTCTCGTCGAGCTCCGTGGCGACGAACTCCCAGGCCGACTCGTCCGCGAGCCGGACCAGCACCTGGCCCGGGCGAGACGAGCGCCCCCTCGCGGACCGGGAGCGAGGCCACCCTCCCCGCGAAGGGGGCGCGCACGCCCAGGTCGTCGCGCGCCAGCTCCAGTGATGCGACCGCGGCCTCGGCCCGGCGGACATCCGCCTCCGCCGCGGCGACGCCCTCGGCGGCTCCCGTCGCGGCGGCTTTCGCGACGCGGACCTGCGCCCGGGCGGCGTTCCGGGCCGCCGTCGCCTCGTCCTCGCGGGTGTTGTTGTCCCTGGCCGTCTCCAGCGCCGCCTGGGCTCCGTCGAGGTTGGCCTCGGCGACGGCAACCTGCTCATCGGCTTGCTGCTTGCCGGCCGCTGCCTGTGCGGACCTCGCCTTGGCGGCATCGACGGCCGCCCGTGCCCCCGCGATCTCGGCGTCGACGGCCGCCGTGTCGAGGGCGACGAGCACGTCCCCTGCCGCGACCTCATCCCCCAGCGCCACCGGGACGTCGGTCACGATCCCGCCGGCCTCGACCGCGAGCTCCGCGGTCCGGATGGGCACCGCCACCCCATCGGCCACGACCTCGCCGGCGATCGCCACCGGTGGAGGCGTCCCGCCGCCGCCAGGCGACGTCGTCGCCGCCCCGGAGCCGGACGCACCGCCCGAGAACGCACCCAGCATCGCCGCCACCACCGCGACGGTGGCGACGGCCGCCAGGCCGAGGACGATGACGAGCCGCCGGCTGGAGCCGCGGTCGGTGACAGGGGCGTTGCTCATTCGTATGCGAGGACCTCTCGGACGCTGGTGCGAGCCGCGCGCCAGGCGGGTACCAGGCTGCCGATGACGGCGAGCCAGAAGACAACGATGAACCACAGGACGAAACCCTGCGCGCTGATCTCGAAGGCCAGGGGCCGCTGGACGAACGCCTGGCCCAGCGCGTCCGACAGCACCTTGCTCGCGGGGATCGACAGCGCGGCCCCGATCAGCCAGGCCAGCAGGCCGATCAGGAGGCCTTCGGCCAGGAACAGCAGCAGCACGGCGGTGTCGCTGGCCCCGACCGCCCGGATCACCCCGATCTCGCGCGATCGCTCCACGACGTTCATCGTCATCGTCCCAGCCAGTCCCAGCCCGCCGACGATGCCGAGCAGCACCGCCATCGCGGAGATGAACAGCACCAGGGTGTCGAACAGCGTGTACAGCGTGGTCGTGACGTCGCTGGTGGTTGTCGTCGCCGACACCCCGATCCCGGCCGCCTCCAGCCGGTCGCGAACCGCGGCCCCGATCCGTGCCTGGGCCGCGGCGGAGTGGTCGTCCGTGCCGATCATCACGATCCCGGCCCGGCCCGTGTCACCGAGGCTCCGCTCGAGGGCAGGGGTTCCGAGGTACAGGAACGGCGCCATCGCGGGGGACTGCACGATGCCCACGAGCGTCCAGGTCGTGTCGCGGCCCCCGATCCGCAGCGTGACCTCGTCACCGATCCCGAGGTCCGGCTCGTCGCGGAGCAGGTTCGCCGTCGCCACCAGTGCGTTGCCCTCGCCGGGCAGGAGCCAGCGTCCCTGCATCACGACGGGTCGCACCGTGGTGGCGCCGTCGGGCAGGCCGAAGGTGACCCGGGCCGGGCTCTCGGAGCCGTCCGGACGGATCCGCTGCGCGCTCGCGAACCGCCACGGCTCGGCGACGATCACACCCGGGACCGCGAGGGCCTCCGCGACCACCGTCGATGCCTTCGCGGCATCCGTCAGCTCCACCTGGACGTCGTAGTTGAAGTAGCGGACGGTGTCGCCGACGGTCGCGTAGAGCGAGTCGCGGACGGTGAACACGGTCATGAACACCATGCCGCCCACCGCCAGGGCGGCCAGGGTGAGCGCCAGCCGGCCCTTGCGCCGGAAGGTGTTGCGGATCGACAGCAGCGTCGGGCGCGGCAGGCCCCGGAGATGGGCGAGGACACGATCCAGCCGGCCATGGCCGAAGTGCTCGGAGGTCCCGGGGTCGCGCAAGGCCTCGCGCACGGTCATCCGGCCGCCGCGCCAGACCGGGATGGCCGCAGCGACGATCGGGATCCCGACGGCCACGGCGATCTCGAGGGCGATCGTCTCCGGCGGCACGAGCGCATGGATGACGTCGAAGTTGAGAAGGCCGCTCGCGAGGCTGGCGAGGCCGTACGCGGCGAGGGCCGCGAGGGGGATGGCGATCAGTGCCGCCAGCAGCCCGTAGCTGACGACGAGGGCGAGGTAGATGCCGGCCACCTGCCGGTCACGCGCCCCGATCGCCTTCATGATCCCGACCTGGCGCACCTGCTGGCCGATGATCACGGACACCGTGTTCGCCACCAGGAACCCGGCCATCAGCAGGCTCAGGAGCCCGATCCCGCCCAGGACCACGAATACCGCCGCGAGCAGCTCGTTGGCGGGGTGCTTGCCGGGTTCGGGGACCAGCGAGAAGGCCACCGGCACGCCCGCCTTCTCGATGCGCAGGCGCACGTCGTCGGCGATGGCCGATGCCTCCGCGACCGTCGCCGCGGGGTTGTCGAGGCGGATGCGCACCTCGTTGAACGAGTCGTCCCAGCCCAGGTCCTCCAGCGTCTCGAACGTCACGTAGGCGTTGAGCCGGCCGAAGTAGTAGGCCGGTGACGCCCCCGGCTCGTGGGCGAGGCCCGCCACGGCGAGGTCGTGCTCCTTCCCCCCGGGGGCCCGGATCCGGATCGTCTGGCCGGCCGCCACGTCCACCAGGCGCAGCGCGGACCGCTCGAACGCCACCTCGCCCTCGGCGGGCGGGAAGGTGCCCGTCTGGCGTCGGACGAGGTCGATGCGCTGGTCCTCGAACGCAGGCAGGGCCGTGAGCAGCATCTCCCTCGAGGTGCCGTCGTCCGCGAGCAGCCGGACCACGACGCTCCGCCGCCCCTCGGCGTCGTCCACGCCCGGCATGCCCCGGATGACGTCCACGAGCTCGCGATCGAAGCCCATGCCGGTGAACACCGTCGCGGCGGCGGGTCGCGTCGCGGCGAACCCCTCCTCGAGGTTGCGCCGGAGGAGTGCCTCGGCCCCCGCCGTGGTGCCCACGGCGAACACCCCGATGGCGATGGACGCCACGACGAGCGCCGTTCGCGCGCGGTACTGGCCGAGGTCGCCCCGGACCTTCCGCCAGCGCACGCCGATCGCCATGAGTGGGATCCCCTAGCCCGGGGTCGAGCGGTACCGCTTGACCAGGGCCGGGATCGAGTAGTTGTCCATGGCCCGGCCCAGCCTGGCGCTCATCCCGTACTCCTGCACGACCTGCTCGTTGGTGGGTGCGTTGGGCAGCTTGATCATCGCAGCGTACTGCCGGAACTCGGGGATCATCGCGATCGCCCACATGCCCAGGACCGACACCATGAAGGCAACGGCCGCGGGGTCGCCGGTTGTCAGCCACAGCCAGGGCACCATCAGGATGAACCCGGTCCACTCCAGCACGAGGATGTTGCCGGCGAGGAAGCCGATGACCATCCCCAGCGTGAGCATGAGGACCAGCCCGATCGGGTCGATGACGAGCAGGGCGCCCATGATCGCGGACTCGCCGCGGCCGCCCTGGAAGCGATGGTAGACGGGCCAGTTGTGGCCGGCGACGCCGGCGGCCGCCGCGAGGTAGAGGTAGGGCTCACCCGGGTAGAGCAGGCGCAGCACGAGCACCGGCACGGCCACCTTGGCCATGTCCAGGAGCGCGACGAGGAGTCCATACCGCTTGCCCAGCTTCATGCGCACGGAGGTGGCGCTCACCGCGTCGCTGGTGAACGTCACGCCGTCGCCCACCTCCGTGACGATGTACGTCACGTCGACGGTGCGGTCGACCCGCCGGGCGACCACGCGCGCGAACGAGATGGAGCCGAGCAGGTAGCCCACGACGACGGCGACGAGCGCGATCAGGGGGTCCACAGGGCAGGCATCCTCCACGGCTGGATCGCTGCGACGGGCTGCTCGACTTCCCGGCACCACCACTGGCGGCGAGGGTGGGATTCGAACCCACGGGGCTTGCGCCCGGCGCTTTTCAAGAGCGCTGCCATAGACCACTCGGCCACCTCGCCGCGGGCGAGCATACCAGCGGCGCCTCGTGATGGTCCCGCTCCGCTGCCGTGACCCGATGGCGTGTCGATCGGGGACGTGACCCGATGGCGTGTCAGATCGGCGATGTGACCCGCAGGGGGGTCAGATCTCGGGGCTTGGCTGGGACCTGGGGCCCGGAATCGACGGAATCGGCAGCCGCCTCCTCGTGTCGCCTCGCGAAATGACTCTGACACGAGGGTCGGGTGTGCGGACAGGAACGCGGATGTCCGAGAGGGGCATGGATCAGGAAACGCCGAACGCGGGGCCTCCTTCGGAGGTCGCCGAGGTCGCTCCACTCTCCCGGCGCCGGGTACTGATGCATCCCATGGATCCGCGGGGCTGTGGTCCACGAAGGAGCGCACGAGCGTCCGATGCTCCTGCTCGAGCTCGCCGGGCTCGACGACCATGCACCCATGTTCCCGACCGCCACCTCGCGCGGCCATCCGCACGACCGCGACCTCGCGCACGCTCGTCATCGACCTGCGGGACATCGTAGGACGACGTGACCGGCGCCGGGCCGTTCCGCGCCCTCAAGGAGGTCTCCCTCCAGGTGGACGCCGGCGAGTTCATCGCCGTGGTCGGCCGCTCCGGCTCGGGCAAGTCCACGCTGATGAACATGATCACCGGCATCGACCGGCCACCTCAGGTTCGCTGGTCGTCGGCGGGACGAACCTCGCCAACCTCTCCGAGAGCCGCATGGCGCAGTGGCGCGGCCGGACCTGCGGGGTCATCTTCCAGTTCTTCCAGCTGCTGCCCACGCTCACCGTGGTCGAGAACGTGATGCTGCCGATGGACTTCGCGGGGCTGTGGTCCACGAAGGAGCGCTACGAGCGGGCGATGCACCTGCTCGAGCTCGTCGGGACTCGACGACCAGGCGCGCAAGCTCCCGGCCTCCACGTCCGGCGGCCAGCAGCAGCGTGCCGCGATCGCGCGCTCACTCGCCAACGACCCGCCGATCATCGTGGCCGACGAGCCCACCGGGAACCTGGACGAGGTCACGGCCGAGGAGGTCTTCGCCCTGTTCCAGACCCTCGTGGCCGAGGGACGCACGATCGTGATGGTGACCCACGACCACGAGCTCGCGGAGCGGACACGCCGCACCGTGCACATGGTGGACGGCCGGATCCTCGACGGGACGCTCGAGGAGACGCCGGCCGCCTGACGCCGGCCAGGTGCGGATGCCCGGCCAGGTTCGGATCCCCGGCTGAGCGCGAGCGTGGCGTCGCCGGCGAGCGCGGCTCGAAGGCGGCGCCCCCGCGGTGGTCGAGGTGCCCTACGCCTTGACGACGCAGGTGCCGGCCATGAGGTCGAACCAGCCGCGCTTGCGCTTGTCGACCAGCACCCAGAGGAACCCGATGTAGAACACGAGCTGGCTCACGAAGAAGCCGAACAGCCGGACGAACCCGGCACCCCAGCCGACCGGTCCGCCGTCCTCGTCGCGGACCACCTTGATCTTCATGACCTTCATGCCCGGCGTCTGGCCACTCTTCTGCCAGAAGTACGGGAAGTACAGCAGCCAGATGGCCAGGATCGCCACGAAGTACACGACGAACCCCAGGCCCGCGATGAAGTTGCGCCCCGACTCGCCGGCGAGACCGATGATCGCCCCAAGTCCCAGGCCCAGCACGAGGGCGGCCGTGCCGGCGATGAGGCCGTCGATGATGTAGCCGACGAGGCGCGCGACGGGACTGGCGAACTGGACCCCGGGAGCGGGGCCGTCGGGGACAACGGGCGGGGGCGGCTGGTAGGGCTGGGTCATGCGGAGGTTCTCCCTCTGGTGGCCATCACCGGCCGTTGAGCCCCTCAGGCTGTTGCCGGTCCGCCAATCCTATCGGCGCCGACATACGGGCGCAGGACCTCGGGGACGACCACCGACCCGTCGGGGTCCTGGTAGACCTCGAGGATCGCCGCCACGATGCGCGGCAGCGCGAGCCCGGAACCGTTGAGCGTGTGCACGAGCTCCGGCTTGGCGCCCGGCGACGGGCGGTACCGGATCGCCATCCGGCGCGCCTGGTAGTCACCGAAGTTGGAGCAGGAGCTGACCTCCAGCCAGCGCTCCACGCCCGGGGCCCACACCTCGAGGTCGTACTTCTTGCGCTGGACGAACCCCATCTCGCCCGTGCTCATGAGGAGCACCCGGTACGGCAGGCCGAGCCGCTGGAGCAGGACCTCGGCGCGGGACGTCATCCACTCCAGCGCCTCGGGGCTGTCCTCCGGCTTCTCGAACAGGACCATCTCCACCTTGTCGAACTGGTGGACGCGCAGGATGCCGCGCGTGTCCTTGCCCGCGGCACCCGCCTCACGCCGGAAGCACGGCGAGTAGGCCGCGTACCGGATCGGCAGCTCGGCGGCCTCGAGGATCTCGTCGCGGTGGAGGTTGGTGACGGGGACCTCGGCGGTGGGGACCAGGTACAGGTCGTCGCGCGTGGCGACGTACATCTGGTCTTCCTTGTCCGGGATCTGCCCGGTGCCCCGCGCGGATGCCGCGTTCACGACCGCCGGCGGCCAGACCTCGGTGAAGCCGTGCTCGGCGGTGTGGACGTCCAGGAACCAGGAGATCAGGCTGCGCTGGAGACGCGAGCCCGCACCCTTGTAGACCGGGAACCCGGAGCCGGCGATCTTCGCACCACGCGGGTTGTCGATGATGTCGAGGGCCTCGCCGATCTCCCAGTGGGGCCTGCGCTCCCAGGTGGTGCCGTCGGCCGCGACGACGTCGCGAGTCCCCTGCTCTCCCCAGGTCCGCACCGTGACATTGGCCTCCTCGCCGCCCACCGGGACCTCGGGGTCGGCGGGGTTGGGGATGCGCAGGAGCAGCTCCTCCAGCTCGGCCTCGGCGGCAGCCAGCTCGGCGTCGATCTCCTCGATGCGGACACCGGCTGCCGTCGACGCGGCGCGCAGCTCCGCGACCTCGGGGCCGTCGGGGCGCGCGCCGCCGCGGATGGCCTCGCCGATCTGCTTGGAGGCCGCGTTGCGCCCGGCCTTGAGGCCGTCCGACTCGGACTGGAGCCGACGGCGGCGACCATCGACCTCGATGGCCTGGTCGACCAGCGCCGGATCCTCGCGCTTGTCGATGGCGCCCTGCCGGATCCGGTCGGGCTCCTCGCGGAGCCGCTGCACGCCGACGCTCATGCGGTCGCCTCCCCGCTGGTTGTGGCGCCGGCCTCGATCAGGCGGCGGATGACGAAGTCGTGGTCCAGGCTCGCCAGCAGCCAGCCGGCCCGGGGGCCGTTTGGCCGGCCCAGGAACGCCAGGTACAGGGCGTTGAAGGCGGCCTTGGCGTCGAGCCCGTGGCCGGCGGCCACGGCGAAGATCGCGGCCTGCCACTGCTCGCCGGAGGCGGGGCTTCACCATGGGCGGCGGCGGCGAGCTCGCGCAGGAAGCCGCGCTGCTCGGGGCGGAGCTGCCCCGCCTCGGCCGGCAGCGCATCGCGCCGGATCTCGATCCGGGCACGATCCGGCGCGTAGATCTCGAGCCAGCGGCGGACGGCGGCCAGGCGCTCCTCGAGGTCGGCGGCCTCGGCCTCCGTCAGCGCAGCACCCTTCTCGGCGATCACCCGGGCATGGACGTCAACGCCCGGGACCTGGACGAGGAGGGCCAGGTGGCCGAACGCCGGCCGGAAGGCGTCGGCGGCGCCTGCGAGGTCCGCGGCCGGGTCGAGGAGCGAGTAGCGGAAGATGGACTCGTGGCCCGACGGCAGCTCGCCCTTCACCTCGCGGCCGGCGGTGGCGGCGGCGAGCCGGTCGAACTCGTCGAACAGGCGCGGGACGGCGTCCGTGCCCTCCGGGTCGAACTCGATGGCCGACTCGGGGCGGTTGCGGACGAACAGGAAGCGCAGCTGCTCGGGCGGGATGACCTGGCCGATCGTGTGCGCGGCGGCGCCCACGCCCTTCGAGGTGGACATCTTCCGACCGCCGAGGTTCAGGAACTCGTACGGGAAGTTGAGCGGCGGCTGGCGGTCGAACACCTCGCGCGCGATGGCATCGGACCGGTCGCGGGACCCGCCCGCCGTCGCGAGGTCCTTGCCGTTGGGCTCGATCGTGACGCCGAACAGGCTCCACTGGGCCGCCCACTCGAGGTTCCAGGGCAGCTTGGCCGTCCCGCCGAACGGCGCGATCCGACCTGTCCAGCCGCAGCCGACGGCCCACGTCACCAGGTCCGCTCGGCAGGCAACCGATACGGTCTCGCCGTCCCAGTCGGACGCGATGGTCGTGCCGACCTTGCCGCAGCTGGGGCAGACCACGCCCAGCGGCAGCCAGTGCTCGGGATGCTGGACGTTGGCCACGCGGCGGTAGATGTCGCGCACCACGGCGGCGCGGTCGAGGGCCGTGCGGATGAACGGGTCCATCTGCCCCGTGGGGTAGATGTCGCTCATCCAGTAGTAGCGGTCAGGGTGGATGCCGAGCCCCGCGAAGACGTCGATGAAGGTCTGGGCGTGATGCCGGGCGTACGACGCGTGGCAGTCGCCGGCCTGGTCGGGGATGTGGGCCAGCGGCGCGCCCATGTAGCGGTCCACGGCATCGGGCGTCAGGAGCGCCTGCGCGTCCATCGAGTCCATGTCGTCCACGCCATACAGCAGCGTGGTCTCGAGCCCCCGGGCGCGCAGCGCGCGCGTGATCACGTCGAGGATGACAGGTCCGCGGAGGCTGCCGACGTGGACGGTTCCGGACGGGGTCTTGGAGTCGTTGACGACCTGCGGGCCATCGACGCTCGCGGCCAGTTCGTCCGCCCAGTCCACGGTGCTGCCCCTTTCGCGCTGTGCCGCTCCGCCGAGGTCGGCGACGAGGCTCGCGCGGGCCGTCCTGCCGAGGTGTCGACCGCGCGGTCTCGAGCCGGGGTGCGGCTAGCGGATCTCGAGGATCGTGTAGGCGAAGTCGCCGGCGGGGACCTTCACGACGACCTTGTCGCCCTTCCGGCGGCCGAGCAGGGCGCGTCCCACGGGCGATTCGTTCGAGATCCGGCCATCGGCCGGCTTGGCTTCGGCGGATCCGACGATCGAGAACGTCTCGGTGCCATCCTCGCCCTTGACCTTCACGGTCGAGCCGATCTGCACGTGATCGGTCGACGTGTGCTCGTCGATCAGGCTGGCGTTCTTGATCATCGTCTCGAGGGTCTGGATGCGTCCCTCGACGAACGCCTGCTCGTTCTTGGCGTCCTCGTACTCGGCGTTCTCGGACAGGTCGCCGTGCTCTTTGGCGTCGTGGATCCGCTGCGCGATCTCCGGCCGCCGGACGTTGGTCATCTCCGCGAGCTCGGCGCGCAGCTTGTCCAGGCCGTCCTTGCTGATGTACGTGGTCTTGGTATTCACGCGGGCGAGACCCCCGAGGCGCGGGACCGGCACCTGCTCGATGCCGCCGCTGGGTCGATTTGAACAAAAGGACCCCGGGGCGCCATTGGTGCGCCGCCGAGGGTCACGGATCGGGCCGAATGGTATCGGCGAAGGCCCGGATCGTCAAAGTGGGGTGGGATCAGGGTGCGGCCGCGGCCCGGAACTGGAGGCGACCCCGACTCCGCCCGGAGTCATCCGCCGGACTGGCCTGCAGGGCTCATGCCCGGAATTGACGAGATCCGCCGTGAGCCACGCTCGTCGGCCGGCGATCTGACACACGGGCGAGTCGCCCACGCGCACGGTCCACCGAGGTCCCCTACTCCGGGATCTCGGCCAGCTGCTCCAGGCGGCGGCGCACGCGCCCCATCGATCCGCGGTCCGAGAACGCCACGAACACGGTGTCGTCACCGGCGATGGAGCCGACGACCTCCGGCCAGCGCGCGCGGTCCATCGCCGCGGCGAGGGGGTGCGCCGAACCCGGGCAGCGTGCGCAGGACCAGCATCGTGCCCGCCTCGCGGATCTCCACGGGCATCTCGCGCAGCAGGCGGCGGATGCGCTCCTCGCCGCTCGCGTCCGCCTCACGGAGCCGCGGCGGGAGCGCGTAGGCGTGCGTCCCGTTGCGGCTGGACTTGACCAGGCCAAGCTCCGCGACGTCACGCGAGATCGTGGCCTGGGTCGTGCGGAAACCACGCTCGCGCAGCGCGGCGGCCAGCTCCTGCTGGGTCCGGATGGGCCGCTGCTCCACCAGGTCGCGGATCGCCCGCTGCCGAAGCTGCTTCATGACCTCCACGAGGATGCCTCCGGGGCCCTCACCGCGCCAGGAAGGCCACCACGACGATGGCGGCCAGCACCAGGCGGTACACGACGAAGATGGTGAACGAGTTCGTGCGCAGGTAGCGCAGCAGGACGGAGATCGCGAGGATCCCCGCCCCGAAGGATGCGAGGACGCCCACGACCAGGGTGACAGGCTCCGCGCCGCCGACCTCGCCGCGCAGGATCTTGAGGGTCTCCCAGGCGACGGCCATGGCCGTGATCGGCGTCGCCATCAGGAAGCTGTAGCGGGCGGCGTCCGCCCGATCGAGGCCGGCGAACAGGCCCGCGGACATCGAGATGCCCGACCGGCTGATCCCCGGGACCAGGGCGAGCGCCTGCGCGAGCCCGATGCCCACCGCCCCGCGCGAGGTGAGGCGGTCGATCGTGTGCGTGCGCGGACCCCATCGGTCGGCCGTCCACATGATCCCGGCGCCGATGACGAGGGTCACGGCCACGAGGCCGGCCTGGCGGAACAACCCCTCGGCGAGGTCGTTGAGCAGGAAGGCGATGGCCGCGGCCGGGATCGTCGACAGGAACAGCAGCCACGACAGCCGGCGGTCACGGTCGTCGCGGAACGAGCGGTCCCGCAGCCCCGCGAAGAAGGCGGGCACGAGCCTTGCCCAGTCCGCCCGGAAGTACACGAGGAGCGCCGCCAGCGTGCCCGCGTGGAGCACGACCGAGAAGGCCAGCGACTCGATGAACGCGTCGTCCCAGCCCAGCAGGTACGGGAGCAGGATGGCGTGGCCCGACGAGGAGATCGGCAGGAACTCGGTCAGCCCCTGGGCGATCCCCATGACCAGCGCCTGGAGGATCTGGTCCATCAATGGCTCCGGGCGGTCGAGGGCTCACCCCGACCGCCCAGATCCCGCATCACCTAGCGGATGAACAGCGGGGCGAGGACGAGCGTGATCGTGGCGATGAGCTTCACGAGGACGTGGAGCGACGGGCCGGCGGTGTCCTTGAAGGGGTCGCCCACCGTGTCGCCGACGACCGCGGCCGCGTGGGCATCGCTGCCCTTGCCGAGCACGTTGCCGTCCGCGTCCTTGAGGTTGCCGGACTCGATGTACTTCTTGGCGTTGTCCCAGGCGCCGCCGCCGTTGTTGAGGACGGTGGCCAGGAGGACGCCGGCGATCGTGCCGACCATCAGGAACCCGGCCACGGCCTGGTAGCCGAGGAGGAGGCCGACCACGATCGGCGTGAGGACGGCGAGCATGCCGGGGGCCACCATCTCGCGCAGCGCGGCGCGGGTGGTGATGTCGACGACTCGGGCGTAGTCCGGGCGCTGGGTGTAGTCCATGATCCCGGGCATCTCCCGGAACTGGCGCCGCACCTCGACGATGATCGACTGCGCCGTCGTGCCGACCGCCCGGATGGCGAGGCTGCTGAAGAAGTACACGAGCATCGCGCCGATGAACGCGGCGACGAAGACGTTGACGTCGGCCATGTTGACCGAGGTGAGCAGCTCGACACCCTCGACGCCGGCCTCGATCTGATTGCCCAGGATCAGGTTCACCTTGTCGATGTAGGCCGAGAACAGCAGGAACGCCGCCAGCGACGCGGAGGCGATCGCGTAGCCCTTGGTGAGCGCCTTGGTCGTGTTGCCCACGGCGTCGAGCTTGTCGGTGATCTCGCGGGCGCCCGCCTCGGCACGGGAGAACTCCGCGATGCCGCCGGCGTTGTCCGTGATCGGGCCGAAGGTGTCCATGGCGAGGATGTAGGCCGTGGTCATGAGCATGCCCATGGTCGCGACGGCGGTGCCGAAGATGCCTCCGACGTTCACGCCCTCGGCGTTGAGCAGGTTCGCCTGCGCGCCCAGCCAGTGGCTGGCGATCAGCGCGATGCCGATGGTGATCGCCGTGACGGCCGTGGTCTCGTAGCCGACGGCGGTGCCGCTGATGATGTTGGTCGCGGGGCCGGTCCGCGAGGCCTCGGCGATCTCACGCACCGGGCGGAATGAGCCGGCCGTGTAGAACTGCGTGATGTACACGAACGCGATGCTGGTCGCGAGACCCACGACACCGGCGAAGAAGAACCAGACCCAGACCGGGAGTCCGTTGGCCTCGCCGCCGGTCGTCTGCATCATCTGGTTGGTCACGAACGCGAGCCCCACCACGGACAGCAGGGTCGTGACCCAGTACCCGCGGTTGAGGATGTTCATCGGGTTCTCGGTCTCCTTGCCGCGGATGAAGAACATCGCGACCATGGTGGCGAGGAGCCCGAAGGCACGGACGACGAGGGGGAAGAAGATCCAGGCCTCGGGGTTGGGCCAGCCGAGATCGGTCGCGATCTTGAACACCGCGACACCCAGGATCATGGCGCCGATGTTCTCGGCAGCGGTGGACTCGAACAGGTCCGCGCCGCGGCCGGCGCAGTCGCCGACGTTGTCGCCCACGAGGTCCGCGATCACGCCCGCGTTGCGGGGATCGTCCTCGGGGATGCCCTTCTCCACCTTGCCGACGAGGTCGGAGCCGACGTCCGCGGCCTTGGTGTAGATGCCGCCGCCCAGCTGGGCGAACAGGGCCACGAAGCTGGCGCCGAACCCGAAGCCCACGATGACGAAGGGTGCGTCCTCGACGGCGATCTGGCCGCCCAGCAGCACCTGGTAGAGCGTGAAGATGCCCCACACGCCGAGCAGCGAGAGGGCGACGACGAGGAAGCCCGAGACCGCGCCGCCGCGCATCGCGACCTGGACGGCCTCGACGAGGCTGCGCCGCGCCGCGGCTGCCGTGCGGACGTTCGAGCGAACGCTGATGGTCATCCCGATGATGCCCGACAGCATCGAGCAGCCCGCGCCAACCAGGAAGGCGATCGCGGTGAGGACGCCGATCGGAATGCCCGCGAGACCGGGAACGTCCGCGACCGCCGGTGTCTCCACCACGGCGATGACGACGCCGATGATCACGGAGGCCACGACCGCGAGCACCGCGATCGTCGTGTACTGGCGCTTGACGAACGCGTCCGCGCCCTCGCGGATCGTGTCGGCCACGTCGACCATGGCCTGGGTGCCGGTGTCGCGGGCCAGGACGTCGCGCGCCAGGTAGGCCGCGAACAGGATCGCGGCGATGCCCGCGATCGGGATGATCCAGTAGAGCGTCGATTCGCCCATCAGCGTCTGCAGAGCCTCCTACCCAGGGTTCGGAACACCGGTGATCCGTGTTGTCTCGTCGAGCGGACGCCCGGCGGGATCCGGGCGGGAGCGCGGGCACCCGCGCTTGACGTGGGCACGTCGCCAACGGGGGTTCGGAACGCAGGGGAAACCGCCGCGTCGGCGGGCTGAGTGTATGCGTGCGCGTTCGCACGGGTCAAACGACTTCCGGGCCCCCGTGCATGGCATGCAGGGCCTGGCGGGTCCTATGCATTCGACTCCCGGACCGGTCCTCCCGGGCCAGACGGCCCTACCGGCCGACGGGCGCGGACCCAGTCCTCCGCACGCCTTCCCCGGGCGCGGACCTCCCGACCCCTATACTCCCCGCTCGTGAGCCGTCGATCCAACCTGGGGTGTCTAGTCGAGGTCGCCGAGACCCTGGTCCTCACCCTCGTCATCTTCTTCGTCATCCAGACCTTCATCGCGCAGCCCTACCAGGTGCAGCAGCAGTCGATGGAACGGACGCTGGAACCCGGCCAATACGTGCTGGTCGACAAGCTCACCCCCCGCTTCGACGACTACAACCGTGGCGACATCGTCGTGTTCAACCCGCCCGCGACCTGGACGAGCGACCCCACGCCGTTCATCAAGCGGGTGATCGGAGAGCCGGGCGACACGGTGGAGGTCAGGGACGACGGCCTCGTCTACGTCAATGGCGTCGCGCTCGACGAGCCGTACACGTACGCGAACGACGCGGGCGTGAGCGAGCCCACGGAAGTGTCCCCCGACCAGACCCGCTGGGTGGTCCCGGAGGGGCAGCTGTTCGTGATGGGCGACCATCGCCAGCGGTCGGCGGACTCGCGCCTCTTCGGCCCCATCGGTGTCTCCGACGTGGTCGGCAGGGCGTTCCTGCGCTACTGGCCGATCACCACGCTCCAGATCCTCGAGACGCCCACCTACCCCGACGTCCCAGCGGCGCCCTGACGGTCCATCGGCCGAGCCGTGACACCCGTCCTGGTGATCCTCGCGATCCTCGTCGTGGCCGGCGCGGTCACCGCGGTTGCGGCGGCAACGCCGCGGCTGGCAGTGCTCGGGCCTGCTGCTCGCCGCGGTCGGCGCGGCGTACGTCGCCGATCCCCTGCCCGGCCCAGTCGGCCTCGGCGCACGGCTGGCCGGGACGACCCTGGGCGTCTACCTCGTGTGGATCTCGCTGCGTGGGGCACCCGCCGCCATGCCGGCGGCGACCACCGGCTGGATCGGGTCCGCGGCGATCGCGACCGCCGCGTTCGCGGCCGGCTGGCTGGCCGTCGGCACCCTCGGAGCGGCCCTGGACGGCGGCACGCCGGAGGGACCGGGGAGCGGCGGCCTCGCACAGGCGCTGCTTGCAGGCTCCATCGTCCCCCAGGCGGCGATCGGCGCGGCCCTCGCCCTCACGGCCCTCGCCGTGCCACAGGTCATCCTGGCCCGGGACACGCTCCGCCTCGGTATCGGGCTCCTGCTGCTCCTCGCTGCGGCGGGCCTGGTGGCGAACGCGCTGGAGGCACGCCTCGACAACGTGACCGAGCTCGGTGGCGCGCTGCTCGCGGTCTTCGCCGGCGCGGGCGTGGCCGCGGTGATCGCCGCGTCGATCCGCCGGGGTGGCGACCTCGTGATCCGCGACGCGCTGCGGCCGGACGCGGCGATCCGCCACCGGCCGGCGGACGACGCGCATCCGCTCGCGGACTCCTGATCGATGCGCCTCCTGCTGCTCCTGGTCGTCGGCGCGCTGGGAACGGTGATCGCCATGTGGGGACTCCCCCGGGGCGGACGCAAGGAGCGCGTGGCCGTCGCAGCCGGGGTGATCGCGCTACTGGTCATCACGGCCGATGCCTTCATCCTCCGGCCGGCCCGCCTCACGGACACCGGCCAGCCGATCACCGGCCTGTTCGATGCGCACCTTGTCACCACGGACTACCTGCGGCTGGTCGTCGGCCTGTGGGGCCTCGAGAGTCTCGTCCTGGTCTTCATGGCATGGCTGCTTGGAGGCCTGTCGCGCCTCCGGGGCCTCCTCCCGGCAACCCTCGCTGCGATCACCGGTGGCACGGTGGCCATGGCGTCGGCGGACCTTGGCGTTGGCGCCGGCGCCGCCGCGGCAACCGGACTCGCCGCCCTGATCGTGATCCTCGCCGTCGAGGGCCCCGCGGCGGTCGCCGCCGCCGCCCGGGAGCTGCGGGTGACGCTGGTCGCCGGCGCTATCCTGCTGGCCGTGGTCGCCGTCGTTCCCATCGCGGCACGCCTGGCCCTGATCGCAGCCGGCGTCGGGTCCGACGCAGCCACCGACGCTGCGACCTCCGTGGCCGGGCCGGTCATGGGCCTGATCGCCGTGGCGCTGGGCCTGGCGGTCGCCGGCCGCTGGGGCATGCTGCCGTTCCACGTGCGGGTCTCGAGGCTCACCGACCTGGTGCCGCCCGAGACCCTCCCCCTCCTCCTGGCCTGGATCGCCGTGCCCCTGACCGTCGTCGCGTTCGCGGCAGTCGACCGGCTGATCGCGCCCCTCGCGCTGCCGCTCGCCGGCGAGCAGACCGTGCTGGTGCTCCTGGCCGTGGTGACGCTCGCCGGCGCCTCGCTGGCGGCCTGGCTCCACGACGACATCCGACGCGTGACCGGCTACCTCGTGGTCGCCGATTCCGGGCTGCTCCTGCTCGCGATCGCCGCCCTGGACCCAGCCGCCTGGGGTCCCGGACGAGCATGGGTCGTGGTGCTGGCCGCGTCCAAGAGCGCGCTGGCCGCGTGGGCCGCCGTGACCGAGGACCGGTTCGAGACCCGCAGCGTCCCCGACCTGCGCGGATGGGCGCGGCGCTCGCCCCTGCTGGCCGCCGCGCTGGCGATCACGGCGCTCGCGACGTTCGGACTGCCCGGCTGGGTGGCGTTCGAATCCCGTACGGCGCTGGCGACGCTCGTCGCCGACGAACCGTGGAGCGGCCTGCTACTGGTGGCCGGGTTCCTGACCCTGCCGACCTACCTGCGTCTCCTCGCGGTGGGCGCCGGCCGCGTGACGAGCCGCGTGGACCGCACCGCGCCGGAGCGGATGGGTCGCCGCCGGCGCAAGGACGAGTCGCTGCCGGTGGAGCTGGAGGGCTCGGAGATCGGGGCGGAGGCCACCCAGGGCGCCACGACGCGCCAGGAGACCGTGCCCGGCGCCAGCGTGACGGCCGAAGCGGCACCGGCCGCTGCTGCGGGCACCGGTGCACGGGCGGGAGTCGAGCGGGCCGCGATCGCCGGACAGCGACTCGTGGATGCGTTGCGGCGGAACCGGACCGAGCTGCTGTCCGGGGCCGTCCTCGCCCTTGCGATCCTGGGCGCCCTGACGAGCTGGGGGGCGCTGGGCATCGCAGACGCGGCCGCCGAGCCAGCGCCGATCATTCTCGGTCCGGGCAGCGACTGACCGCGGCGCCTACTCGGCGGGGGCGAGCACCCAGCGGTCGATCTCGCGCTCGTAGCTGAGCAGCTCCTCGGGGCGGAACCACAGGGCGAGCTCAGCGGCCGCGTTCTCGGGGCTGTCCGAGGCATGGACCAGGTTCTGGGCGGTTTCGACGGCGAGGTCGCCGCGGATCGAGCCCGGTGCGGCCTCGTGCGGCCGGGTTGCCCCGTTCATCGCCCGGACGATGGCGATTGCGTTCGGGCCCTCCAGGGCGGCGGCCACGAGCGGACCCGAAGTGATGAACTCCACGAGCCCGCGGAAGAACGGCTTCTCGCTGTGGACCGCGTAGTGCTGCTCGGCGAGCGCGCGATCGACCAGGACCAGCTTGAGGCCGACGATCTTGAGGCCTCGTTCCTCGAACCGGGTGATGACCCGGCCCACGAGCTGGCGCTGGACGCCATCGGGCTTGACGAGGAGGAGCGTGCGCTGGAGTTCCGGCATGGGGGCTTGGGCCTCGGATCTGGAGCGATGCCGGGCGCGCCGGATCGCGGGGTGTTCGGGTGGAGGCACAGGGTAGCGCGACCGCGGTAGCCGCCGCTGCCGCGCGAGAGCACCGGACACCTGGGACTCACGGCGCAGCCGCGGTCAGACCTCGTCCTCGTCCGGCCACAGGGTCGTGACGTCGACCGGCTCGGGAGTGGCCTCCTTGCCCCGGGCCTGATCGAAGGCGGCGAGGGCCTCGTGCTCACGACCCAGGAGGCGCAGCGCATCGCCGGCGACGAGCGCCAGGTACGGCTCCGATGCCCGGCCGCCGATCGCGGTCAGCACTCCCTGGGCGAACTTGGGCTCCAGGCGGATGGCCACGCCAAGGCGCAGGGATGCGAGCGCGACGTCGCCTGCCGCGAGGGCGGCGCGTCCTCCGGCGAAGGCCTCGGCCGCGCCGGCCGAGGCAGGTGACGGGTCGTCCTCGACGGCACGAGTCCGGTGACCGGCAGGGGGTGCGGCGCCGGCATCGACCGGATCGTCGCCCGGCCAGATGAGGCTGCGCGGCAATCCCGCGAAGACCTGATCGAGCGACAGCCCTTCGCCCTCGAGCGCACGGGCGGCCAGGCGTCGCGCCTCGGCGGGTCGTCCGACTCCCGCGATGGCCTCGGCCGCGATCACATAGGCCAGTGGATCGCATCGCTCCGCGGCCGAGGGCCGTGTTGGCCGCCTCGCCTGCGCCTGCGAGGTCGCCCGTGCGCCAGCGTGCCTCCGCCAGGTCCAGCAGTGCGAGCTCATCGAGCGAACCACGCCCGGCGTTCGCCTCGAGCTCAGCGCGTGCCAGCGCGAGCAACCCCATGCGCAGGTGCAGTCGCGCGAGGCGGAGCGAGATCGCCCGCAGGCCGGGCTCGTCGTCGACGGGTTCGGTGTCGGCGGCGGGTTCGGACTCGTCGGCCGTCGCGGGCTCGGCGGCGGGCTCGGTGTCCTGGGCCGTCGCGGGCTCGGCTCGGCGGGCTCGGCGTCGCGGGCTCGGCGTCGGCCGGGCTCGGTCGCGGGCTCGTCGGCCGTCGCGGGTTCGGCGGCGGGCTCGGGCTCGTCGGCCGTCGCGGGTTCGGCGGCGGGCTCGACGTCCTGGGTCGTCGCGGGCTCGTCAACCGTCGCGGGTTCGGGTTCGGCGGCGGGTTCCTCCGCGGCGGTGGGCTCGGTGTCGGCCGCGGGTTTGGTGCCCGGGGCCGGCCGCCGCCTGCGCGCCGTCATCGCGCGAGCACCAGGTGGCGATCGAGGCCGCGAAGGTAGCGCCCCGGCGCCACCACCGCCATCCGCAGCGCATCGTCCCGGAACAGGGTGCGTGCGAGCCGCTGGATGTCCTCGGAGCGAACGGCCTCGACGGCCGCGAGCGCATCGTCCAACGTGTACACGCGATCGTGCAGCGCCTCCTGGCCGCCGATCCACGACGCGAGATGGCGCGTGTCGTCCATCCGCAGCTCCAGGCCACCCGCGAGGTACGCCTTCGACTTCGCCAGCTCCTCCTCGCCAACCGCCTCGTCCACGAGCCGTGCGAGCTCGGCCAGGATCGCCTCGATCGCCGCCGGCAGGTGCGCCGGATCCACGCCGGCCGAGATCTCGACGGCGCCGGCGTCCGCGTACTCCACCACCCCCGACGAGACGTCGTAGGCCAGCCCCAGCTGCTCGCGCACGCCGAGGAACAGGCGGCTCGACATGCCGTCGCCCAGCACGGCGTTGAGGACGGCGAGGTTCCAGGCGTCCGCGTGGTCGCGGCGCAGGCCCGGCACCGCGATCGACAGCTGCGCCTGCGTGGTGTCGCGCTTGCCGGTCAGCACCCGCGGTCCGGCCGGCAGCGGCGGTGCGGCGAGCTGCCGCCGGCACGACCCCGTCCCCGGATCCGAACGCCGCCGCGACCAAGTCCACCACCTCGTCGTGCTCGAGATCCCCTGCCACGGCGACGACCGTGTTCGCCGGCCGGTACAGCGCGCCCCAGAAGTCGCGGATCGCAGCCGCCGGCAGCGAGCGGATCCCCGCCTCGTCGCCGCAGATCTCGCGACCCAGCGGCCCATCCCCGAAGACGGCGGTCTGGATCAGCATCTGGCAGTACTCGGCCGGGTCGTCGAGGTACGACCGGATCTCCTCGACGATGACCGTCCGCTCCTGGTCGATATCGGCGTCGGTGAGGCGGGGGCGCACGACAAGCTCGCCCAGGACGTCGATCGCCCTTGCGGCCTCGCGCCGAGGGACGCGGGCCCAGTAGACGGTGGACTCGCGGTCCGTCGCGGCGTTCGCGGACCCGCCAACCCCTTCGACCGCCTCGCTGATGGCCCGGCTCGATGGGTAGCGGTCAGTGCCCTTGAACGTGAGGTGCTCCATGAAGTGCGCGACGCCGGCGTCCGCGGTCGACTCCAGGCGCGACCCCGCCAGCACGTATGCGGCGACGGCGACGGACCGGGAGCCCGGAAGGCGGGCGGAGATGACGCGCGGCCCAGCGGGCAGCTCGGTGCGTTGGAACATCGTCAGGGATGGTAGCCCGAGCGCCGCCGGACGGGCAGAGATGACGGCGCTCGGGCCGCGAGAGACGGGCCACCAGACCGGCGGCGCAGAGCGGCTGCGCCCGCGGCCTCGGGGCGGTCCCTGCCGCTGCGCGCGCGGGCCGTCGGGGCCGACGATGCGCCCTATGATGGCGGCCTAGCACTACGGCCGACGACGGGGCGTGTCGCGCGGTCCGGCGTGCCGAGTCCGCGTCCCGCATGTTGAGGAGGAACCATCGATGGTGGGTCGGACAGGGCGGGTCCTGACGTTGCTGATCGGCGCGTCGCTGGCGCTGGGTGCATGTTCCGGTGCAGCCTCGAGCCCGGCGGCGTCGGAGGCGGCGGCGTCGGAGGCGGCGGCGTCGGACTGTGTCGCGGGTGCTGCGGCGGGGACGCAGATCCCCGAGACCGTGGAAGGCAAGTTCAACGTCGCCATGGTCCTGATCGGGCCCCACGACGACGGCGGCTGGAGCCAGGCCCACTACGAGGGCCTGCTCGACATGTGCGAGACCGTGGACAACACCCACGTCGCCTACATCGAGAACGTGCCCGAGGGCGCCGACTCCGAGCAGACCTTCCGGTCGCTCGCCCGCAAGGGCTTCGACTTCATCATCGGGACGTCCTTCGGGTACATGGACCCGATGGAGACCGTCGCCACCGAGTTCCCCGACCAGACGTTCCTGCACCTGACCGGGTACAAGAGCAACGGCAAGAACTTCGGCAACTTCTTCGGCGCGATGGAGGACTTCAAGTACCTCGCCGGCATGCTCGCCGGGTCGCGCGCGAAGGCGGACGGCAACCCGAAGATCGGCTACATGGCCACGTTCCCGATCCCCGAGGAGCTCCGGCTCGGCAACGCGATCATGCGCGGCGTGAAGCAGACCTGCCCCGAGTGCACGATGGACGTCGTGTTCATCAACACCTGGCACGACCCGATCAAGGAGAAGGCCGGCGCCACCGCGCTGTTCGACGACGGGTGCCCAGGTCGTGTTCACCGGCGCCGACACCGGCGCCGTCGCCGACGTCGCCCAGGAGAAGGGCAAGTGGGGCATCACCTACGACCACCCGGCCTCCTGCAAGGTGGACGCCTGCCTCACCGCCCCGTACTGGATCTGGGGCCCGGAGTACAGCCGGATCGCGGAGCAGGTGAAGGCCAAGACCTACAAGGCCGGCTACGAGTACTTCGACGCCGACGCCAAGGCCATGGGCCTGCTCGGCTTCATGGAGGGCGAGACGCTCCGCAAGGGCGTTGCCGATCTCCCGGAGGCGGATCTCGCCAACGGTCAAGGACACGCTCGCGAAGATGCTCGAGAGCGACACTGCCCGGTTCGACATCGTCTTCCTCGGGCCGATCGTCGACAACACCGGCAAGGAGCTCCTGCTCGCCGCCGGCGAGAAGCTCGAGCAGGCCGATCTCGACCAGTTCCCGCCCGGCGCCCCCGGCGCCGAGTGCTCGGTCTGCATGTACTGGTGGAACGAGGGGATCACGGCCAAGCTGCCGGAACTCGGCAACTAGGCCGTATCGATCGCGATGCCGGAGGGTGCGAGCACGTGCTCCAGGCGCCCTCCGGCATTGATGCACCCCCCGTGAGCGGACAGGAACCGACGGCCGCGACCAACCAGGTGCCGGCCGTCGAGCTCCGCGGCATCGTCAAGCGGTTCCCCGGCGTCGTCGCCAACGACGGCGTCGACTTCGCCCTCGCGACCGGCGAGGTCCATGCCCTGCTCGGCGAGAACGGCGCCGGGAAGAGCACGCTGATGAACATCCTCGACGGGCTGTACCAGCCCGATGCCGGGGAGATCCTCCTCGACGGGCGGCCGGTGGCGTTCCGCTCCCCGCGGGATGCGATCGCGGCCGGCCTCGGGATGGTGCACCAGCACTTCACGCTGGTCGCGTCGATGACCGTCACCGAGAACGTCATCATCGGCCTCGACCGGCCCCGCTTCCGGCTCGATCTCGGCCGCTACGACGCGGAGATCGGCCGGCTCGCCGAGGCGCACGGCCTGAGCGTCGACCCGCGGGCGAGGGTATGGCAGCTCTCCGTCGGCGAACGACAGCGGGTCGAGATCCTCAAGGTCCTCTACCGCGGCGCCCGGGTCCTGATCATGGACGAGCCGACCGCCGTCCTGGCGCCCCTGGAGATCGAGGACCTGTTCCGGACGCTGCGGTCGATGACCGCAGCGGGGCGCAGCGTGGTGTTCATCAGCCACAAGCTCGGCGAGGTCCTCTCGATCGCCGACCGGATCACCGTCATGCGCCGTGGGAAGGTCACGGCCGCGTCACTGCCCGCCGCCGGCGCCACGCAGGCCCAGCTCGCCACGCTGATGGTCGGCCGCGAGATCCTCGAGAGCCTTGAGCGCAAGTGGATGCCCCCGGGCGACACCGTGCTCGCCCTGGAGCAGATCGAGGCGGACGGCGACAAGGGCGTGCCTGCCCTGCGCGGGGTCTCGCTCGAGGTCCGCGCCGGCGAGATCCTGGGCATCGCGGCCGTCGCCGGCAACGGCCAGAGCGAGCTGGCCGAGGTCATCACCGGGCTGCGGCCGTGTCGCGGTCGAGTCCTCGTCGGCGGCGAGGACATCGCCAACCGGCCGGTCCGGAAGGCGATCCAGCGTGGCGTGGCCCACGTGCCCGAGGACCGGACCGGCGTCGGAACCGCGCCGAACCTCTCACTCGTCGACAACCTGATCATGAAGCGCTACCGCGCCTCGCCCATCGGTCACGGCTGGACGATCGACATGGGCGCCGCCCGGGCCGCCGCCGGCCAGCTCAAGGACGGCTATGAGATCTCGGCTCCCTCGATCGAGACCCAGGCCCGCCTGCTCTCCGGCGGCAACATCCAGCGCCTGATCCTGGCGCGCGAGATCGAGTCCGAGCCACGCCTGATGATCGCCGTCCAGCCCACCCGCGGGCTGGACGTCGGTGCGGTGGAGCTGGCCCACCGGCTGCTCCTCGAGCGACGGGCCGCGGGGGCCGCGATCCTCCTGATCTCCGAGGATCTCGACGAGATCCTCGCGCTCTCGGACCGGGTCGCCGTGCTGTACGAGGGCCGTGTCGCCGGGATCGCCGATACCGCGGACACCGACATCGCCCGGATCGGCCTCCTGATGACGGGCGGCAAGAGCGGCGACCACGCGCCGGAGCCTGCCGCCGGCGGAGGTGGCGGATGAGGACCCGTTGGGGAGGCCTGCCGTTCACGCTGAGCCTGGAGCCGCGGCTCGAGACGTCGCGCTGGCTGTCACCGGCGCTGACGGCAGGCGCCCTCATCGTCGCGCTCGTCATCTCGGGGCTCATCCTGGCCATCGTGGGCGCCGACCCGATCCGGGTCTACGTGCACATCGTCGGCTCGTCGCTCGGCAGCATCGGCGCGATCTCGGACACGCTCGTCAAGTCCACGCCGCTCATCCTGACCGGCCTGGCCTGCGCCCTCGCCTTCCGGATGCGGCTCTGGAACATCGGCGCGGAGGGCCAGCTGCTGCTCGGCGCGTGGGCGGCAAGCGCCGTGGTCCTGGCCCCGCTCCTGCCCGCCGGGACGCCGGGGTTCGTGGTCCTGCCGGTCATGCTGGTCGCCGGGTTCCTCGGCGGGGCGGCGTGGGGCCTGATCCCGGGGTTCCTCAAGGCGCGCTTCGGCGTCAACGAGATCATCGCCACCCTGATGCTCAACAGCATCGCCTTCGCCTGGATCCAGTACTGGGTGTTCGGGCCGTGGACCGAGGGAGGGTTCCAGCTGACGGAGCAGTTCCCCGTCGAGGCCTGGCTCCCCCGCCTCAGCGACCTTGCGGACGCGTTCCCGTGGGCCCGTGGCCTGACGGTCCACGGCGGGTTCCTCGTCGCGCTCGTGGCTGCGGTCGTCGTCTGGTTCATCGTCGAGCGCAGCGCCTGGGGCTACGAGATCCGGCTCATCGGCGACAACCCGCGAGCCGCGAAGTACGCCGGGGTCCGGATCGCCCGGAACATCATGCTCGTGTTCGCCGTCTCCGGCGGCCTGGCGGGGATCGCGGGCATGGCGGAGGTGACCGGCGTCGTGCACCGCCTCCAGGACAACTTCTCACCCGGCTACGGGTACACGGCGATCATCGTCGCCTACCTGGCGAAGTTCCACCCGCTGCGGGTCGTGCCCGTCGCGATCCTGTTCGGAGCGCTCATCCTCGCCGGCCGCGAGATCCAGCCATCCGGCGTGCCGGCGATGATCCAGGGGATCATCCTGTTCTGCCTGATCGCGAGCGAGGTCTTCCTGCGCTACCGGGTCAGCATCGTCCGCCGCCTGCCGGTCGCGGGCGCGGTCGCGCGGCGCGGGGGAGTAGCGTGGACCTCCAGCTGATCATGGCGGCCGGGATCGCGGTGGGGACGATCCTCCTGTTCGCGGCCGTGGGCGAGATCCTCGCCGAGCGGTCCGGGGTGATCAACCTGGGCGTCGAGGGGATGATGCTCATCGGCGCGGTGGTGGGCTACGCCACCGCCGTGTCGACCGGCAACCCATGGCTGGGCGTCGTCGCCTCGATGCTGGCCGGCGGGCTGCTCAGCCTCCTCCACGCGATCGTCACCATCACCTTCCGCGCCGACCAGGTCGTGTCCGGGCTGGCGCTCACGTTCCTCGGGACCGGCCTGGCGCGCGTGCTCGGGCGAGGGTCTCAGCAAGGCGGGCGCGATCTCCCTCCTGCCCCGCTTCTCGATCCCGGTGCTCTCGGAGATCCCGGTGCTGGGGCCGATCGCGTTCACCGAGCAGAGCATCCTGGTCTACGTCGGCTACCTGCTGGTGCCGGCGACCTGGTACTGGATCAACCGGACGCGACCGGGCCTCCACCTCCGGTCGGTGGGCGAGGAGCCGGCGGCCGCCGACGCACTGGGCGTGAACGTCTACGCGACCCGCTACCGGTACGTGTTCGTCGGAGGGATGCTCGCCGGGCTGGCCGGAGCCACGATCACCCTCGCCGTCCAGCCGGGCTGGTTCGGGGCCCTCACGGTGAACGGGCGCGGCTGGATCGCCGTCGGGCTCGTCATCTTCGCCCAGTGGTCGCCGTTCCGGGCGGCGGCGGGCGCCTACCTGTTCGGGGCGGTCGTCCAGCTCACCCTGTCGATGCAGCTGCCGCCCACGATCCTCGGCCTGGCGAACCCGTTCTTCGAGTACCACCCGAACACGTTCTTCCTCGAAATGCTCCCCTACGCGCTCGTGCTGCGTCGCGCTCGTGCTCGGGTCGCGCGAGGCGATGCGCAAGCGGATCGGGGCGCCGGCCGCCCTCGGGATCCCGTACGTGCGCGGCGAGCGAGGCAGGTAGCCCGGGATCGCGTGGCAGAGCCGGCGTGGCCTCTCGCCGGAGTCGCGTCGCGTGCGCCGTCCCCTGCTCCTCCGCCCCCGCTCCTCGGTTCCCCGCTACTCCTCGGTTCCCTCGAGGCCGGTGAGCTCCATCTGCACGAAGCCGGCCATGTCGAACTCGAGCTGACGGGGTGCCAGGGGTCCCTCGCCCTCGCCCCCCGCACCGGGCACGAACTCGATGACCACCCGCTCGTCGCCCTGCACCAGGGTGTAGACGAGGAGCTGGTCGGGTCGGGTCTCGAACTCCAGGTGCTCGAAGGAGTCCACGTTGACCGAGATCGCGATCGGCGTGAAGTACGTCGACATCTCGGGCTCGTCGGCGACGACGCGCTCGACCCACCCGGTCCCGTGCGCGACCAGGTCCCGGCCGCGGTAGAACCGGTACGAGACGGTCTGCTTGAGGATCGGGCGGAGGATGTGCTGGATGTCGGTCCGGCTGGTCACGACACCCTGGTTGACGAAGAACTTCGCCGGCGGTTCGCTCGCCACGATGGGCTCCCAGTGCGTGCTGTGGGGGGCTGGCAGCGGCTCGCCGCTCCGCCATCCCGGGACGTTGCGACCAGGCCCAAATGCTAGCGGACCGGACCGGTTGCGGGACGGTGAGGTTCGCAGGGTCTCGCGACTCCGGGCCGTGTCAGACCCGGTCTGCGACGCGCCACGGAGTCAAGTCGCGGGGTTCGGCTCGGAGCTGGGACCCGAAACGTCAAATTGCCGGTCACCTCCTCCTGCCGGCACTCGATTTGACACAGGGGCGAGTCGGGCATGGTGGATTCGGTACGGCACGGCGAATCGCGCACGGCGAAGCGAGTCGAGTACGGCACGGCGAACCTCAGTACGGCGCAGCGTGTTCGCCGCGTGCACCCCGCACGTATGATCGTCGCATGCTGCTCGCCATCGACATCGGGAACACGAACCTGACCCTCGGCCTCGTGGACGGCGGCATCGATCGTCGGAACCCGGCGGGCCGGGACGCATCGCGCAACCACCGTGGACGAGCTCGAGCTGCTGCTGGACGGCCTCCTCGCGCTCGACGGCCGGAGCCTCGACGGCGCGAGCGCGGCAGTGCTGGTGTCCGTGGTGCCGGCGCAGACCGCGCTCGTCGAAGCCGTGGCGGACCGGCGCGGGCTCCCGATCCTCGTGGCCGCCCCGGGCACGATCCCCATCGCCATCCGCGTGGACCGCCCGGGCGAGGTGGGTCCGGACCGGATCGTCAACGCGCTCGCCGCCCAACGGCTGTACGGCGCCCCCGCTGTCGTCGTGGACATGGGCACGGCCACGACCTACGACTGCGTCGGCGCAGACGGCGCGTTCCTGGGTGGTGCGATTGCGCCCGGCATGAAGCTGGGCCTCGAGGCGCTCGCCGCCAACACCGCCCGGCTGCCGCGCATCGAGCTTCGGACGCCCGACCGCGCGATCGGCCGCGACACGGTGAGCGCGATGCAGAGCGGAACGGTCTTCGGCTACCAGGCGGCCGTGACCGGGCTCCTCGCGCGCATCCGTCGCGAGCTCGCCGAGCAGACCGGCACGACGCTCGACGGGGTCCGCGGGATCCTGACCGGCGGCCTGTCGATCGAGCCGTGGGCCCGGGACGTGGACGGCGTCGAGATCATCGACCCGGACCTCACCCTCAAGGGCCTCGCGATCCTCTACAGCGAGGTCGCGGGCGGCGAGCCCCTGGACGGCGCGCGATGAGCGGCCGTCTCGAGGGCCGCCTGATCGGCCTCGGCGTCTGCGGCTCGATCGCCGCCTACAAGTCCGTGGAGCTCCTGCGCCTCCTGCGCACGGAGGGCGCCGAGGTCGTCGTGATGCTCACGCCGGCGGCGACCCAGTTCGTGGGGCCGCTCACGTTCGCAGCGCTCTCGCGGCACGCCGTGGAGACGGATGTCCTGGGTCTCCTGCCCGACCAGAGGATCGGCCACATCGTCGTCGCGGACGCCGCCGACGCGCTGGTGGTCGCGCCCGCAACGGCGCGCTGGCTCGGCTCGATGGCCAACGGGATCGCGAACGACACGGTGACGGCTGCCTGCCTCGCGACCAGCGCCCCGGTGGTGGTCGCGCCGGCGATGGACGGCGACATGTGGACGCACCGGGCGACACAGGACAACGTCGCGCGGCTGGAGCGGGACTTCGGCTACCGGATCGTGCCCCCGGAGATCGGGTCGCTCGCGTCGGGCCAGTCGGGCATCGGACGGCTCGCGGACCTGCCACTGATCATCGACGAGCTGGTGGCCGCGATCGGCAGCCGCCCGGTCCGCCAGCCGGACGCCACGGAACGACCGCCGGAGACCGGGCCCTGGATCGAGCCGGACCTGGAAGGCCGCCACGTCGTCGTCAGCGCCGGCGGGACCGCGGAGGCCATCGACCCCGTCCGGTTCATCGGCAACCGGAGCACCGGGAAGATGGGCGTCGCGATCGCCGAGGCCGCCCTCGCCCGCGGGGCACACGTGACGATCGTCGCGGGCCGCGTGGAGGTCCCGCTGCCCGATGGCGCCGTCGTCGTCCGGGCCGAATCCACCGCCGAGATGCGGACCGCCGTCCTCGACGCCGTGATCGACCACGCCGCCGACGTCCTCGTGATGGCCGCCGCCGTCGCGGACTTCCGACCGCGGCGAGCCGCGGACACGAAGCTCACCCGTGGCGAGGGCCTCACCCTCGAGCTGGAGCCCACGGAGGACATCCTCGCCGAGGTGGGGGCCCGTGCCCGGGAGCTGAATCCGCGCCCCGTCATCGTCGGGTTCGCCGCCGAGACCGGATCCCTGGACCGGGCACCGGACAAGCTCCGCCGCAAGGGGGCGGACCTCCTCGTCGCCAACGACGTCGCGGAGCCCGGCTCCGGGTTCGGCACGGACACCAACCGGGTCGTGATCCTGGCCGCGGACGGGTCGCGGGACGACCTGCCGCTGCTCACCAAGCGCCAGGTCGGCGACCGGCTGCTCGACCGCGTGGTCGCGGCGTTGGACGAACGTGATGCCCGGGCGCACACTGCCTGACCATGGAGACCACCCGATGAGCGCCCAGCCCGAGACCGTCCGCCGCCTGTCGGTGGTCGACATCGCCAAGCTCTACGCGGACGGCGTCCGCATCGCGACGATCACCGCCTATGACTTTCCGACCGCCGCGCTGGTGGACGAGGCGGGCATCCCGCTCATCCTCGTGGGCGACTCGCTCGCCCAGGTGATGCTGGGCTACGACACGACCGTCCGGGTCTCCATGGACGAGATGCTCCACCACACCAAGGCGGTGGTCCGGGGCAGCAAGCGGGCGCTGATCGTCGGCGACATGCCGTTCCTCTCCTATGCAACCCCCGACGACGCGGTGGCCAACGCCGGCCGCTTCCTGCGCGAGGGTGGCGCCCAGGCGGTGAAGATCGAGGGCGGCGTCCGGAGCGCGCGCACCATCGAGGCCCTGGTCCGCGCCGGGATCCCGGTGATGGGCCACATCGGGCTCACCCCGCAGGCGATCAACGCGATCGGCCGGGTCCGCGTCCAGGGCAAGAACAAGGAGCAGGCGCGTGCGCTCCTCGCGGACGCTCTCGCGGTCCAGGAGGCCGGCGCCTTTGCGATCGTCCTGGAGCTCGTCCCGGGCCAGCTCGCCGCTGCCATCACCGAGCGCCTGCGCATCCCGACGATCGGGATCGGGGCGGGCGCCGGGTGCAGCGGCCAGATCCAGGTGATCACGGACACGCTCGGCTGGGGCGACTGGACCCCGAAGCACGCCCGCAAGTACGCGGACCTGCGGGGCACGATCGTCGAGGCGATCCGGGGATACCGGACGGACGTGGAGGCCGGGGACTTTCCCGGCCCGGCGGAGACGGTGCTGATGGACCCGGCCGTGCTGGACGAGGTCCTGGGCCGCACCGACGAGGACCGTGTCGGAGCCACGGGGATCGAGAACCTCGCCGGCATCCCGCTCGATCGCGACCTCTAGGCGCGGCTCGCCGACCCGCCCGCGAACCGGCCCGACGCGCATGCAGATCGTCCGCACCCGCGCCGAGCTCCGAGCCGTGCTGGCCGCAGCGACGCGGCCGATCGGTCTCGTCCCCACGATGGGCTGGCTGCACGATGGGCACGTCTCCCTCGTGGACCGGGCTCGCGCAGAGAGCGCGACCGTCGTCGTCTCGATCTTCGTGAACCCGCGCCAGTTCGGACAATCCGCGGACTTCGCGCGCTATCCCCGCAACGAGGCACGCGACCTGGCGGTGTGCGAGGCCTCGGGCGTGGACGTCGTGTTCGCACCGTCCGTGGACGAGGTCTACCCGCCGGGCTTCGACACGCGGGTCGTCGTCGGCGCCATCGCGGGACCGCTCGAGGGCGCGGCACGACCGGGGCACTTCGACGGGGTGGCCACCGTGGTCGCGATCCTGTTCGCGCTCGTGGGAGCGGAGCGGGCGTACTTCGGCCTCAAGGACTACCAGCAGGTCCAGGTGATCCGGCGCATGGCGACCGACCTGGCACTGCCGACCGAGGTCGTGCCCTGCGAGACCGTCCGCGAGCCCGACGGCCTTGCACTGTCCTCGCGCAACGCACGGCTCACGGCCGAGGGCCGCGCAGCAGCACCCGTGCTCCGGCGTGCGCTGCTCGCGGGGGCGGCACGGGTCCGGGCCGGCGAGCGGTCTGGCGCCGCCGTGCGCGGCGCGATGCTGGCGGTGCTCGCGGCGGAGCCGGCGGCCACAGCGGACTACGTGTCCGTCGCCGACCCCGACACGCTCGCGGAGCTGGACGTGGTCGCCGGCCGGGCGCTGCTGTCCCTCGCGGCGCTGATCGACGACGTCCGCCTGATCGACAACGAGCGGGTGCCCTGAGGATCCACTGCTCTCGATCGCGGCTGGGCGGCCGCCTGACGGACCATTCGTCGGCGAGGATCGACGGACGGTGGCTTCGGCTGGACACGCCGCCAGTCGGAGAGGCGATGCCGGGCCTCTGGTCCGCTGCAGCGGACGAACCATCGGTCGCCGGCGACCAATGGGCCGCCAGGCGGTCAGGGGCAGCGGGGTGCACGGCGCAGCGCGGAGCATGGGGCGGCGGCGCAGCGCGGAGCATCAGGCAGCCGGGGCACGGCGCAGCCGGGGCGGCCCGGCGCACGGACTACGTCCGGCGAGGCACCGCAGCTGCGCTCCCACCCGCGGACCGCCGCCCGATCGCGGCCCAGACCATGACGGCCCCGACCGCCGCGACCACCCCGCCGACCGGGTACACCGCCCACAGCCCGCCGATCGCGGCCACCTGTCCAGCCATGATGGCTCCGGCGATCGTCCCGATGGCGAACGCCGTGCTCCCGAACAGGGCCTGGGCCGTCGCCTGCAGACGCCCGGGCACGCGCGTCGCCACGTAGCTGGTGGTCCCCACCATCGCCAGCGCGTACCCGCTGCCGCCCAGCGCGGTGAAGGCGATGAACGTCAGCGGGCTGTCCGCCACCGTCCAGGTCGCGGCCCGGACGACGAACAGCAGCGCACCGACCACGATCAGGCGCTCGACCCCGATCCGCACAGCAAACCGTGCGAACAGGATCATCATCGGCACCTCGAACAGCGCCGACGTCGCCCAGCCGATGCCCACGAGGCGCGTGTCCCCGCCCAGCTCGATGATGCGCAGCGAGAACAGCGTCATGGACCCCACCGCGGACGTCCACATGACGCACGAGCCGGCGAAGAACAGCGCGAGGCCGGGGAGGCGGAGGAGTCCCGTCGCGGCTCTCGGCCCCACGCCGCCCACCTTCGGGGCCCCGTGCGGCCGGCCGAGCAGCGTCACGGCCGCGATGCCGGCACCCGTCATCGCCACCGCGTAGACAACGAACATGATCCACAGGTCGCTGGCCGCGACCAGGATGCCGGTCCCGATCGTCCCGGCCATGAACGCGATCGATCCCGCCACGCGGGCCTGGCCGAAGCGGTCCCGCTGCGGCCACAGGCGCTGGATCGTCCGGGCGTCGATCAGCGGCGTCAGCCCTGCCGCGCCGACGGAGAGCATCAGGACTGCCACCGCGAGCCACGGCATGCCGGGCGCCATGGCGAGACCCACGGCTGCCAGCGCCGCCCAGATGGCCGCCACCAGGTACGGGAGGCGCATGTCGCCCAGCCGGTCGGCGACGAGACCCCACGCCGGTGACGCGAGGATGGCGACGACCGCGGGAACCGCGGCCAGCACGCCGATGAGCGCGATGTCGATGCCCATCGCCTCGAAGTACACGACCGCGTATGCCGTCCACGCCCCGATGGCCACGAACTGGAACCCGTACACGATCCACGAGGGAACGATCGACTGCGGCCGGGCGGCGGCCGCCAGGGCGGCATCCGGGTTCGCCGCGGCACGAGGAGGGTCGTTGGGTGCGTCGGCGGCGGGCGCCTCGGCGTCGGCTGGCTGGGCGTTCGTCAGTCGAACCTCGCCTCGGCGGCGACCTCGAGGAAGCGGTCCATCTGGAGATGCTCCCAGACCAGCTCCTTGATGAGCTCGATCTTGCCGACGTCCGCGGGGTGCGTCTTGACGAGGAGGTCGTGGACCTCCGACGCCACGGTGTAGGTGTCCTCGGGGACGATGGCCGCGAACAGGTTGGCGTGACGGATCGCGGCGAGGACCTCCGGCCGCGGCTCGTAGCCGCCGGTGAGGACGATCCCCAGCGCCTTGGCCTCGGGCCCCGCGTCGATCGCCCCTGGCGTCTCGTCCACGAGCGTCTCGAGGTGCTCGACGGCCCGGGCCGGTGCCGAGTCCGGCAGGTGCGCGGCGGCGAGCGTCAGGATCGCGTCCTCGCGGTCGCCGGGCACGATCACGAGGGTGCCCGGCCCGATGTGCTCCAGCATGTGGTTCGGTTCCATCGCGCCGATCGCGACCCCGTCGATCACCCGGTCCAGGTCCGGGCCGGGGCAGATGACCCGGCCCTTCACGCCGCGCAGCACCATGTCCAGCGTCGGACTGGACAGGATGGGCTTGTAGGGCAGCACGCCCAGGAGCGGGATCCCGTGCAGCGCGAGGCCGCGCTCCAGCGTCTTCTCGATCCCGGGTGACTCGTCGACCCGGATCTTGTTCACGATGGCGCCGGCGACCGGCACCCCGTGCGCCTCGAAGTGCGAGGCGTTGAGGACGATCTCGTCGATCGGCCTGCCCACGCCACCCTCGGAGATGATGACCGTCGGCGCCCGGAGCATCGAGGCGACCCGCGCGTTCGACAGCCCCACGACCGCCCCCACGCCGGCGTGGCCCGTCCCCTCGATCAGCCAGATGTCGTGGTCGGCGAAGAACCGCTGGGCCGCGAGGATCGGGCCCTCCATGTCCTCCACGATGTCGCCGGCCAGGTAGCGCTTGGTGAAGCCGCGCGGGATGTGGATCGGGCTCATGGCGGTGTACGGGTCGGGCAGGTCGAAGATCGTCTTCATCAGGACGGCGTCCTCGTCGCCCGGCTCCCCGTCGATGATCATGGTGCGCTGGCCCACGGGCTTGGAGAACCCGGTCCGGTAGCCGCGCCGGCGGAAGCCGTCCAACAGCCCGACGCAGGCCGTGGTCTTGCCGCGGTTCTGACCCGTGGCGGCGAGGAACAGCTGGCGCACGCGGCCGCCGCTCAGCCCCGCGGGGCCGTCTTGCGCTCGATGAGCTGCACGACCTCGCGCAGGCGCGTCAGGGACTCCTCGTCCACGCTCTCCGGCTCGAGGTAGGGTCCGAGGCGCTCCATGATGTCCGTCACGAGGCCCAGGAATACCGCGGCATCGGCGATGAAGAACTGGGGCTCGTTGTTGTAGCGGACCATCGTCAGGCGACCCTGGAGCACCCGGCGCTCCTCGACGTGCGCGACCTGGGTGCTGAAGTTGTGGCCCTGGATGCCGTCCGGGTTGTTGAGGAAGTTGAGCGCGTTGTCGATGGCGAGGCCGAACCGCGCCCGCCAGGCGACGAGGCGCTCGTAGACCTCGGGCGGGATCCGGACCTCCGCGACCTCCTCGAAGACCTCGGGGGCAACGGTCACGAGCCCGACGAGCGTCGTGCCGGCCCGGGCGCCCAGCATCACCTGGAGGCTGCGCTCCAGGGTGAAGACCTCGGAGTCGAACCGGGGGCTGGTGATCACGTCGGTCAGCAGGTCCTCGACGTTGTCGAGGCTGCCTGGGTCGTTGAGGGCATCGGCGAGATGGAGGATCTCCTCCTTGAAGAGGAACTTCTCCTCGTGGTCAAGCATGGGGCGATGGTAACAGGGGGCCGCGGGCCGCCGACCGCGCTGACCGCCGATCGCCCAGCCGCCACGACTCGGTCGGCCGTCGCCTTGGCCGGCTGGAGCGACATGGCCGGCCGACGCGACTTGGCCCGGAGTCCTGGCTGGCCGACGCGACTTGGTCTGCTGGAACGACATGGCCTGCCGACGCGACTTGGCCCGAAGTTCGTGCTGGCCGACGCGACTCGGCCCGGAGTCATCTGGACCATCGGCAGGCAGAGCTGGGGCGCGAATCCGCACGAATCGCGGTCGATCTCCTCGTCCCGAGCTGCCGGATGACCCCCCGGTGAGTCGTCGGGTACGGGGCGGCGTCAAACATGGCCGGAACGAGGGGCCGCCTAGAATTCGAAACGGCCCGGGACGTACCCGGGCCGCTTCCAGGTTGTGCACGCTTGCGGCCACCAGCGGGCCGCGCAGGGCTTACGGGTAGAGGCCGCGCAGGGCGGTCGCGTCGGCGACGCGCTTCACGGCGACGAGGTACGCCGCCGTGCGCATGTCGACGTCCTTGAGATGCGCCATCGCGAGGACCTCGGAGAAGGAGCGGTCCATGATCTCCTTGAGCTTGGCGTTGACCACGGCCTCGCTCCAATGGTCGCGGTTCAGGTCCTGCACCCACTCGAAGTAGCTGACGGTCACGCCGCCGGCATTCGCGAGGATGTCCGGGATCATGAACACGCCCTTTTCCGCCAGGATCTTGTCGGCATCGGGCGTCGTGGGGCCGTTGGCGGCCTCGGCGACGATCTTGGCCTTCACGTTGTCCGCGTTCGCGGCGGTGATCTGGTTCTCGTAGGCGGCCGGGATCAGGATGTCGCAGGGCAGCTCGAGGAGCTCCCCGTTCGTGATCGTCGTGCTGCCCGGGAAGCCGACGACGGTGCCGTGCTCCTTCTTCCAGGCCGAGCACGCGGTCGAGGTCGAGGCCGTCGGTGTTCTTGATGCCGCCGCCGGTATCGGACACCGCGATGATCGTCGAGCGCTCGTCGGCCATGAGCCGCGCCGCGATGTAGCCGGCGTTGCCGAAGCCCTGGACGACGGTCGTCGTCTTGGCGAGATCCATGCCGAGATGCTTGGCGGCGTCCACGATCGTGAACACGCAGCCACGAGCCGTGGCCTCGTTGCGGCCCTCGGATCCGCCGAGACTGATCGGCTTGCCGGTCACGACGCCCGGGACCGTGTAGCCGACGTGCATGGAGTACGTGTCCATGAACCAGGCCATGATCTGGGGCGTGGTGTTGACGTCCGGCGCCGGGATGTCGCGCTCGGGCCCGATCAGGACCGAGATCTCGGTGAAGAACCGGCGGCTGAGTCCCTCGAGCTCCCGCTGGGACAGCTTCTTGGGGTCGACGGTGACGCCGCCCTTGCCGCCGCCGTACGGGATGCCCACGACCGCGCACTTCCAGGTCATCCACATCGCGAGGGCCTTGACCTCGTCGAGCGTGACGTCCTGGTGGTACCGGATGCCGCCCTTGGCGGGGCCGCGGCCGAGGTTGTGCTGGACGCGATAGCCGGCGAAGACCTGGACGGTTCCGTCGTCCATGTGCACCGGGAAGTGGACCGTGAGCTCGCGGCGCGGCTCGCGCAGCACGTTGCGCAGGCCCGGGTCAAGGTTGAGCATCTCGGCCGCGAGATCGAACTGGTGCTGGGCGACCTGCCAGGCGTTGATCGGCTCGGTTGCCTTCTCCGTCGTCATGGAACGGAAGATCCTCGGTGGTGGGGCGGTGGAGCCGTCCCTGAGCGATGGGTCGTCATCCGGACGACCCCACGGGGGCGGTCTCGAGGGCCGGCCATGGCACGGCCGGGCCCTCGTCGCACGCCGCCTTCGATCTCCGAGTATAGCCACGGGGCGGCCTTGCCCACGGGCCGCTCGTCACCCTGCCGCAACCAATCCGTCACCTCGCCGTCACCTGTCGAGTGGCAGGGGTCACGGTCACCGACGAGGGGTCCGTCCTGCACCCGCGCGGCGCACCGGCGATGCGATCAGGCCTCGTAGATCGCCACGGCGCCCACGCAGCCCGGACCGAGGTGCGGGCCCACGGACGGCCCGACGGTCATCGTCTGGACCTTGGCCGGATCCAGGCCGGACCGCTCGATGAAACTTCGCGCGGAACTCCTCGACGTCGGCGTTGGTGGTGTGGAGGACGGTCGCCCGCTCCATCGGCCGCTGCGTCAGCAGCTCCAGGCAGCGCTCGCGCGCCTTCGCCCGTGTCCGCACCCGCTCCGCGTTCTCCACGAGGCCGTCCGTCACCGTGATGATCGGCTTGATGGACAGCATCGTGCCCATCGCCGCACGCGCGCCGCTGATCCGCCCACCGCGCTTGAGGTACTCGAGCGTGTCCAGCGCCACGTAGAGGTCGATCCGTGTCCTGGCCTCATCGAGCGCCGCCGCGATGGCCGCTCCCGACGCCCCCGCCGCCGCTATCTCCGCGCCCAACTGGGCCAGCATCCCGTGCCCCATCGACGCCGACCGGGAGTCGATCACGTGGATCTCGCGGTCCGGCAGCCCCTGCGCGCCGAGCGTGGCGGACTTGAGCGTCCCGGACAGGTCGCCCGACACCGTCACGCAGACGATCGCGTCGGCACCGGCGTCGAACGCCGCCTGGTAGGCCTGCCCGAAGTCGCCCGGCGAGGCTGCGGCGGTCGTCGGGAACGGCGCGTCCGGCGCGGTCATCCGGGCCCAGAACTCGTCCGTGGAGAGGTCGACGTTCGGGCGGAACGTCTCGGAACCGAAGTTCACGACCAGGGGGACGACGGTGATGCCGGCCGCGGCGGCGACCTCGGGTGGAAGGTCGCTGGCAGAGTCGGTGACGATCGCGACACGGGACACGGGCTGGCCTCCTCGGTCGTGGACGGTTGCCGTCGCGGGCGGGGCTCCCTCTCGGGACACGGATCATACGGAGCCGGAAGCACGAGGGAAGCACGAACCGGCACGAGCCGGCGGCCGTAACCCGATACGCTTCCACGCATGGCGCGTCCCATCCTGGCGGTCACCTTCGGCACCTTCACGCTGCGGCTCGCAACCGGCGTGACGGGCGCCATGCTGATCTACTACCTGGCCGTCCTGCCCCAGTACGGCGGCGAGACCGTGGAGGCGTGGGAGATCGGCGTCATGGGGGCGCTGTTCTACGCGAGCGAGCTCGTGCTCTCGCCCATCTTCGGCGTCCTGTCGGACCGCGTGGGTCACCGCCGGATGATGCTCGTCGGCCCGGCATTCGGCGCCGTGGCCGTCGTGATCACGGCATTCTCCGTCAGCCTCCCGGTCCTCGGCTTCACCCGGCTGCTCGAGGGAGCGTCCACGGCAGCCTCGATCCCCTCGATCCTGGGGTTCATCGCCTTCGCCACCGCCTCCGACGAGCTGTTGCGCGGCAAGGCCGTCGCCCGGTTCGAGGCCGCGACCCTGGCGGGGCTGATGCTGGGCTTCGTCGTCGCCGGCCCGCTGTTCGCGGCGTTCGGCCCGACGGCCTTCCTTCTCAACGCGGTCCTCTACGGCGTGTCGTTCGCGATCTACAAGGTGGGTGTCCCCGAGCACGCGGAGCCGGCACCCGCCGCCCACGGCCACGACCCCGAGGAGGGCCTGCATCGCTACCTGCGGATCCTGCGCGGCTCCCACGTCTGGCTGCTGGCGCCCACGTGGATCGCCATCAACGCCACGCTCGGGCTGTACACCAGCCAGACGCTGTTCCAGCTGGTCCGCGAACCCGACCCGCGGTTCTCGGAGCAGCAGCTCATGGGCGGCTTCGACCCGCTCCAGATCAGCGCGGGTCTCGCGATCGGCGGGCTCCTGTTCTTCGCGGGCCTGTTCTACTGGGGCGGCAAGTTCAAGAGCATGCGACGGACGACGATCATCGTCTACGGCATCATCGGCGGCGCAGTGATGCTGGTCGCCGCTGCTGCCATCAACCACGTGGGCGCCGATCCCCTGCCGCTGCTCCTCGCCCTGGTCGCGATCGCCGCGGGCGGGCTGTTCGTCCTCGCCGGAGCCACGCCGGCCGCCATCGGCCTGCTCGCGGACATGACCGAGGCCTACCCGGACGACCGGGGCGCCATCATGGGCCTCTACTCGGTGTTCCTGGGCCTCGGCCAGATCGTGGGCAGCATCGTGGGCGGCGTTGCCGCCCAGGCCGCTGGACTCGACGGGATCTTCGTCGCGTCGCTGATCCTCCTGGCGATCGCCTTCCTGCCGATCAGCCGGCTGCGCCGGTACGAGCACCAGGTGGGCGGCGTGGCGACAGAGCTCCATGCCTGACCCGGCGCTCGTCCCCGCCCGGCTCGTGCGTGGCTCCCGGGGAGCGGTCGTCGCTCCCCACCACCTCGCGACGCCGGCGGGGCTGGCCGTGCTGGCGCGCGGGCGGTCACGCCGTTGATGCCGCGATCGCCACCAACGCCGTGCTGGGCGTGGTGATGCCCAACGGCTGCGGGATCGGCGGCGACGCGTTCTGGCTGGTGTGGGACGAGGCGGCCGGCGAGCAGGTCGCCCTCAACGGCTCCGGGCGCTCGCCGAGGGACGTGGACGCCGCGACACTGCGCGCGCAGGGCCTGGACCGGATCCCGCTGCGCGGTCCGCTCGCCATCACGATCCCGGGTGCGGTCCGCTCCTGGGCCGACGCCCACCGCCGCTGGGGCCGGCTCTCCCGCGATGCGGTGCTGGCGGCGGCGATCGAGCACGCGGCGGCCGGGTTCCCGGCGTGGGCAGGGCTGGTGCAGGCCGTGGAGGGGATGGAGGCGAAGACCTGGGCCGGGAGCCATGGACGGCCGGGTTCCGCAGCCGCCTGGCGACCCGAGGGACGCCCCTGGCGGGCCGGCGAGCTGATCCGGCTCCCAGCGCTGGCTGCGACCCTCCGCACCCTGGCCCTCGACGGCTTCGACGCCTACTACGACGGCGACCTCGGCGAGCGGATCGCGCTCGGGCTGCGCGTGGCCGGCGGCGCCCATGCCGCGACCGACCTGAACGAGCACCGCAGCACCTGGGCCTCTCCGATCGCCACGACGTACCGGGGCGTCCGGGTCACGACGCACCCCCCCAACAGCAGCGGCGTCCTGGCCCTCGAGATCCTCAATGTCCTGGAGCGGTTCGAGCCTCCGGCGGGTGCCCGCTTCACGGGTCGCGGCTGGTCGGACGCCGCCTGGCCACACCTCCAGCTCGAGGCCGCGAAGCTCGCCTTCGGGGACCGCGACCGGCTCCTCACCGATCCCGGGTTCCGGGATGTCCCGGTGGAGCGGCTCCTCTCCCCGGAGCATGCGTCGGACCTGGCTGCCCGGATCGACCCGTCCCGCGCCGACCCCGCACCGCCCCCGGCTCGGACCCTGGTGGGGGGCACGATCTGGCTGGGCGTCGTGGACGCCGAGGGCAATGCCGTCAGCCTCATCCAGTCGAACGCGGCCGGTTTCGGATCCGGGGTCCTGGACCCGGCGACGGGCGTGCACTTCCAGAACCGTGGGGCGTCGTTCTCGCTGGACCCGTCCCACCCCAACGTCCTCGAGCCGCGCAAGCGGACGGCCCACACCCTGCTGCCCGGGATGCTGTTCCGCGAGGGCGAGCGGCGCCCGTGGATCGTCGCCGGGTCCATGGGCGGCGACATCCAGCCGCAGATCCACGTCCAGCTCGTGTCGGCGCTGGTCGACGGCGGGACGGACATCGCGACCGCTGTCGCGGCGCCCCGGATCACGGTCGAGCCGGACGGCTGGCTCGCGCCGCCGGTACGCGTGCTCACGGACGGCGAGCTGCCGGACGGCGTGGAGGCAGGGCCTGCTCGAGCGCGGCCACAGGCTGGGGCGCGTCTCGTACGACGGCGGCCTGGGCCACGAGCACGCCATCGAGCTGCTCGACGGCGGACCGGCGGCGGGTGGGTCCCTGGCCGCCACCACCGATCCCCGGAGCGCGGGGCTGCCGGCCGTTCGGTGAGCCCCAGGCGGGCGGCGATCGGCCCGGAGCAGCCGCTGCCGGGTGGTATCCTCCGCCAGCCGGTGGCAGCCGCGCTCACACCGATCTGCCGCCGGCCCCGTGTGGACAGCGGAGGCGCCCGTGACCTCGAACGTCGGCCAGAACTACCCCTACACCAGCGAGACCGAGGCCGTTCGCGCGGCCTGTGTCGCCGGGCTGATCGAGGGGCGCGAGGGCCTCGCCGACAAGCTCAAGGCCGAGGCGATCCCCCTGGATCACAACGACCGCTGGTGGGTGTGGAAGTGCCCCACCACGGGCTGTGCCGGCCTCCTGCATGCCGCGGGGTACGCCATCGAGAAGCGGGCGGTCTTCACGGTCTGCGACGGGACCTGCGCGAAGACGTTCCTGCGCTAGCCCCCCGGCAGGCGCCGTGAGCGACACGAAGGAGCCCGATCCCGAGCTGCGGGCCGCGCGCCGCCGCCTCCTCGTGGACACCGCCGGTATCGCCGTGTCCGCCCTCGGGTTCGGGTTCGTGTTCGGGCTGGCCGCCCGGGACGCCGGCTACTCGACCGTCGAGGCGGCCGCGATGAGCGTCTTCGCCTTCTCCGGGGCGGCGCAGTTCGCCGCAGTGGGCTACGTGAGCGCCGGCCTGGGGTGGCTGCCGATCCTCGTGCTCACGTTCTTCCTCAACGCCCGCCACCTGCTCTACAGCGCCTCGCTGGCGCCGCGACTGCGACAGCTCCCATTCCTCCAGCGCGCCGCGATGGCCCACGTGCTCACGGACGAGGCGTTCGCGCTTGCCGCCACCCACTTCCACCGGATCGGCCGCGTGGACGTCAGGGGCTACTGGATCGGGGCGGTCCTGGGCGTGTTCATCCCGTGGAACCTGGCCACGCTCGCCGGGGTCCTGCTGGGCGGCGCGATCGTCGACCCGAGTGCCTTCGGGCTCGACATCGTGTTCCCGGCCGCGATGGCCGGCCTGGCCGTGGGGCTCGCGACCGGCCGCCGCGAGATCGTCGCCGCGGGTGCGGGTGCGGGGATCGGCGTCCTGCTCTCGTTGCTCCTGGGCCCGAGCGCCGGGATCGTCGCCGGGGGCCTCCTGGGGCCGCTCGTCGGCATGGCGATGCCCGATGGCGAGTCTCACGTGTCGCCGGACTCGGACCTCACCGGGATGCGCGTGGACCTGGACGAGGCGATGGCCGACGTGGACGAGCTGCCGGCTCCGGGCGCGCCATGAGCACCGAGCTGGTCCTGCTGGCGGTGCTCATGGGGGCCGTCACCTATCCATCGCGGGCGGTGCCGCTCCTTGCGCCCGGCACCGAACGCCTGCCGCCGCGGGCCCTCCTCTATCTCAAGCTCGTCGGTCCCGCCATCCTCGCGTCCATCGCGGCGACCGAGACCCTCGTCCGAACGGACGACGCGGGGGCACGGTCGATCGTGCTGGGCCCGGAGGTCCTGGCGGTGCTCCTGTGCGTCGCCGTGGTGGCGTGGCGCCGGAACCTGTTCCTGGGGCTGCTCGCCGCCGTCGCCTTCGTGGCCCTTGCCCGGCTGGTGAGCGCCGGCTAGGACCGGGCGACGCGCCGGGCCTCCGCCTCCACCTCGACGAGCAGGCTCGGGCGCATCAGGCCCGCGACCACGACCAGCGTCGCCGCCGGCCGGACGTGCCGGAACAGCTCGCCGTGGACCGCCGCCACGGCGTCGGCATCGCCCGGGTCGACGACGTACATCCGGGTGCGGACCACATCGTCCAGGGCGAACCCTGCCTCGATCAGCGCGCCTTCGACGATCGCGAACGCGGCCCGCGCCTGCGCGGCCGCGTCGCCGGGGTTCCGTGACTCGCCATCGGGCCCGGCGTCCGTGGTCCCTGCCACGAAGCAGGCGTCGCCGATCGCCACCGCCCGGGAGTAGCCACCCGAGGACTCCCAGGGGCCCCCGCTCCCGACGTGGCGGCGGCTCACCGCGCGGCGCTCGTCCCGGCCAGGCGTTCGGCGCGCCAGCGTCCGACCTCGGGATCGCGCCCGATGGCCACGATCAGCGCCGCCAACAGCGTCGTGCGCGGGACGATCGACGCGACCTCCAGGTACTCCTGGGGTGAGTGGTCCATCCCGCCGATGGGACCAAGCCCGTCGAGCGTCGGCACGCCCATGCCCGCCGTCGTGTTCGCGTCCGACGCCCCGCCGGTGAGGGCGTCATGCAGCTCGAAGCCCAGCTCGTCGGCGAGGCCGACGGCGCGGTCGACGAGCCGCCCGGACCGTTCCAGCTTCTCCATCGGCCAGTGGCGGCCGGTCTGCACGGACTCCACCGTGACGTCGGGGACGAGCTGCGGCACGAGGATCCGCGCGATCGCCGCCTCGACCTCCTCGAGCCCTTCGCGCGTCACCGCGCGCACGTCCACCTCGAGCGAGCACCGGTCGGCGACGACGTTCGGCCGCGTGCCGCCCTCGATGACCCCGACGTTGACCGTGACCCCCGCCCAGCGCCCGTTGAGCGCGTGGAGGTCGAGGGTGATCCGGGCGGCCTCGAGGACCGCGCTGCGTCCCTTCTCGGGCTCGACGCCGGCGTGGGCCGCGCGTCCGGTCACCGTGATCACCAGGTCGAGCGTCCCCTTCCGCGACGACACGATGTCGCCGTTCTCGCGCGCGCACTCGAAGACGAGGCACGCGTCGGCCTCGCGGGCGAGCCGCCGGATGTGCGGTGTGGACACGGGCGACCCGATCTCCTCATCGGGGTTGGCGACGAACACCAGGCGCGCGAACGGGACGCCACCCAGGACCTCGCGTACGGCGGCAATGGCGTGCAACCCGGTCAGCAGCCCGCTCTTCATGTCCGTGACGCCGGGGCCGGTGGCGATGCCCCCCTGGATGGCGAACGGCCGCTCCTCCACCGTCCCGGGGTCGAACACCGTGTCCATGTGGCCGATGCACAGGAGCGTGGGCCCGTCCGGGTCCGTCCCCCGCAGCTCGCCGATGACCGTCTCGCCCAGGCCCTCGTCGTTCTCGTGCGCCGTCACCGTGAAACCCAGGATCCGGAGCCGTTCCGCGGTCCAGCGGCCGATGGCATCCACGCCGGCCTTCGTGTAGCTGCCGCAGTCGGTGTTGACGAGCCGCTCGAGGTCGGCGAGATAGGCCGGGTAGGCCCGCTCGATGCTCGCCCGCAGCGCGGCGAGCTCTTCGGGTGCGACGAGGGCGTTGTCGGGGCGGACCATGCGGCCAGTCTATCGGCAGGCGGCGACGGAGCGGGCAGTCGCCACGATGGCTCGTCGCGTAGAGTGTCCGAACCGTGCGACTCGTGGAGATCCGGCTGCTCGAGGGCCCCAACGTCTACCGGCTCCTGCCGGTGGTCAAGGTCGAGGTGGCCGTCGGCCGGACGCGCACCTGGAAGGGCTCCCGGACCCCGTCCGGTGGCGCCCTGGTCCATCTCGCCCGGCCCGTCCCCGCCCGTGAGTGGCCGGATCCCGTGGCGGACATCGTCGCCTGGACCCGGCGGCTCCGCACCGACCACGGCGAGCACGCGGGTCCGGCGGTCGTCCACCGGGCGTCGGATGCCGGACGCTGGGTGATCACCTGGCCCTGGTCGGGCGCCGAGCGGTCCCGCCTGATCGCCGAGGCGGCCCTGGATCTCGCCGCCCGATCCGTCTCGCCCGCCCGTCGCGTGCGCCTGACGATGACCCAGGAGCGCCTGGTGGAGGGCTGGGAGGCCCGGATCGCGGGGGCCGGCGCCGCCCCGCCGTCGTGGATCCGGGATGCCGAGCGCCGGATCCCCACCGTGTCCATCACCGGGACCAACGGCAAGTCCACCGTCACCCGGCTGATCACCCACATCCTGCTCCTCGCCGGACGCCACGTCGGGACCACGACCAGCGACGGGATCCTCGTGGACGAGCGCATGGTCGAGGCCGGGGACTGGACCGGACCGGGCGGCGCGGCCGCGATCCTGCGCCGGAACGACATTGACACCGCGGTGCTGGAGACCGCACGCGGCGGCCTGGTGCTGCGGGGCATGGGCTACGAGTCCAACGAGGCGAGCGTGTTCACCAACGTCTCCGCGGACCACCTCGATCTCCAGGGCATCCACACGCTCCCCGAGCTCGCCGAGGTCAAGGCGACGGTGTGCCGCGTGACGAAGCCCGGCGGGCTTGTGGTGCTCAACGCGGACGATCCGCTCGTGGCGAGCGTCGCGCGGCGGGTCCGGGCGCGCGTGGCCTACTTCTCGATGGACCCGGGCTCCTCGCCGCGCCTCGCGAGCCACCGACGGACCGGCGGGCTCGCCTGGGTCCTCGATCGGGGGCGGCTGGTCGAGTGGGACGGCGCCGCCACGCATACCCTGCTCGACATCGCGGATCTGCCGGTCGCCCTGGGTGGCCTGGCGCGGCATAACGTCGCGAACGCGCTGGCGGCAGCCGGGGGGGCGCGCGCCATGGGCGCGACGCGCGAGCAGGTGGCCGACGGCCTGCGTGACTTCAGCCCATCGGCTGACCTGTCGCCGGGCCGGCTCAACCTGTTCCGGCTCGGCCGGCGGACGATCATCGTGGATTTCGCGCACAACGAGGCCGGCACCGAGGCGATCCTCGACGTCGCGACGGCGATCGCCGGCGGGGCGGCGGGACGAGCGGCGCCGGTGACCGCGATCATCGGCACCGCCGGCGATCGCCCGGACGACACGTTGCGCGGTATCGGGCGGATCGCCGCGCAGCGGGCGCAGCGCGTCGTGCTCAAGGAGACCCTCGGCTACCTGCGGGGACGCGACCGCGCGGACGTCCTCCGGGTCATCGGCGAAGGGCTCATGGAGGGCGGCCTCGACCCCGCGACGGTCCCGGTCTACGAGAGCGAGGCTGCAGCCCTCGAAGCGGAGCTGATCGGTGCGGGCAGCATCGCCGCCGACGGTCGCCCCGATCAGCCGCGCGTCGTCGTGCTGTTCTGCCACCAGGAGCGCGACGAGGTCTTCGCGCTGCTCGATCGCCTCGGGGCGCGGGGCGTGGACGTCGCCACGGAGCTTGGCGACCTTGCGCCGCGACTCGCGGACCGGAGCCGCCCCGGAGCGTAGAGCCCGAGGCCTCACCCGGACGGCGACGCGCGGGAGGCGTCACCCGCGGAGGACGGTCCTCATCCCAGCGGCGCCTCCAGCTCGCCCGGATCGGCGAACGCAGTGCCACCCTGGGTGCGCCCGGCTAGCGCCATCGCCTGCCGGTACACGTCCACGGCGTCGTCGGCGCAGACCACCACGAGGTCGCCCGGGGCGGAGCGACGCAGGGCCGCGCGAACGGCGGATGCCTCGTCCAGGATCTTCTCGACCCGCACCACCCGGCCACCCTCGCCGCGGGCGGCCCGGATCCCGGCGGCGACGTTGGACGCCGTCTCCCCGGGCTGCCGACCTCGCAGGTTGCGGTCCTCGCGGACGACCAGCTCGTCGAACGCCGTGGCGGCCAGGGCGCCGTACTCGCGCTGGTCCTGGTCCCGGCGGTCGCCAGGGATCCCGATGACACCGATCGCCCGCCCGGTCCGGGGCGGTGCGGCCGAGGCCCCGAGCACGCCCGCGCGTGTCTGCGGCTCCGCCATCATCCGGTTCACGAAGTCCGCCAGCTGGCGCATCCCGTCCACGTTGTGGCAGTAGTCGATGACCACGCGCGTCCCGGCGACCTCCACCAGGTTGAGCCGGCCCGGCGCCTGGAAGAACGACGTCGAGAAGGTCCGGAGGCCTTGGCGGATGTCGTGGATGTGGGCGCCCATCGACCAGGCGGCGGCGGCGGCCGCGAGCGAGTTGGCGACGTTCATCCGCGCCCGCCCGCCGAACGTGGCCGGGATGAGGTGGGTGTAGAGGACCGGCATCTTGCGGGGACCGTGGCGCAGCACGATGAGCTCGCCCTGGGGCGTGTCCTCGAGGCAGAACGCCGCGTTGCCGCGCGCGGCGTGCCCGTCGATACGGTCGAAACCGTCCTCCCCCTTGTCCTTCGCCATCGAGAACAGCACGACGCGTCCGCTGCAGTGGCGGCCCATCCGGTAGACGAGGTGGTCGTCGGCATTGAGGACGGCGGTCCCCGCGCGCGGCACGGCCTCCACGACCACGCCCTTGACGTTGGCCAGCTGGCCGAGCGTGTCGATGCCGCCGATGCCCAGGTGATCGCCGGTGACGTTGGTGACCACGGCGACGTCGTTGCGGTCGTAGCCCAGGCCCTCGCGGAGGATGCCGCCACGGGCCACCTCGAACACGGCCGTGTCCACCGTCGGGTTCTGGAGCACCATCTGCGCCGACTTCGGCCCGCTCATGTCGCCGCGCTTCATCAGCCGGCCGTCGATGACGATGCCGTCGGTGGACGTCATGCCCACGCGCCTGCCCATGAGCTTGAGGACGTGGGCGATCATCCGGACGGTCGTCGTCTTGCCGTTGGTGCCGGTGACGGCGAGGATGGGGATCCGGGCCGGGGTGCCGGGTGGGAACAGGAGGTCGATGACCGGCTTGGCCACGTACTGGGGCTCGCCCTCGGTCGGGTGGGTGTGCATCCGGAAGCCGGGTGCCGCGTTGACCTCGACGATGCCGCCGCCGGTCTCGCGGACCGGCTCCTCGATGTCCGGACAGATGAAGTCGATGCCGGCGATGTCGAGGCCGACCACGCGCGCCGCCGTCTCGGCGATCTCCACGTTGTCAGGGTGGGCCTCGAGCGTGCGGTCGATGGAGGTGCCACCGGTGGACATGTTGCCCGTGAGCGCGAGCTTGACGAAGACGCCCGCGGGCGGCACGTCGTCGGGGGTGAAGCCCTGGGCAGCGAGGACCGCCTCGGCATTCGCGTCGAGCTTGATGCGGGTGAGGACCTTCTCGTGCCCGATGCCGCGCCGCGGGTCGGCGTTGGTGATGTCCACGAGCTCGCGGATCGTCGTCTCGCCGTCGCCGGTCACGCTGGCCGGAACGCGTTCGGCGACCGCGGCGAGCTTGCCGCCGATCACGAGGCAGCGGTAGTCGCGGCCGGTGATGTACGACTCCACGATCACGTCGCCGCCGCGGCTCTGGCGCAAGGTCTCGGGCCAGGCCGCGCGCACGGCGGCTTCGTCCCGCAGATCCAGCGCGACGCCCCGGCCGTGGTTGCCGTCGAGCGGCTTGATGACACACGGATACCCCAGGCGGCGGGCCGCGGCGACGGCCTCGTCCTCGGTCTCCACCATCTCCGAGCGCGGCACGGGGAGACCCGCGGAATCGAGGAGCCGGTTGGTCAGCTTCTTGTCCGATGCGATGTCCACGGCGATGCCGCTCGTGCGGCTGGTCATCGTGGCGCGGATCCGCTGCTGGTGGACGCCCTGGCCGAACTGGACGAGCGAGTAGCGGTCGAGGCGCATGTACGGGATGTCGCGGCCGGCGGCCTCGTCGATGAGCGCCTGCGTGGAGGGCCCGAAGGCGAGCCGCTCCGCCATCAGGATCAGCCTCTCGAGCTCCGCCATGAGATCGAAGTCGAAGGCCGGGTCGTGGGGCGCCACGAGGTGGTTGACGAGCCCGACGGCCATCCGGCCCGCCTCGATGCCGACCTGCTCCTCGCGGTACTCGAAGATCACGTTGTAGCGGCCGTGCTCGCCGGTGCCGCGGGTCTTGCCGTGGCGGACGTCCGTGCCCGCGAGGTTCTGGAACTCCAGGGCGATGTGCTCGGCCACGTGGCCGGCCCATGTCCCGTCGCGGAGCCGCGTGATGAACCCGCCGCGCCGCCCGAGGGAGCAGGCGTGTTCCTCGAGGGTGGGCAGCAGCTCGACGAGGGCGTCCACGAAACCCCGGGATCCGGTTGCTCGGGAACTCCTCGAGCACGCCCAGGTCCACCACCTGGCGGATCACCGGTTCCCTGGCCCAGTAGTTGGCGCCGCGCAGGACGCGGGTCTCGAGGATTCGCAGGGTGGGCTCGGGTCGCAGGCCGCCCGGGATCGCGTCCGAGGCCCTCCGCCGCGGTGTGGCCGGGTCGGCGTCCGGTGTGGTGGCGGCATCCGGGGCTGCGGCAGCCTCGATGTCCGGGACCGTGTCGGCGGCCTGGGCCGCGGTCTTCCTCGGCCGCTTCCGGGAAGCGGGATCCGCCTGCGCCACTGGACCCTCCTCGCGTGCGTGGGACCGGAGTGTAATCGCTGGAAGTCGGGGTCGGACGAACCTTCCACGAGCTGACGGCGCCCCCGGCGCTCAGCTCGAGGCGATCTCACCCTCGATGACGTGCAGGTTCGGCGCCGAGACCCGAGTCCGGCGGCGGAGGTCGAAGCGGTAGCCCGCCGGCAGGCTGTGGAGCACCACGCCGCTGATCATCAGGGGCCGGTGGCCGCGGATCTCCCAGGCGTCCGTCTCGGACGCCGCCCCGTCCACGACCGTGATCGACCCGCGCCCGATGACCTCCATCACCTGGTCCGGGCCCACGACGCCGGCCGTGTCCTCGTCAACGCCAAGGCCCAGCAGGGACGGGTTCTGGGCAATCAGCGACAGCAGCCGCCCGAGCCGGTTCCGCTGCTGGAAGTGCTGGTCCACGATCACCCCGGGCAGCAGCCCGAGACCGGCGGCGATCTGCGCCATCCGGTGCTTGGGCGTGGCGCCCGACGCCCCGAACGCGATCATGTGCGACGAGATGGCACTGGCGCCGGCGGAGGTTCCCGCGACCACGGCACCGGCCATGAAGCGGGTCATGATCGCGTCTGCGAGGCGCGTTCCGCCCAGCATCGATGACAGCCGGAGCTGGTTGCCGCCGGTCATGAAGATGCCGGTAGAGTCGGCGATGATCCGCGCCGAATGCTCGTCATTCGCCTGGGCGCGGCTCACGGCGTTGAGCGGCACCACCTCGGCGGCGCCCAGCTCGGAGAACACGGTCCGGTAGCGGTCGCCAGCCTCCATGCCGAAGGAGCTGGCCGTCGCGATCACGGCGATCTTCGCCTCCGGCCCGCCCGCGAGCGCGACGAATCGGCCGAGGATGACCCGATCGCGGACCTTGTCCTCGGCCCCGCCGATGACGATGACTGTCCCGTGCGGCATGGTCCCGGGAGTCTAGCAGCGCCCCGCCCGGGCCCGAACGCGCGAGAATGCAGGTGGATGGACCCGCAGGCAACGCTCCAGCAACGGCCGGCCCGGCGCGCCGGCGTGATCCGGCGCGCCCTGCACCAGGAGGCGACCCGCATCCGCGAGCCAAGGCGGCTCGTCGGGATGGCGATCATCATCGTCGCGTTCGCGCTCTCCCTGGCCGGCCTGTGGGCCCGAGGGGAGACCGCCGGCGGCGATGCCCGGGCCTACTGGGCCGCGGTGCGGATCTGGCTGGAGGGTGGCGACCCGTACCACCCGCTCGGACCATTCCTGCCCTACGTCTACTCGCCATGGATGCTCCCCCTGTTCGCCCCCTGGGCACTGCTGCCGTGGGAGGTGGCCTGGTTCACGTGGCGCGGAGTCCAGATCCTCCTGCTGCTGTGGTCGATCCGCTGGGCGTACACGCGGCGGCCGCTCCCGACCGCGATCCTCGTCGGCCTGCTCTGGTTTCCGATGGCGGCCAACCTCGACACCGGGAACATCAACCTGCTGCTGGCGCTGGCGCTGTTCGGCGCCCAGTTCACGGGCCCACGGGTCGGCGGCCTGATCTGGGGCCTGGCGACGTGGATGAAGTGGGTCCCGGCCCCGTTGTGGTTCGTGCTGCCACCGCGGGCGCGCTCGTGGGGACTCGTGTTCCTGGCCCTGTCCGGGCTGCTCTCCCTGGCGATGCTGCCGATGACCATCGTCCAGCTCCAGGTCCTGTTCGGCTTCGGGGAGCGGCCCTTCCGGGCCGACTACCTCGTCTTCATCTGGTCCGCCGTGCCGTGGTGGTGGCGTCTTCGTCACCCGTTCGCCTTCCTGAGCGCGTCCGCATGGGCCGCCGCGTTGCGAAAGCAGCGCGACTGGGGGCTACGGTGGAGCCACGCGCTCCGCGCGGAGCCCCGGGCCACGCTCCGCCTCGGGCGCGCTCGATCGGTCGCGTGGCTGCGCGTCTACCTCGGCCTCGACGTCAACCCGTCAAGCGATCGGCGCGACCCGGCATCCACGCGGGCCTCCAAGGCCGTGGCGGAGATCGGCGACTGAGCTCCGGTCAGGCGGCCGCTGCCTGCGGCTGCGGGGTGCGATCGTGGCGAGGAGGCTCCACGACGGGCCGCAGCAGCACGGCCGCGATCAGGAACAGCGCCACCGCGACGAGGAAGGCCGCTCGCGCTCCCGCCGCGTCGGTCGACCGGCCGGCGACGACGTCCAGCACGAGCCCGCCGATCGCGGCGGCGAACAGGGGCGCCGATCCCGTCGCGACGTTGCTCATGCCCATGTACCGTCCAGCCGATGCCCGCGGGATGATGTCCGTCATGAGCGCCCAGTCGACGGCGAGGAAGATGCCGTTCGCGGCGCCGAACAGGGTTCCGCCGAGGATCGCGATCGGGACGGTCGGCGCGAGGGCGGCGATCGCGGCCCCGGCCGCACCGATCCCGCAGGCCGCGTAGATGACCGGCTTGCGCCCGATCCGGTCGGACAGGCGCGACGCCGGCACGATCGCCACGAGATTGCCGAGCACGACCGCGACGATCAGGACGAGGTTGGTCGTGCCGGCCTCCTCCTGCGTCATCCCGAACGCGTACTTCATGTACGCGGTCACATAGGCGAACAGGATCCCGCCCGCGGTCAGGAAGAACAGGCGAGAGGCGACCAGCCACAGGTACGACCGCTCGCGGAGGATGTCGGTCCCCCACGTCTCGGCGGCAATCGCGGTCCACGATCGGCCCTCCCGGGACTTGGGAGGCAACCCCTTGCCGACCCTGAGGACGACGCTGACCATCGTCACCAACTCCACGATCGCCACCGCGAACAGGGCCAGCTCCAGGTTGCCGGTGATCGCCGCGAGGTTCGCGAGGACGAGGCCCGTGACGTTGCCGAGGATCTGCATCATGCCGACCATGGCGCTCGCCGATCCGACCTGGGCCTCGGCGACCAGGTCCGGCACGTAGCCCTGGAACGGACCGCGCGCGATGTTCGTGGAGAAGGTCAGCAGCATCACGAAGGCGCCGAGCGCCAGGAGCGTGTTGCTGTTGGCGATCCCGACCAGGAACACGACGTCGAGCAGCGAGCCGAACACGATGAACGGCTTGCGACGTCCCCACTTCGTGACGGCATAGTCGCTGATGGAGCCGACCGTGGGCTGGACGATGATCGCGAGGAGCGCCCCGCCGATGGTGAGCAGGGTCGTGGCCGTGCCCAGCGGGATGTCGCCCCGGATGTCCGTGTACACGAGCCGGAACGAGATGTACTGGCCGACCGCGGCGTCGATCGCCGTCAGGCCCAGCCAGTACAGCGAGATCCGCACGAGCTGGGCCATCGGCAGGAGCGCCGTCGGGCGCGCGCCCGCTTCCGGTACCTCCACGGTGACGGTTGTGGCTGCGGTCACCCTCGTCCTCCGATCCCTCGCTGTCCCCAGGGCTCGAGCCGGGCCAGCCAGGTACCTCGGCCGGCGCTCGTGCTCGGCCGGGGGCCCGCCCCGGTGGGGCATCTGCACGCATCGGACGCCACCGTGCCGTGGAGACGCGCGAGCGCGGGATCTGTTGCTCTGCTGCTGGCAACGTCGCACCCGTCTCCGGGCGAGGCCAGTGCCGAAACGCACCTGGCTGTCGTGGCAGCCCGCTGCTTCGAGCGCCCGGCGGAGGTCCGCATCGCTCGGATGCGGTCGCCCTACCGCCTGATCTCGCGCTCGTACTCCGGGAAGTAGCGGCCGATCAGCGGCAGGTCGAAGCGGCCCAGGATGGACTCCCTCGGCTCGCGCGCGAGCAGGAAGACAAACGAACGGCGGACGAGGTCGTCCGGGGTCGGGGCGCCCGGGGCGAGGCGGTCGAGGTCCGCTGCCGCAACGCTCACCACGTGGCTCGTCGGGGAACCGGGACCGCCCACCTCCACGCTGCACGTCCAGCCGCCAGGCGCAGGCTCGCAGCGGACAACGATCGCCTGGGTCATGCGGGGCTCCTCGGGTCGGGCTGGCAGGAGGGACACCAGAAGGTGAGGCGCGGCAGATCCCGGCCCTGGTGCTCGACACGAATCGAGGCCCCGCAGCGCGGGCAGGGGCGTGCCGCTCGTCGGTAGACGTGGCGGGGACGGCGACCGGTCACGGCGCCCTCGCGCAGGACGTCGCGGGCGATGCTGCACCAGCTCGTCCAGCGTGGCCTCGTCCAGGTCTCGGACGAGCGTCCACGGTGACACCCGCGCCTGCCACAGGGCCTCGTTCTTGACCTCGTTGCCGATGCCGGCGAGCGCGCGCTGGTCCAGGAGCGCCTCCGCGATCGACCGCTCCGACCGGGACGGGTCCCGGAGCCGCCGCAGCGCCTCGGCGTCGTCGAACGGATCCTTGAGCAGGTCCGGACCGAGGCGGCTCAGCGCCGGGTGCAACCCTTCGGCCCGCTGCTCGAACAGCTCGACCGTCGGGGCGTCGAAGCACACCGCGACCGAGCCCGGGACCTCGATCACGAGCCGCGCCCGGGCGGGCGGCGAGGCGCCAGCGCTCGCCCGGCCGGTAGCGGTGCCACGATCCGTGCATCCGCAGGTGCGTCCGCACCTCGAGGCCGTTGTCGAACAGGATCAGCAGGTTCTTGCCCTGCGCCTCCACGGCGGTGACGCTCGCACCCACCAGGCGCTCCACCCGAGGACCGGGCGCGCGGGCCGAGGCGGCGGTCACGCGGCGGCCGACGCAGGTACGGGCGCAGGCCGTCGGCGGTGCGGACGAGCGTGTCGCCCTCGGGCACCTACACGACCTCGGGCAGGACCGTCAGCCCCTCGGCCAGCGCGGCCTCGCGCAGCCGCCGGTCGAACGTGACGAATGTCGACGTCTCGCCGGTGTCGCGATCCCGAGCGCGGAGGCGAGGTGGATGGCGTCGAGCGCGGCCAGGGCATGGCTGATCGGCCAGGACTCCGGCGTGGCGCGGCAGCGTCCCCTCGAGCCGGATCTCGACGAGGGATGCCCCACAGCCGTTCCAGCTCCACCCGGGCGGTCGGGTAGTCGTCGCGGGCGATCCGCCCACCGCGGAGCCGCCCGTGAGACGGAGCCTCGCAGTTCCGCATACCCCACGGTCGAGGCGAACGCTCCTGCGTGTCCGTCCACAGCGTCCCCGCAGTCTCCGAGCCGTCCTCGTCGAGGAGCAGCTTGACCATCGCCGAGGCGTCGAAGTAGGTGCTCACCCGTCCTTGACTTCGCGCAGGATGTCCTGGATCCCACCCTCGACGTGGACGCGCTGGAAGTCGCTGGCGGGGCGCTTGGGCAAGGTCGGGAGATCGACCTTCCCCTCCCGGTAGAACTGCATCGTCCGCTCGGAGAAGCGCATCGGGACGATGGTGGCGATGACGGTCCCGTGCTCGGTCACGGTGATCGAACGGCCCGCCTTGACCTCCGCGAGGTAGCGCGACAGATGATCTCGAAGGTCCCGGATACCCGCCGGTCAGCGCGCCGCCATCGTCGACTTCGAGCGGCGTTGTGGCCTCGGCGAGCTCGCTTTGTGGCGCTTTTTCGTTCGCTCATGTGACATTATATCGGCCCGTCCACTCACCGGGCTTACGAGTCCCTCAGCGGATCGGGCGCACCGGGGCGGGTCGCGGATAGGTCCGCTCCGCGGGTGCCGTCGACCGCAGCGCGTAGCCGCGGTACCCGGTCACGAACCCGGCCGCCAGCAGCGCGCCACCGAACCGCGAGACCGCCACGGGCTCGCCGTCCACCTTGCCGATCACCAGCTCCCGGACCCGCCCGTCGGCAACGAGATCTGCGAGGGACCTCAGGGCGACGGTCAGGGCCTCGGGGTCATCGCCGGCCGGCAGGACCTGGAGCGACGTCCCGCCGCGGTCCAGGTAGAGCACCGCCGCGCCATCGACCATCGCGACGTATGCCCCGGCGGCGCGCTGGAGCGGGCGCCGGTCGGCCTCGTCGCGCCGCGGCCACGGGATGGCGGCCCCGTACGGGTTCGCTGGATCTGCCGCCGCCAGGAGATGGACGACGCGCCCGTGCTCGCCGGCCATCTCGCCGGGCTGGTCGCGCAGCGCACGCAGACCGGTCGACGGCACCCGGGAGCGCGAACTGGGCCGCCCCCAGGCCGTCCACGAAGTACCCGCGGCGGATCCGTCCCGCCTCCTCGAGCGCGCGCAGGACCGGGTAGACCGCGGAGAAGCCACCGTCCACCGCCTCGCCGGCAACGGCCTCGCGAGTGAGCACGCCGTGGCGCTCGAGCAGGGCGAGGGCCTGGGCGTGGATGCGCTCGGTGCGCGTCGGCCCGGTGCCCCCGGCTGTCCCTTCCTCGCCCACGAGCGACCAGCGGCCGGCGGCCTCCGGGGGCCCGAGGGCCGTCAGGCGTCCCGGTCGCGGCCGGTGGTCCTTCGCGGGCCGCTTCCAGCGCAGGGCTCGCAGGGGGGCGAAGGTGTCGTTGGTGACCTCGCCGGCCCAGACGAGGTCCCAGAGCGCGTCGAGCGCCTCGCGATCGGACCGCGCCCCGGAGGCGCCGAACAGCTCCCGGTAGAAGCAGGCGCCGCGACGACCCAGGTGGGCTCGCAGCCGCTCGTGGATCTCGCCCGACCGGCCGCTCCACGCCGTCGGGCAGGCCGCCGGGCCGCAGCAGCTCCCGGCCCGGGCGAAGCAGGACCACGCGTCCGTCGTCGCGACCCAGGCTCCCCCGCCCCACCCACGCGACCTCACCCATGGCGCCCAGCTCGTCAAGGAGCCGGGGCTGGTAGCCGGGAATGCGCGCTGGGAGGACATCTCGCTCCAGGACCGACGCCGGGATCGGCAGACCGGCGAGCTGGTCCACGACCTCGGCGAGGCGCTCCAGCGCCGCGGCGCCACGGAACGGCGAGCCGGCACTCCCCGTCGCGGACGGCGACGACGACCACGCCGTGCCAGGCGGGCAGGAACCGGGCCAGCGTGACGGGATCGACGGGCTCCACCTCCCGCCGGAGCGTGGCGAGCGATCGCCGGCGCAGGAGCCGGAGCACCTCCGGGTCGCAGAACTCGCGCTCCGCGCCACCCGGACGGAACTCGCCGGACAGCAGGGATCCGGCCGCCACCAGCCGGTGGAGCGCATCCTCCACCACGCCCACCGGCAGCCCCCAGCGTCGCGCCGGCTCCGAGCCCAGGAAGGGGCCGTGGGTCCGCGCGTACCGCGCCAGCAGCCCGTCGAGCGCCCCGGCGGCCGGCGCGAGGAAGGCTTGCGGCACGCCGGGTGGAGCGCTCACGCCCACCCCGTCGCGGAAGCGCGCCACATCCTCGATCGCGATCCAGCGCTCCTCGCCGGCGATCCGTGCCCGCACCGCCCGCCGCGAGGCTGCCAGCTCCGCGAGGTGCAGCGACGCCTCCACGCGTCCACCCGCGGTGCGTGCCCCAGCCTCGTCCGGACCCAGGTCGCCCAGCCGGCGCAGGAGGTCGTGCACCTGGTCCGCGGTCTTCGCCTGCCGCTCCTCGACGAGCGCCTGCAGGCTGAGCTCGAGATCCGCGAGCGCCGCGGGGTCGAGCAGCTCGCGCAGCTCCTCCTGGCCGAGCAGCTCCCGGAGGAGGTCGCGGTCCAGCGTCAGCGCCTGGGCCCGGCGCTCGGCCATCGGGGCGTCGCCCTCGTACATGTAGGCGGCGACGTAGTCGAACAGCAGGCTGCTCGCGAACGCAGACGCTCGCGCCGTCTCCACCGAGTGGACGGCCAGCTCCCGCCGCTGCACGCCGCCCAGGATCTCGCGCAGGGCCGGCAGGTCGAAGACGTCGGCCAGGCACTCCCGGTAGGTCTCCACCAGGATCGGGAAGGAGCCATACCGGCTCGCGACCGCGAGCAGGTCCGCCGCCCGCTGGCGCTGCTGCCAGAGCGGGGTCCGCGTCCCCGGCCGCCGCCGTGGCAGGAGCAGGGCGCGCGCCGCGTTCTCCCGGAACCGGCTCGCGAACAGGCTCGACCCGCCGACACGCCCCACGACCAGGTCCTCGACCTCGTCGGGGTCCGGGAACAGCAGCTCCTCCACGCCATCGAGGCTCGAGTCGCCCTCGGGCAGCCGGATCGCGATGCCGTCGTCGGAGTAGATCGTCTGGACCTCGAGACCGAGACGCTCCTGGAGCCGCGCCTCGATCGCGAGCGTCCACGGTGCGTGCACGCGGCCGCCGAACGGTGTGAGCACGACGAGCCGCCAGTCGCCCAGCTCGTCGCGGAAGCGCTCGATGACGATCCGGCGGTCGGTCGGGAGGGCCCCGGTGGCCTCCCGCTCGTCCTCGAGGTAGGCGAGGAGGTTGTCGGCGGCGAGGTCGTCGAGGTCGTGGTCGCTGGCGCAGGCGCCCGGCGGCTCGCGCCCGCCCCTTCGGTGCCCTTCGCGAGGTCGGTCTCGATGTCGCGGACGAACTCGCCGATCGCCCGGCCCAGCTCCACCGGCCGACCGACGGCGTCGCCGTGCCAGAACGGCAGCTTGCCCGGCACGCCAGGAGCCGGCGTCACGGTGACCCGGTTGGCCGTGATGTCCGCGACCCGCCAGGAGCTGGCGCCCAGGACCACGACGTCGCCGTGCATCCCGGCGCGCAGCTCGTAGACCATCTCCTCGTCGAGCTCCCCCACCCGGCGACCCGGCGTCCCCGCCTCGCCCTCGAGGAACACCGGGTACAGCCCGCGGTCCGGGATCGTGCCGCCGCTGGTGACCGCGACGACGCGCGCGTCGCTCCGGCCCTCCACGACATCGGTCAGGCGGTCCCAGGTGACACGCGGCTTGAGCTCCGCGAACTCGTCCGACGGATAGGCGCCGGAGAGCATGCCCAGGACGCCCTCGAGGACCTCGCGCGTCAGCGTCTCGAACGGCGCCGCGCGGCGCACGATCGCCAGCAGCTCGTCCACGGTGAAGCGTTCGCCGATGGTCATCGCCACCAGCTGCTGGGCCAGCACGTCGAGCGGGTTGCGCGGCAGGACGGTCGGCTCGATCCGCCCGTCGCGCATGCCGCGGACGACGACCGCCGTCTCGAGGAGGTCGCCTCGGTACTTGGGAAAGATCACGCCCTTGCTGGGCTCGCCCACGTGGTGGCCTGCACGGCCGATGCGCTGGAGGCCGCGGGCGACCGACGTCGGGCTCTCGACCTGGATCACGAGGTCCACGGCGCCCATGTCGATGCCCAGCTCCAGGCTGCTGGTCGCGACGAGGGCGGGGAGGCGCCCGGCCTTGAGCTCCTCCTCGATCTCGAGGCGCTGCTCGCGCGCGATGCTGCCGTGGTGGGCACGCACGAGCTCCTCGCCGGCGAGCTCGTTGAGGCGCTGGGCGAGGCGCTCCGCGAGGCGGCGGCTGTTCGTGAACACGATCGTGCTGTGGTGGGCCCGGATCAGCTCCAGGATCCGGGGATGGATCGCGGGCCAGATGCTGGTCCGCATCTCGCCACCGAGGACGGGGCCGCCCGGCTGCGCGTCGAGGGGCAGGACCTCGCCCAGACGAGCCATGTCCTCGACGGGGACGACGACCTGGATCTCGAGGGGCTTGCGGGAGCCCGGCGTCGACGATGGTCGACCTCCCGGCCCTCGCCCGTGCCGCCGAGGTAGCGGGCGATGGTCTCGAGCGGTCGCTGGGTGGCGGACAGGCCGATGCGCTGGAGCGGGCGGACCGCCTCGCTCGCTCACCGCTGCAGTCGATGCGGTCGCGGTCGTGCTGGCCGTCCCGGCACGTGTGCGCAGGCCCTCGAGGCGCTCCAGGCTCAGCGCGAGGTGGGCGCCGCGCTTGGTCCCGGCGATGGCGTGGACCTCGTCCACGATGACCTGCTCGACACCGCGCAGGATCTCGCGCGCCTGGCTGGTCAGCAGCAGGTAGAGGCTCTCCGGCGTGGTGACCAGGATGTCCGGCGGATGCCGGACGAGGTCGCGGCGTTCGGCGGCCGGCGTGTCGCCGGTGCGGCTCGCGATCGAGATGTGCGGCGGTTCCTGCCCGAGGCGCTGCGCGGCGAGCGTGATGCCGGCGAGCGGCGCGCGCAGGTTGCGTTCCACGTCGTAGGCGAGGGCCTTCAGCGGGCTGATGTACAGGACGCGAACGCTGCCGGGATCCCCGCGCGTCGGCGCGGGCCGCGGATCCTCGACGAGGCGATCCAGGCACCACAGGAACGCGGCCAGGGTCTTGCCGCTGCCGGTGGGGGCATGGATCAGGGTGCTGCGACCCGCACTGATCGCCGCCCAGCCCTGCGCCTGGGCCGGCGTGGGAGCCTCGAACGTCGCCTCGAACCAGGCCCGCACCGCGGGCCCGAAGGGTGCGAGCGGATCCTTGCTGCGCGCGGCCACGGGACGCCGAGTATAGGCGGCATCGCCACTTTCGTACAGACGTTCTAACCGTCGCATCGGCTGCCGGACAGCCGAACGGCGGGCCCTGGATGGCCCGCCGCTCGTGGTACCTGGCCGATCGCGCGGTGGGGGGAGGAGGGTTCCACGCGATCGACGCCGGTGCGCTGACAGGATTGTCCTCGATGGTTGCGTTCCGGCGTCCATGCCGTTGCGACCGAGGATCGAGGACGACAGGGGGCCGACGGACCCCTCCCACGCCGTCGGTCCCGGCCCATCCGGCCCCTGCACCGGGAACCCTCGCCCCGTCAGCTGCCCGGCAGCCTCGCAACCAGCGCCCGCGGATCGTCCCGGGCGAGGTCCGGGGGTGTCGCGCGGACCACGAAGCCGGCCCCGGCCAGCAGGCGGCGGGCGATCTCGAGGCGCGTCTCGACGTCTGCCGGCTCGACCACGTCACGCTCCGCCACGCCGACACGCGCCTCCATCGGCGTCCGTGGCGGCCGTCCTTCGACGAGCGCGCGGAGCAGCGCCCCACCCAGCCCGGCGCCCCGGAACGGCGGCGCGACACCCACGGCCAGGAGCGACTCCACGGCGGGCTCGTTCGCGGACGGGGCGGCAACGGCGACCCCGACGATGGTCGAGCCGGACACCGCCGCAACCAGTCGCGCCCCGTCGAGTGCCGCCGCGCGCAGCAGCGCCGCCGCGTCCCGGGGGTCGAACGGTGCCACGACCCGCGGCGCAAGGCCGAGCCGATCGAGGTCGGCGAGCCCCACGGTGCGCACGGTGGGCGTGGCGCCGCGAGCCGGCGTCCCCGGGGCGCCACCCGACGCGCCCACGCCCGTGGCGATCCCTGCGACCAGCTCCTGCCCCGCCCACGCCAGCGCCGGCGCCCACCAGCCGCGGTCCTCGGCCTCGCGCACCAGCCGGGGCAGCGCCACGGCCCGGACCCTGGCCAGCATCGCGAGCGATCGCTCCTCACCCGTCCGCTGTGGCGATCCCGCCTCCTGGCCCGCGTTGGGCTCGTCGAGGAAGGACGTCGGCAACCGCTGGGCGCCGAACCTGGAGGCCTCCGCGGCCCAGCGGTCGCGCCAAGCCTCCGGCATCCGATCCGGCGGCTCGCGATGGGCGCCCGCCAGCCAGGTGAGGGCCCAGGCTCGCGGCACGACCCGGTATGCCTCGTACCCGCCACCACCCGTCGCGAGCCACCGCCCTCCGGCCCAGCGGTGCGCGACCGCATCGACCACCCGGGCAGCCGCCGCCATCGCCGTCGTGGTGACCCGGAGGTTCGCCAGGGGATCCCAGGCGTGCGTATCGGCCCCGTGCTGCGAGACCACGACGTCCGGCCCGAACACGGCCGCGAGCGTGGGCACGAGCGCCTTGACGGCGGCCAGCCATGCCGCCTCTCCGCAATACGGCTCGAACGGCATGTTGACGGCAGACCCGGCCGCCGGTCCGTCCCCGAGCTCGTCGAGGAACCCGGTCCCTGGGAACAGGTACCGGCCGCTCTCGTGGAGCGACAGCGTGAGGACTCCCGGATCGCCGGAGGTCAGGGCCTGGACACCGTCCCCGTGGTGGACGTCGAGATCCACGTAGAGCACCCGCAGGCCCTCGGTCCGGGCCCGGACCACCGCCAGGGCGACGTCGTTGTAGATGCAGAAGCCCCACGCCCGGTCGGCCATCGCGTGGTGGAGGCCGCCACCAGGGTGGTGGGCATGGAGCGTGCGGCCGGCAAGGATCGCCTCCATCGCGGCCAGCGAACCACCCGCGACGGCTCCCGCGGCCTCGTGCATGCCCGCGAAGGCCGGGTTGTCCGCGAGGCCGAGGCCCATGACAGCCCTCGCCGGAGGGATCCGCGGACAGCCTGCGCACCGCGGCGACATAGCCGGGCAGATGGAGGCGGAGCAGGGCGTCGTCGTCGACGGGTTCGGGCTCGAGGCCCGGCACAGCCCCCACGTGACGCAGGAGGTCGATGCCCGGCCCGAAGCGGCGGGGCGTCAGCGGATGCGACGGGCCGAAGTCATAGGCGAGTGACCGGGGCCCGAAGACGAGCAGCGGACCCGGCGTGCTGGACATCCCCGGGACGATACCCCGCGAGGGGGACGCGCGGCAGAGGCGCTGCTACCATCCCGCGCATGGACCTCGCGCTGATCCTCGTCGTCGTGCTGGTGATCGTCCTCATCTGGCGCGGGCCCAAGACCCTGCCGCTGCTCGGGCGCGCGTTCGGCCAGGGGGTCAAGGAGGCGCGCAAGGAGATCGAGGGCGTCAAGGACGACGCCACCGCGACCGAGACCGAGCCGACCGCGACGGACGGGACAAAGCCGCCCCAGCCCTGATCCGGTGGCCCCCGGCAGGGTTCGCCGGGACCCTCAGAGTCTGAGCTCGTACGCCCACAACCTGATCCCGGGCACGGGCTCGAAGTCCCGGTCCGGCGCGCGGCGGAACCCGATCCGCTCGTAGAGGCGCTGCGCGTCCGTCCAGGACGGCGCGGTCACGATCACCAGGCCCGTGCGGCCGGCGGCGCGTGCCCGCTCGATGCAGGCCTCCACCAGGGCCTGCCCCACGCCCCGGCCACGAGCCTCGGGATCGACACCGAGCATCCGGAACCCCGCTTCACCCGGGCGCTCAACCTCCGCGAAGGCACTCGTGTGATCCCGGACGTGGCTCACGCAGCCGAGCAGCCGGCCGTCGGCATCCACCGCGACCAGGACGTCGACCTCGGTCGCCCGCCCCCGCGCATCGCGCACGTGGGCGAGGTACCCGTCGCCGTCCTCCATGTCCCGATGCGTGCGGTACGCCGCCACCACGAGATCGCCCGCGGCTTCGAGCTCGTCGTCCCGGGCGAGGCGAACGGTGACGCCGTGGGTCATGACCCGACCAGCAGCGCGTCCAGCGCCTCCGGCTCGTGCACGGGCTGACGGCAGGAGAAGTCGCGGCACACGAACGCCGTCGCCCGGCCGTGAAGCGCGAAACGGTCCACCAGCAGCGGAACCACCGAGGCCTCGGGCGCCGCGGACACGGCCAGGACGCGGAACGGGTGGTACCCCCCGTCCGCGACGCGAAGGAGGCCGCGGACCTCGTCGTCGTCCCGGTCCCCGATGATCGCGACCTCGGTGATCCCGGCGTGGGCCAGCTCCAAGGCGCACAGCCACTGTGCGAACCCCGTGGGATAGCGGGCGAGATACGGACCCACCGTCGCGAGCGCCCGCTCCGCCGCCGTCCGGTAGCGCGCATCGCCCGTCAGCGCGGCCAGCCGCAACAGGACGGTGGTCGCCATCGCTCCGCCGGAGGGTACGGCGTTGTCCCCGAGGCCCTTCGGACGGACCACCAGCGGCTCCGCATCATCGGCGGTGTCGAAGAACCCCCCGGTCGGATCGGCGAACCGGGCCAGGATGACGTCGGCGAGGCCGACGGCGACCGCGAACCAGGACTCGTCGCCGGTCGCCTCGTACAGGGCGAGGATGCCCTCGGCCAGGTTCGCGTAGTCCTCGAGCACGCCGGCCGCGGTCGCTCGGCCATCCTTCCACGAGCGACTCAGGCGCCCGTCCTCCCCCAGGAGCCCGGAGGTGGCCCCGAGGGCCGCCGCCACGGCCGCCTCGCGGCAGCGGGCCGCCTCCAGGTCCAGCTCAGGCCTTCCGGCCGCCCCGAGAGCCCGTGCCGCGTCCGCAAGCGCGCCGATCGCGAGGCCGTTCCAGGCCGCCAGCACCTTGTCGTCCCTCGCCGGCTGGGGCCGCGCGGCACGCCGCTCCAGCAGCAGCCGCCGAGACGCAGCCAGCCGCTCGCCCACAGCCGCAGGCTCGAGCCCGAACCGCTCCCCCAGCTCCGCGTCGTCGCGGATCCGCGACAGGATCGTGTGACCCTCCCAGTTCCCGTCGTCAGTGGCACCGTAGGCCGCGGCGAAGAGCGCCGCGTCCGCGCCCAGGACCTCGCGGATCTCGACGGCCGACCAGACGAAGGTCGCTCCCTCCTCGCCATCGGTGTCCGCGTCCTGGCTGGCCGCGAAGCCGCCCTCGGGCATCCGGAGCTCGCGCAGCAGGTACCCGAGCGTCCCCGTCGCCGTCTCGAGGTACCGGGCGTCGCCCGTGAGCGCCCACGCGTGCACGTACACACGCGCAAGCTGCGCGTTGTCGTAGAGCATCTGCTCGAAGTGCGGGACCAGCCAGTGGGCATCGGTCGAGTAGCGGTGGAAGCCGCCACCGAGCTGGTCGCGGACGCCGCCGGCCGCCATCGCGTCCAGGCTTCGCCGGGCGATCTGCAGGGGCCGTTCACCACCCCCGGCCACGTGGCGCCGCAGCAGGGCCTCGATCAGCATCGGCTGCGGGAACTTGGGTGCGCGGCCCCAGCCGCCGTTGACCGGATCGAAGGCCTCGTCTGCGGCGGCGGCGGCTTCTGCCAGGACCTCGGCGGGCGGCAGGCCCGACGACGCCGAGGCGGCACGCTGCTGCTCGGCCAACGCCTTGACCAGCTGTGTCCCCGCCTCCTCCAGCTCGGCCCGCCGCTCGAACCAGGCGAGGCGGACGCCCTCGAGCACCTGGCGGAACGAGGGCAGGCCGTGGCGCTGCGTGTCGGGGAAGTAGGTGCCGCCGAAGAACGGCCGGCCCTCGGGCGTCAGGAAGACGCTCATCGGCCAGCCGCCCTGGCCGGTGATGGCCTGCACGGCGCCCATGTACAGCGCGTCGACGTCCGGGCGTTCCTCGCGATCCACCTTGACCGGGATGAAGTGGGCGTTGAGAACGGCGGCAGTCGCCTCGTCCTCGAACGACTCGCGCTCCATCACGTGGCACCAGTGGCAGGCCGCATAGCCCACGGACAGGAAGATCGGACGGTCCAGCTCGACCGCACGGCCCAGGGCCTCGGTACCCCACGGATACCAGTCCACGGGGTTGTGGGCGTGCTGGAGCAGGTACGGGCTCGTCTCGCCGGCGAGCCGGTTGGTGTGCCGGTGGCGCGGGTCCGGGGCGGCCATGGCCCGATGGTACGCGCCTCGAGGGCGGATCGGTTGGGTCGAGTCGTGGTTGGCGGTGGTGCGTGCACGCGCCGCGAACCGTCGGCGAAGCGCTACTATGGCACCATCGAGGCGGCTGAAACTCACTAGGCATGAATCCTGCAAGCCCGACTAGAGTAGGGGCCACAGGACAACCGCCAATCATGCTCGCGGCCAAGGAGACGGATCGCTGGATCACCGGCTTCGCCTGATGTTCGCCGCGCTCCTCGTCGTGCTGGTTGGCGCGACGGGTTTCGCGGCGCCCGCGGCAGCGGCGACGCCCGTGCCGAAGGTCGCGCTGATCGTGGGACCCGTGGGGAGCCTGACCGCCCGCTATCGGGCCCTCGCCAACGACGCGGCCGACGTCGCGCAGGCCGCCGGCGCCGAGGTCGTGAAGGTCTACTCGCCGAACGCCACCTGGCCGGCCGTCAAGAGCGCCGTGACCGGCGCCTCGATCGTCGTGTACCTCGGCCACGGCAACGGCTGGCCGAGCCGATACCGGAGACTCGCTCTACCCGCCGACCCAGAACGGCTTCGGGCTGAACCCGGTCGCCGGCGGTGACGACAGCACGCACCAGTACTTCGGAGAGAAGGCCGTCGGGCAGCTCCGGTTCGCGTCGAACGCCGTCGTGGTGCTGAGCCACCTCTGCTACGCCAGCGGCAACACGGAGCCCGGCCTGTCGGAGGGCACCCCTGACCAGGCCGTGCAGCGGGTCGACAACTTCGCCGCCGGCTTCCTGCGCGCCGGAGCCCGGGCCGTCGTGGCCGAGGCGTATCTCGGGCCTGCCTACTACGTGAAGGCGCTCCTCCGCGGCAGCAGCAGCGTCGAGCAGATCTGGGCGGCATCGCCCACCGCGAACGGCAACCACCGGATCGCCGTCGCGAGTGCACGCACCCCCGGCTACGCGGTCCGCCTCGACCCCGAGCGTGCGAGCAGCGGGTTCGTCCGATCCCTGGTGGCGAAGGGACTCACGGCCGCCGAGCTGCGCGCCGGGGCCACCGGCAGGCTCGGTGGCGTCACCCTGGGCCCGACGACCGGGCCATCGCTGACCTCGACCGGGATCCGGTTCGCCGAGCCGTCGTTCGCCGCCCTGCCGATCGCTGGTACGAAGACCCGCCTCACGCTCCCGCTGGCGGCCGGCAAGTCCAAGAGGATCCCCGCCGGCGCCCAGGTCTCGGTCCGCTGGGACCCGATCCTCCTGGATGCTCCGCCCGCGCCGGAGCCCTCGGTCGCGCCGACACCGTCGCCCACGCCCGAGCCTTCGCCGACACCCACCGCACCGCCCGAGCAGGCCTTGCTCGCACCCCCGACACCAGCGGTCGACCCCAACGCCGTCGCGCGCTTCGAACGGCCCAACGCCCCGACGATCACCCCGGAGCCGACGCCCACTCCGGAGCCCACGCCCACGCCGTCGCCCACGCCGTCACCGGCCCCGACTCCGACACCCGTGCCGGAGGCGCCCGAGGTGGACCTCGTCGTTCCCGAGCAGTTCGGCTCGGTGGTGGAGCCGGTGCGCGCGAGCCGGGGCACCCGCGGCCTCGGCGATCGATGTCGCATACCCCGCGGAGCCCGGCCTGTACCGGCTGACGGCCACCCTGCACACTCCCGAGGGCGTCGCCTACGACGCGGCCACCCAGGCCCTGCTCGTGCCGGTGCTCGTCCGGGTGGGCGGCGCGATGGCAGTCGGATACGGTGTGCCCGCCACGCTCTCGGCGACCGCCGGGGCGTCCGTCGACCTGCCGGTCCGCGTGCTCAACGCCGGCTCCACCCGCTGGGACCAGGTCCTCGCGGCTCCAATCAGCCGGGTCGCGGGCGAGCCGGATGTCGAGCTGCGCACGACCACCGTGCCGCCGCAGCTCGTGGCGACGTGGGTCTCGGCTGGCGGCCTCGTCGTCCCCGATCCGCTCACCGTCCGCCTCGACGATGCGGTCTCCGCCCCCGGCGGAACCTCCGACGCGATCCTGGAGCTCAAGGCACCCGGTCGAGCCGGGCACCTACCTGCTCCTGCTGGACGTGCTGACCCCCGAGAGCGGACCGATGTCGGCGATGGGCGGCGCCCCGGCCATCGTGCGCGTCACCGTCAACGCTCCGGCCCCGACCCCCACCGTCGACCCGACCCCGGTCGCACCGCAGCGCTAGGGTCGGGCGGCACCGACACGTGACCGCCAACGTCGTCCCGGGGTTCCTGCCGTCCGTCCACGGGCTCCCGTTCGGCAACGCCTTTCCCCCGGGACCGACCTTCCGTCTCGGGCCAATCGACTCGCGGATGATCGGTGTTGGCGATGCGTCCGCCGGGTTGTGCGGGGGGATGGCACTGACGGCCCGCGACCTCTTCGAGGCAGGTGTCGACGCCCCCCATGACCAGCCGCTGCCGCCGGCGAACGGCTCGCCGCGGTTCCGCGCCCTTGTGCGGCGCCAGGTCCAGTCACTCGATTGGATGCGGGTCCCGCTGCGCTATCTGGACCTCCAGGCCTGGCGTCCGGACCCGCCGCGGGGCCTCGCCATGTGCATGCGTCGCGAGCCGCCCCGCGTTGAGGCCGTCCAGCGGGAGTGGCCGCGCATCCGCGCGGAGATCGACGCGGGCCACCCGTCCGTCGTCGGGCTGATCCGCGTGGCGGGCATCTCTCCGTGGGCGCTGACGCAGAACCACCAGGTGCTGGCGTGGGGCTGGGAGGCAGATCACGGCCGGATCTCGCTCCGCGTCTACGATCCCAACCACCCAGGCCGCGATGACGTCGAGCTGCGGGTGGTGCTCGCGGACGCTCCCGGCGCGCCGTTGCGGGACCGGATCACGATGACCCAGACCACGGGCGAGCCGCTGCTGGGGTTCTTCCGGCAGCCGTACCCGGCTCCGAGCAGCGTTCGCGCCTGGCGCTAGCCGGTCCGGCGGGTCCGGTGGCTGAGCCCCGCACTGGCACCGGCCGGGGCATCCGCGTCCGGGACCGGGGCCTCGCACTCCTCACGGTCGCCGCCGCACCGGTAGCAGCGGCGGGCCGCGAGGCCGTTGCGGGAGGCGCAGCGCACGCAGAACCAGGGGGTCTGCGGAAGGCCGCGCCGTCGATCGAGCGCCCTGGCGAGCGCGACCGGACCGTAGGTACGCCACAGGTCCGCGAGCTCGTCGACCCCGGCCATGAGGAAGCGCCGGAAGCTCACGCCGAGGACGCCCACCAGGAGCGCGACGAGCACGATCGGAATCACGACCTCCGGACCGAAGTTGAGCTCGTCCCCCGTGGCGATCGGTGTCATCGCCGCGATCATGCGCTCGGCCCGTGGCGCCCGCAAGGGGCCGATTGGGGCATGCCGAGAGGCACGAGGCCCACCTACAGGGGCGGCAGCACCTGGTGGTCTTCCTGGAGTCCCGCCCACGGGTCACCGATCGTCGCGACACGTTCCCCGATGTTGCCGATGGTCCAGCGGTCCGGCGCCAGGTCCGGCTCGTCCAGCTCCTCCCAGCGGATCGGCGCGGACACGGGTGCTCCCGGGCGGGGGCGGACCGCGTAGGGGGCGACCAGCGTCTTGATCGGCGCGTTCTGCGTGTAGTCGAGGCGCGCCCTGCCGCCGCGGTCCGCCTTTGCCCACTCCCACGAGACCAGGTCCGGCACCGTCGCTCCGATCGCACGCGAGAGCGTCTCGATCCAGGCACTCGTCTCGGCGAAGGAGTAGCGGCCGCGCTCGACGGGGATCCAGGCCTGGATCCCGCGGCTGCCGGTGAGCTTGGGATAGGCCCTGACGCCGAGGTGATCCAGGGCGGTGCGGAAGAGGCGCGCCAGGATGAGGGTCTCGGCCCACGAGGTGCTGGGTCCGGGGTCGATGTCGATGAGCGCGAAGGTGGGCATCCACGGGTCGTGGAGCACGGACGTCCAGGCGTGGATCTCGAAGGCGGCCTGGTTGCCCAGCCAGCACAGGGTGGCCGCCCGGTCGGCGACGAGGTGGTCGTTGGGGGCACGGTCCTCGCGCTCGCGGAAGCCGGTCTCGCGCCAGATGGTGAGCCACCGGGGCGCGGACGACGGGATGTCCTTCTGCCAGAACCCGGGAGCAGCCGACCCGTTGGGGAAGCGCTGCAGGTTGAGCGGACGATCGGCCAGGTGCGGGAGCATCACGGGCGCGATGCGGGCGAAGTAGGCGATGAGGTCGCGCTTGGTCACGGGTGCCTCGTCCACCCCATCACGCGGCGGGAAGAGGACCTTGTCGAGGTTCGTCAGCCGCAGCTCCTGGCCCGCGGCGTGCCAGGTGCCGTCGGACTTGAGAAGGCCCAACGCGACCAGCTCGGCCCCGGTGACGAGCCACGCCGGGTCGACGTCCCGCGCCACTGACGCCGTTGACCGGGGCTCGGGCGTCACGGGAGCGATCGACGTCGCCGGCGCGACGACGGCCCCTGCGTCCGGTGCGACCCTCGCCGGGTCGACGGCGCGTTCGCGCACGACCTCCCTCGGGTCCCGGCCCGGTTCCAGTCCCTTGTAGGCCGACTGGCGCACGTGGCCGTCGCGAGACCAGCCACCCGTCTCGGCGCGGATGACCAGCTCCGGCCGGATCCAGCGCACGCCGGCGAGGTCCCCTCCCCAGCGTCCCTTGTAGTCCTGCGGCGGCGCCGGCTCGAAGGCGGGGGTGTCGGTCTCGAGGGCCTCGAGGCGCGCTCGCAGGTCCTTGCGTGTCCGGCCGTCGAACCCCGAGCCGACCTTGCCGGCGAACCGCAGCCGATCGCCGTCGTACACCCCCACCACGAGGGCCCCGAGCTCCTTGGCCGTCCCCTCCCCCGGCGTCCAGCCGCCCACCACGAGCTCCTGCTCCGGCCGGACCTTGATCTTCAGCCAGGTCGAAGCGCGCCGGCCGGGCTCGTAGCGGGAGCGGCGGTGCTTCGCCACGATCCCCTCGAGCCCCTGGGCCTTCGCCGCCTCGAAGAACGCGATCCCCTCTGTCTCGATCGCCGGTGCCACCTGGACACGGGCCGTGGGGCGGATCACCAGCTCGAGGAGTCGCTTGCGCTGCTCGAGCGGCACGTCCAGCAGCGAGCGCCCATCCAGGTGGAGCAGGTCGAACGCCTGGAACACGAGCGGCACCGGCGCGCCAGATCGCCCCGCCCCAAGTCGCTCCTGGAGCAGCCCGAAGTCGGGCCGGCCGGCGGCATCGAGGGCGACCACCTCGCCGTCGACGATGGCCTCACGGGCCTCGATCCACGTCGGTGGCGTCAGCAGGCGCGGGAAGTAGGCCTCAGCGTCGTGTCCGTTGCGCGTGAACAGGCTCACGGTGCCATCCCGGATCACGGCCTCCACGCGGTAGCCGTCCCACTTGACCTCGAACAGCCATTCCTCGTCACGGAACGGCTTCGTGGCCAGGGTCGCCTTCATGGGCTCGAGATAGCGCGGCATCGGCGCCTCGCGGGCGCCCGCCAGGTCGATCTCCGCCGTGGCCGCCGGGGCCTCGCTGACCCAGATCGCCGGGGCGTTGGCCTTGACCTCGTCGTTGGTGCGGCCGGACTTCACGCTCTGCGGGTGGTCCTCCGCATCCCAGCCGGCCACGGCGTGCTCGTCGCGCTTCTTGATCAGGAGCCACTGCTCGCCCTCGTCGTCCTCGAAGGCGGTGCGCGGCGCGGTCCCGGGCCGGCGGCTCGTCCGGACGATCGTGAAGCGGCCGTTCAGCTTCTGCCCGCGGGCGCGGAACTTGAGCTCGCCGGCCTCGATGGCCGTCGCCGGGTCCGGCGTCTCCTTCTCCGGCTCCCAGGTGCCCCAGTCCCAGACGATGACGTCGCCCGGCGCCGTACTGCCGCGGCGGGGATCACGCCCTTCGAAGTCGAAGTACTCGACCGGGTGGTCCTCGACGTGGACGGCCATGCGGCGCGCGTCCGGGTCCTGCGTGGGGCCCTTGGGCACGGCCCACGAGACGAGGACGCCGTCGATCTCGAGGCGGACGTCATAGTGGAGGCGCGTGGCCCGGTGCCGCTGGACGACGAACCGGCGACGGGACGTCGGGACGGCGGACCCGGGCAGGCCGCCCGGCGCGATCCGGCCCGACGCAATCCGGCCCGGAGCCGGCTCCGGGGTCTTCGCGAAGTCGCGCTTGCGGCGGTACTCGTCCAGCGGCATGGGGCGCAGTATGCCGCGCCGCCGGCCGGGCCTCGCGGGCCGGCGGTCAGCCGTCTGCCCGCAGCGCCTCGATCACCGGTCCGAACGCCCGCACGCTCTCGACCCGGTTGGGGCGCAGCTGGACCTGCACGTGGTCCATGCCCAGGTCGCGATACCTGCGCAGCCCCGCGGCGATCTCCGGCGGCGAGCCCCGGAGCGGCTCGTCCCAGGACCCGCGAGCATCGAGATCGTCGTCCGGGGCGGCCGGCGCCCCGATCTCCACCATCGCCTCCGCCGAGCGCCTGATCGTCGATGGGTCGCGACCAACGTCCTCGCAGGCGTCCCCGAGCGCGGCCAGCATCGGCGCCAGACCCGCGGGCGTGCGCATCCCGGCGTTCCACTCGTCGGCGAGCTCGGCGGCCAGGCGGAGCATCCTGGGCGCCGCAGCGCCAACCATCACGGGCAGGCCGTCCGGGCGCGGACCTCTCGGCCGGACCAGGGCCCCACGCACCGAGTCAACCCGACCGTCGTGGTCCGCGCGCCCGGTCCGGAGCATGGCCGTGACGATCCGCAGGCCGTCCTCGAACCGGTCGAAGCGCCGCTCCCATGGGAAGCCGTACGCGCTGAACTCGGGCTCGTTCCAGCCCGCGCCGAGGGCCAGGATCACGCGCCCTCCGGAGACCTCGTCCAGCGTCTCGGCCATCTTGGCCAGCAGCGCCGGGTTGCGGTACGGGACGGCCGTCACGTAGGTGCCGAGGCGCACGCGCTGGGTCGCCACGGCGAGCGCGGACAGCAGCGTCCAGGACTCCCAGGCGCCGCTCCAGCCGGTGTCAGGGTCACCGAACCCCACGTGATCGGAGACCCAGACGGCATCGAACCCGGCGTCCTCGGCGGCCTGCGCCATCGCCGCGATATCCGGCCAGCGGGGCGTCGCTCCGTCCATCGACCCCTCGACATAGGGCAGGTTGAGGCCCAGCGATGGCCACGGCGACGATGGAGTACGCATGGCCTGGGCTACGACCTCCGGAAGCGGGCTGGAACTGGGCCTCCAGTATGCCGCCGGGAGGACGGATGACCCGTGGCGAGCATCGCCGGCACCGGCATCCTCGGCGTCGTCCCCCATGCCGCCCCAATCGCCACGGAGGCTCCCGTTGACCGCCCAGCTCCACCCGGTCACCACCCCGATCGACCGGCCCTGGTACGCCCTCGTCGCCGTCGCGCTCGAGCTGTTCACCGCCCTCGGCGCGATCCCGGTGGGGATCATGCTGATCACCGATCCGACGGGCGCCGGTGTCGGGTTCCCGCCTGGCTGGATCGAGGCGACCCCGTTCGGGAGCTACCTGGTCCCGGGCATCTACCTCCTGGCGATGAACGGCGTCGGCATGCTGGTCCTGGCCGGCCTGACGCTGATGCGCCACTGGGTGGCCCCCTGGCTCACGGGGGTGCTCGGGACCGGTCTCGCGATCTGGATCGGCGTCCAGCTGATCGTGATGCCGGAGGTGTCCTTCCTCCAGGCGATCTTCGGCGTGATCGGCCTCGTGCTCATGGCCATCGGCGTGGCCTGGCTGCGCAGGACCGGGCAGCTCCGTCTCTGGTAGCCCTTCGAACGACGCTGACCCGGACCCGGGCGCCTCGCTGCCCAGCCTCCGCTACGCCGCGTCCTGCGCCTCGCGTGCTTCGTCCACCTTCGCTGGTCGCATCCAGCGGAACGCCTCGAGGGCGTCGCGTCGGCTGATGGCGAGGACGACCGCGGACAGCACGAAGTAGACGATCGTCAGGGCCGACCGGGTCTCGGGGAAGACCATCTGGACGATGAACAGTCCGAACAGCGCTCCGGCGCCGACCAGGGAGAGTCGCAGGTCCAGCAGGATCACGACGGCGAACAGCGACTGGGCCGCTGTCAGCAGCACCTCATCCTGCTGGCGCTGGTCGAGGGGCAGGGCCGTTGGAGCACCGCTGCCGATCGAGTAGACGAGCGGGAGCATGGCCACCAGCAGCGTCCACTGGTTGATCTTGGAGCTGACGAGCGTGCCCAGGGCCGCGGTGGCCGCTCCACGCCAGGCGAACAGGGCCACGATGACGAACTCCGGGGCCTCGGAGGCGAGCGGCGCAAGCCACTGGACGAGCAGGAACTCGTCGATGCCGAGCGCGGTCCCCGTTTCCACGAGCGCCGTGGCGAAGGGCTTGGCCACGAGCAGGATCCCGACCGCAGCCCCGATCGCGAGGATCGCGACGACGGCCCGTCGCGTGCGGGGGGCCAGCGACCCGATGAGCCGCGCCGGTCCCACCAGGTGCGGCTCCTCGACGGGCTGCCGGGCGACGCGCCAGATGTAGAACACGAAGAAGCTGACGAGGACCGCCATGTCGATGAGCGAGATCTCGGCGCGAACCGGCAGCGTGAATGCGTAGACGGTCGCGGCGAGCAGCACCACGAGCTCGAGGCCGTGTTCCGTGCTGAGCGTGACCATCCGCCGGCGGAACCGGAGCCAGCCGATGACGATGACCATGGGCCAGGCGATGCCGATCAACAGGCGGTTCGCGCCGGTCATGTTCGCCACGGCGTACCCGGCGTATGCGGGATCCTCGGCCGCCAGGAAGGCGTACGTCGCATCCACGACGTACTCCGGGAGGATCGCGATGAGGGCGAGCAGCGCGAGCGCCAGGCCCTGGCTGAAGTCGAGCTGCACGACCTCGGCCGCCCAGGAGAGCAGGAAGGCGGCCCCCACGATGGCGATGCCATAGGCAAGCGCCTTGACTGGAGCCTCGGCCGGGACGCCCCCGAGGACGATCAGCAGGCCGGGCACCATGAGCGCGGCCGCCGCCAGGACCAGCAGCCAGCCGCGTGGGTTGGGCGGGGCCTCGTCGTGAGCGTCGATGGGCGATGCGTCGGCCTGGGGATGGGTCATCGGGTTCCTCGGGTGGGCGGCTCGGGGACTCGGTGGCAGGCCACCATCATGCCCCGTCCGTGCCAATCGGGCTGGCGGTCAGGCCTGACGCCGTCGTCCGGCACTGGCGGGCGACGATCCGGCAGCCCAGCCTGTGCCCGGGTGTACGTCCCGCTGGCCTACGGCGTGGACGTGAACTGGGCCCGGAACGTGCGTGCCGCGGGGCACTGCCGGATGCAGCGGCACGGTCACGTGCTCGAGCTGGACGAGCCCGCCGTGATCGGGGCGGGCCAGCACCCCGGGATCCCGGCCTGGTACCGGGCGGTCCTCGAGCGACGTGGCAACCGGTACCTGCGGCTCCACGTGCTCACGATCTCGCCCGGCGGCCTGGGCGACGCGCCAGAGCCGGCGCCCGCCGGGGCGGGCATCCAGCAGCCGGACGCAGCGCCGGTGACCCCGGGCTGACGCGGGTCGCGGTCAGGCGGTCTTGCGGCGGCGCGGCCGGGCGGGCCTCGGCCTCCGCATCGCCCGGTGCCGCGACGCGCTTCCTGGCGGCGGGACTGGCCTTGCCTGCAGCGGCAGCCTCCGTCGCCCGGTCCTGTCTGGCCTGCGCGACCGAGACCGGCTCCGGCGTCTCCCTGGCCCGCTCGTCCGTGGCCGCCTTGACGCTCGCCTGCAGGAGCTTCATGAGATCGACGAGGTTCGCGCTCTCCGCGACCGGCTCCGGCTCCGCGACCTCGACCCCGTCCACCTTGGCCTGGATCACCGAGAGGAGTGCGTCGCGGTACTCGTCCCGGTACTTGGCCGGGTCGAACTCCTCGGTCATCGCCTCGACCAGCTGCTCGGCCATCCGCAGCTCTGCCGGCTTGAACTCGAACTCCTCCGCCGGGAGGTCCAGCTCCTTCGTCGACCGGATCTCGTCCGGCCAGTGGAGCGTGGTCAGGAGCATCGTCTCCTCGAACGGATCGAGCGCCGCCAGGGCCTCCCGGTCCCGGATCACGACCTTGCAGATCGCCGTGAGCCCCTTCTCGGCCAGCACCTGGCGCAGGAGGTAGAACGCCTTGCGGCCGATCTTGTCGGGCTCGATGTAGTAGGCCTGCCTGGTGAACTGCGCGTGCTGCCGGGTCGTGTCGTCACGCGGCGCGAACTGCTCGATCTCGATGGACCGCACCGTCTTCAGCGGGACCTTGTCGAGGTCCTCGTCCGTGATCACGACGTACTGGTCGGGCGCGTACTCGTAGCCCTTGACGGTCTCGCCGCGCGAGATGACCTTCTCGTCTTCGGGACACCAGACCTTCATCTGGATCCGCGACAGGTCGCTCTCGTGGAGCATGTTGAAGCGGATCGCGTAGTCGGATTCGGTCGCGGTGTAGAGCTTCACCGGGATGGTGACGAGGCCGAACTGGATGGCCCCTTTCCACATCGAGCGTGCCACGAGGATGCTCCGTCAGGACGCGGTGCCGGGGTTCGGACGGGTCCCGAGCCCGCCCGGCCGGACCGGGACGGTGACTCTACCACTCGATGGCAACGGGTCCAGCGGCGCGTGTGCCCTGCGTGATCGTGCCTACGGGACGATGACGAAGGCGTCCACGTCCACCCGCGGCCGGCCGGAGGTGCCGAGCACCACGACCTTGAGGGTGCGCGGCCGTGCCGTCGCCCAGGAGCGGGTGAACACGACCTGGCGGTGCGCGGCCGAGGACCGGCGGAAGTCGACCGTCGCGGCCAGCACGCCGTCGATATAGACCTTGGCCTTGCCCCGCCCGGGGCTCTTCGAGCCGACGAGCGCGATCGCACGGCCCGTGAACGAGCGCTGACCACGTGCCCCGCGTGCGCGAGTAGAGCGACGTGCCGCCGGACATCCACGACCGGTAGTAGCGCGTCCAGGCCGCCGGATCGGCGCGAGGGTCGGGCTGGTGTCCTGGGACAGGACCGGTGCGAACGGCCTCGCTCTCCACCCATGGGCTCCAGTTGCCGGCGGCGTCACGCGCCCGCAGGCGGAGGGCGTAGGTGTGGCCAGGTCTTCATCCTGCGACCTGCCTGGCGGGTCGAGGCGGACAGCGTCGTCGGGGCTGCCTAGGCTGCCGTCGACCCGCCAGCGGACCTCGTAGCGGGCGATGGTGCCCGCCACGTCCGATGCCGCGGCCCACGTGCCGACGGAGTTCAGGCCCGCGCCCGAGACTCGACCCGGGACGCAGGGCGAGGACCGGGGCCGTGGCGCTCGGCGGGCTCGCTGTCCACCACCAACGGGGAACGCGGAGGCGCGCTCGCGGGTCCCGTCGTCGGCCGTGACGGTGATCCACGTACTCCCACTGGGGGTGCCGGCGGGGACCGTGATCCTCATCGTTGTGGCCACCTGGTCCAGCCCGTACGAGCGTGTCCGATGCCGAGGGTCGCCGTGAGCGGTGCCTTCGCCGTGACGGTGAGCTGCACCGCGTTGGGGAAGTCCTCGGCGCGGACGAGCGAGACGGGGCGCTCCAGAGAGGCACCGGCCAGCACCGACGAGCGCCGACCGCGAGGTCCCGGGCGTGGCGTCCAGGGTGAAGTCGCCCAGGGCGACCAGGCGCGACACGTCGAGCAGCGGCTCGTGAACCGAGTCCGGGTCCGTGGCGGTGTTCCAGTCGAGGGTCCCCGCCGCGCGGAGCGCCGAGCGGACCTGGGCGGGCGACGCGAGCGGACGCGATGACTTGTACAGCGCGGCCGCGCCGGCCACGTGGGGGGCCGCCATCGAGGTCCCGGAGATGTAGCCGTAGCGATTGCCCGGCAGCGTGGACCAGATGCACTTGCCGGGCGCGATGAGGTCCACGTCCCCGCCGTAGTTGGAGAAGTCGGCGAACGTGTCGTCCCTGTCGTAGGTGCCCCATGAGTAGCAGAGCGCCCCGCCGGCGCCCCCGGCCTTCCCGTCCGTGTCGGCGAGCGCCGAGACGGTGATGACCTCGTTGTAGCTGGCCGGCTTGAGGTTCGCGGCGTTGAAGCCGTTGTTGCCCGCGGCGGCGACGACGGTGACGCCCGAGGCCACCAGCCGGCAGACGGCCTGGTGGATCAGGTCGTTGTTGACGATGCCGCAGGCCCCGTCATCGGTGCCCCGCTTGGCGACCGACATGTTCACGGCCTCAAACAGGGGGCGGGTCGGGTCAGCGGGATCCCGCTGGGCGGTGATCCAGTCAAGGCCGCAGACGTACCAGCTGATCAGGCCGATGCCCGCCGAGTCGAGAATCCGGACCGACCACAGCCGCACGCCCGGCGCCACCCCGACGACGCCGATGCCGTTGTCGAGGGCACCCACGGTGCCGGCCACATGCGTGCCGTGGCCGTTGGCGTCGCCCCAGGCTCGTCCGGATTGACGGTAGCGCAGTTGATCCCCCCGGCGATGTTGAGGTCCTCGTGCTGGCGCGAATCCTTGCCGCCGATCCCGGTGTCCACGATCGCGACATCGGCGTCCACCCCGGGGCCCATCGCCGTCGATGTCGGCGATCAGGCTCTCGCGGCCGCCGATCGCGGCGAACGCCCGTGGGGATGGACTGGCCAGCGATCGAGATGACCTCGTCGGGGACGACGGCCTGCACGTCCGGGTCGCTGCGCAGGGTCGCGAGCTGGTCGGCCGCGAGATGCGCCGCGTAGCCGCGGACCGCGTGGCGGAAGGTCTTGTCGGCCTTGATCCCGCGCTTGCCGGCGCGGCCGGTCGCCGCGTCCACGCTCTTGCCGTCCTTGAGGATGACGATGTAGCGGCCCTCGCGCGGTGAGCGGCGCCTTGGCGTCGACCTCGCCAGCGGATACGGCCTCGGGGCGCCGCGAAGCGGCGGCGGCTGGCTGAGGGGCGACGGCGCTCGCGCCCATCGCGAACAGGAGGGCAAGGGCGACCAGGCTGGCGGCGCTTCGCATGTGGTCTCCGAGTGCGCGGTGGCCGACCCGGGAGCGCGATGCGACTCCCCGGTTGCCTAACAGGGTCGCTCCCCGTGGATCCGGCGAGTATGGCCCACTGGTCCTGCCGTCGGCACCAGATCCGGGAGGGACCCAAGCGCAGTACGAATGCCGTGCGACCGCTCGCGCGCCCGCAGAGGCTGCCGGGCCGAGCGTCACCTTGCGTCAGGCGGCGTCCTTGACCACCCGGAGCTCCGCCTCCGCCTCGCCCACCCGGGCCAGGATCCCGGCGCGCATCGCGTCCAGGCCGTCCGCGACGGACCTGGTCACGCTGGCGACCGAGGTCAGCTGGGTCTTGAGCGCCCGGATGGCCTCGAGCTGCTCCTTGACCCCGGCCAGCGCCCGACCGATGGCCCGGGCATCCACCTCGACGTCGCGCTCGCCGAGCTTGACCAGGGCGAGGAGGCGGGCGAGCCGCACCGCGGCCTCCAGGTACGCCGGGTCGGGAGCGTCCGGGTCCACCACGACGTGCACGTCCTCGCCGCTGACGGTGAAGGGCGCCACGCCCTTGGGCGCGTGCTTCGCGCTCCAGGCCGCGATCGCGACGGATGCGCCGCGGTTCTCGCGCGCCTCCCGCAGCTCCTCGCGCATCGCGCGTGGCGACATCACCCGGTCCTTCGCCTCGATGACGACGCGGACATCCGCGCCACGCGTCAGCCGAGGGTCCAGCGTGAGGACGAAGTCGCCCTTCTTGGATCCGACGAGCGCGCCGGCCTCGGTCCCGGTCCGGTCCAGGAGGTCCCCGGCGCCACGGGCCAGCTCCCCGAGCATCCCCTCGAGGAGATCCTCGAAGTCCCCGCCCTTGGCCGCGGAGCGGGACCGCTCGTCCGCACGGGCCCGGCTCGCCGCCTCGATGGCCGTGAGGCGCTCGTGAACGCCCTTGAACCCCTCGTTGATCTCCTGGCGGAACTGGTGGAGCGGCGAGCCCAGCCGCGTGGGATCCAGGAGCACCGCCAGCCGCGAGGCGTCCCCGTCGAAGTAGGTGCCCAGCAGCACGCGGATGCGCCCGATGGCCGAATCCCGCTTGGTCTCGTCGAACAGCTCGGAGACGAACTTCTGGAGGGCGCCCCGGTCCCCCAGGAATCGCTCCAGCGTGCGGGGAAGCCGGCCGTCACCGTCCGCGAAATTGGAGCGCAGGACGTCCTCCACGGCTCGCGCCGCCTGCTCGTTGGCAGCCGTGGTCTGGGCGACGAGCTTCTCGAACTCGCGGCGGACGACGTCCGTGTCCATCGATGTCGCGGCGTCCTGGAGGGCGAGGAGGCCGATGCGCAGCGCTCGCTCCGCGATGGCCGGGCGCTCAGCCTCGTCGCGCTCCGCGAGGGCGGCGGCGAGCGCGCCGTCCACCAGGACGAGCCGCTCGATCACGATGCGCTCGCCGTCGACGCGCACGGCGGCCGGGCCGGCCACGGATCGCAAGGGGGCGGCGGAGGGATTGGGCAGTGGGAGGACTCGGGCTTCCATGACACGCATCCTGGACCCGACCCGTGCCACCTAGGCTGTCACAGCCGGCAGGCCACCCCAGACGATCCTTGCGACTCCGTTCTGGTGGCTCCGGCTACGATGCCGCGCTGACGTGCCGGCAGGTGTGGCGCGACCGCCGCCCGGCACGACTGCGGCGCCACCGGCCGACCCAGCTCCGCGGCGATCTCACCGGCCCACGCTCGGACGCGCTCGGTGTTGACCGGGCCCAGGCTCTCGACCGGGTCCGAATCCGCCGCCAGGCCGATCGGCCCGAAGACGGCCGCACCGCGGGCACCGACGGCCCGGGCGACCAGGACAACGCTGCAGTCATCGGTATCGCTCGCATCGGTGCCCGTGGGGCACCGCCCCCGGCCGATAGGCCCGGCGCAGTAGAGCCAGACGGGTCGCGCCGCGAGTGAGGCCTCGTGGCGGGTGAGGAACCCGCCTCCATCGGACCGGCGGCCGGGCACGAACACGCCGCTGCCCAGGATGACGGCCGAGTACGGGGTGACGTCCGTGACCTCGGAAGCCACTTGGCAGTCCACGGCAAACCCGGCGTGACGGAGGACGGTGGCGACCGCAGCGGCGATCCCGGCGGTCGATCCTGCCCGGTTCGCGAACGCGACGAGCACTCGCTGGTCGCCCATGGCCACTCCCTGCTGCTTGTGCGGATCGTCGGTCGCGCCGCGACGCTGGGCGTTTTGGCGACGCTGGTGTTGACTGGCTGCCTGCCCAAGGCGCCGGCTCAAGTCACGTCCGCGTGGCCCATCGCCGACAGCGAGCGGGTCGTTCCTGCGCCCTCCCGAGGCCGTTCGCTGGCCACTCACGGGGCTTGTGGCGCCTGACGTCGAGGCGATCACGCTGCGGCCTCTCTCGGTAAAGATCGAGAACTCCCCTCAGGCCCGCCCGCAGACAGGCCTCAGCTCGGCAGACGTGGTGTATGAGTCCGTCGCCGAGGGCGGCATCACCCGCTTCAACGCCATCTTCCAAAGCCAGATGCCCAAGACGGTAGGCCCGGTTCGAAGTGCGAGGCTCTCCGACGTGTGGATCGTCCCGCAGTACCACGCGCTGTTCGTGTTCTCGGGCGCCAGCTATCAGGTGAACGCTGCCGTGAAGCGCGCGGGCCTGCCCAACCTGTCGCAGGACGCGGGCGTCTCGGCGCCTTACTCGCGCTCGAGCGCCAAGGCGGCTCCGCACAACCTGTACCTGAACACCAAGAAGGCGTACGCGGAGGCCGAGAAGCGCAACATGACGGTCACGGAGGATGTGCCCCGGCTGCAGTTCTCGTCGCGGACCTCAACAGAGGGCGCGCCGGTAGCCACGCTGACGATTCCCTTCTCGTACGCGAACAAGGTCTCCTGGACCTACAAGCCGGAGACCGAGCGCTACATGCGCGTCAACGACGGTAACCGCCACATCGACGCCGCGACCGGCAAGCAGCTTGCCGCCGACAACGTGGTGGTCATGTGGGCGCGCTACATCTCGGCGAGTCGGGACAAGGTGGGCAGCACCACCTACGACATCGACCTTGGCGGCAGTGGCCGCGTGTCCGTGTTTCGGAACGGCCAGCGCTTCGACGGGACCTGGAACGCCGACAACACCGCGCCGCCCCGCTTCACCGCGGCGGATGGGACTCCCATCAAGCTGACGCCGGGCACGACGTGGTTCCAGGTCATCCCGCTGAGCGTGAACATCACGATGAAGTAGACTTGGGACGGAGCCGGCGTCCGGGCCCGACCCGTCTGACGCCCGGATGGCGATTCCGCACCATTACACTGGTTGTATGCGCACGAGGGCGGCGGGTACAATCGCACACCTACACGCACCCCGATGATGCGGTACACGCGGTCGACCTGATCGCAGTGCCGGAAGGAGTAGTTGCACGTGTCTGAGACCAACAAGGAAGTCGGCACCCTTCGAGTCAAGACCGGCCTCGCCGAGATGCTCAAGGGCGGCGTCATCATGGACGTCGTCAACGCCGAGCAGGCGAAGATCGCCGAGGACGCCGGGGCGGTCGCCGTCATGGCGCTCGAGCGCGTGCCTGCCGACATCCGCGCCGAGGGCGGCGTCGCCCGCATGGCCGACCCGACGATGGTCGTCGGAGATCGTGGACGCGGTCACGATTCCCGTCATGGCCAAGTGCCGCATCGGCCACTTCGTCGAGGCGCAGGTGCTGCAGTCGCTGGGCGTGGACTACATCGACGAGTCCGAGGTCCTCACTCCCGCCGACGAGGAGTACCACATCGACAAGTGGGACTTCACGGTCCCGTTCGTCTGCGGCTGCCGCAACCTGGGCGAGGCGCTGCGCCGCATCGGCGAGGGCGCCGCGATGGTGCGCACCAAGGGCGAGCCGGGCACCGGCAACGTCGTCGAGGCGGTCCGCCACATGCGCGCCGTGACCGACGAGATCGCGCTGGCTCGTCGGCCTGCGCGATGAGCAGCTCTTCGACGCCGCCAAGGAGCTGCCGGCGCCCTACGAGCTGGTCAAGTGGGTCGCACGACAACGGCAAGCTGCCGGTGGTCAACTTCTCGGCAGGCGGCATCGCGACCCCGGCCGACGCGGCGCTGATGATGCAGCTCGGCTGCGACGGCGTGTTCGTCGGCTAGGGCATCTTCAAGAGCGGCGACCCGTCGCAAGCGCGCGAAGGCGATCGTCGAGGCGACCACGCACTTCGAGGACGCCGAGATCATCGCCGAGGTCTCGCGCGACCTGGGCGAGGCGATGGTCGGCATCAACATCGCCGACATCCCCGAGAGCGAGCGCATGGCACCAGCGGGGCTGGTAGCGTGCGACGTCGGAGTCCTCGCGCTTCAGGGAGCGTTTCGGGAGCACATCGTACGCGCTCGAGGCGCTCGACGTCGGGGCGGACGCGGTCCGCCTGCCCGAGCAGCTCGACGAATGCGCCGGCCTGATCATCCCCGGCGGGGAGTCGACGGCGATCGCGAAGCTGATGGAGAGCTACGGCTTCTACGAGCCGATCGCAGCCGGCACGCCGAGGGTATGGCCGTGTGGGGCACCTGTGCCGGTGCGATCCTGATGGCGAAGCGATCGTCGAAGGCATCGAGGGCCAGCGCGGTCTCGGGCTCATGGACATCGACGGTGCGCCGCAACGCCTACGGCCGGCAGACCGAGTCGTTCGAGGCCGATCTGCGGCTTCGCGCACTATTGGCGAGCCGTATCCGTGGCGTGTTCATCCGCGCGCCGCTGGATCGAGAGCGTCGGGGAGCGGCGTCGAGGTGCTTGCCGAGCACGAGGGGCAATCGTTGCCGCGCGGCAGGGCGACCTGCTGGCCACGACGTTCCACCCGGAGCTGACCGGCGACCCGCGCATCCATCGCTACTTCGTCGCAGACGGTCGTGGCGGGCTAGCGACGCAGGCTTTCGGCACGGGTAGAATGTGCGTCGCACGTTCATCGGGAGGCTGAGAGGATCGAGATGTCCGGACACTCCAAGTGGGCGACAACCAAACACCGCAAGGGCGCCGTCGGACGCGAAGCGTTCCGCGCTCTTCTCGAAGCTGACCCGCATCATCACCGTTGCCGCGAAGACCGGCGGCGACCCCAACCCCGAGAACAACGCCTCGCTGGCTGCCGCAATCGCCAAGGCCAAGAGCTACTCGCTTCCCAAGGACAAGATCGACCACGCGATCGCCAAGGCGTTCGGCGCGGGCGCCGACGCAGCGAACTACGACGAGGTCATCTACGAGGGCTACGGTCCCGCCGGTGTCGCGCTCTACGTCGAGGCGCTCACCGACAACCGCAACCGCACCGCGGCCGATGTACGTGCCGCGTTCACCCGCGCGGGCGGCAACCTGGGGTCCATCGGCTCGGTGGCGTTCATGTTCGAGCGCCAGGGTCAGATCGTGGTCGACAAGGCCGGCGCGGCGTGACGAGGACGAGCTCATGCTGCTGGTGGCAGACGCCGGCGGCGAGGACCTCGAAGAAGGTGGGGACGACTGGATCGTCTACACCAGCCCGGGCGACCTCATGTCGGTCAACACCGCCCTCGAAGCGGCCGGCGTCACCGTCAAGGGCGCCGAGCTGGTCATGGAGCCCACGAATGCGGCGGTCGTCTCGGTAGAGGACGCCAAGAAGGTCATGCGGCTCGTCGACAAGCTCGAAGAGCTCGATGACATCCAGAACGTCTACACACGATGGAACTCACAGACGAGATCGCAGCGGCTCTGGAGTAATCACCGAAGAAATGTGGGATTAACGGGTTTCCGCGCCGTTAATGTGGGTATACAATCGCTAGCAGGGGGTCGGCGAACGCTTGCGTTCGGTACGTCTTCTTCATGTGTCCGAAGCGTCCATTCATCACTGAGTGGGCGCTTCGGCGTTTGTCGAGTAGTTGGGATTCGTCCCTCGGAGCGCGTGCGGGCACTATAGAATTAGGGGCACGCCTCTCGAGGGTGCGCCCGCAGCGGGCGCCTGGCCGGTATCGAGCGGGTCCCAGAAAGGAGCTGCTCATGGACAGCATCGATGAGCTGGATATCTTCGAAGCCGAGAAGCGCATGGCGCTCTATAACGAGTACCGTGAGGCGATTCGGATCTTCTCCTACTACGTCGAGACCGAGTTGCGGGCCTACCTCTGCAACTCCGTGCAGGTCGATCCGGTACCCGCGCCGGGAGGCACCTACTTCCAGGTCACTCTCGGCGATGCGTGGATCTATGAGGCCGAGAGGCCCCAGCGCTTTGTGCCGGAGGTCGTGATCTACGAGGTGGGGCCCATCCATGTCCAGAAGCTGCGCGGCGAGGACGAATAGCGAATGCCCCTGAATCGTCAGGAAGCCGAGGTCCGCGCACGAAGCCTCCGTGCGGAGATAGAACACCACTCGTACCGCTACTACGCTCTCGACACCCCTGAGATATCGGACGCAGCGTACGACTCCCTCGTGCGCGAGCTGACCGACATCGAGGCCGAGTTCCCCGAGCTGGTCACCGCTGACTCACCCACCCAGCGCGTGGGTGCCCCGCCGAGCGAGCAGTTCGCACAGGTCGAGCATGCGAGCCGCATGTACTCCCTGGACAACGCGATGGACCTGGCCGAACTCGACGCCTGGCTGGCGCGGGTGCGCGATGCTCTCGGCGAGCGGCCCTGCGCGTACGTCTGCGAGCTCAAGATCGACGGCTCCTCGCTCGCGCTGACCTACCGCGACGGTTCGCTGGTTCGCGTCGCAACGCGCGGCGACGGACGTGTCGGCGAGGACGTCACCGTCAATGTCCGCACGGTCCGAGACGTCCCCCTGCGCATGCGGCCCGAGGCGGCAGAGCGGGCGCGCGTCTCGGAGGTCGAGGTCCGGGGCGAGATCTACCTGCCTCATCAGGCCTTCGCGCGACTGAACGCCGAGCAGGAGCAGTCGGGAGGCGCACCGTTCGCCAACCCGCGCAATGCTGCCGCCGGGTCCGTACGGCAGAAGGACGCGTCGGTGACCGCGTCTCGCGACCTGGCGACGTTCATCTACGCCATCGCCTCGCCGCGCGATCTCGGGCTTGCTCGGCAGAGCGAGATTCTGGCGTGGCTTCGCGATGCCGGATTCCGGGTGAACCCCGACGTCGAGGTCTGCGACGACGAGGCCGCGGTTCGCCGGTTCTGCGAGGGAGCGCTGGGGCGCCGGGACGACCTGCCGTACGAGATCGATGGTGTCGTGGTCAAGGTCGACTCGATCGCCCTGCAAGAGGAGCTTGGCTACACGAGCAAGGCGCCTCGCTGGGCCATCGCCTACAAGTTTCCGCCCGAGGAGAAGACCACCGTCCTCGAGGACATCCGGGTCCAAGTCGGCCGCACCGGCGTCCTGACGCCTCTGGCCGAGTTTGCCCCCGTGAAGGTTGCAGGCTCGACCATCGCCCGCGCGACGCTGCACAACGAAGACGAGGTCGGCCGCAAGGACGTGCGCATCGGTGACACCATCATCGTGCGAAAGGCGGGTGACGTGATCCCCGAGGTCGTCGGTGCAGTCGCGGGAATGCGCCCGGCCTCGGCGTTGCCGTGGCGCATGCCTGACACGTGCCCAAGCTGCGGCGGTCCGGTCTGGCGCGAAGAGGGCGAAGTGGCCGTCCGCTGCACCAACGTCGCCTGCCCGGCCCAGCGTCTCGAACGGCTGGCGCACTGGGCGAGTCGTGGTGCGGCCGACATCGACGGTATGGGCTACGAGATCATCTCCCGGCTCGTGGACTCCGGCCTGCGTCCAAGACGTCGCGGACTACTACACCCTCACCACCGAGCAGCTCGCAGATCTCGACATGGGCCGAGTCCGGCAGGATGGTTCGGAGGTGACGCTCGGACGCACGGTCGCCGAGAAGCTCTCGGCTTCGATCGAGCGCTCGAAGCACAGGCCGCTGTCGCGGCTGCTCTTCGGGCTGGGGATTCGGCACGTCGGTTCGACGGTTGGCGAGGCGCTCGCAGGCGCCTTCGGAAGCATCGAGGCACTCGAGGCAGCGGCTCGCTCGGAGTCTCCGCTGGCGGGTACCGGCGCCTCGGCTGCCGCGATCCTTGCTCAGGACCCGCTCGCGAGCGTAGAGGGCGTGGGCCCCAAGATCGCCAGTAGCATCCGGGCGTTCTTCGCCAACCCCGTCAACGTCTCGGTGGTGGAGCGGCTTCGCGCATGCCGGCGTGGTTCTCGAGGACGTGCGCACCGAGCCGGAACGGCCGCAGACGCTCGCCGGGCTGACGTTCGTGCTCACCGGCGCGCTGGTACGGTTCACCCGCGACGAGGCGGGAGCCGCGCTCAAGGCGCTCGGTGCCAAGGTGTCGGGCAGCGTGAGCCGCAAGACGTCGTTCGTGGTAGCGGGAGAAGACGCCGGCAGCAAGTACGACAAGGCGGTCGAGCTCGGCGTACCGATCCTCGATGAGGACGGCCTGCTGGCCGTCATCGAGACAGGCCTGCCGCCGGCTCGAGGCCGACGCCGAGTGAGCGCCGCGACTGCGGGCGCGCCCGACCCCGGCGCCCCGGGGAGCCTCGACGCTGCACCGGACTCCGGCGCAGCCGCGCACACCTTCGACGTGGGCCGTTCGCTCGGCGCTCGGGCTGGTCGTCGTGGCGTTCCTGCTCGCCCTGCTCGCCGGCGCGGTTGTCGCCTCGGTCGCCGAGAGTGGATGGGGACCGGTCGCGCGCACGCTTGCCGGTGCCGGAGTTCTCCTCGGACTGTATGCCGCGCTGATCGGAATCGTGTGGGGCGCCGACGAGTCACGCGGAGTCCGGCTCGGGGATGATGTGGGGCTGTCGCGCCCGGCAGGTGCGCGCTGGTACGCGGTCGCTGTGGCCGCCGCGGTGGGCGCGTGGCTCTTCTCGACGGGCTTCACGGCGCTGCTGTCCGCCTCGGGACTCGATCTGCCGCGCGAGGACCTCGCGGTGTTCCGGCTGCTTCCCGGCGGGTGGCTCGGCACCGCGCTGACCGTCGTTCTGCTGGTAGCCGCGGCGCCTCTTGCCGAGGAGGTCGTGTACCGCGGGGTGCTTCTTCCGTCCCTTGCGGCCCGCTGGGGCTCGGGCCTGGGGCTGACGGCCACAAGTCTGATCTTCTCGGCGGTACACCTGAGCTGGGTGGGGTTCGTGCCACTCGCCGTCGCCGGCGCGGTGTTCGGCTGGCTCTACCTGCGATCGGGCTCGCTGCGAGTGGCGGTCGTCGCTCACGCGGTGTTCAACGCTCTTGGAGTCGTCGCGATCCTGGCGTTGCGTGCTCAGGGGACATTGTGACCGACACCGGCGTGCACCTCACACTTCACCCGGACCGCTGCAACCAGTGCGGGCGGTGCGCACCGGCTTGCCCGGTCGATGCGATTCGCGTCGGTCCCGCCTACATCGCCGTGGATTGGAAGCGCTGCACGCGCTGCTTCGCGTGTGTGGCCGAGTGCCAGCGGCAGGCTATCCAGAAGACGAGTCTTGCCGGTCGCGGAGCTGCGAGCTCGGCGGTTGTGGACACCAGCAAGGTGGTGGTCGGCTCGCGCGCCGAGGCAAAGGCGGTGCGCAAGGCAGCCGAGAAGGCCGCCAAGACCCGCGGCAAGTCCGTCGAGTACGCGGGCAAGTCCGCGACGATGGGCGGGCGGGTTGCCGCAGGCGCTGCGGCCGCGGGCGCAGGGGCGGGGGCCGCTGCGGTGGCTACGGCGTCCGCTGCATCGGCGCCGGTTGCAGCGGCACCCACGGCCCCGGTCGTCGCTGGTGACGTGCCCGAACGCCGTGCGGTCGCCCCGCGCGAGCCGCTCAGTCCATTCGTGCCGGGCACGGTCGTGTGGGGCCCCCTCGATCTCGCGGTGGTTCTCGGCGTGCTGCTGGTCACCGTGTTCGGCAAGGACGCTGTGCTCGGGTTGAACGCCGTTGCACTGATGCCGTGGGCGGGGCGCACGCTCGTCCGTGCCGCGGTGCTTGCGGTCTACTACTGCATACAGCTTGCGGCGTTGGCCTGGCTTGCCGGACGTCATGGCTCGGCCCTCTCGGCGGCGTTCGGCTTCACGCGTGGAGCGGAGTCGGAGAGCGCGCGCACTCACGCCGAGGCGAAACCATCCGCCATCGGCTCGCTTGGGCTGGTCGTCGCGCTGTTCGCGGCCACAGAGGCGTTCGCCATCGCGTATGGGCTCGCCATGCAGTCCCTCGGGCTGAGTCAGCCAGAGCGGCTCTCCAACGACCTGGCCGAGGTATTCGGGAGCGGCGGCGCGGGCTTGGCGATGTCGATCCTGCTGGTGGCCATCGTTGCGCCCTTTGTGGAGGAGATGACGTTTCGCGGGGTGGCTCTCCCGGTTCTCGGAGCCCGGTGGGGGATGTGGCCGGCGATTCTTCTGTCGGCCGCCATCTTCGCGGCCTATCACTTCAGCATGTGGCTCTTCGCTCCGACGCTGGTCCTGGGTCTCGCACTCGGCTGGCTGGCCTGGACGAGGCGGTCGCTGTGGCCTGCCATCCTTCTGCACGTGTTGTACAACGCGGCAGCCGTGGGCGCGGCGTTCATCGTGAGCAAGTAGCCGCCGCTCTTCAGCGACGGCGCCGAGGCTCGGGTATCATGGTGGCGGTCTGAACCCCGCACATCCCGAGCGCCTTGAAGCCCATCATGGGCGTGGCCTCTCTGCACGAAAGGACGCCCGCATGTCCCTCTCGGAGCACGACGTTCGACACGTCGCGATGCTCGCCCGCCTGGCGCTGACCGACCAGGAGGTCGAGTCGATGCGTGCGGACCTGAACTCGATCCTCGGGCACATCGACGAGATCCAGCGACTCGACCTCGCCGGTGTCGAACCGATGGCCCACGCCATCAAGGTCGTCAACGTCACTCGCGCCGATGTGGCGACTCCGTCGTTCCCGCAGCACGTCGCGGTCATGAACGCGCCGCAGGCCGAGGACGGCGCCTTCGTCATCCCGCAGATCGTCGGCGGGGGGGATGAGGCGTGAGCGACCTGAACCTTGCCTCGGCCACGGCGACTGAGATCCGCCAGGCGATCGCAGACAAGGACGTCTCGGCGGTCGAAGTGGCCACCACCATGCTGGGCCGGATCGCCGAGATCGACCCGTCGGTGCACGCATTCAACGAGGTCACGCCCGAGCTTGCGCTGGCCGCCGCCGAGAAGATCGACGCGCTCGTCGCATCTGGCTCGGAGTTGCCGCCACTTGCGGGCGTTCCTGCGGCGTTCAAGGACAACATGAACCTCATCGGCACGCACACCACGTGCTCGAGCAAGATCCTCGCGGGATTCGAGAGCCCGTACGACTGCACGGCGGTCGCGCGGTTGATCGCTGCCGGCGTGGTCCCGCTGGGCAAGTGCAACATGGACGAGTTCGCGTTTGGCAGCTCCGGTGAGAGCAGCGCCACCGGGCCGGCCAAGAACCCGTGGGACCTGGGTCGCGTACCGGGCGGGTCGAGCGCAGGTAGCGCTGCGGCCGTCGCGGCAGGGCTCGCCACCGTCACGCTGGGCTCGGACACCGGCGGCTCGATCCGGCAGCCGGGGTCGCTCACCGGCACCGTGGCGCTCAAGCCGACGTACGGCCGCGTCAGTCGCTACGGCTGCGTTGCCTTCGCGTCGAGTCTCGACCAGATCGGACCGTTCTCGCGGACCGTCCAAGACAACGCGGCCGTGCTCACGGCGATCTGCGGCAAGGACCCGCACGACGCGACCTCGGCCGAGCGCGACGCCGAGGACTTCGTGGGTGCTGCCACCGACGCCGACGTCAGCTGGCATGCGCAGTCGGCATCGTGCGCGACCTGCTCGAACTCGAAGGCGTGACGCCCGAGGTCAAGCAGAGCGTGCTGGACGCGGCCGCCCGCTTCGAGGCGATGGGTGCCACCGTCGGCGACGTCAACCTGCCCACCAGCAAGCATGGGCTGTCGGCGTACTACATCATCGGCCCCGCCGAGGCGTCCTCGAACCTCGCGAGGTTCGACGGCATCCGCTACGGCCACCGCGCCGAGAACACCACCGACGTGCTCGACCTGTACATGCGCTCGCGCGCCGAGGGCTTCGGTCCCGAGGCCAAGCGGCGCATCATGCTCGGCACCTACGCGCTGTCGGCCGGCTACTACGACGCCTACTACGGCCAGGCGCAGAAGGCGCGGACCGTGATCGCGAACGAGTTCACGGCCGCGTTCGAGCAGTTCGATGTGCTTCTGACCCCCACGAGCCCGCAGGTCGCTTGGAAGTTCGGCGAGAAGGCTGACCCGCTGACGATGTATCTCGCCGACACCTACACGATTCCGGTCAATCTTGCCGGCAACTGCGCCATCAGCATCCCGTGTGGATTCGGAACCGAGACCGACGGGGCACGCATGCCCATCGGCCTGCAGATCATCGGCGACTACTTCGCCGAGGCCAAGGTGTTCCGTGCGGCGGCCGCGCTCGAACGCGACCTGGCGCTCGACCTCAGAAGCCCGCTCGTCACCGGCTAGGGCCGGCAACGGGTAGTTCGTCTCGGCAGTCACCTCAACGACAGGAGAAGCACCGATGGCAACCAAGTCCGACTTCACAGAAGATCAGTGGCTCACGCTCGTCTACTCGGTTCAGGACACGATGGCGTTCGTGGCCTTCGCGAACGGCGCCCACTTCTGGGAGTCGATGAAGGAGGCGACCGCGACCGGCAAGTTCATCACCGGTCAGGCGAAGTCCAGTCCCAGCACGCTCGTGCGCGACCTCGCAATGGGCGGCGGCATGAAGCGTGACAAGAAGCTGAAGGCGGGCGCGGCCGAGATGGAGACCGAGGTCCTCGGCGTCCTGGCCGAGGCATCGAAGCTCGTCGCCGACATCGCGCCTGACGAGCTTGACGCGTACAAGGACTTCATCCTGGGCGTGGCGAGCGCTGCCGCAGAGGCCTCAGGCGCGACCGACGAGACCGAGCAGGCCGCGATCGACAAGATCAAGGGCGCGCTCGTCTAGGCGCCTGCTTGCATTGTGCGCGACCGAGGGCCGTCGACCACCCGACGGCCCTCGGTGTTCTCTCGGCAGGTCAGTCGGCGTAGAGTGAGCCGCAGAGGGGATGGGGCTGGGCGGCATCTGGGGCATCCGCCCGCGTGGTGTCGCGACAGCAGGCACTGTTCACCGGCCGAGAGGGGCGTCACATGAAGAGACCCACAGGGGTTACGGTACTGGGGTGGCTCGCGATCGTCTTCGGGGCGCTAGGGCTCGTGGTCGCGGTCACTGCGGTGTTCGGTGCGCTTGCGCTCATGGCGCTGGGCGCCGGTGCGGTTGGCGCGGGCGGTGTCGCCGGCGGAGCAGCGCTGGCCGGGAGTGCCGTGCTGCTCGTGGTCCTCGCCATCTGGACGGCGCTGCTGTGCGCGGTCGAGATCACGTTCGGTGTCGGCGCCCTGCAGCTCAAGCCATGGGCATGGACGCTGGGCATGATCTGGACCTGGGTGTCGATCGCGAGCAACATCGTCACGCTCGTCGCCAATCGCGGGAGCGGCCTGGTCTCAACGATCCTCGGCGTCCTGGTGGCCATCGCGATCCTCTACTACCTGTACACCGATGAGGTTCGCGCTGCCTTCGGCAAGACGTCGCAGACGCCGCCGAGCTTCATGGTTCCGGTGTTCGCGCAGATCGACAAGATGCTCAACAGCAGTAAGAGCGCAGCCCCGGCTCCCGCACCGGCGAGCCCGACTCCTGCGCCGCCTGCGGCCTCGGCGCCCCCAGCTCCGCCGGCGCCTCCCGCTCCTGCGCAGAGCGACTACACCGCGCCGCCGGCTCCTCCGGCCCCGCCTGCGTAGCAGCTGCTATCCGTGAGACACAAAGGGCGGCCCGCGAGGGCCGCCCTTTCTTGGTCGCTCATGAGGACTATCGCTTGTAGCGCGCCATCAGGCTCGAGATGAAGAACCACGACCCCACTCCCACGGCTGCCGCCAGCGCGACGCCGCGCGATCCACGTGAACCACTCCGGCACCACCGTGTTGGCGAGCAGCATCGACAGCCCGATGACGAACGCCGAGACCACCAAGGCGAACGCGAGCCGGTTGGCCACCTCTTCGAGCCGCTTCATGATGGGGTCGAGGCCGATGGGCTCGACCACCATGCGAAACTCGCCCTGACCTGCCCGCTTGAGCAGTCGCGAGAACGACTCGGGCAGGTCGGTCGCGATGCGCAGGAGGCGCCGAGCGTTCTGCGTCAGCGAGCGCATCACGGCGTCGGGGGCCATAGCGCGCGTTGGTGATCTTGCGCGCGAAGGGCGCTGTTACCGCGACGAAGTCGAACTCGGGATCGAGCATCCGGCCCAGACCCTCGAGGACCACCAGAGTCGTGAGCAGCATGGCCAGCTCCGAGGAGAGCAGCAGGTGGTGGTTGCGCACCAGCGCCAGCACCTCGGAGATGAGCTCGCCGATGCGGATCTCGTTGAGCGACTTGTTGTAGTACTTCGTGATGAGCCGCGAGACCTCGCGTTCGAGCTCGGCGAGGTCGATGTTGCCCGGACTGCCCGGCCGCTGCGAACAGCGTGTCGACCGCGAGCGCCACGTCGTTGTCGACGATCGCCACGAACAGGTCTGCGAGCTGGTCACGCCCGACCTGGGACACCGTTCCGATCCGCCCGAAGTCGGTGAAGGCCACTCGGCCGTCGGGCAGCGCGAACAGGTTGCCCGGATGAGGGTCGGCGTGATAGAAGCCGTGCATGAATATCTGCTCGAGGTAGGCGTAGATGCCTCGCTGGGCGAGCTCGGCACGGTCCGCGCCGGACTCGTCGAGCAGGTCGGGACGGTTGAAGGGTATGCCCACGAACCGCTCCAGCGTGAGCACCTTGGAGGTCGTGAACTCCCAGTAGACGGCCGGAAACGCGACGGTGTCGTCATCGGCGAACATCTCGCCCAAGCCGCTCGGCGTTGCGCGCCTCCGCCAGGTAGTCGAGTTCTCCTCGGACAGCACTGGCGAACTCGGTGGTGATCTCGACCACGTCGTAGAGCTCGCCCAGCTCGGAGTGGGCTTCCACGAAGCGCGCCTGGGTCAGCAGGATGTCGAGGTCGGTGTCGACGCTCACCTGCACCGCCGGACGCTGGACCTTCACGACCACCGGAGTGCCGTCAGGCGACACCGCCGAGTAGACCTGTCCGAGAGAAGCGGCCGCGATGAGCTCGCCGTCGAACTCCGCGAACAGCTCGCCCACAGGCGCGCCGAGCTCCGACTCGATCAGCGCGAAGGCCTCGTCATCGGGAAACGGCGAAACGTCGTCTTGCAGCTTGCGGAGCTCGACGATGAAGTCCTCGGGAATGAGGTCGGGCCTGGTCGAGGCGACCTGCCCCAACTTCACGAACGTCGGTCCGAGACGCTCGAGGGTGTGGCGCAGACGGACGCGGCACGCGCTCCGGCTTCTCCCGCTCGCCGTGCAGACGGCTCTTGACGGGCGCGAAACGACGAAGGCCCAAGACGTCCAGCGTGTTGTCCAGGCCCTCGTCCATGAGTACGCCGACGATCTGGCGGTATCGCTTCAGGTGCTTGTACGGAGGCATGCTGCTCCCGGTGCCGAGGAGTGACGTCTGGCTACTACGCGCCTGCCGTTCGGTCGGCTACTTGGCGCCGCCCTCGGCGTCACCCTTGGTCGCGGAAGCGGCGAGCATCTCCTTGAGCTCCGCGATCTGCGACTTGAGGTCCGCTACCTCGTCCTTGGTCGCAAGCCCGCTCGTCTTGAGCGACCTTGCTGGTCTCGGTGGACACGGTCTTGCGCAGCGTCTTCTTGCTGCTCGCCGGCGATCTCGCCGAACCTGTCGGCGACCTTCTTGGCGTCGCTGGCGACATCTTGCCGCTCTCCATCAGCTCGCTGGCGAAATCCTGGGACTTCTCCTTCGACATCTCGAGTATGCCGATGCCGAGCAGGAACGCCTTCTCGACCAAGCCGGCCGGATCGACCGACGCATCCGTCTTCTTTTCGTCAGACATGAGTTCCTCCAAGTTCGCGTATCCCAACGGGCTCGTCTCAGGTATACCCTTACAGCGGATTATCCGCGTACAGCCATCGAAGCGCTATGCAGCACGCCGGCTGCGAATCTGCGCGATGCGCTCCTGCACCTCGGCGAGGCTCGGGAGCTGGGGGACGCTGATCTGGGGCCGCCACGTCATGACGCGCCTCACGCCCAGCACCATCACCAGAGCGACGAGCCCGAAACCGCCGAGCAGCGCCGCCGCGATGATGAGGGCGGCCTTGGTGCCGATGAGCACTCTGGACTCCTCGGCGATGGTCGCCTTGGGCGTGATGAGGATGCCGACAAACCCGTTTGTCACCTCGGCCTCGCCCGCTGCCATCGCCACCGCGCCACCCTGCGACACGTTGAGCCTCTTGCCGATGATGAGGGGTGCGCCTGCCTGCGAGATCTCCATGTCGCCGCCCGCCAGCACTGCGCTCGCGTAGGACTGGCGCACCGAGACGTTGCCCTTGGCGTAGACGACCGGGGTAGCCGAGGCGGTCACGGTCGCGTCACCGCTCACGTTCGCGAAGCCGACCGCGCTGCCTACTGCTTCGAGCGAGCCGACCTGCGCTGTGGCGATGGCACTGAGGTTCGCCTGCAGGCTCTCGCCTTCGAGCGTTCCGGACACGTGCGACGTTACGAGCGGTGCCGCCTTCGTCGTGTCGCCCGAGTCGGCGGTGGGGAGGGCGGGCTCAGGCGCCGGTATGCTCATTGGGGCCTTCTTGTCACCGTGCTTGGTTTCGTCGGATCCCATGGGTGCCTCCTGGAAGTCGTTGGCGGGTTCGCGGCGTGCAGAACCCTGCTCCTGATGTACGTGGGGCGTCGTACGGTCTATACCCGACTTGGCCTGCTCCGGCGAGCACTTCTCGACATTCCTGCCGAGTGCGTGGCTGCGCCAATACACGACGGCTCAGGTAGAATCGGCATCACACAGATGATCGCCGCCTGACGCGTGCGTGCCGATGCGCGCTCGGGCGACTCCCATAAGGAGCTCCGCATATGGCGAAAGACCGTCTCTCCGAGGTCATGCAGGACTGGGAGGCCGTGATCGGCCTCGAGATCCACACCGAACTGACGACCCTGAACACCAAGATGTTCTGCGGATGCGCTGTCGCCTTTGGCGGAGAGCCCAACACCCGCACATGCCCCGTGTGTCTCGGCCTGCCCGGAGCGCTGCCGGTGCCCAACCAGGCCGCCATCGAAGACACGGTGCTGGCGGGGCTGGCCACGGAATGCACGATCGCCAACTGGAGCCAGTTCCACCGCAAGCAGTACTTCTATCCCGACATGCCCAAGGACTTCCAGATATCCCAGTACGACCTGCCGTTCTGTGCCGACGGCCACGTCGATGTCGAGGTCGATGGGCCGCTGGCCGCAGAACGTATCGACCTGTCCGCCGCCCCCGTCGGCGTGTCGGCTCTGCCCGACGGCGACGGCTACGTGACGCGCATCGGCATCACCCGTATCCACCTCGAAGAGGACACCGGCAAGATGATCCACGTCGGTGGCAGCGAAGGCCGCATCTCCGGGGCGACCAAGTCGCTCGTCGACTTCAACCGTGCGGGCACGCCGCTCATCGAGCTGGTAAGCGAGCCCGACATCAGGACTCCGGAGGAGGCTCGCCGCTTCGCGCAGAAGCTCCGGCTCATCTGGGTGTCGCTGGGAATCAGCGACTGCTCGATGGAAGAGGGTTCGATGCGCGTCGACGCGAACGTGAGCGTTCGTCGGCGAGGCGAGACCGAGCTGGGCACCAAGGCCGAGATCAAGAACATGAACAGCTTCAAGGCGCTGCACGACGGGCTCGCCTACGAGATCGTCCGCCAGGTCGAGCTCATCGAGGGCGGCGGCACGGTCATCCAGGAGACGCGCCACTTCGACGTCGCCGCCAAAGTCACCAGCTCGCTGCGCAGCAAGGAAGAGGCGCACGACTACCGCTACTTCCCCGAGCCGGACATGGTGCCGTTCGAGTTCTCCGACGAGTTCATCGAGAGCGTGCGCGCGCGACTGCCCGAGCTTCCCGACGCGATGCGCACCCGATTCATGGCCGACTTCGGCCTTCGCGCGCACGACGCCACGGTGCTGTCGAGCGACCTGGATCTCGCCGAGTTCTTCGAGTCGGCGGTACTCATCGCCGGCAACGAGAGGGCGAAGGCCATCAGCAACGTGATCCTCAACGACCTCAGTGCGCACCTCAACGCCGAGGGAATCGACGTGACTGGGTCCAGGATCGTACCGGGCATGGTCGCCGAGCTGGTCTCTTTGGTCGAAGACGGCACGATCTCCAGCAAGCAAGCCAAGGACGTCTTCGCCGAGATGGCGGCTTCGGGCGACGCGCCGGGAGCCATCGTCGAGATCAAGGGCCTGCGGCAGGTGAGTGACTCGGGCGAGATCGATGCGATCGTCGACCGCGTGTTGGCCGCCAATCCAGGACAGGTCGCGGAGTATCGCGGCGGCAAAGAGGGGCTGCTCGGCTACTTTGTGGGGCAGGTCATGCGTGAGACCGGCGGCCAGGCAAACCCGGCTGTCGTCAACGAGGCCCTCAAGCGGAAGCTGGCCCAATGAGCGGCAGCATCGGAATCAAGTCCGCGTTTGACGCCCGCAGCGCGAACGACGGCTACCGGATCCTCGTCGAGCGCGAGTGGCCGCGCGGCGTGCCCAAGGGCAAGGCGGCCGGATGCCACTGGATGAGGACACTCGGTCCGAGCTCCAATCTCTGGGGCTGGTGGGCACGTAATCCTCGCAAGGTCTCCGGCTTCCGGGACCGCTATCTGGCTGAACTCGGTCACAACGAGCGGGATGTCGACAAGATATGCGCCCTGCTCGCGGAGTACGGCACCATCACCATCCTCAGGGTGCCCCACGATGACGGACTCGACATCGAGGAGACGCTGGCCAGTTACCTGCGCGCTCGGTGTGATGTCGGCTGATGGAACATACAGGCGACAAGCCGCGCACCGCGCTGGCATACCGCCTCGAGGGAGGGATCTCGGATGATGGCTTCTGACACGGGCACTCCGACGCGCTTCGCGGTGGTTACCGACTCCACGGCAGACATCGCGCCCGCCATGGCGGCAGACCACGGCATCATCGTGGTTCCCCTGTCCGTGGCCATCGGCACTGAGTCGTTCACCGACGGAGATCTCACCCAGCAGGAGTTCTTCGATCGGATGAATGCGGCGCCGCGTTCTGCCGACCACCTCTCAGCCCTCAGTCGGCGCCTTCGTCGACGCCTACACCAAGGCGCTCGAGACCGCCGAGCAGGTCATCTCGGTCCACATCTCGTCGAAGCTCTCGGGCACCATCGAGTCGGCGCATACCGCTGCCGAGCAGTTCGCGGGCCGGGTGCAGGTGTTCGACTCGCTGAACCTCTCGTGGGGCTGCGCCTGGCAGGTCATCGAGGCCGCCCGCTGCGCCGCGGACGGTCTGGATGCCGAGACGGCACTCAAGCAGATCGCCAAGGTCCGAGAGCGCGTCCGGCTCATCGTCGGCTTGGACGGACTCGACAACCTGGCCAAGGGCGGACGAATCGGTCGCGTGGGCGCGTTCTTCGGCGCGATGCTGAACCTCAAGGTCACCCTCACCGTCGCTCCCGATGGCGCCTTCGTGCCCGTGGCCCGCAGCCGGGGCGAGAAGGCGGCGCTGAAGCACACACTCGACTGGGTTGCCACGGAGATGGGCACTGCCGCCTCGGGGCGCTTCGCGGTGGGCCACGCTCTCTCGCACGATCGGGCGCTCTGGCTTCGCGACGAGATCGCCAAGCGCTTCGAAGTCACCGAGATGGTGGTCTACGAAGCGGGCTCGGTCATCGCGACCCACACGGGCACCGGTTGGGGCGTGGCGGTCGTGCCGGACGTCTAGTCTCGCTCCCACTTGAGTGAGCGCTTGACCGCCTCGGACCACAACAGCTGCAGATGCGCGATACGGTCCTGAGCTGCGGCATCAGGCTCATAGCTTCGGCCGACTGCGTACAGAAGCGGTAGATCGTCGGGTGTCTGCCAGACGCCGACCGCGTGTCCGGCCAGGTAGGCTGCGCCCAGCGCAGTCGACTCGGCGAGCGCTGCGGTGTGGACCTCGATGCCGAGCACATCGGCGAGCGTCTGCATCACCAAGGTGTTGACGGTGACGCCGCCGTCGGCTCGTAGCGAGTGCAGCCCGTGTCCCGAGTCGGCGGTCATCGCGCCGACCAGGTCGCCGACCTGCAGCGGTATCGACTCCATCGCCGCCCGGGTGACGTGAGCCGAGTTCGCGCCGCGGGTCAGCCCGAAGATCGCGCCCCGCGCGTACGGGTCCCACTCGGGAGCGCCGAGCCCTGTGAGTGCCGGTACCACGACGACTCCGTTGCTGTCGGGCACGCTCTCGGCAAGGGCCTGCGCGGCCTGTGGGCTTTCTGCGAGGTGCAGCTGCTCGACGATCCACTGCACGATAGCGCCGCCCATGAAGATCGAGCCCTCGAGCGCGTACTCGAGCTCGTCGCCGATCTGCGCGGCTACCGTCAGCGCCAGCGTCTCCGACGCCGGGCGCTTGGTTCCGGTGTGCATCAGAGCGAAGATGCCGGTGCCGAAGGTCGACCTTCGCGTCGCCTGCCGAGAAGCCGCCGTTGCCCACCAGTGATGCCTGCTGGTCGCCGCAGACACCCGCAATCGGAATGGCCGCGCCGAGAACGGCCGGGTCAGACGACCCGACGACCCCCGACGAACGCTCGACACGCGGCAGGAGCGCCATCGGCACGTCGAAGAGCTCGCACAGCTCGGCGTCCCAGACGCCGGTCCGCGTGTCGAAGAGCAGCGTGCGCGAAGCGTTCGTGACGTCGGTGACGTGCTCTGCGCCTCCGGTGAGGTTGTAGATCAGCCACGTGTCGATCGTGCCGACCGCCAGCTCACCATCGAGCGCTCGCCGTCGCGCCCCCTCGACGTTGTCCAGCAGCCAGGCGATCTTGCTTGCCGAGAAGTACGGGTCGACCGCGAGGCCCGTGCGCTCGCGCACCATGCGGTCGATGCCGGGCCGCTCGGCGATCTCGGCACACGCGTCGGCCGTCCGGCGGTCCTGCCACACGATCGCGTTGTGGAGCGGCTCGCCGGTCTGCCGGTCCCACAGCACGACGGTCTCGCGCTGGTTGGTCACACCGATTGCCGAGAGGTCGCTCGCCGAGATACCCGCCTGCTCGAGCGCCCCCTGAGTGGTGGCGAGCTGGTCGCGCCAGATGCGCATCGGATCGTGCTCGACCCATCCCGGCTGCGGAAAGACCTGCTCCAGAGCGATCTGGGTCATCCCCAGCTTGGTGCCCCGCTCGTCGAAGACGATCGAGCGCGTCGAGGTGGTTCCCTGGTCCAAGGCGAGTATGAAGGCCATCGGTCGTCCTCTCGTCGTGCTGTCACTATACGTCTGGCTAAGCGCGAAGCTGCTTGCGGAACTGCTTGAACTCGCGGTAGCTCAGCGCCTCATCGGTGCCGAGCCAGAGTGTCGCTTCTCCACTCGGCGAGTCAGGCGAGCCGATGGCCGCGAACCTCATCAACTCGGGCCGGTGGTGGCGTGCGACCATCTTGTCGTGCATCTCGGCGAGCGGCGCGTCGCACTCCGCCGACGCGATGATAACGCCGGCAAGCACCACCAGGTACTCCGGGTCGTCCTCGGCGAAGTGCCGAAACGGGAGCTCGTCGCTCAGCAGGCCCAGGCGGAGCTTCTGCTGCACCAGCGCGTCGAGCTCCAGACGCGCCCGGTCCAGGTGTTCTCCACCGAGCGCTTGGGTGAACTCGGCGAAGTCGGCGCCGTGGGCGACGAGGCCGGACGTGCCGCTCAGCGGTCGGCCTGGGCCCTTGAGCTGACCGAACACCAGTCGGGGAGTGGTGAACGCCGCGGCACCACCCACGGCCTCGGCGCGGAGCATGCCGACGAAGTCGAAACGGCGTCTGCCGTACTGGAACTCGGTATCGGCGACAACGTAGCGTGACTGCGCGTCCTCGGACCCGTCGTTCGAGGTCGCGAAGGCATGGAGAAGCCCTCGTTCCGACAGCGTGCCGGCGCCGGCTTCCTCATCGCTCACAACGCGCAGTCGCTCGAGCTCTTCGAGCGCCGCGGCGACTTCCGTAGCCGAGGAGAGCGGCCAGATCTCGAGGTTCTCGGCGCCTGCGCGGTCTGTTCGGGGCAGTCGAACATTCGCGTCGATCTCGCCGAGGAAGGGCGCCTCGGCGCCTCGAACTCGCAGGAGGAGGGTCCCGCGGTGGTAGATCGCGGCCTGTCGAGCGCGGATCTCGAAGCGCGCGTCGGTGCTGCCGCGGGTCCACTCGAGGAGTGGCGCGAGAACGCCCGACGAGAACGCTTGCTCCTGATCGTCGGTGAGCAGCCGCGGGGGCTTTGAGTACGTTCGCCAGTCGAACTCACGCTTGGTGGACTTGCCTTTGGCCATCGAGCTCCCTCGTCACGCTCCGTCTGCCGTTCAGACTGTACCCCGAGCTGCGGTTGTACTGCGAACGTGAGCGAGCCTCTTCGTTGCTCGGCGTGCGTCATGCGGCGTGCCCTTGGCCGCGACGCCTGCCGGCGCGCTAGAATGGGCGGTGGCGGCGCACGAGGCCCGCCTACAAGACCCGAGGGAGCACGATGGCGCAGGACGCCGGGCAGCAAGCCGAGCCTCTAGACGTCGAGACAGAGCCGGCGGAAGTCCAAGAAGACCAGACCGAGGGTCCGAGTCGGCGGTCGAGTGTCTGGCCGTGGATGCTCCTTGCCATCGTGGTGCTCGTCGTGATCTTGCTGCTCTGGCTGTACTGGCGTCAGCCCAACCAGGCTTCGGTCACTGTCATCAAGAAGACCAGCGAGATTCCGATCGTTGTGACCGAGCCGCGGCCCGAGCCGGTGGTGCCGAGTGCGCCCTCCGAGACGGGCGAAACATCCCGCACACCCTACGTGCCCGATGTGTTGGGCAGTTCCGTCAGCCGGGCGCAGGAGTCGCTGCGTCGAGCCGGCTACGGAGTGAGTACGTCGCAGGTGTACCGGGAATCGAACGCATCGGGGTATGTGGTCGAGCAGAGCCCCGCAGGAGGGCAGCCGCTGGACGAGGGGAAGACGGTCTCGATCGTGGTTGCCGTCAGCGGCGCTGTCGCCCAAGAGGTGAGGACTCCCAACGTCGTCGGGCTCTCAGAGAAGAGCGCGCGAGACAAGGTAGAGGCGGCGGGGCTGGTCCCCTATGTGGTGTACGGGCGCTCGAACAGGCCCGAGGGGACGGTCATCAGCCAGTGGCCTACCAGCGGCGAGTACACCGAGCAAGGCAGCGAAGTGGAGATTCAAGTGCAGCTCAACCCCTAGCTGCCCGTCCTCAGTCGCGTCGCCCATCCAACCTGTCACACCCCGGCGCTATTCTCGGCGCAGGAGGTGGGATTCATGTATCCGGAGTCGGACCCGAAGACGTTGAGAGTACTGCAGCGCTCGCTCGGCTCGTCTAGTCGCGTGCTGAGGCTCAGAGCGGTGTGCATGTTGTCGAGAGTCTCGTGCGACCAGCGCGAAATATGGCTCTCGGCGGCCTGCACGGACAGTGACCCCGCCGTAAGTCAGACGGCAAGCGCGGTGCTGGCCTGGACGCTCGAGCCGGAGTCAGCGCCTTGGCCGGAGCGCGAAGACCCATCCTTTGACCGAATGCCACAGCTGGTCGAACCCGAGGAGACACTTGACGCGTCGGTGGGCCTGCGATGGGAGTGGGAGTACGCCGTCGAAGTCTGGCGCGAGGACGGACTGCTCGTGGGTGTGTTCCTCTGCACTCTCTGCCAAGAGGACGATGAGCACGCCAAGCGTATCGCGCTGGGGCAGGCGGTCCTCGCAAGCTTCTCGCCCGCGGGCGATCGATTCGAGCCGTCGACGGCGGCCGCGTTCATCATCGGCAAACGCAGAATCCGCCGAGAAGAGCACCGTTCCCGGCGGAGTTCGCGTGGCCGTTAGGCGTCAAGGTCGGGGGAGACTAACTCGCCGCCGCCTCTTCGATTGCACGGTCGATATCGCTTGCCCGGGCAGCGACCTCGTGGTCGGAGATCGAACGAGCGCGGCCCATCGTAGCTCGTGCTGTGTCAGCCGCGCCGGAGTCCACTGCGATGATCAGTGCGGCACTGTCCTTCTCGAGGGCATCGCCAAGGTCCTTGAGATCGGAGCGCGACATGCCCTGCCGGATGTGTCCTGCGACGGCTCCGACAACTGCACCTGCAGCACCCATCTCGAGCAGGAGCGGCGGGAATGCAAGACCGATGATCGCGCCAACGACGGCCCCGCCCCACGCACCGAAGCGAACCGGTGTCTCGTGCTTGCGGACGATGCGCACCTTACCGTCGTCGCCCTTGGCGACCACCGCTCCATCGAAGGTCCCGATGAGGTGCTCTTCGCGGTTCGCCAGAATGTAATCGAGATCCTGGGAAGCGTCTTCGACCGAGCCGTACTGCCCGATAATGACATGGACGGTCTTCTCATCAGCCATGCGTCGCTCCGTTCAACGGGGACTACACCTCGTTGAGTGTTCCCATTCTTGTGTGCTCTGGCGCGGCGCCAAACCGTTGTTGCATGATGGGGCCGGCAGACACAGTCGCGATCTCTCGCACACGGAGGTGCCCGATGATTCGGATTTCCGTTCGTCGCCTGGTTGTTCTTGGCGTGTCGATGACCCTGGCGGCGCTTGCCTTGGCAGGGTGCGCTGCCCAGCGAGATGACTCAGCGCTGCTCACGGACCGTATCTGGCAGGCCACAGAGGTCCGCGTCGACGGGCAGCTCACCAAGACCTCCACCTCTACCCGGCCCACGACCGAGTTCGCGGTGATGAAGGTCGTTGGCACCACCGGCGTGAATCGCTACAGCGGACAGTACTCGACAGAGATCGGCAACAAGATCGAGATTGTCCTCGGGCCGATGACGATGATGGCCGGGCCTGCGGAGGCCATGGCACTCGAGAAGGCGTTCATCGAGGCACTCAAGACGGCCACGCGGTACTCAGTGACTGAGAGTGAACTCAAGCTGCAAGATGAGGCCGGCAACGTGCTCGTCAGCTACGACGTTCTCAAGGAGACTCCGCTCGTCGGGACGGACTGGGACTGCGTCATGTATAACAACGGGCGGGGCGGATTCCAGAGCGTGATCGAGACGAGTACGATCACGGCCAAGTTCGGTGAGGACAAGTCGCTGACAGGAACCGCAGGAGTGAACACCTACCGCGGCACTTACAAGGCGGACGACGCCGGCAAGATCGCGATCTCGCCGGCTATCGCCTCGACGGAGATGGCCGGTCCCGAAGACCTGATGGCTCAAGAGCAGGCGTACCTCCAGGCGCTTCCGCGTGCGACGACCTACAAGGTGGAGGGGTCGCGGCTGATGCTTCGGGACTCCGCCGGCGCTGCGATCGCAGAGTACGTCGCGGAGTAGCTCGGAGCACGGATCGCGAGGCTCCAGGCCGTCAGCCCAGCCGGCCGAGCCCTACCAGACGGACGCAGCGGCGGGTGTGGTGCGGCGATCTACGAGGTGAATCGCTTCGTTCGGGCATACTGCGCGGCAGATTCCGCATCCCCAGCACTTCTCGGCGGGGATCGTGATGACGCCGCGAGTGGCCGAGATCGCCTCGAAGGGGCACTGCTTGGCGCAGCGCGCGCACCCGGTGCAGCGCGCAGGGTCGAGGACGGCGAGGTCTTCGCCGCGCCACATCACCTTGATGTCATAGCCGGCGGTGAGCTTCATGGCCATGCACCCGCTCGCAACGTTGCAGTTGCAGATCGCTGCAGTGAACGGCGTCTTGAAGGTCCAGATCGAGTGGAGAAGACCGCGGTCCTCGCACGCACGAAGCATCTGCACGGCCTCGGACTTGGTGATCGTGTTGAAGTCGTCAAGATCCGGCCCGTCATCGTAGTCCGAGAAGCCGGTCTGCAAGACGCTGTCGACCGGGCTCGAAGTCACCAAGATACAGACCTCCTCGGCGGTCTTGCCCGGCTCGTGCATTCGGCAGACGCACGGGATGACGGTGATGCTGGACGCGATGTCGAGAACCTGCTCGCAGTCCTCGATGGACAGCGGCTGCCCGAAGTGGTTGGGGATCTGATGCCGCGTGATCGCGTCTTTGCCGATCTGGGAGAGCGGGCGGGGAAGAATATCGAGGACCTTACCGGCGGCGATGCCGCGGCCCCTCATCTTCTCGAAGCCCGAGATGAACTGAATGACGTAGTCCCGCCGAGCGATGTCGCTGTTGAGGTCGAGCGCGTAGTTCTGAGCTTGGAGGTACCACCGCTTGCCTTCGCCGTGCTCAACACAGAACTGACACATCGAGTCTCCGGAGGATGGCTACTTCGCTGACTGGGCTCTCAGAATCATACGCTCAGTCCGGCGGTTGCGGCGCACGCGCTCCTCGGCAGCCCAAAGGTCGCCGATACGGTCGGCCATCATGCCGGGTACGTCGACGTCGGGTGCCCGTACCGACAACGGGGTCGTCCCAGGCATATCTGCCGAGACCCTCGCGCGATCAACGCTCGTGCTCATCGGTTCCTCCCCAAAATGGTGCGCGATCGTCCTCCATCGCAAACGCGCGCCAAAGCACTATACCCACCCCCGCCCCATGGGATTAACCGTTCGTCAGATTTCACTTCCTGTTACAAAGCCAACACGCCCCAGGTTGCCGATCACGCCGTGCTAGTCTGTCGCCGAGGAAGAACTCACTCATGCGACGGGCCTGGGAGTAGGTTGGCGGACTGCCGACCGACCCGTACCGGCTCACCATGGCTCGGGCTTGCTTCTCTGCCGAGATGACCGCCGGTCAGGAGGAGTTGTGAGAGCTCTACTGCTCATCGACTTACAGAACGACTTCATGCCCGGCGGCACGCTGGCTGTCGCGCACGGTGAGGAGACGGTGGCCGTCGCCAACGCGATCATGCCGCGATTCGAGGTGGTCGTTGCAACGCAGGACTGGCACCCATCATTCCATCACTCCTTCGCGTCCAGCCACGAGGGCAAGCGAAGTGGCGACCGCATCGAAGGCGCCGGAACCGCAACGGAGCTCTGGCCCGACCACTGCGTCCAAGGTACCGCCGGTGCGTCATTTCATTCTGCGCTCGACGTTGCGGCAATCACCCGGGTGGTTCGCAAGGGCACCGAAATCGGGATCGACTCGTACTCGGCGTTCTTCGACAACGGACACGTTGTCGACACCCGTCTTGCCACGTACCTTCGCGAGGTTGGCGCTACCGAGGTGTGGCTTCTCGGCGTGGCCACCGACTACTGCGTGAAGTACTCGGCTCTGGATGCCCGCGGGTTGGGATTGCCGACCATGCTCGTCGTCGATGGCTGCCGAGGAGTCGATCTGTCCCCCGGGGATGTTGAGCGAGCGATCGCCGAGATGCGGGCGGCCGGGTGCGAGATAGTGACCAGCTCGGAGGCCTAGAACAGGTCGCCCAGGCCCGCAAGCGTGTCCGACGCGTACTCCAAAGTGAAGTCATCGAGCGAGAGATAGAACTTCGGATTCACGACGACGCCCATGTACTTCACGAGGTCGAAGACCGCGTCGAGGAGGGTGTCGCTCTCAACCACAAGGTCGACGACCTCCGGGTTGACGAAGTCGTCGAGTACCGGCACGGGAGTCCAGAAGTACTTGGTGTCGCCGTCCTTGATGATGACGTCCAAGACGAGGTTGCCTGCGGTGGTCACGGCCAGCTCCAGCCCGTCTGGGAGCACTTTGCTGTAAGCGGCCAGTTGCTTCTTGAGCCCGGCAGCGCGCACCAGGGTCTCCTCGTCGACCCGCATCGTGAAGGGCGACTCGGGCATCGCCCTCAGAACCTCTCGGAGGTTGCATGCAGTGACGAGCGTCCTCTCGGGAACTAACGGAGTGAGTACCTGAAGCGCGAGGTTGGCCTCGGCGGCGGAGGTGGCGTTGAGCAACACACGGAACAAGTCGCGATTGTCCTCGGTGTAGTACGGGCGCAGTTTTGCCAGACGGGTTGCGTGGGTGAGCACTCGTGCCTCCGCATGCGGGTCAGTGTCTCTTTGGTAGTTGGAGTATCGGCATCTCGGCGCGGTGCGTGAGGGCTGCGCGGAAGTCTACTGTGATAATCGTCACTAAGCGCGGACCGCCGACGAGTCACGGTAGTATGCACGTGGAAGGCATTGCTATTCATTGAGGCGCAGTCGCCGGTGGCCGGAGTTCTCGAGAGGAACACGCGTGAGGATCGTCGTTGCACTGGGCGGTAACGCCCTACTCAAGAGGACCGACCCGCAGACCGCCGAGGCGCAGCGCGCTAACGTGCGAATCGCTGCTCAGCAGCTCGCCCCGCTGGCGCTCGAGCACGAACTGGTGCTCGCGCACGGAACGGTCCGCAGGTCGGACTGCTTGCGTGCAGGCCGAGGCGTACGACGCGGGCAACCCCTATCCCCTTGACGTGCTCGGGGCCGGAACCGAAGGCATGATCGGGTACATGGTCGAGCAGGAGCTGGGCAACCTCCTTCCTTTCGAGAAGCCGATCGCCACGCTCCTGACCATGGTCGAGGTCGACCCCTCCGACCCGCGTTCGACAACCCCACCAAGTTCGTCGGCCCGTGCTATCACCACAGTCGCGGCCGAGCGGTTCGCGGCCGAGCGCGGATGGGTTTCGAGCAGGATGGCGACGCGTGGCGACGCGTGGTGGCCTCTCCGGAGCCCAAGCGCATCTTCGAGCTCGACCCGATCATCGGCTGCTCGAGAAGGGCGCCGTCGTCATCTGCACCGGCGGCGGCGGCATTCCGACAGCCTATCTTCCTGATGGCCAGCGGACGCTCGTGGGCGTCGAGGCGGTCATCGACAAGGACCTCGCGAGCGAGCTTCTTGCGCGCTGCGTGGACGCCGACCTCTTTGTCATGGCCACTGATGCGCCCGGGGTATACCGCGACTGGGGCACAGACCAGCAGGAGCTCCTGTCGCACGTGACCGCACGCGATCTCCGCGGCTATCACTTCGCCGAGGGATCGATGGGGCCGAAGGTCGACGCTGCGGCGAGATTCGTGGAGGCGACCGGGAAGCGAGCCGCGATCGGCTGCCTCAGCGACATCGTGCGTATCGTCGCCGGCGAGGCCGGCACCAACGTCGTCGCCGACCAGTGATTGGTCATAGCGACGGTTTGTCGCGATGACGCATCACTTGTGCCGCTTTCGTGTCGTGTATCGTTTCATCGTCCGACAGTGTCAATGAGCGCGGGGAGGTAGTTGATGCCCGTCAGCATCGTCACCGATTCAGTGGCGTCGATTCCGGCTGATCTATCGCCGAGAACAAGGTCGACGTCGTGTCCCTGTTCATCAACGACGGAGAGCACAACCACGCTGAGCTCGACATGGACGTGGAGGCGTTGTACCGGCGCCTTGAGGACATGCGCACCCTGCCCACTTCCTCGCAGCCGTCGGTCGAGTCGATGCTCGATGCGTTTACTGCCGGGCTCGGTCGCGGGAACGATGTCCTCGGCATCTTCATCTCCGAGAAGATGAGCGGAACCTGTCAGACTGCGCGTATCGCTGCGGGCATGCTCGAAGGCGACCACCCTCACAACCGCGTCGAGGTGCTCGATAGCCGGTCGAACTCGATGGAGGAGGGCTACGGCGTTCTTGCTGCTGCCAGACAGGCCGAAGCCGGGGCGACGATCGATGAGTGCCTCGCCGCGGCGGACGCGACACTGCGCAGAACGCGGTACCTGTTCACGCCGCACACGCTTGAGTACCTCCGACGCGGCGGGCGCATCGGCGGCGCATCGGCATTGATCGGCGGACTGCTCCAGGTCAAGCCGATTCTCACGGTCGAGGCGGGGGAGACACAGACGTTCGCGCGGGTTCGCACTCAGGGACGCGCACTTGCCGAGATGACCCGCAAGTTCGTCGAGGATGCCGAAGCCTTCGGACTGACGGATGCGTGCGTGCACTACATCAGTGACGCCGAGACCGCCGAGACGTACGCCCACGAGCAGATCGAACCTGTCGTCGGTCGTGCGGTGCGCGTGATCCCCGTCAGCCCTGTCATCGGCCTGCACGTCGGACCCGCCGTCGGCCTTGTCTACACCACCGAGAGAGACTGGACATGACGTCTTACCACTACCGACTTGCCACCGATTCATGCTGCGATCTGACGCACACGATCATCGAGGAGCTCGAAGTCGAAGTACTCGAGTTCCCCTTCACCCTCGATGGCGCCGAGCACTTCGACGACCTGGGCGTGACCATGACGGCGGCCCGGTTCTACGACGCGATGCGCGCGATCCGCGCCCACCACCGCGCAGGTTCCGATGACGAGCTACCTGTCGGCATTCTCGGCAGCGGCCGAGGCCGGCGTCCCGCTGATCTTCCTTAGCTTCTCGTCAGCGCTCTCGGGCACACACAGCGCTGCCGTGCTGGCATGCCGAGAGGTGCTCGAGCGGTTTCCGGACGCCCGCCTCCTTGTCATCGACTCGCGCTCTGCATCCATCAATCAGGGCCTCCTGGTGTTCGACGCGGCCCGTAACGCCGAGACGGGCTGGGGTACGAAGCGCTCGCCACATGGATCGAAGCCAGCATCGACCGGGCGAACGGGTATTTCACCCTCGACACCTTGGAGCCGCTGCGCCGCGGCGGACGCGTTTCCGACTTCGCGGCGCTTGCGGGAGCCATGCTCGATGTCAAGCCGGTTCTCCGGGTCGACGAGCATGGTGAACTGGTGGTCGACAAGCCCGTCCGCGGTCGCAAGAAGTCGATTCGAGCGCTCGTGGACGCCTACGAGCGGCGCGCCGAAGACCCGACCGGCGGCACGGTCTTCATCGCTCACGGTGACTCCGCCGACGATGCCGACCTGCTTGAGCGTCTGCTCCGCGAGCGTACCGGCGGCCTTGGGGAGGTGGTCCGGCTCGAGGTGGGACCGGTGATCGGTTCACACACGGGACCGGGCATGGTGGCGCTGGCGTTCTGGGGACGGGAGCGGGCGATCTCATGAAGCCTGCGATCATGGCGTTACTCGCGGTGCTGGCCCTCGTTGCGATGGCCTACTTCGTCTACATGATCAGGCGGGCCGACGCGCTCGCCGACGTCCTGATGCGCCGCGGTTACGAGGCTCGCGGATGGACCCAGAAGCGCCTTTCGGCTCGGATGAGACTGCTCGGCATCCTAGGCGTCGCAGTCGCAGTTGCGGCTGTCGTGCTGGCCGCGATCAAGATGGTTGCCTGATGCGGCGACTCGGCGTGGTGCTTGCTCTGAGGCGCCCATGACTGAATCAGCAGGCACCACCGCATCGCGCAACGACGGGTTGCGCCGGTTCACTCCGCGCGCAGGACAGCGGGTCCAGATCTTCTCGGCTGCTGCAATGTGGCTGATCGGTGCGGCGATTCTGCTCATCCGAGGTGTCGGCTTCCTTCACGACAACTGGTTTGCGGTCCTGCTCGCCGTGGCCGTGGCGCTTGGGGTGATGAAGTCGCGCTACATGCTCGACCGTGTCGCGCGCAAAGCGGTGCTGCGCATCCACAAGCGGGGGCGCGCCTGCTACTTCGGGTTCTTCTCGTGGAAGTCATGGCTGTTCGTCGTCGTCATGATGGGCAGCGGCATCATCCTCCGGAACTCGGGCCTGCCCCGGGACTTCCTGGCGGTCATCTACGTTGGCGTCGGAACGGGCCTGGTGATTGCCGACCGCATCTTCTGGCAGGCGTTCTTCAGGCCGGCCGCCGCCATCGAGCCTGTCGCACCCACATCTGACTAGCAGGCGCCGTCGCGCGCCGCTGGCGGACTGTCGGTGGCAGGTAACGAGTCCGGAGCGCTGTGAAACACTTTCGGTAACGCTTTTTGCGCAATCAACGTGTCCTCGAGAGGCGGTCGCCATGAAGGTCGTCGCGGTCAACGGTTCAGCTCGGCGAAACGGCAACACGTCACTGCTCATCGAGGCGGTCTTCGAGCCGCTCCGCGAGGCGGGCGTCGAGTGCGAACAGATCGAGTTGGCGGCAAGAAGTGCAGCGGCTGCACAGCCTGCGGCCAGTGCACGGCGAAGGCCGACGGCATATGCTACGGCCGCAGGGACGACGGCAACGACGCCATCGCACGCATGGCCGCTGCCGACGGAATCATCCTCGGCAGCCCGGTGTACTTCGCCGACGTCACCTCGGAGATCAAGGCCATCATGGACCGCGCGGGCTACGTCGGCCGTGCCAAGCGAGAGATGTTCCGACGCAAGCCCGGGGCGGCGGTCGTCGCGGTTCGCCGGGCGGCGCTATGCACGCCTTCGACACGATGAACCACTTCTTTGGCATCGCCGAGATGATCACCGTTGGTTCCAGCTACTGGAACATCGGCATCGGCCGTGAGCGCGGCGATGTCGAAGGTGACGCCGAGGGCATGCGGACGATGCGCACGTTGGGCGAGAACATGGCCTGGCTCTTGGACCGGCTCGAAGACTAGACGGTCGGGGTGAGTGAGGCCGTTCTCCGGCAGGCGCCCTACGGCAGGGTGATGCTGTCCGGCGCCTCTCCGCTCACTTCCACGCCCTCGGGCGTGATGGTCGCGGAGTACACGGTGAGCCCCGGAGCGGCGTCCAGGTACGCGTTGAGGTAGAGCACGAGCATGTCGGTTGCCTGCTTGGCGCGGTCGCCGCTGATGGGGAAGCCTTCAGCAAGCACCTTGGTGGCGCCGCTGCTGGTGATGCTCCCGTTCTCGAACTCGGCCGGACCTTCGAGCGAGCCGCTGTAGGTGCTGCCTTGCACGTTGGCGCTGGCCTTCAGACGGGCGGTTCCCGCGGCCGGGAACCCTACGCCGACGCCCGAGACGGCGACCGAGGTGCCCTCGATCTCCGTCGTCCACCTGAAGACGTTGACGAGCGAGGTGATCTCGGCGGCCGTGAACGTCGCCGAGAAGGGGTGCCCGCCGGTCGGTTGCACCTCGCTGAGCTCGACCGGAGCGCCGGGGAAGGTCGCCGTGGTGCCGGCCTTGGTCATCGCCGAGTCGAATCCGGGCTGATACACGGAGAAGTCGACCGATGAGCCCCCGCGGTTGAGCGCCCACACCACGACGCCGATCAGTGCGCCGATGCACAGGACGGCGATGGTGATCCCGATGGTCCACCCGAGCCAGCGACGGCGCTTAGGCGGGGGTGAAGTCGTGCCAGCTTTCGCGGGAGGCGCGCCCGGCGGGCCGGGCGGCTCGGCGACGGCGGTCGCGGCCGATGTCTGGTCTGTGCGCTCCGGGGCGTCGGTCATGGCGGGCTCCTGAAGGTTCGGACTGGTTGCCGAGTCAACCGTACAGGTTGATGGGTGACCCGACCAGCGGCACACTGGGTGCCGTGCCCGTTCGCTCGCGTCCGCTCGATGGGAGCCCCGTGCAAGTCTCTTCCGACCCAGCGCTCGCCGCGCGGCTCGAACGGTTCGCCGCCGACGATGTGAGACGTTTCGTGTGCGATGCAGCGCGTCTGTACCCCGACTCCGGGGCCGAGGCGCTTGAGGTTGGGGGCGGTGTCGCCGGCTTTCTGGGGCAGGGCTCGCCAGCCAACGGCGCCGTCGGTCTCGGCTTCGCCGGTGAGGTGAGCGCGCAAGATATCGCGCTCGTCGAGGAGTTCTACCGCTCCCGCAACGAGCAGCCGATCTCGCAGTCTGCCCTCTGGCGCACCCGTCGCTCGCGAGCGTCCTTGGCGCGCGCGGTTGGGTGCTCGGCACGTTCGAGAACGTCCTCGTGCTCGATCTTGCGTCTGCCGAGGCCTTCGCGTCCGCCGCTGCCGGGGTCGAGGTTCGCGAAGCGAAGACCGACTCAGAGCTCGACGCGTGGGCGCTGCTCGCCGCGCAGGGCTTCTCGGCACCGGAACCGCCGACGGAGCCGGAGCTGCGTCTCGCGGTCACAGCAAGCCGGAGGTCGGGCGCGCGCTTCCTTATCGGCGTCGTGGACGCAGCGCCCGCCGGGAGCGGGCAGCTGGAGATCGACGGCGACGTCGCGTGGCTGTCGGGCGACTCGACGCAGCCGCGCTTTCGCCGCCGGGGCGTTCAGAGTTCGCTTCAGCGGGCTCGCCTGACGATAGCCAGGGAAGCGGGATGCCGACTCGCCGTCACCGAGTCGGTGCCGGGAAGCCCCAGCCAGCGCAACATGGAGCGGCTTGGATTCCGGGTCGTCTACACTCGAGTCGATGCCGTGCTCCGCACGCCTGAAGCCGATTCCGTACGTGAAAGGACCGCACCGTGACGCAGCCAGCAAGCACGACCGTTGCCTTCATCGGGATAGGTGTCATGGGGGCCTCGATGGCCGGCCATCTGCTCAACGCGGGCTACCGCCTGCGTGTATTCAATCGCACGCGCTCGCGCGCCGATGACCTTGTCGCGCGGGGCGCAGTCTGGGCCGAATCGGCCGGAGAGGCTGCGGCGGGCGCCGACGTGGTCATCACGATGGTCGGCTACCCGGCCGACGTCGAGGCCATCTATCTCACGTCCGGCGGCATCATCGAGCGCGCCTCGGACACAGCGATCCTGGTCGATATGACCACCTCCTCACCTGCGCTGGCCGAGACGATCGCTGCAACAGCGGCCGCGCGGGGGATCCAAGCGCTCGACGCCCCGGTGTCGGGCGGCGACATCGGCGCGAGAAATGCGACGCTGACGATCATGGTCGGGGGAGACGAGGCGGCGTTCTCGGCGGTGGAGCCGCTTCTGCGAGGTCATGGGCGCCAACGTCGTGCTGCAGGGCGGGCCGGGCGCAGGCCAGCACACCAAGATGGCGAACCAGGTGGCGATCGCCGGCTCGATGCTCGCGACGGTGGAGTCGCTTGCCTACGCGCAGAACGCGGGACTTGACCCGCACCGGGTGCTGCATCATCGGAGCCGGATCGGCGGCGTCGTGGAGCCTCGCGAATCTGGCTCCTCGCATACTCGACGGCGACTTCGGACCGGGCTTCTACGTGAAGCACTTCGTCAAGGACATGCGCATCGCGCTCGAATCCGCCGCCGAGATGGACTCGCGCTGCCGGGACTCTCCACAGCCAAGCGCCTCTACGACATCCTGGAGTCTGCGGGCGGAGCCAACCTCGGAACCCAGGCGCTGTGGCTGCTCTATGCCGACGAGGCGTTACGCGCCTCACAGGGGCGTGGATCCGCGGCACGTGCTGCGTCCAAGGGCGCCTGACGTGAACTTGGCGCTCACGATCGGCAGTGATTGCGGCGCTTATCGGCGGCGGACTCTGGGGCTTGCGGCTCGGCAGGAACAACCGCGGCAATCGCGGTGCGTACTGGGCTCTGAATGCCGCCGCGGTCGTCGGGTGCGCGGCTCTGGACTTCGCGGCGCTGAGAACCGGCCGCCCGTTGCTCGGCTACGCGGCGCTCGGCCTCATGGGCGGGCTGATCACCGGGCTGAAGTACGGGTACTCAGCCGATCGGGGACGTTGGGCGTGAGCCACCCGAGTCCGCCGAGGAGCCCAAGGAGCCGGAGAACTCCACGGCCTAGTCGATATCGAGCATCTCCGAGAGCTTGTCAGGCCTGAAGTCGACGCACACGCCGTCTCCAATCTCGAAGGTGGGTGTGTGAAGGCGACCTTCATTGTGTCCGGCCGCACGGTCCCTGGCCTGCGGGTCTGCCTCTACGTCGATCTCGGTGAACGGGATGTTGTGTGCGGTCAGCCAAGCTCTGGCCCGCGAACAGTCTCCGCACCAAGAGCGGCAGTACATGATGACGCCGGCACCCTCGTCGAATGCCTCGATGTCGCTCTCATTCAGGCTCACGGTCATGCCCTTCTCTGGAGTTCGAACTCAGACACCTTCGCGTTGTACCGGAACGCCGGTTGACGCGGCGACCGGCACATCGACGCTCTGAATCGAGTGTACCCGCGTCGCGCCTACACCACGCGCGAGGGCGGTTTCGTGCACGCGTGGTATCCTATATCGGTCGCTTTGAGCGGCTTTGAGGGCGTCGAGAGGTTTTGGCGCCCCGTTTTTCTGTCCCCTGCACCCGGAGGTGTTTGCCCGCGTTGGTCGCTTACCGAAGGCGTCTTGTGTGCCTCGCCATCGTCTTCGCGATGGCTCTTTCGGGTGCTTCCGCGATCGCCGCGCCATCAACGGGAACGCAGCTTCAGACGGTCCAGGAGCAGGCGAGCGCTGCCCGCGCGAAGATGGAGCGCATGCGCTCGGACCTCGATTCCGGCATGACGCGCTACGAGGAGGCGTCCGACAAGCTGGCCGCCACACGGGCCAAGATCGCCGAGAACGGCACGCGGCTTGAGAAGCTCGACGTCTCCATCAGAGACGGGCAGGAGCGACTGGCCGGCGCGTGCGGAGTTCCAGTACCGCACCGGTACGCCCGGCATGATAGACGTGCTCTTGGGCGCGTCATCGTTCGAGGACTTCTCGGCGAGGCTCTATGTCTTCTCCGAGATCGCCAAGCAAGACGACGCGCTTCTCAACAGCATCAAGGCCGAGCGGGCCGAGGCGATCTCGCTGCGCGCCGAGCTCAAGGAGCGCGAGAAGGCCCAAGTCGCGGAGCGCGATCAGGTGGCGTCTCGGCGAGCCAGCGTACAGAAGCAGGTCGATGCCCAGGAAGCCTACCTCGACTCACTCAGCGCTGAGGTCTCGGCACTAGTCGCGGCCGAGGACAGGGCCAAGTCGGCTGCGAAGGCCGTGGCAAAGTCCTCGTCGAAGCCGATCAAGGCTCCCAAGCCGACCAAGGCACCGATAGGCAAGGCCGGAGCGATGGTGATGGCGACCGTCGAGGGCCGCACGGGCAAGTACGCCGTGCTCTCGGGCGACCGGTGAACTACCGGCCGACCGGGGTGAAGTTCTCGGGCGTGACTACCATGTACGGCAACGACGACAACGGCACCAGCACCGCATCCGGACGCCGTTTCGACGAGAACGAGTTCACGTGCGCCCACAAGACGCTGCCCTTCGGCACGCGGCTGGCCGTCAGCAAGAACGGCAAGAGCGTCATCGTGACCGTGACTGACCGCGGTCCGTTCACACCGGGCGGATGCTTGATCTACCGAGGCGCTCGGCGCGATACCTGGGTGTCAACGGCGTCGGCAGGGTCACCGTCGAGATCGTCCAGCCCGTCCGCTAGGAGCACTCTGTACGGTGTCTGCGTGAACCTCCTTCACCGATGATCTTTTAGTGTGCCGACCTGTGCAGATGGGTCTACGCTTTGGTAGTACCTGAACACACCTACCTGAAGGAGCCGTGATGAGGGAAATTCTGCGCGTCAAGATGACCGACCTCTCCACTTCCTGGGAGCCGTTCCCGGAGCGGTGGGAGCTCTACGGGGGCCGCGCGCTCACCGATGCGATCATCTACGACGAGGTTCCTGCTGACTCCGATCCGCTCGGCCCCTCCAACGTGCTGGTGTTTGCGCCTGGCACGCTCCTGGCGGAACGACCGCACCCAACGGCGGCCGTCTGTCGGTCGGCGCGAAGAGCCCGCTGACCGGCGGGATCAAGGAGTCGAACTCCGGCGGTCAGGCCGCCCACTCACTTGCGCGGCTCGAGATCGCCGCAGTCGCGGTGACGGTGTTCCCGCTGACCCGGCTGCCCGCTACGCCTGGTGATAGCGCCTGACCGCACGGCGTCACTCGGTGCGCGTCGATGCGTGGGCAGGGCTCGGCAACTACGAGACCGTCGACGTGATCGCGGCGACCCGCCCCGAGGGCGACCGCTACGGAACGATCACCAACGGCCCCGCAGGCGAGGCGCTTGCGCGAGCCGCAGGAATCGCGATCTCGACCCCAAGGGCTACCCAACCGGTTCGCCGCCGCGGTGGACTGGGAGCGGTCATGGGCAGCAAAAGGGGCTAAGGCCGTCGTCGTCGGGCAAGGGGCGCGGGCTTCCTCGAGCACGCCGACAAAGAGGCGTTCGTCGAGGCCACCAAGCGCTTCAGCAAGGCCATCAAGGAGACGGCGTGTCCGGCACGGGGCTTCCCATGTACGGCACCAACGTGCTCACCGGCATCCTCAACGAAGCGGGCGGGCTGCCGACCAGGAACTTCTCGGCCGGTTCGTTCGAGTTCGCTGACGCCATCGGTGGCGAGACCCAGCGCGCGACCATCCTCGAGCGCGGCGGCAACGTGAGCCACGGATGCAGCACCGGCTGGTTATCAAGTGCTCGCGCTACTGGATGGACAAGGACGGCCACTACAAGACCAAGGGTCCCAGGATAGACTACTGCTCGACGGGGTGCCGACCGCGCATCAAGGACCTCGACGAGATCGCCGAGCCCGATCGCGCGTGCCGGGGACCTCGGCTGGACACCATCCAGCTCGGGGCGAGCCTCGGCGTGTACATGGAGTCCGGGGCGATCGAGTTCGGGACGCGGCCGGTGCTTGCGGCCCTCAAGGACGGGCTCGAGGACAACGTCCTTGGGACGGCGCCGAGGCAACCGCGAAGTTCGGCGTCAAGCACATCCCCACGGGCGGCATCAGGCGCTTCCGGCCTACGATCCGCGTTCGGTTCAGGGCATCGGCGTCACCTACGCTACAACGCCGCAGGGCGCCGACCACACCGCCGGTGGACACCATCACGGCAACATCCTCGGCGTCGGCGGCACAGTCAACCCGCTCTCGCCTGAGGGTCAGGTCGAGCTCTCAAGAACCTGCAGATCGCCACGGCGATGCTCGACTCGCTGGGGCTGTGC
>CAVOWV010000017.1:0-132358 GCA_963700245.1 uncultured Chloroflexia bacterium
TGGCGCGAGTGAAGGAGTCCGCTTTGAGTCAACCAGGCTCGACCTGCGTGACCGTCCCTGGCTGCGCTGCAGACACGGCCGCCTTCCGTATGGCCTGATCTGCAACCTCGGACATGCGGCTGCCGCGCACCAGGATCATGGCAGGACCGCTCACCGTGACGTTCTACTGGGCCGGGAGATCGTGGTCAGCAGTGAGGAGCACCGCGTAACCGCTCGTGACAACCCGCCGAAGCAGCACGCAATTCGTGAGCCCCTTGAACCCCGCCTGCTGGACGGTCGTCACCTCGTGGTCCGGCTGGAGGCTGGCCACGCCGGCGGGCAACATCTCGTCCAGCAGCACCCTCATGCGGGCACGGCCTCTTCACCCGCCCGCTTCCGAGCCGTCTCGAGGACGCCGAGCGCTTGGCGTCGCGTCACCGTCGGGAATTGCTTGAGGAATTCGTCGAGCGTCTCGCCGGCCTCCAGGTACTCGAAGAGGATGTCGACGGGGACTCGACTACCGGAGAAGACTGACGCGCCCCAGGCAAGGTCGTCCGAACGAGTGACGAGCGGCTTGTTGGTCGTCATGGCGTCACCGTCGTGGCACATGCTGTGCTGATGACTAAGCCTCCCCGCAATTCGGACGCGAACCAGCGGGGTAGCCAGGTCGCGGGTGCTCGGCCTGCCGGCGAGACCGGCCTGCGCTCGCCGCCTTTGCCATTCATCGACATCATGGGGCCAGCGCGCCGATTGGGATCTGGTGCACACCGTCACGCCGGGTGAACCCCCAACCGGTACCCGTGATGACGGCGAGAGCGACCGGCGGCTGCCTGTCCACCTGCGTGGCGAGCTTCACCAGGTTGGCTGCCGCGACATCCACCACCGCCGGCGAGGCGCCGAGCTTGATCTCGAACGCAGCCCACCGGCCGTCAGGCAGCTCGACGATGACATCGGCTTCGAGTCCGTTCGAGTCCCGATAGTGGAAGACGCTTGCGTCCAGGCGGTCGGCGAACACCCGTAGATCACGAACGACGAGTGACTCGAACAAGAGCCCCATCCAGTTGATGTCGGCCAGCACGCGTGCCGTTCCGGCCTTGAGTGCCGCCGTCGCGAGGGAAGGGTCCGCAAGGTGACGAACGGCCGCCGATCGTAACCGGGCGCGACTTCGGATGGCCGGGTGCCACGGAGCGAGGTCGTCAACGACCCAGAGCCTGGCGAGCGAGGCGAGATAGCCGCGAACGGTATCGGCAACGTACCCGCCGTCGGGGCCATTGGTGTCCGTGGTCAGGAGCTGGAGCGTGGCAGGCGTGGAGATGTTCCGGGCGAGCGACGACAGCAGGCGGCGCACACCACTGGGATCGCGACGGGTCCCATCGAGACGCCGGATGTCACTGGTGCACAGGTCCTCGATGTAACCCAGGAGAGCCCGCTGCGCCTGGAGTGGCGAGAGCCCCAGGTTTCCGGGCCACCCACCGACAACGATGCGCTCGGCAAGCTCCGGCACGGTCAGGCCGGGCTCCTGAGATCGCACGGGCGACCCGTCGAGAACGGATGCAAGCGACACCACGCCGGTGCTATGTCCCGTCTCGAACAGCGTCATAGGACGCATCCGGAGGTAAAGGAACCTGCCGGAGCCCGGATGTCGGTTCGGATCATCACGCGGGACAGCGGATCCCGTGAGGATGAACTGGCCCCGATCCCGGCGGTCGTCAACCATGCGCCGGACTTCGTTCCACAGATCGGGCTCAGCCTGCCATTCGTCGAGCAAGCGCGGTGTCGGACCGGCGAGCAGGAGCTCCGGGGAGACAGTGAACAGGTCCCGAGCCCCCGGCGTGTCGATCCGGACCTCACTCCGCGACGCGCGCCGGCCGGTCTCGGTCTTGCCGCACGCCCGGGGCCCTTCAATGACGACAGCGCCCGCCGCGTCCAGGAACTCGACGAGCAGGTCGTCAACCACGCGAGTCCGGTAGTCCACGGTCTGGAGTCTACATACCTTGGACCCTGCAGGCAATCTGTTCGGTATCTTGCAGGCGATCCAGCTGGCATTCTGCAACATTCCGAAGGGTGAGTCTGCAGCTTCGCATCGATCGTGATGTCCAAGGCTACTCCGCGTTGTCGAGCAGGATCACTGCCTTCAGCGCCATCTCGACGGCCTGCTGGGCCAGGTAGCCAACGTCGATGGAGCCGGCTCGCGGCGAGGCCGCCTCATGCTGGGTGACGACGAGGGTGTTCTGGTCGACAATCAGGGTCGGCAAGCGCGGTGCGGATCGCCACCCTTCGCTCGCGCCTGCGCCCGCGGAATCCGGCCCACGTGCCCGGCTATACTCCGCTGGCCATGACCCATGTCTTCGTTGCCCCCCACCCGGACGACGTCGCGCTCTCGTGCGGCGGGCTCATCGCCAGCCTCCGCGAGCTCGGCCAGAACGTCACGATCCTGACGCTGTTCTCCGGCACCGGGGACGCGGACCGGCTGACGCCCTACCAGCGCGAGGCGCTGGGGTTCGGCAACAAGACGGTCTGGCCGGTCACCGAGGCCTTCAACCGCGCCCACCTCGAGGCCGACTACCCGGAGGACTCCTCCGCGGCCCCCTGGCAGGCGACGAAGGCGGGCCTGGACGCCACCCAGGGCGACGCCGACGCCGCCGCCAAGCGCTTCTGGCAGCGATCCTCCTGGTACCGCCGGGCGCACATCCACAACGAGTCGCTCGCGGGCCAGCCCCTCATCGACGACGTCCAGACGCAGGGCGCGGTCCTGACCACGGAGCTCACGGACGCGGCCGCCGCCGGTGAGACCATGGCCCAGCGCCGCCTCGAGGACGAGCGGTTCGCGGCCTTCGCCGAGGTCTCGGTCGTCTGGCTGGACCTCCCGGACGCCGTGTTCCGCGGCTACGAGGGCGACGACCAGCTCCTGGGCACGCCCCGCGCCGACGATCCCCCGCCGGTGGACATCCTGCGCCGCGAGATCGCCCGCCTGGAGCCCTCGCGCCTCTACCTGCCGATGGGCATCGGCGGCCACGTGGACCACCAGCTCGCCCGCGACGCCGGCCTCGCGCTCCTCGCCGACGCCCGCAAGTGGGTGATGCCGGGGCCCGACTACTCGAACAGGATCGTGCTCTATGAGGACTTCCCGTACGCGTGGTGGGAGGACTTCGGCCGCCTGGAGGACATGCCCGCGGGCTCCTTCGACGCCCTCCCGGCCGGGATCTCGCTCGACGCGGAGTTCGCGGACATCAGCGACCAGCTGGAACGCAAGATCCGCGCGATCGCCCTGTACGAGAGCCAGATCGAGCGCCTGTTCGACGGAACCAAGGCGATGGGGGACGCGGTGCGCGGCTACGCGGCCCGGACCGGGGACATCGGCAAGGTGCCCGGCGGCCTGGCGGAGCGCTACTGGGTCACGACGCCTGCCTGACGGAATGACCGCCAGGGCGCCACGCGACCCGGCGCGGACGACGGCCCGATGATCGTCGGCCGCCGCAGTTCGTCCATCCCAGTGATCCTGCTCGCCATCGCCATCCCACTCGTGTTCGCGGTCGGCATCGGCGTCCGGATGTGGGTCTGGCCCGCCCGCGGGCTGGCCGGCGACGTGGACCAGTTCGTCCTGTGGGTCCATGGGATCGCGGTGAACGGGTGGGCCAACGCCTACGACCAGAACCTGTCCTTCCCCGCCGTCATGGCATGGGTCTGGGGCGCGCTCGCCTGGCTGGAGCCGGCATTCCGGACCGTGACCGATGCCTCAGACCCCGCGATCTCCGCCCTGATGAAGCTGCCGGCGAGCATCGCGGACCTGGGTATCGCCGTCGCCGTGGGCTGGTGGTTCCGCGACAAGCCGTGGGCCGCCGTGGCAGCGATGGGGGCCGTGCTGCTCTGGCCGGCGACCTGGTACGTCTCCGCGTGGTGGGGCCAGTACGAGTCCATCTACGTCCTGCCGGCGGTCCTCGCGGTCCTGGCGGCGCGCGGGGGGCGGCCGAGCCTGGTCGCCGCCCTCGTGGCGCTGAGCCTGATGACCAAGCCGCAGGCGCTGCCGTTGATCGTGCCGTTCGCGGCCTGGTTCCTGGCGACCCAGGGGTGGCGGGGGTCGATCAAGGGCGCGCTCGTGGGCCTGCTCGTGTGCGTCCTCGTCTGGCTCCCGTTCATCCCGGCGGGCGGGCCGGCGAACTACCTGGGCAACGTCGCGGAATACCAGGACGGCATCTTCAACGTGCTCTCGCTGCGGGCGTGGAACCCGTGGTGGGTGGTCCAGGAGCTGGCCGCCGGCGGTGACTTCGTGCTCGACTCCACGGCGGTCCTAGGGCCGGTCACGTTCCGCCAGGTCGGGTTCCTGGTGGCCGGGTTGCTCGCGCTGGTCGTCTTCGCCGGCGTCTACAGGCGCCCGAGCCCGCAGGGCCTGGCGCTGGGTCTCGCGGCGATCACGCTGGTGGCCTTCGTGAGCCTGACCACGATGCACGAGCGCTACGCGTACCCGGCGTTCGTGTTCCTGCTGATGGCGGCCAACTCGCGCGTTCTGGTGGTCGCGTGGGCCGCCTTCGCGATCGCGTTCGCGGCGAACCTGGTCTGGGCGGCGCCAGCCCCGGAGCTGTCGCTGCCTGACCTGGGGGCGGCGACCCTGCTGGGCTCGGGGGTTATCACGCTGGTCGCGGTGATCGCGCTGCTATGGACCGGACGGTCCGAGCCACATGCGTACGACGACGTCGGGCAGCCGCTGCACAGCCTGTGGCCGACGACGCGGTGATCAGGCGTGAGGTGATCAAGCCACGAGGGCAGGACATGAGCAGCCTGCACACGTGGGCCACCACCCACCACGTGCGGTGCCCGCGTGAAAGCGGTGCCCAGTGGTACTTCCGGGCTGGCCGTCCATCCGGCCGATTGCTAAGATCTCCGCATCACCCTGCCAGTACATCTGGGTAGTACCGTCGCCCTCCCGCATCGCTGGTGGTGGAGGTCCGCGGTGCAGGGGGAGAGTTCGCATGGTCAGACTCCGCGAAGGGGCGGACCCGGGTATTCGCATCCCTCGGCTCGGCTTCGGGCTCGGAGACCAGATCCGGCGGCGCAAGACCGTCGGCCGGCTGGTCTCCGCCTCGGCCTCGCTGTGGCTCGTTGCCCTAACGCTTCCGATCACGATCGGGGTCTCCACTGCCAGCACCCGGCCGGCCGGCGACGACTTCACCCTCTATCGCGACGCGACCGCCGGGTGGCTCGCCGGAGGTCAGTTCTACCCGGCCTCCCAGCTCGCTGGACCTTGGACGATCTCGGGCGGCGCAATCCTGTATCCGCCGGTCACCTTGTGGCTTCTTGTCCCGTTCACCATCCTGCCTGCGGTCCTATGGTGGGCGATTCCGGCGCTGGCCGTGGCATGGGCGCTCTGGCGCCTCCGGCCTGGGGCACTTGCGTGGCCGCTGATGGCATTCCTCATCGGGTTCTCGCCGCTCCCCTCCTTTGTCCGCGCAGGCAACCCAATGATGTGGGCGCTCGCGGCGATGTTCATCGGCTGCGCAGTCGTCGGGCCGAGCGTGCTGGTGCTGATCAAGCCAAGCCTGGCGCCGTTCGCCTTGTTCGGCGTCTGGCGTCGTCGCTGGTGGCTCTGGGCCGCCTGCTTCGGCGTTGCCTGCCTACCCTTCGGCAGCATGTGGCTGGACTGGGCGCACAGCCTGCTCAACTCGAGCGGATCGCTGGCCTACAGCTACCGCGAGATCGGGCCATTCCTCGTGCCGCTCGTGGCGTGGGCGGGACGACAGCGTCCACCGCTACGCGCCTCGGCTACCCGCGCGGAGCACCCGATCCTACGCCTGCGCGAAGTGCCACACCTCGTTCAACTTGAGGCGGACCGCCGCGTCCGCGAGTACGCCGAAGTACCGCACCCGTAGCGGGCTGGCAGACGCCCAGCGCGGCGTTCCCAAGCGTGACTGGTGCCTCACGCTCCAGTCTTCTGCCCGATGCACAGCCTGTGGACGATAACGCGGTGACGGCATCACCAGGCTCAGTCGTGAATGGCCCGCTCAACCTCACCCTGGCACCGGTGGTGAACCCTCGAGGACCAGCGTCGACTCGATCGGATCGCGCCTGCTGCGACCGATCCACGCGATCAGCGGGACCAACATCAGCGGTATGTCCTGCAGGCTGTAGAGCAGGCCGTTCTCGTTGCTAGAGTTGCGCAGGACGGAGATGTAGTCGGGCCACATTGGAGCGAAGGCGAGCGCAACAATCCCGACGGCCCCGGCCGCGACCCACCATGACCGCTTCCAGACTCCGAAGATCGCGAACATGGCAAGCGATGGCTTCAGCACGGCCAGGGCGCCGGGCCAAGCATGGATCGTGCCGAGCGCCAGTGCCGCCGCGGCCCACAGGAATGGGTTTAAGTGGATGATCTTGACCAGCGTCGGGGTGAAGGCGAGGCAGGCCACCATCAGCGGCCAGGTCCAGGGTGCGGGACGGTGCCGGATCACGACCCACCCAATGATCGCCAGCGGCAGAATCAGGAACAGGATTGACGGAAGCACGACGAACGGCAGGAAGAGTGGGATGGTGGTGGGCGGGTACAGGATGTCGCCGTCGGTGATCACGTACGGCCCGGCAAGCTGGTGGGATAGATAGAAGCCCCCGCCGTCTATCCACCGCCGAGTCGCCGTCACGTAGAGGTCAAGGTCGGCACCGATCCGACCCAACCGTGCGGCTTGATCGAGGGCGAGCCAAGCGACGATCACCGCCCAGGCTCCGATGACCGCCGCCGTCACCGCCATCATCGGACGGTAGGCACGCCTCCAGGCGGACTCGAACGCGCTCACGATCCTGTCATGGGACTATCGCGGCACTTCTCGCCGGGCGAGCCAGAGGGTGAACGGCGCGACGAGTACCACCAGCTGACCCCAGTAGAGCCCGGGGCTCACGATCGAGGCCGCGAGAGCGCGGGCCCAGGGTCGCCGGACCGCGAGCAAGGCGCCCGCCGCGATGGCACGCGGCACCCACGGGATCGGGACGACCGGTCCCAGTGGGTCGGCCGACGTCACCACCAGGGCGGCAATCCATTGCGGCCACAGGTACAGCCACGGGAGCGACACCAAGGCGAACAGCACGATGGCAAGGACAAAGCGTCGGAGATCGGACGGGCGGACGGCAACGGCCGGCCACACCTTCGCCAACGACATCGCCGCCAGTGGCCACACGATCCCGTGCTGGGCGGCAACGATCGCGGCGGCGATCACGAGATTGAGCTGACCCGCAGCCAGTTCGAAGGCAACCAGAGGGAACCACAGGATGTATCCGAGCCGGCGCCAGTTGCCCCAGGCGATCGTCCACAAGGCGATCACGTCGAGAGCGAGGATCACGAGGTGAATGGCCGTGGGGCCGAGCCACGACAGGGCCGCGAACACGACCGCCCAGGGTGGGCCATACAGGAAACCTGGAAAGTACACCTCGCCGCCAGCCCGCAAGGCGTCACCTGCCGGGGCATAGAAGTCGACGACATCGCCGCCGGGAAACGGCCATCGACCACTCGCGAAACCGACGACGAGGAACGTCAGGCAGCAGGCGTACCCGCCGATCGCAAGCGCGGCGGTCAAGACGTCGATCGGACGCCGTCCACCTCCCGCAGGTACCGGCGACCGCAGGCCTGACACCGTCATCGACGCTGGAGGCGGCCACGCATCGCCACCCAGTACCAGTGCAGGTAGAAGGGCAGCCACCTACGGAGCCTGAAGTTGCTCTGGCCGGCGGTCCGATCTCGCCACGTGGTGGGCACCTCGGCGACGCGGCGGCCGGCGAGGGTGGCCTTGACCGTGAGCTCCAGGGCCAGCTCGAACCCGGCCTTGCTCTCGATGGGTGTGGCGTCCAGCAGACGCCGCGAGTAGAGCTTGAAGTTGTTGGTGGGATCGTGGGTGGCCACGCCGCCGTACCAATGGAGGGTCAGGCCGGCGGTCCTGCTCATCAACCGCTTCAGGAACGGCCCGCCCACCTGGTGTCCACCCTTCATGTAGCGCGAGGCCGCCACGACGTCGGCTCCGTCGCGGGCCAGCGCGACCATGCCGTCCACGATGTGCGGCTCGTCCGAGCCGTCGGCCATGGAGACCAACACGTAATCGCCGCGCGCAGCCGCGAACCCGGCCTTCATCGCGTTGAGGACGCCACGGCCCAGGTCGTTGCGCAGGCCCCGAATGGCGGGGCTCTCCGCGTGGAGCCGCTCGATGACAGGGACCGTCGGATCCTCGTCGAAGTCGTAGACCACGAGGATCTCGTGCGGCGTCTGCACGCCGGCGGTGAGCGCGCGCAGCACGGGATCAACCGCCTCACCCTCCTTGAACACGGGGACGACGATCGAGAGCTCCGGCGCGGCAGGCAGCTGTGACCCGGTCCCAGGCAACGGCCGATCTGTCACGGTGCAACGGGCTCCGGAGCCGTTTCGCGAGCCGACATGGGGTCCGGCAGGTCACGGACTTCCGGATCGGTCGTGGTCGGATCAGGCGGCACGACGATCATCACGACGACGGCGAGCAGCCCGACGAAGGCGAGCGGCACCATCGATACCGCGTGGGCAAGGAGCGTGATCTGCAGCGCCTGGTCGGCAGGGACGCCTGCGAACGCCGCCATCGTCATCGCACCCAACTCGTACGTACCGATGTAACCTGCCGCAGCCGGCAGGGCCGCGCCGACGGCCGCCCCGGCGGCGATGAGGGAGGCGGTCCCGAGCGAGACGTCGATCCCAAGCGCCTGCGCGCACAGCCAGATCACGAGCGCGTCGCACGACCACGCCAGGAGGCTGAGGAGCCAGGCGCGCACGATGACCCGCGGGCGGGCCGCCGCAAATGCTCGCAGGAAGCGATCCAGAATGTCGCGCGCTCGCTCCGGCAGCCTCGCGGGCAGGCGATCGGCGATCGGTGCCGCCAGCGGAAGCGCGATGCCAGTCGCCCCGAGCAGCGCGAGCATCCCGGCGAACGGAAGCCACCCCGTCACTCCGATCACCGCCGAGGCGACCGTCGCGACGGCAAGCAGCGCGATCAGGTCGACCACCCGTTCCACGACCACGGACACGGTGGCCGCCGTGGCCGGCACGCCGGTCCGTCGCGAGACCAGCACGATCCGTACGACCTCACCGAGCCGCGCGGGCAGGACGGTATTGCCGAGGTAGCCAGCGGCCAGCGGCCCGACCACGTCGCGCGCCCCCAGGCGCCGAGGCCCGACAGCGGTCAGGAGCGCGGCCCAGCGGGCACTGCGGATACCCAGCTGCACCATGACCACGACGATGGGCGGCACGAGCCATCGAGGATCGACGGCGAGCACGCCGCCGATCGCGGTCGGGAAGTCGGCACCCTGCGCGATCAACAGCAGCGCGACGACCGAGATCGCAACGCCGAGGACCGCCCGGAGGAGGACGCGGCGGCTCACGATGACGGATCGTCCGCTCGCCGGGCCATCATCGGCCCCTGCTTGCCCATGAGGCGCCACGCCGGGGGAACCTGAGGCAGACGCGGACGAGCCCGAACTGCAACGGCAGGACACTGTCGAGGTCGTCCCCGCCGATGGTCACAGCCGTCCGGCCTCCACCTCGGCCTCGATCCAGGGGATGACCTCATCCAGCATCTCGGACAGGGTCGTGGTGGCCTCGAAACCCAGGATGTCGCGGGCCTTGCGCACGTCGGGGACGCGCAGCTGGACGTCGTGGTCGAAGGGCGGGTCGGACTCGTAGCGGAACGGCCAGCCATCCCCGTGGATCTTGGTCCAGATCGCTTCGGCCAATTCCAGCACCGTGGTTGACGCCGCCGTCGAGAGGTTGAAGTCCTCGTTGACCGCTGCCGGCGACTCCATCGCGAGCCGGATGCCGTGCGCCAGGTCGCCGCCGTAGGTGTAGTGGCGGACCTGGCTGCCCTCGCCCAGGATGTGGAGCGGATCCTGGCCCTTGAGGACCTTGAGCACGAGGTCGGGCACCACGTGCGACAGCGCGAGCTTCACGTTCCCGCTCATGATGTCCGTGTCGCGCAGGGCCCGCCGCTCGCCGATGCCCACACAGTTGAACGGCCGCAGGATCGTGTACGGGAGCTGGTACTGCTCCCAGGCGCCGCGGGCGAAGTACTCCGAGGCCAGCTTCTGGAAGCCGTAGGTGGAGATCGGCGGGGGCGACGTGCGCTCCGCGCCCTCCGGGGTCGGGAACTCCGTCGTGCTCTCGAAGACCATCGAGCTCGACAGGACGACGATCCGCTCCAGCCGACCTGCCTTGTGCGCCGCGATGGCGGCCTCGAACGTGGACGCGAGGATCCGCTCGTTCTCGGCCAGCAGGTCGAAGGCGAACTCGTGGAAGTAGCTGATGCCGCCGATCATCGCGGCCGCGGCCAACAACTGGTCCACGTCGGCCGCCAGCTCCGTGAGCAGCCGGACGTCCTTGGCGTCGCCCTCGACGAAGCGGTAGCCGGGGTGGTCGTCGTAGGACTTGGCCACGCGGCCGTACTTGCTGAAGTTGTCGACGCCGATCACCTCGTGGCCGGCCGCGAGCAGCTCCTCCACGAGGTAGCCGTTGATGAACCCGGCGGCGCCGGTGACGAGGATCTCATGACTGGAGCCGGATCCCCCCGCCGGTCGCGTTCCAGATGTCGACGACCTCGCGACCAGCGAGATCGAGCGAACGGTAGGCGCGGTGCGGCGCGCCGATGACGACGATCTCGCTGCGATCCAGCACGTCGTCCAGGGGCACCAGCCGCGGGTCCATCACGTACGGATCCGTGCACAGCACCGTCGCACCCGCCCACTCCAGGAGCTTGCGGAGCTTGAACGAGAGCGAGGCGCGGATGTCGTCCGACTCCGCCTTGAACGCCATGCCCAGGATGCCGACGGTCCGCCCGCGCAGACTGCCGTGGCGGCGCTCGAGGGCCGAGACGATGTAGGCCGGCATGCCCTCGTTGATCTGCATGGCCGCCTGGCCCAACGGGAAGTGATCCGACGTGAACGCCGCCAGCTGCATCGTGTCCTTGAACAGGCAGGGGCCCGCCGCGAAGCCCGGGCCGGGCAGGTCCGCGGCGCGCGGGTAGTCCTCGCGGATCGCGCGCAGGATGTTCGTGTAGTCCACGCCCGCCTGGTCCGCGATGGCGAAGAACTGGTTCGCGATGGCGAACTTCATGTACCGCCAGGTGTTGGTGAACAGCTTGGTGAGCTCGGCTTCCTTGCTGGTCGTCCGGATGATCCTCGCTGCAAGTTTCCCGAAGAGCGCCTCCGCGCGGTCCCCGGCCGCCGGCGAGTCCGCACCCACGATCTGGGGCAGCGTGTGCAGCTCCTCCAGCGCGTGCCCCTCGGCGATCCGCTCGGGGCAGAACGCCACGTCCACGCGAAGGCCACGCTCGTGGAACGCATGGGTCATGTACTCGGTCGTGCCCGGATAGACGGTGCTCCGCAACACGACGAGTGTCCCGTCCGCGACGTGTGGGGCGATCTGCTCCACCGCGCGCTCGAAGACGTGCATGGACGGGCCCAGGAACTCGTCAACGGGCGTACCGATGACCAGGAGGACGGCATCGGCTCGCCCGATGATCGCGGGCGATGTGCTCATCTCGAGGCGGCCACTGGCAATGACCCTGGGCAGCAGCTCGTCAGCGCCAGTCTCCATGAACGGCATCTCACCCCGGCCTATCCGCTCGAGGGCAGCCTCATCGATGTCGAAGATGCCGACGTGAAGCCCTGCATCGACGAAGGCGAGGCTCAGCGGCAGGCCAACATGTCCGGCCCCTCCGAGCACGACCAGGTCCAAGGGTGATCCGTTGCTGGAATGCACCATGCGGCGGACTCTAGCAGGAGGCCCTGGGCATCAGGAGAGGCCCGAAGGTACCAACGACGCCTCGCCGCTCACCGGACGCGGAGCAGAACGGTGCCGTCCGTGTCCGAATACGCCTCCACCCAAGCGCCTGATGGCACAGCCTCACCGGAGGCGACCACCACCACGTCGGCCGCCCAGCGGTCCAGGACGTCGCCTGCACCCGGGCCCTGGAGCGCCGCGTAGTCCGCCCACACGTCCGCGGGGAAGAGCTCGAACCGGGAGTCGATGAAGTACCTCTGCTCCGGTGCCGCCCACTCGAACCAGGAGCCCCACGTCTGCGGCACAACCACCCGGGCGCCGGCGCCGGCCAGCTCGGCCACCTTCGCCGCCAGGCCGCTAGGCGCGTAGGACAGCAGGCCCGTCCGCCCGGTGAGCGGGTCGGCCGGCCGCCACCACGGCAGGGCGACCACGATGCCGAGCCCCAGCGCGATGGCGATGATCGCGTTGACGGCCCTCGCGCGCTGCGCACGCGCCGGGCGCTCACTGGCAAGGACGCCCGCGAGCAGGAAGACCATCACCAACGCCCACCACGCGACGCCCCGGACTGCCCACGCGCCCATGAGGGCCATGGCGGTCACCAGCACCCAGTCCGGCCACCTGACGAGGTCCCGACGACGAAGCATCAGCACCACGGTGACGACGACGGACGGGTAGAACAGCAGCCCCGGCATGGCGAACGGCGACGTCCGCTGCCACTCGCTGACCTGGCCGGCGATGGCCGGGTTGACGCCGATGTTCGCGGCATAGAGCCAGACTCCCGCGAGGTACGGGTTGACGAGGGTCGCGAGCGTGCCTGCGACCAGGATCCACAGCGCAACGCGGGCGGGCTGCTTCGCGGCGATGTCGCTGAGCCACGCGTAGCCCAGCAACGCCGGGCCCAGCACGAAGCTGCCATGCACGTTCGCCCACAGCGCCACGACCACGGGCGCCAGCAGGTACAGCCGCGGCGACCGGGCCCGGACGGCGATCAACCACAGCAGCACCGCGAACAGGGTGATCCCGAACAGCTGCGGACGGAGCGCGAGCGCAGGGGCCGCCAGCGCAAACGCGGCCAGGGCGAGGATCGCCGCTGTCCGTGGGCGCGCCCCGCGCTCCCGGGCGGTGGCGACCAGGAAGCCCATGAACAGCGCCACGAGCCCGGCGCGGAGCACCGCCAGGAGCTCCCACCCGCCGACTGCGTAACCCAGAGCCAGCTTGACCTGGGCGAGCCACTGCTGGTCCACCCACGGCGAGCCCCACACCGTGAACGTCCAGGCGTCCGCCACCGGCAGCGCCCGTGCGGCCAGGATCTCGTTCCCCGCCCGAACCTGGTAGGCAAGGTCCACGGACGGCAGCGGCACGAGCAGCGCCACGAACGCCGGCAGCGCGACGGCCAGGAACAGCCAGAGTCGCGCAAGGGTCATGGCACGCGCCGAGCATCGTCCAGGTGCGCCACGAGGCGGTCGGCGAGCTCGATCGAGTAGTTCTGGCCGCGATCGTGGGGATAGACCTGGAACATGTTCGCCGCGTACAGCCCCTCCACCCCGGTCCCGAAGCCGGGGATCCGGGACCGGTACGCCGTGTCCACGATCGGCTGGGCGAACGGCTCGGCGAAGCTCCAGGCGTCGCGGATCCAGGACGGGTCGAACTCCGGGTTGAGCGTGCGGAGCAGCGGGCCGGCCGCCTCCACCTGCTCGTCAATCGGTCGCTGGGGGAGCTCGTCCTCCGCCCGCCGATAGGCTCCGAGATACACCAGGTGGCGGCCCCCGTAGGACGTGGGCGGCAGCAGCGCCGTGTGCTCGACGACCGCCAGGAAGGGCCACGACCGGTCGGCGGCACCGATCCAGTAGATCCCGGTGAGCGGTCGGTCCAGGGCCAGCACGAGGCAATGGGCGGCCAGCGGCGTCCTCGCCCCGCGGCCCACCGCCTCGAGCCCGCTGCCCGGTGCCACGCGGGCCGTCACTGCCGGCGCCAGCGTCGAGACCACCCGATCGAAGCGCTCCCGCCCGCCGCCGTCCGGCGCGGTCCAGCTGACCGCCATCCCGGCGCCGTCCCGCTCGATCGACGACACGGTGGCGCCCAGGATCAGCGTCCCCCCGGCCCGGCCGATCGCATCGGCGAGGGCGGCGTACAGCTGGTGGAAGCCTCCGTCGAGATAGCCCAGCTCCGTCGTCCGGTCGTGGAGTCGCGCCCACAGCCATGCCATCGACACGGCGTCGTACGCGTCGCCGAACTTGGCCTGGAGGAGCGGATGCCACACCAGCTCATGACCCGCGGCGCCGCACGCGCGCCGCATCCAGGCGTCCGCCGTGGACCCCTCCAGCAGGCGCGGACTCGGCAGCAGCTTGAGGAAGCCGAGCGCGGCGGCCATCCGGAGTCGGTCCGCCACGGCCAGCTGCCGGAAGGCGAGCAGCGAGCCCGGGGAATCGAGCTGCCGGGGTACGCCATTCACCATGACCGTCGAGACGGGACGGTGCCAGCGCAGTCTGGCGCCGAGGCCCAGCTCCTCGATCATGGCGACGGCCGCCCGGTCCGTCCGGAAGATGTGGTGGTAGAACCGCTCCAGCCAGGCGCCGGGCACCACCTCGAAGCTCGAGGCCAGCCCGCCGGGAACCATGCTCCGCTCGAGCACGACCACCTCGTGCCCGCGCTGCGCCAGGCGCAGGCCCGCGGTCAGGCCCAGGACTCCCCCACCAACGACGGCATAGCGCACCGCGCCATCCTACGGAACGGCGGTGCCCCGGATATGGGCCGATCGGGCCATGGCCCCCGGCTACCGGCCCGCTCCGAGCGATTCCCAGAGCCGCTCGTAGGCGGTGGTGACCGCATCCCAGGAGTACGTGGCCGCCGCCCGCTCCCGGGCTGCAGCCCGCATCCTGTCCAGCTCGCTCGCGTCCGCCGCGTCACCGGAGACCACGCGCCGCAGCAGCGCCGCCAGCGAGGTCTCGTCGTCGAACAGCAGGCCCGTGCCCGCCAGCACCTCGCGGTTCTCGGGCGTCGCGAACGCCAGCACCAGGTTGCCGGCGCCCATCGCCTCCAGCAGCGCCGGGTGGGTGCCACCGACGGACGTCGCCTGGACGTACGCGAGGGCTGCCGCGCTGGAGGTCCCGGTAGCCGTCGCCGTAGATGGCGCCCGTCAGGCGGACCCGTGGGTCCTCCGCCGCGAGCTCCCGGAGCGTCTGCTTGTAGGCCTCGGCGTACGGCGCATCGCCCACCATCAGCAGGGGCATGTCGCCCGGGACATCCCGGTAGGCGCGGATCACCAGGTCCGCCTGGTTCTCGGGCTCCAGCCGGCTGACGTAGAGGACGTAGCGGCCGGGCTCGATGTCAGGATCCAGGCCGTGCTGCGCCAGGTCCGGCACCGGCGTCCCGGTCCAGCAGCGGGGCGCCGTAGACGATCACCGCGGACTCCCGTCCGTAACGCTCGTGGTAGTAGTCGTGGATCACGTCAGCGCGTCCGAGACGATCTCGTTCGGGTACACGAGGGCCAGCCGCTCGCCGACGACGTACCAGGCCCGGCCGACGAGACCCCACTTCTTCCGCTGCCGCTCGATGCCGTCCACGTTGAGCACGACCTTTGTGCCCCGCAGCCTCGGGAACCCGGCGAACAGGGCATTGGCGGCGTTGCCGACCCACATCGCGTCGTAGCCCCGGAACAGCGAATCCAGGACCGACAGGCCCGTGTGGCTCACGGTCTCCAGGTACTTGCCCGGGAGGTAGGGGAGGAATCGGCGCCGCACGCCGTCCGGGAGGGCGATGGTCTCGTCCGTCCGCCCTCGGCGACAGTACACGGTGACCTCGTGACCACGCGCCGCGAGGCGGGACGAGAGCTCCCACGCGAGGGTCTCGAAGCCGCCATACGCGGCAGGGATCCCCCGTGTACCGACGATGGCGATGCGCACGAGCGCTCCGACAGGTAGCCGCGGTGCACGGCGGCGATGACCTCATAGTTCAGGAGCCGGTACTGGAGGGCCCGCACGGGCACCCGCAGGGCTCTTCGGACCACGGCGTCAACGACGGGGTTCAGCAGGCCCACGAACACCCGATCCCGGATCCGGCGTGAGGACCTCCGCCCGAGCTCAAAGGTCGGCGGGGCGTCGGGGTGGAGCTCCATGAGGAGGCGGAGGTTGCCACGACCGTACTCCTCGAACTGGCGCACGGCGGTCGTCCACGTCTTCGGTTCCGTGGTCATGGCGACTGCCTCGCCATTATTGATGAATGGTCGGCCGGTGCGTCGCTGGAGGCGCAAGGCGAAGTCAAGGTCCTCGCCGCCATACCCGGCAAAGCGCTCATCGAACCCCCCGATGGCGACCACATCCGCGGCGGCAACTAGGGCGTTGGCGCTGGTGAACTGAGTGAACGGCAGCTGATCGGCGTGGGCGTGCCGGTGCCGGCCCCGTCGCATGAGGTACCCGGCCCACAGGTTCCGGTCGGCGTTGCGGTAACTGATCTCACCGACCGAGACTGCGCCCGTCTCGCTCGCCATCCTGACGTGGGCCTCGATGGCGTTCTCCTCCAGCTCCATGTCAGAGTCGAGCAGCAGGACGGAGCCAGCGGTGAGGTGCGGCAAGGCCAGGTTGCGTGTCGCGGCCCGTCCGCGATGGGCATTATCAGGGTGCCCAACTCCGACGTGCCCTGGGCCAAGGGATTGAACGAGCTCGATCGTCCCATCGGTTGACCCGTCGATGCAGACGACGACCAAATCAGGCGGCAGCGTCTGGCGGCGGAGAGCCTCCAGCGATCGCCGGAGCGGCGCCACATTGTCACGGGTCGGGACCACCACGGTGATCATCGCCCCGGGCCCAACCAGTCCCGGCCCGTGGAGATCGACCCGGTCTTCCACGAGACCGGACTCCCTGGAGCACGCCGGCGACCAGCCGTGCCGGCGACACGGTCACGTGCGCCAGGCTCAGGAGATGGCCCCACGGCTGGCCCGGCGTCGATCCGAACGTCGCGTACCGGAGGAAACGGAGCCACAGGCGCCGCCGAGCAACGTACGCCGAACAGTGTGCGGCCGACCCCGGAGCGGGCGATCCGGTCCGCCGGAGAATCAGCGCCTCCGCCTCAGCACCCATCTTCGAGGTTGCTCCACGGTCTTTGAGGCACCGTGCCGCCGATCGATCGCGAGGAACTCGTCGATCCTGTCGAACCGCACCCGGTCCGAAGCCCGGATGAAGAAGTCCCAGTCGCCGACGAACGTAAGCGTCTCGTCAAACCCGCCCACGGTGGCGGTGACCTCGCGTCGCCAGAACGTGGCGGGTTGAAGCAGCGACCACATGGACTGCAGCCGGTCCCGGTTGATGCTGGGCGCGAGGCGCACGTGCTCGCGCCGCGTCTCGTCGTCCACCGTGATCACGTCGCCGTAGACGAGGCCAACGTCTCCGTGACCCGCGAGGTGGGCGACTGCGACGGCGACGCTCCAGGGAAAGTAGAGGTCGTCGCTGTTGAGGTAGGCGTGGATGGAGCCGTTGGCGAGGCGGAGCCCCTTGTTGATGGCCGCGTACATGCCGCTGTCCGGCTCCGAGATCCACCGCATGGGATACGTGCCCTCCGCCGCACGGAGGATGTCGATGGTGCCGTCGGTCGAGCCACCGTCGATCACGATGTGCTCAATGTGAGGGTACGTCTGGGTCCGGATCGAGTCGATGGTCCGCTCGATGAACGCTCCCTGGTTGAGGGTCGGAGTAATGACGCTAACCAGGGGTCTGCTCATCGTCGCGCTCCGAGTGCCGCGTCATCGAGCTGTTGGTCGATCTGAACCTTCTGGAGGATTTGGGGGACCAGCACGGCAAACGGCAACAGAATGAAGACCGCCTGCGCGGTGAGACTCCCGACGACTGCGCCGAGTATGCCAATTCGACCGACGAGTACGATCGAGATGGCAAGGTTCGAGGCAGCCATCAGGATTGCGAGCGCGGCCTGGAGCTTGATGACACCTGCAGCATTGAGCAGCATCGCGAGTGTGGAACTGAGGCTCAGAGCGACGGCCCAGAGTCCGAGTGCTACTAGCAACGGGAGGCTGGGCTGGATCGACGGCCCAACCCAGAGCTCGATCAAGGCCGGGCCAACGGCCACCAGAACCGCCGACGAGAGGCCGGACGCCATGATTGTGAGCGCCACGCTTCTTCGGAGGGTCCGTGCCACCCATGCGCCGTCCCGCCGGGCGATGGCCTCCCGATACGCAGGCCACAGGGGCATCGTTGCGATACCGATGAGGGTGGGCGCAACCAGGAAGACACGCATGGGAATGGCATAGCCAGGTACAGCGGCCGCGCCCAGGATCTGGGCAATGACCAGATTGTCGATCTGGTACCCCACCAGCATCGCGACTTGCAGCAGGAGGAAGACGAGTCCAGTTCCAACAAGCGTCCGTCCAACGCTGCTATCGAAGCCCGACCACTCAGGGGCGATTGGCCTGGCCCGGCCGCGAAAGTAGACAACGCCGTTGGCGCCGATTGCCACGAGGGCGACGCCCACCGATGCGGCGGCGAGGGCCGGCATTGTCGCGCCAAGGGCGATTGCTCCGAGGATCGCTGCCAACGTGGCGATGGAGCCCACGATGCTCCACGAGGCAGTGATGTATGCCACCTGCATCGCGGATTGGACGATGGCAATCACGCTTAGCGGCAGACCGACAGCAAAAGCGGCGAGGAGGACGCCGGTTGTCGGTGCCGCATCGGCCACCGCAGCGCTTGTCGTCACGTTGTAGACGGCCGGCCAGTCGACCACCGCGAGGGCGATCGGGATCGAAGCGAGCAGAATTGCACCCAGTCCCGTGAGCAGGAGAGTGGCAGTCGAAACGGCACGTCTCGCCGTCCACGGACTGTCGAGGGCAGCAGCGTGAGAGAGGACCTGCCGCAGCCCGTTGCCGATCCCGAGGTCGAGCGGACCCAGCATCGCGGTAATGGCGCTGATGGTGAGCCACATCCCGTACTGCTCGTTTCCGAGGTAGTGCAGCACTGGGGGGATTGTCGCGAAGGATACGGCCAATGAGACGATCCGGGCAACGACGGACGAGCTGCTGGACCAGGCAAGCCTCCGGTTCCGGGCAGCTGCGCGAGGATCAATGAGCCGCCCGCCCGCTACTGACTCCTCTCCTTGACCGTTGATCACGAGGTCTCGCGAGCGTGTGTACGTCTTGCCAGTGAGCGAGCTGCGAACTTCAAGAGCTCCAGGGCGCCGTACAGGACCAACTCGGGAGCTGTTGCGAGGCTCCCGTACCGCGGAACGGCGGTGATCGGCCACCTCCGATCCGCATCCCTTATGTCAATCAGCCACTGACGCGCAATCGTGCGGCGACGAAGGTCCCGAAGGCCGCCTCGCTTGGCGAGGTACGCTCGAGTGACCGCGTAAGATCTGTTGACCAGACCTGCTCGCCCATCGATGGAGATGGAGCCTGGGTGTGCACGAAAGAACGCGAGCACTTCGGGTATCGCCACTACTGATCGGTATCTCTGCGCCGTCAGCGCATACAGGAGCAGATCTGTGCCGGCCCCCGTTCTCCGCAAGTCGAACGGCGGCGAAGTCGGCAGCGCGGGCATCAAACTGCGACGGAGGTCGCTGAGCCGGAATAGCGCACATGCCGGCGACACCGGGAGGGAGGGGTCGCCTTCCGCGAGGCGCCGAACGAAGGCGGTCGCCGGGATCACCCCCGAGTTCGCGTAGGAGGCGGCTCCCTTACCTGGTGTCGGCCCAATCTCAGCAGCGGTGAACGCCAGGCCGACGGAGTCCGCAGCGAGGAGGGGCAGCAGCTTCTCCAGAAACGTTGGCTTGATGAGGTCGTCCGACCAGAGGAATGTCGCGTAGGTGCCTCGCGCATGCTCGAGGCACTCGCTCCAGCCGGGGACCGGGCCAAGGTTTTCCCGCTGCTGGAAGATGCGTATCCGCGGGTCCAGTCGAGCTCGCTCCTGGAGCAGCTCCCACGTGCCGTCGGTGCTTGCGCCGTCGACCACGACCACTTCGAGGTCGGGCATCGTCTGGGCAAGTGCCGAATTAGAGTGTCTCGCCTACCAAGTCCACACGATTGAAGGTGGGGACCAGGAGACTGACCAGGGGCGCGGTGTCCTCACGCATGGGCAACCGCGTCCGCGACGGTCGTCGGGATCGACAAGGTGCCCGCGGGGCGTCCGAGCAAGGCCTCAAGACGAGATGGGTCGCCAACAATCCAGGCGACATCGTCTGGGCGGCCGACTCCCGCCGGGGCATTCCCGGCGATCGCCGATCCCTCTCCTGGGTTGAGTTCCTCGGCTACCGCTGCAAGTAGCTCCCTGATGGTAGTGGGGAGTCCCGAGCAGACGTTCAGGATGGTCGGGCCTGCGGCGACCGGCCTGCAGGCGAGCGCAACCAACGCCGCGCAGACATCGCGAGCATCGAGGTAGTCGCGACTGAAGTCGAGGCCAGGGATGCCGTCGGTGCGTCGATCGCGAACGCGGGCGATGAGGCTCGGCAGCACGTAGTGACGCTCTTGACCCGGTGCGAGCAGTCCGAAGATCCTGGCAATGGTCAACGGCCGAGCGAGCCCTGCACACCCGTCCGAGAGCGCCAGCTCCGCGTCCAGTTTGGTCCGCGCATAGACGGACCGGGGCGCGGTGGGATCGTCTTCCGTCAGGCGTGCTCCGACCGTGCCGGGCGCATAGACGTGGCCCGTTGATGCGTAGATGACTCGACCGTCGATGCCGGACTCGCCAGCCCACTGCAGGAATGTCTGGACCGTGCCTGCGGCTAGGTCGACATTCACGCGTCGAGCGGTGGCTGGGTCTGCTTCGCAGGCAGGCACGGACACCATCGCGGCAAGATGCAGAAAGGTTGCCCGCTTGGTCGGCGGCGCGGACGCAAGCTCGGTCCGGATCCCCGATTGATCCTCGAGCCGCGACCCGAGGGAGATCGCCCGGACGCCACAGCGGTCGGCCGCTGCTTGGACGAATTTGCCCAATCCTCCGGTGGCTCCCGTATAGACCAGGAGCCCGGTGCCTGCGCTTGGGTCAGCCGGCTGCATGGCTGAGGCTGAGTAGCGCGCGCTGCAAGGTGTTGCGGCGCTCGTCGGGCAGCACGGGATGACAGCCGATCATCAATCCATTACGCAGCAGCGAGTCGCATTCGGTCATTGAGCCCGCGACACGGTGTCGGATCTGGGCCACAGCCGGATGACGGGCGAGGTTGCCTGCGATCAGCGCGCGGGTTTCCACGCCATGCGTCTCGAGGTGGACTTCCACTTCGTTTCGCGTCATGGGTGCGTCCGGGCGCACCCTGAGCGGCAGCGTCATCCAGGAGTGGGCCCGGTCCGCCCGGGGGCCCGTGGTGCTCGCAAGCGTCTCCGAGCCGATCAGCTCCAGCCACGGCGCGTCCGAGAGCCACTCCTGCACATTCCGCGCCAATGCCTCTCGGGCAGCCAGCATCTCCTCCAGGCGTTCTAGCTGGACGATGCCGATCGCGCCCTGGATCTCGGTTGGCCGGACGTTGTAGCCCATGGTGGCGAATAGGAACCGGGGATCTAGATCCGGGTGGTCGGTGACCCAGGTCTCGCGGTCTGATCTATCCCGGATCCAGCCATGGGCACGGAGGCTGCGGAGGTCATCGGCGAGGCCGTCATCGCCGGTGATCACCATCCCGCCCTCGATGGTTGAGAGGTGGTGGGAGAAGTAGAAGGAGAACGAGCCACCGAGACCGAAGGTGCCCACGTGGTGACCGTCTGACCAAGCGCCGAGGCTCTCACACGCGTCCTCGATGAGGGTGAGGTCGTATCGAGAGCAGAACTCGAGGTAGCCCGGCATCTCGACGGCGCGGCCGAGTGGGTGGATCAGGAACATCGCCTTCGTGCGAGGGCCAACCGCCGCCGCGGCGCTCCCGAGGTCGATCGCGAGCGTGGCCGGATCGATATCCACAAAGACTGGCACCAGGCCCAACTGCGCCAGCGGCCAGACGGTGGTTGGCCAGGACAAGCCAGGGACCAGGACTTCGTCTCCAGGAGCCAGGGTCCGCGCCCGGTCGTTGACCGGAGCAGGGCGTCCGCGAGCAGGAGGTTGGCTGACGAACCGGAGTTCACCGATGACAGCGTGTCGCGCGCCGACCCAGCCAGCGAACTCCTCCTCGAAGGCGCGGACGCGTCCGGCCATCGTCATGAACCCAGAGTCGAGTACCGTCTTGGCAGCCTTGATCTCCGCTGCACCAATGGTCTCGGCAGCGAGCTGATACCGCTGCTCGGCCGGAATGTCGCTCGCACTGGGGATGGCCGAGACGGCCGCAGCTTCCGGGCGGACCAACGAGCGGTACCAGTCGATCGTCGCCCGCAGGCCGTCCTCGAAGGGGGTGCCCGCGCCGAACCCGAAGCGTTCGCGGGCCCGGGACGTGTCGAGGCGCGGCGCGGCTGGCCGTCGGGCTTCCTGGGTCCCAGCGGATCGCCCGCGAACCCGGTGAGGCGCGCGATCAGCGTGACGAGGTCGCGGATGGTGATCTCGGCGCCCGCGCCCAGGTTCACGGGGTCGGCGCCGTCGTAGCGCTCGGCGGCCAGCGCGATGCCGCGCGCCGCGTCCTCGACGTAGAGGAACTCCCGGGTGGGACCCCGTGCCCCAGACGTCGATGTGGTCGGCCTCCGCCTCTACCGCGTCCACGCACTTCTTGATCAGGGCCGGGATGACGTGCGACGATGCCGGGTCGAAGTTGTCGCCCGGGCCGTAGAGGTTGACCGGCAGCAGGTAGATCGCGTTGAAGCCGTACTGCTGCGCGGTAGGCCTGGCCCTGGACCAGGAGCATCTTCTTGGCGAGGCCGTAGGGGGCGTTGGTCTCCTCCGGGTAGCCGTTCCAGAGGTCGTCCTCGCGGAACGGCACGGGCGTGAACTTCGGGTAGGCGCAGATGGTGCCGACGTGACGAACTTCTCCACGCCCGCGAGGCGCGCCTGCTCCATCAGCTGGATGCCCATGATCGCGTTCTCGTAGAAGAAGCGGCCGGGGTTCTCGCGGTTGGCGCCGATGCCGCCGACGACCGGCCGCGAGGTGGATGACGACGTCGGGCCGGCCGTCGGCAGAGCGCGCGTCGATCGCCGTCGCGCGTGCGCAGGTCGTAGTCGCGCGCTGCGGGGGACGAAGACGTCGTCGGCGCCGCGCCGCCTCGCGAGCTCGGCGCGACCACGGCCCGGCCGAGGAAGCCCGCCGCCGCCGGTGACGATGACCGCGGCGGCCGGTCCAAGCGTCGGTCATCGGTGCCATCCGGCTGCAGGACGCGCTCGCGGCGCGTCGAGCGCCCGCCTCGGCGCAGGTCGTGCTCGAGCATCGATCGCGCACCAGGTCCCGGAACTGGTCGTCGGCTTCCAGCCCAGCTCGCGCTCGGCCTTCGAGGCGTCGCCCAGGAGCAGGTCGACCTCGGTCGGGCCGGAAGTAGCGCTGGTCGATCGCGACGTGCTCCTCCCAGTCCAGCCCGACGCAGGCCGAAGGCCGCCTCGCACGAACTCGCGCACGGTGTGGGTCTCGCCGGTGGCGATCACGTAGTCGTCGGGCTCGGTCCTGCTGGAGCATCAGCCACATCGCCTCGACGTAGTCCTTGGCGTAGCCCCAGTCGCGCTGGGCGTCGAGGTTGCCCAGGTAGAGGTGCTGCTGGCCGCCCTTGAGATGCGCGCGACGCCGCGGGTGATCTTGCGGGTGACGAAGGTCTCGCCGCGGCGCGGGCACTCGTGGTTGAACAGGATGCCGTTGCAGGCGTAGAGGCCGTACGCCTCGCGGTAGTTCACGGTGATGCTAGTAGGCGAAGACCTTGGCGACGGCGTAGGGGCTGCGGGGGTGGAACGGCGTGGTCTCGCGCTGCGGCGTCTCGAGCGACCTTGCCGAACATCTCGCGAGCTGCCGGCCTGGTAGAAGCGGATCGGCCAGTCCGGCGCCGCGGATCGCCTCGAGCAGGCGGAGCGTGCCCATGGCCACGGTCTCGGCCGTGTACTCGGGCATGTCGAAGCTGACCTTGACGTGGCTCTGGGCGCCCAGGTTGTAGACCTCGTCCGGCTGGATCGCGGTAGCAGGTGGCGATGAGCGACGAGCTGTCGGTGAGGTCGCCGTAGTGGAGGAACAGCCGGCGTCTCGTGCTCGTGCGGGTCCCGGTAGAGGTGGTCGATCCGCTCGCGTGTTGAACTGGCTGGACCGCCGGATGAGGCCGTGGACCTCGTAGCCCTTGTCCAGCAGGAGCTCGGCGAGGTACGAGCCGTCCTGGCCGGTGATGCCGGTGATCAGGGCTGTGCGGCGGGTCATCGCCCCTCCAGTGCCGCGGGGATCGTGCGGAACAGGATCTGGACATCGAGCCACAGCGACCACCGGTCGATGTACTCGAGGTCCGCCTCCACCCAATGGTCGAACTCCGGGTCGCGGCGGGCCCGGACCTGCCAGAGACCGGTCATGCCCGGCTTCATGGACAGCCGGCGGCGGTGCCACAGATCGTAGGCGGCCACCTCGTCGGGGAGGGGCGGGCGCGGGCCGACAAGGCTCATCTGGCCGAGCAGCACGTTCCACAGCTGCGGCAGCTCGTCCAGGCTGGTCCGCCGGAGGAATCGTCCCGCCCGGGTGACCCGGGGGTCGCGCTCCATCTTGAACACCGGCCCGGACAGCTGGTTGCCGGCCGCGAGCTCCGACCGGCGCGCCTCCGCGTCCACCGCCATCGTCCGGAACTTCACCACTCGGAACGGCCGCCCGTGGAGGCCGACGCGCTCCTGCCGGAACAGCACCGGGCCGACCCCGCCCGACTTGATCGCAACCGCGATCGCGGCGAACACGGGAGACAGGACGACCAGGCCGACGACGGCGCCGAGGACATCGAGGAGCCGCTTTGCGGCGAGCGCGAGCGCCCGGTCCGGCCCCGACACCAGCGAGAACACGGGCGTCCCGTCCAGATCCTCCACCCGCCCGGCCGAGATCGCCCGGTCGAGCACGTCAATCGGGATCCGGACGATCTTGCCCTCCTCTTCGCAGATGCCCGTGATGGCGTCGATCTGCTCCCATTGCGAGAACGGCAGGCAGATGGCGACCTCGTCGACGATGCGCTCGTGGAGGGCGGACTCGAGGTCGCCTCGAGGCTGCCCAGGCGTTGCCAGCGGCCGGGGCAGCTCGAGCGTGTCGTCGTCGTCCAGGAAGCCGATCGACGCGCAGGCCGAGCTCCGTGTGGGCCTCCAGCTTGGTGGCGAACCCCACGGCCCGGGGGCCGGCCCCAAGGACGAGGACGAAGCGCAGGTTCCCGCCTCGGCGGCGCTGGCGCTCGAGCAGGGCCCGGATGACGGCGCGGAGGAGGATCGTCGCGGCGGCCTGTGCCGGGAACAGGACGAGCAGCAGCAGGCGGCTCACGTCCGGCAGGCGGAACAGGAACAGGACGCTGAGCGTGATCAGGGCCATGGCGGCGGAGGCGCGCAGGACGGATCCGGCCTCGCTGCGGAGCGACCATCGCGCCCGGGGCCGGTACAGGCCGTTGACCGCGAGGACCATCACCCACGTGGCGGCGTAGAGGACCGCGAACGCCTCGGGGATGGGGACGATCTCGCGCCACCACACGGCCCAGTCGCTGCCGAAGCGCCAGGCGGACAGCCAGACCAGCAGGCCGATCGCCACGAGCGCGTCGGCGCTGATCAGCAGAGCCCTGAACCAGAAGGCGTGACGGCGGATCATGGCTGAAGCAGCCTAGGGCGAAGTGGCGCGTCGGCGCAATGGTACGGACGCGCCACGCGCCGAGCAGGTTCGGCGGGCGGCAACGTGTTCAGCGACGATCGTGAAGCTGCCTAGAAGTGATCCTGGAACAGGATCTGCGGCAGGAGGCGGATCACCTGCGCATCCGGCACTGGCCGTCGATAGAGCGACCCATACCTGTCCAGTGCCCCGCGCTGCAGGAGCACGGTGTCGCCGAGGACCGCGCGAGCCACCGGGGGGGCCGGCAGGAAGCCCCCGCCCAACCATTGCAGCGTGCCGTAACGGGCGACCAGATCACGATCGCCATGGTGAGCCGCGACGAGTCGGCACCACTCTGCAGGGGTGGGATCGAGGGGGTGGCGGGCGGCCATCAGCTGGAGCGCAACCTCGGCCTCGCCCGAACCCTGCCAGGCGGCGGCGACCAGGTCGAAGAGGGCGCGGTCTCCGGCGGGCATCGGCGCCAGCTCCGCCACGGCCGCGGCGACATCTCCGCTAAGCAACCGGAGCGTGAACAGCGACGGGGCAAGAGCGGCCGCATCGCCCGGACCTGCCTCGATCTGCTGCCGCACCGCCGCCATGATCGCGGGCCTCGCCGCGACCAGGTCCGGGCTCGAACTCCAGAACGGATCTCCGGCCAGCGTCGGCGAGATGGTGATCGCCGTCCCGTAGTCGGCGGTGGCGGCCGCGCGATCCCCGAGTTGCCATCGCAGCCAGCCAGCAGCGAGTGCCACCTGCACCTGCTGCAGTCCCAGCCGGTCGGCCCTCTCGAGCGCCGACCGGGCGCCGGTCGAATCGCCCAGCTTCCAGCGCACCGCCGCCAGATTGAGCCACGCATACGTGTAGTCATCCGCGGAAGCGCTTCGCTCGAGCGCGTCCACCGCCGTCGCGAGATCGCCGGCATTCGCGGCGGCGATTCCAGCCTGGAACCAGTAGGACGTCACACCAGGGTCGCCCCTGGCAGCACGCAACGCCACGGACTTTGAGTCTGCCCATTGCCCGGCATCCGCCGCCATGACAGCCTGCTCCGCCTCCGCCGCAACCCCCTCGATCCGGAGCAGGCCCGCGGCGGTCACGACCGTGAGCGCGATCATCGCGAGCGGCAGCACCCGAGGCAAGGTGGCTCGTGCCCCTCGCCATCGGCCGGGCTCCGCGGGCTGCAGCTCTGGGGCCGGATCCGGTGCGGTCGCGTCCAGCCAAGCCACTGGGATAGCAACGGCCAGCAGGAGGGCCGGGACGTTCATCAGCATGTCGGCGAGCTGCTGGCCCGCGAGCAGGGCGATCGCGAAGAGCGTGGCGACGCCAACGCGCCGGCGCACCGGATCCTCGGAACGGATCGCGCCAAGGACCAGTAGGCCGAGGGAAGCCACGACCACGAGACCCCCGATGATCCCGACCAACCCGAACTCGGCGAGCGTCTGGAGGTAGATGTTGTGCGCGTGCGGGATGTACAGGTCTGGCTGCCCGGCGTTCTCGTATGAGGCGCGCAGCACCTGCCAGACGCCGGGCCCGATACCCACGAGCGGCGACGACTGGAACATGCGCAAGCTCGCCGACGCGAATGCCTCCCGATAGCCGCTGTCGTCGAGCGTGAGCCTGCCGCTGATGCCCGCGATCACGGCGGCTCCGGCCAGTGCGGCGGTGCCCGCCACGACTGCGATTGCACCCGCGCGCGTTCGGGCGAGTGCAATCGCCCTCGTACGAGCCAAGCGGTTGGTCGCGAGGACGGCGACCGTGCACGCTGCCAGCCCGAGGCCGGCGCCGACCCAGGCGCCGCGAGACCCGGAGAGCAGCGTGACGACGGCGACGAGACCCACGACTACAACTGCCGCGACGTGTCCCCTCCGACCCTCAAGCCGGCCGATGGCGAGCCCGAAGGCACCGAGCAGGAGGACGAGGGTGGCGATCGGGTTGGGAGAACCCAGGCTCAAGCCCAAGTAGCCCGGGCGCAGCGGGGGGATCGTCAGGCGCCCGACGACCCCCCACCAGGCTAGCCACGCCTGGAACACCTGCAACAGATACAGGACGCCCACGAGGGTCACCAGCACGATGGCCAGCCGCTCGAAGTGGAGGCGCAGGCTGGGCCGCCGCATCAGCGCGACCAGGAGCAGGTACAGCTCCGCGAGCAGGAAGGCGTACGCAAGCATCTCGATGCTCAGTCGGGGCGCCCGGGATGTGACCGTCGCGATGGTGAAGGCGGCGAGACACGCGATGATCGCCGGAGTCAGCCGACTGGAGGGCAGCCAGGCGGGCCGGATCGTGGCGTAGAAGAGCCAGACGACGATCGCCACGACGGCTGCGACGTCGTAGGTGACCCGGAACAGCCCGATCTCCAGCATCCCCGAGCCACCGGCGACCAGCACGGTGAACAGGGCCACAGCCGTGATCGCGACCACGAGAAACGCTGTCGCCAGGCGATGAGCGAAGGTCATCCCGATGCCAACCGCCGGGCGATCGTCGCCCCGGACCCGTCGTAGACGATCTCAAAGTCGCTCGAGTCGTGGAGCGTCTGCCGGAGCGCCGTGCAGCAATCCGGGACGGAGGTCACCCCACCCAGCTGGCCCTTCGGAACGTAGACGTAGTCGTAGGCCACGCCGAACTCGATCGCCCACGCCTCGACGGACGCCGCCGTGTCGGTTGCGTGCCCCTGGAGGGCGGCGTAGAGGTCGAGTTGCGCCTGCCATGCCGAGGCCCCCGCCCACTCGTAGCCCTGCACCGTCGCGACGCTCTGACGGTCGGCCAGATACGGGAACCACTCCGACGTGGCGTCCTCGTACCAGTTCCGTCCCGTGACCACCGTGACCCGCGCCGAGGCGGGCAGGGAGGTCCGAACCCAGGCCATCGCGGAGCGAGCGTCCGCATCGAGGCTTGCCATGGGGCTGAGCAGGTACGGGGCCAGGAATGCGGACAGCATGGCGAGCACCATGACGCCCAGGAGCGCGATGGAGACCCCGCGCGACCGGAAGACGGCAGTCGGCCATCCGGGTGCCGAGGCGACATCGCCTCCGATGCGGGCCAGGCGGGCGACGACGACGTCGAGCAGCCCGATCGCGGCGAGGATCGCCAGCGGTGCGGCCACGTACGTACCGCCGCCCCGCGGGTCCACGATGACGATCATCACCACCCAGGCCGGGAGGAAGTACCACCGTACCGAGAGCGAGTAGACGAACCCGAGGACCGCGAGCCCGGCCACGAGCATCCAGAGCGGCTCGTTGGTGAGCCGCACGGTCAGGAGATAGGCGAGACTCTGCAGCAGGTTCAGGCCCGTGCCACCGGCCGAGAGGAGCGGCGCCGCCCCGTAGCGCGTGATCACCATCAGCAGCCACGGCAGGGCGACCAGCACGCCGATCGCTGCCGCCCCGATCATGCGCGACCACGCCCGCCTCCCCCTGGCGTACGCGATCGTGACGAGGACCAGGCTAAGCGCGGCGAACAGGGCGGCCTCGGGATGGGTCAGGACCGTCAGGCCGAGCGCGATGCCCGCCCCGATCCAGCTCCGATCACCGCGCTTGACGGCACGGACGCCCAGGTAGATGGCCAGGATCGCCAGGAACAACCCCGGGGCGCGGGTCAGGCCGCCGCCCATGACGAGCCACTCGAAGCTCGCCGGGACGAGCACGAAGGCGAACGTGGCGACCGCCGCGTGCACGCGCGTGGGTGCCAGCTCGAGGGCGAGAAGCGCGAACGCCGGGATGGTCGCGATCGACGCCACGAGCGGGATCCAGCGGAGCCACTCGACCGTCCCGATCGGCACGAGGTGCTCGAGGCCGGCGGCGACGAGGAAGGCCAGGGGCGGATACGCGAACGGCGCGTTTAACCCGTTGTACGTGATGGAATTGGGGAGCAGCGTCGGCCCCGCCACGATGGCGTCCACGAGCGAGGCGAAGAGCCCGCCATCGTTTACGGGAAAGCCCGCCGCCAGCACGGGTGCGGCCCGCGCGATCGCACCGACGAGCACCGCCAGCAGGACCGCGGGCCATGGCGAGAACGTCCGCGGGTTGCCGGGATCCTGCGCGGCTTCCCGGCTACTCATCTCGTCGGGGGCGTCCTCGGGACCGGGCTGGGCGCGGGAGGCGGCGGACATGGCGCGGAGTCTATCGCCCGGGTGGTGGGCGAGTGCATCAGCCGGAGGTACGGGCCATCCTAGCCCGCAGTCGCCGCCATCTCGCGCGGCCGCACCGCCCGCGTCCCCTCGTCGTAGAGCGCCTGGACCGCGTTGACCATCAGCTGGATGCAGAAGCGGTCGTGGACCGTGTCGTGGCCTGCGCGGCCGATCATGTCCGCCAGCTGGTGGTCGGTGAGCAGCCGGACGATCGCGCCCGCGAGGGCCGGCGGATCGTGGGGCGGGACGAGGAGGCCGTTGCGACCGTTCTCGATCATCTCGGGGATGCCGCCCACATTGGACGCCACCACGGGGCGGGAGAGCGCCATCGCCTCCAGGATCGTGAGGCCCTGCGCCTCGCGATAGGACGGGAGCACCGCCACGTCGAAGGCTGCGGTGACCGCGGGGATGTCGTCGCGGCGCCCGGTGAAGATGACGTGGCGCTCGACGCCCTGGTCCCGCGCGATCTGGTGGAGCGCGTCCTGCCGGCTCCCCTCGCCCACGATCAGCAGGTAGGCGCAGGGCCGCTGGTCGAGGACGAGCGGCCAGGCTTCCAGCAGGGTCGGGTGGCCCTTCTCCAGCTCGAGACGCCCCACCACGCCCACGATCTCGGCGTCGGCGTCCATGCCGTACTCCTCGCGGAGCGTGCAGCAGGCCTCCTGGTGGTCGTAGCGCTCGAGGTCGATGCCGTTGTAGATCAGGCTGACCGGCGCGCCGTCCCGTCCCTCGGCGACCAGCTTCTGCTCGATCGCGTTCGACACTGCGATGACGTGGTCGATCTGCGGCGATAGGCGGCGGAGCTCCGCCTGGTCCTCGGACGAGCGGACGCGCGAGGAGTGGACGGTCGAGATCACCCACGGCCGCCGGTGGCCGGCGTCCCCCAGCGCGATCGCCGCCTTCGTGCCCACGATCTCCGCGCGGTACATGTGGTTGTGGATGACGTCCGCGCGTACGTCGGCGAGGTGGGCGGCCAGCGTGGCGGTGGCGATGGCGTCGTCGGGGTCGTCGATGACCGTGACGTCGATGCCCATGCGCTGGAGCTTGCGGACGGCGCTGCCGGCCGACAGGGAGACCACTGACACGTCGTAGAACTCGCGGTCCAGGCGACCGACGAGGTTGATCACGTGCTCCTGGGCGCCGCCGTTGGTGCCGGTCGCCATGACCTGGGCCACGCGCACGCGCTGCGGTCCGGGCACCGGCAGGTGGACCATGGGGGCCACGCACGGGTCGTCGCGATGCGGAGGCGTCATCGCTGCTCCGTTCGTCTGACGAGCAGGCGCCGGATTGGCTCGTCGATCGCGCCCCACTCGTACTTGTACGCCTCGTCGCCGCGCAGGAAGTCCATCCGCGTCAGGCCTCGTTCCAGGGCGCGTCGCACGTAGCGCTCCACCATGAGCACCCCGGGCGAGAGATCCCGCGCTTCGGGGTCCACGCCGGCGTTGTAGTAGAGCAGCGAGTCGGCGGTCTGGAACGAGACGCCAGCCGCGATGCGCTGCCCACCGACGGTCAGGAACGCCAGGCGCAGCGGCCCGCCGACCGGGAACAGCTCGAACAGCCGGCGGAAGAAGGTGCGGCTATGGACGCCACCTTCCGTGTCGGGGAACAGGCCGTCGGCACCCCAGCGCTTCTGGTGGAGGTCGATGAACGCGGGCAGGTCGGCGAGGGGGTCCGGGGAGTCGTCCAGCCGGACCTCGCCGACGGCCTCCGCCCGGCGGACCTTGCGCCGGATCTCGTGGCGCTCCTTCTTGCCCAGCGTGGCCAGGTAGTCGTCCAGGGCACCGCCCTGCGGCAGCGTGGCGACCGGGCAGACCTCCTCGGGCTCCACGTTGAGCGTCCAGCCCTGCGCCATCTCCCTTGAGCCGAAGGCCGCAGCCAGTGCGTCCGCCGCCGGGTCGCCCATCCGCAGCCGGCGAAGGTCCACGGCGTCCCACGGCACCGGATGGCCGGGATCGCCCACGTCTGCGCAGTACCCCGCCAGCGCCTCGGCGGCCGCGGGCAGGTCCCCGGGCGCGGCGAGGAGCGTCGCGTAGTCGGCGTGGTAGGAGGCGCCGAAGAAGACCGCCTTCGCGTCCGGCGAAACGGGTGTCAGGGCCGGGCCGTCGGTGTGCCGGATCGTCGTTCGCAGCTCGACATCGTCAGGCTCCACCTCGTGGCGGTGCATCAGCGGAGCGATGGCGGCGGGCTCGGCGTCGTCCGGGGCACCGGCCGGGACGAAGACCACGGTCTCCTCGTGGGCGTTGCCGCCGTACCCGTCCCACCATGCGCGGTGGAAAGCCCAGTGGCTGAATGGGGTCGCCCAGGGGTTGGCCGCGGCGAGGGCGTCCCACTGATCGGGATCCAGCGCCTCGAACGGGCGCCGCACGGCGCGCAGCACGGTCATCCGGCCACCGGCGTCGTGTCACCGGGGGCCGGCGGACAGGGAGGCTCGCCGGTCAGGTTCGTGGGGGACACGAGGGCGAGGATACACCCGAGGGGCTGGAAGGTTGCGCGGACAACAAGCGGCCGAGGACTCGAGGCCACCCCTACCTCAGCAGATCCCGTAGCCCCTTCATCGACAGCCGCGGCGCGTCCGGTTCCTGCAGTCGACGAAGGATGAAGTACTCCGGCAGCGGCCGGTCGTCCGTGATGACCGGCCCGTCGCCGACTGCCTCCCGCAGCTGGTCACCGGCGGCCCAGGTGAGGCCAGTCAGCGTCCTCGCCCACGCCTCGGCGGAGCGGTTGTTCGCGTCGGGCGCCGAATTGACGTCCTCCAGCACCCCGGGTCGTTCCAGGACCGCCTCGAGCGCCGCCGGGTCCAGGTCCACCGGCCCGTCCGAACCGATCACATAGAAGCCGTAGCCGCCCGCGCCCGCGATCACGCGCACGTTGGCGAACACGGCCAGGAACGAGCGCACGTGGGCGAGGAACTCGTCCTGCGTCTGGCCGTACGGCACCCACTGGACCATCACACCGTCGGGCGTCAGGCGAGCCTTGGAGGCCTCGTAGAACTCCCTGGTGGAGATCACGGACACACCGGAGCTCTCGATGGGCGGTGGCGGGTCCACCACGATGAAGTCGTAGGTCTGGTCGGTGAGCTCCACGTGATTCCGGCCGTCGGCGATGATTGACTTGCCGCGCGGGTCGGCCAGGACGGCCTCGGCGTCATCGTGGAACCAGCGCATCATCCCGGGCACGGACGGGACCAGCTCCACGGAGTCCGTCTCGACGCCGGCGTTGAGCGATGTCCGGAAGGCAGAGCCCATGCCGAAGGCGATCGCGAGACCGCGATCCGCACCGGGGCGCATGGCGATCGGCAGCAGCGGCATGAACTTGGTGTCCACGGTGAGCAGGGTCATCGCCGTCCCGCCGACCCACAGCAGGCGCGTGCCCCCGATCTGTCCTGCCTCGGTGGCCGCGATCTCGTCCTCCGTCGCCTCGAAGACGGTGCCGCCCTTGCCCTCGATGAGCTGGATCGTGGGGTTCCGGAAGGCCGTGCCGCCCACGAGCGTCACGACCACGAGGATGGAGACGGCCGCCGACGCCATGCCACCCGCCCACCTGGCGGCGTTGCCGAGGCGGCGTTCGCCGAGGAGCAGCGCACCGGCGACGACCGCGTTGACGATGGCCAGGAGCGCCAGGGTGGCCGGCGAGCCGATCAGCGGGATCACGAAGAACGGCAGCACGAATGTCGCGACGAGGGATCCTCCCGTGTTCACGGCGAGCAGCGTGCCCGTGGCCGAGCCCTCGGTGCCGTGCTCATCGCCGAGGAGGGCGGCCGTGGCTGGGAAGACGATCCCCATGGCGATGGTGGCGGGGAGGACGACGACCGCCGATGACGTCGCGAAGTCCCGGAGCGCCTTCATGAACTCGGGCGAAGAGCCGTTGAACGGGGACTGCGGGGCCGCCAGGACGGCCGCACCGATGATCACGAAGACCGTGGTCACGAGCTGGGCCATGGCGATCAGGAGCGTGGTCGGGCGGATGCGCGGGCGAAGCCAGCCCACGAGCGCCGCACCGATCGCGATGCCGACCAGGAACAGCACGAGAATGATCGTGAACACGTAGGTGGAGCTCCCCGTGCCGGCGCCGAGGAGTCGGTTCCAGGTGACCTGGAAGCCCAGCGAGGTGAGGCCCGACACGAAGGCGAGCGTCAGCGCGAGGCGCCGCGTGTGGGCGGGCGCAGCGGTAGGCGCCGGCGACGCAGCGAGGACTGGGCTGGCCGCGGGCGAGGGAGCCGGGGAACCGGGGGCCGTTGTGGCGGATCCAGAACGCCGGTCCAGGACCAGCGCGATCGCGCCGGCCGTGCCCGAGCAGACCGCCCCGACCACCAGCGCCCCGGTCAGCCCGAGCAGCTCGATCAGCACGAATCCCGCGAGCGCCGTCCCGACGATCGCACCGACGGTATTTGCCGTGTACAGCCGCTGGAAGGCACCCGCGATGCCGCGTCCGCCCTGCGTCAGGTAACGCGTCAGCGTGGGCAGGGTCGCGCCCATGATCAGGGTCGCGGGCGCCAGCGCCAGGATCGCGAGCGTGAACCGCACCAGCGCGAGCGCGAGCGGAGCGTCCGCCAAGGCCGGGTAGATGCCGCGATACACCTCGCCGATGAGCCGGAAGGTGAGCGGCGTCAGGACCACGACGACCACCACGATCAGCTCCAGGAAGCCATAGAGCCGCAGCGGGCGAGGGACCCGGTCCGCCACCCGCCCGCCGACCGCGCCGCCGATCGCGAGGCCGCCGAAGAAGCCGGTGAGGATCGTGGACACGGCCTGGCTCGTGTTGCCGAACACGAGCACCAGCTGGCGAGCCCACACGACCTCGTAGATCAGGCCGGCCGCTCCCGACAGGACGAACAGGAGGAGCAGTGGGCGCAGCGGCACGTGCCGGTCAGACACGGTGGGCACGGTCGGTGCGTGCGTCATGCGAACAGGTCCTCCGCGTCCAGTCGGGCGCCCCTACCCGCCCGTGCGGGGTTGAGGCAGGGTACCCCGTCGGCCACTCGTCAGGCATCGATGCCCCGTCGCTCCAGGTAGAGCACCGCCGCACGTCGAAACGAACGTGCGACCGTGATCGCGTCCTCGAGGGCCTCGCGATCAAGGACCTCGGTCCAGTGACCGTGGACGGAGGTGTTGCGCCGGGCGTTCAGGTCGATCAGTCGGCTCGCCGCGGGGGTGCCGGGGATACCCGCGGCGATGAGCTCCGCCTGGACCGCCCGGATCACGGTGGGCTCCTCGCCCTCACCGTACGCACGCATGCGCCCATGACGCGCGATTTCGACTGCCTCGACGACGTGGAAGATCGCGGAGACGACGCCGTCGAAGTTGTTGTCGAACTCGCCCTCCGTGACCTTGTGCCGTGATGCCGCCGTGCCGGCGCCGTCCAGCCGTCGTCCCGCCCTGGCCATCAGGTCCCTGATCATCGACCGTTGGGCCGCGCCCAGATCCGCCATCACACTTCCCCGAAGATCCGAACGCCCCCGAGCCCTGCGCGCATCAGGGGATCCCCGGCCCGCACTCCCTCCTCGAGCTCCTCGGGGCTCAGAAGGAAGGCGTCCACGCGTCGCTCAAGGCACTCGCCGACGACGCTGATTGCCGCTCGAACGGCGGCCTTGTCCCTGAAGTCCCCGACTACCATCAAGTCCAGGTCGCTCTGGGGTCGGGCGGTTCCGGGCGTCGCCAGTGACCCGTATGCGTAGCACGCGAGCGCCCGACAGGGACCGAGCGCTGCAGCGACTGGCAGGTCGACGAGGGCGGTGAGATACGCTGCCGGGTAGTACGGGCTGGAGGGGTTCGCCGAGAAGACGTCGTGGCCGCCGACGCGAGATCGTCGCACCAGTCCCTTCTTCTCGAGGGTGACGACGGCGGACGCGACGATCTGCCGCGGCAGACCACTCGCGCCGGCGATCTCCGACAGGCGCAGGTCCGGTCGTGCATGCAGCATCAGGACACTGTTCACCTTGCCCACGGTACGCGCGAGCACTTCACGTCCCCTTACGTCTGGTGGTGGCCGTCATAACTGCTATGTCAAGTGACATACGATATATGTCAGCTGCGATGCTAGTTATGACGGGGACTGCCGTCAAGCCGCAGCTTCAGTGCAGGTTGTACGCCCAATACACCGCCACGAGACCCATGAGCACGCTCCAGCCGATGAGCGTCCAGCCCCACCACGGCACCTGGCCCCGCTTCACGACGCCCATCGCACCCAGCGCCCACACGAACGGGATGGAGTCCAGGAAGTAGCGGTAGCCGAACTGCAGCCACCCGCCGCCGTAGTAGAGCAGCGTGGGGATCAGCACCAGGACGGCCGCGAGGAGCAGCAGCCATGAGCGCCGGTCCCGCCACGGCGCCAGCAGGGCAAGCAGCAGCCCCGGGCTCGTGAACAGCACGGACATGCCCAGCCCGTCCGGCTTGAGGTACGGGAACGTGTTGGTAAACGCCGGCAGCTTGAGGAACAGATAGTTGAGGTTCATCCCGACGTGGGCCACGGCGAACAGGCCCTTCCGGCGCTGCAGCTCCAGCCACTCGGGGAGCGTCGCCAGCGCATAGCCGGACTCCGTGGCGGAGCCGAAGCGGTCGAGGTTGTACCAGAAGAAGAACACCAGGGCGGGTGCGACGCCCACGAACAACCACAGCCAGTCGGCCCAGGGAAGCGCCCGCACCCGGTCGCCCAGGCCTCGGCCGGCGCCGAAGACGTCCGACCACGATGGCACGACCCAGAGCGCGAGGATGGGCCCAGCGAAGACGAGCGGCGCCCGGGTCAGGAACGCCGCGCCCACCAGGAGGCCCATGAGCAACGCCCGCTTCCGGCCGAACATCTCGCCGACCAGCAGCAGCGTCAGGATCATCGCCACGAGGTGCCCGGTGTGCCAGACACCGCCGCGGGTCGTGACCCACAGGACCTGGGTGCCCAGACCCAGGAGCAGCACCAGCCCGAACCGGTCCCGCAGCCGATCGACGCCGATCCGGCCGGCCGCCCACCACGCAAGGAAGACGACCGTCGCCGCCAGGAGGGCGTTGACGCCGGACTCCATCTGGTCGGCGGTGACCGGTCCCACCATCGCCACCAGCGGCGCCAGCACGATCGCAGGGAACGGGGCGAACGGCACGTAGGTCCGGCCGTCGATGAGGATCACGTCGTTAGGCCCCAGTGGCGACTCGATCCACGTGCGGCCGTGCAGGAAGGCGTCGGCGAGGTAGAAGAAGTCGCCCCGGCCGGCGTCGAACCCCTGGTTCGCCATCCAGAAGATGAAGAAGGCGCCGACCGCGACGAGGAGGCCGACGGCGGTCGCGGGGGCGGAGGGCGGGGCGGCTGGTCCGGACGTCGCCGGCGGCGGGGGTCACAGCCGGTGAGGGTACCGGCTCAGGCGGCCGTTGGCAGCGATGCTCCAGTGGCCGTCGACCGGCGATCGGACACGCCGACGGCCAGCACGGCCACCAAGGTCGCCCAGAATGCTGCCGGGTAGATCCACGGTGGCAGCTGGCCCACGACGAGCACGGGGGTCGCCAGGACGAGGATCGCGGCCCACCAATGCCCGCGGTCCATCAGCCAGGCGACCGGCAGGAGCAGCAGCAGCGCGTAGTGGTCCCACAGGATCGGCGACAGCAGCTGGCTGGCGATCACGGCCACCATGTAGGAGGGCACGGCTCCGAGCCGCAGCGCGGCGACCACAAACGCGAGGGCGGCGATCGCCATCGACACCCACTGGAGGAGCGCGGCGGTGTCCCGGGCCACCCCCACCTGGTAGGCCACCGCGCCCGGCGTGAAGTTGTGCGGCGTCGTGATGGGGTCACTGACGCGCGTGATGAGCGAGAGGAAGTCCGTCCAGGCCCCGAACCCGGCGACCAGGGTAGCCAGCAGGGCCAGCATTGCGAGCACCACGGCCCCGCTCACGACGGCCGCCCACCGGCGGGTCAGCAACGCCCAGGCCAGGATCAGCCCGGGCTGGATCTTGACGGCGGCTCCCAGCGCGCCGCTCATTCCCAGCACCGGCCCCCGGTCCATCCACCGCCAGCCGATAGCCATCAGCAGGAACAGCAGCGGCCCGACCTGGCCCAGCTTGATCGCGTACAGGAACGGCCACGACAAGCCGGCCAGCAGGACGATCCACCACTTCACGGGTCGCCCGACCGGCATCACGGCCACGCCAACGACGAACGCGGCGAGCAGGCCTGCCACCCACGCCCACGTTGCGGCACCAGCCGGGAGCAGCCCGAACAGGAGCACCAGCGGGATGAAGGTGGGCGGGTAGTAGAACAGCCCGAAGCCGCCTGCCGCCTCGAACGAGGTGTCGTACGCGGGCTGGCCCGCCAGGACCCGTGATGCGGCCGCGTGATAGGCGAGAAAGTCGTAGCCCAGGGTGTCGTCGGCGACCGCGAGCGTGACCCCCACCCCCGCGGCGAAGATGACGATGGCGAAGACGGGCAGGAGCCTCGCGAGGGCCGCCGTGAGCTTCATGGCGTCGGCCGGATCAGCCGGCCGGCCGATCGCCCGCCCCCCGCGCGGCGCGCCGGACGCCACGGTGGATCAGCGGGATCCGGAACAGGTCCCAGGCCACGCGCACGGCCAGGCGCACGCCCGGGTGCATCCGGGAGCCACGGCGGTCCGCCCAGCGAATGGGCACCACCGCGTGGGAGTACCCACGCCGGCGGACGAGGTAGATGACCTCGACGTCGAAGACGATGCTGGTCACCTCCTGGCGGGCGAACACGTCCTGGGCGACGTCACGCCGGAATCCCTTGAAGCCGCACTGCGTGTCCTGGACCGGGCCCACGACCCAGATCGAGGCCAGCAGGTGGAACGTCTTGCCCAGGGCCCGTCGCCAGGCCGGCTGGGAGGCGCGCATGTCCGATCCGTCCGGCTGGATTCGCGTGCCGTAGGCGGCGTCGGCCGTCGCGAGCGCCTGCACCAGCGGGACCAGCTCGTCGGGCGGGGTGGCCATGTCGGCGTCTGCGAAGACGACGAAGTCGGAGTTGGCGTGAAGCATGCCGGCACGCACCGCGGCGCCCTTTCCGCCATGTGGCACCGTGAGCAGCTCCATCTCGCCGGCGAGGTGCTCGGGTCGGGCCCTGACCAGGGCGGCCGTCCCGTCGGCTGACCCGTCGTCCACGACCAGGACGTGGACCGCTTGCGGCAGCGCCTCCGCACCCGGCCGGCCATCGCGGGCAAGCTCACCCCGGCGGTGCAGGTAGCCGAACAGCTCGTCGAGGGCAGAACCCAGCCGGGCCTCCTCGTTGTAGGCCGGCAGGACGATGGTGAGGGTGGGCTCGGGCATCGGCCGCAGTCTAGGTCCCGGTGGTGCGTTCTGTTACGGGGACTGTGGAGCCACTTGCGTCGATATCGACCTCCTTGCCGGAGCCGTCGTGTGTCGCGAGGCCATCGTGTGAACGGGTCAGGGATCGATCAGGGTTCCACGAGTTGCGGAGTCTGGGGATCGCCAGCAGGAATGCGAGCGTGTATGGCCATATGACCGGTGTCGCAAGCACGGTCGCCACGGGGACCAGCCACGCTCGACGCGTTCGCGCACCGAGCACGATGAGCGCGACGGCGACGACCAGTCGCGGAGCGAAGAACCAGGCGTACGCGGTCGGCGGTGGCTGTGCCTCGCTCGAGCGCAGGACCGCCAGCCAGTCGAACCACAGGGACGGCATGAGGGCGAACGAGACAACGACGATGGCTGCGGTCGTCCCCATCGCAATCGCCATCGCCTGCCACTCCGCCCGCGCGGCAAACCAGAGGACACCAACCCCGGGGAGCACCTTCGTGAGGAGGATCGGCGCCCAGGCGACCGGGTAGCGAAACCCGACCACCATGGTCGCGGCCAAGAGAAGGGTGATATTCGCAGATGAGATGTCGATCATCACGGGCGGCAGGAGCACTGCGGGCAGCGCCCAGGGACCGACCAGCCAGTACAGCGAGGCCAGACCTGCCGCCACGATGAGTGCGTTGAACACCGGCCATGGGAGGAGCGTGAGGGGCGCGATCGCCTGGGCGAAAGCCGGCGAGTAGTAGAAGCCATCAGTCACGCCATAGGCACCCGAGTTGTACGGGGCCGGGAGTCGCGCCAGCCAGTATGCGTGACCATCCCAGCCCAAACTCACTGCGTCCGTCAGGACGATAGCGACAGTCACTACCGAGGCGACGAGGTAGGCGTCCCGGGCAACCCGCCGCATGAACTGAACCTGGTCCTGCCGAAGCCTCACTGCCCCGCCCCCGCGGCGCCTGGCGCCTCACCAAGGTCGGCCACCCCGAGGGCCGTGATCGGTGGGATGCGGTCGCGCAACCGGATCACGGCGAGCAGGATGACCCATGAGTTGATCCACACGACGGGCAGCGAGATGAACACAGCCACCGGTACGAGCCATCGTCTTCCGGTGGCCGCTCCCAGCAGCACCAGCACCACACCGACGGCAATCCGCGGCACCAAGAGCTCGCTCCGTCCTGGGGAGCTGAGGACGAATCGGATCCAGTCAACCCAGGCCGACGGCGCGATGACGAACGACACCACGACGATGCCAGCGATCGTCCCCCCGGCGATGGCCAGCCCTCGCCAGTCTCGACGCACCGGGTACCAGAACAGACTGACGGCAGGAGTGATTTTCGTGAGCACGGGGAATGCCCAGACGGCAGGGGCGCGGAACCCGGCGACGATCGCCGCCGCGATCAGGAAGTGGATGTTGCCAACGAACAACTCATAGGTGACAGGGAGGAAGAGTATGAGGGCCGCCCACGGCCATGGCCACACCAGCCACACGAAGACTGCGGAGATGAGAATCATCCAGCCGCCGAGGAACACCTCGAACGGGAGATTGGACATCGGCGCAAGGAGCTGGGCGAAGGCAGGCGAGTAGAGGTACGTCGAGACCTCGCCCAACCCGGAATTGACGTACGGATGCGCAATGTCAACGCCCCAGTATGCCCGGGTGTCGAGGCCGACGAACGTCCACGGCTGGATGTCCTGCACGAAGAAGTAGTAGGCGGCGCGGGCAAGGCCCACCAGAATGAGGGCATCCCGAACGGGTCTGGCGTACCTGCGGAGCAGGGCTCCCGCCCGGTCCATCATCCCCGAGAGATTGGCGACCAGTCGCACCATGATCATTCGGTCTTGAGGCTTGGCGGGTCCGGAGCTCGCTGGTCAATCGCGAGCACAGACTCGCCCAGCACGGGGCGACCAGGGCCCGAAAGCCCCGCAAGCAGGGTAGTGAGCTGGTAGACGAGGAGACGCGGATTGGCCATGACCGTGAACACGACGGCGGCGACCCAGCCCCACCGCGTCCCGGCTAGCCGCAGTGCGGCCGCGCCGGCAAATACAGCGCCGACGAGCCACACCGCAGGGTGGATCACCCAAAGCGACACGTTGCGGACCTCGAAGCTGGCGTCCAGCCACTGAAGACGGAAGAAGGCGATTGTGGCAGCAGGCTCGATGAGCATCTGGAGAAGGAACAGCCCGGAGATCCAGGCCAAGAGTCGCGCGATTGCCGTCCACTGCCTCCGTCCCACCCAGTAGGCCGCGGCGAGCCACGGGAACAGCTTCATCATCCCAGCGAGGGCCACGCCCAGCGGGGTCCCGAGCGAGAGCAGGAGCGTGATGACGATCTCCACCTGCCCGATGACCAGCGCCCAGCAGATCGGTAGGGCCAGCCAGCAGACAACAATGAGGACACGCCGGTTGAGGCCGGCTCTCCAGATCGTAAGCGCGAGCGACCCAGCGACGACGACCTGCCAGATGGCGGCCGCCACCGCGAAGGGCAGAAGGGCCAACGGGCGGAAGAGGATCGCGAGCAGTGGGGGATTGAGGTACGTGGCGGTCGTGTCCTCGGACACAAGGCCGTAGAGCGGCAGCCCCTCGTTGAGTCGGCGGCCGGCCTCGTAGTACCGGCGGATATCGACCAGCGGATCGGTCGACAGGTGGAGCACGAGGGTCTCGAGGCCCAGCAGGGCACCCACCACCGCACCCAATGCGGCGACTCGTCCGACCCACACACGCCCGCGGGGCGACAGGGCGAACGGGCGCGTGGCGGCGGATGACATGGCGTGCACTCTACGCGGTGCGCCGCCGGCCGATCCCCGGTCCCGTCGCCTCGGGTTGGTGGCTCCTTCGTACCCCCCTGACAATGCCAGACCCGGTGCTAGGCTGCACCGGCAGTGCGCACGCCCGTCATCCTGTTCCTCGTCGCCCTCGTGGCGCGGCTGGTGGTCGCCGCCGGGTTCCCGGACCCGGCCTACCCGGATTCGTTCTACTACGTGGACGTCGCCCGCCAGCTGGCCGCCGGCAACGGCTTCATCGTGGACTTCATCTGGATCTTCCCGGAGGTCGGTGGGGCCATCCCGGCGAACCCGGTGCTCCCGATCGCGTCCAACGCGCACTGGATGCCGCTGGCGGCCCTCGTGCAGGTGCCGTTCATCTGGCTGCTGGGTCCAACCGCGATGGCCTCGGCGCTGCCGTTCGCGATCGCGGGCGCGTTCGCCGCGCCGCTGGCATGGGCGATCGGGCGGGACGCGGGTGCGCCCTCGTACGTGAGCGTGGGTGCGGGCGTGCTCGTCGCGTTCCCGGCGCTGTCCTTCGTCTACATGGCCCAGCCGGACAACTTCTCCCTCTACCAGCCGCTGGTCGCCGGGTCGCTGTTCCTCGCCGCGCGGGGCCTGCGGGGCAACGCCCGCGCCTTCGCCCTGGCCGGGCTGCTCGCCGGCCTGGCGACGCTCTCGCGCAACGACGGCGTGCTGGTCCTCGCAGTGCTTGGCGCAACGTTCCTGTGGGACCGCTGGCGGACCGTGCGCGGATCCGGCGGGGAGCCCAGGCGCCCGGCCCGGATCCCGGCGGCGGCCGCACTGGCGGCCGTGGCGCTGTTCGCCGTCGCCGTCGTGCCCTGGTACCTGCGCCAGCTGGCGGTGTTCGGCACGCTCTCGCCCTCCACCGCGTCCGGCAAGGTGCTGTTCATCCGGGACATCGGCGAGTGGAACAGCATCACGATCCCGGCCAGCCTGGACCATCTCCTGGGCATGGGCTGGGGGCCGCTGCTCATGACCCGTGTCGGTGGGCTGGTCGCCGCGCTGTTCATCTTCAGCGTGCTGGTCGGAGCGCTGGCGCTGATCCCGTTCCTGCTGGTGGGGGCGTGGAAGCGGCGGCGCGACGCGACCTTCGGGCCGTACTTCGGGTACGCCGCCCTGCTGTTCGCCTTCAGCGCGCTGGTATCGGCGGTCCACGTGCCGGGCGGGACGTTCATCCACTCGGCGGTGGCGCTCGCGCCCCACGGCTACGTGCTGGCGCTGTGGGGCATCGTGTTCGCGGTGGGCTGGGTCAGGCGACGGCGATCGAGCTGGGACGCGGGATGGGCGAGCCGTGTGTTCGTGACCGGCGCGGTGGCGTTCGGCGTGGCGACCGCGGTCTGGGGCTCGCTCACCGTGCACAAGGGCTGGGACGAGAAGCGGCAGCGTGCCGCGGCGGTGGGGAGCGCGCTAGGCGAGGCCGGCGCTGCGCCGGAGGACCGCGTGATGTCGATCGACGCCTCTGGGACGAAGTACTGGACCGGCCACGGCGGCGTCGTGCTCGTCAACGATCCCATCGAGACCGTCGAGGAGGTTGCCCGCGCCTATGACATCCGGTGGCTGGTGCTGGAGAAGGAGGACTCGGTGCCAGCGGTGAAGGACCATCCTGGTGGACGGTCAGCGCCCGACCTGGGTTGGCCATCCCGTGCTGGATTCCGAGGAGGTCTCCGTCTATCCGGTCTGCACTGTGCCGGGTGACGATCGCTGCTCGGACGACGGCGAGATCACGGTCCGGCGCGCCGCTGGGGCTGGCGCATGAGTCGCCGCGAGGCTTGGCTGACGGGCCTCGGGATCTTCCTGTTCGCGCTGGCCGTGCGCGCCGTCGCCGCCTCCGCGGTCGCCTTCCCGAAGCCCGAGGACAGCGCGTACTACGTGGGCGTCGCCCGCAACCTCGTGGAGGGTCGGGGCATGATCTCCGACGCGCTCTGGAGCTACGGCACCCCGCCGCTCGTGTTCCCGCGGCCGGCCTTCGAGGTCTGGCTGCCGCTGCCCTCGCTGCTGTTCGCGATCCCGATCGCCCTCTCGGGCGCGGCCGCACCGATCCCGCTGGAGACCGCGCTGCGGGCATCGCAGGCCGTCACCGCGCTCCTCGGGGCGCTCCTGTGCGTGCTGGCCTGGCGCCTTGCGGCGGATGTGGCCGAGGAGCGCGCGATGGAGCCCGGCCGCGCGCGGACGCTGGCGATCGGGACCGGCCTGACCGCCGCCGTCTACCTGCCGCTCCTGCTCCACGCGGTGCAACCGGATTCCACGATCCTGTTCGGGGTGCTCGCCGTGGGCGCCTGCCTGCTGATGACGCGCGTGCTGCGTGACCCGCGGGGCGCACGCCTCCTGGACCCCCGACTGCTGGCACTGGGGCTGCTGGTGGGCGCCGCCGCGCTGACCCGCAACGAGGCCCTCTGGGTCGCGATGGTGTGGGCCTGGCTGGCGATCCGCCGGTCCGGTTCGCCGCTCGTCGAGCGCCTGCGGCTGATCGGCGTGGTCGCCGTCGTGAGCCTGCTGGTGTTCGCTCCCTGGGCGGCCCGGGACTGGGTCGTCTTCGGCAACCCGCTCCCCGGCCAGGCGGTCTCGAACGCGCTCTCGGTCACCGGGTTCGACATCTTCGCCTGGAACGATCCGCCCACCCTCTCGCGCTACCTCGCGGTGGGGCCGGCGCGGCTCGTCGAGATGCGCGTGGAGGGTCTGGCCCACAACGTCTTCAACGTCCTGGTCTTCCTGGGTATCCCCCTGTCGGTCGTCGGCATCCTGGCGCTGCCGTGGCAGGCCCGCGACCGCGCGCTGCGGCCCGTGGTGCTGATCAGCGCGATGGCGTTCCTTGTCACCAGCCTGCTGTTCCCGGTCGCCACCACCTGGGGCACCTTCCTCCATGCCGCGGCGCCCGTCCACGTGCTGATCATCGTGTCGGCGCTCGGCGGGCTCGACGCAGGGCTGGCCCGTCTCGGCCGGCGCATGGGCTGGAAACGGCCGATCGCGTGGCTGGGCGCCGTGCTCGCCGTGGGCGGCTCAGCGCTGTTCGCCGTCGCGCTGGTGCCCTTCATCGCCGGCCAGGCGCGGGACACGGCACGCACCTACGAGGTCCTTGCCCGCCAGATGGCGGCGATCGGCGCGCCGCTGGACGGCGCACACCCGGTCATCCACGACTTCCCCATCTGGCTCGCCGAGACGGAGCGCGTGCCGGCGCTGGCCCTCCCCGACGAGACCCCCGCCGACGTCGTGGACCTCGCCGCGGCGTTCGATGCGCAATGGCTCATCGTGGCCAAGGACGACCACGGCGACTGGCCCGGGATCCTGGACGCCGGCTCCGACCCTGCGACGGCGTGCTTCACGGAGGTCCCGCTGCCCGTCCCGGCCGATCCCGACGACGCGCGCGCCATCGAGGGCTTCCGCGTCTTCCGGATCGAATGCCCAGCCGGAGCCGCACTCGTCCCGTCGGGTCCTGCGGTCCGGCCCTCGCCGTAATCGCCGTCACGGCTACACTCGGCACGATGGACAACCCCCGGAGCGAAACGGCGAGCACCCGGTTCGACGAGCTGCATGCGGAGGCCAAGGAGGCGATCGCGTTCGCCGCGAACACGCTCCGCGCCGTCCGTGATCGCTATCGGGCGACCTACCTGGACGACCTGTCCCGCTGGCAGGCGCTCGCCGACGACCTGGGCGCCCTCGAGCGAGCAGACGATGCGGACGATCCCGCCGACGCCGGGGCAGCCCAGGCAGCCGAAGCCGGCGCGGCCGACCTCCGTCTCCGAACGCTGCGCGGCGACATGGCCCGATCCCGCGGGGACCTGGGCATCCACGAGGCCGAGCTGTCACGCCTGGACCTCGCGCTGCGCAACCTGGAATCCACCTGGCTGTTCCTGGAGCGTGGCGACTCGACGCTCATCACGGAGCCCGCGCTGCCGTCCGTCTCCACCGAGCTGCAGATGCGGATCGTGGAGGCCCAGGAGGCCGAGCGCGCCCGGCTCGCGCAGGAGGTCCACGACGGCCCGGCGCAGGCCCTGTCGAACGCCATCTTCCAGGTGGAGTTCATCGACCGCGTCTTCGAATCCGATCCCCGCATGGCCCGCACGGAGCTGGGCTTCCTGCGCGAGCTCCTGCGCCGGGAGCTGGGCGACGTCCGGAGCTTCCTGTCCCAGCTGCGGCCACCCGTCCTCGACGAGCTGGGCCTCGACGGCGCCATCGCCGACACGGTCGCCACGCAGGCGGCCCTGTCGGGCCTCCACATCACCACCGAGCTCGATGGCGCCACGACCGGCCTGACCGAGGCGGCCCAGACGGTGGTGCTGCGCGTGGTGCAGGAGGCGCTGCAGAATGTCCGCAAGCACGCGAGTGCGACGAACGTGGTGGTCGCGACGATGCTCGCTGATGGACAATGGGTGATGGAGGTGCGCGACGACGGTCGCGGCTTTGACACCGGAGCGGTGGCGGCACGGGGCCGTCGCAACTTCGGCCTGCAGTTCATGCGTGAGCGGGCCGAGCTGGTCGGCGCGCAATTCGAGGTTCGTTCGCGACCGGAGGCGGGTACGGTCGTGCAGCTCACGATCCCGTTGACGAACAAGGAGACCGAATGACCGAGTACCAGGGTTCGGAGCGCCGCCGGGGCGGCCCGGACCGGCGCACCGAGTCCTTCGAGCGGGTCAGGGTCTTGATCGTCGATGACCACGCCCTGTTCCGCGTGGGGATCCGGGGAATCCTCCAGCAGGAGCCGGACCTGGAGATCGTGGGCGAGGCGGACGACCCGCGGAGCGCGCTCGATGCCGCGTTCTCCACCAACCCCGACGTGATCCTCATGGACCTCTCGCTGCCCGCCCCGGGCGGCATCGAGACCACGCAGCGGATCCGCCGCGAGCTGCCGGCCACGGCGATCGTCGTGCTCGCCACCGACGAGGACGAGGAGGCGCTGTTCGAGGCGATCAAGGCGGGAGCTGCCGCCTTCATCCTCAAGGACATCGCGCCCGAGGACCTCGTCATGGTCATCCGCCGGGTCGCGATCGGCGAGTTCCTGATCAACGACAAGGTCTTCAGCAAGCCGGCGGTCGCGTCGCGCGTGCTCAAGGAGTTCCGCGAGCTGGCCGTGTACGGCCAGGAGGCCGCACCGATCTTCGCACCGCTCTCGCCGCGCGAGGTGGAGATCCTGGACAACATCGCCCAGGGCATGACCAACAAGCAGGTCGCCTACGCGCTGTCGATCAGCGAGCAGACGGTCAAGAACCACATGAGCTCCATCCTCCGCAAGCTCTCCGTCAACGACCGGACCCAGGCGGTGGTGTACGCGATGCGCCAGGGCTGGATCCGGATGCCGGAGGACTGAGGGCGAACCCCCCGGGGACCTCAACCATGGCCAGCGACCCGTCGGCGGATCCCGCCGCGCAGATCTCGGGGCAGGTACGCGCAGACGTCGATGCGCTCGACCGCGAGCTCGCCGAGATCGAGATGCTCGTGGGCCAGGCGCGTGCCGAGGCCGCCCGCCACGAGCAGAAGCGCGCCACGGCCGCCGAGAAGCTGGCGGGTGCCGGTCCCAACGCCAAACCTGCGGACCTGGTGGACGGGTACGGCAGCCTCGTGACCCTGACCCGGCGCGCCGTGCTCATGGAGGCGCAGGTCGACGTCCTGGAGGGCAAGCGCAAGGCGCTCGCCCGCCACCGCGCGGCCCTGGCCTCGCTCGCCGACCGCCTCGAGGGCGTCACGGTCCAGGAGGCGCCGACGGTGGCCAAGGCTGACGAGGCTGCCCCGGCGCTGTCCCGGGTCGTCCTGTCCGCCCAGGAGGACCTGCGCCGCGAGATCGCCCGGGCCATGCACGACGGGCCGGCCCAGTCGCTGACCAACATCGTCCTCCAGGCCCAGATCGTGGACCGGCTCCTCGAGCGCGACCCGGGTATGGCCAAGGGTGAGCTGGGCCTGCTCGTCGCAGATGGTCCAGCAGACGCTGGACGCCACCAAGACCTTCATCTTCGACGTCCGGCCGATGGTGCTCGACGACCTGGGCCTGGTGCCCACGCTCCGGCGCTCCACGCGTGACCGGGGCCGCCGCGCGCAGATCCCCGCCGAGTTCGAGTCGCTGGGCGCGGACCGGCGCCTGCCGATGGACGTGGAGAGCGCCGTCTTCCGGATCCTGGACGAGGCCACCGCCGCGTACCTCGCGCTGGGCCCCGAGCGGCTGCTCCTCCGGCTGGACTGGGGAGACGAGCTGGAGGCCCACCTGTCCGCGTACCGGACCCCGGTGGCAGCCGGCGACGCACCGCTGCCCGAGGTGCCGACGGGCGACGTGCCAGACGCCATCAAGCAGATGATCCAGGACCGCCATGACGCGCGCGACGCCGCCGTGGTGGCCGCGGAGCAGGCGGCGATCGTGGTGCTGCCGGCCGCCGCGCGTCGAGACGCGCAGGAGCGTGCGGGATCCATCGGGGCCCGCGTTGAGATCGGCGGCGGAGGCGGCGAGCTGCTGCTGGTGGTTCCGCTGCCAACCGCCGACGAGGAGGGCGGGCAGGGTTCGTGACCGATCCCCGCGACGGCACCGAGACAGGGCCGGGGATCCTGGAGACCAGCCTGGTGCTGGGACTCGCGATCCTGCTGGCCGCGGTGATCGTGACGTTCTTCGGGGGGTGGGTCGCCGACATGGTCGGCCTGCTGATGGACGCGGCGCACGGCGGACGCTGACATCCCGGTGACTGGCAGGCCACGAACAGGACGAATGTCCCATTGGCGTGGCCCGACCTCGGACCTAAGGTTGCACTGCCAGCCCTGGTTCTCGTGGGCCCCACGCTCTCATCTGGGAGGTCTCAATGGCGCTCATCAACGACATCATCGCCCTCATCCCGCACGGACGAGGAGGGCCAGGGTCTCGCCGAGTACGCGCTGATCCTCGCGCTCATCGCGATCGTCGCGATCGTCGCCCTGATCTTCCTGGGCGGCCAGGTCTCCACGATCCTCTCGACCGTCGGCAACTCCGTCTAGTCGTCCGACTCAGTCAGCTCAGCAAGGCCGCCGGCCCGTCCGGCGGCCTTGCTGATTCCGGAGACGGAATCCGGTGCTTGGTCACACCGAAGTGGGGTCTTGGTCAGTTGACAGTGCCCCGAACGCGCGCCTACCGTCGGCATCGCCGCGCAAGTACGCGGACATTTCGAGGAAAGGAGGTACCCCTTCAATGTCGCTTATTCCCGCAATCATGTCGTTCCTTCACATCGACACGGATGAGGAGGGCCAGGGTCTCGCCGAGTACGCGCTGATCCTCGCGCTCATCGCGATCGTCGCGATCGTCGCCCTCATCTTCCTGGGCGGCCAGGTCTCCAAGATCCTCTCGACCGTCGGCAGCTCCGTCTAGGAGTCCCGACTCGCGACCTCTCGCCGGCTGCCGCATCTGATCTGGCAGCCGGCGATGTCGTTTCCGGGACCGGTTCCGCCGCGCACCGGAGGGTGACCTTCGGGCGATTGTTGCGGCGGAGACGATCGGTACCGTGGGGTGCATCGGGGGCGACCTGCGGAGCGCTCCGCGAGTCGCGTTCGGCTGCATATCCGAATCGGGCAACGTGCCCCGGAGGGAGGTGATCGCACCGTGCTGACGCAGTTGGTGGATCTGGCTCGATCCCTGGTCTGCTCGTGATGACGAGAGCGGCCAGGGTCTCGCCGAATACGCACTTATCCTTGCCCTGATCGCGATTGTGGCGATCGTGGCGCTCATCTTTCCTTGGCAGCCAGATCAGCGACAAGCTGAGCGTCGTCGGCAACGCGATCTAGCGTCCGCACCGCCAGCCGAGCACAACCCGCCGGGTCCCCCGGCGGGTTGTCTGTTTCCAATAGGGCATCTGGCCAGTTGCCAACGCCACGCCGGGTGTCAGAATCCCGACACCACGTCGGCATCCTTGCAGCGCACCTTGCGGTGAACACGCGATCTGCCCAAAACCTGCCAACGGTCCTAGCCCTATTGGCTAGTCGTCGGCAGAAATCGCGGTGCTAGAGTGGTGCCACCTGTCACAAGACTCGGGGAGAAATACCGTTGAAGCGCTCGAATAGGCTGGTCCTGCTGATCGGGATCTTCCTCGCCATTGTCGCGTTCGTCCTGATCGTCCTCCTGCTCGGCGGCGGGGGCGGCGGAGGCGGCGTCCGGCCATCGGCGTCACCCACCACGGGCAACATCGTCGTGGCCACCGAGGACATCGCCCTGGGCGAGGTCATCAAGGAGGGCCAAGTCGGCCTCCAGGAGGTCGAGCTGTCGACCAAGCCTGCAGACTCCTACGAGCTCACCGCGGCCGTCGTCGGGCAAGTGGCACGCGAGAGCGTGACCAAGGGCCAGCTGATCACGTCCTCCACGCTCGGCAGCTCCGGCTCAGGCTCCGTCGCGAACATCGAAGTGCCGCCCGGCAAGGTCGGGATGTCGATCAAGGTGGACCAGGTCAGCGGTGTCGGCACGGTGATCAAGCCCGGCGACTTCGTGGACGCTGTCGTGGCCTTCAACATCGTCCCCACGGTCACGAACAAGGACACCGGGTTGCCGGAGGCCATTGCCGTCGATTCCGGCCCGTCGGTCAAGGCGCTCCTCCAGGGCATGCAGGTCCTGGGAACGCTGCTGCCGGCTCCAACGGCAGCGCAGGAGCCCGCGCCAAGCGGTTCTCCTGTCGCCGCCAACGGCTCGACGACCCTCAACGGCCAGGAGCAGATCGTGATCCTCGCGGTCGACCTCCAGCAGGCCGAGGTCCTCAACTACTCGCAGATCAAGGGCCTGACGCCGCCCAATGGCATCACGCTGGTCCTCCGCAGCGGCCAGGACTTCGTGGACGCGGCCGGGGATCCCATCACGCCGCAGAACACGCTCACCACGGGCGTGATCCTCAGCATCCTCGTCAGCCAGTACGGGGTCCTCCCGCCGGACTTCGACACGACGCTCCTGACCGCCACTCCGAGGCCGTCACCGAGCCCAATCGCTTCGCCGAGCCCGTCCGGGAGCCCGTCGCCCACTCCGGTGCCCTGACGGCACACTCCCAGGGCGGACTCGTCGAGATCGGCCGGTGACCAGCCGGCCGATCGGGCGACTCCGGCACTAACGTCCACCACTCGCGCCGTCAAGGCACCTGAGGTCAGATCCACAGGACATGGCAGACCAGATCCGCGTCCTCATCGTCGACGACATCCCGGAGACCCGCGATCACCTCGCGAAGCTGCTTGGCTTCGAGACGGACATCGAGGTCGTCGGGGCGGCGGCGTCCGGGCGCGAAGCCCTCGAGATGGCGGCCCAGCTGCTGCCCGACATCGTCCTCATGGACATCAACATGCCGGACATGGACGGCATCGCGGCCACGGAGCGCCTCTCGTCGGAGGTCCCGACCGCCGCGATCGTCATGATGTCCGTGCAGGGCGAGGCGGACTACCTCCGCCGGTCCATGCTGGCCGGTGCGCGCGAGTTCCTGGTCAAGCCGTTCTCCAGCGACGAGCTGACCACCTCGATCCGGCAGGTCTACACCCGCGAGCGCGAGAAGCTCTCCCGTATCGCCCTCCAGCCCGCCGCCCCCACGAACGGCACCGCGACCGCCGCGGCAGCCGTCCCCGCCCGTGACGACGAGGAGCCGGGCCGCATCGTTGCGGTGTTCGGGCCCAAGGGCGGCGTGGGCCGCACGACCCTGGCGGTCAACCTCGCCGTCGCCGCTGCCACGGAGCTCGGTCAGCGCACCTGCCTGGTGGACGCTTCGTTCCAGTTCGGGGATGTCGGTGTCCTCCTCAACCTCAACCCCAAGAACAAGTCCATCGCGGACCTGATCCCGGAGCTCGAGGCCGGCGAGGCCGACTCCCTCGACTCGTTCCTGATCAACCACTCCGCCGGCATCCGCGTGCTGCTGGCCCCGCCGTCCCCCGAGATGGCGGAGCTGATCACGCCGCCCGGCGTCAAGCGCATGCTGGAAGCGCTCCGCGCGACGCACGATCTCGTGATCGTGGACTGCATGTCCTCGTTCAACGAGACCACGATCGCCATCCTCGACCTCGCCGACACCGTCCTCACGATGCTGTCGCTCGAGATCACGTCGATCAAGAACATCCGCCTCTTCCTGGAAGTGGCGGACCAGCTGGGCTACGGGTCGGACAAGATCCGCCTCGTGCTCAACCGCGCCGACTCGTCGCTGGGCATCCGCGTCGCGGACGTCGAGCACTCGATCGGCCGGCGCGTGGATCACACCATCGTCTCCGATGGCCGGAGCGTGGTGTACGCACTCAACCGGGGTGTGCCGTTCTTCCTGTCCAACCGTGAGGCGCAGGTGTCCCAGGACATCCTGCGGCTCGCATCGGCGGTCGCGGGGATCAACCCCGCCGGAGCCGCCGAGCCGGCCAAGAAGGGCGCACAGAAGAAGTCGCTGTTCGCATGGCGATGACGTGGCAGCGACGAAGCGGCCGTCAATGGCCGAAGGGGTGTAGCCGATGAGTCTCCTGAAGCGCATCGAGAGCGCCCGTCCCGGCGCCGAGCCGGCTGCGGGCGGATCGTCCAACGTTCCCGTCCCTGCTCAGGGCGGCGCCTTTGGAGGCGGTGCCCAGCCGCCGGCAGCCCAGGCCCCGACCGGCCGGCTGATGACCCAGGCCCCGGTCCGCGAGTCCTTCCGGGACGTCAAGTTCCGGATCCAGAACCGCGTGATCCAGGACCTGGACCCCAAGCTCGACCTGTCCAACCAGGTCGAGGTGCGCCGCCAGATCGAGGAGATCTTCGGCAAGGTCATCGACGAGGAGGGCCTCGCCCTCACCCGCGCCGAACGGGTGCGGATGCTGGAGCAGATCACCGACGAGATCATCGGCCTCGGCCCGCTCGAGCCGCTCCTGCGCGACGAGAGCATCAGCGAGGTCATGGTCAACGGCCCGCGCCAGGTCTACATCGAGCGCAGCGGCCGCCTTGAGCTCACCAACGTCGTGTTCCAGAACGACGATCACGTGATGCGGATCATCGACCGGATCATCGCCCCGATCGGCCGCCGCGTGGACGAGTCCTCGCCCATGGTGGATGCGCGCCTCACCGACGGCTCCCGCGTCAACGCCATCATCCCGCCCCTCTCGCTCGTCGGCCCCGTCATCACCATCCGGAAGTTCTCGGCCACCCCGTTCACGGTCGACGACCTCGTCCGGTTCGGCACGGCCACCCCGGACATGTTCGAGTTCCTGCGGGCGGCCGTCGAGGCGCGCCTCAACGTGTTCGTGTCCGGCGGCACCGGCTCCGGCAAGACCACGACCCTCAACGTGCTGTCGTCCTTCATCCCGAACGACGAGCGCATCGTGACCATCGAGGACGCCGCCGAGCTCCAGCTCCGCCAGGAGCACGTGGTGACCCTGGAGTCGCGCCCGCCCAACATCGAGGGCAAGGGCCAGATCCCGATCCGCGAGCTCGTCCGCAACTCGCTGCGCATGCGGCCCGACCGGATCATCGTCGGCGAGTGCCGTTCCGGCGAGGCGCTGGACATGCTCCAGGCCATGAACACGGGCCACGACGGCTCGATGTCCACCGGCCACGCCAACAGCCCCCGCGACATGCTGTCCCGGCTCGAGACGATGGTGCTCATGGCCGGCGTGGACCTGCCCGTCCGCGCCATCCGCGAGCAGATCGCATCCGCCGTGGACCTGATCGTCCACCAGGCCCGTCTCAAGGACGGCTCGCGCCGGATCACGAACATCACCGAGGTCCAGGGCATGGAGGGTGACGTCATCGTGATGCAGGACGTGTTCGTCTTCGAGCAGACGGGCGTCGAGGAAGGCAAGATCCAGGGCCGCCTGAAGCCGACCGGCATCCGGCCCAAGTTCGTCGAGAAGTTCGAGGTCCAGGGCATTCACCTGCCGCCGGGCCTCTTCGGCTTCACCTACTAGCGGATCGGGGAGGCCGCAGCCGTGGAGAACATGACCCTCCTGATCGCGGGCATCGCTGCCCTTGCGATCATGCTCATCGCGGTGGGTATCGCGATGTCCGGGGGCGGGTCCGGCATCAACGCGCGGCTCGAGCGCTACGCGTCCAACAAGCCGGACACGCCGGTCGCCTCGTCCACGGGCGAGGGCGGCCTCGAGCGCCGCGCTGCAGTCCAGCCAGGCGCTGAACCAGCTCAACAAGGTCGTGGAGCAGCGGGACTTCGGCGCCAACCTGGCGCGCGAGATCGCCCGCGCGGATCTCAAGCTCAAGCCGAGCGAGTACCTGATGATCTGGGTCGGCACCACGCTGGGGATCCCGCTCATCATGCTGGCCCTCTCGGTCGTGCTGCCCACCCTGGCCAACCCGATCTTCCTGGTCATCGGGGGGCTGATCGGCTTCCTGCTCCCCCGCTTCTGGCTCAACCGCCGGAAGAACGGCCGCCTCAACGCCTTCAACAAGCAGCTGCCGGACACGATCACCCTGATCGCCAACGCGCTGCGTGCCGGCTCCTCGTTCCTCCAGGCGATCGAGCTGGTGGTCCGTGAGTCGAGGCCACCGATCTCGACGGAGTTCGGACGCGTCATCCGCGAGGTCAACCTGGGCCTGTCGTTCGACGTGGCCCTCGAGAACATGGTCCGGCGCGTCCGCTCCGACGACCTGGAGCTGATGGCCACGGCCATCTCGATCCAGCACACGGTGGGCGGCAACCTCGCCGAGATCCTGGACTCGATCGCGTTCACCATCCGCGAGCGCGTCCGCATCAAGGGCGAGATCCGGACCCTCACCGCGCAGCAGCGGATGTCGGGCTACGTGGTCGGCTTCCTGCCGATCGCCCTGGCCGGCTTCCTGTTCATCGCGGCCCCGGGCTTCATGGAGCCCATGTTCGACGCCCGGGTGGCCCTCATGGGGCTGCCGCTGGGCACCATCATCCTCCTCCTTGGCGGCTTCTCGATGTTCATGGGCTTCATGTTCATCCGGAAGATCGTGGATATCGAGGTCTAGGCGCATGGACGGCGTTCTGCCCCTGGTCGTGGCGGCGATCGCAGCCGGCGCGATCCTGCTGATCTTCTTCGGACTGGCGAGCGGCCCATCGGTCGACCCGGTCCAGGCACGCCTGAGCCAGCTCGGCACCATGCAGGCCAAGAACCTGGAGGAGCTGGAGCTCCAGGCACCGCTGGCGGACCGCACGCTGCGGCCGCTCATGAACCGCATCTCGGGACGCATGTCCGGGATGGCCAGCACGTCGTTCACCCAGCAGACGGAGAAGCGGCTGGCACTCGCGGGCAACCCGGGCGAGCTGCGGGTGGCGGACTGGATGGGCATCAAGGCCATCGGCGCCATCATCGGCGGCGCCCTGACCGTCCTCCTGTTCGTCTTCCCCGGCCCGATCAAGATCCTGGCATTCCCGCTGAGCATCCTGCTGATCGTCGGTGGGTGCGTACCTCGGCTACGCCATTCCGGAGTTCTGGCTGGGCGGCCGGGTCAAGAAGCGCCAGAAGGCCATCCTGATGCAGATCCCGGACGCCCTGGACCTGCTGACGATCTCCGTCCGCGCCGGCCTGGGCTTCGACGGGGCCTTGGGAAAGGTCGTCGAGAAGCTGCAGGGGCCGCTCACCGAGGAGTTCCGCCGCGCCCTCGCGGAGATCCGCGTCGGCAAGCCGCGCCGGGATGCGCTCCGGGACATCGTCCCGCGGACCGAGGTCACGGCCCTCACCAACTTCATCGGCGCGATCATCCAGGCGGAGCAGCTGGGCGTCTCGATCAGCAAGGTGCTCCAGGTCCAGAGCGAGCAGCTGCGCATCGAGCGCCGCCAGCGCGCCGAGGAGATGGCCGCCAAGGCGCCGATCAAGATGCTGTTCCCCCTGGTCGGGTGCATCTTCCCGTCGCTGTTCATCGTCATCCTGGGCCCGGCCATCATCCTGATCATCACCGGCCTCTCCGCCACGTAGGGCCGGCGTGGGCTCCAGCTCCGGCCCTGGATCCGGTGCCCGGCGGAGCCGGGTCGCCCGCGGATCGAGGCGCCGAGGTCCGCCCGGCGCCAGGCGCGGCCTCGCCCGCAACCTCGACCGCGGGACCGTGCTGGTCGAGCGGCTGGAGACCGCGGGCTCGCTCTGGGGCAAGTTCATGGGCCTCATGGGCCGTCCCTCGCTGCCCGCCGGGGACGGCCTCTGGCTGCCGGCCAGCAACGGGATCCACATGATGTTCATGCGCTTCCCGATCGATGCCGTCTTCGTGTCCAAGCCCGAGGTGGACGGCGCCCGCCGCGTGAAGTCCGTGCACCGGGGGTTGCGCGCCTGGACGGGCGTCGTGTGGCTGGTCCGCGGTGCGGACGGCGTGCTGGAGCTGCCCGTGGGCGTCATCGATGCCACTGGAACCGCCGTGGGCGACCGGCTGGAGATCCTCGAGGGCGACTGACCCGCTCAGCGGCCCAGGTAGCGGAGCAGGTCCGGGAAGTCGTCCGTCAGCGGCCCCGTGGCGAGGCGGGCGGGGACCCAGCCGCGGCCCTGCAGCTCCTCGACCACCACTTGGTCGCGTGTGCCCACGACGAAGTGGGCCAGGCCGGCGCCGCCGGCGACCTCCTCGGGGGTCGGGACGTACTGGAGCTCCAGGACGGTGAGGCCCAGGTCCTCGCAGTGCGGCCGCGACGGGCGGGCCCAGGTCGTAGTAGCGGTTCGAGACGTGGACGGCAAGGATCCCGTCCTCGCGCAGTGCCCGGTCCGCGTCCGCCAGCGCCTCGGCGGTGAGGAGGTGGGCGGGTACGGCGTCGGACGAGAACGCGTCCATGATCACGAGGCCCAGGCTGTCGTCCGCTTCGTCTGCGAGCAGCAGCCTGCCGTCGCCAATGCGGATCTCGGCCGGCGGAACGCGATCGGACAGGTAGGTGAAGAACGCGGGATCTGAGGCGACCTGGGCGACCAGCGGGTCGATCTCGTAGAAGGCGAGATCGTCCTCGGGGCGGGCGTAGACAGCCAGCGTCCCCGCGCCGAGGCCCATGACCCGGACGGCTCCCGGCGGGCGCCTGCCCCAGGCGGCGAAGATGTCGCCCACCGGCCCCGAACGCGCGTAGTAGTTGCCCGGGTCCTCGCGACGTGCCGGGTCCAGCCACTGCTGGCCATGCACGGTGGTGCCATGCATCAGCGTGGTGGTCACGTCGTTTCGGGTCACCTCGGTCACGCCAAAGAAGCTGCGGTCGCGGAAGAGGGTCGGTGGCGCCAGGACGAACGTGGCGAGGACGAGGACGGTCGTCGTGGTGATGGCGAGGAACCGCGGCTCACCTCCGAACAGCAGCACGAGGCCGCCCACGAGCACCCAGCGCGTCGCAGCCTCGTAGGCCAGCGCGTCGGTGGAGGCCATGTAGGCCAGGAGTGGCAGCGAGACGGCGAGGTACGGGATGAGCCGCACGGGCGCGCCGGAGAGGAGCGCCCGGATCGGCCGGCGCGCAGGGCGCGGCGGGGACGTCACCGCGAGGACGATGAGTGCGCCTGCGATCAGGATCGGGTACTCCCAGACACCGTCGAACAGCACGGGAGCGATGAGGGCCACGAACGCACCCCCGAGTGCGCCGCCCGCGGACATCACGAGGTAGAACTCGGTCAGGTGGCGCGCGTCCGGCCGGAGATCCGCAAGGCGGCCATGGAGCGCGACGGCCACGATCCCGAGGCCCGCGTACTCGATCAGCAGCAGGGGCAGGATCGGCCAGCCCGCCGCGGAGCCGATGGGGACCCAGAGCAGGGTGAGGGTTGCCGGGGTGAGCGCGACGAACAGCGGCACCACTCGCCGGCCTCGGGCAGAGAAGGCGATCACGAACGAGGCCAGGTAGACGGCGAGCGGGATGACCCACAGGAGGGGGGCCGAGATGAGGTCCGTCGTGATCAGGTTGGTCACGGCCGACAGCAGCCCGGCCGGGATCGCGGCCAGGGCGACCCATCGCAGCCGGTCGCGCCCGGTGACCTTGACGTCCGGGATCGCGACGCTGGGTCGGCCGCGGGCGCTGGGCGCCCCAACGGGCGCGTAGTGCGACGGCGGGGGCTCCGGACGCTCCAGTTGTTCCACCATGAGGGCGCGCCCCGCAACAACTCCGACACCGCTCGCCCAGGCCGTCTCGCGATGCGCCCGTTGGTGCGGCGGCCGCCCAACGGGCGCCTGGCCAGCGGTCAAGTCCCAGATAAGCATCAGCCAAGTGGTGATCGACAGACTCTGGGCATGGCAACCAGGGAACGGCCCGGTGACCGCGGCGCCGAGGACGCACGCAGCCTCTTCGCGACGATCGGCCGCGAGATACGAGCGGCCCGCCGTGAGCGGGGAATGAGCCTCGCCGCCGCTGGGCGACGAGCCGACATGTCCGGGTGGCAGCTGGGGCGGCTGGAGCGACGCGACCTCGCCAAGCCCACGCTGGAGCAGCTCTGCCGCGCAGCGCGGGCGGTGGGCCTCCGTCCGTGGTTCAAGCTCTACCCGGACGAGGCGCCCGTGCGGGACGCCGCGCAGCTCAAGCTCCTCGCGCGCTTCGAACAGTTGCTCGGCCCGCCACTGCGGCTGCGGCGCGAAGTCCCGCTTCCGATCGCCGGCGACCTGCGCGCCTGGGACGGCCGCATCACCGACGGCAGACTCACGGCCTCCATCGAGGGCGAGTCCAAATTGGATGACGTGCAGGCGGTGGCCCGGCGGATCGAGCTCAAGACCCGCGATGACCCCGATGCAGGGATCGTCATCCTCGTCCTCAACCGTACCGCGCACAACCGGCGCATCCTCGCGGTCCACCGCGAGGCGCTCCGAGCGCAGTTCCCGCTGGACGGAGCGGCCATCGCCCGCGACCTCCGCCGCGGCCGGGTGCCAGTGGGCAGCGGCATCATCCTCCGGTGAGGCGCTCATGACCGCGCTCCGACGACCCGTGACCCGTCTCCTCGACCTCGCGCTGCCGCCCGTCTGCGCCGGCTGCGGCACGGAGGGCGACGCGATCTGCCCGGCGTGCCTGCCGGCCGTGGGATCGAGGGTCGCGCTGCCGCCGGGGACGCCGCTGGGCCTCGCCGAGGGACCACCCGATCCCCTCCTCCAACTCGAGTGGTGCTCCCCGTTCGCCGGGACGACACGACGGGCGCTTCACGCGCTCAAGTACCAGGGAGAGCGGCGCCTGGCCGCGCCACTGGGCACCGTCGTCGCGGAGCGATGGCGAAGGGCGGGGGCCGGTGGTGACATCCTGGTCCCGGTCCCGGTCCACCAGGCTCGGCGCCGGGAGCGCGGCTACGACCAGGCGGCGCTGATCGCGGCAGTCGCTGCGGAACGGCTGCGGCTCCCATGGAGCGTCGCCGTGGTCCGGACCCGGGTCACCACGGCCCAGTACCACCTTGACCGGCGCCATCGGGCGTCCAACGTGGCGGAGGCCTTCGCGATGGACCCGGCGGCGCACGCGGCCATCGCGGGTCGGTGGGTCGTCCTCGTGGACGACGTGGTCACGACGGGGGCCACGCTCTGCGAGACCGCCCGGGCGATCCTCGCCGGCGGCGCCGCGGCAGTGAGCGCCATCACCGTGGCGCGGGAACGATGACTGGACTCGTCGACCGGGGCCTGCGGCCCTGTGGCCGGGCGCCCGTCCGTGGCTATACTCGAAGTCCGGGCGGAGCCCATCTCCAGGCTTCCCCGCCCCACAGCCAGGCGCACAGGCGCCGGGAGGTCACCCGTGAGGACGATCGTCAGGGGCAAGAACCTCGAGGTCCCGGACCGGGTCCGGCAGTACGCGGAGCGCAAGTTCGCCCGCCTCGAGCGGCTCCTCGATGACCGCACGGACGCCATCGTCGAGCTGTCGAACGAGTCCCACCGCAGCGCGGCGCACGCCCATATCGCGGATGTCACGCTCGTCATCGACGGCAAGACGCTCAAGAGCCACGCGTCCGGCGCCTCGTACCAGGCGGCGCTGGACGTCGTCGTGGACAAGGTCGAACGGCAGGCAATCGACTTCAAGGAGAAGCCTCGCGTCCGAGCGAGACCCGAGGAGGAGAAGAAGCTCCTGCGCGAGATCGCGGACGGCACCGCGGACACCGTGCCGGAGCGCCAGATCGTCAAGACGAAGCGCTTCGCGATCGAGCCGATGTTCGAGGAGGACGCCGTCACGGCGATGGAGGATCTCGGCCACGACTTCTACGTCTTCGTGAACGCCGAGACCGAGCAGGTCGCCGTCATCTACAAGCGCAAGGACGGCCGCTACGGGCTCATCGAGCCGGTCGTCGGGGGTCAGTACACGGAGAAGGGTCGCTCCGGGCGCTGACCTCGAACGCGGGCTGCCGGGCCGCTAGCCCTGTGGCGCGGCCACGCCCGGATCCGGCGGTTCCGTTTCCGGCACCTCCCGCCCCGGGAGCTCCGGCCGCGGCTCCCGCCTGCGGTAGAGACCCGCGTCGCGGTCCACGTAGCGCTCGTCGTACAGGTACCGGCGGAGCGAGGCCACGTCCGGATGGAACAACGCCAGCCGGGCGTTGACCTCCTTCTCGGGATAGTCGCGGTCCTCCGTGAACACCCGCTCGAGCAGGAACCGGAGCACGATCCGGCGCTTCGCGGGCTGTGCCGGGATGGAGACCAGCCGGCCGTCAACGATGAACGCGCGCAGCGTCCTCGCCTCCTCCGGCGTGGGGCGGAGGAGCGCCAGCGTGTCCGCGAGGGGCTCACCATCATGCGGCCAGGCGCCCCCCGGGATGCCCGGGAGTCCCTCCGCCTCCCGCTCCATCACGGCCAGGGCACGGCCGAGCTGGCCGATGCGATCCATGCGCACGCCAAGCGCGCCGGGCCGGTCAGCACGAGGCTCCACGAGCCCAGCGTGCACGAGCACCTCGAGCTGCTTGCGCACCACGTGCAGGGGCAGCTTCAGGTCGCCGGCGAGGGTCTCGGGATCGGCGTGGCCGGCGGCCAACCGGCCGACGATCCGCAGGCGGTGCTGGTCCACGAGGGCGCGGAGGCCCGTAAGCAGGTCGGCGTCCATGCCCGGCAGTCTAGACCCGCTCCAGCACGACCCGCTCCGCTACCCTTCGTCCGATGCTTCCGAACGGACGGCGGCTGGGAGCCCATCTGCCGCTGGGGCACGGCATGGTCAAGGCCGCCGACCGGGCGGCCGAGATCGGCGCGTCCGCGCTCCAGGTCTTCAGCGACAATCCCACCTCGTGGCGCCGACGCCCACGTCAACCGCTTGAGCTGCCGGCGTTCCGGGAGCGACTCGCGGGTCACGGCATCGCCCCGCTCGCGATCCATGCCCCCTACCTCGTCAACCTCGCCGGCCCGGACCCCGAGACGCACCGGCGGTCCGTGGATGTCCTGGTCAACGAGCTGCGCGTGGCCCAGCTGTACGGGGCGCGGTTCGTCAACATCCACATCGGGTCGCACCGGGGCGATGGCCCGGTGGCCGGGATCGAGCGCCTCGCCCAGGGCATCCGATCCGTCATCGATGCGGTGGGCGACACCGCCCCCGACGTCCTCCTGGTGCTCGAGAACGGCGCCGGTGGTGGCTTCGGGATGGGAGCGTCGATGGAGGAGCTCGGTGCCATCGACCAGGCCGTGACGGCTGCCGGCGTCGCGCGCGAGCGGTACGGGTTCTGTCTCGACACGGCACACCTCTGGGGGGCGGGCTACCCGCTGCACACGACCATCGGGGTGGACGGAACCATCGTGGCGTTCGACGAGCTGGTGGGCCTTGGGCGGCTGCACATGGTCCACCTCAACGACTCGCGCGCGGACATCGGGACGAGGATGGACCGGCACGAGCACGTGGGCGCCGGCCGGATCGGTCCGGAGGGCCTCGCCCGCATGATCACCCACCCGGCCCTGGATCACGTCGTCTACTACCTGGAGACCCCGGGCATGGACGACGGCTACGACGCGGTCAACATCGCGCGGGTCAAGGACCTGGCGCACGGACGGCCACTGGCTGAGCTGCCGCCGGCCGCATTCCACACCCGCAGCTCGAAGGGCCGCAGCGCCCCACCCGACGACGGCCCGGCGGCCGCCCGATGACTCCCGCGCGCGTGCGCCGCCTCGAGCTCCTCGCCCTGCTCGGGATCCTGGTCCTGGCCGCCCTCACGCGCCTGCCGGGGATCGACACGCGTGGGCGCTGGGATGCCGACCAGGGGACGGACATGCTCGTCCTGCGCGGCATGGCGGTCGACGGCGAGGTTCCCCTGCTCGGTCCGAAGACGTCGATCGGGAGCTTCCATCACGGGGCCGTCTACTACTACCTGCTGGCGCCCGCGGCGGTGATCTCCTCGGCCGACCCTGTGGTCGTGACCGGGGAGATCGCGCTGTTCGGGATCGCGGCCGTGGCCGCGACGTGGTGGCTGGCGAGACTCGTGGGCGGGCCGCTCGCGGGGGCGGCGGCCGGGCTCCTGGCGGCGATATCGCCCGCGGGCATCGACGAATCCACGTTCATCTGGAACCCGAACCTGATCCCCGCAGCCTCGGCCCTCGCGTACGCAAGTGCGGTGATGGCCCGGCGGTCCGGCCAGGCGCGATGGTGGATCGCGAGCGGCATCGGGGCCATGGTGACGATGCAGTGCCACGTGCTGGGCGTCGTGATCGTGGTGCCCCTCGCGTGGGCGTGGGGTGCGGACCTGGTCCACCGGCGGCGGGCCGGGAAGCCCACGGAGGGCCTGGTCAGGGGCGGTCTGGGCGCGGTGGCGATCATCGCCGCAGGGTTCCTGCCGCTGCTCGTCCACGAGCTGGGCGCGGACTTCGCGGAGACCCGCGCGATCCTCGGATACGTGGCGGGTGGCGGGCGCGAGGCCGCGACCGGGGTCCTCGACCGGATCGTCACGGTGGGGCTGCGCTCGATCACGTGGCCCGTGACCGGGCTCATCACCGACCGGCTCGCGGTCTCGTTGGCCGGCGCCCTGATCGTGACGGCACTGGGCGTCATCGCGGTGATGGGGCGGCGACGCGGCGACGGCCCCGGGGTGTCGGGTGCAGCGGCGGATGGTGCAGCTGCGGATGGCGTGGCCGCGACGACGATCGACCTCCCGGCCGTTCGCTGGCTGGCTGCCTCCCTGGGCTATTCGATCGTGGCGCTCGCGCTGTTCGCGCCCAGCCTCGCGGTCATCGTCCCCGAGCTGCCGAACGATCACTACCACGCCTTCCTGGACCCGATCGTGCTGACGCTGGTGGGCGTGGGGCTTGCCCGCCTCGCTGGAGCCGGCGCTCCCGCAGGCGAGCGCCCGGGGTCTCGCGCGGGCGAGCGTCCGGGCAGTCCGGCCGACGCGAGTCCGACGCAGTCGGCGTCGGAAGCCGGGCGCGCGCTCCCCGGACGCCTGGCCGCCGGCGTGCTGTTCGTCGTCCTGGCCGGCATCGCCGTCACGGCGTGGCCTCCAGCCGTCGCGCCCGACGGCGGCTGGCCGCTCGCCGACGCGGCCGCCGGTCGCGTGCTGGAGGTGACCGGCGACGAGCCCTTCGCGCTCGACGGCATCCCCGACTTCAAGAACGCGAACGCGCTGCGGTTCCCGCTCGAACGACGCGAGGCACAAGTCCTTCCCGCGATCGCGGCAGGAACGAGCGGCGTCGTCGTGGTCGTCTGCGACCCGGTGTTCGACGAGGTCGTGGGGGCGGCCTGCGGCGGCGATGCGGAGGACGCCTGGCTGGCAGGGTCCGGACGCCCGGACCTGGGCCTCGTCGATCGCTTCGACGCGGGGCCGCGGCGGGTGATCTCCGTCTACGCGGCCGGGGTGCCCTGACCCCCGGGTGTGACTCCAGGGTGGTTCATGCCCGGCCACCGACCCGGCTCCGAGTCGATCCGGGCATGCTGTCGCAGAGCTGGCCGCCAATGCGACACGAATCGCGCGCCAGCTCCACGTCAGGATCGGCGGTTTGAACCCAGGGTGAGTCGCCCGCCGATCGCGAGGGCCCCGCGGTGAGTCGCCCGCCGACGCGAGGGGCCCCGGGGTGCGGTGAGTCGCCCGCCGACGCGAGGGCCCCGGAGGGCCCCATCGGCCCACCGCGCCGCGCGCGTCCACGCACCAGAATCGCGAACGCCGGTCCCTGCAGACCGGCGTTCGCTGTCCCCGAGACCCGGACCAGGAGGGTGGTCGGGTCTGTGCCCTGGATAAGCTGATTAGGGTCGACCCGGCGACCGGGGCGGACGCACCGCGGGTCGCGGTGCGGCGTAGCGCTGCGGCGGGGCGGTGCGAAGGACGGTCGGGGCGCCTGCCCCACCCGCCATGCCGACCGCCCGCACGTAGGGGCTCCCGGGGGAGGCCGTCATGCCGCTGCCGTTGTTGTTGCCGTTGTCGGCAGCGCCGACGCTCGTGAACGTCCGCGCGAAGCGGCGTACCCGGACGGCGAGGTAGTACTCCATGATCTGGCGCACCTGCGCCTCCGTCAGGGCCTCGTCGGCGCGCAGCGCGTACTCCACGCGCGCCGTCGGGTTCTGCGGCCCCATGGACACCACGCTGAGCGCGGCGCTGGTGTCAGCCTCGTCGTGGATCTCGCGGAGCCCCCTGGCCAGCTTGGTGGCCGTGCCCAGCGACGGCATGCGGTCTCCGCGGATGAGCCGCGAGATCGTCGAGTGGTCAACACCCGACTGCTGGGCCAGCTGGCGCTGCGACATCTTCTTGGCCTTGAGCTGGGCTCGGAGCCACTCGTTGAAGGCGCGGCCGTTGTCGGTCGTCATGCTCGCTCTGGGCTAGGTCCCCGCGTGACTTGCGCGAGATGACTGCAGTGTCGAGTGCGTGGTGCGTCCGGCCAACCACCCGTTGGTACTCACGGGTGGTGCGCTCGCGTCGACACGCCCGTGGGGTGTGGTGGCGTCGTGTGCGGTCCGGGCGTAGCCCGTTCGGGGGATGGGGTCCGGGACCCGTCCCGCGAGCGACTCAGCCGGCTGGCGACGGCGCCTCGACCCGGTGCGCGATCCCCTTGCCCCGCGGCTTGCCGGAGACCGCATACAGGATGGAGCCCAGGACGATCACCGAGAACACGCTGATCACGCGGTCGAGCAGGGCGATCGCGGTCGCCTCCGGCAGCGGAGACCCCGTACACGAGCGTGAGGATGCCCACGATCCCCGCCTCCACGATGCCCAGCCCCGCCGGGCTCAGCGGAACCGCCGTGAGCAGCGAGCCGATGAGGGCGACGAAGACCGCCCCCGAGATCCCGAGCTCGACATCGGCAAACCCGAACGCCTTGACCACGAAGAACAGGCGCATCGCCTCGGTCATCCAGATCGCGATGCTGAGCAGCGGCCAGGCCGGGCAGCTGCTTGCGGTTCAGGGCACCGAACACCCCCTGCTCGAACCGGTCGTAGAACTCCACGATCCGCTGCGGGAAGGGCAGCGCCACGAGGATCCGCCGTCCGAAGTTGCGCAGCGTGAACAGCGCGACCGCGAGCAGGACGACGATCACGATCGCGATCCCGAAGACCACCTGGATCTCCGGGGGCAGGCCGTTTCGGAAGCTCCAGTAGCCCGCCGCGATGCCGAGCAGCGCGATCGTGAAGATGTCCAGGATCCGCTCGATGAACACCGTCCCGAACGTGCGGCTGAGGGAGGCATCGCTGTTGATCCGCAGCAGGTAGGCGCGGTAGACGTCGCCCAGCTTGGCAGGGATCAGGCAGTTGACCAGCCAGGACAGGTACAGGATCTCCGTCGAGTCCTTGACCTCGATGCGGAACCCGGTCCCGCGGAGCAGCAAGGCCCAGCGCAGCCCGCGCAGGGGGAAGCCCAGGTAGAACACGATGAACGCGACCAGGACGAGGACCGGGTCGGCGCCGGCGATCAGCTCGGGGACCTTGGACAGGGCCTCGCGGTTGAGCGCCACGAAGAAGCCGATGATCGCGAGCGGGATGAGGATCGAGACGATGGTCCGCGTCTGGCGAAGCCGGCTGCTCAGCGACACCCGCTCGATGGCGTCGGCATTCGCGTCCTCGCCGAGGATCCCCGGCGCATCCTCGGGCAGATCCTCCGGCCGGTCCTCGGGCCGATCCGGCTCGGGCGGCTGGCTGGCGTCGGGCGGCTGGCTGGGGCTGGGCACCTGTGGCTCACTCATTCGGCAGACCCGCGCTGTCCGCGGGCGGCGGGACCACGCGCCCGTTCCCCCGGGCACGGTTGACGAGCTTGGAGAACGGGGTCAGGGTGCGCACGATATACGACGCGCGGCCCGGCACGATCTCGACATTGGTCAGGGCCGCCAGCAGTCCTTCCGGCGTGGATGGGTCCACGGAGACCACGTTGTAGGCCACGCCCACCTCGAGCGTGCTGTGCGCGTCCGAGGCGGCAACCCCGGGCAGTCCCAGCTCGCGCGCAAAGGTGGCCGCGCGCAGGTTGCCATCGCCGCCCACGACGCGCGCGTTGTGGGCCTCGACCCAGTCCACCAGCTGGCCGATGGCCTCGAGCCGTGGATCCTTGAGCATGGAGCCCCGGTACTTGTCGAATGGATGGGGGATCCCAACCAGGCCGCCCTGCTCGCGAACCTCGGCGATCGTCTCGCGGGCCGGGCGCCCCGGGGCCACGACCCGCTCGAGGAACAGCGCGATGAGGTCGCCGTCGGCGGTCTTGACCTCCTCGCCCACGATGATCGTGAGCCCATCGGGCGCGGCGTCACGGGCCTCGAGGGCCCCATCGATCCGGTCGTGATCCGTGATCGCGAGGTGGGTGAGCCCGCGCGACGCCGCGGCCTTCACCACCGACTCCGGCGATGCCAGGCAATCGAAGCTCGCCGACGTGTGGCAGTGCAGGTCGACGAAGTACCTCACCCCCACGCCCGCACCTCGCCCCGAACCATGGCCGCCCGGCTAGATCTGGGAGACCAGCGACTTCTTGAAGAAGTCGAAGTGCTCGAGCGCAAGGCCGGTGCCCAGCGCCACGCAGTTGAGCGAGTTCTCGGCGACGTGGCAGGGGACGCCGGTGACCTGGGTCAGCAGCTTGTCGATGTTGCGCAACAGCGAGCCGCCGCCCGACATGACCATGCCCTTGTCGATGATGTCCGAGGACAGCTCCGGCGGCGTCTGCTCGAGCACCGAGCGGACCGCCGCGACCAGCTGCTGGAGCGGGATCTCGATGGCCTCCATGGCCTCGGAGGACGTGATCGGGATCGTGCGCGGCAGGCCGGCGATCAGGTCGCGGCCGCGGACCTCCATCGTGAGCTCGCGCTCCAGCGGCAGGGCGGTGCCGATCTGGATCTTGACCTCCTCCGCCGTCCGCTCGCCGATCATCAGGTTGTACTTCTTGCGGATGTAGGAGGCGATCGCCTCGTCGAACTTGTTGCCGCCCACGCGGAGGCTGTTGAACACCACGATGCCGCCCAGCGCGATCACCGCGATCTCGGACGTGCCGCCGCCGATGTCGATGATCATGTTCCCGGACGGCCCGCTGATCGGCACGTTGGCGCCGATGGCGGCAGCGAGGGGCTCCTCGATCAGGAACGCGTCCTTCGCGCCGGCCTTGAGGGCCGCGTCGCGGACCGCGCGCTTCTCGACGGAGGTCACGCCGGCGGGGACCGAGATCATCACCTCGGGCCGCGAGAAGCCGATGTGCCCCTTCGTGGCCTTGCCGATGAAGAAGCGGAGCATGGCCTCCGTGATCACGTAGTCGGCGATGACGCCGTCCTTCATGGGGCGGATGGCCTGGATGTTGCCGGGGGTGCGGCCGATCATCTCGCGGGCTTCCTCGCCCACGGCGACGATCCGGTTGTCCTCGCCAACCGCGACGACCGAGGGCTCGGTGATGACGATGCCCTTGCCCTTGACATAGACGATGACGTTCGCGGTTCCGAGGTCGATTCCAATCTTCATGACGTGGGGAATGCTACTCCGTGCAGGCGCCGTGACCGGTCGGGTGCTGGCGCGGGAAGGATCGGGAGGCGGTCAGGCGGTGTCGGCCGACCGGGTGATGCTCGCTCCGAGCTGCTGGAACTTGCGGTCGATGTGCTCGTAGCCCCGGTGCACATGGTGGGCGCCGTGGATGAGCGAAGGACCGTCCGCGGCGAGGGCGGCCAGGATGAGGGACGCACCCGCGCGCAGGTCGCTGATGGATGCCTCGGCCCCGTGGAGACGGGCAGGCCCGTGGATGGACGCGTGGTGCGCGTCCTCGATGTCGATCCGGGCGCCCAGCTTGCGCAGCTCGGCCAGCCACTCGATGCGATCCTCGAAGACGGCCTCGTGCACGCGGGAGATGCCGCTCGCCTGGGTCAGGAGCACGCACACCGGCGGCTGGACGTCCGTCGCGAGGCCAGGGTAGGGCGCGGTCTCGATGTCCCGCGCCCGGAGGTCGCCAGGTCGCAGGCCCGTCGCGTCGATCTCGATCGATGTCCGTCCGCAGGCGACCGGGACGCCGACCCTGCCCATGAGCTCCACCAGCGCGCCGACGTGGTCACAGGCGGCGTTCTCGAGGGTCAGCCTGCCGCCGGTCACCGCGGCGGCCACGAGGAACGTGCCGGTCTCGATGCGGTCGGGCATCACCGAGTGGTCGGCCCCGCGCAGGCGGCGGCGGCCGTGGACCTCGATCACGTCGGGGGCGGTGCGCTGGACGTCGGCGCCCATCTTGCCCAGGAACTCGATCAGGTCGTCCACCTCGGGCTCCTGCGCCGCGGGCTGGATCACCGTGTGGCCGTCGGCGAGGGTGGCGGCGAGCATCGCGTTCTCGGTGCCCATCACGGTCACCTGGGGGAAGGTGACCTCGCCGCCGCGGAGCCGTCCCGGCGCCTGGGCGAAGTAGTAGCCGTTGCGGTAGTCGATCTCGGCACCCAGCGCCCGCATCGCGTCGACGTGCAGGTTGACGGGTCGCCGGCCGATCCGGTCGCCACCCGGGTTGCTGATGATGACCCGGCCGAACCGCGCCAGCAGCGGACCCAGCAGGATGAACGAGGCGCGCATCTTGGCGGCGGCCTCGAGCGGGATGAACTGCCAGTCCACGTCCCCCGCGGCGACCTCGTAGGTGCCGGGTCGCGGGTGATCCACCACGACGCCCAGGTCCACCAGGACCTCGGTCATGACGCGGACGTCCTCGATCTCGGGGACGTTCTCGAAGCGGCAGCGCTCGCCGGTCAGGACCGCGGCGGCCAGCAGCTTGAGGGCGGCGTTCTTCGCCCCGGAGACGTGGACGGTCCCCCGGAGCGGTCGCCCGCCCTCGATCCGGAAGGCCTCCGGGGGCGGCGCCTCCGGGTGGTACTCCCAGTGGAAGGGCCGGGCGTCAGCCATCTGTCAGCCGCGCGAACGCGGACCCTCCGTGCGACGACGCTCGGCGACACGGATCCGGAGCAGGGCCTGCTGGAGCTCCGCTCGGGCGACGGCCAGGTCGGCCCCCTCCACGTACCCGGTCTCCAGGGCGCGCTCCGCCTCGCGCCGGGCCTCCCGGGCCAGGTCGAGGTCGATCTCCGAGGCCATGTCCGCGGTCTCCGCCATCACGACGACCTTGTCGGGCCGGACCTGGAGGAACCCGCCGGCGATGGCGAAGCTCTCCTCGTCGCTGCCCTTGCGGATCTTGAGCTCGCCCACGCCGAGCAGGCTGACGAGCGGCGCGTGGTGCGGCAGGATCCCGAGCTCGCCGGCGATGCCCGGGACGAGCACCATGTCGACCTCGTCCGAGTACGCCAGCCGCTCGGGAGTGACGATTTCCAGGTGGAGCGGCATCAGTTCACACCCCAATGACGGCCGCTCTCGCCTTGCCGCGCTGTCGGCTCGCTTCCAGTCCTGCGGGACTGAGAGCGCCCGCCATCGCGACGGCTACGCGGCCTGCGTTGAGTCGGTACTCAACCCCACCCCCCAACCAGCGCACACGGTGGCGGGGGTTCAGGGGGCGCTCCTCGCCGGCCTCAGGGCGGTAGGGAGGAGGTTGAGGGAGGGGCCGCCCGGCGTAGCCGCGCCGACTGGCGGGCGACCTCAGTCGACGAAGGAGACTGGAGGCGAGCCGGAAGCGGTGCGGCGAGAGCGGGCGTGAGATTCAAGGTCAGCTCTCCAGCTTGGCTGCGTTCTCGCGGACGTCATCCAGCGTCCCGGCCAGGAAGAACGCCTGCTCGGGCAGCGAGTCCGCCTTGCCCTCCAGGATCTCCTTGAACGAGGACACCGTGTCGCGGATGCTCACGTACTTGCCGGGCCGGCCCGTGAAGACCTCCGCGACCGTGAACGGCTGGCTCATGAACCGCTGGAGGCGGCGAGCCCGGGCGACCGTCGCCTTGTCCTCCTCGGACAGCTCGTCGATGCCGAGGATGGCGATGATGTCCTGGAGGTCGCGGAAGCGCTGGAGGACGCGCTTGGTCTCCTGCGCCACGTCGTAGTGCTCGTTGCCCACGACCAGCGGGTCGAGGACCCGGGAGGTCGAGGTCAGCGGGTCGACCGCCGGGTAGATGCCCAGCTCCGCGATGGATCGCTCGAGGCGGATCGTGGAGTCGAGATGGGCGAACGTCGTCGCCGGCGCCGGGTCCGTGTAGTCGTCCGCGGGGACGTACACGGCCTGGAGCGAGGTGATGGAGCCCTTCTTGGTCGAGGTGATGCGCTCCTGGAGGGCCGCCATCTCCGTCGCGAGGTTGGGCTGGTAGCCCACCGCCGACGGCATGCGGCCCAGCAGGGCCGACACCTCGGAGCCCGCCTGGGTGAACCGGAAGATGTTGTCGATGAACAGGAGGACGTCGCGGCCCTCCTCGTCGCGGAAGTACTCGGCCATCGTCAGGCCGGTCAGGCCGACCCGCTGGCGGGCACCGGGCGGCTCGTTCATCTGGCCGAACACGAACGCCGTGCTCGCGATGACGCCCGACTCGGTCATCTCCGCGATCAGGTCGTTGCCCTCGCGGGAGCGCTCGCCGACGCCGGCGAACACCGACACGCCGGAGTGCTCCTTGGCGACGTTGTTGATCAGCTCCTGGATGATGACCGTCTTGCCGACGCCGGCGCCACCGAAGATGCCGACCTTGCCGCCCTTGCGGAAGGGGCACACGAGGTCGATGACCTTGAGGCCGGTCTCGAAGACCTCGACCTCGGTGGTCTGGTCCTCGAAGGCGGGGGCGGAGCGGTGGATCGGCAGGTTGCGCTCGGCGACCACGGGGCCCTTGCCGTCGATCGGGTGGCCCAGGACGTCGAACACGCGGCCGAGGGTGACCTCGCCCACGGGCACGGTGATCGGGGCGCCCGTGTCGCGGACCTCGGTGCCGCGGGCCAGGCCGTCGGTCGTGGTCATGGCCACGGCGCGGACCCAGTTGTTGCCCAGGTGCTGCTGCACCTCGCAGGTGAGTGGCTCGAGGCCCTCGCGGAGGATCTCGACCGCGTTGTAGATGGTCGGCAGGTGGCCGGCCGGGAACTCGATGTCGACGACGGGTCCGGTGATCTGGATGACCCGGCCGTTCGCGGAAGGGGCGGCGGTCGCCATGGGTGGGAGTGCCTCCTCGTCTGCGCCGGCCTAGCGAGCCTGGGCGCCGCTCGCGATTTCGACCATCTCGCGAGTGATGTTGGCCTGACGGACCTTGTTGTAGGACAGGGTGAGATCGTCGATGAGCTCCTCGGCGTTCTCCGTGGCGTTCTTCATCGCGACCATCTGGCTGGAGAAGAAGCTCGCCGTGGTCTCGAGGACCGCGGCGTACAGGCGCGTGGCCACGTACCGCGGGAGCAGCGCCTCGAGGAACGCGCCGGGGTTCGGCTCGAACAGGAACTGGTTGCCCGGGATGCCGTCGATGTCCTCGGCCGGCACGATCGGCAGCAGCTGCTCCATGACCGGGCGCTGGACGAGGGTGGACACGAACCGGGGGTAGATGACGTCCACGCGGTCGTACACGCCGGCCACGAAGTCATCCGCCACCAGCCGCGCGATCGGCAGGGTGTCGGCGAACGAGGGGCGCTCCCCGAAGCCCTCGAAGTAGGCGGCGATCGGGACGCGGGCGCGGCGCATCGCGTCGCGACCCTTGCGGCCGACGGGGACCACCTTGAGGTCGCCGGGGTGCTCGGTGATCTCGCGAGCCACGAACCGGACGGTGTTGGTGTTGAGGGCGCCGGCCAGGCCCCGGTCGGAGGTCATGATGACGATCAGCCGGTTGTGCTCCGCGTGGAGATCCCGGCCGGCCAGCAGCGGGTGCTCGTCGTTGCCCAGCACGCCGGCGAGATCCGCGATGACCTCGTCCAGCTTCTCGCGATAGGGCCGCGCAGCCAGCGTCGATTCCTGGGCCCGGCGCAGCTTGGAGGCCGCGACGAACTGCATCGCCCGGGTGATCTGCTTGATGTTCTTCGCCGACCCGATGCGGCGGCGAATCTCACGCTGGCTCGGCATGGGTCAGGCCAGGAAGCCCTGGCGGAAGGCATCGATCGCCTCGTCCAGCGCCGAGGCGATCTCGTCCGTCAGCGCCCGCGACGCGGCGAGGTCCGTGAGGATGCTCGGCCGCTCGGTCTCGAGGAACCGGTACAGCTGCGTCTCGAACTCCTTGACCCGCGGGGTCGGGATGTCGTCCAGCTTGCCCGTCGTGGCGGCCACGAGGATCGCGACCTGCTTCTCCACCGGGAGCGGCTGGTACTGGGGCTGCTTGACGATCTCGGACAGCTTCTCGCCCCGGTTCAGCTGGTCGCGGGTGGCCTTGTCCAGGTCGCCGGCGAACTGCGCGAACGCCGCGAGGGCGCGGTACTGCGCGAGGTCCAGCTTGAGCGGCCCGGCCACCTTCTTCATCGCCTTGGTCTGGGCGGCGGAGCCCACCCGGGAGACGGAGATGCCGATGTTCATGGCGGGCCGCTGGCCGGCGTTGAACAGGTCGGTCTCGAGGAAGATCTGGCCGTCCGTGATCGAGATCACGTTGGTCGGGATGTAGGCCGAGACGTCGTTCGCCTGGGTCTCGACGATCGGCAGCGCGGTCAGCGATCCGCCCCCGTTCGCGTCGCTCATGCGCGCGGCGCGCTCGAGGAGGCGGCTGTGGAGGTAGAAGACGTCGCCGGGGTACGCCTCGCGGCCGGGCGGCCGGCGGAGGAGCAGGGCCATCTCGCGGTAGGCCCAGGCGTGCTTGGACAGGTCGTCGTAGACGCACAGGGCGTCCTTGATCAGGCGGCCGCCGATCTCGACGCCGGCCTCCATGACCTCCTCGCCCATGGCCACGCCGCTGTACGGGGCGAGGTACTGGAGCGGGGCCGGGTCCTCGGCGCCCGCGACCACGACGATCGTGTGCTCCATCGCGCCGTACTTCTCGAGCGTCGCGACGGTCTGGGCCACGGTGGACAGCTTCTGCCCGATCGCGACGTAGATGCAGACGAGGTCGCCACCCCGCTGGTTGATGATCGTGTCGATCGCGATGGCGGTCTTGCCGGTCTGGCGGTCGCCGATGATGAGCTCGCGCTGGCCACGGCCGATGGGGATCAGCGCGTCGACGGCCTTGATGCCGGTCTGGACCGGCGTGTCGACCGACTTGCGCGTGATGACGCCGGGGGCGATGCGCTCGACCGGACGGGTCCGGGTGGCGGCGATCTCGCCCTTGCCATCGAGCGGGCGGCCCAGCGGGTCCACGACGCGGCCGAGCAGGGCTTCGCCGACCGGGACCTCGACGACACGGCCCGTGGTCCGGACCTGGTCGCCCTCCTTGATGGCGTTGGCGTTGCCCAGGATGACCGCGCCGACCGTCTCCTCCTCGAGGTTGAGGGCCATGCCCATCACCCCGTTGGGGAACTCGAGGAGCTCGGACATCAGGGCGGCGTCGAGGCCGTAGACCTGGGCGATGCCGTCACCGACCTCGACGACGGTCCCGACGCTGCGGGTCTCCGTGCTGCCGTCGAAATCGGCGATCTGGCTCTTGATGATGCTGATGATCTCGTCTGACCGGATGGCCATCGCGTCTCCGTTCGGGCGGTCTAGCGGGAGCGGGTGCCCGCGTGGAGCTGGTCGCGCAACCGCTCGAGGCGGCCGCGGATCGATGCGTCGAGAAGCCGGTCGCGGACCTGGATCGTCAGGCCCCCGATGAGCGCCGGGTCCACCTCCGCACGGAGGTCGACCCGGGAACCGGCCATCGCCTCGACCCGGGTGCGGATCGCGGCGGTCTCGTCTGCGGTGAGCGGCACGGCGCTGGTGACCGTGGCCATGACCACACCGCGGTGGGCGTTGAGCAGGCGGTTGTACTCCTCGCTGATGCGGGGCAGGGCGTGCACCTTGCCGCGCTGGACGACGAGCGTCACCAGCCGGAGGGACCCACGGGAGATCCGGGGCTCCAGCATCTGGCGCACGATCTCGACTCGCTCGTCGAGCGGCACCGCAGGGCTGTGCACCGTCGGCTCCACATCAGGCCGGTCGAGGATCTCCGCCGCGAGGGCGAGGTCCCCCTGCCAGCCGTCAAGCCGGTCCTCCGCGAGGGCCACCTCGAAGGCGGCCTCCGCGTAGCGCCGGGCGGCGGCGACGGGTCTGCTCATCAGTTGTTCGATCCGCCAGCGGCGGGATCGGCCAGGAAGTCGGCGACGAGCTTGCGCTGGCGGTCGGAGGTCATCGAGTCACCGACCACGCGCCCGGCGGCGGCGAGGGCGAGGTCGGTGACCTCACCACGCAGCTCGGCGATGGCCCGCTGCTTCTCCCCCTCGATCTCGGCTGCGGCGCGCTCCTTCAGGCGGGCCAGCTCCTCGCGGGTGGCCGCGATGTCCTGCTCGCGCGTCTCGGCCGCGACCTTCTGGGCGCGGTTGATGATCTCGTTGGCCTCGCGGCGAGCCTCCTGCAGCGCGGCGAGCCGCTCCTGCTCGGCGGACTCGCGGTCATGGCGGGCCTGCTCGGCGTCCTTGAGGCCCTGCTCGATCCGCTCGCGGCGCTCGGCCAGCGTCTTCTGCAGACCCGCGAGGGCGAACTCGCGGACCAGGAAGAAGAACAGGACGAAGGTCGTCGACGCGACGATGATCCAGAACAGGTTGATCTGGAACGGCTCCGAGGCCCCCTCGCCGCCCTCAGCGGACAGTGCGGCGACCTGGCGGGCGCCATCACGGACGAGGGCGAGGATGTTCACGGCCGGCGACTACGCGGCGAAGATCGCGAGGAGGCCGACGACGATCGCGAGCACGCCAAGGCCCTCGGCGAAGGCCGCGAGGATGATGGCGAGACCGCGGATCTGACCGGCGGCATCCGGGTTGCGGCCAATCGCGCTGCTCGACATGCCGGCAAGGATGCCGATGCCGATGCCGGGGCCAAGGACGCCCAGAGCGGCGATGCCGGCGCCAATCGCTTCCATCGAGTGAAACCCTCCATTCGACCCGGGGTTGGCCGGGTTCAGGTGCCTAGGTGATCAGTGGGCCCCGGCCGTCGCCAGCTCGGGATCCGCGGGGGTGGGGTGCGGCTCGTGCTTCTCATCGTGCTCGTCGCCGTGATGCTCGATCGCCGCAAGGGTGAACATGAGCGTGAGCGTGCTGAAGATGAGCGCCTGGACGAGGTTCAGCATGACCTCGAGGGCGTACATGGCAAGGGGGATGAGCGCCACGGTCAGCGCCGTGAGGACGCCGAGGGCGACCTCGCCACCGTAGACGTTGCCGAAGAGTCGCATCGACAGCGTCACGGGCTTGACGAACTCCAGGAGGAGCTCCACGAGGCCCACGAACATCGCGATCAGGCCGGCCCCGATCCCCTTTCGGAACTCGCCGAGCGGGAAGAACTTGCCGAGGTAGCCGATGCCCAGGTGCTTGAAGCCCTGGTACTGGAAGAAGAAGAACGCGACCAGGGCGAGCCCGATCGTGACATTGACGTCGCTGGTGGGGGCACGGAACCAGATGACCCTGCCGACGCCGGGAATGAGCCCGGACCAGTTGCTGAACAGGATCAGGAGGAAGAAGGCGGCGAACAGCGGGATGTAGGGCTTCGCCCCCGGGCCGCCCAGCGACATGGCGAAGTTCTCGAGGGTCTCGAAGATCCACTCGGCCACGTTCTGGCGGCCGGAGGGGATCATCTTCGCGCCCCGGGTCATCAGCCAGAACGAGAGGATCACCACGATCGCCACGATCCACAGCGTCAGGAGCGTGGACGAGATGCTCGGGTCGAAGACCACGAGGCCGGGCGGCGCTGGTGGCCGGGCGGGTACACCACGTGGGGCGCGGGCAGCTCGAGGTTGCCGTTGATGAAGCAGACCGGGTAGACGCACTCGGCCTCGACGCCCTCGGCGGCAAACGGGTCGAAGGGCGGCACCACGAAGAACGCGATGACGTCGATCACGATGACGGCCGCGAGCATCAGCAGGATGCGGTTGCGTCGGCTCATCGGCCCGCTCCCTCCACCCAGGTATGGCGCGTCACGTCTCCTCCAAGCAGCGGCGCGGCCATCGGCCACGCATCGTCCGTGCCCGTTCCGTGGCCGGTCAATCCAACCGCTTCAGGAACCGTGTTACCAGGCGGTGGATGGCCACCGCTCCCAGACCCGCGCCGGCGAGAAAGCCGACGAGAACGAACAGCGGTTGCGTTCCGAGCCGCTGGTCCACCCAGTAGCCCGCCGCCACGCCGACGAGGGTCGTCACAAGAAGGACCAGGCCGATCTCGGAGAAGAGCGCGAGGTATCCGAAGCCGGCGTTCATGGGCGACCGTTCACCGCGCGGGTGACTATACCAGAGGGCACACGAGGTCCGGAACAGGAGGGTTCGGGACCCGGAACGCTCAGTACCCCGTCAGCGTGAGGATGGCGTCGAGGTCGATCCGGCCGCCACCCGCCGCCACGATGCGGACGGTGTGGCGTCCATGGGCCAGGCTCGCCGTGTACAGGACACGACGGTACTGGGCCGACGATGACCGCTCGCTCACCGTTGCCCGGTAGGCCCCGTCAACGTAGACCTTGAACTTGCCGCGCGTCGAGCTGCGAGGTCCCACGATCGCGAAGCCGCGGCCGGTGTAGGTGAAGGTCGCGCTCCTGCCCGAGGTGGACGTGCCTTTCGCGCTGTCGCCGGAGTGCCTGGTGTTCCTCGAGGTGGACCAGCCCGTCGAGTAGACGATGGACGAGCTCGTGTTCTGGTACCGGCCGACCCGGAAGTCGGGATCCCGTGGTCCCTGGTAGGGGCGACGCGCGCTCAGGGATTGCGGTCCGACCCGGTCCCGGCACTGGTGCGGGTCGCAGCGAAACGTGTGTGACGGTCCGCTTGCGGGTCGACGTGGCGGTGGTCATTGTCGATCCTCGTGGGGTACGAGCCGTCGTTGGTGCTCTGGTAGACCTTGACGCTACGCGTCGAGGCGCCGGCTCGTGACGCCGCACCAGCTGAGCCTCAGGGAACGGTGGAGCCGATGGTGCTGTTGCTGACGAGAGGTGGCGGGCCCATCCGTGGCCGGGTTACGAGAGGGGCGACGGGGCGAGCGATGGTGACGAACGACCGTGGCCGTGGCCATCAGGCCACCTCTGTCGGTGATCGTGTAGGTGAAGGAGTCGCCGCCGGTGGCGCAGCCGATCGGGTCGTAGACGAGGCCCGATCCACCAGCCGCGATCGAGACGGAGCCCCGCTGGCGGTCCCGAACGACTTGACGATGATCGTGCGGTGGGCTCGGCTGTCGCACCGCTCACCACCGGTCCGCTGTCGTCGTTGGCCAGGACGTCGAGCGTCACCGCGGGCGTCGAGGTGACCGTGAACACGTCCGTCCTGGCGTTCGGCGCGTCGTTGCCCGCGCTGACGGTGATCGAGACGGTGGCGGTGGCCGAGTGTCAGCAAAGCCGTCGCTGACCCGGAAGGTGAGCGCTGTCGGTGCCGTTGTAGTTGGCGGCCGGGGTGTAGGTCCTGGTGGCGCCGGTGCCGCTGAGAGTGCCGTGCGCCGGCTGGCGTGAGCGACGGTGTAGTCTCAGCGGGTTCCCGTCGAGGTCGGTTCCCGCCAGGGTGATCGCCTTCGCGGTGTCCTCGTTCGTGGTCACCGACTGGGCGTTGGCGACTGGGCGCGTCGTTGACCGCCGCGACGGTGATCGAGACGGTGGCGGTGGCTGAGTTCAGCAGGCCGTCGCTGACCCGGAACGTGAAGCTGTCGGGGCCGTTGTAGTTGGCGGCCGGGGTGTAGGTCCTGGTGGCGCCGGTGCCGCTGAGGGTGCCGTGCGCGGGCGCCGTGACGACCACGTAGGTCAGCGAGCTGCCCGTCGATGTCGGTGCCCGCCAGGGTGATGCCCTTGGCCGCGTCCTCGTTCGCGGTCACCGACTGGGCGTTGGCAACCGGGGCGTCGTTGATCGCGGTCACGGTGATCGAGACGGTGGCGGTGTTCGTGTCGCCGAGGTCGTCGGTGACATGGAGCGTGAACGAGCAGGGCCGTTGGCGTTGGCGGCCGGGGTGTAGGTGGGGGAGCCGGTGCCGGTGCTGAGCGTTCCGTAGACACGGCGCGCGCGACGAGCTGAATCAGCGATCCAGGTCGAGATCGCTGTCGATCAAGCGTTGTTGCCTTCGCCGCGTCCTCGCCGGTGGAAACCGACTGGTCCTCGGCGACCGGTGCATGGTTGCCGATCGTGATGTCCACGGTGACCGGGGGCGAGTCGACCGCGCCGTCACTGGCGATGACGGTGAAGCTGTCCGATCCGGTGGCGGCCGTGTTGGGCGTGTAGGTGAAGGCACCAGTGGCGGTGTTGAACGGGGCCACGGTGCCATTGACCGGCCCGGTCCCGATGCGGAGCGTCAGGCTGGGGTTGTCGACATCGGCGCAGGACACGGTGCCGTTCACCGGCACGTTCTTGTCAGTGCCGAGCGCGAGAGGGCTGCAGGCGGGCTCGTCGTTGACCGCGCTGACGGTGATCGAGACAGTGGCCGGGTCGGAGGTGGAGGTGCCGTCACCGGCCCTGAAGGTGAACGAATCGGCACCGTGGTAGTTGCCGGCCGGGAGGTACGTCAGGAGCGGGGCCGTGCCGCTGAGGGTGCCGTGGGCCGGCCCTGTGACGATGGCGTAGGTCAGCTGGCTGCCTTCGACATCCGTGCCCGCCAGCGTGATCGCCTTCGCCGTGTCCTCATCGTGGCGACGGACTGGGCGCTCGCGACCGGGGCGTCGTTGACGGCGGTAATGCTCACGTGACGGTGCCGGTGTCGGTGCCGCCGTTGCCGTCGTTGATCGTGAAGGTGAAGCTGTCGGCGCCGTTGGCGTCCTGGTCGGGCGTGTAGGTCTGGTGGCGCTGGTGCCGCTGAGAAGGCCGTGGGCGGGGTCGCCGACGATGTACGTGAGCGTGTCACCGTCGAGGTCGGATGCGCGTGAGGGTGATCGCCTTCGCCGTGTCCTCATCCGTCGTCACCGACTGGGCGTTGGCGACGGGCGCGTCGTTGACCGGGGTGACCACGATCGCGACGGTGGCCGTGGCGGCCGCCGCGGCGACGCCGCGTGAACGTGAAGGGTCGGGCCGTGTAGTTGGCGAACGGGGTGTTGAGGACGGCTCCGGCGCAGTCGCCGGGGAGCGTGCATCTGATCTCCGACACCGGCTCCACGAGCCCGTGGAGAGCTTGCGTCGCGACGGTGAACGCGGCGGTGTCGTCCCCTTCCACATCGTTGGCCAGACACGGGGATGAGCCAGGACCCGACATCCTCCTCGAGGACCGCGCAGGTCGTCCCCGGGCGTCGGCGCGTCGTTGACGGGGGCGACCGTGATCGTGAAGGTCACGTTGCGCTCGGTCGGCGGACGTGTCGTCGCGACGCCAGTTGCTGGTGCCCGCCGTCGTCGTGAAGATCGACGGTGACGGTGGACGGCCGTGCAGTCGTCGCCGGGATGAAGGTGAGGTGCCCGTCGGCGAGATGGCGGGCTGGACGCAAACAGGGCGCTGTTGGCGGCATGCACGTCGAACTCGAGGGTCTGGCCGCTCTCGGCGGCACCGGGGCTGATCGCGGTCGCCCAGCCTCGTCATGGACCCGGATTCTCAGCACGGCGACGTCGCCGCCGGAGGTGAAGCTCGGGGCGTCGTTCACGGGCGAAACCCACAACTGCATGGTCGCCGGCTCAGACCAGTCCGTGCCATCAAACGCCCGGTAGATGAAGGAGTCGGACTCGTAGTCAGGGAGCGGGGTGAAGAAGTTGGGGTCCGGGGTGTAGCTCCAGCTGCCGTCGAGCGCGACCACCGCGATCCCGTGGCTGGCCTGGGTCGCCAGGGCGAACGTGAGCGCGTCGTCCTCGAGGTCCGTGTCGTTGAAGTCCAGGGAGCACGTTGGTCCGGGGGGTTGCGGACCAAAGACGTAGTCCTCGGGGATGGGGAACGAGCCTCCCAGTGCTCCGTTCCCGCACGCGAAAGCTGGATCATCATTGGCGGTCGGCGGGTCGTTGACGGCGGTGATCGTGATCGTGACGGTCGCCGCGGCCGCGTCGGCGTTGCCGTCGGTGGCCGTGAACTTGAACGAGTCGTCGCCATTCGCATTGGGGTCCGGCGTGTACGCGACCGTCGCGGTGCACGGATCGCCGGGGTCGCCGCAACGCAGGGTGCTCGGGCGTTCCCAGCCCGCCCATGGACGGCGGTGTCGAGATCGAGAAGTCGGTGATGAGCCCGCCGTCGGGATCCGTCGCGGTCAGGGTGACGGTCCGGGGTCGGCGTCCTCGTTGATGCTCAGGCTCACGGGCTCCGACGTGGCTGTTGGGCTGGCGCCAACCACGGCCGCCGGGGCGAGGCCCGCCAAGAGGAGTGGCGGCCGTCACGGTCGCGAGGAATCGCGAGGGTCAGGTTCATTGCACGGTCACCGATGTGGAATCGCTTGATTTGGCCCCACTGGGATTCTGCACGGTCAGCTTGACGACGTACGTCCCGGCCGCGTCGTAGGTGTGGCCGGCCGGTCTTGCCGGTGCTGGACGTGCCGTCGCCCCAGGCCCACGCGTACGTGGTTCCCGACTTGACGTTCACAGATGCGGCGCCGCTGCAGTCCACGGAGAACTGGACCGGTGCGCTGCAGGAGATGATCGCGATCGGGCGGCGGTGCGGGGTGGGCTTGGGCGTGGGCTTGGGCGTGGGCTTGGGGGTCGGCTTGGGCGTGGGCTTGGGCGTGGGTCGGGCGTTCGGGGTGGCGTCGCCTTGGGCTTGGGCCTGGCCGTCGGCTTGGGCGTGGGCTTGACCGTCGGTGATGGCGTGGGCGACGGCTGTGAGCGGCACGGGCTCGGGGACGGGCTGGGAGATGGCCTGGGACGCGGTGGCGGGCTCGGCGAGGGGCTGGCGGTAGCCGTCGGCGAGGGCGTCGGCGTAGGGATGACCGCGATTGCCGCCGGGGATTCACTGGGTCCCGGCGTGGCCGTCAAGGAGGGCACGACAATCGATAGGCCGAGAGCGGCCACCGAGATGCACAGCAGGACGACCGCAGTGTCGCGCCACAACCGATGGCGGCTGGACGGTGGAGCCGGCGGTGCTCCTTGCTCTGGCGATCCGCGGCCCGGACGCCGCCTGCGACGACGGGAGCAGTTGCCGCGGTGGCACCAGCCCGGATCGCGGCCCTGCGCTCGGCGGCGGCTGCGGCGAATGCGACTGCGGCTGCCGCGGCTTCGGCGGCCTCCGCTGCCTCGAGGTCAGCTTCGGAAGCCACGCCAATCCCGACGCGGTAGGCGAGATCGGCCTGGTTGAGCTGCGGGATGGCGACAGCGGCGGCAGCCGTCAGCGGCGGCCGCGGCGGCCGCGGCGGCCTCGGCGGCCCGGCGTCGCCTGCGCGTACGCCGCAGGACCAGCACGATCGCCACCGCCGTGAGAACCGCGATGACGACGACGATGCCCAACTCGAACGGCGACATGGCCCCTCAACACGCCGGCATCCCGGAGCCGACGAGCCGATGCTAGCACCGGACCGATCGGGGGTTCCGCCTGCCCGGACGAGACCTCAGGCGCCCGGCTCGGGCTCCCCGTTGGGGGTCTCGGGCTCGTCGTCGTAGGTCTCTGCCTCGAGGGCATCACTGGCCTCGTTGCGGTTCACGAGGAACAGGATGAGGCCGAAGACCACCGCCAGGCCCAGGAACGAGTACACCTGCTGCGTCCCCGAGAGGACGAGGCTGAGCACTGCGAGCAGGATGCACAGGCCGTAGATGACCAGCACCGTCTGGCTGTGGGAGAGGCCGAGGTCCAGCAGCCGGTGGTGGATGTGGCCGCGGTCCGGCGTGAAGGGCGAGTTCCCGGCCCGGATACGGCGGACGAGGATCCAGAAGGTGTCGATGATCGGCACGCCGAGCACCAGGAGCGCCACGGCGACCTTGGCCGTCCCCAGGATCGACAGCACCGCCAGCGTGTAGCCCACGAACATCACGCCGCTGGTGCCGATGAAGATCGTCGCCGGGTGGAAGTTCCAGCGCAGGAACCCGAGCAGCGAGCCCGCGAGGCCGAAGCACAGGATCCCGATGAACGGCTGCGCGATCGCGGCGGTCAGCGAGATCAGGCCCAGCGTGACGGCGGCGATCAGCGAGATGCCCGACGAGAGCCCGTCCAGCCCGTCGATGAAGTTGATGCTGTTGATCATGCCCATGATCCAGAGCATCGAGAACCCGATCGCAAACGGCCCGGTGAGGACGATGTTGCCCGGCCCGAACGGATTGGCGATGAACGTGACGGTGATCCCGGCGAGGACCGCGAACACCGCGAGGACGAGCTGGCCCAGGAGCTGCCAGCGCGCGCGGAGCTGGAACGTGTCGTCCAGGATGCCCAGCAGGGCAGCGACCGCGCCGCCGACCAGGAGCCCGACCAGCTCCTCGGGGGCGATGGTGCGCGGCACGGGCACGTCGCCGGTCTGACCGTTGAGCCAGATCCCGCCGAGGGCGACGACGAGGAACGAGATCGCGACCGCAACGCCTCCACCCCGCGGCACGGGTGCCTTGTTGACGCGCCGTCCACCCGGGTGGTCGACGTTGCCGAGGCGGATCGCGACCCGCCGCACGAGCGGCGTCAGGACGAGCGACAGCAGGGCGGCGGCGAGGAACGCGCCCACGATCAGGGGCAGGTACTCCCCGACCGTGGGGATCAGCCGCATCGGGCCGTCCGGGACCTAGGCACGATCGCGCGGGAGGCCGGGGACCGGGAACCGGGCGACGAGCTCGCGGACGTCCTCCCGGATCCGGGCATGGACGCCCTCCGACATCACGGCCCGTGATCGCCTCGACGACCAGGTGGCCGATCGTGCGCATCTCGTCGGGACCCATGCCCCGCGTCGTCGTGGCCGGCGTGCCGATCCGGATCCCGGACGCGACGTTGGGCGAATTGACGTCGAACGGGATGGCGTTCTTGTTGACCGTGATGCCGACATCGTCGAGGAGGGTCTCGGCCTCGCGTCCGGTCACGCCCATCGGGGTCACATCCACGAGCGCGAGGTGGTTGTCGGTTCCCCCGCTGACGAGACGGGCCCCGGCCCCGGCGATGGTCTCGGCGAGGACGTGGGCGTTCTCGATCGTGCGGGCCTGGTCCCGGCGGAACTCGTCGGTGGCGGCCAGGAGCAGTGCGACGGCCTTGGCGGCGACGACCTGCATCAAGCGGACCGCCCTGGACGCCCGGGAACACGCTCTTGTCGATGGCCTGGGCAAGCGTGTTCTTGCCCAGCGCCGGGAAGCTGGCCCGATCGACGCCGTCCGGCAGGTCGGCCTCGGGCGAACACCAGGCCGCCGCGAGGCCCGCGCAGGGTCTTGTGGGTCGTGGTGGCCACGAGGTCGGCATGGGGGAACGGGCTCGGATGCAGGCCCGCCGCCACGAGCCCCGCGACATGGGCCATGTCCACGAACAGCAGCGCGCCGACGCCGTGGGCGATCGCCGCCATCCGCTCGAAGTCCAGGATCCGCGGATAGGCCGACGCGCCCGCCACGACCACCTTCGGCCGCACCTCCGCCGCCTGCGCCTCGAGCGCGTCGTAGTCGATCCGCTCCGTCTCGCGGTCCACGCCGTAGGCATGCACCTCGTAGAGCCGGCCGGAGAAGTTGACCGGGGAGCCGTGGGTGAGGTGGCCGCCGTGGGCCAGGCTCATGCCCAGGATCCGGTCGCCCGGCCGCAGCACGGCGAAGTAGGCCGCCATGTTGGCCTGGGCCCCGGAGTGCGGCTGGACGTTGACATGGTCCGAGCCCGGGAACAGGGCGAGCGCGCGGGTCCGGGCCAGGTTCTCGGCCACGTCCACGTGCTCGCAGCCGCCGTAGTAGCGCCTGCCCGGCAGTCCCTCGGCGTACTTGTTGGTGAGCCAGGAGCCCTGCGCCTCGTTCACCGCCTGGAACACGTAGTTCTCGCTGGCGATCAGCTCGATCTTGTCGGTCTGCCGGTGGCGCTCGGCCTCCATCGCGGCCCACAGCTCCGGGTCCACTTCGGCGATGGACGCCCACGCTGCGGACGACACGCTGGCCTGGGACACGGCGGAGACCTCCTCGGGCTCGGGGCGCTGCAAACGAGTGGCCATTGTCCCACGGGTCGCGGGGGTCTGGTCGCCCTGGAGCATGCGCAACCCGGGCCCTGTCCACCCGGGAGTGCCGCGGACCGGGCGCCGGGGACCGTCAGTCGCTGGATTTCCTGTTCACCACGCCGCTCGGGGACCGGCAGACCCGGGAGGGACCCAGGCACGCCCGATTACGGGCCAGATCGGGGACAGTGGATCCCCGACGCGTCCGGGTGAGGCCTCGGCACTGCGACTGCCAGTCCCCGCGCGGAGCTGGATCACTCGTCGGTGCGTGGCGGAGCGGGACGACTCGTCGGTGCGTGGCGGTGCGTGGCGGCCGCTCTACAGCTCGATCGCGTGGAGCAGCCCCGCTCGCTCCAGCTCCTCCACGATCAGCTCCGCGGGGATCGCCCCCGCCCGCAGGATCACCGGCAGGTCCCAGGTGCAGTCCACCACCGTGGACGCCGGGCCGCCGTGGATCGGCCCACCGTCGATCACCAGCGCGATCGCATCGCCCAGGCGCGCCGCGATCTCCTGCGCATCGCGCGCGTCCACCTCACCCGACACGTTGGCGGAGGTCGTCGGCAAGGGACCGAGGGTTCGGGCGATGGCCCGGGGCGCATCGTGGTCCGGCACGCGCACACCGATGGTCGGCGCTCCGGCGGCGAGCACCCGCGGCAGGACGGCGCCAGGGCGCACCGGCAGGACCAGCGTCAGGCCGCCGGGCCAGAACCGCTCGCCGAGCACCCTCGCGTGCGGCGTCATCTTGCCCAGCGTCTCCGCCTGGGCCATGTCGGCCAGCAGGACCGCGACGGCCTTCTCCGGCGGGCGGCGCTTGGCGGCGAACAGGCGCTCGATGGCATCGGGGAGCGCGAGGTCCGCCGCGATCCCGTAGACGGTGTCGGTGGGCACGGCGACGATCAGCCCGGCGCGCAGCAGCTCCACCGCCTCGGCGCGGGCGGCCTCGCCGTCCGGCAGGATCCGTGGCAGGGAGGTCGTCACGCCGCCGTCCCGGCACGGAGCGTCGCCTGGATGGCCCGCGCCTCCTCGGCCAGGCGGGCGGCATGCCGGGCGGCGCCCTCGGGCGAGGCCAGCACCAGTGCCTCGACCAGTGCGGCGGCACCGTCATGGTCAACGGGCGCGGCGACATACCGCGCGGCCAGCTGCACCTCCGCGGGCGCCGTCGCCATGGCGGCTCCGTGGCCCGCGTCCACGATCATCTCGACGTCGTTGAGCGCGTCGCCCATCGCGAGGACCTGGCCCATCGGGACGCCGGCGCGGTGCGCCAGCCAGGCGACGGCCCGGCCCTTGGACACGCCGGGCGCCACGAACTCCAGGAAGCGCGGGTGCGAGACCGTCGGGCTCGCCCGCCCGGCGAACAGCCGCCGCGCCTCGTCGATCAGCGCCATCGGCCGCCCGGGCTCCCCCACCGCGATCACCTTGCTCATCGGCGTGCGGATGTCGGTCGTGAGGTCCCTGACCGTCTCGGCCTCGCGCCCGAGGTACGCGGAGTAGTCGGCGAAGTTGGGGTCGCCCTCCTGCACGATCATCCGCTCGACGGTGTTGATGTGCGGGTTGAGGTCGTTCGCGAAGCACCAGCGCACGGCGTCCGCGATGACGTCCGGCGCCATGGGCTGGTGCGAGAGGATCCGCCCGATGCGGCCCCGCGCCGGGGGCGGCCCGACCTCCATCCGGGCGGACCGGGCCGGCATCGCGCGGACGATGGCACCCTGGTGGCCGATGATCGGCTCCTCGAGCCCGAGGCGGTTCGCGAACACGACCGCGGACGTGGGCATCCGTCCCGTCGCGAGCGACACCCTCACGCCACGCCGCACCGCCTCGCCGATGGCCGCCACCAGCCGCTCGGACAGCTGCATGTCCTGGCCGACCAGCGTCCCGTCGATGTCGAGGGCCAGCATCCGGACCGGGAACACTGGCGCGGGTCGGGTGCGCGGGCGATGGTCCCTCACGGGCGAGCCGTCCGGGTGAGGAGCGGCGGCTCGATGCGTGCGAGTCGCGGCAGATCGGCAAGGTCGGCCTGCACGACGCAGCGCCAGCCCGGCAACAGCTCGGCGACCGCGGCCGGAACGGCCTCCCCCTGGTCGAAGCCGATCTCCAGCAGGGCGATCCCGTCGCTCTCCAGCACCTTCGGCAATCGGTCCAGCAGCCGGCGGATCTCGTCCAGCCCGTCGGGGCCGCCATCGAGCGCCAGGCGCGGCTCGAACGAGAGGTCTCTCGCCAGCCCGTCCAGCGCCTCGGTCGCCACGTACGGGAGGTTCGCGCAGATCACCGCGTAGGGCGTGTCGCCGACGGTGAGCAGGTCGCCCTCGCGGAAGCGCATCCGGTCGGCCACGCCGTGGCCCGCGGCGTTCTCGCGGGCCAGGTCGAGCGCCTCGGGGCTGATGTCCACCGCGACGACCACGACGTGCTCGTCCATGCGCCGCCTGCGCAACGCCGCGATGAGCGCCACGGCGATCGCCCCCGACCCCGTCCCGACGTCGGCCACGCGCAGCGGCGGCGCGCCCGCGGGGCGTGGCGCGGCCGTCAGCCGCTCGATCACGGCGGCGATGGCCGCGTCCACGAGCAGCTCGGTCTCGGGTCGCGGGACGAGGGCGCGCTGGTCGGTGGCGATGGCCTGGCCGTGGAACTCGCGGAAGCCGCGGATGTAGGCCACGGGCTCGCCGCGCTCCCGGCGGGCCACGTACCCCTCGAACGCGGCGGCGACACCATCGGGGACCGGGGCCTCCGGGTGGGCCAGCACGCCGACCCGGTCGATGCCGAGCGCAAACCCCATGAGCAGCTCGGCATCCAGCCGCGCGGAGTCGATGCCGGCGGCGGCGAGGCGCTCGGTGGCGTCGCGGACCAGACCTGAGACGGTTGAGGCTGCGTCAGGCATGCCGATGTGACCGTGCCCGCGTCTGCTCAGGATCGGGCTGGCGGCGCCGGCGCCTGGCCCATCGTCGGACTCCGTGAGGCTGCGCAGGCGGTCCGCCTGGTCCGCCATGACGAGCGCGTCGATCAGCGGGTCCAGCTGCCCCTCGAGGACCCCCGGGACGTTGTGGATCGTCGTGCCGATGCGGTGGTCGGTCACCCGGTTGTCGGGGAAGTTGTAGGTCCTGATCTTCTCCGACCGGTCGCCCGCCTGGACCATCTCCGCCGCTCGGCGCTCTGCTCCTCGCGCTGCTTCGCAAGCTGCAGGTCGTACAGGCGTGATCGGAGGACCGCGAGCGCCTTGGCCTTGTTCTTGTGCTGGCTCTTCTCGTCCTGGATCTCGACCACCAGGCCCGTGGGCAGGTGCGTGATCCGCACGGCCGAGTCGGTGGTGTTGACGGACTGGCCGCCCGGGCCCGACGCGCGCTTGACGTCGATCCGGAGGTCGCGGGCCTCGTCGATCTCCACCTCGACCTCGTCCACCTCGGGCAGGACGATGACGGTCGCCGTGCTCGTGTGGATGCGGCCGCTGGACTCCGTCGACGGGACGCGCTGCACGCGATGGACGCCGCCCTCGAACTTGAGCCGGCTGTAGGCGCCGTCGCCGGCGACCTCGAGGATCGCCTCCTTGATGCCGCCGATGCCGGTCTCGTTGAGGCTCATGAGGTCGGTGTGGAACCGGTGCTCCAGGGCATACCGGGAGTACATCCGCAGGAGCTCGGCCGCGAACAGCGCCGCCTCCTCGCCGCCGGCGCCGGCCCGGATCTCGACGATGACGTTGCGGTCGTCGTTGGGATCGCGAGGGATCAGCGAGACCTTGAGGTCCTCGATGAGCTGCGTCTCCCGGGCCTCCAACTGCGCGACCTCGTCGCGGGCCATCGACTTCATCTCCTCGTCCGTCTCGGCGTGGAGCATGTCGAGGGCGCCGGCCAGCTGCTCGCGCACGTCGCCCAGCTCCCGGTACGCGGCGACGACGGGCTCCAGCCGGGCGAGCTCCCGCCCAGCCTGCGCAGCTGGTTGGGATCCGAGAGCACCTCGGGCGTTCCCAGCTGGCGGCCGACCTCGTCGTACTGGCGCGCGAGGCCCGCGAGCTTGGTGTCGAGACTGGTGTCAGCCATGGTGGTCCGGGTCCACCCGTCAGCCGGGGATGGGGGGGTCGATGGCGGCGGGCACGGTGGCCTCACCCTCGGCCGCTGCCGCGGAGATCCCGGCATCCGCCTGCTCCTGCGCGGCGCGGACCCCAGCCGCCGTCTCACCGGGCCTGGGCATCGGGTCGCGGGCAAGGTCCAGGCCACCCTCGGGGATGGGGTCGCCGTCGGCCTTGATCGCCTCCTCGAGCGACACGATCGCGATCTCGATCATGTCGTCGGTCGGCTGCTTGGTGGTGATCTTCTGGACCAGGATCCCGGGCCACATGATCACCTTGACCACCGGGTTCGAGCGGTGGCGTGCCCCGAGGCGGAGGAGCTCGTAGCCGACCGCGGCGATGACCGGGATGAGGAGGATCCGGCTGGCGACCATGACCAGCGGGGTCTGCCGGCCGACGAGGCTGAAGGCCAGGATCGACAGCATGATCACCACCACCAGGAACTCCGTGCCGCAGCGCTGGTGCGCGGTGGGGTACTTGCGGATGTACTCCGGGCGGAGCGGGTCGCCCGCCTCCATCGCGTGGATCGTCATGTGCTCGGCGCCGTGGTACTGGAACACGCGGTGGATGTCCGGCGTCCGGCTGATCACCGCGAGGTAGCCGATGAAGATCGCGATCCGCACCAGCCCCTCGACGAAGTGCTGGACGAAGTCGTTCTCGATGTTGCCGGCCGTCACGCTCGCGATCAGCAGCGGCAGGATGAAGAACAGGCCGATCCCGAGGACCGCGGTGATGCCCAGCATGAGGGCGACGCTGCCCTTGCCGATCTCGACGCCCTCGTCCTCGGCCTGGAGGCCGGCGGAGCGGATCAGCCAGCGCGTGCCCACGACGAGCGTCTCGTAGAGGACGACGAGACCGCGCACGAACGGCCACTTGGCGGAGCGATGGCCGTGCACCGTGCCCGAGTCGAGACGCTCGTGCTCGTAGACGATCCGGCCGTCGGGATGGCGCAGGGCAACCGCGATGGCGTCGCGGCCGCGCATCATGACGCCTTCGATCAGCGCCTGACCGCCGTAGTTGAAGCGGGGCATCCGCGAAGTCTACCGGGTGAGCGTCGTTCGGCCCCTCGGGGAGCCCGGCAACATACGCTCCCGTGGAAGCGTCTCAGGGCTGGCGTCCGTGAACCACTCCGAGGGAACGACCCATCGAGCCAGAGATCCCTCCTCGGCCTGCCGGTCCTGCTGCTCTTCCTCGCGGCATGTGGCGCCGGCGCGGCACCATCCGCGTCCCCAGCTGGTTTGACCGCCACCGACGTCGCCTCAACACCGGCCCCGACCCTCGAGGTCCCGGCGGCAACTGGGGCCTTCCCGACGTCCGCAGCCGGCGCGGCCGAGGTCCCGACGGCCCCGGCAGAGCCCGAGGCGGCCCTCCTCCACGGGGCGCGCCTCGACCTGCAGGGCAAGTGCGCCCCCCTGCGCACGGGCCTCCCGGCAGACGCGATGGGAGCCGTCGAGTGCACCGCGGCCAGCGACGTGGCGGCGCGGGCCTCGATGGTCGTGTTCGACACGCAGGCCCAGCTCCTCGATGCCTACCGGGCGGAGTTGGCTGCCCAGGGGATTGCGCCGCAGAGCAACGGAGGCCGCTGCGAGCCGGGTGTCGCGTCCGAGGGCGGATACGTGCCGGGCGACGGCCACCCCGGCTTCGAACCGGCGGAGCGCGGGGCATGCTGGACCGACGCCGCGGGGACGGCCCACTACGTCGCGACCCTGCCACCGTTCATCCTGCTGCAGGTCGACGGCCGCGCGGGTGCCACGATCAGCGGCGTCGAGCGCTTCGCGTGGCTCGGCAACCGGGACCAGCCCGGCAACCCGACGCTCTGGGCCGAGGAGCCGATGAGCCCCGAGAAGTAGCGCGAACCGCCTCTCGCGGCCAAGGCGTCCTCGGCCGTTCGGACGCATACTCCGGCGATGCGCCTCGAACTGACCAAGCGCGGCGACTACGCCGTGCGCGCGATGCTCGCCCTGGCACGCGGAGCCGGCAACGGGTTGCTGTCCGCGCGGCGGATCTCCGACGCGATGGGCATCCCCGTCCGCTTCCTGCCCCAGGTGCTCGCCGACCTGCAGCGAGGCGGGCTGGTCGAGGCCGCCCCCGGCCGTTCCGGCGGCTACCGGCTGGCTCGGGATGCATCGACGATCAGCCTCCTGGACGTGATCGAGGCGGTGGAGGGCGACTCCCGCCGGCAGTCGTGCGTCCTGCGCGGCGGTCCGTGCGGCGCGGACGGGTTCTGCGACGTGCACGAGGTGTTCTTCGAGGGACAGGAAGCGCTCCGTACCCACTTCGCGCAGTCGATGCTCTCCGACCTCGCCGCTCCCGCCACCGGCGAAGCCCTGCTCGCAGTCCCCGAGGCCTGACGACCCGGACCGTTCGGGCCGGCGATCGTCCCCCTCAGCCGGCCGCCCGCAGCGCCTCCACGGCAAGCACCACCGACGCGACGACCGCCGCCGCCACGAGCACGCCGCCCGCGGCCGCCGGCGCCGCGAGGCCCATCGGCCACCCGATGGCCAGCAGCGCCACGCCACCGTTGAGGGCGAGCAGCCGCGGCGTCGCGACCCGCCCCAGGATCACCCGCTGGCGCCCGTGCTGCACCGGCGTGCCCGGGCCGACGGACGGGAGCAGGTGCGTCCACGAGGCCATCAGGACCTGCACGATCCAGCCGACGGCGAGCGGCGCCCCCACCGCCGTGGTTGACCACGCCTCGGCCGTGGCGCCGTGCCTGACCAGGAGCCCGGTCGCCACCGAGACGCCGACCACGAACCAGGTCACGCCCGCCAGCAGCCCGAGGGACGCGAAGCGGTGCCAGCCTGGATCGGAGGTCCAGCGGCCGCGCTCGCGCACGACCCGCGCCGCCTCCAGGGCCGTCGCCAGTGTCCCCAGCATCACCAGCGCCGCTCCCCCGCCGGCCACGGGCCCGGATCCCACGAGCAGGCCGAGGACCACGACCGGCGTCCCCATCGCGATGCCCAGCACGGCGAGCGCCGCGCTCCGGCGTGGGACGATCCGCCCGCCGAGGACCGTCGGCAGGAAGTGGAGCAGCGTCGCGACGATGACCAGCGACACGAACCCGATGACGTTGGTCCAGGCGTGGGCCGGACGGAGCTGTGCCCAGCGCTCGAGGATCGGCGCCCAGCCCGCCAGGAAGAGCATGCCGAGCACGCCACCCACGGCCACATTGACGAGCGCCAGCGTGTAGCCGAGCGAGACGATCGGGCGGCGGACCATCAGCCCCTTCCGGCCGGACGCCCGGACGGCGAGCGCAAGCCACAGCATCCCGGTGAGGTAGAGCCAGCCGCCCACGACCGGGGCCCACGCCCAGGCCTGCCCGGGCGCGATCCCCCGCACGGCGACCAGCGCCGCACCCACGGCCACGAACCCGACCGCCGCTTTCCGCAGGCGGGACGGTGCCGGATCGCCCGCCGCGAGTGCCGCGACGAAGAACGGCATCACGCCGGCGATGGCCGTGGACGCGCCACCGGCGAGCGCCAGGTGGAGCGGCAGCCAGGGTGACACGAAGTCCGCCCCGAAGCCGCTCGCGAGCGCGGCCAGCAGCGCCGCGACCAGGAAGCCGGCGGCCACGGCGATCGCCACCACGACGACCCGGCGATCGTCGGCGCGCCGGGGTCCGGGCTGGAACGGGCCGCCGACCGGGCGTGGGGCGGTGGGCGCCAGCGGGACGGCGAGCGGCGGTCGCGAGGGGGGCTCGCGCGGCGGGATCGGCCGCCGGCCAGCCGCGGCAGCACCAGCGGTCGAGGCGGCCGCGTCGGCACCAGCGGTCGCGGGAGTCGCGTCGGTCGATTTCGAAGAGGCCGGGTGGCCCCCGGGCAACGGGTCGCTTGTCATCTACTCAAATACATACTAAGTTACTGATAGTTAGTCCGCAGACCGGATGGAGGATCGGGCATCGGGATGTCCGGCCACCGGCAGCGGGACCCGGACGGGGAACGACCGGGTCACAGCGAAAGGACTCAGAGGACATGCGTCTCCATCGCCTCGCAGTCACCCTCGCGCTGGCCGCCCTCACCGCCACGGCCTGCACGTCGGCCAAGGCCCCGGGCTGGACCTTCCCCGCGGCCACCGAACCCGCCGCACCCGCCGCCTCTGCCCCGGCAGCCGGCGTCGACCAGCCCGCCGGCAGCCCGGGCACCGCCGAGGCCGCCGCCGCGGGCACGATCGAGATCGAGAGCTTCGACCTGGGCTTCACGCCGGCGGCCATCACCGTCCCGGCGGCGGGCACGTACGAGGTCAAGCTGGTCAACACGGGATCGATCATGCACGACGTCACGTTCGCAGACGGCACGGTCATCGCAGCCGAGGCCGGGCAGACCGCGAAGGGAACGGTGGCGATCCCGGCGGACGGGCTCGCGTTCATCTGCTCCATCCCCGGCCACAAGGACGGCGGCATGGCCGGTGCGGTCAGCATCGAAGGTGCCACGGCAGGCACCACGACCGGCGGCGACAGCCACGGCGGCCCCGCCCCCACGACCGACGTCGCGGCAGACCCGAACGCTCCCGCCTACGTCGTCCACGACCCCAAGGCGCCCCCGGTCCTCGAGGGCAGCGTCCACGACATCGACCTCGTCATCGAGGAGAAGGACATGACCGTCGCCACCGGCTTCGTGGTCAAGGTCTGGACCTTCGGCGGCACCGCGCCGGGTCCGGTGATCCGGGCGACGGTCGGCGACACGATCCGCATCCACCTCAAGAACCCGGCCACGAGCCAGCTCCCGCACTCCGTCGACTTCCACAGCTCGCTGGTCGCCTGGAACGACGAGATGACCTCGATCAACCCCGGCGAGGAGAAGCTCTACGAGTACAAGGCCGAGTTCGCCGGGGTCTGGATGTACCACTGCGGCACCTCCCCGGCACTCCACCACATCGCCAACGGCATGGTCGGGATGATGATCGTGGAACCCAAGGGCGGCCTCGAGCCCGTCGACCAGGAGTTCGCCCTTGTCCAGACCGAGTGGTACCTGGGTCCCCAGGGCGAGCCCGCCTCGCTCACGAAGGCTTCCGCCGGTGCCCCGGCCCCCGACTACGTGGTCTTCAACGGCGTGGCCAACCAGTACCTGGACAACCCGATCCAGATCGAGACCGGCAAGACCGTCCGGGTCTTCATCCTCGATGCCGGGCCGTCGATCGACAGCTCCTTCCACATCGTGGGCACGATCTTCGACCGGGTCATCAAGGAGGGCATCGAGCTCGAGCGCGGCAACCCCGGCAACTGGGGCAGCCAGGCCGTGGACCTCTCGCCGGCCCAGGGTGCGATCGTCGAGTTCAAGATGGCCGAGGACGGCCTCTACCCGATCGTGACCCACGCCTTCAACTTCGTCGGGCGGGGCGCCCTCGGCCTCTTCCAGGCCGGCGACGGCGACCCCAAGAACTAGCCTCCCCTCCCGTGCGCTCGCCGGCGGTCGCCTTCCCCGGGCGGCCGCCGGCGACTTCGTGTCCGCCGCGCGTCAGCGCCGGAGGGCGTCGGGGATCGCGACCTCGTCGCCCCGCCACATCGAGACCTCCTCGGTGGACAGGCGGCCGAAGTAGTTGAGGAAGTGGGCGCCATGGCGCTCCAGGACCGCGGAGGCCCTGACCATCCGGTCACGATCCGCGACGTGGACGGCGATCACCGCGCGCCCGTCCATGAGGGCGTGCTCGTAGACGAGGAAGTCCGGCGTCTGGTCCATCAGCGTGAACTGGAGGAGCCGGACGAGTCGCGAGAAGGCGTTTGGCTGGTGCCCGAGGCGGCCGAGTCGATCGCGTCCCTCGTCACCAACGAGCACGACCAGATCGACCTCGGCGAACGAGGCGTCAACCAGCGCCTCGACCGCTGCGGCGGCCTCCGCGGGTGCGTCGATGACGCCCAGGAGCCGGTTCGTGGGGTAGGTGATCATGCGGCGGGTCACGTGACGCCTCCGTCTCGCAGGGCGCGAGTGGCCGCGGCGTCGTAGCCCAGCTCCGCGAGGATCTCCTCGGTGTGCTCGCCGAGCAGGGGCGGGGCGGTGCGGATGGTGGCCGGCGTGGCGGAGAACGAGAACGGGAGCCCGACCTGGCGCACGGCGCCCAGGACGGGATGCTCCACGTCCACGGTCATCCCGCGGGCCTGCGCCTGCGGGCTCGCGAAGGCGTCGGCGATGTCGTTGATCGGTCCGCACGGGACCTCGGCGGCATCGAGGGCGGCCAGCCAGTCGGCGGTGGGTCGCTCCGCGAAGCGGGCGGCGAGGATCGGGCGGAGGTCTCCGCGGTTGTCCACGCGGTCGCCGTTGGTCGCGAACCGGTTGTCCGCGGACAGGGCGCGGAGCCCGAGCGCCTCGCACAGGCGCGGCCACTGGCGCTCGCTGCCGACCGCGACCGCGAGCTCTCCGTCGGCCGTGGCGAAGGTCTCGTAGGGGACGAGGTTCGGGTGGGCGTTGCCGAGACGCCCGGGCGCCCGACCGGTGGCGAACGCGTTCTGCGCCTGGTTGACGAGGACGGCGAGGGTCGACTCGAGGAGGCTGACGTCGATGTGCTGGCCGCGGGCCCCGGATCCCGCCACGGTCTGTCCGCGGCCAATGAGGCCCGCCAGGATCGAGACCGCCCCGAACAGCCCGGTGACCACGTCCGTGATCGCGACCCCCACCTTCGTCGGCCGGCCACCATCGGCGTCGGCATCGCCCGTGATCGACATGAGACCGCCCACCGCCTGGACCACGAAGTCGTAGCCGGGCTTCTGGGCGTCCGGCCCGTCCGGCCCGAAGCCGCTGATGGCGAGGTGGACGAGATCCGGGTTGAGCGCGTCGAGCGCGCTGTCGTCGAAGCCCAACCGGTCGAGGCCGCCGATGCGGAAGTTCTCCACGAACACGTCGCTCGCTGCCAGGAGCCGGCGGAGGACCTCGCGACCCTCCTCGCGCTTGAGATCGAGGCGGATCGAGCGCTTGTTGCGGTTCACCGCGAGGTAGTAGGCCGCGGTCCGCGTGCCGGCGGTCTCGTCGCCGACCCAGGGCGGGCCCCAGGTGCGGGTCGCGTCGCCCTCGGGCGGCTCCACCTTGACGACCTCGGCCCCAAGGTCCGCGAGGAGCATGGTGCAGTACGGGCCGGCGAGGACCGTGGAGCAGTCGGCGACGCGGATCCCGGCGAGGGGTCCGGGGGCGGACGGGTTCGGCATCGTCCGATGGTAGGGGGAGCGTCAGCCTTCCGGGGCGGGTTCCGGAGCGGGTTCCGCGGCGAATTCCGGGGCGGGTTCCTGAGCGGGTTCCGCGGCGGGTTCCGCGTCCTGGACGGCTTCCGCGGTGGGCTCCGGGACTGGCTCCGGGATCGTGATGTCCACGACCTGGGCACCCGTCGCCCGGACCAGGTCCGCCGGCGCCAGGTGCAGGTTCACGCCACGCGCGCCGCCGCCGATCGCCACGACCTCCAGGCCGTCGATGCTGGCATCCGCGATCACCGGCCACGGCCGCCGGGCGCCGAACGGCGTGATCGCGCCGCGGACGTAGCCCGTCTCGGCCTTCGCCTCCTCCTCGGTGGGGAGCGTGAGCCGGTTCGTGCCCAGGAGCGCCCGCAGGGCCGGCCAGTTGAACCGGCGACCTCCGGGGACCAGGACGAAGAAGAAGTCGTCGGCGGCGCGGCGGACGAGAATCGAGCGCAGCAGGCTCCCGACCGGGATGCCCTGGAACGCGGCGCTCTCCTCGGCGCTTCGGGCGATCTCCGTCCGGACGACGCGGAACGGGACACCGGCGGCCTCCAGCGCGTCGATGGCCGGGGTGTGGGGCAGGGCGGGCTGGTCGGTCATCGGCGCAGGGTAGCGCGGGAGGGCGTCCAGGGCTCGCGCCCCGCCGGGGGCGGCGTCGTGCGGGCAGCAGGTGCACCGTGATCGCGAGGGCGTCACCATGGCCGCATGAGACTGCTGGTCAGCGGGGCGATCGTCGCGATCCTGGTCGCAGGTGCGGCATTGACGTCACGGGCCGTGGCGCGGGCACTGGCTCCCTGGCGCACGCCGCGGGACAGCCCTGCTGCGTTCCTGCGACGAGGCCGGGCTCCCTCGACCCACACCCTCGTCGTGTGCGCGGGCGACAGCTTCACGCACGGCGTCATGAGCGCCGACTACCTGGCAACGCTCCGGGGACGGCTCGGCAGCGACGGCTACGAGTTCGTGAACGCCGGCATCAACGGCAACCTCGCGTGGAACGTGCTCCAGCGCCTCGACGACGTCGTCGCGTGCCGCCCTGATGCCGTGACGCTCCTGGTGGGCACGAACGATGTGCTCGCGACCCTTGGCCCCGCGTGGGAACCGATGTACCGGCGCCAGCAGCACATCCCCGTCACGCCGACCCTCGCCTGGTACGAGGAGAACCTCCGCGCGATCATCGACCGCCTGCAGGCCGAGACCGGCGCCCGGCTGGCGATCCTGGACCTGCCGCCGCTGGGCGAGGACCTCGAGAGCGAGATCAACGACCGCGTCAGCGCGTACAACGCGGCTCTGCGAGCGGTCGCGGCGGCGTCGGGCGTCTCCGTCCTCCCGCTCCACGACCGCCTCGTCGATCTTCTCCCGGACGACCACACGCCCCCACCCTTCGAGGGCCGCCGGAACCTGATGGGCTCGGCGCTCGTCCGTCGCCTCGTTCGGCGCCAGTCGTGGGACCAGGTCTCGGACGCACACGGCCTGGCGCTCCTGACCGACCACCTCCACCTCAACGATCGCGGCGCGGCGGTGCTCGCGGACCTGATCGCAGGCTGGCTGGCCGCCCCGGAGGCGGAGCTCACGACCCCGGGGTGAGCGGGCTCACAACCCCAGGGTGAACAGGATCCCGTCCCAGTTCTCGCGCAGGTCCCAGATCGCGACCGCGATCAGGAGGAGGCCCGAGCCGATCTCGATCGCCCGGTGGTGCGACGTCACGAACCGCACGACCGACCGCTGCCGCGCCCCGGCCAGCAGCGAGAGCAGCACCAGCGGCAGCCCGAACCCGAGACCGAACACGAAGAACGTCACGAGCCCGAGGGCGGCGTCCCCGAACCCCACGGACACCGCGATGAGCGCCGCCAGGAACGGCCCGGCGCAGGGCAGGGCGATCGGCCCCAGCATCATCCCGTAGACGTACGCCTGGCCGTACGGGTTGCGGATCACGGGCACGGCCATGCCCGGCAGGCGGTTGAACGGGTTTCGCCCGGCGAGCAGCATCAGGCCCAGCACGATCAGGAACGCGTCGACGAGGGGCACCAGGAACGAGGCGACGCGCCCGATCGGCGCAGACACCGCGACCAGCACCACCCCGATGAGCACCATCGTGGTGAGCACGCCCATCAGGACCAGGAGCCCCAGGAAGCCCGTCGCCCGTCGCCCGGACAGCCGCTCCGCGTTCGCGGCGAGGTACGCCAGGAAGCTTGGGTAGAGCGGCAGGAGACAGGGGCTCGCGGCGCTCGCGAGGCCCGCCGCAAAGACCGCGACGAGCTCACCCATCAGGCGCCGGCCTTCTCCACGATCTGCTCGACGGACTCCTGGCCGGTTGAGAACTCGACCTCGCCCGTGGGCGAGACGAAGATGACGGGCACGCTGGGCGGGTTGATGGCGTTCGGCCCGAACTCCGCGTCCAGGGCCTTGGCCAGCTCCTTGCCGGCCACCGCGTAGCGACCCGTGAACCCGCGCTCGGACTTGTAGCGCGCGAGGTCCTCGGCGGTCTCGGACGGGTCCACGGTGAGCACGACGTACTCGGCGGTACCCGGGGCCAGCTGGGCGAACGCCTCGGTGAAGCGGCCCTGCTGGGCGCGGCAGTTGCTGCACCAGATGGCCATGCTCTCGATGAACAGCGGCCTGCCGGCGAGCTCCGCGATCGTGAAGGTCTCGCCGGTCTCGACATCCGTGAGCGGGGCGTTGGCCCAGGGCTTCGATGCAAGCGCGGCCGCAGCCGGGTTGACCGCCGGGCTGGCCGCGGGCTCCATCGAGGCAGCGGCCGCGTCCGAGGGGGTCGGGTCGGCCGTCTCAGGCAGCCATCGACGCCGCATCCGACGGGGCCATCGTCTCGGGCGCCATCGATGCCGTGCCGGGCTCGGTGGCGGCGGGAGCCGTCGTCGGGGCGGCCGATCCGCCACAGGCCGCCAGGGCCATGGCCCCGGTCAGCGCGAGGATGCCGAGGCGGATCGTGATCGTTCGTGTCATTGGCTGCGGTTCCTCGTGGTCGTGGTGTGCGTGGGGCACTGTGCCTGTCGTTCGTGACGCGCCCGTGACGGGTCCCCCACCGGTGGTTCGAAGGCAGGCGGCGTTAGGATGCGTCCCATGACCGACCAGACGTCCCATCCCGCCGCCCCCCACGTCCCCACCCTGATGACGGTACATGCCCACCCCGACGACGAGGTCATCGGCACCGGCGGCACGATGGCGAGAGCCGTCAGCGAGGGCCGCCGCGTGGTGCTGATCACCTGCACCCGGGGCGAGATGGGCGACATCGTGGTCCCCGAGCTGGACACGCCCGAGAACCACCGCCGCCTGGGCGAGATCCGCGCGGCCGAGCTGGAGCAGGCGATGGCTGCCCTGGGCGTCACCGAGTGGGAGAACCTGGGCTACCACGATTCGGACATGATGGGTCGCCCCGGGAACAGGGATCCGCGGACCTTCTGGCAGGCGAACCTCGACGAGGCGATCGGCCGCCTGGTCTGGATGGTGCGCCGCTACCGGCCGGACGTCATGACCACCTACAACGACTTCGGCGGCTACGGGCACCCGGACCACATCCGGACCCACCTGGTCGCGGTGGGCGCGTTCGCACGGGCCGGTGACCCGGCGTGGTACCCGGAGCAGCTGGCGCCCGAGCACGGTGGGAGCGGCGGGGCGGAGGGCGAGGGGGGGCTCGCGCCATGGGCCCCTGCCAAGCTCTACGAGCAGGCGATCCCGGCCTCGGTCCGAACGGCGCTCCAGGAGCGGATGGACGCCATCGGCGAGCGCTCGTTCTGGAGCCCGCCCGAGGACGCCACGCCGGAGCAGCTCGCAGAGTTCGAGGCCTTCGCCGCCCGGATGCTCGTCCCGGACGAGACCGTCACGACCTGGGTGGACGTGTCGGCGCAGCTGGACCAGCGGTGGGATGCCTTCCGCGCCCACGTCACCCAGATCAGCGGCGAGAACCCGTTCGTCCGCTTCGGCCGCGACGCCTGGGCCGAGTTCTGGTCCCGCGAGGCGTTCGTGCGCCGCGAGACGCGCGTCCCGGCCCCCGACCACGAGGACGACCTGTTTGCCGGGCTCGAGGGTCGCGAACCAGGGCCCTACGGCTGGAGCTGAGCCCGGTCCGAGCCGGCTAGGATCGAAGTGCCCCGCCCGGGTCGGCTCGGATCTGAGCCCCGCCCAGGGCCGGCTCGATCACCACTGGTGCTATTCCTGGCCGAGATCCGGCTCTCCTGTGGCGTCAGCGCCCCTGGATGAGGGTCAGGCCGCCGTCTATCACCATGGGTGATGAAGGGTGGCCCAAGTCGCCCGTTCCGTCCGGGATACGCGGCAGATAGCACCCGTGGTGATATCGGCCCCGGGACCGGCGAGCCCGGGACCGGCGAGCCCGGGACCGGCGAAGCGCGGGGACCGGCGAAGCCCGGGACCGGCGAAGCGCGGAATTCAGGGCACGGGCACGACGAGCGGGTTGCGGGTTGCAGCCGCGGACTCGGGCCCGTCGCCCGGACCCAAGCCCCTACCAGTCCAGCAGGCCCTTCGACGCCTTCCAGACCTGGTCCATCACGAACTTGCCGGACCCCGCGGGGTCCATGAGGTTCGGCTGGGCCTTGCCCAGGATCAAGTGCGGCCGCATCCGCGCCTGGGCCAGCTCCTTGCCGCGGAACGTGAGCTCCAGGGTCAGGCCCTCCATCGTGTACTCGGACCACGTCTGGTCGAACACGAAGTTGCCCAGGGCGTACCAGATGGGCTTGCCCTTGTAGACCTCCATGCCCTCGGCCCAGTGCGGGTGATTGCCGATGACGAGATCCGCCCCGGCGTCGATGGCCGCCTGGCCCATCCGCCGCTGCGCGGGCGAGGGGGCCGCCCGGTACTCCACGCCCCAGTGCGGGAACACAACGACGACGTCGGCGCCCGCCTTGCGCGCGGCCTTGATGTCGGCCTTGAGCGCCTTCGTGGTCATCCGGGCGCTGCCGGCGGTGTCCGCATCGGCGTTGTAGACACGCGCGATCTGGTCGTAGCCCAGCATCCCGACCGTCACGTCACCGGCCTTGAGCAGGGTCGCCTTGTGGGCCGCCGCCGCGTTCTTGCCCAGGCCTCCGTGGGCCAGGCCGTAGTCGTCGAGGTTCTCCATCGTCTGGAGCATCCCCTTCCGCCCGGCGTCCCCGATGTGGTTGTTGGCCAGCGATACCCAGTCCAGGCCCGCATCGACCAGCCCCTTGATGTGCTTGGGGTTGGCCGAGAACACGGTCCCCTTGCCGTGCCACCGGAACGCGTCCGGGGCGGGGTTCTCGAAGTTGGCGATGGCGATGTCGGCGCTCGAGATCAGCTCGCGGACGACGCCGGCGTTGCCGGTCTTCTTCGTGTACGGCAGGTCCCAGCCCATGGGCGAGCAGTCCTTGCAGCGCCCCGTGATCTCCACGGTGCCGCCGTCGAACGGGAAGCTGGCGCCCCGCTTGCTGCCCTGGATCGCCAGCGAGACGCCCCGGTCCAGCAGGATGTCGCCGCCGGCGACCATGGTCCAGGCGTCGCCCGGGTCGTAGGCCGGGGTCGCCGGCCCGGGGAGGCGCGCGGTGAGGGGCCACTTGGCGAGGCTCTTGACGCGGTCCGTGCCGAACAGGCTCTTGCCACCCCAGGCCAACGCCCGGACCGACGGTCCCACCTGGTCGGCGCGCAGGAACGCGACGCGACCCCGGTTGGCGGCGAGGTTCTCTGCGAGCTTCTCCGCGGACGCGACGGTGACCAGGCGCTTGCCCAGGTCGTCGCGCGAGAGGCCGAGGGACTAGAGGATCGCGTCGGCGTCCTCCTCGACGAGGACGAGGGCCTTGAACGGCGAGCCACCGGTCGCCAGGCTCTCGATGTCCGTGGCGCGGATGCCGGACCGGGCCGACCGGAAGTTGGTGACCGGGACGATCGCGACGTCGGTCTCGGCGAGGATGGCGACGGGCTCCGCGGACGCCGGCGGCGCAGGCTCCGCGTCGGGAGGGGGCTCGGTGGGGCTCGCGGCATCGGGATCGTGCCGGGATCGCCACCGGGATCGGTGCCGTCGGCAGAGGCGGTCGGCTCGGCGTCGGCGATGGCGGACGCGATCGGGGCGCCCGTGGCGGCAGCCCCGGTAGGAGCCGCTCCCCCGCCGGACACGCTCGACAGGATCCCGCCGCCGAAGCCCAGCCCGACGATCAGCACCAGCACGACGGCGCCGACCGCGGTCAGGATGGCGGGCAATCGCGAACCACCCGGCCCCGATCCACCGGCGCCGCGGCTGGTCGGTCCCGGAGACATCGGGTGCGCACCGCTGCGCGGGTTCGCCTGGCGAGGATCGTATCGGGGGTCGCGGACGCTCACGAGTCGGGATTGTATTCGCAGGCGCGAGATGTCTCCCGCGGACGAGCGGCTGCCCGTCCGCGCGGGTGCCTCGGCGCCATGCAGGGGACAGCTCGGGCCCGTGGAGCGCGACGGTCCGGGAAAGGGCGGCGCCCCGTCCGGGCGGGCGGACGGGGCGCGGGAAGAATCGTCTCAAGCGGCCCGCGGCGGGCCGGCGGGATGATACATGGGCCTCGCGTTTCGCGCGACCAGACCGCCCAGGAGGCTCGCGCAGGGCCAGGGAAACCGGTCGGGGCGTGCCCGGATCACGCGACCGTGGCGGTACTACGGGGTGTCCTCGACATCCCGCGTGCGGTGGTGGCGCTCGCACGGGACGGAGGAGTGGATGGCGGACCCGACCGGATTCGAACCGGCGATCTCCAGCGTGACAGGCTGGCATGTTGGGCCGCTACACCACGGGTCCGCGACCGGTGGCGGATCATAGCAGGGACCCTCCGAAGCCGCCACCGCCGCGAACACACCGGATCGTGGAGGAGAGGGCCTCGCCGTATACTCCGCGTGCCTGCCGCACCCGACCTCGGGTTCGCCGCCACCAGGCGGCTCGCGACCGGCTCCAGACAAGAGATCCAGGCTCCGGCTCCGTCGCCTCGTCCGCGACGCCGCCGCCCCAAGACCGGAGGGTCGATCTTGACGCTCAGCGCCTCCCCCGCGGCGAGGTCGCGCGCACGCGTGCGCTGGCACGCCCTCGCGGACCGCCTGAGGACCATCCGGCCCGAGGCGCTCGCCAAGGGAGCCATCGGCCTCACGCTCGCCGTTGTGTCGGTGCAGCTGGCCGTGGCCTCGTGGCCGGCGCTGCTGCCGTTCATCGTCGGCGCGGTCCTGGCCTACGCGGTCCTGCCCATCGCCAACCGGCTCGACAGGTTCATGCCGCGCGTCCTCGCGGCTCTCCTCGCGGAGCTGCTCGCCGTCGGGCTGCTGGTGGGCGTGGCGCTGCTCGTGGTTCCGCCCCTGCTCAACGGCCTGATCATCGTCGCCGGCAAGCTTCCCGCGCCGGCCGACATCCAGGCCTGGGTCGCCAGTCTGCAGGCCCAGCTGGGCACCATCCCCGAGCCGATGCGCACGATCGCGCTCGCCGTCATGACCCAGACCGCGGCAAACCTGCAGGGGGTCCTCCAGGGCCTCGCGGACCAGGCGGCCACCGTCGTCACGGACCAGATCCTCGGGATCTTCGGAACGGCCTCCAACCTGCTCGGCCTGCTCGTGATCCCGGCCTGGATCCTGACCATGGTGTCCGACGAGCGCACCATCAAGCGCCGGGCCGGAAGCATGTTTCCCGAGGCGATCCGGAAGGACGTCCTGGCCCTGTTCCGCATCGTGGACCGGACCATGGCGACCTTCCTCCGTGTCCGGGTGATGCTCGGCGTGGTCACCGGCCTCCTGATCTGGGCCGGCCTGGAGATCGCCCAGCAGCTGGGCTTCGGGCCCTTCAACTACGCCGTCTCCGCTGCCGTCCTGCTGGGCATCCTGCAGCTGATCCCGGAGCTCGGGTTCTTCCTGGGCTTCTTCCCGGTCCTGCTCGCCTTCGCCATCGGCGGGCCGGTGTCAGGTGTCGTGGCCCTCGTTGTCTATGTCGGGGCCGTCAAGGCCGCCTCCGCCGTCGTCGAGCCCCGGATCGCCCGGGGCGTCCTCGACGTGCACCCGGGCCTGCTCATCCCGGCCATCGTCGTGCTCAGCCAGTTCGGCGTCATCTGGCTGCTGGCCGCGGCCCCGGCGGTCGCGATCGTCCGTGATCTCGTGCGCTACGCCAACGCCCGCCTCGCCGAGCCGCCCGGTCCCGCCGGCGTCCTTCCCGGCGAGAAGGTGAAGCCGGGCAGGACCAGCCGCGCCGCGTCAACGGTCCCGTCCGTGTACCGCGCCCCGGCGCCGAGGGCGGCTGCGCCTCGCAGCACCGCCACGACCGCCTCGGCTGTCGCTCCCGCACCGACGCCCCGATCCGCGCCGGTCCCCGCCGCCTACATGAGCCTCCAGCCCGGGGTCCGCCCGCCCGTCACCAGCCAGAGGAGCACCCAGCCGTGACCGACGATCCCGCCCGCATGACGGACATGTCGTCCGAGTCCGGGTCCACGCCCCCCGAGGGCGCCGCCGTGCTGGCCCAGGCGTACATCCAGCTCACGGAGGCGGAGGCCACCCCGCTCGATGCCGCCGATGCCATCGAGCGCCGGGACCAGTACGGGCGCGTGCCGATCCTCGTGCGGATCCGCCGCCAGCCGCCCATCAATCCCGTGTGGATCCTGGTCGCCATCGGCCTTGCCGCATCGGGGCTGTTCCTGCCGCTGGTGGCCGCCCTGCGCGCCATGATCATCGTGGGGGCGGTCGTCGCCCTCGTGGTCGGGCTCATGTCGCGGCTGTTCCTCCGCGTTCCTCCGGGCTCCGTCGGCCTGGTCGTGAAGGGCGGTCGGCAGGATCGTGTCCTGCAGCCGGGCGTCCAGCGCGTCAGCCCGCTCGTCGCCCTGTCCCACCTGGTCACCACGCGCGAGATCGCCTTCGACGTCCCGGTCAGCGAGGTGCGCTCCGCGGACGGCGTCGGCGTCGCGGTGGACGTGCTCCTCACGTTGCGGATCGCGGATCCGGTCAAGTTCGCCTACGCGATCACACCCGGCGATGCGGACCAGTTCGTGCAGGCGGCCTGCCAGGACGCGGTCCGGACGCTCGTCCGCAGCATCGAGGCCATGTCCGCGCTGGACCTCAACTCGACCCAGTCCGACTCGCTCCGCCAGGTCATCGACCCCAAGCTCGACCGCTTCGGGATCGACGTCAGCGACGTCGCCTTCACCCGGGTCACCCTGCCGCCGGCGCTCACCGATTCCCTCGAGGCGCGCCGGCTCGCGTCGCTCCAGCTTGCCGCGCAGGCAGAGAGCTACGCGCTCGACAAGCGCCGCCTCGCCGACCAGGCCGCGCTCGTCGCCCAGGAGGCCGAGTCCCGACGGTCCGCCGTGGAGCACGAGGCCGCGGCCGAGGCGCTCCGCCTCGCGATGCTCGAACAGCGGATCGGGGCCAACCCGAACGCGGCGCGCTACGACCTGGAGACCTCGCGGATCCGGGTGGCCCAGCAGCTCGCCGGCAACAGTCGGGCCGTGGTGTCGCTGGGGGCCACGGACCTCATGTCGAGCCTGTTGACGGCGCGCGAGGCGGTGACCGCGAACGCGGCGGCCGATGCCGTCGACGCTGCCGAGTCAGCCGGTGCCGTCGACGCCGCCGGCGCCGAAGCCGCGCCGGCCTGAGCGATCCCGTGACCGACGCGGCCGAGCCGGTCGAGATCGCTGAACCGGGCGCGTCGGCCCTGCCCGGCGAGCCCCAGGGCTCGGCCGGGCCCGTGGTTCCGGACGAGCCGGCCGAGTCCCGGGATCCGGGTGGGCCGGCTCCCACCCGACCCGATGCGCCGGCGTTCGGGCCGCTCGTCCCGCTCGCCACCATCGTCCTCGTCATGGTCGGCGCGCTCGCGTTGCGCGAGATCGCGACGATCATCGTGCCCGTCGTGTTCGGCCTGTTCCTCGCGCTGGTCGCATGGCCCATGGTCGGGATCCTGGAGCGGCGCGGTGCCCGCCACGCCATCGCCCTCACCGCCGCCCTGATGGTCGTCCTCGCGATCGTGCTGGTCGCGGGAGGACTCCTCGCGCTGTCCGTGACGGAGCTCGTGCTCCAGGTGCCGAAGTACGAGGGACGACTCCGCGACCAGATCGAGGTGCTGCAGGACCTCCTCGCGCAGTTCGGCATCACGACGGACCCGGGCGCTCTCCTGGCGCTCATCAAGCCGGAACAGATCCTGTCGATCGTCCGCCCGGTGGCATCCGCCCTGTCCGGCGCCGGTCTCACGATCTTCGTGCTCACGTTCACGATGATCTACGCGCTGTTCGGGGCCTCGTCGCTCCAGGCGCGGGCGCGCCAGGCGTTCGGCGAGCGGCACGCCCTGATGCTGGGCATCGAGCGGTTCGGCATGGACCTCCGGCGCTACCTGCTGGTCCGGGCCCAGCTCGGCGTCTTCGCCGCCGTCCTCTCGTTCCTGCTGCTGCTCGTGCTCGGCGTGCCGTTCGCGGCCCTGTGGGCGTTCCTGGTGTTCGCGGCCAGCTTCATCCCCAACATCGGGACGTTCATCGCCGTGATTCCCCCGGCGATCATGGCGTTCCTGTCCGGCGGCCTCGTGCCGGCGGTGGCGGTCGTCGTGGGCTACACCCTCATCAACTTCGCCCAGGACCACTTCCTGCAGCCGGTGGTGATGGGCTCGGAGCTCAACCTCAGCCCGCTGGTCGTGTTCATCTCCGTCCTGGTGTGGGCGTGGATCCTCGGGGCCGCGGGTGCGCTGCTCGCCGTCCCGCTCACCGTCGGGCTCGTGGCGATCCTGGAGGCCTACCCGGCGTCCCGGGACATGGCTGCGCTGCTGCGCAACACCATCGAGCCGCCACCCGGCAGCACGTCGGACGAGGACGCCTTCACGGCGCCGTCCGACTGACGGGCGTGGGGCGCCCGCCAGGTCGCGGACGCTACCCGTGCAGCGGATCGTGCGCCCGCGGTTGCGTCCGGCCCGCGGTTGCGTCCGGCCCGCGGTTGCGTCCGGCCCGCGGTTGCGTCGTACGCAGGGTTTCTTGCCCACAGGTGCACCGTTCTTGCGCCGGGCGCACGCCGAGGACGGTCCTGAGGCTTCGGACACCCGATCGGGCGCCGTCACCATGCGTGCCACGCAAGCCGGCAGCACATCTGTCGGGATTCCTTGCGTACCACGCAGGCCCGCGCTCGGCAGGCCCGCGCTCGGCAGGTCCGCGCTCGGCAGGCCCGCGCTCGGCAGGTCAGGTATCGGCGCGGGTAGGTCAGCTCGGCGCGGGTAAGGTCAGCTCGGCGCGGGTAGGTCAGCTCGGCGCGGGTAAGGTCAGCTCTTGGCGCCGGTAGGTCAGACCTCGGCGGCGGCCTCGGTCTCGATGTCGTCGGCGGCGGCGGTCACCTCGGCCTCGACCTCCTCCGGGATCTCGTGCGTCTCGGGGGTCCCACCCAGCTCGGCGAGCTTGGCCGCCACGTTGGTCGCCCGATCGTCGGCGACGAGCACTCCCACCGCGGCCTTGCCCCCGGTCAGCTCCGCGGCGATGCGCTCGCGGTCGTCGGCCTTGAGGCCCAGGCCCTTGTGGTGCATCGCGCCCGCGATGCCACCCAGGACGGGGAGGCCGATCACGCCGATGGGGCCGGTGGCGAACAGGATGGCCATGGCCGCACCCACGCCGATGCCCTTGGGAATCGTGCGACGGCCGAGCTTGCGCGTCTTGACCTGCCCGTCCTCGTCGAGGACGAGGACACCGATCGAGTTCAGCTTGATGTCGTAGTACAGGTCGTCCCAGGCCTTGAGTTCTTCCACGGCCGCGTCGGCGGCGGCCTCGTCGGCGAAGAACGCGAGAACGACATGCTTCCTGGACATCAGCAGAACCTCGCTAGCGCATGGGCCCGGCGGGGGTCCGCTGCGGCGGGACCCCGGGGGATCGAGTATCGCCGACCTGCGATCCGGGAGCATCATGCAGCCGAAGGAGTGGTCAGGGGCGCCCGCCCTCGACACCAAGGAGACCAGATGCGCCCGACCCGACTCGTCCTCGCCGCCGTGCTTGCCCTCGTGGGCATCATCTGGCTCGGGCAGGGCCTGGGGTTCATCGCCGGCAGCTTCATGACCGGGAGCCTGTTCTGGGCCGCCGTGGGAGCGGTGCTGCTCGCGGGCGCCGTGGTCCTCGTCCTGCGGGAGCGCGGTCGCGCCTAGGCACGGCCCGACGCAGGTCCGCGGGCAGGCTCACCCTCAGGTCCACGCGCGGCCCGCGGCGCGCAGGTCCACGCGCAGGCTCACGAGCGCGCGGGCCCACGAGCGAGGAGGCCCGAGCGCGCCACCCGCGCTATGCTCGCCCGGCGATGCCCCCCGTGATCGACCTCCGCTCCGACACCGTCACGCACCCCACCGACGCCATGCGCCGCGCGATGGCCGCTGCCCGGGTCGGCGACGACGTCTTCGGCGACGACCCCACGGTCATCGAGCTGGAGGCCCGTGCCGCCACGCTCCTGGGCAAGGAGGCCGGCCTGTTCGTGGCGAGCGGCACGATGGGCAACCTGGTCTCGCTGATGGCGCACCTTCCCCGTGGCCACGAGGCCATCGCCGGCGAGATGACCCACACGATCCTGGACGAGGCGGGCGGCCACGCCGTCGTCGTGGGGGCGACGATCCGCGCCCTGCGCGAACGTCCCGACGGGACCCTGGACCCGGACGGAGATCGAGAGCGCCTTCCGCGACCCGACGGACGTCCACGAGCCCATCACCGGGCTGGTCGTGCTGGAGAACACGCACGCCCACTCCGGGGGCCAGCCACTGCCGATCGCCTACCTGGAGCGCGTCGCGGCCATCGCCCACGATCGCGGCGTGCCCCTGCATGTCGACGGCGCCCGGTTCTTCAACGCCGCCGTCGCGCTGGGCGTCGAACCGGCTGCCCTGGCTGCGCCCGCCGACACGATCACCTTCTGCCTCTCGAAGGGGCTGTCGGCGCCCATCGGCTCCGTGGTGGTCGGCCCCGCCGCGTTCATCGCCCGCGCCCGCCGCGCCCGCAAGCTCCTGGGCGGCGGGATGCGCCAGGTGGGCGTGCTGGCGGCCGCCGGCCTGGTGGCGCTCGACGACGGCCCGGACGGGACCATCGCGCGCCTCGCCGAAGACCACGCCAACGCACGCCGGCTCGCGGAGGGCCTGGCCGAGCTCACGGCCATCCGATCCCCCGGCGGCATCGCCCAGCCGGACGAGGACGGGCCGCTGGACCCGACCCGCGTCGCGACCAACTTCGTGCTGTTCCGCGTGGCTCGCGACCGCACGGCGTTCCTCGCCGCCCTCGAGGCGAGAGGCGTCCTGATGGTGGCCTATCCCCGCGGCCAGATCCGCGCCGTCACGCACCTCGGGGTGACGGCCGACGACATCGACAGGGTGGTGGCCGCGGCCGCCGACGCCCTGCGCGAGACCGACCCGAGCCCAACGGCAATGGCGGCCGGCGCCGCCTGAGGCGCCCGCCAGCCCACCGCCCCCGACCCATGCCGGGGCGCCGCCTCGAACCCGCGGCGCCGGAGGAACGATGACCACACTGCTCGGCGGCCAGGATCTCCCTCGACCGGCCGCCACGCCCGACGCAGGCCCGCTCGACGACCGCCTCTACGACATCGTCGAGACCCGCGTCCGGCGCCTGTTCACCGACAACCCCATCATGGCCACCTACTTCGGGATCCACAGCGAGGACCACCGCCTGGGCGACGCCGGGCGTGATGCCGTCGAGCACGAGATCGCCGAGGACAAGGCGCACCTCGCGGCCGTCGAGGCGCTCGATCCGGCCGGCTTGTCGGCCACCGCGCGGTTCGAGCGGGACCTGGAGATCCACAACGTCCGCCTGGCGCTCTTCGACGCCGACGAGGTCCGCCGCTGGGAGCACCGGTCGCAGGCCGCCGGCGACATCGGGGACGCCGTGTTCGCGCTGTTCGCGCGGGGCGCCTCGCCGCTCTCGGAACGGATCGAGCGGATCGCGGACCGACTCGAGGGCGTGCCGGCGTTCCTCCGACGCAGGCGCGCAGCCGGGCCGTCGGGCCGCAGGTCGGCCTGTGGCAGAAGGTGGAGCTGCGCTACGCGAAGGACCTGCCCGGGCCTCTTCGCCGAGGTGCGCGAGGCCGCGGAGGAGGTCCTCGATGCCCGGGAGCTGGCGCGGCTGGACCGCGCGATCCACGGCGCCCGCACGGCCCTCGACGACCACGTCACGTGGCTGGACGGGACGCTGGCCACCGCGACAGAGGACTGGCCGCTGGGCCGCGAGCGCTACGACGAGCTGGTCCGCCTGCGCGCCTTCGGCGACCTGGACGCGGACACCATCCTCGAGATCGGCTGGGACCAGCTGCGCACGAACACGGAGGCGCGCCGCGCGGCCGCCCGCGAGCTGGATCCCGATGCGGACCTGCCGTCCGTCATCGAGCGCCTCAAGGCGGACCACCCGGCCACCTTCGAGGACGCCCTGGAGGGGTACAAGGACGCGATGCGCCGCGCCCGCGCCTATCTCATCGAGCACGACATCGTCACCGTCCCGGACGACGAGGTCATCGACGTGATCGCGACGCCCGAGTACCTGCGCAGCGTGATGCCGTTCGCGGCCTACTTCTCGCCGGCCCGCTTCGACGCCGACCAGCGCGGCATCTACGTCGTGACGCCGGCCGTCGACAACGACCCCAACGCGATGCTGGAGCACTACTTCGCCTCGATCTCGAACACCAGCATCCACGAGGCGTACCCCGGCCACCATCTCCAGCTCGCGGTGGCCGCCAAGCACCCGAGCCTGACGCGGATGCTCACCGACGCCCCCGAGTTCGTCGAGGGCTGGGGCATGTACTCCGAGCAGATGATGCGCGAGGAGGGCTTCGACGCCGGGCCGGCCTTCCGCACGGCGATGTACACGGACGCGGTCTGGCGCGCCTGCCGGATCATCCTGGACGTGCGGATGCACCGCGGCGAGCTCACCCCCGACGAGGCGACGGACTTCCTCGTGGAGCACACCTCGTTCGAGACGGCCAACGCCCGCTCCGAGGTCCGGCGCTACACGTACACGCCGGGCTACCAGCTGTCCTACCTGCTGGGCAAGGTGCTGATCCTGGGCATGCGCGAGGACGAGAAGCGCCGCCGCGGCGCGGACTTCAGCCTCCGGGCCTTCCATGACACGCTGCTCCGCAACGGCTCCCTGCCGATCAGCTTCCATCGCCGCATCCTCCAGGGCGAGGGCTGAGGGCGGATGGACGTCATCCCGGCGATCGACCTCCGGGGCGGGCGCTCCCGCGTGGTGTACTGGCCCGGGGCCGCCGCCGGCACGGGCACGCCGACGGACCGGCCGGAGCGGATCGCGGAGCAGTTCGTGGGCATGGGCGCCCGGATCCTGCACCTCGTGGACTTCGACGGCGCCCAGCAGGCACGCCCGGTCAACCTCGAGGCCGTGGGCGCCGTGGCCGCCCGGGTCGCCGTCCCGCTCCAGCTCGCGGGCGGGCTGGAGGATGCGGACCACGTGCGACTCGCGTTCGCGGCCGGAGCCACGCGGGTCGTGCTGTCCGTTGCCATCGCCGAGCGGCCGGACGCCCTCCGCGCGTGCCTGTCGGTGGCCGGAGACTGGCTCGCCGTCGGCCTCGACCCGCGGCCCGAGCGGCTGGCCGCCTTTCCCTGGCAGCGCACGACTCCGCCAACCCTCGATACCCTTGTGGAGGAGCTCGTCGCCGGCGGCGTGCGCCGCCTCGTGCTGAGCCACGGCGGCGCCTCGCCGGACACCTCGCTCCTCGCCGCGCTCCGGCGCCGCCACGAGGTGGAGGTGCTGGTCGCCGGTGGCGCGAACGACCTCGACGCCGTGCGCCGGCTGCGCGACGCCGGCGTGACCGGACTCATCCTCGGAGAGGCGCTCCTCTCCGGGTCCATCGACTTCCCCCGTGCCCTGGAGACAGCCGCATGACCCGTCACCGTCACATCAAGGGGTTCCTCGCCGCCCTCGCCGTTCCTGTCCTGCTCGCCGCCTGCTCGTCCGGCGGCGGCACGGCGCCCCTGCCCACGATCCCCTCCCAGGGCCCGGCAACCCCGGCACCCGAGGCGTCGCATCCCGGCCCGACGTACCCGCCCGGGTGCCCGACCGAGCAGCCGGACGCGCTGGGTGCCGGTGAGACCCGAACGGTCACGATCACGACCGACAAGGGCGACTTCACGATGAAGATCGAGGCCGACCTGTCCCCGATCGCCACCGGCAACTTCGTGACCCTTGCCGAGTGCGGGTACTACGACAACGTGGTCTTCCACCGCCTCGTGCCCGGGTTCGTCATCCAGGGTGGTGATGGCCAGTTCGGCCGCTCGCCGGACGTCATCCCGGAGCTCGTGGGAGCGGGGGGACCGCCCTACAACATCCAGGACGAGCCCGTCACCGCGAAGTACGGGCGCGGCACCGTCGCCATGGCGCGCTCGTCGCAACCCAACTCGCGTCGGCTCCCAGTTCTTCGTCGTCCTCGACGACGCCGCCGAGCCTGCGCTCGCGAGCGCGAACACCTACCAGATCATCGGCGAGGTCACCGCCGGCATGGACGTCGTCGACGCCATCGCGGCGATGCCCAACAGCGGCCCGCCCAACAACGCCGCCGTCGATCCGCTGCCCATGACCAAGGTCACCGTCGCCAACCCGTAGCCAATCCCGCACCCGCCACAGGAGCATGCCCATGACCCGCGCGATCATCGCCACCGAAGCCGGCACCATCGAGGCCGACCTGTTCACCGATGGTGCGCCGCTCGCGGCCGCCAACTTCATCAAGCTTGCGAACGCGGGCTTCTACGACGACGTGATCTTCCACCGCGTCATCCCCGGGTTCATGATCCAGGGCGGCGACGGCGAGTACGGCAAGAAGTCGTCGCTCAACACGGGTCGCGTCGGGACCGGCGGGCCGGGCTACAAGTTCGCGGACGAGCCGTTCACCGGCACCTACCAGCGCGGCACGCTCGCGATGGCGAATGCCGGCCCGAACACCAACGGCTCGCAGTTCTTCATCTGCCACGCGGCTGTCGGGCTGCCCAAGAGCTACACGATCTTCGGCCAGGTCACGAAGGGCCTCGAGGTGGTCGATGCCATCGCGACGGCGCCGCGCAACTCGCGCGACCTGCCGGACGCGCCGGTGGCGATGACCAGCGTCACGATCCTCGAGGACGCATAACCCGCTCGAACGTTAAGGGATTTTCACCGAAGGAGCGGATAAACCCCTTCCCTAATCCGCACTACGGCGCTAGGATATCGATGCTGCCAGTCAGCCAAGGCTGCCCCAGCATCAGGATCATGGGTAGGTTGGGTTAGGGTAGTCGGTCAAGCCGACGAGATAGATGATCCTGGAGCGATGGCAGAAGGTCCGCCCGAAATGGTGGACACCTTCACCGGGACAGCAACGAGGCGGTTCCTCCGGGAACCGCCTCGTACGTTTAAGGCGCTGCGGCAATTCAGGCGCGGCTGCAAAGGCTCGGCTGCGGCACGGGTGGCCCAGGACCCGGCCACCCGGGCTCAGGCGGTCGCCCTCGAGTCCAGCACCTGGCCCCAGTGCAGGACGCGGACCGCCACCAGGACGCCGAGCGCCGCAAGCACGAGGATCGCCGCCGCCGCGATCGAGGTCTCGAGGCTCCCGCCTTCGAACTCGGAGTAGACGACCAGGGGCATCGTCTGGGTCCGGCCGGCCACGTTGCCCGCGAACAGGATGGTGGCGCCGAACTCGCCCATCGCCCGTGCCCAGCTCATGACCAGCCCGGCGGCGAGCGCCCCACCCGCCAGGGGCACCGTGACGCGGCGGAACAGCTGCAGCTCCGAGGCACCATCGACGCGCGCGGCGTCCTCGAGGTCATGGTCAACCCCCGCGATCCCCGCCCGCGCGGAGCGGACGAAGAACGGCGCCGAGACGAACACCTGCGCGAGGACCACGGCGAACGTCGTGAAGGCGATGTCCAGCCCTGCGACCTCCAGGGTCCCGCCGAGCCAGCCCCGCCGTCCGAACACCAGGAGCAGCGCCAGCCCGGCCACGGACGGAGGGAGCACGATCGGCAGGTCCACCACCGTCTCCACCAGCCACTTGCCGCGGAAGCGGCGGCGAGCGAGGACGATCGCCAGCGGCAGCCCGAACACCACCGTGATCACGAGGCTGACCGCCGTGGTCGCAAGGCTGAGCGCCAAGGCCGGCAGCACCACCGACGACGCTGCGGTCGCTGGCAGCAGGCCACCCAGGAGCGCCCGCGTGATGATCGCGAGGACCGGCAGACCCAGGAACAGGGCGAACAGGGTCGCCAGGGCCACGACGGAGCGCGCGCCCCAGCGGTCGGATCGCGAGGAGCCCGGGTGGGCGAGGGCGGTCTCGCTCACGGGGCCGGCCCGAAGCCCAACGGGCCGAGGATCTCGCGCCCGCCGGGCCCGGCCATCCAGGCGAGGAACTTGGCCGCGGCCACGGCGTTCGGGGACTCCCGCAGCACCAGCCCCGCGTAGGTGGCGGTGACGTTCGCGTTCGCCGGCACCTCGAGGGACCTGACCCCCGTGGAGGCCACGGCATCGGTCTGGTAGACGATCCCGGCATCGCCCTCACCCAGCTCCAGCTTGGCGACCACGGCCCGCACGCTCGCCTCGCGGGTGGCCACGTTGGCGGCGTAGGCGTCCGCGAAGTCCGCTGGGTAGCCCGGTTGTCGGGCGAGGTTCTCGACGAGCTCCGAGGCGTACGCGGTGATCGGCACCCCCTCGCCGGCGGCGATGACCAGCACGCCCGGCCGGGCGAGGTCCGCGGGCGATGCGAGCTTCGCCGGGTTGTCGGCCGGAACGATGACCGCGAGGGAGTTCGTGGCGAATGCCACCGGCTCGCCCGCCGCGAACCCGCCGTCCACGAGGCGCTCGGGGTTGCGGGTGTCGGCAGACAGGAACACGTCGCCCGGTGCGCCCTGCTCGATCCGGGTGGCCAGCGCGGTCGACGAGTCCGTGGCGACCGTGATCGTGACGCCGGGCGTCGCCGCCTCGTAGGCCGTGGCGGCTCGCTCGAGAGCGTCCTGGAGCGACGCGGCGCCGAGGACGAGCAGCTCCACGGGCTCGCCGGGCTTCGTTCCGGTCGCCGTGGCGGGCTCGGTGGCGGAGCTGGTGGCCGCCGACGATGCACAGCCCCCGACGATGGGTGCGGCGAGGAGCGCGAGGAGCAGCGCGACGGCCGTACCGACCCGCATTCAGCGCGCCTCGCGCCGGGCGGGGATCTCCACGATCACGTTCGTGGCCTTCACCACCGCGACCGCCTCGTCGCCCACCCGGAGGCCCATGTCATCCACGGCCTCCGCGGTCATGAGGCTGACCATCCGGTGGGGGCCCGCCATGATCTCCACCACGGCGGCGACGCGATCCTTCTCGATCCGGGTGACGATCCCCGTCAGCCGGTTCCGCGCGGACCCTCCAACGATCGGGCGGTCCGGTGCCTGGGCGCGGCGTTCGGCCAGCAGGCGAGTGACCTCGGCGATCGGCACCATCCGCTGACCGCCGGCCGAGCGTTCCGTGCGGAGGCGGCCCTCCGTCTCCCAGCGGCGCATCGTGTCCACGGACACCCCGAGCATCTCGGCCGCCTGGCCCACCCGGAGCAGCGTGTCGCGACTCGCTGGATTCTTCGTCCATACCTAGATACTAGGGCGTCAGTCGGCACAACTTCCATAGGTACGTGGCGACAACAGCCCGACTCGGACGGCGCCCCACGAGCGGGTGCCGGGCGGCTGGTATCCTTGCAACCCGCGACTCCCCCGTCGCCACGCGCGCCTGTAGCTCAGTGGATAGAGCGTCGGCCTCCGGAGCCGAAGGTCGCAGGTTCGAATCCTGTCGGGCGCGCCAAACCACCCCGCTCTTGCCGCGGACTCCCGTGCTCCGTGTTGCGTGCCGCCCTGTTGGGTGGCCGTCTGGTGCAGGCACCATGCCCCGTCAGCGCCGCGTGCGCAAGCGCGTTGTGTGCAGTGCCTGCGGGCCGCGGGTGGTCCCTGGATCCGCAGCATGGTCGTCGTGGCGTCAGTCCCCGTCGTCGTCACCGGGCGGCAGCGAACTCACCCCAGATGATGCGTCGGCATCCATCGCATCGCGGATCACGGCCGCGATCGCCGCGATAAGCGGGCTGCGGCCGACCCGGTCGATCCGCGTGTCGTCCGGCGGCTGGGCGATGGGGATCCGGACAGTTCGGAGCCCCTCGCGGTGCACCGGGCATTCCCTGGGTTCGCGATCTCCCGGGTCGCGTGCCGGACAGCTGTCGTTGTCCATCGCTGCTCCACGTGCTGGCCGAGGGACAGCGATGGGGTGCGGCGCAAGCTCGGCCACGACCACGATCGCTTCCGCAAGACCGGCCATGCCCCGGCCAGGGCGACGAGTGGATGCTCGCGCTCGTGCATCGACCGCGGAGGCGCCCAGGCACGGACGCGGACTCAGAAGGCCGGATCCCGCGTCAGGATCGAGAGGTACGCGTCGTAGGCGTACAGGCGGCTGCGCTGGCGACCGGTGATCTCGCTGACGATGCCGAGCCCGGCGAGGGCCTCGATGCCGCGCGTCGCCGTCGGCACCGACACGCCGAGCCGCGAGGCCGCATCGCCCACGGACGCGATGGGCCGCTCGCACAGGACCGAGAACACCCGGGACGCGGCGCCTGCCGACCGCGCCAGGCCCGCGACCCGCCCCCGGTCGGCCCGCATCAGCTCCAGGAGCCGGTTCGCCGTCGCGACCGCACCGCCGGCCGTCTGCTCGACGCCCTCGAGGAAGAAGTCGACCCACGCCTCCCAGTCGCCGTCGGTCCGGACCTGCCCGAGGAGCCGGTAGTACTCGTCCCGGTGCTCGCGGAGATACAGGCTCAGGTAGAGCAGCGGCTGCCGCAGGATGCCGGCGTGCGCGAGCAGGAGCGGGATCAGGAGCCGCCCGACGCGGCCGTTGCCGTCGAGGAACGGGTGGATCGTCTCGAACTGGACGTGGACGAGCGCCGCGCGGACGAGCTCGGGCACGCCCGGGTCGGGGGCGTGCAGGAACAGCTCGAGCGCGCCCATGCAGGTTCCGACGTCGGCCGGCTGCGGCGGCACGAACGCGGCATTGCCCGGGCGCGTCCCGCCGATCCAGTTCTGCGAGCGCCGGAACTCGCCGGGCTCCTTGCGCGAGCCGCGGCCGCTGGCGAGGAGCAGGCCGTGCATCTCGCGGATCAGCCGGTTGGACAGCGGGAAGCCCTCGTGCAGCCGGGCCAGCCCGTGCTCCAGGGCAGCAACGTAGTTCGACACCTCCACGACGTCGTCGAGGGGCACGCCGGGGGCCACGTCGAGCTCGTACATGAGGAGGTCGGAGAGCGACGACTGGGTGCCCTCGATCTGCGACGAGAGGACGGCCTCGCGGCGGACGTAGCTGTAGAGGAAGAGCATCGTGTCGGGCAGCAGCGTGGAGACGGCGTCGAGCCGCCCCAGGGCGAGGGTCGCGCGCTCGAGGAGGCGCTGGCGGTCGCCCGTCAACGCGATCGGTGGGGCGGGCGGCAGGTCGAACGGCCGGAACGCCCGGACCTCCTCGCCGCTCTCGCGCGATGACGTGTAGGTGCCGGTGAGCCCCCGGATCATTGTGTCGCTGTCCTCAGGATCGTTAGCTGTCGCCCGTTTTGCTAACGATTGTAGCCGCTATCGTTAGTAACGATCCCGCCCCTGCGCTCGCCGACCTGTTGCCGACACCGGCCACTCGACCGGCTCGTTCACCACGGCCGGGGCGCGATCGGGACCCTCACGATAATGGTGGCGTCTGCAGGTTCGAATCCTGTCGGGCGCGCCAAATCGCCCCGCATGCCGCACCTCTCGCGGCCGGGGTGGCCGAACAGTCCGATCTGCCGGACCCGATGCCCCAGATGGTGACCGCCGCACCCACCTGGATCAAGCGAGTTGTGTGCACTCGTGCGTCACCCGCACGAGTCCTGAAGACTCGCCAGGGCTAGAAGCCGTCCTTCTCCATCGCGTCGCGGACCACCGCCGCGAGGGCGGCGATGAGCGGGCTAGGCCCTGCGCTCGACGCCGACCGGCCCGCGACCTGCGCGGTCGGCATGCGAACCCGGCGCATCGCCGGTCCGTCCGTTCCTTCCGATCCATCGAGCGCCGGCTGCCCATCGGGCTCCACCAGCAGGCTCGCGTCCTCGCGCTCGGCGTCACGTCGTGCTCGTTCCAGCTTCTCGCTCCCTGTCTCGAAGGTCACGCGTCACACTCGTGCAATTCGTGCACCCTCGAGGTGACCCCAGTAGCGCAACGATGCAATCGCGCGAGTAGAACCCCCTGCACGCACTGCAGTGCGATCCCTTGTCTATTCTGCAATCAGGCCCCTTAGGATTGACGCTCCTGCAGGAGAGCGCGACAATCGCCGCGTGACGACCGAGAACACTCGCCTAGCTGACTACCGGCCACGCGTCATGGACGGCCAGCTCCGGGAGGCGCTCGGAGCGGCCGGGGCCGTGGTCATCGAGGGACCTCGGGCCTGCGGCAAGACGGAGACGGCGCGCCAGGCGGCGGCCAGCGAGATCCGGATGGACACGCCCGACGCCCGCCAGGCGTTCGCGGTCGACCCCGGTTTCGTGCTCGCGGGGGACCCGCCACGCCTCATCGATGAGTGGCAGGAGGTGCCGGATCTCTGGAACCTGGTGCGCCACGAGGTTGACGACCGGAGGGCGCCGGGGCAGTTCGTGCTCACCGGCTCGTCGGTGCCCAGGGACGACGCGCGGCGGCACTCGGGTGCAGGCAGGTTCATCCGTCTCCGGATGCGCACGATGTCGCTGATGGAGAGCGGCCACTCGGCGGGGACTGTCTCGCTGGCACGCGTGCTCTCGGGTGAGCGGGTGACCGCTCCGGATCCCGGGCTCCGGGTGGGTGACCTCGCGGAGCGGATCGTGATCGGCGGCTGGCCGGGCAACCTGGGCCTGACGCCGGCCCAGGCGTCCCTCCTCAACGAGGGGTACCTCGAGGAGGTCTGCCGGGTTGACGTGCCACGCGTCGATGGCGTGCGACGGGATCCGAGCGGCGTTCGCGCGCTCGTGACCTCGCTGGCACGCAACACTGCATGCCCGGCGAGCGCAGCGAGCCTCGCGGCTGACGCCGGTGCCGACCGGGCCATGAAGGTGGAGACCGCCCGCGCCTATCTCGGGGCGCTCGACCGCCTGCTGCTGACCGATGACGTCCCGGCCTGGAGCCCCAGCCTGCGAAGCCGGACCCGGTTGCGCGCATCGCCGGTCCGACACCTGGCCGATCCGTCACTGGCGGCAGCGGCCCTCGGTGCCGGCCCGGATGCCTTGCTCGCAGACCTCAACCTGCTGGGCCTGCTGTTCGAGTCCCTGGTCGTGCGCGACCTGCGGATCCTGGCCGGGCCGCTCCGAGGGCGGGTCCACCACTACCGGGACGCCCTGGGGCTCGAGGCCGACGCCGTGATCGAGCTGCCCGGAGGCGACTGGGCCGCCTTCGAGGTCAAGCTCGGGTCCCACTCCTCCGTCGTCGATCCCGCAGCGGCAGGGCTACTGCGGCTGCGCGACCGGATCGCCGGGCGCCCGCCGCTCGCGCTCGTTGTCGTCACGGGCACCGGGTACTCGTTCGCACGGCCCGACGGCGTGCTCCAGGTGGCGATCGGCGCACTGGCCGCCTGACCACAGGATCCGCGACAACGCCGGCAGTCACCACGGGCGCGGCGCGATCGGGACCCTGACGAAAATGGTGGCGTCTGCACGTCCAAGTCCTGTCGGGCGCGCCATTTCAACCTTGTCTGGCAGCGCCAGCGCCAGCGCCGATGAGGTTCCGCGAGCCGTCAGCGATCAGCCAGCGTCTCGAGGAACTCGGCGGGTGTCATGGCCGGAATGACCGCCCGCAGGTCGAGCAGGTGGGCATCGCCGGTGACGAGTGCGTCTGCCCCGGCGTCACGCGCGAGGTCGATGAGGTACTCGTCGTCGGGATCGGCGCTGAGCGCTTCGGGTGATGGCACCGGATCGGCACGGACGACGGCTTCGCTCCGGATGAGCTCGACGTAGGCGTCGGCTTCCGCTTCCGACACGTAGCGCCGGAACTTGTCGCGCCCCAGGACCTCGCGCAGCTCGGCAAGGAGGAGCGGCGACACGATGAGTTCGAAGGCACCCGAGCGCAGCTCGAGCAGGAGCCGGGCGCTCCCGCCGCCCGGGCTGATCAGCGCCGCGACGAGGACGTTGGTGTCAAGAACCGCGCGCGGCACGCCGTTGCGCACGCACCGCGTGCGTCTCCTCCACCGCGAGCCGCATCGCCTCGTCCTCGCCCAGGTCGCTGCGTGCCCAAACGCTGGCGACCACCTCGAAGCCGAGATAGGCGCGCAGAGCCGCCTCGACGACCTCCGAGTCGCGCTTGTCGGTGCGGGCCGCGCGGACACGGGCTGCGCGCAGGACGTCCTCGTCCACGTAGAGGGTGACCTTGCGCTTGGTGCCAGCCATGAGTGCAGCATAGCGCCTTACTGTCATGCCAGCAAGACCAATCCACCTGGAGCCGAAGGGCCAAGACTCGCGGTCAGTGAAGCTCCCGTCTGCTGTAGCACCAGGCGCCTGCCGGGCGACACGTGAGAAGGCCACCGGACGGCGATCCGGTGGCCTTCGTTCAGCGGCGACGGGGCCGGTCAGTGCCGGTGGTGTCCGCCATCGTCCAGCTTGACCCGGGTGCTGACGTAGATGTCGGCGGTCGCCCCGCGACCGAAGTAGAGGCGCGTGCCGTCCCCGGAGAGCGACGGACGAGACTCCGGCTCCGCGGTGTTCACAGCCGCGACCGGGACCGGGGTGGACCACAGACCGGTCGACCGGCTGAGGGTCGCGGTCCAGATGTCCATGTTCCCGCCCCGGCTCGACGCAAACACGATCTGCGTGCCGTCGCGGCTGACATTCGGCATCTGGTCCACGGCGGCGCTGTTGAGCTCCGCCACGACCTCCGGCGTGCCGAACGTGCCGTCGCGGCGCTGGCGGCTCCGGTAGATGTCGTGGTTCGTCCCGGTCCCGGTGCTCGAGAAGTACAGGTAGATCCCACCCCGGGCCACAACGAGCGACGGCCCGAACTCGCCGCCCGGGAAGTTGGGCCCGGTTCCGTCGGAGACACAGCCGAGGCTCCGCGGCGCCGTCCACGTTCCGTCATACCGCTGCCGGGTCATGTAGATGTCGCCGACCGGCGGGGTCATCCCCGGCGTCGCGCCACAGGCGGCGCGATCAGAGACGAACAGCAGCTTGCCTCCGCCCAGCGGGGTCGGGCAGAACTCCTGGTCGGCGGTGTTGATCGCGGAGCCGAGGTTCGTCATCGGGCCCCAGGGGGACCGCTTGTCCGGGCGCTCGGCGACCCAGATGTCGTTCTTCCCGAATCCGCCCGCTCGCGTGGAGGCGATGTACAGCTGCCTGCCGTTCGGTGATTCGATCGGGCAGCCGTCGTGGGCGGCCGTGTTGACTTCGGCCACGGCCGTCGGCGTACCCCAGGCGGAGTACTCGGACGGCCCGTGGGCGGCGGCCGGGACGACGCCGGCGGCCAGGACGATGAGCGCGCCCACCATGGACGCCGCTGCCCGCAGTGCTCGCTTGTGCGGCCCGCCTGCCGGGGCCGGACGATGTCGAGTCATTCCCCTTCTCCTCTGCTGGTGGCGGGGCACGGCCCCCGCGAGTCAGGGAGGAGTGTGGGCGCAAGCGGGGTCCCACCACATCGGCTCAGTCCTTAGGTGGCGGCCCAGAGCGGCCTCATTTTTCGGGCAGGCGCTCAGCAGGTGGCAGGCGCTCAGCAGGTGTAGAGCGGGGTGCCGGTCGCGAGCTCGGCGACGAACTCGGCCGCGGAGATGATCCTCGCGCCCTCGATCAGGCGCTCGTCGGTGATGCCGCGCGGCTTCGTGCACGCGCCGCACGCCCAGATCTGGCCCCCGCCTTCGAGCAGGGACGCGATGACCTCCCGGAGCGGCGGCATGCCCGGGTGGTGGAGGTCGTCCGCGTAGCCTTTCGTCGCCAGCCACACGCCTTCGATCGTGAGCAGCACGATCGCCTCCTGGTCCGCCGAGGCGGCGACGTTCGCGACGATGAAGGGCAGCGTCGCCCGCTCTGGGTCATCGTGACCATGGGTGGCTTGCGACAGGAATCGCGGCATCTCGGCGGTCCTCCAGCTCTACTTGCGACGAAGGTAGTAGCGCGTCCGTCCCGGCCCGTCCTCGGCGATGGCCACGATGGGATTGCCCGTCAGCCTCGACCACGAGGCCAGGCCGCTTCGCGCCGTCGGGTCGTCGGAGATGACCTCCAGGACTTGGCCCGTGCTCAGCTGGCGCATCCGGGACGCGATGATCGGGGTCAACGTCGAACAAGCCTGACCGACAAGGTCCATGCAGACGTCCGGTTCCGGGGTACTCGATGAATCCAGCATGGCTACTACGCCCTCCCAGGTTGCGCGGAGCGTAGGCCACGGCGGCGATCGACCGCAATGGGGCGCTCCTTAGAAATCGCCAGGGGCGGTGCTTAGGCGGCGCCTTCCTCGTGGGGGTGACCCTCTCGACAAGGGCGAGGATAATCGCGCGATGGCGTCCCAAATCGCGAGCCCCGTGTTCGTCGGCCGCGGCGAGGAGCTGCAACGGCTCCAGGCCGTGCTGGAAGGTGCCGGGTCCGGGATTGTCGGCACGGTCATCGTCGGGGGCGAGGCCGGCGTCGGTAAGACCCGGCTGCTGGCGGAGCTGCGAGCGGGCGCTGAGTCCGCCGGACTTCGCTTCCTCGTGGGTGCGTGTGTTGATCTCGGAGACGGTGCGCGCCCGTATGACCCACTCGTCGCCGCCCTCCGTCCGTGGCTGAAGGGCCTGTCTGCCGAGGAGTTCAGCCGCATCGTCGGGCCCGCACGATCCGCCGTCCAGCAGCTGATCCCCGACCTCGAAACCGGCAGCGACGGCAAGACGGCTGTCGACACCGACATGTCCTCCACCCAGTCCACCCTCTATCTCCAGGTGCTCGGGCTCATCGAGCGCGTCGCCACGGACGCGGTCACCGTCATCGTGCTGGAGGACCTCCACTGGTCGGACCGGTCGACTCGCGACATGCTGCGGTTCCTGGTGCGGAACCTCACGCACGGTCGCGTGGTGCTGATCGGCACCTATCGAACTGACGAGCTGAACGAGCGCCATCCGTTCCTGACCTTGCTTGCCGAGCTGGGCCGCAGCGGTCAGGTGGAGCGCATCGAGCTCGACCCGTTCACGCGGAGCGAGGTCCACGACCAGCTCGCGGGGATCCTCGGCAGCCCTCCGGACAGGGCTCTCGTCACCCGCCTCCACGAGCGCGGCGGTGGCAACGCGTTCTTCATCGAGGAGCTGCTCGTCGTCGAGCAACGCGGAGAGCAGCGTCTGGGGCTCACGCTCAGGGAGACGCTGCTGGCTCGAATCGGCGGCCTCTCGACCGCATCGCGACACCTCCTGCGCGTGGTCGCCGTGGCCGGTCAATCCGCGAGACACGACGTCCTGGCGATCGTCACCCGCATGGAGCCCGCCGAGATGGCCCTGGCCCTGCGAGAAGCGATCGACCGGTCCCTGCTGGTGGCCGGCGTCGACGAGGTCATGCAGTTCCGCCACGGTCTCGTGCGCGAAGCGGTCTACGACGAGCTCCTGCCCGGTGAGCGGCTGGCGCTCCATGCCGCGGTAGCCGCGGCGGTCGAATCGATTCACGCCGACTCCGACGTCGATGCTGCGGTGGCCTCCGAGCTGGCGCATCACTGGTACGAGGCACGCGACGCGCGCCAGGCGCTGCCGGCCCTGTTGCGAGCCGGGTGGGCGGCGGAGCGGATGTTCGCCTTCGGCAATGCGTTCGCGCACTACCACCTCGCCTTGAGCCTGTGGCCCACCTCCACCGAGACCATCGGCGAGCTCACGCGCCATGAGCTGACGATGCGAACAGCCGAGGCAGCCGCCCTTGCCGGGGCGTACCGCCCTGCCATTGAGCTGGTGCAGACAGCACTTGCCGCCGAGTCCGCCGACGAGCGGGGCCCGATGCGCACGGGAACGCTCCTCGAACGGCTCGCCGTCTATCACCTCGGGTCGGGCAATCCCGACGCCGCCCAGCCGGTGGCCCTTCGAGCGCTCGAGCAACTGCCAGCCGACCCGCCGTCGGTCGCGCGCGCCCAGGTCCTCGGCGTCCTCGCGCAGGCGCTTGGCCTGAAGTGCCAGTTCAGCGAGTCGAACCGCATCGCCCAGGAGGCGCTGACAACCGCCCGGGCGGTCGGCTCGGCCGCCGCGGAGATTCGCGCCCTGCGCTGCATCGGGCGCAACGCCGCAGCGGTTGGTGAAGCCGGCTCAGGTGTCCGCACCCTGCGTGAGGCGCTGCGCCTGGCGCAGACCGTGGGCGATGTCACCGGGGCGGCCGAGATCTCCATCGAGCTCGCGCTGGCACTCCACTGGGCGGGGGACCTGGACGAGGCCTGTCACGCGGCCGAAGAAGCGATCGCCGAGAGCGGCCGGTGGGGAGTCGAGGGATACGGGAGCGCGCTGCGGGCGATCAGGGGTGTATCGGCTTTCCTCCTCGGGCGGTGGCCCGAGGCGGACGAGTGGATCTCGAGCGCCCTCGAGCGAGATCCTGTCGGCTCGCACGGCGTCCTGGCGCACGGCGCGCAGGCACTTCTCGACCTGGGACGCGGCGAGTTGGACTCGGCCGCCGAACACCTCGAGATCGTGCTGTTGATGTGCAGGGCATTCACGGCAACCGCCTACGGATGGACCGACCTGTACTCGAGCATTGCCTTGCTTTCGATCGCGAGGGGACGGCCGTCCGAAGCCATCGACTCCGTGAGGGAGAGCCTGGAGCGCTCCGCCGAGCCGGAGCGCGACGTCCACATGCGCGTGTGCCATCGCCTGGCCATCCGAGCTGCGGCAGACCTCGCCGAGGTGGCTCGTCCACTGGGCGATGCGGCTGGTCTGGACCAGGCGCTCGCGATCGGACGCGAGTTCGACCAACGGCTCGATCATCATGCCCAGCTTGTCCGCGCGCTTCCTGGCGGGGGCGACCCGCACCTGGCCCTCGACACGGCACTCGCCAAGGCCGAGCTGAGCCGGCTCGAGAATCGCCCAAGTGCGGCCGCGTGGGCTGTCGCGGCGGCCGCTGCCGATGGGCTCCAGCATCCCCACGAGGCTGCCTACAGCAGAATTCCGCCAAGCCGAGGCCATCCTGCTCGCACGCGGGTCTCGAATGGCTGCGCAGTCCGCGGCGCAGGAGGCGCACCGGATCGCATCCGACCTGGGAGCCGTCCCAGTCCAGCGGGAGATCGAACGGCTGGCCCTGCGGTCGCGACTCGACCTCGCGACCCAGCCGGCGGCGTCCGAACGAGCCTCGAGCGTTGCGCCTGTCGGCCGTGCTATCCCATTCCGGCTGACTCGGCGCGAACAGGACGTCCTCGAGCGCCTCACGATGGGGCGCACGAACCGGGAGATCGCCACCGACCTGTTCATCAGCGAGAAGACGGCCAGCGTGCACGTCTCGAACATCAAGTCGAAACTGGGAGCGAACGGCCGCGCCGAGATCGCCGCGATCGCGGTGCGCCTTGGCCTCGTCCCCGAGACCACGGGTGGATACGAGCTGAAGTGACCGGTGGCCAGCGGCTAACGGCGCCAGTGGGTCGACCCGTACCCATCCGTGACTGAACTCGGGGGAGAGCGTGACGAAGTACCTCATCCTGCTGCGCGGGATCAATGTCGGCGGCAGGAACAAGGTGCCGATGGCGCCGCTGCGCGAGCTCCTCGAAGAGCTCGGCTACTCGAACGTCTCAACGTACATCGCGAGCGGCAACGTCATCCTGCAGTCCCGCCGCGCACCGGACGTGATCAAGCGGCAGATCGAAACCGCCTTGCCTAAGCGGTTTCGCCTCGACAGCGAGCTGATCGCGGTGCGGGTGCTGACGCACGCAGAGCTTCGGGCCGTCGTCGACCACAGGCCCCAGGGCTTTGGCGAGCGACCTGGGACATACCACAGCGACGCGATCTTCCTGATCGGGATCGACGCGGCGACGGTGATGGGGGTGTTCGACCCGCACCCGGAGGTCGATCGGGTGTGGCCGGGGGACGGCGTGATCTACTCGCAGCGCCTCAGCGCGCAACGCATGCGGAGTCGGCTCAGCAAGGCCATCACGACTCCGCTCTACAAGTCGATGACGATCCGGAGCTGGTCGACGACGCTCGCACTCCTCGAACGCATGGACGAACGAGAGGACCCGTGAGCCAGCCCATCGTGGACGTCATCACGTCCCTCGACCACAGGTCGGTCTGCGAGAGCGCGCTCAAGCCGTAGCTGGTCGCGGTGCCTGCGTCAGTCCGGGAACGCCTCCGGGCCTTGTTCCGCGAGCTCGGCAGCATGACCATTTCCGCGCGCCGCCCGGGGATCATTGAACACCCCTGGTGAGGAACCACTCTGTAGTCTCGGACGGCGCACCCGATGAGCGCCAAGCGTCCAAGTCCTCCCGATCGATGGACCGGCGGGACCTGATGCGCTCGCCCCGCGCCCGACGCCTGTCGGGCGCGGATCGGGGGCGTCGACAGGCTGCCACCGACCGAGAAGGTGGCGTCTGCGAGACATGGCAGGACCCCGCCGACGAGGGTGGCGGACCTTGACGCGTGGCGTTAGCCTCGTCGCCATGCGTCCCGATCGCGTCACCATCGCGGCGTTCATCGGCTTCGTCCTGATTGCCGGGGCGGTCTCGGTGGCAATCCGCCTCGGCGCCTTCGAGCTGCCGTCGTTCTGGGCAGCGACCCTGCGCTACGCGATGGCGGTGCCCATCTTCGCTGCCTTGGCGATCGCCCTGCGCATCCCGTTCCCGCGCGGCGCGAACCTCGCCGGCGCCCTGCTGTTCAGTCTCACCTTTGTCGTGTCGACCGCGCTCCTCTACGTGGGCGTCAGCAGCTCCTCGGCGTCGATGGGCGCGATCGCGTTCGCGGTGACGCCACTGGTGACGCTCGCGCTCGCCGCGGTGATCGGCCTCGAGCGGTTCACCGTCCGCGGGGTCGCGGGGGCCCTGGTCGCGGCCGCGGGAATGGTCGTCGTCGTGGGCGACCAGCTCGGCGCTGCGGTCCCGCTGCCCGCGCTGCTGGCACTGGGCGGCGCGATGTTCTTCTCGGCGGTTACCTCCGTGGTGATCAAGCGCCTGCCACCAGGCCACCCCTTCTCGGCAAACGCCGTGGGTGGCCTGTTCGTCCTGCCGATCCTGCTCGCACTCTCGTTCCTCGCCAACGAGACCTGGGCTCTGCCGAGCCGGCTCGAGACCTGGGCGGCCCTCGGGTTTCTCGTCGTGTTCGGGACCGTGCTCCTGTTCCCGCTGGCCCTGTTCATCATCGGGCGCTGGACGGCGTCGGGCTACTCCTACACGGGCCTCTTCAAGCCATTGGCGGGAGTTGCACTGGCAGCGGTCATCCTGAGCGAGCCGATCCGCGTCACCTTCGTGCTCGGCGGGGCGCTCGTCCTCGTCGGCGTCTGGGTGGGCGCGTTCACCACGCCATCGGTCCCCTCGCCGGCGTCAGACGTGATCGAACCCGAGCCACATCCAGCCCTCGTGCCGGTGATGGCCGACGACAAGGCGCGGGATCGGGCAGGCCCGGAACGCACTTCTCAGGTCTAGGCCCGCGCCCTACACGTCGGAGGTCGCGATCCAGCCTGCGATCTGGACGCGGGAATCGAACCCGAGCTTGTTCAGGATGTTGCCAACGTGGGTCGTGACCGTCCGCTCCGAGATGAACAGGCGCGCGCCGATCTCCTTGTTGCCGAGACCCTCGGCGATCAGCCTCGCCACCTCCACCTCTCGCTTCGAGAGCGGTCCGGTATCGATGTGCTTGTCGGCGTCGCCAGCCTCGTCACGGTCGCCCAGCGCCAATCGCAGCGCTGTCTCCCGATGCAACCTCGTGCCCGCGGCGTACTCGGTCTCGAAGCTCGCTGCGCCCGTTGCCGTGAGTGCGGCCGTCCTCACGCGCGCCAGCTCCCGCCCGAACGGACCCGTCGGGCTGGCGCCAGCCGCAGAACCGAGGGCGTCCGCGGCCCCGAGCAACCGCGCCCCCAGGCGCGGCTGGCCGGATCTCGCCGCCTGCCCACCCAACTGGCACAGAAACGATGACTGTCCGAGCCGGTTGTCCGTCTGCCTCGCGACCCGCAGGCCCTCGATGAACCGGACCTTCGAGCCAGCCAGATCCCCGGCCGCCGTCGCGACGAGGCCGAGGTTCATGAGCATCCTCTCGAGGTAGTAGAGGTCGCCGACCTCACGGCTCATGCGAGCGCCTTCCGACGACGCGGTCTCGGCGGTGGCGAGGTCTCCCTCGGCTAGTGCGTGGATGGCCCGTGCCTGTAGCAACCCCATCGAAGCCGGGTAGTGGTCAAGGCCCGGCGTGATGATCGCGGCTTCGTCGAGGAGTCGCTGGGCCGTTGCCCGATCTCCTGCCATGTACGCCGCCGTCGAGGCGAGGGACAGCGATTCTGACAACTGCGGGAGTTGCCCCGCGATGCGGGCGGTGCTGATCGCCCGAGCAAGCCAGGGCCTTGCCGCCTCAGGATCGCCCTTCAGGACGCTGAGCCATCCCCGGAAGTAGTACGCCCGCGCCGGAACCTCAGGACATCCCTCGGCGGCCGCGAGGAGGTCATCGAACCAGCGGATGCTCTCAGTGGTCCCACGCGTGACCCAGTAGTAGCCAACAGACGTGGCGAGCTCGAGACCGCGCCGCCAGTCCGAGGCCGCCAGGCACTTCTGGAGTGCCGATCGGACGTTGTCGATCTCGAGGTCAAGCCATTCGAGCCACGCGAGTGTTCGATTGGGCCCCGGCGCCCGAGTGCGCAGGGCGACCTGGATGTCGCGAAGCAGGACCGCCCGGCGATCGCGTGTCTGCGCTCGGTAGTACTCGACGAAGATATCGTCGAGCCACTCCGCCTCGCCCGCCTCCTGCAGCTTGAGGCCCGCGTACTCGCGCATCGTCTCGTGCAAGCGGTAGCAGGCGACGCCAAACGCGTCCTCTCGCATGACCAACGACTTGTCGACCAGCGCGGCCAGCAAGTCCAACGCAGGATCACCGGACCCCCGGCCGTGCGCAACGACGGACTCGACGTCGTCCACCGTGAACCGGCCGGCGAAGACGCACAGGCGGCGCAACAGCTCTTGCTCCTGCGCCGCCAGCAGGTCATGGCTCCAGTCGATGGTCGTCCGCAGCGTCTGCTGCCGGGGCAGCGCGGCGCGGCCTCCTCCCGTCAGGAGGGCGAACCGGTCCGTCAGGCGATCGAGGATCTGCTCGACGGTGAGCACGCGCATCCTCACGGCGGCAAGCTCGATCGCGAGCGGGAGACCATCGAGCCGTCGACACAGCGCGACGACGGCTGATCGGTTTGACGCCGTCAGCTCGAACGACCCAGACGTCGACGCGGCTCGCTCCGTGAACAACATGACGGCTTCGTTCTGGAGGAGCCTCGACATCGGTTGCTCGTCGCCCGCGGCCGGAAGCTCCAGCGGCGGCACGGGGACGACGCGCTCGCCCGGAAGCTGCAGGGGCTCGCGGCTCGTCGCGATCACGCGGACGTTGGGCGCGGCACGGAGGACGTCCGCCACCAGGGCGGCAGACGCGTCGAGCAGGTGCTCACAGTTGTCGAGGACGAGCAGCAGCTCGCGGTCCCGCAGGTAGGACGACAGGATCTGCAACGGCTCGGCTGAAGCCTGGTCCCGCAGGTCCAGCGCCGCGACCACTGCGCCCGACACGAACTCGGCCTCGCGGATCTCGGCGAGATCGACCCACCAGGCTCCGTCGGCGAAGCCACGTCCGAGGTCGGTCGCGGCGCGAAGAGCGAGGCGCGTCTTGCCCACGCCACCCGGGCCGACAAGGCTGACGAGGCGGGCCTTCGCAAGCGCGCTCCGAAGCTCGGCCAGCTCTCGGCGGCGGCCGACGAAGCTGGTCGTTTCCGCGGGCAGGTTGCCGATGCGACGTCGCGGCCGCGCCATTTCGCCCGCACGGTACACCGCTTCGATCGCGACTACGCATCGGATACGTAATCCCGTCGATACGTCCCACCTGTCGCGAATCGCACGCTCCTCGCATGTTCAACAGCCAAGCCACATGGCGAGTCGAGGTCACCTTCGTCGCAACCCCGCCATCCCGCCAGATCGAGCGGGCGTCCGGGGTCTCGGAGGTCGAGGTCGACGGCCACACCGTCCGCTGCCTCGTCTCCGGGAGCTTCCAGCCGTTCCTCGAGGCGTTGCGAGGCCGCGAGGTGATCGGCCTGACGTCAATCCCCGTCCACGACACGACCGACCCGCACGGGGAGGAGGTGGCCACCGGTAGCGATTGACCACGCACTCGTCAATCTCGGCCCGACCGCCTTGATCGTCGCCACGATCAGCGGCAGGTAATCCCACCAGCGATCCTCGAAAGGAGCGTCCCGAAATGACCTCGTTCCGTAAGGCCGCCCTCGTCGGCGGCATCCTCTACCTCGTCACCTTCATCGGTTCGATCCCGGCCGCGATCCTCGTCGGGCCGGCGATCAACGACCCGACCTACGTCACGAGCGCCGGCGGCGACCAGCAGGTCACCCTCGGCCTCGTCCTCGAGCTCGTGAATGTCTTCGGGCTCATCGGCTGCGGGATCGCCTTCTTCGCGGTCGTGAGACGAGTGCACGAGGGCCTGGCGATCGGCTACCTCGCGACCCGGCTGTTCGAGGGTGCGGTCATCACGGTGGGCGTCCTCAGCCTCCTCGCCGTCGTCACCCTCCGACAGCAGGGCGCAGCCGACGGAAACGCCGAGACGCTCGTCCCCGTTGCCAGCGCGCTCGTCGCGGTCCGCGACTGGGCGATGACGATCGGCCCGAACATGGCCGCCTTCAACGCGCTGATGCTGGGCACCGCCCTGTACCGGGCACGGCTCGTTCCCCGGAAGATCCCGGCCCTCGGCCTCATCGGCGCGCCGATCCTCATCACCTACACCATCGGCACGGTCCTCGGCCTGACCGGGCCCGGCACCATGTTCCAGGTCGTAGCGGTCATGCCGTTCTTCATCTGGGAGCTCGTGCTTGGGCTCTGGCTGACCTTCAAGGGCTTCAACGAATCCTCGCCGCTCGCCGTCGCCGAGCGGACCCGCGTCGCCCGGACGGGCGCGATCGCCCCGGCAGGTGCGGCATGACCGCCGTGACGCCCGCGGAAGTCAAGCTGCCTCCGCGCCCACTCATCCGGACCTACTGGAAGCTCCATCGGGGGATCGCGCGGCTCACAGGCGGGCGACTCGGGCTGCAGCGCCCGAAGCGCGGCGTCAAGTTCGGGATGCTCCGGCTCCACACGGTGGGTCGGCGGTCCGGGCAGGCCCGGATCACGATGATCGGCTACTACGAGGACGGCCCGAACCTCGTGACCCTGGCGATGAACGGATGGGGTACGGCCGATCCCGCATGGTGGCTGAACCTCCAGGCGAACCCGATCGCCACGGTCGACCTCGCGGACGGACGCCGAGAGGTACGGGCGCGAGCTGCAGCGGGCACCGAGCGGGATCGCCTGTGGGCGACGTTCCGGGACTATCCGGGCTGGGGCTCGGACCTCGGAGCCCTGGCCGCACATCGACCGGGCGAGACCGCCATCGTCGTCCTCGAGCCGAAGGCTGGGCCGGTCGCATGACGCAGACCACGATCGTCCGCGTGGACGGTGCCCAGAGCACCGTCCACGCGAAGGTCAAGGAGCGACGTCGCCTGCGGTGGCACCACCTCTGGCTCGTTCCGGGGCTCGCCCTCGCGATCTACGCGAACCAGCTCGGCACCATGAACGGCGTCGGGATCCTCGCGCTCATCGCGTTCGGCATCGCTCCGGACCTGCCGCGGCTGCTGGGCGCACATGGCCGGCCGATCCACGGCCTGCTGCACCAGCCGGTGGTCCCGGTCATGGCGGTGGCGATCGCGGCGACCGGCGTCGTGCCGGTCGCGTGGCTCGTCGGTTCGCTCGTGTGGTTCAGCCATGTCGTGATCGGTCGGGCAGTCGGTGACGTGCCGCGACGGGGATCAAGCGATCGGCTCCTCGGAGAGGACCTCGACCCCATCACGGGGGGAGATCGACCATGACCGCTCCGATCGCCGACCTCCTGCCCGCCAACGCTGTTACCGCGGCGCGTCGAGGTCACGCGACTGCACCGGCGTCGCTGCCCACGTACCGCGTGAACGTCATGCGTGTCGGCTACGCGCTGATGGCCTTCGGCCTCGCGGCGACGAAGTGGCCGCTGCTCCCGGATGCCTCCTCGCTGCCGGTCTACGAGGGCGTGGTCGCTGCGCTGCTCACTGCGATGTCGCTGTTTGCCATCCTGGGCCTCAAGTACCCGGTCAAGCTGCTGCCGCTCTTGATCTTCGAGTCCGCATGGAAGCTTGTCTGGCTCGGGGTCATCGCGCTGCCCCACCTCGTGGCGGGCGATATGAGCCCCGGCATGGACAGGATGCTGGTCAGCGTCTCGCTCGTGGTCGTCATCCTCGCCGTCACGCCTTGGGACTACGCCTGGAAGACGTACGTCCGAGCGCCCGGCGACCCCTGGCGACGGTCACCGGCTCCGGAGACTCCGGCATGAACAACGTCAGCAGCCTCCTGGTCGCCGCCGTGCTCATCGGGGTTGGCGGCGCAGCGCTCATGGACATTTGGAGTCTTGTGCTCCGTCGCCGGTTCGGCATCCCGACCCTGGACTACGCGCTCCTCGGACGATGGATCGGCCACGTGCCGCGCGGTCGCTTCGTCCACGACCGCATCGCCGCGGCGCGACCGGTCCGCGGTGAGCGGCCCCTGGGCTGGCTGGCGCACTACGCGATCGGGGTCACGTTCGCGCTGCTGCTCCTCGCCATCTGGGGCCTCGACTGGGTGCGCTCGCCAACCATCCTGCCCGCCTTGGTCGTCGGCCTAGGGACGATCATCGCTCCGTGGTTCGTCATGCAGCCCGCGATGGGAGCCGGGATCGCAGGGTCGCGGACGCCGAACCCGACTGCGACCCGCCTCCGCAACCTCGGGACTCACGCCGTCTACGGCGTCGGCCTTTACCTCTCAGCCGTTGCCGTGTCGCTCCTACTGTGGTGAGGGTCAACGGCGAGACGAGGCATCGCCGCCAGGTCTGGTCGAGCTGGACCCCGTGGGGCAGGTCGGTCGCGAGCAGGGTCGGCGCCGCCCCGTCGAACAGGCGCGCCACGTCGACGGGGCTCGTCGCGTCACCACACAGGATCTGGTGGTCGCCGAGCAGCTGACTGGGTGGCCGCCCCATGCGGGCCCTGGGCGTCAGCCCAGGGCCCTTCCACGTTTCGGTCGCGGATTTGGCCACGGCCTTGGTCACCGCGTCACTCCGGCGCCCTGTGGCGACCGTGGGCAAACGTGAGCTGCGGCGGGCACGGAGTCCATCGTGGGTCCGCATGGACGTGATGGTTGGCACCGATGCCCGACAGGCGCGGATGCTCGCCGCAGCGTCCAGTCGATCGGCTGGTGACGACACCACAGACTGTGCACAGCTTCACCCCCGAAATCGTCGGCGGGGCGACTGGCGCGGCCTATTCGCCTCCGGTGCTACACCTGCGCGACCATGGCCGGCGGTGCAGGGTTTGCGCGGCTTGTGAGCGCGGGGCTGCAGCTTAGCTCTGTGCCGGGCGGACCAGGACCCAGACCCGCAGCCCGCCGTCAAGCGCGGTCGGTCGCCGGCGGTCCGAAAGCCCAGGCGCTCGTCGGCAGCGAGCGCAGGTGGGTTGACGGCCGCCTTACGGATACGAGGTCCAGGCGTACCAGGCCGTGACCGCGTTCCACCCCAGCC
>CAVOWV010000018.1:0-13068 GCA_963700245.1 uncultured Chloroflexia bacterium
CCTGCGGCGACCAGGGCGAAGGGTCCAGATCCTCGACCTCGATGGATCCCGCGTACAGCACCTGCTCCCGCATCTCGGGGGTGTGCGCCAGGACGTTGCTGACCGAGAACCGGTCGGCGCCCAGCCGCTGGCCGAGGCGGATGACCTCCGGGAGGTCGGCGATGTTCCTCTTCATGGCCACGAAGGCGATGCCCAGCCGCGGCCCGGCCGAGCGGCTCGCCAGGCGCAGGTCACGCAGCGCGGCGAGGTCCTCGATCACCCCGGGCAGGGCGTCCCACAGGCGGACATCGGCGTAGCTCTCGGGCGTCGCGCCGTCGATGGAGACCCACAGCCGGTCGAGCCCGATGCGCACGAGCTCGCGCCGGGTCGCGTCGTCCAGCATGGTCCCGTTGGTGATCAGCTCGACCGGGCAGCCGGCCGCCTTGGCCTCCGCGAGCATGGCCAGCAGGTCCGGGTGGGCGAATGGCTCGCCGAACCCGCCGAAGAACACGGTCGGACGCGGCGACAGCAGCGCGCACCCCGTCCATGACCCGGGCGAAGGTCTGCGCCGTCATCGTCCCCGGCGGCTCGTCCCAGACGTTGCGGATGCAGGTGCGACAGCGGAGGTTGCACAGGGTCGTGGGCTCGACGTAGACGCGGGCGAGGGACGCGCTGGACCGGCCGAAGGCGACCGCGTTGCCGCGCTCCTCGACGCGGACGAGCGCCCCGTCCACGAGCCCGAGGCGCTCGGCCAGATCGGGCGGCAGGACGAGGTGCCCCTGTTCGTCGACCCGTACCCGCGCCGTGTGCGTCCCCATGTCCCGGGCCTGCCTCGCTGGCCGGCTACTCGACCAGCCACACCGCGATGTCGGCGGCCGAGGGCACGCGACCGGTGCTGACGATCCTGCCGTCGATGATGAGGCCCGGCGTGTTCATCACGCCCTTGGCGGCGATGTCGGCGTAGTCGGTGACGTGGTGGATCTCGGCGGCGACGCCCGTCATGGTGACGGCCTCGCGCGCGGCCGCCTCGACGCGCCGGCAGTTGTTGCAGCCGGGGCCGAGGACTTCGATGACCTTCATGGGATGTGACCTCCTTGGACTGGATGGATCAGGGGCGCCGGCGACGTCCCCTGGGGAGGAGCCAGGCGACGTGTCAGTGCTGCGCGAGCCAGCCGGCGATCTCACGCCGACTCGGAACCCTCCCCGTTGCGACGACCCTGCCATCGATGACCAGGCCCGGGGTCCGCATGAAGAAGCCGCGCGAGACGATCTCGGCGGGGTCCGTGACGTAGCGGACATCGGCGGCGACGCCGGACGACACGACGACCTCGCGGACGACCCTGTCCAGCTCCGTGCAGCGACGGCAGCCCGGGCCAAGGACCTCGATCGTCGTCATGGTGCGTGCCATCACGTCAGCCAGTTGAACAGGTAGCCGATGGCGATGATCCCGGCGGCGACGATGGCCACGAAGGTCGCCAGCAGGCGGGGCTTCATGACCTTGCGCAGGATCACCATCTCCGGGAACGAGAGGGCCGTGACGGCCATCATGAACGCCAGGGCCGACCCGATCGGGAGGCCCTTGCCGACCAGCGCATCCACGATGGGGATCGTGCCCGCCGCGTTGCTGTAGAGCGGCACCCCCAGCGCAACCAGCGCCGGGACGGCGAGCGGGTTGTCCTCGCCGCCGATCGCGACGACCAGCTCCGTCGGAACGAACCCGTGGATGAGGGCGCCGACCGCGATGCCGGCCACGACGTAGGGCCACACCCGGCCGACGATGTCGACGGTGGAGCGCCAGGCGTCCCGGACGCGGTCGCTCATCGTGGGCTTGAAGCCAACGGCCACGCTCCCCGCGCGGACCTGCCACACGTAGTCCTCGACGTAGCGCTCCATGTTCAGCCGGCCGATCACGAGGCCGGCCGTGATCGCGACGGCGAGGCCGGCGACGACGTAGGCGATCGTGACCTGCGGTCCGAACAGGCCCCACAGCAGGACGATCGCGATCTCGTTGACCATCGGGCTGGCGACCAGGAACGCGAACGTCACCCCGAGCGGCACACCAGCCTCCACGAAGCCGATGAACAGGGGCACCGCGGAACAGGAGCAGAACGGCGTGATGATGCCGAAGCCCGCGGCCGCGACCGTCCCGACCACCGCATGGCGACCCGCGAGCGCGGACCGCACCCGCTCCGGGGCGACGAACGAGCGCAGGAACGAGACGAGGGTCACGACGCCGGTCAGGAGCAGCATGACCTTGGGCACGTCGTAGAGGAAGAACGCCACGGCCTGGCCGAGCTGCGACGCCGGGTCCAGGCCCAGCACCTCGAAGGTCAGCCACAGCGAGAGCGGCAGGTTGATGAACCACAGGAACAGCCACAGGATGGTCCCGGCGAGCACCGTCAGCCAGAGCGGGACATGCAGCCGCCGTGCCGCGAGCGTCGTCATGCCAGCACGTCCGTGAGGGCTGCCAGGGCCCGCGCCGTCGCGGCCTCGTCGCGCTCGTAGTAGAGGAAGCGCCCGTTCGCCTCGTGGCGGCTCGCGCGGACCAGGCCGGCATCGCGCAGCTTCGCGAGGTGGTTGCTGACGTTGTTCTCCCGCTCCCCCAGCGCGGCCGCCATCTCGCACACGCAGTGGGGCCCGTCGCGAAGCATCCGCAGGATGGAGATCCGCGTCCGGTCCGCGATCAGGGCGGCGACGGCCTGCGCCGCGACGACATCGGGGGCTGCGAGGTCCATCCGGGGCTGGGCGAGGACGGGGAGCTCGGTACGCATTGGGACGACCTCTAGGCGAGCAGGATCCAGGCGCGCTGGAGCGCCAGGAGGACGAGGGCGACGGCGAAGATGCGCGACAGGGTGACGGACGTCACGGTGCCCACCGTGAACCGGGCACCGAGCCAGGACCCGATGACCGCGGCGATCGACGTGATGATCACCGTCGGCCAGTCGAAGGTCGCGGTGGGCAGATGGCTGATGAAGGCGGAGAACGAGGGAACAGTGACCGCGACCGAGTTGGTGGCCGCGGCAAGCCGCGCGCTGTAGCCGACGAGCGTGAGCGTGGGCATGAGCAGGAACCCGGGCCCGACACCCAGGAACCCCGCGAACACCGAGATCGGCGCGGCGGCGACGCCGGCCTTGGCCCGGGCTTCGTCCGTGATCTCGGCGACGACCTCGGTGGATGCCCGCTTCGGCATGAGCATGCGGACCGCGAGGAAGACAAGGACCCCCACGTACAGCCACCAGACGAGGTCGGTCGAGGCGAACTGGAGGAGCCACACGCCGATGGGCGCGCCGATCGTCGTGATGATGATCAGGATCAGGGCGCCCCGCTTGTCGACCATCCCGGCCTTCCAGAAGGCGATCGCCGCACTGATCGCGGTCAGCCCGTTGAGCAGCAGCGCCCAGGGCTGGATCTCGTTGATCAGGTCGTACCCGAAGAGGCCGAGGACCGGGATCGCGATGAACGCCACGCCCAGGCCCAGCATCCCGGACAGGAAGCTCAGGCCGAACAGGAGGGGCGTGAGGACAAGCAACATCTCACGGATGAATGTCTCATCCGCCAGTGTGATGTCCAAGGGGCCGTCGGTCACGAATGCCGGGCCGGCTGGCTCGGGCCCGCCAGGACATGGAGCCACCCCGTCTCGCTTGACCTTCAAGTCGCTCGAAGGTCTACGCTCTCGCCATGCGCATCGCCATCTTCTCCGACGTCCACGCCAACCTCCCCGCCCTCGAGGCCGTGCTCGCGGACATCGACGCGGCCGGGGTCGATGCCCGCTACGCGCTGGGAGACCTCGTAGGCTACGCGCCGTGGCCCAACGAGGTGCTCGAGTGGCTCGCGGCCGAGGGCTTCCCGATCGTCATGGGCAACTACGACGACGGCACCGGGTTCGGCCGGGACGAGTGCGGCTGCGCCTATGTGAAGGAGCGCGACAGGGCCGAGGGTGACGCGGGGTTCGCGTGGACCAAGGCCCACACCAGCGAGGCGAACACGGCCTGGCTGCGGACGCTCCAGCCCGAGATCCGGTTCGAGGCGGACGGCAAGCGGTACCTCCTCGTCCACGGCAGTCCGCGGAAGATCAACGAGTACCTCTACGAGGACAAGCCCGACGAGACCTTCGCCCGGATCGCGGCGGGCGCCAACGCCGACGTGATCGTCTGCGGCCACACGCACAAGCCGTATGACAAGACCGTGGCCGGAACCCGGTTCGTGAACGTCGGGTCCGCGGGCAAGCCCAAGGATGGCGACCCGCGCGCCTGCTGGGCGCTCCTGGACACGGCCGCGGACACCGTCGAGTTCCGGCGCGTCGCCTACGACGTGGAGGCGGCCGCACGGGCGATCGAGGCCACGGACCTCCCCGCGGAGTTCGCGGCCCAGCTCCGCGAGGCACGCGGATATCGATAGGGCTTGACCATCGAGCGGCTTGAAGGCGTAGCGTCCAGCCGTGCCGCACGGCAGCCGCGAAACAGGAGCGCAGACGATGGCCACGAACCTGACCCCGGGCGTGACTCCGAACCAGGTCACGACGAAGCTCGAGGACCTGCCGCTGGAGGTCCAGGTCCAGGTCCGCAAGTCCGCTGTGGCGCTCCAGCGGCGCTGGGAAGGCCGGATGAACCTGGAGACGATCCAGCGCTTCCTCGTCGAGTCGATGGACCTGCTCAAGAACGCCAAGGTCATCATGTGGGCGCCAGTGATCGCGGAGCGGCTCACGAACGACCGCCTCCGAGCCCTCGCGCGCCTCGACGCGGACAAGGCTGGCCTCAACCCGAGCGTGCTCTTCCTGTGCGTGCACAACGCGGGGCGATCCCAGATGGCCGCGGGATGGATGCGCCACCTCGCCGGCGATCGCGTCGACGTGTTCTCGGGCGGGTCCGAGCCCGCGGCATCGCTCAACCAGGCTGCGATCTCCGCGATGGCAGAGGTCGGGATCGACATCAGCGGTGTGCTGCCGCAGCCGTGGGCCGACGAGATCGTCCGGGCGGCCGACGTCATCGTGACGATGGGCTGCGGCGATGCCTGCCCGGTCTACCCGGGCAAGCGGTACGTCGACTGGGAGCTGGACGATCCGGCTGGCAGGTCCGTCGAGGATGTGCGCCCGATCCGCGACGACATCGAGCGACGTGTCCGCACCCTGCTCGGCGAGCTGGTCCCAGACGCATGACGGCGGGGCAGTGAGGATCTCCGAGCTCGCGCGTCGTGCGGGCATCGCACCGTCGGCGATCCGCTGGTACGAACAGGCGGGCGTGCTGCCCGCGCCACCCCGTCGCGACAACGGCTACCGAGAGTACTCCGACACCGACCTTGCCCGGCTGCGCCTGGTCGTCGCTCTCAGGAGGCTCGGTCTCGGCCCCGGTGACGCGGGGCGTCTCGCCGGTCTCTGCCTGGACCACGGCGAGATCGACGCCGAGCTCGGTCCCCTGCTCGCCGCGCAACGCGAGACCATCGCACGCCAGCGCGACGACCTCGACAGGCTCGAGGGCGAGCTCATCGATCTCGAGATGACCATCTTGGCCGCGGGGCGCGTGCGGAGGAGGCGGATAGCGGCCGATCGTCCCATCAGCGTCCTGTTCGTGTGCACCCACAACTCGGCGCGCAGCCAGATCGCGGAAGCGCTGCTCCGCGACTTCGGTGGCGGTGACTTCGATGTCCTCTCGGCCGGAACCGAGGTGACCGATGTCAGCCCGTACGCCATGCGCGTGCTCGCGGACCTGGGAATCGACTGGTCGGGCGCCCGGAGCAAGTCGATCACCGCGTTCCTCGACCGGCGTTTCGACTACGTGATCACGGTCTGCGACCGAGCTCGGGAAACCTGCCCGGTCTTTCCGGGATCCGAGAACACACTCCACTGGGGACTCGACGATCCGTCGGAGGTCGAGGGCACCGACGCCGAGGTACTCGCCGCGTTCCGGCGGACCCAGCTCGAGCTCTCCACGCGGCTGCGTCCGTTCATCGAGGTTGCCCTGCGCGCCGCCGGAAGGCGTCGTCACGTGTCGGTGTCCCGGGATCGCGACGACCGACCGGCCCGGACATGAAGCGGCCCCGGACAGTACGTCCAGGGTCGGACGAGATCAGGTGGTGGCGCGCCCGGCGGGATTCGAACCCACGACCCCCAGCTCCGCAAGCTGGTGCTCTATCCACTGAGCTACGGGCGCCCGATGTGACTGGCGGAGAGGGAGGGATTCGAACCCTCGGTGGAGTTGCCCCCACGGCGGTTTAGCAAACCGCTGCACTAGACCTCTATGCGACCTCTCCGTGCAGCGCCGGGGATGATACCAGCATCGATGAGCGGGCCGCGAGGGTGGTCCCGGAACGCCAGCCACGCCCCGATTGCCGACATTCGGCCGTCGCGAGGGCGCCCCGGGACCCGAGCCAGGCGCCCGTCACGGGTTCGACGCTCCGCGGACCGTCAGCCAGTCGCGCATGGCCCTGACGGAGAACAGGTCACTCTCGAGCTCCTTGAGCGGCGTGGCGGGCGGCGTGTCGTCGGGGAGGTCGAAAGTCGGCGAGGACCTCGGACAGGGGCACGTTCCACGCCGACGCGACGTCCCCGATGGCCATCCAGCCCTTGATCTCCGCGACCGACTCGCCCTGGGGCGCGACGCGTCCGCCGCCGGCCGTCGTGCGTCCCGTGGTCTGGAACGTGCCGCTCGCCATCGCGACCGCCGATCACACCTGCGAACACGGCGATGACCAGGACACCGTAGGCGACAGGCGGGATCCGCCGCCGCGGCCTGGCTGGCGCGATGGCTGCCGTGGTGTCCATGCCGACGCTCTCCTCGCTCATGCCCGGGCACCGAAGGGAAGGCCGACGCGGAGCTCGAGAGCGCCGTCGCGCGGACACGCCTCGACGCACTCCAGGCAGCCGTTGCAGTCGGCCGAGGTGATGGCGGTCGCCGTGGCGACCGGCAGGCCCATGGGACAGCTCCTGGTGCACAGGTTGCAGTCCACACACGCCGTGGCCGAGCGCTCGAGGCGCACCGGGCTGAACCGGGCGACGAGGCCGTTCGCAGCTCCCAGGGGGCACGCGTACCGGCACCACGGGCGGTCGACGAACAGCGCGCCGACCAGGGTCAGGACCAGGATCGCCATCCCGAACCCGACGCTCTCCTGTCCGATGTGCAGCACGGCGATCCAAGGGTCGACGTCGCGAAACACCATCACGCCGAAGACGGCCGTGCCCCAGATGGCCCAGACCAGCACGGCGTACTTGAGGAACCGCAGGGGCCGGTCGAGGACCGCGAGCGGGGCCGCCGTGCGGCGGAGGGCCCGCATGGCGCGGAATGCCGCCGGGATGTGCCGCTGGACGAATGCGCTGAAGCCGGCCACGAGATCCTGGAGGAAGCCGAGCGGGCAGATCCAGCCGCAGAACGCGCCCCTCGCCATGAAGGCGAGGACGAGCACCGCGATGGCCAGCACCAGGTTGGACGAGTGCACGTGGGGCACGAAGAAGCCGGCCGTGAGGAACGAGACGATGCTCTCGATTCCGCCGAGCGGGCAGATCGATTCGGGGCTCATTCCGATCGCGCCAGCAGCAACCACGACCGCCCGATCGATCACGACCCAGGCGATGTACAGCGCCACGGTCGCCTGGACGACCCGGCGGAAGCCCTGGACGCCGCGGAGCGCGGCGATGCCCCGGCGTGGCCGCCGGATCGAGGCCTTGCCCGGCGGGCGCGGGCCGGTCGTGTCGAGGATGGCGATGGGCTGACGTGTCACGTTGGGACTCCTGGGCTGGAGGCGTCGACCTGCGATCGGCTGCCGGGCGACTCCCGGCAAGGCTCCGGCACCAACGTGGACGGCCCGTGAAGGGCGGATGGAGATCGGTGCCCGGAAGGTGAGGTTTCCGTGAACGGGCAGAACTCGCGCGATCTCCACTCGCCGTCCACGGGCGATCCATGGACGACCGTGACGATGGGGCCATCGCCGGCGCCCGGTCCGGGAGCCTCCCACCGACGGGCGCCGGCGCATCGAGGTCTCGCTCATGAAGTCACTCGCCATCCCGATCACAGGCGCGGGCCTGGTCCTCCTCCTCGCCGCCGGGGCGGTCGCGGCCGCGGTGTAGAGCTGATCGCCCCTGCGCAGGGCGGGCCGGCCCGGTAGGCGCCCGCCCTACGATGGTGTCTGTCATGAGCACGATCCTGGTCGTCGACGACGAACCCCACATCCGCGAGGTCGTGGGGTCCTACCTCGTTCGCGAGGGCCACGAGGTCCGGTACGCCGGCGACGGCGATGCGGCCCTGGCGTCCGCGCTCGAGAACGAGCCCGACCTGATCGTCCTCGACGTCATGCTCCCAGGACGGTCGGGGTTCGACGTCCTGCGCGAGCTGCGCACCGCCGGCCGGCGCTCGGCGGTCATCCTCCTGACCGCCCGTGACGACGTCATCGACCGTGTCGCGGGGCTCGAGATCGGCGCGGACGACTACGTCACCAAGCCCTTCGAACCCCGCGAACTCGTCGCACGCGTGGGTGCGGTGCTCCGCCGCATGGCCCCGGCCACCGCGTCCGCGGGCGCGCCGGCAGCATTGCCCGGCACGCGCCACTACCTCGACCTCGACATCGACGAGCCCGCGCGCGAGATCCGCCGGGGCACGGCCGACCTGGGGCTCACCCGCGCAGAGTTCGACCTGCTGCTCGCGCTCACCGAGGTGCCAGGAGTCGCGTGGACCCGGGAGCGGCTGGGTGACCGCGTGTTCGGCGAGGCCTACGACGCCTTCGACCGCACGATCGACAGCCACGTCAAGAACCTGCGCCGCAAGCTGGGCGAACGGACCGGCGGGTTGGAGTACATCGAGACCGTCCGCGGCGTCGGCTACCGGGCGGCACGCGAGTGACGCGCAAGGTCCGGCTCGTGCCGCGTGGTCTCGGCGCACGCCTGGCCCTCGCCTTCGCGGCGGTGGCCATCGGGACGGCCGTGGCCGTCGCGATCGCCGCCCCGCCGATTGTTGGCCGGGGCTTCGCCGCCCTGCAGGCGGCAGAGGCGTCGGGAGCGCCGTCTACCGTCACCAGGCCCGGTCCTGGGCAGGGCCAGGGTCAGGGCGCGGGTCGGGGTCAAGGCGCGGGGCTGGGGATCGGCCAGGGGACCTATCTCGCCCAGGCGCAGCAGGAGACGACCACGACCATCATCGTTGTCGCCGTGCTGGCGGCCGCGGTGGCGTCGGTGCTCGGTGTGGTGGTCGCCCGCCGGCTGGCCAAGCCGCTGCAGCGGCTCGAGGCGACGGCTGCGGCGGTCGCGGAGGGTGACCTAGCAGCCCGATCGGGCCTGTCGGACCGGGCCGACGAGATCGGATCGCTCGGCCGGTCGTTCGACGCGATGGCCGAAGACCTCGAGCGCAACGACGCGTCGCGGCGCCGGTTCTTCCAGGATGCGGCGCACGAGATGAAGACCCCGCTCGCGGTCATCGAGGCCACGGCGGCAGCCGTGATGGATGGCGTCTACGAGCACGACGACAGGCACCTGGAGACGATCCGGTCCCAGGCCCGCCTGCTCGGACGCGTCGTGGACGACCTCCGGACGATCAGCCTCGCCGAGGCGGGCGCGCTCCCACTGCGCGTCGAGTCGGTGCCGCTCGGCGAGATCCTGTCATCGACCGGCACGGCGTTCACGGCCCGGGCAGCGGCAGCCGGCGTGACGTTGTCCACCGTGCTCCCGGAGACCCAGCCCCTCGTGGTGGCCGCGGATCGGGAGCGCCTCGGCCAGGCCATCGCGGCCCTGGTCGACAACGCGATCCGGTTCGCGCCGGCGGGTGGCCGCGTGCGCCTGCTGGCCGGTCTCTCGCCCCGGTCGTCGAACCTGGCCCGCGTCGAGGTCCTCGACGATGGCCCGGGCGTCCCACCGGAGGACATGGCGCAGGTCTTCGACCGCTTCTACCAGGTTGACCCGAGCCGCGACCGTGGCTCGGGCACCTCCGGGCTGGGCCTCGCGATCACGCGCGCCATCGTCGAGGCCCACGGGGGAGGCACGGGCGTCGAGAACCCGCCGGAGGGAGGCGCCCGGTTCTGGATCGACCTGCCGCTCGCCCGGACGGCCTGACGGGGTCGGAGCGAGCCGGTCAGGCGGCGATCGTGCTCTCCACCCGGATGACCGGCGGGTGCTCGAAGTGCTTCTTCACCGTGCACTGCTCGGCGGCGCGCACGACCGCATCGGCGTACTTCGCCGGGAACCCGGCGGGCAGCTCGATGGTGACCTGCACGTCGCTCACCAGGCGGGTCGCCGGGTCGGTCTGCATCCGCTGGACCAAGCGGATGCCCTCCGTCGGAATGCCCCGCTGCTGGCAGAAGCCCAGCACGTAGATGCCGGCGCACGTCCCGATCGTCGACAGGAAGGTCGCGAACGGCGTGGGGGCCGAACCCTGGCCGCCACCCTGGGGCGGCTGATCGGTCGGCACGACGAAGCTGCCGAAGTGCGCGTCGACTCGCGCTCCCCCCGGAAAGTCGATGGTCATCTCCATGGCACGAAACCTCTTCCCGCCGGCGCGTCGTGGAAACCCCAGGATGACGCCGGCTTGCTCAGTTGCAGGACTGGGCCCTCGCTTGCGTGACAGCCCTCGCGAAGGCTACCGGTTACTTGCGTATTTGCGCAAGTATGCAGGATCGCGTCTTGGGCCTGCCTCGGCCCGTCACCGGGCGGGCCGTCCGGCATGAACGTCAGGCGGCGACGATCTCCACGAGGAGCCCGCCGGCTCGCTGCCGTTCCTCGATCACCACGAGACCCGCGTCGCGAACGGCCTGGAGCACGTTGTGATCGAGCCTGCAGCCACCGCTGACCCGGGACCAGGCCGGCGCCGACCGCTCCTGGAGCGCACCGATCGCCCGGTGCCGCGCGCGAGCGTGCTCGAGCAGGCGGATGGTGCCGCCGGGCCGCAGCACCCTGCGGGCCTCGTGCAGGCTCCGGCCGACGTCGCCGACCGAGCACAGGACGAACGTCCCGACGACCGTGTCGAAGGATGCGTCGGCAAAGGGCAGCGAGGCGGCATCTCCCTCGACCAGGGTCACGCGCCGTGCGACGCGGCCGGCGCGGCGAGCGGCGAGCGAGAGCGCCGGGCCGCTCAGGTCGATCCCGTGGACGACCGCGGAGCGCGTGGTAGATCCCGAGGTTGGACCCGGTCCCGATGCCGATCTCCAGGGTGTCGCCCCGGGCACCGCCGACGACGCGGGCCCGGGCGCGACGCAGCCCGAGGCGGTCGGCCGCGCGCATCCCCGCATCGAGCAAGCGGGCGGTGCGCAGGTCCCCGACCTGGAGCGCCGGCGTGGCCGGGCGAGGAGCCAGGAATCGGTTGCCAGCCAGGTTGGCGAGTTCCATGAGGATCGACACCGCCATGAGCTCGCGCCGGTGGCGGCGGCTCAGATCCGCGGGCGGCCGCGCCCCGTTCACACCCGACACGGCGACGTCCTGCCCGAACGCATGGGCGGCGGCCTCAGCCGGCGTGAGCGCGTCCCGCTGCAGGCCGATCCCCGCCGCCCACCGGCCGTGCACCGCCTCGCAGGCCTCGCAGCGGTTGATCGAGGTGACGCCCAGCATCGCCGCCTCGCGGATCCGCGGTGACAGGCGGCCCGGCAGCAGGTAGGCGGATGCGACGGCCGGGAGGTGCCGGACGAGCGGTGGCACCCAGTGCCGGAGGGCACGGCTCGTGAGCATCGGGCCGAACGGGTGGCTCGCTCTGCATTCCCGGGCTCCTCTGACGGTCCGGGGCCTGCCGGGCGTCGACCGTGCTCCCCTACTCGGTGGGCGCGCCGGCCGCCACGAGGTCGGCCATGCCGCCGCCGTCGACGATGTCGGTGAAGCCCGCCTTCGCCATCTCCTCGGCTGCGATCGCGCTCCTGCGGCCGGATCGGCAGTAGAGGAGATACGAGGCCTCCTTGTCGAGGGTCGAGATCTTCGGCGGCGAAGTCCCCCGCCTCGACGTCGATGTTCTGGGCGCCCGCGACGTGGCCGGCCGCGTACTCGGCCGGCGTGCGGACGTCGATGACGATCCGCGAGTCGAGCATGCTGACGGCCTTGGCCGCACCGGCCTTCTGGACGGTGGCGGGCGACGACCCGCCGCAACCCGCGATCGCGATGACGGCGAGGGCGACGAGAATGAGCGCGAGGATGCGGTTCGGGGGGCGGTTCACTTGGAGGCTCCGAGGATGCGTGGCCACGCTGCGGCTCGTGGTTGGTCGCAGGCGCCGGCGGCGGGTATCACGGTACATGAGCTATTGCGTACTTGCGCAAATAGCCAAGCAGGTGCGGGTCGAGTCACGGGCGTGCGTCGCGGTCCCCTGCTAGCGCGTGCTGACCCGGGCGTCCACGGTGTGGGCGCGCACGTAATCCCAGTCGAGGTTGATGCCGAAGCCTGGTCCGTTCGGGCAAGCGATAGCGGCCGCCGGCGACCCGGGTGGACATGTCCGTGAGGCGCCAGAAGAAGGGGTCGCGCTCCTCGTCGAAGCACTCGGTGAAGGTGTGGTCGGGCACGGACGCCAGCAGGTGCGAGCTGACCTGCGGCTCCTCGTGGTGCCCCAGCTGGACCCCGTAACGCGGCGCACAGCCCAGCGGCCTTGCGCCAGATCGTGGGCCCGCCGGCCCAGGAGGCGTCGAAGTTGGAGACGTCGATGGCGCCGTCCACGACGAGATCCCGCAGCCCGTGCAGGGTGGTCTCGCTCTGGCCGGCACACACCGGGCACGCCCGCCATGTAGCGGACGTCGCGCATCGCACCGCCGGTCGTTGGTCCAGCGGCAGGGCTCCTCGAACCAGCGCAGGTCGAGGTCCGCCACCCGGCGCGCGAACTCCACCGCCTCCGCGAGCGTGTAGCCCTGGTTCGCATCGGCCATGAGCGCGAAGTCCGGCCCGGCCGCCTCGCGGGCGACCCGGAACCGCTCCGCGTCCACCGCCGGCGACCGCCCGCCGACCTTGAACTTCATGCCGCCGAACCCCTGCTCCACGTAGCGGCGCACGGTGTCGGCGGTCTGGTCGGCGTCGAGGTGGTAGTAGCCGCCGATGATCGAGATCGGCACCTCATCGGTGACGGCACCCCACAGCCGGTAGAGCGGCAGGCCGACGGCCCGGCCGAGGGCGTCCCAGATCGCGGTGTCCAGCGCGGCGATCGCCTGGAGCGCGA
>CAVOWV010000019.1:0-96845 GCA_963700245.1 uncultured Chloroflexia bacterium
TAGCACTGGGTAGCACTAGTTGTCAATAGTTAGAACAAGTTGGCGCTATTTAGTTTTGACAAGTCTCCGGTTGCCTCAAGCGCAGGCCCCTCAAGGGAAGTGGTGACTCCTCTTGACTAGCTATCTCACACGGTATATAGTTACCGCAATTCAGCCGAGGAGTAGCCGGTGGAAAAACAGCAGTCAGCGACATTCACGATCAGCGCGGATACGCCTGGCGAACTCGCGACGCTGCTCCGTCGGATCGCGGACGCTCTCGATGCGGATGGGCCTGTCTCACCCCAGCCGCGGCGGACGCTCGAGGAGTTGCGGTCCAGCCTCACGGTTGGCCCCCCAGATGCCCGGGCGGAGTTCTCGCATGGCTGGGCAACGCCGGCAACCTACGGCTGGTGGCTGCAGCGAGGGCCGGAGTTCCTGGACGGGCTCACACCCAAGGCGCAGCGCGCGGTCCTATTCGTCGCTCGCCACGCACCGCGAGTGCCCGTGGCCGACCTTGCCCGCGAGTTGGACGTGACGCCCGGCCCCGAGCTGGCTGGCACGCTGGCCTCGATCGGGTACGCGAAGCGAAGGATGGAGGCACCCGAGGCCCCGTTCCGACGTGTCCGCGGCAACTACGAGATGGACCCGAAGCTCGGCGAGCTGTTCAGGGAGTTCGCCGCCCACGAACAGGCGTCGACCCCATCGTGGACAACGTTTGCCGAGGGCTCAAAGCCACGGGAGCGCGAGGCCGTCCTAGTGGCTGCTGCGGAGAAGGATGCCGCCGGGTGATCCCTATCGGGCCGCCGCTCGTGGCATAGCCCAGCGCTCGGGCCGTTGATCCTGCCACTCCGGTTCACGCGGTCGGTCCATGGTGCTCAACTGGCTCTCAGAACTCGCAGAACCGACGGGCGGAAGGGCGCGGATTACCAAGGCGGGGGAGCAAGGTTGGGGAGGCTCACTGCGAGCGGACGGTCACGTTGGGAAGCTGACACTCTGCCAACTGAGTTACTCCCGCTCGGGAGGACCGTATTCTAGCGCGGCGTCCACCGCGGCTCAACCGCCGCAATCGTAGAGGAGGATCGCCGTGCGCATCGAGGCAAGACTGCGGGAGCTGGGCCTCGTGCTCCCCGAGCCGGTCAAGCCGCCGCCGGGGGTCCGGCCTGCCCTTCGCGCCCGTGCGCGTGGTCGGCGATCGGGCCCTGATCTCGGGCCACGGGCCGCAGAACCAGGATGGCTCGATCGCGGGTCCGTTCGGGAAGGTGGGCGCCGAGGTCACGGTCGAGCAGGGCTACCAGGCGGCCCGGCTCACGGCGCTCTCGATGCTGGGGAGCCTGTCGCGCGAGCTCGGCGACCTCGACCGCATCACCGCGTGGGTGCACGTCTTCGGGATGGTCAACTCGGCCCCGGGCTTCGTGAGCCAGCCGGCGGTGATCAACGGCTTCTCGGACCTGGTCCTGGAGCTGTTCGGCGAGGCCGGTGCCCACGCGCGCTCGGCGGTCGGCATGGCCGAGCTGCCGTTCAACCTGCCGGTGGAGCTCGAGGCCGAGGTCCGGATCGCGACCTGAGGTTTGGACTCGTCCCAGGCGTCGTCGTCGCCACACGGCGGCCGGAGTTCAGCCTGCCCTCTCAGGCACTCCAGCGGGCGATGAACTCCGCGGGCGACAAGACCTCGATCTCACTCCACGTCCCCAGGTCCAGGAGGTGCCGGTCGCCGCTCACGATCATGTCGGCGCCAAAGGCGCGAGCGGCCTCGAGAACACGGTCGTCTGCCGGGTCGGCCTTGATGACATGGATCGTCTCGCTCGGCTCGACGACCGCGGCGATCCGGGCCACCTGGGCGACGGCCACCTCGACCTGATCGGGGACCCAGCCGAACTTCTGGCCGAGGACACGGCCGAACTCGGCGAGCAGCGCCAGCGATGTCCCGATCTCGAGGCGCCCCTCCAGGGCCAGGCGGTACACGGTCTCGGGCTTGCCGCCCGGGAACACATAGGCCGAGATCAGGACATTCGTGTCGAGGATGGCCTTCATGCGCGTGTGCGAGACGAAGGTGTCGACCGGGGGTGCACGACGGCTCCGAAGGTCACTGCCCTCGCGACTCCTGGATCAGGCGCTCCACGTCGCTCTCGTCGCGGACGCCGGCTCGTCTGGCCGCGGAAGCCCCGTATCGCTGCAGCGACTCGAACGTCTGCGTCTCCTGGTAGGTGAGGTAGACCGCCAGCATCTCGCGGAAGAGCTCGCTCTTGTTCCGTCCCTCCCGCTCTGCCAAGCGCTCGAACTCCCGCGCGGATTCCGGGGGCACAGAGACGGAGAGGACTGCGGACGATCGCTTCATGTCATACACAGTATGACAACCATGGCGACGAGTCAACCGGAGTCCGCGCAGCCGGCTGGCCGACCCCGCAGTCGGCGCAACCTAGCGAGCCGCGCTGCGAATGGATTCTCGATCACGAGCCCGCCGATCCGGCAGACCATCCTGGTAGGTCCTCGCTGAACCGAGGCGCACTCGTAGCCTGACGGCACGTGCGAGCGGCCTCGACGATCAGGCGCATCCCAGAAGGCAGGACAGACTGGGCGCGCTACCTCGGACGGGCAGATCGCGTCGAATGATCGAGTCCGTACGTCGATCTGGACGACAGGCCAGGTGGCGTACAGCGCAACGAGACTCACGTGCCTCCGACCGCCGCATCGCGTGGCGTGGAACTTAGCGGGTCGCCCAGCGACGTAGAACTCCTGGAGGACCTGGCGTGCTCGAGCACGCCCGAGCGGTCCGCCCACAGCAGTCGTTCGAGCAACGCTCGGGCGATCGCGCTGCTTCTCGATCTCGCTGGCGTCGTGCGCGTAGAGCAGGACGTTGGTGTCGACGAACGTCCGCCCGGCGGTCGTCATCGGGCTCCGGAGCGCTTGCCGATCGTGCAGTTCGTCGCGCGTCCAGCTCCGACCCCCGCGAGGGACCGCCTCCTGCCAGGATCGCCTGAGCGCGCTCGCGGGCCTGCTCAACCCGCTCATCCTCTGTCCACCAGCTCGATCGAGCTGGATCGCCGCGAGGGCGCTGACCGACGTTCCGACGTTTCGCCGCCACGATCCGCGCCCGCCTGATCACGTCGGTATCAAGTTGCAGGGTCAGGTTGCTGCGCGTCATCGGTCGCTCCACAGCCAATTACGTGGTCCACAGGATGACCACGACGCTCGAGCAGCATCGCTCCGAGGAGCAACCGCCCTACGCAGCCGGCTCGATCCTCCGCACCGTCCCCACCCGGTCGATCGTCCTGTCGAACGACACGATCGCGCCGACGCCCGTCCGCTCGGCACAGGCCACGAGGTAGGCATCCGCGAAATCGAGGCGCTCCACCTCGTAGACCTCGACCGCCCGCTGCAGGAGGTCCGCGTCCACCACGCGAATCGCCGGAAAGGCCAGGACGGACCTCAGGATGGCCGCGACGCCCGGACGGGCGACCTCGTAGAAGGACTCGAGGACGTAGGCGACCTCGGCGAGGATCAGGTCGGGGAGCAGCAGGTCCTCGGCCGCCGCGAGGAACCTGGTCGCCCGCTCCGCCATCGCCGGCGGGTCGCCCGTGAGGTGTCGGACGAGGACGTTGGTGTCCAGGAACGCGGTCATCGCCGGGTCCGGGCCCGGGTGGTGCGCGTCGTGTCCAGGACCTGGTCCCACGGCGTGCCGCGCTTGGCAGCGGGAACCGGGACGGAGCCGGCCAGCGACAGGAGACCCGGCGTGCGTGCCAGCACGGCGTGGTCGCCCTCCACGCGGAAGGTCACGCGGTCGCCCTCTGCCAGGCTGAGCGCCTCGCGAACGGCGCGCGGGACGGTGAGCTGGCCCTTGGACGTGAGCTTGGCCGAGACTTCCATCAGCGTTCCTTACCTTGTGTGTAGAGTAAGGATAGCACCGCTGACACACTGGCAACCGGGAGCGCGAGGCCGAGGTCCGGATCGCGACCTGACGGCGGGTGGCCGCGGCTCCACGCGGGACCAGGCGCCTCAGCCGCCGCGAAGCGCCGCCAGGATCCCCGCCCACTCCCGGTCCTGCGGATCGCCGGAGCCCCGCGCCAGGATCGTGCCGTCGCGCGTCACCACCAGCGCATGGACCTCGTCGCCGTCCGGGATCGCGAGGGCCCGCTGGAATCCGCCCACGTCGGTGTAGATCGTGATCGTGCGTGCCAGGACATCGGGGTCGCCGATGCCGGCCGACATGCCGCCGTCGATGAAGCGTCTCACGGGTCGCCATCCGGTTGCGAGGACGGGCAGCTCCACGACGGCCGTCGGCATCACACCGGTGAGGCCACGCGGCGTGGGCGGCACGCCGTCCGCCACGGCGCGGGCGATCCAGCGGTCGACCCGGGCCTGGTGCCATTGCCGGAACGCCACGACGACCAGCGTCCGTTCGGCCGGGAAGTCGCGCGGGAGGGCGAGCTCGGCGCCCAGGAGCGAGCGGCCGGTGACGGCCGGGAACCGGGCGGCGGCACCTCCGGCGTCGACGTGGGCGCCAGCGTCGGCGGTCATCGCATCGTGATCTCGCTCCGCCGGTGTCAACGCACCGGCGTCGGGTCGGCCTCGCCCGTCATCTCGACCACGATCTCCCAGAGCCTCGCCCGTTCCTCCGCCGTCAGCCGCGTGGAGGGGATCCGGTCGAACGGCCGCTCGCGCCGGTCCAGGAACAGCCGGCCGGACGACGCCCGCGCCTCCGGGGCGGCGGCGAGCCAGAGCACGGTGTCCACGCCCTCGGCGGCTGTCCGCAGCTGGCCGCCCACGAGGCCGGCGAACCCGGGCAGGGACGCCTCGAGGCCGGGCGTGTTGGCCCAGCCGGGGTGCATGGCGTTGGCGACGAGGCCGGTGCCGCGCAGCCGGCGCGCCCACTCGCGGATCAGCGCGACCTGGGCCCGCTTGGCCCGCGCGTACGACTTGGCCCCGCTGTACTCGCCGCGCTCGTAGCCCAGGTCGTCGAGCGGGAGCCCCTGCGTGTACTGGCCGCCGGAGGTGACGGCCACCAGCCGGGGATCGGGGCTCTCGAGGAGGCGGGGCATGAGCCGCGAGACGAGCGTGAACGGCCCCAGCACCATGATCGCGAAGGTGCGCTCGAACCCCTCGTCCGTGACCTGGCGCTCCGGGATCATCGCGCCCGCGTTGTCCACGATGACGTCGATGCGCGGCTCGCGCTCCAGGATCTCCGCGGCGGCCGCCCGGACGGAGGCGAGCGAGGCCATGTCGGCGACGACGGTCCTGGCCTCCAGCCCCGGCACCTCCGCGAGCAGCTCGTCCCGGGTGCGCTCGAGGCGCCCGGCGTCGCGTCCGACCAGGACCAGCCGCGCGCCCATGCGGGCGAACGAGCCAGCGGCGGCGCGTCCGAGGCCGGACGTGGGTCCGGTCAGGACCACGGTGCGCCCGGCCATCGGATACGACTCGCCGTCGGGCCAGTCGAAGAGGCGTTGTCGAAGGCGGAAGCCCGTGCGGGTGAAGCTTGGTGCAACCAGCACTTCCGCGAGGTCGTCGAGTAGGTAACGTGTGTTCATCACGCTTCTATCTTCGCGCACGCGACCCGTCCGGATCGCGTGGTCGTGCGAAGAATAGGCAGAGGGTCCCCGAGCCGGACCCGATGGAGACAACCCGAGATGCCCCGCCTGCACGAGACGATCGAAACCAGCCTCCCCGCCGAGGACGCCTTCGCGTACATCGCGGACTTCGCCACCTCCCAGGTATGGGACCCCGGGGTGGACACCGCCGAGCGGATCGACCCGGGACCGGTGGGCGTCGGCGCCCGCTACAAGGTCAACGTCCTGTTGCGCGGCAAGCCCTCCCCCATGGAGTACCGGATCACGACCTATGAGCCGTCCACGCGCGTGATCCTCACGGGCGAGGGCTCCAACGTCTCCGCGGTGGACGAGATCCGCTTCGAGCCGATCCCCACCGGCACCCGGATCGACTACACCGCCGATATCAACCTGGGCGGCTGGATGCGCCTCGTGCAGCCGTTCGCGGGCGGCGCGTTCGACAAGCTTGCGAAGGACGCAGTCGGAGGGATGAAGAAGACGCTCGACGAGCGCGCGAAGGCCGCCGGGCGATGAAGGTAGCGGTCGTCGGGTCCGGTGTCAGCGGGCTCTCCGCGGCCTGGGCCCTCAACCGGGACGGCCACCAGGTCGCCCTGTATGAGCGGGACGCGAACCCCGGGGGACACGTCGCCACGGTCACCGTGGACACGCCGGCAGGCGCGGTCAACGTGGACACCGGGTTCATCGTCTACAACGAGCCCACCTATCCCAACCTCGTGGGCCTGTTCGCGGAGCTCGGCGTGGAGACGCAGCCCTCCGACATGTCGTTCGCCTGCACCTGCCGGGCCTGCGACGTGGAGTACGGGTCCCGTGGCGCGCGCGGGTTCTTCGCCCAGCGCGGCCTCGCCCTGCGGCCCTCGTACCTGCGCATGTTCCCTGACGTCCTGCGGTTCTACGGCGATGCCCGGAAGATCCTGGACACCCCCGCCCCGACCGGCATGTCGCTGGGTGAGTACCTCAAGGACCGGGGCTTCGGCTCGGCGTTCCGGGACCATTTCCTGGTGCCGATCACGGCCGCGGTGTGGTCCACGGCGCCCGGGCGGACGCTCGAGTACCCGGTGGACTACCTGCTCCGCTTCCTGGACAACCATGGCCTCATCGGCCGGGGCAAGGCTCACCCGTGGCGCACCGTGACCGGTGGGTCGCGCGCCTACGTGGACCGGCTGCTGTCGAAGATGCCGGCGGAGTCGCTGCGGACGGGCGCGCCCGTCGGGGGCGTGACCCGCGACGAAGACGGCGTGACGATCCGCACCGAAGGCGGCACCGCCGAGCGGTTCGACGCCCTGGTGATGGCGGCCCACGCGGACGACGCGCTGGCGGCCCTGGGCGATGCGGACGACGCGGAGCGTGCGGCCCTGGGCGGTTTCGAGTACAACCGCAACATGGTGGTGCTCCACACCGACGAGCGCCTGATGCCCCGCCGGCACGACGCCTGGTCGTCGTGGAACGTGGACCAGGCAGCCTGCAACCCGCCCGGCGGGTCCGTCACCATGACCTACCACATGAACCGCCTCCAGTCGCTGCCGGGCGACACCCAGTACTTCACCACGGTCAACCCGGGCGATGCCGTCCGCGACGACCGGCTGATCCTGGCCCGCGAGTTCAGCCACCCGCTGTACACGTTCCAGTCGCTGCGATCCCAGGCGGCCATCCGAGCGCTCCAGGGCCACCGGTCCACGTGGTACGCGGGCGCTCACCTCGGCTACGGGTTCCACGAGGACGGCTGCCGGTCCGGGTTCGAGGCCGCGAGCCTCATCTCCGCGCCCCGCGAGCAGGCGGCCGCCGCCCTCGGCTCCACCGCCCCCGACTCCGACACCCGCCAACCGGTGCTCGCGGGATGAGGTCCCACCTCCTCGAGGGCAAGCTCCGGCATCGCCGGTCGAACCCGATCGACTACGCGCTCGAGCACTCGGTGTACTACGCCGCCCTCGACCTGGCGGAGCTCGACGAGGTGGACCGTTCGACCCGCCTTATCGGGCGCAACCGGCGCAGCGTGCTCGAGTTCCGCGATTCTGACCACTGGACCACGCCCGCGACCGACATCCGCGAGACCGTCCTCGCCCACCTGCGCGAGCAGGGCGAGGACCCGACGGGCTGGCGGATCATGCTGATCACCAACCTGCGGGTCCTGGGCTACGTGTTCAACCCGGCCAGCTTCTACCTGTGCCGGGATCCGGAAGGCGTGCTGCGCGTGGTCGTCATCGAGGTGCACAACACGCACCTCGAGCGGCACCTGTACACGCTGCGCCCCGAGGCGCCCGGGCGGAAGTTCACGTCGTCGATGGACAAGGACTTCTACGTGTCGCCGTTCATCGACATGGAGGGGCACTACACGGTCCACGTGCAGGACGACCCGGCGAGCGTGCGGATCGCGATCAACGAGCGCAAGGACGGCGCCCCCGTGATCGCCACGAGCCTCGTGCTCACCCGCCGTCGCCTGAGCGACCGGATGGTGGTGCGCCTGCTGCTCCGGCACCCGCTGATGACCCAGCGGACCATCGCGCTGATCCACGTCCATGCCTGGCGGCTGTGGCGCAGGGGCGTGAGGTTCCAGCGTCACGGTGAGTCGGTCGCGGCAGCCGCGGCGGCCAAGCAGGCTGCTATCTCGGCCGGCCAGGCGGTGGCCCGGTGAGCGCCGGCATCCTTCCCCGCCCGGTCTCGCGGCTCACGGATCGCACGCTGACCTCGTTCGCGATCCGCGCCGGGCTCGCCGCCGCGTCGCGGATCTCGGTGGGCTGCCTGACCGTCGTCCTGCCCAACGGGCGCAAGCGCGTGTTCGGCGACCCGACCTCGGAGCGCCGCGCGGAGTTCCGCGTCCACGACGAGTCGGTGGCCCAGCGCATGATCCTCCACGGTGAGGTGGGCATGGGCGAGGCCTACATGGACGGGATGTGGTCGTCCCCGGACCTCCTCGCGCTGATCGAGCTCGCGGCCCTCAACCGGTCCGCGCTGACGTTCACGAAGAAGTGGTGGCGCCGACCGCTCGAGCTCCCGCGCCTGCTCCTGCACCGGGCACGGCGCAACACGAAGGACCAGGCCCGCCACAACATCTCGGCCCACTACGACCTGGGCAACGACTTCTACCGGCTGTTCCTGGACGAGACGATGACCTACTCCAGCGCCGTGTTCGCGTCGCCGGAGCAGTCGCTGGCGGACGCGCAGCGGAACAAGTACCGCCGGCTCGCCGAGGGCGCGGGGCTGACCGAAGGGATGCACGTCCTGGAGATCGGGTCGGGCTGGGGCGGCTTCGCGCTGTACGCGGCCGGGGAGCTGGGCTGCCGGGTGACCTCGATCACCATCTCGGCGGAGCAGCACGCCCTCGCCCGGGAGCGGGTCCGGGAGGCCGGCCTGGAGCACCTGGTGGACATCCAGCTCCGCGACTATCGCGACATCAGTGGCCAGTACGACGCGATCGTGTCGATCGAGATGCTGGAGGCCGTGGGCGCCGAGTACTACACGGCGTACTTCGAGGCCGTCGACAGGGCGCTGCGGCCGGGCGGAAAGCTGGGCCTCCAGGTGATCACCTTCCCCGACGCCGCGTACGAGACCCAGCGTCGCGGGGCGAACTGGATCCAGACCTACATCTTCCCGGGCGGCCTGTGCCCGTCGCTGGCGGTCATGGAGCAGTCCACGCACGGCACCCGGCTGCTGGTCCGCGAGATGCGCGACTACTCAGCCGACTACGCGCGGACGCTGCGGGCGTGGCGGACGCGGTTCCTCGAGAACCTCGCCGAGGTGCGCGCACAGGGCTTCGACGACCGGTTCATCCGGATGTGGGAGTACTACCTGGCGCTGTGCGAGGGCGGCTTCGCGACCGGCCTGGTGCAGGTCCAGCAGATCGTGATGGAGAAGGGGCGGGGCCTGGACGCGGGGGTTCCCGCCACGGCCTGACGATCCCGGTCAGCGCCCCGGCGTCGGGCGACGTGGGGCGGCCGGCAGCGGGTCGTGGGTCGCCACGTAGGTGGGCACCTGCGTGCGCCGCTCCAGGCCCAGCTTGGACAGGATCGAGCTGACGTAGTTCTTGACCGTCTTGTCCGAGAGGAAGACCGTCTCGGCGATCTCGCGATTGGTCTGGCCGGCCGCGATCAGCGGCAGGATCTCGCGCTCGCGCGCGGTCAGCAGGACACTCTCGTCCGCGTACGCCCCGCTCGAGATCCGCCGGATCCGCTCCAGCACCATGCCGGTCACGGCGGCGTCGAACATCGACTCACCCCGCCCGACCGCGTCCAGCGTGCGCACGAGCTCCACCGATCTCGTCTGCTTGAGGACGTAGCCGCGCGCGCCGGAGAGGATGGCCGAGAACACGTCGAGCTCATCGGGTGAGCTCGTCAGGAACACGACGCGGAGCGTCGGGAACTCGTCACGCAGGCGGCTGCACGCCTCGAGCCCCGACGCGTCTGGGAGCTGGATGTCCAGCAGCACGATGTCCGGCAGGAACCGGCGGGCCTGGGCGATGGCTTCGGCGCACGTCCCCGCCTCGGCGACGACCTGGAACTGGTCCCGCCGGTCGAGGTAGTCCACCAGCCCACGCCGTACCACCTCGTGGTCGTCGACGACAGGAGTCGCAGGGGCGCAGCAGGGGTGGACATCAAGGTCCCGAGTCTGCGCGCTCCGGCGCGGAACCGCAATGGCGACCCTCGCAGCAGTCGGCAGCGGCCCGCGCCACCTCGTGGCGAGGCGCTCCGGGAGTCCTACGCGCGCTCGCGCAGGTCCACGCTGAAGTCCAACGACGCCCGGAGCCCCGCCAGCGCCCCGCTCCAGCCCTCGATCGCCTCTGCCCACGCGTCGAGGCCGCCGGGCTGGTCGAGCGGGAATGGTCCGTCTTCCAGCTCCAGCTGGGTCCCGTAGCCGGCGGGCGCGAACGTGACCCTCACGGTGGTGACCAGGCGCTCGTCGGGGAGCCACGGCCAGCGGAACGCGAACACCTCGCCGGTCCGGGACTCGATCACGTCCCACCACACCCGCTGGTACTCCCAGACGAGCACGGTCCGGGCGCCGACGGCCAGCCCGCCCTCGACGCGGTCCGGGAACCAGCGGGCCAGCTCCTCGGGGTCGGCCCAGGCCCGCGAGACACGCTCCGGCGGGGCGTTGAGGCGAAGGGACATGCGGATGGTTCGCAGGAGCTCGGTCCCGGCAGGCAGGCGCGCGGCGTCATCGCTCATGGACCCATCGTAGACCGGAGTCCGCACGAGTCGCATACTGCCGACTGGCCGGGTTGCCGCGGCAAGGCTGCCGGCGTCCGGCCGCGCGAGGCAACCCGCCCGGTCCGGGTGCTAGCGTGACCCGCATGGGCAGCCAGCTCTCGTTCCGCGCCACCGCGATCGTCGTGCTCGTGTTCGCGCTGGCGATGGCCTACCTGGAGTCCGCGGTCGTCGTGTACCTCACGCTCGCGCTGGGCGGCCAGGTCGGGGAGATCTTCCCGCTGCGGCCGGCGATCGAGGCCGGGGAGCTCGTTGCGATCGAGGTCGGCCGGGAGGCGGCAACGCTGGTGATGATCGCGACGGTGGGCGTGCTCGTCGGCCGGACGTGGGTCGAGCGATTGGCCTGGAGCGCGGTCGTCTTCGGCGCCTGGGACATCGGCTACTACGCCTGGCTGTACGTGTTCGCCGGCTGGCCTGCGTCGCTCGCCACGACGGACCTGCTGTTCCTCATCCCGGTGCCCTGGGTCGGGCCGGTCTGGTCGCCGGTGGCGGTCAGCGTCGCGCTCGTCGGGGTGGGCCTCCTGGCAGCCTGGCGGGTGCGGGCCGGGCGGCCGCCGGTCCTGAAGCGCTGGCACTGGGCGGCGGGGCTGGCGGGCGGCGTGCTCGTCATCCTGTCCTGGACCCTCGACGCGGGGCGGCTGGCGAACCAGGGTCTCCCGGGGCCGTACCCGTGGCCGGTCTTCGTGACCGGGCTGCTGCTCGCGCTGGTCGCGGCGTTCGATGCCCTGCGCGGAGGCCGCGGGAGGATCGCACCCCAGGTGGACTGAAAGCCCAGAACCGGGCCGGGCGCATCAGCCGAGACAGGGCAACGCGAGGCAATCGGGCCGTTCGTTCGTCAACCAGGTCGCGTACAGGCGGCGGAATCCGTCGAAGGCGTCCGACACCGGTAGGCCGTAGTAGTGGGCGCACACTTCGACCCCCATCGTCGACTCGCAGTGCTCGTGGGTCGCGACACCGTGCATCCGGACGAAGTGCTCCTCGTCATGACGGTGGAAGGCTCGCCGATACCCGATCTCGTGATGCCGCAGCTCGTAGGCGTACTCTGCGCAGATCCACTGGTCCCGACCGGCCGGTCGCCAACGCTCGAACAGCTCGAGGTCGACGTCTCGCGACCGGCGCGCCATCGGGAGGCGGCCCCGCAGATCGATGACAAGGCTTCCGTCGGTTTCCCGTCCAATGGTGAGCTCGTCGTGATCGGCAGGTGGCAGCAGCGTGACGGCGTATCGCTCGAGTTCCTCGACAAGGTCAGCGAGATAGGCGAGCAAGTCGCCAGTCGAGGCCAGGGTCACCCTCGCGCCATCCTCCGCGGCGCGGGAACGTGCTCGCCCTCCCCGACAACCACGCGCCGTCGCGAGGGTCCGATCGTCACCCGCCGGCGGCGGGGCACGAACCCCTCCCGCCAGAGATCGAACGCCGCGATGGGAATGCGCGTGATCCGGGGCGATACCCGCAGGCCCGGCATAGAGCCTCGATTGACCAGATCAAGAACGGCGTCATCGCTGATGTCGAGGATCTCGGCGACTTCGCGCGGCGTGTAGTAGAGCTTCGTCACTTGTCCTGCCTCCATGGCGGTATCCGCAACGATACCGCTGGACCGGCTGGCGTCAAGAGGCGGTCGGTCAGCCCAACACCCAGCTGGATCCCTCGGCACCGTCGCGGACCTCCACGCCGGCATCCACGAGGCGGTCCCGGACGAGGTCGGCGGTCGCCCAATCGCGGGTCTCGCGCGCCCGGGCCCGCACGGCGAGCAGGGCGTCCACGAACGGCTCGATCGTCGCCCGCGGATCTGACCCGCCGGCCGCGGCGGCCTCGCCCAGGCGGACGATGAGCGAGCGGAAGGTGGACCGGGCGTTGTCCAGGTCGGGGCTGTCCTCCCCACCACGGAGGCGGGCCTCGAGCACCCCGTCGAGATCGAGGAGCGCCGCGACGGCCGCTCCCGAGTCCCCGTCGGCCAGGGCGTGGAAGAACGCCCCCTCGAGGTCTGCTGCCTCGTGCCCGATCGGCTCTGGCCGCGATGCGAGGCCGCCGACGTCGTCCGCACCAGCGCCCGCATCCGCATCTGCGCCAGCGCCCGCATCCGCATCCGCGCCCGCACCAGCACCGCCGGATCCAATCGACAGACCGGGGGCACCGCCGGAGGCCAGGGCGCGAGCCGCCTCGGCCAGCGCCTCGATCGCCACGCTGCTGCCGCTCGGGAAGACCGTGGACCTGCCGTCGACCCGGACCGTGACCCCGCCCAGGCCCGAGACCGAGGCGCTTCCCTGATCCAGGTCGAGCACGAGCGCGGTATGGCTGTCCACGCCGAGGACGAACGTGTCCGCGGGCAGGAGCCCTTCGAGGATCCGCAGCCGGCGCTCGCCCATGTAGCAGAAGCGGGTGTCGTGGTTGCCGCCCTCGGCGTTGTCGTAGTGGGGGACCACCGCTGCCCGCAGGCCGGTCGCCTCGCCGAGGAGGTCCAGGCCGGGCAGCCATGCCGGCTCCTCGCCCACCTTGTAGACCTCGTAGACGGGGATCGTGACGGCACCCAGGGTGAGTGCCGCGGCGCTCGCCATCGTCAGGATGCCGCCGTCCCGGAGCAGGCCCGCGAGGGCGGGCGGAATCGGTCCGCCGGCCCACTGGCGCAGGGCGTAGCTCGGGCTGCCGGGCCCGGCCATGAGGTAGCGCGCGGGCCGGATCCGGGCGACGGCCGTCGCGGTGGTCAGCGCGTCCACGTCCCGGGACCGGTAGGAGGCGATGGCAACCTCGCGCCCGACGCTCTCGGCGAAGAACTTCACGGTCCGCGCGCTGAGCTCGTCGGCGTTCTCCTGGAACCCGTACGGGGTGTCCAGGATCACGGCCGGGACCGGCGCCGGGCCGAGGCGCTCGAACAGCGCCCGGTGAACCTTGGCCATGGTGGGCGCGGTCTCGCCGGACCCCATGATCGCGAGGATCCGCGGATCGCTCATGCGAAGAACCCGTCGACGGTCATGTCGTGCATCACACCTGCGAGTTCGGCCGGGTGCTGGGCGTGGATGTCGTGATCGCCGGTGAACCAGCGAACCCGGGCGTTCGGGATGACCGTCGCGGCGGTGTCCACGTCCCGGCGCTTGCGCCGCAGGCGGTCGCTCTCGCCGCCGTCCGCGGGCACCAGGAGCACCGGGACCGCGAGGCCCGCGTAGAGCTCGGAAGGGCGATGCTCCCACAGGCCGTGGAGGACCTTGACGTGGTGGTCGAAGGACAGCCACGGGGCCACGGTGCCGTCCGGCCGGAGCTCGAAGTTGGCGAGCACGCCGCGGATGCCGGTCTCGGGCCAGTCCGGGTGGCCCGAGCGCAGGTAGCCCTCGATCTCGTCGAGCCGCCGCCCGGCCAGCCGTGGCGGCGACAGGGCGGCGCGACAGGCGTCCCAGTCCGCGAAGTCACGGCCGGGCTGCAGCCAGCCCCCGTCGACGCACACGATCCCTCGCACGAGCTCCGGGCGCCGGGCCGCAAGGTCCAGGACCACGTTCCCGCCCCAGGACTGCCCGGCGACGACCGGCCGCTCGATGCCCAGCCGCTCGATCACGGTGCCCAGGTCGACGGCCACGGTGGGAATGTCGTACGGGCCGGCGGGCTTGGACGAGCGGCCGTGTCCCCGGAGGTCCACCGCGAACACCCGGTGGCCCGCTCCGACGAGCGCGGTCGCCACCCCGTCCCACAGCCGTGCGTTGGACGCCAGGCCGTGGACCAGCACGAACGGCGGGGCGTCGGCCGCCACATCGGTCGCCGGCTGGGCCTCCGCCGTCGCGGCCCAGGCGGCCGCCGTGGGTCGCCACTCGTCCACCGCGAGGTCGATGCCGTCCGCCACCGTCACCGTCCGGTGCTCCATCGCCTCCGCCGCTCGTGGTTCCGGCCACCCGGTCTCAACACGTCCGGCCCGGACGATCGCGACCACCTCGACCGGTTGCGAGCCTGCGCCCTCCACGCTCGTCCCGACGCGCGGATCCCCGGCGAGCACCGCCAGGTCTGCCGGTCCCCCGATCTCCAGGGTCGCGTCGGTCGGCCACGTGAGGTTGGCTCCCGGTGCCAGCGGGACCACGAACCGGCCGGGGATCCGGACGACGTGCGAGTCGCCTCGCGAGATCGACCGCACCTCCATCTCCGAGCCCAGGGCGAGGACCGTGTCCGCAGCCCAGGCGATGGCCTCGGCATCGGGCCCGGAGCCGCCGGTGATGACGGTCCCGCCGAGGAGGAGCGTGTACTCGTGGGTCACGGATCGAGGCTACACCCGCGCCGGTATCCTTCGGGCATGCGCACCTCCGTCCTCGTGCTCGGCGCCGGCTTCGGCGGCCTTGAGCTCTCCTCCCGTCTCGTCGCGGAGCTGGGCGACGCCGTGGACATCACCCTCATCGATCGCTCCGACGCGTTCGTGTTCGGCTTCGCGAAGCTGGACATGACGTTCGGCCGTCGCACGCCGGAGTCGATCCGCGTGCCGTATGCGGCCATCGCCAACGGCGTCCGGTTCCGACGGGAGACGATCACGGCGATCGACCCGGAGGCCCGCCGCGTGACCACCGACGCGGGCACGTACGTCGCCGACATCCTCGTGGTGGCCCTCGGTGCGGACTACGACCTCGCGGCGACCCCAGGCCTGGCGGAGGCCGGCAACGAGTTCTACTCGATCGCGGGCGCGATGGCGGTCCGCGAGATCCTGCCGACGTTCCGCTCGGGCCGGGCCGTGATCGGCATCTGCGGCACGCCCTACAAGTGCCCACCCGCGCCCAGCGAGGCCGCCTTCCTGCTCGACGATCATCTCCGCGCCCTGGGTGTTCGCGACGCCGTCGACATCAAGGTCGTCAGCCCGTTCGGGATCCCGGTCCCCCCGTCGCCCGAGATGTCGTCAGCGATCCTCGCCCGCTTCGCCGAGCGCGGCATCGAGTTCGTGGCCGGGCGCAAGGTGGACGCCCTGGACCCCGCGACCCACGAGGTCGTCCTCTCGGACGGCGCGCGGCTGCCGTACGACCTGTTCCTCGGCATCCCGGTGCATCGTGCGCCTGCCGTGGTGCTCGCCTCGGGTCTCGCGCAGGACGGCTGGATCCCGGTGGAGCAGGGGAGTGCGGCCACGCGCTTCCCGGGCGTGTACGCGGTGGGCGACGTGACCAGCGTTGGCACGGCCAAGGCCGGCGTCTTCGCGGAGCGCGCCGCGCGCGTGGTCGCGGACCAGCTGATCGCCCGGATCCGGGGTGAGCAGGAGCCGCCCGGCTACGACGGCACCGGCGCCTGCTGGATGGAGTTCGGCGCGGGCGAGGTGGCCCGCGTGGACGTGGACTTCTTCAGCGTCCCGGGCAAGCCCCAGGGCACGTTCACGCCACCGTCCGAGCAGACCGCCGGCGAGAAGACTCGACTTCGCGACCACCCGACGCGCCCGCTGGTTCGGCCTCGGGGACGGCTGACCGCCGGGGGCTGGACCGCCGAGGCGTTCGCCCGGCGCCAGCGTGCCGTCAGGCCGGCTGGCCGCGCCGCTCCGAGAGCCGGACGCCGACGCTGCGGCCGAGGACGCCGCGATGGGCCACGCCGGTCCGCACGAGCGCCAGGAAGACGTCGCCCTCGATCCGCAGCAGCGTGCACGGCTGCGTCGTCGTGACGGTCGCCGTCCGCGGCACGCCCTTGAGCAGGCCGATCTCGCCGAAGAAGTCGCCGGCCGCCATCGCGTTCAGGGTCTCGCCGGCGCCAGACGTGACGACGGCCGCGCCATCGACGATCACGAACAGGGCGTCGGGGCTGTCGCCCTCGCGGATCACCGCCTCGCCGACCGGAACCCTGAGCTCGCGGCAGTCCGCTGCCAGGCCCTCGAGGGCGAAGCGTGGCGCGTCCGAGAACAGCGACAGCCCGGCGAGGAGCTGGACCCGGGCCTCGGATGCCGCTTCCGGTGGGGCCTGCCGCCGGCCGAACACGAACGCGATGACGCCCGTCGCGGTGAGCGCGATGCCGCCAACGGCGAACGCCGTCGGGAGTCCGGCGACGCTCACGATGAGGGGCGCGAGGACCGTGCCGGCGACCATCGCCACGGAGGTCAGAGAGTCCATCGTCCCGAGGGCGCGGCCCAGGACCGCCGGGCCCAGCGCCCGCTGGAGGATCGTGATGGCCAGGATGTCCACGATGCTGATGACGAAGCCCTGGAGCCCGATCAGGGCCATCGCCGGCGCCAGGCCGTCCGCGAGTCCGAGGGCCACCACGGACAGGCCGCCGATGACGGCTCCTGCCGCGAGGATGCGGGCGGCGGAGCGCCCACTGCCGGCGCGTGAGGCCGGGATCGTCGCCAGCAGGCCTCCGATGCCGTTGGCGACGAAGAGCAGCGTGATCGCATCCGTGCCGACGCCCAGCCGCTCGTCGGCCATGACCGCCCACAGCACCGTCTGCATCCCGTAGGCGAACAGGCCGCCCGCCGCCACGAGGACCATCGTCAGCGCTGTCGGGGAGCCGCGAAGGGCGGCTGCACCGGCCGCGAGGTCCGCGCCGGCGGCTCGCAAGGCCGCTCGTACGGCGCGGCCGGTGTGCGTGGTCTCGCCCTCCGCCGGTGCGCGTGCTTCCGCACCGGATCCCGTGGCGGCGGGGGGACCCATCGGCGTGCGGATCAGCGCGAAGCAGGCGGCCGACACGAGGAACGAGCCGGCGTTGGCCGCGAACGCCGCGGCCGGCGATCCGAGGATCAGCAGCACGGCGCCGACCGCCGGCCCCACCACGATCGCGATGTTCATGATCGCGGACATCAGCGCGTTCACCGACGCCAGGCCACGCTCGTCCACGAGCGCGGGAATCGAGGCCTGGAGGCTGGGGCTCTGAGCGACCTGGGTCAGCGACGCGAACAGGGCGATCGCGACGGCCGCGGCCGGGCTGCCTCCGGCGGCCGCAAGGGCCGCGAGCGCCAGCATCGTCAGCACCTGGACGAGATCGCCCGCGATCAGGAGCCTGCGGCGGTCGATGCGGTCCGCCATCAGGCCCCCGACGGGTGACATGACGATCCATGGCACCAGGTGGGCCAGCTCCACGGCCGCGACCCAGGCGGCGGAGCCCGTCGCGTCGAGGACGTAGACGATCAGCGCGACGTTGTAGAGCCAGTCGCCCGCCTGTGACACGGCCTGCCCGGCGAGGAGCAGGCGGAGATCGCGATGCCGCAGGACGTCGCGCACGCCGGTCAGCCCTCCCGTTTGCCGGCGTCGTGCCGGAAGGCGGAGCATAGGACGCCGGGTCGCGGCGCGCCCCGGGCACGAGGAGGCATGATTGCCGGACTGCCATGACCGCCGTCCAGCCTCAGCCCCACGTCCCACACCCATCCGAGCTCGTGATCCCGCCCGGTCCGTACCAGTACGTGCCGCTGATGCCCGTGCCCGACGCCACGCCCCTCGCGGTCTGCGACGAGGCGGTCGCGGAGCTGCGCGCGAAGGCGGACGCGTGGGTCCGGACGAGCCCCGAGCGCAAGCGGGAGCTGCTCGACGAGGTGCTGCGGGCCACGCTGCCGCTGATCGACCGCTGGACGCGCCTGGGCTCCCTCCACGAGGGCCTGGACCCGGCCGGACCGGACGCGGCCGAGGAGACCATCGTCGGGCCGTACATCTTCCTGCGCGGCGTCCGCCTCCACCGCGATGCGCTCGACGGGATCATCCGGACAGGCGTCCCGCGCATCCCCGGTGGCGTGCGGACCCTGCCCGACGGGCGCGTCGTCGCCCGGGTCATGCCGACCGACCTCCTGGACCGTCTTGCCTACCTGCGGGTGCACGCCGATGTCTGGATGGACCGGGCGGTCACGGAGGAGACCCTGCCGGCGACGATGGCGGTGGCCTACCGGACGCCACCGAAGGGCCGCGTCTGTCTCGTGCTGGGCGCCGGCAACGCATCCTCCATCGGCCCGCTCGACGCGATCCACAAGCTGTTCGTGGAGCAGCAGGTGGTCGTCCTCAAGCTCCATCCCGTGATGGCCCACCTCGCCGAGGTCCAGGCGGCGGCCCTCGCGCCGCTCGTCCGCGAGGGCGTGCTCCGGGTCATCGTCGGCGACCACGTGCAGGGCGCCCATCTCTCCGCCCATCCCGGCGTGGACACCCTGCACATCACCGGCGCCGACCGGACGTACGACGCCATCGTCTACGGGCCCGGGCCCCGAGGGCGCGGAGCGCAGGCGCCGCGACGAGCCGGTCCTGCACAAGCCGTTCAGCGCGGAGCTCGGCAACCTCACGCCGATCATCGTGGTGCCCGGGCGCTGGTCGTCGGCTGGGCTGGACTACCACGCCGAGAACATCGCGACGATGCTCACCAACAACGCCGGGTTCAACTGCACGACCTCGCGGGTGATCGTCACGGCCGCCGGCTGGCCCCAGCGCGAGGCCCTGCTGGACCGGATCCGGCGACGCCTCGGGCAGCTCCCCACGCGCCTCGCCTACTACCCGGGCGCCGCTGCCCGGTTCGCCGCCTTCGGCGAGGTCCATCCCGAGGCCGAGCTGTTCGGTGACCCGTCGGATGGCCACCTGCCCTGGATGCTGATCCCGGGGCTCTCGCCGGATGCCGCGGGGGACCCGTGCTACCGCGTGGAGGCGTTCTGCAGCGTGACGGCCGAGACGCCGGTGGACGCGACCGACGCCGTGACCTTCCTGGAGCGCGCGACCGCCTTTGCCAACGAGCGCCTGTGGGGGACACTCAACGCGACGATCATCGTGGATCCGCGGACGGCGAAGGACCCCGCGATCCGGCCTGCCCTGGAGCGGGCGATCGGCGACCTGCGCTACGGCACGGTCTCGCTCAACCACTGGTCCGCCGCGGGCTACGGGATCGGGATCACGCCCTGGGGTGCGTTCCCGGGCAATCCCCGCCACGACATCGGGTCCGGCACGGGCTTCGTCCACAACCCGCTGATGTTCGACGCGGCCGAGAAGACCGTCATCCGCGGCCCGTTCCGCGCGTGGCCCAAGCCGCCCTGGTTCTCGAGCCACGGCGGGGCTCACAAGCTGATGCCGGAGCTCACCCGGTTCGAGGCCGACCACCACCCCGGCCGCCTGGCGCCGATCCTCTGGTACGCCCTCAGGGGCTGACCTCCCGGGCTTGCGGGCCCTCAGCGCTCCGGCACCAGCTCCTGGAACAGCGTCAGCTGCAGCCCTGCCGGCGCCTCGAGCCGCGAGTTGAGCGATCCCCACGGTGTCTCCACCGGCGCCGCGAGCAGCGTGGCCCCGCCGTCCACCAATCGATCGGTGGCCTCGCCCGCATCCGGAACCCCGAACGCCACCCGGATGTGTCCCGCGACCCGCCGCCCGACCTCGAGCCGGTCGATGTGCTCCGCGTGCGGCTCGTCCGAGAGCTCCAGCGTCGCCCGGCCTGCGTCCAGGATCGCCACCCGGCCGCCGCCATCGTCGAACGCGCCGATCTCCCGCAACCCCAGCACGTCCCGGTAGAACCGCAGCGCCTCGTCGTAGTCGGGCGCCGTCACCACCAGCCGCATCTCGAGCACGCCGTCGGTCACCGCCGTCTCCTCCATCGCGGGAACGAAGCGGACCCGGGCGCGGTTCCGTCGCTCCCGGGTCCTCGCCCGTCATCCGTGGCTACGAACGGCGGGTTGCGGCCAGCGTAACACCGCCTAGATCGCGATCCCCGCCCGCAAGCCCTCCAGGACCGCCTCCTCGATCGTCCGCGGCGTGAGCACGTCGCCCGCCGCGACCACCCGGAACGAGCCGTCCGCGGCCGCGGCCTCAAGCTCCAGGAGGAGCGTGTCGTCCGGCACCGTTCCCTGGGCCAGGACCAGCGCGGTCGCGTCCTCCACGACCACGGCGTCGGAGGTCAGCACGTCCTGGAGGAACACGGCGCTCGAGTCCGCACCGTACGGCCGGAGCGTCGGCCGGATGTCCACCCGGGCCCGTCGCGCCGCCGAGATCATCGTGTCCCGCACGTACTGCTGGAGCCGCTGTCCGGAGGTGTACCCCGACGATGCCAGCGTGACCCGTCGCCCGCCGGTCGAGAGCATCGTCGCGAGCCCCAGCCCCACCCAGTCGCACCGCCAGTCCGCCACCACGACGTGGCCGCCCGGGACCTCCGCGCCCCGGAGCACCTCCCACGCGTCGAGGACCACGGGCGCCCCCATGAGCTCCAGCGGTGGCCGGTAGGGGACCGCTCCGGTCGCGACGACGACCACCTCCGCTCCCGACGCACGAACGTACGCCGTGTCCGCCCGCACGCCCGTGAGGATGCGCACACCCGAGCGGCGCGCCTCGGCCTCGAGGTTGGTGATCGCGCCGCCCATCTCCTCGCGTCCGGGCAGCTTCTGGGCCAGCCGCACCTGGCCGCCCACCCAGCGCTCCGCCTCGACGAGCGTGACCCGGTGGCCGCGCTCCGCGGCGACCGCCGCCGCCTTGAGGCCGGCCGGCCCGCCCCCGATCACCAGCACGTCTCGCGCGGCCGCCGCAGGCGCATGGCGGGCGAACCCGGGCTCGCCCGTCCGGGGGAAGTCGAGCTCACGCCCGCTCTCGGGGAACTGGATGCACGAGATCGGGTAGCCGGCGTGGAAGTGGCCGATGCAGGCCTGGTTGCAGCCGATGCACGCCCGGATGTCATCCAGGCGTCCCTGCGCGGCCTTGGCGGGCAGCTCCGGGTCGCAGATCAGCGCCCGGGTCATGACGCACAGGTCGGCGTGGCCCGCCGCCAGGATCGCCTCGGCCTCCTGCGGCTGGTTGATGCGACCGGCCACCATCACGGGCACCCGGACGACGCGCTTGACGCGGGCGGCGAGCGGCGCCGTGTAGCCGTTGGCAATCGGCGAGGGCGGCACGATGTGGTCCGAGCCCGCCAGCGTCGCCGACGTCCCGGCCACGACGCTCACGTAGTCCATCGCCTCGTCGGCGTCCAGTGCGGCCAGCGCTGCGAGCGCCTCGTCCTCGGTCAGGCCCTCGGGTGTCACCTCGCCGATGGAGATCCGCAGCCCCACCACGAACCCGGGTCGCGTCGCCGCCCGACACGCGGCCAGTGCCTCGCGCAGGAACCGCAGCCGGCCCGTCGCGTCGCCGCCCCACTCGTCGCTGCGCAGGTTCGTCCGCGGATTGAGGAACTGCGAGGGCAGGTACCCGTGCGAGGCCACGACCTCCACGCCGTCCAGGCCGGCCGCCTCCAGGCGAGCCGCCGCGGCCCCGAACCCGTCGAGGATCTCGCGGATGAGCACGGACGTCATCGCCCGCGGCATGACGTGGAAGCGCTCCGTGGGCACGGCGCTGGGCGCCCAGGCGACGGCCAGCGTGCCGTCGGCGGTGTCCATGATCTCCCGCCCGCCATGGAAGAGCTGCCCGAAGACCGTGGCCCCGTGACGGTGGATGGCATCGGCGAGCTGCGCAAAGCCCGGGATGGACGCGTCCGTGTCCGCGGTCAGCTCCGACGAGGTGTAGCGCGCCGTCGGGTGGACGCCCGCGACCTGGATGACGATGAGCCCGGCTCCGCCGCGTGCGCGTGCCTCCTGGTACGCCACCAGCCGGTCCGTGACCAGCCCGTCCACGGCCATCACGGTGTCGTGCCCGGATGACAGGATCCGGTTGCGGATCCTCGCCCCGCCGACGGTGATCGGCTCGAACAGGTGGGGGAACGCGGGACGCCCGGAGGTCGATGGTGTCTGCATCTGCGCAGGATGGCGCGTGCGCCCGCAGTCGCGCAGTACCGTCGCGCGGGCCGCCCCTGCTATCGTCCCGCCATGGACGCCAGCGCGCTCTCCGCCCACTGGCTGGGACGCATCGGGTACCGCGACGCATGGGACCTCCAGAAGGCCCTGGCGATGGCCCGTGCCACGGACCGCATCGGCGATCAGCTGCTGCTTCTTGAGCACCCTGCCGTCCTGACCCTGGGCCGCGGCGCGGATGAGACCCACGTCCTCGCGCCCCCGGCGCTGCTGGAGGCACGCGGCATCGAGCTCCTGCGCGTGGAGCGTGGCGGCGAGGTGACCTACCACGGCCCGGGACAGCTCGTCGCCTACCCGATCATCAAGCTGGCAGATCGCGGGCTCCTGCTCCGGCCGCTCGTTCGCGCGCTCGAGGCCGCCCTCGCGGACACGTGCGCCGCCTTCGGTGTCGCGGCGGGCCGCCGGGATGGCCACCCCGGCTGTTGGATCGACCCCGAGGGCCCCCTCCCTCGCAAGATCGGCGCGCTGGGCATCCGGATCGAACGGGGGACGAGCTACCACGGCATCGCGCTCAACGTGGACGTGGACCTCGCGGACTTCGGCCTGATCGACCCGTGCGGCATGCCCGGCCTGGACTCGACGTCCATCGCCCGGGAGGCCGGCCGCCCCGGCGAGCCGCCGTCCACCGACCGGGTGGCCGAAGCCGCCACCGCCTTCGCCCGCGCGTTCGCCGCCCGGATCGACGCCCCGCTCGAGGGTGTCCTGCCGCCCGACGCGGATCCTGCCGCCGAGCGGGTCACGCTCGATCGTCTCGCGGCCCTCGTCGCCCCGGTGCCCGCATGACGCGGACGTCGCTTGCGAGCCCGCCGTCGGCCCTGCCGCCGATGCTGCCCCTGCTCTTCCGGGTGGCCCCCAGATGAGCCAGGGCCTGTTCGAGCTGCGCAAGGACGCCATCACCGGCTGGTGGGTCGCGACGATGGTCGACCGGGCCTTCGACCGTCAGCGGTTCGCGATGCCGGCCGCGCTGGTCAACGACTACGGTGACTGCTTCAACTGCCGCATCCCGCCCGGGGACGGCATTCGCACGCGGGTCCTCAAGGACTTCGCCTTCACCGTGGCAGGGACCGTCGAGGAGGCGAGGGCCCGCGAGAGCGCGGTGGCCCAGGTCACGATCGCCGATGCCCGCGCCGCCGGGTCCTGGCGCACCGTGGTGGCCCCACCGGGGGAGCACCGGCCGCTCCACGCCGTCGGCAACGAGATCATCGAGGGGCTCCTCGTGCGCTGCCGCGACGAGATCCGGGCCAGCCGCGCAGCGGACCGGACCCAGCACCTCCAGGTCGTCCAGAACTGGGGCGCGCAGGCTGGTGCCCGCACCAACCACCTCTGCTTCGACCTCTACGACCTGCCCCAGATCCCGCACCGCATCGGCGAGGAGCTGGGCGGCGCAGCGCGGTTCCTGATCCGGGAGGGCGAGTGCCCGTTCTGCCGGCTGGTTCGGGAGGAGGTGCGCCGGCCGGACCGCCTGCTGTACGCGGACGACAACGCCGTCGCGTTCGCGCCGTGGGCCGGCCGCTCGCCGTTCGAGATCTGGGTCGTGCCGCGGCGGCACGACGCGGACTTCGCCCGGGCCACGGACGCGGACATCGTCGCCGCGGCGGAGGCGCTGCGGCACGTCCTGGGCGACCTGGCGTCCAGCCTGGACGGACCGCCGTACAACCTGGTCCTCCATTCCGCGCCGCTCAAGGAACAGGTCGACGCAACCTACCATTGGCACTGGGAGATCCACCCCCGGTTGCGCGAGATTGCTGGCTTGGAGCTCGGCACGGGCCTGCCGGTCAACCCCGTGTCCCCGGAGGATGCGGTCGACGAGCTCCGCAGCGGACCGGATGCCGGCGCCCCACTTGAGCATCCACGGCGATGAACCGGTTTGGGGGGAGGAGGCCGTCACACCGTGGCGGATTGCGTCGTCAATAGGGCCTGGAGCGCTCGGCTCCGGATCGGGGGGAACAGCCGATCCTCTACACCGGAGCACGCGTGGTCGCAGACTCGCTGGACATCGCACGACGGCAGGCCAACCCGGCCGGTTTCGCCGTGAGCGCCGGCTGGGACCGCGACGATGCCTACCGCTTCGTCGAGGACCTGTTCGCCAGGCACCAGAACGAGATCTACGCGTACCTCGTCCGCATGCTCCGGGACCCCGAGCTCGCCGCGGACCTCACCCAGGACGCGTTCGTGAAGGCGTATCGGGCCTACGACTCGCTCCAGAAGCCCGAGAACGCGCGTGCGTGGCTGTACCAGATCGCACACCGGGTCGCCCTCGACAACCTCCGCCGCAGGCGCATCGTCCGCTTCGTGCCGCTCGTCGGCGAGACCCGCAACACGAGTCCGTCCGCAGAGCACCTCGCGATGGACCTCCGCCTCTCGGGCGACCTCCAGCGGGCGCTGGAGAAGATCCCGGAGCGCCAGCGCGCCGCCCTGCTCCTGGCCGAGCTCCACGATCTGACGGGCCTCGAGCTCGCGGCCGCGCTGGGCGTGTCCCATGTCGCCGCCCGCGCCCTCCTCACCCGGGCTCGCGAGAGCCTCCGCCAGGCGCTCGCCGTCGAGCGGGCAGCCATCGCGGAGAGCGAGGCCGCAGCCGACGCGGCCCGTCACCGGGAGACCCGGTCGTGAGCCCGCTCTTCCGCCGGGCCTCCGCCGACCACGACCGCGCCCGCGAGCTCGCCGCCCTGCGCGTGGACGAGCCGCTCGAGCCCGCCGACGCCACATGGCTGGACGCGCACCTCGACGCCTGCGATCCGTGCGCCGCCGTCGCAGCGGACTACGACACGGATCGCCTCCTGTTCGCTGCCCTGCGCGATGCGTCGCCGCAGCCGCCGCGGGACCTGTGGGCCCGGACCGCTGCCGCGATCGATGCGGAGCCCGGCCAGCGTCAACCTGCGGCGAGTCGCGGTCGCCGCGTGCTCGGGGTGCCGGCCGCCTCGCTGGCACCGATCGCCGGCCTCGCGGTGGTGGCGATCGTGGTGGGATCCGCGCTCCTCAACGGATCGCCGGTGGTGCCACCGTCGGACGGCTCGCCTGTCCCCACGGCCATCGCCGTCACCACGGACGACGTCGCGGTCCTCGCTCGCAACGCAGACGGCAGCTTCGAGGTCCGGACGGCGGGCGTGGACGAGATCTGCCCGCTGGCCGCGGACAGCTGCGCGGTCGCCGAACCGTCCTTCGAGGCGGCGCAGGTGGCTCGGATCAGCGCCGGCGCCGAGGTCGATGACGCCATCATCTCGCCGGCGCGTGACAGCATGGTGATCGTGGGCCGCGATGCGTCCGGCACCAACGGCCTGTATGTCGTCCCGGTCAAGGCGGCCGTGGCCGTGTCCAGCTCGCCAGCGGCCACCCTGGCCCCGACGGCCGCACCCACGCTCGCGCCCTCCGCCGCTCCCGCGACCGCCCCCGCCACGGCCGAACCCACCCCGGACGCGACCCCGGTGACCAACCCGTCCCCCTCGGTCTCGGCGCAGCCGGAGCCCACGCCGATCGCCACGCCGTCCGCGGCACCAGCCTCGGCTCCGCCGTCCAGCGAGCCGGGCGACTCCCCATCGGCGGCGCCCGATGCGACCCCGGAACCCACTCCGGAACCCACAACCGAGCCCACCCCGGAGCCCACCCCGACCCTGGTCGTGACCGTGACGCCCGCCCCGGACGGCTCGATCCGGATCGCCAGCGACGTGATCGTCGTCGGCGGGGTGGCGGCCTACAACGCCGACGGGTCGCGGTTCGCCTTCACCGCCCGCCCGGCGGACGGCACTGCAGGCCCCGACGTCTACGTCTGGAACACCTCGGACGCCGAGGCGCGCACCGTGACCACGGGCGGCCGGTCCATCCTTGCTGGGTGGGACGGGCCCGATCTGCTGGTCAGCCGAGTCGTGGACGGTCGGCCCCACACGCTCGCCGTGAGCCCCCAGGGCACGGAGAAGGGCGAGCAGGGCAACGACGCGTGGCTGCCCAGCGTGGCGCCAGACGGCAATCACGCGGTGTGGTGGGACGGGAGCATCCGGCTTGCCGCCGACGGGGTCACCTGGGTCCCGGGCAATGGACGGCTGGTCATCGGCTCGTGGCCGGATGGCGCCGACGACGCCCAAGTACTGGAGCGCGACACAGAAACGGCCTGGGACATCCACTGGGCCCCGGACGGCAGGGTTGTCGCGGTGTGGATGGCCGGGAAGGACGCCCGTGATGCGGGTCGCCTGAGCCTCTACGCGCTGGACCCGGAGACCGGCCGGGCCAACCTGGACCAGCCGCTGCTCTCCGACGAGCGCGCGTTCCCCGGCTTCTCCCTCGAGAACGGCCGGCTCGTCTACGCTGCGCCCGGCGCCGACGGCGACCCCACAATGTGGGTGTTCGGCTGGGAAGGCGACACCGTCGGCAAGGTGGAGCTCCCGGGCGAGGCGGGGGGCACCGTCGTCCGCTGAGGACTCCGCGCCGAGCGGCCAAACCGTTGCGCTGGCGCAACGGAAACTGCCCGAAACCCGGACAGAAGCGCGTCGAACCCTGCCCGCAACCCGCACGGATAGCCCATCTGGGCTATGGTCCCCTGGTACATGCGACGCAGATCGGTCGTCGCGACTGTGGCGCTCATCGCCACCTTCGCGCTGGTCGGACTGCCCGTCCCCGCTGGTTCGCGAGCAATCTCCGCGACCCGGGACCTGCAGCCCGCCGCGTTCACTTCGGTGATCATCCCCGCAGATGCCTCCGCGCTCAGCGCCTGGGGCGACTTCGACGATGCCTCCGAACCGGTCGCCGAGGCCACCGCGGATCAGCCCTACGAAGAGCCCGGCGACGCACCGGCGGCCCCGGCTGCGCGCCCCAAGGTGGATCAACCGTCGGCCAAGGCCGGCGAGTCCTGGAAGCAGCCCAGGAAGAAGCTCTCCGGGTACGCGAGCTTCTACGATCAACGGCACGACCGCGATGCGCCTTCCCCGCGGCACGGTCGTCCGGATCTGCGGCGACGGGGGCTGCATCGAGCGCACCATCACGGACTACGGTCCCAGCAAGCGCGGTGGCCGGCTGATCGACATGTACCGACCGGACTTCTTCAAGATCTGCGGCTGCGGCTCCTGGTCCGGCACGACGAAGGTGACCGTCTCCATCTACTGATCCGGGGCGAGCGCCCACGCGCGGCGGACCGTTCGTCTCGACCGCCCAAGCGCGCCGGACCGCGCTAGACTTGGCTCGATTTCCGCGCCGGTCCCGTGAGGCCGGGTGGCCCCGTGAGGCCGGGAAGAAGGAGCGAGCCCCCGTGCGACGCCGCAGGTCCAGCCGATGACCGGCCGCAGGATCATGGCCGGTGAGGACATCCGCCGAGCGACGATCCGCATCTCCCACGAGATCGTCGAGAAGCAGGCCGGCACCGAGGGCCTCGTCCTCGTCGGCATCCAGCGCCGTGGCGTGCCACTGGCCCAGCGCATCGCCGACTCGATCCTCGAGAACGAGGGTGCGACCGTCCCGGTGGGCGCCCTGGACATCACCTTCTACCGCGACGACCTCTCGCTCGTCGCGCAGCAGCCCGTCGTCAAGGGCACCGACATCCCGTTCGACCTCAACGGCCGCACGGTCGTGCTGGTGGATGACGTCCTGTACACGGGCCGCACGATCCGGGCCGCGATGGACGCCCTGATCGACTTCGGACGCCCCCGGGCCATCCGGCTCGCGGTCCTCGTGGACCGGGGCCACCGCGAGCTGCCCATCCGTGCCGACCACGTGGGCAAGAACGTGCCGACATCTCGCGAGGAGACCGTCAAGGTGATGTTCGAGGAGACCGACGGCGAGGATGCCGTCGAGATCGAGCGGCTGTCCGCCGCCGAGGCCGCCGGGAGCTCCCGGCCGTGACGGCCGAGGCCGATCGCGCCGGCGTGGACCCGTCCGGCACCGCGGCAGCGTCACCGGCCGTCGCCGAGGTCCCGGCGGTGGACGCACACCCGGCCTCCCAGCCGTTCGTCTGGCGCCACCGCCATCTCCTGGACGTCGATCCCCTGACCCGGGACGACCTGGACCTGGTGATGCGCACGACCGACGCGATGAGCGAGGTCCTCGCCCGCCCGATCCCCAAGGTCCCGGCCCTGCGCGGCACCAACGTGACGATCCTGTTCTACGAGGCCTCGACGCGGACGCGGGTCTCCTTCGAGGTGGCCGCCAAGAACCTGTCGTGCGACGTCGTCAACATCGCCGCGGCGTCCTCGTCCGTGTCCAAGGGCGAGAGTCTCGTGGACACGGTCCGCACGATCGAGGCGCTGGGCGCCGACATGCTGGTCATGCGCCACGGCGTGTCCGGGGCGCCCTACCTCGCGGCGGAAGTGTTCGGGGGGTCGGTCCTCAATGGCGGCGACGGCTGGCACGCGCATCCCAGCCAGGCCCTGCTGGACCTGTACACGATGCGCTCGCGCCTGCCGGGCGGCTCGCTCGAGGGCCGCAAGGTGGTGATCCTCGGCGATGCCCTGCACTCGCGCGTCGCCCGCTCCAACATCTGGACGCTGACGGCGATGGGCGCGGACCTGTGGCTGTGCGGCCCGTCCACGCTGCTGCGCGGGTTCGAGGCCTGGGCGGCCAGGGGCGCCGCCGGCCGGCGGTTCACGGTGACGTCCGACATCGACGCGGCCCTGCGCGACGCCGAGGTCGTGATGGCGCTGCGGATCCAGAAGGAGCGGATGGCCTCCGGCCTGCTTCCGTCCCTGCGCGAGTACGCCTCGCGCTACGGGCTCACGCAGGAACGGCTCCGGTCCGCCTCGCCCGACGTGGTGGTGATGCACCCGGGACCGATGAACGAGGGCGTCGAGATCGCGGCCGACGTGGCCGTGGACCCGCGCTCGGTGATCACGGCGCAGGTGACCAACGGTGTGGCCGTGCGGATGGCGCTGCTGTACCTGCTCGCGGGCGCGCAGCATGCGGGAGGGCACCGGTGAGCGACGTGGCGGACGGCCTGGTCCTGCGCGGATGGGCGGTGGACCCGGCGAGCGGACGCGAGGGCGCGGCGGAGATCGCGGTCCGGGAGGGGGTCCTGGAGCGCCTGACGTGGCTCGCCGGCGCCGACGCGGACGGCCTCGATGCGGACGGGACGCTCATCCTGCCCGGCCTCGTGGACCTGCACGCGCACTTCCGCGAGCCCGGCAACGAGGACGCGGAGACCGTGGCGACCGGCCAGGCTGCCGCTGCCCACGGCGGTTTCACCACGGTCGCGGTCATGCCCAACACGACACCCGCGATCGATGAGCCCGGCATCGTGGCGCGGGTCCGGGTGGCGGCGGAGGCCTCCGGGTCGCCGGTCCGGGTCCTCGTTCATGGCGCCGTCACGGTCGGTCGCAAGGGCGAGACCCTCGCCCCGCTGGGCGAGCTGGCCGACGCCGGGGTGGCCGGCTTCTCCGACGACGGGGCACCCGTTCATGCCGCCGCCCTCCTGCGCAACGCCCTCGCGTATGCCGGGTCGCTCGGACTGGCGATCATCGACCACCCGGAGGATCCGACCCTCACCACGGGTGCCGAGGCGTCCGAGGGCTATGTCGCGAGCGTGCTGGGCCTCAAGGGCTGGCCGGTCGCGGGCGAGGCCGGCGCCGTCGCTCGGGCGATCGCGATCCTGGCCGACACGGTCGTCGACGTCCCGGGCGCGCGCCTGCACCTGACGCACGTGTCCACGGCCGCGTCGCTGGCGCACGTGCGTGCCGCGAAGGCCGCCGGGCTGCCCGTGACGTGCGACGTCACGCCGCACCACATCGCCTTCGCCGACGAGTGGATCGCCGGGTCGCGACGCTGGGCCTGGGAGGCCGTGGCGGATGACGGGTCACGGCGCGACCCGTGGACCGATGGGTCGCTGGTCGCCGCGCCGTTCGACACGTCGCTCCGCGTGAACCCGCCGCTGCGATCCCCGGTCGACGCGGTGGCCTGCCTCGCGGCGCTCGCAGACGGCACCGCGGACGCGATCGCCACGGACCACGCGCCCCACACCGAGGTGGACAAGCACGTCGAGTTCGGCTGGGCCGTCAACGGGATCAGCGGGATCGAGACGGCCCTCCCGGTCGCGCTCGCCGCCGTCGCAGCGGGTCGGCTGTCGCTCGCTCGCGCGGTCGAGGCGCTCACGACCGGTCCGGCGCGGATCCTCGGGGAGCGGCAGGTCCACGCGCCCGGGCTCCGCGAGGGAGAGCCGGCGGATCTCGTGGTCGTGGACCGGGGCGGGACCTGGACGGTCACGCCCGAGACGCTGCTCTCCCGTGGCAAGAACTCGCCCCTGCTGGGCCGCGAGCTGCGCGGCGTCGTACGGCTGACGATTGCCGGCGGTCGGGTGGCCTACTCGGCCGACTGATCCACGCGAGCGCTCGCCCTGCGCCGTCTCGGACGGGCGCTCAACCCGCCTCGTCGCGCGCCAGGACCCGGCCCGTGCCGGGCTCGACGACGGCCCAGGAGATGGCAGGGCCATCGGCCGCCAGGCCACGGACATACCAGACCGGCGTCGAGGATCCGATGCCGGCCGGACGCAGGGCCACCGCCGCTGCCGGATCGAGCGCGGCCAGGTCCGCCGCCCGGGCCAGCACCACCCGCACCAGCCGGGCAACGTCGAGAGGCGGCCCCGTGCCCGGTTCCGTCAGCGACGCGGTCACCAGGTCGACTGGCGCAACGAGACCCGTGGCGACCTGCCGTCCGGGTGCCAGGTTCCGGCCACTCGACCAGACCACGGCCTCGATCGTGAACGGCTCGGCACAATCACGCGGGTCCCGGTTGCAGCCGGCGTCGCTCGCCCCGAACCTGCCGAGCACCACGACCGGTGGCGGCGGTCCCAGGTCAGCCACGGCCAGGCCCACGGCGCGGTCGGGGATCAGCACGCCCGGCGGGACGGTGCCCGCCACGTGCGGCCCGGGGTCAGAGCCGGATCGTGGCGTCGGGTCCGACCATGGTCCGTCCACGAGCAACGCGGCCCGCGGACAGCCGCCACCGGGGAGCCCAGCGATGGGTTGCGTGCACGCCCGCGGGTCCGCCCAGGCACGGAGCCAGCCCGCGACGGCGACCACACCCGTGGCGAGGCCCGCGCGACGCGCCTCGAGCGCCTCGGCCACGCCGAGGACCGGCAGCCCGGCAACCGTGGACGGGAAGACCCCGGGAGTCCGCCGCCGGGCCGCGCGCCAGCGTCGCGCCGGTCGTCTCGTCGATGACGGCCCACGAGAGGCGTGGCGGCGCGTAGCCGAGCGGGTACCGGGTGGGGTCGTAGCCGGTCTCGAGCGCCCGCACGTACCACACGAGCTCCCTCGGCCTGGGGCCCGCGACCATGGCGGCGGCGGCGGCCGGGTCGATCTCCGCCACGGTCCTCGGCCGGACGATGGCCGCGACCAGGACCGTTCCGGACCATCCCGTGGCCAGCGTCCTCGCCTCGTCGAGCCGGCGGTAGGCGACCGACGCGAGGGGGACCTCGAGGCCTGCGTCGAACACGGCCCCCGGATCGAACGGCGCCCCATCCGCCCAGCTGACGAGATCGGCGACGAGTCGCTCGCCGCAGCCCCGAGTGCTGGTGGTGCACGGAGCGCCGGGGTCCTCGGAGCGGCCCACGATGACCACGGGCATCGGGCCATCCGGGTCGGTGTCCTCGAACGCCGGCGGAAGGCGCACGCCAGGTGGGAAGCGCACGTGGAGATGAGCTGCCCGGTTCGCGGTGCCGCGGTCCGCGATCAGCAGACGCGCCGTCTCGCTCGCACAGGGGGCTGAGGAGGCGGCGCGTGTCGCCCTCCGCCGCTGCGCACTCGGCCGGGGCACGGACGTCGGACAGGTATCCCGCCACGGCGACCGGCCGGCCGCTGGCGGCGCTGAGCCGCGGCTTCGCCGCCGTCACCGACTGGACCTCCAGGTCCGCCGCAACGGTCGGGAAGGCGGGGAGCGGAGCCTCGGCGAGCTGTGGCGAGCGGTGCTGTCGGCGCGGGGAGGCTGGGCGCGACGGCGAGCTGCGAGGCGTCGGGGACCGCCGGTTCCGGCTTGGGGCCGGCCAGCCCCGCCCCCACGACGATCACCAGGAGCAGCGGCGGCATCGTCAGGCCGATGACCCGCAGCGCGCGCCGGATCGGAGACCGCGGGTTCGTGGGAGTCGGCTGGACGATCATCCCGAACCCGTGCTCGGTTGGACAGCGGTCGTGGCCGGCTCGTGGAAGGAGCCGATCACGTGGAAGTCGCGATCCGCGAGCAGCATCCAGCGGACGAGTCGTTCTCCACCCGGCGCGGCGCTGCCTTCCAGGACCCGTACGTACCAGACCGGCTCGCCGGGACGACCGGCCTCCGCGAGTGCGGCAGCATCCGGGTCGAGGCGGGCGATGTCGTCGGGCCAGCTGAGAACGGCCGCAAGCGGCAAGTCCCCTGCGCCCAGGACCATGCCGAACGGACTCACATGCCTGGTGCCGGTCTGGAGTGCATCCGCGATGAGCGGCGTCGGGCCCACGCGCACCCCGTCCACCCAGGCAAAACGCTCCACCACGAACGTCTCGCCGCACCCCCACGGGGCGCGTACGCATGTGGCGGCGGCCGGCGCGAACCGGCCGATGACCAGGACCTGGGCCCCGTCATCCACGGACTCTTGTCCCGCAGCCTCGACCGCCTGCGGGAGTCGCACGCCGGCCGGGATCGAGAGATGCAGGTGGGGCGAGAGGTGCCGGTGAGAGGCGATGCGGCAGGTCGACGAGCTCCTGGACGTCGGTGGCTGCGCGGCGAGAATCCCGAGTCGTTCGCACCACGGGCCAAGCGAGCCGGGCGGCTCGTCCGCGCATCCGCCGGCGGCTGCGCCGTCGACGCGGAGGAAGCCGCTGATCGCGACCACAGTGCCAGGTGGCGAGCCGGCTCGTGTCTCGAGGACCCGGCCGATGTCGGCCACGGGCAGACCCCCGAACTCCTCCGGAGGCACCGGGTCGTCCGCGTTGGTCACGATGGCGGGCTCAGGAGTCGCGGTTGGATTCGTGGCTCGCGGAGTGGGCAGCGCGGCGATCGGGGATGCGGGCGGGGTCGTTGGCTCGGGCTGTGGGCCGAGCACGCCTGCGCCGATGACCGCGCCCAGCAGGACGACTGGCAGTACCAGTCCTGCCGCGCGCAGCGCGCGCCTGAGCTGGCGACCGCGGGTTGGTGAGGGTCGGCTCGATGATCATCGTGTGCCCCTACCTACGTCCGCCGCCGCCCGCCGGATGCTTCGGCCTGCGCCGTGCGCTCGACACGCCCGGTCCCGGCTGCCGGGCAGCGTCACCCTCCGGCGAGCGGCGTGGAGCCGCGGAGGAGCGCCGCGCCGGACGGGTCTGCCAGGACCCACTCGATGGCCGACGGCGTGCGAGCGTCGTCGACGGCCCGGACATACCAGACGGCCCCCGCGTCGAGATCCGCGACGACCGAGGCCATGGCGGGATCCATCCAGGTGATGGTTCCCGGCCGGACCAGCGCCGTCAGCAGGGGCGTCGATCCCTCGGGGAGGTGGGAGGCGGCCTTTCTCGCCGCTGGAGCGAGGCTTCCGGCCGTGCCTGGATCGGGTGTCACGGCCGGGTCCACGGTGACCGTCCTCGGGTAGTCCTCGCCCTCTACCCAGGCCACCCGTTCCACGACCAGCTCCTCGCCGCAGTGCCGGCCGACGGGGACGCAGCGCCTCGCGCGCGGATCGTCAAAGCGGGCGATGACCACGGCCGCGGAGGCGGCCCAGCCGGAGCGGGCCACCTCGGCGACTCGGAACGGGACGCGGACGCCGACCGGGAACTGGGGATGGAGGTGGGGGCCAAGCTGGGCGAACCCCGTATCGGCCGCCCACGGCGCCTGGGCGAGGATGCCGACCCGCGAACAGAACGCGCCGTAGGGCCCCAGCCGTGCGTCGCGACAGGTCTCGGGCAGGTCCCGCAGGCCCAGGTGCCCGCTGATCGCGACCAGGCCGTCGGTCTCGCCCGCAGCGCGGGCGGCCAGGACCTCGGAGACGGACCGGACCGGCAGTCCCAGGACGCGGGCCGGGTAGTGCGGGGTGTTCCGGACGACGGCGACTGCCCGGGGTGGATGCGGGCGCAGGCGTCGCGTCCAGCTGCGCCGCGGCAGGGGCTGGGGACAGGGCGGCGAGTGCGCCGGGAGCTTCCGGTCGCGGACCCAGGATGCCGAAGGCGACGACGCCCGCGAGCAGCGCAAGCGGGACAGCCGCCCCCGCGACGCGCAGGAGGCGGCGCGCCCGGGACGGGGGACCAACCGGGACGGGCTGGACGATCACCGGCTCAGTCTAGGGGTGGCGTGTGAAACGGGCCGAAACGAACAGCAGACCGGGTGTTGCCGCGGACCGGGTCATGGCCGCAGGTTCGGGCGAAGGAGGGCCGCAGGCTGTGCGGTCAGGCCGGCTGAGCTGCCAGCTCCCGGAGGGTCGCGAGGATCCGGTCGATGTCGGCTTCGGTGGTCAGGTAGTTCACGATGCCGGCGCGCAGGAACGTGGAGCCACCGAGGGTGGTGGTGGACAGCCAGCCGTCGCCGGACTCCTCGAGCGCCGCGGCGAGGCGGTCCTGGTGAGCGTCGAGTGCCGCTGGGTCCATTCCGCGGGCGGCAGCCGCGCCCCCGGGGAGGTGGCGGAAGCAGACGACGGAGAGCTCGGGCTCGGCGGGCATCGCCTCGAGGTCGTCCGCCTCGGCGCAGCGTGCCGCGAGGTACGCGGCGATGTCGTCGTTCATCTCGACGAGCCGCCCCAGGCCGCTCGTGCCGAGATGCTTCCAGCTGGCCCACAGCTTGAGGGCCCGGAGGCGGCGCGTGCCCTCCATGCCGAGCTTGTAGAAGTTGAGCTGGCCCGCGTGGGCGTCCTGGTGGGCGGCGTCGCCCTCGCCGGCGGGGCTCCCGGTCGGGGTGCCGACCGGCGTCTCGGCGCCGCGGTAGTACTCGGGTGAGCGGTCGAAGGTCTGGCGGAGGTGGTCGCCGTCCTTCACCACGAGTGCCCCAAGGTCGTAGGCCTGGAAGAACCACTTGTGGGGATCCACGGTCACGCTGTCGGCGAGCTCGAGGCCCGGGACCCGCCCCGCGTCGCGGACGGACAGGCGAGCCGCGCCGCCGTACGCGGCATCGATGTGGAACCAGAGCCCCTCGCTTGCGGCGAGCGCGCCGAGGTCAGGGACGAGGTCCACGGACCCCGTGTTGGTGGAGCCGGCGACGGCGCAGATGGCGACGGGGGTGAGGCCCCGGGCGCGGTCCGCCGCGATGGCCGCGGCCACCGGCTCCGCGTGGAGGCGGTAGCGATCATCGGCGGGGAGGGTCACCAGCGTCTCGGGAGGAAAGCCCAGCTCGTCGAGCGCCCGCGCGATGGAGAAGTGGGTCTGGTCACCCGTGTAGACGCGGACGCCCTCCAGCCCGGCGCCCCTGGGTGGTCGCGAGCCACCCCGGATCGCGCGCAGGTGGATGTCGCGGACCAGGTTCATCGCGATGAAGTTGGCCATCACGCCACCCGAGGTGCACAGCCCGAAGCTGCCGGTGCCGTAGCCCACGAGGTCGCACAGCCAGCGCACGACCTCCTCCTCCACGAAGGCTCCGCCGGGGCCTGCGTGCCAGACATCGATGCCCTGGTTGGTCCACTGCGCGAGCACCTCGCCCGCGATGGACGCGACGAGCGGCGGCGGCGTGAAGTACGAGAGGGCGCGAGGGTGGAAGGAGTTCAGCGTGTGGGGGGCGATGCGGGCGGTGAACTCGTCGATGACCGCCTGGAGGGTTCGCGGCCCTTCGGGGGCGGCGCCGGGCGCGTTCGTCTCCCCGAAGTACAGGCGCCGCAGGTCGGCGTAGCCGGTGGGCCGGCCCATGGCGCGGACCATCGCCTCGTCGTACAGCCAGTCCAACGAGGCTCGCCAGGCCGCCTCCCCGACGTGCTCGAGGGCGGCCCGGGAGGTGGCTGCGTCGCGGATGCCGATGAGCTCGGGTTCCGGGTGCCAGCGGAACGGTGCCAGGGGGTCGTCGTCCATGGCCGGGAATGGTATGGCGCAAGGGGCGGTGGCCGCTGGACCCGGACGCGCCGCTGGCGGACGACCGCGGATCAGGAAGACGACTGCGGCTCAAGGGCGTGATGCCGGCCATCGAGCCGGCCGGCGGTCAGTCCTCGCGGTCTCCCTTGCGCTCGGCGTCCAGCGCCTCCCGGACGGCAGGGTCGGGGCGGCTCCAGCCGGCCGATGGATCGTAGATGTCCGATCGCTCGGAGAACTTGGGGCGGCGGCGGTCGCCGTTGGAGGTCCAGTCGATCGTGTCGATGAAGAACCGCCAGGCTGATCGAGCCTTCTCACCCACGCCACGTGTCAGGGATGCCACCGCCGGTCCTCCTGCTTCCTGGTCCTGCGTTGGGACGCCCGGGGACGTGGATGTGTTGCAGGTCGCTGCAGCCACCGCTCGACGAGGCATCGCCCGTGCCTCGGCGGTACAGTGATGGCGTGACCTCCCCGGGACAACCCCCCTCTGTTCGACCTGTCGACTACAAGGGCGAGCCGCTCGACGCCGAGCGCGGCCCGGGCCTGGGCTGCTTCTGGTTCCAGGTCGTGCTGCTGGTCTTCCTGCTCGTGCTGACGCCGCTCACCGTGGCCTGGAACTGGCCCCCGCTCGTCAGCATGGCGCTCCTGTTCGCGACGCTGATCCTCCTCCTGTTCGCCGGCCAGACGGTCATCTTCCTGCTCCGCCTGGTTGCCGCGGACCGGCGCGAGGGCACTCGCCATGCCCCGCGAGCGGGCGCCACGCCCACGGTGGGCCAGCTCGAGGACGGCGCCAGCGTCGACGCCCTGGGCCGGCCGATCGCGGCCGAGGACCCGGACGCGCCCGCTGGGGCCCAGCCGGTCGATCCGGGCGTGCGAGAATAGGCTCCGCCCGAGCCAAGGCAGCCAGGGAGACAGTTCGTCACGTGCCCGTCCTCGCCACCTTCTTCTCCGTCCGTCGCGGTCGCGACCCGTTCTTCAAGTTCTTCATGAAGACGATCTTCCCGCGCCAGATCAAGGAGTACGAGGAGAAGTTCGGGATCAAGTTCGTGGGCTGGTACAACGTGGCCCACGGCTGGGACTTCGACAACGTCATCATGCTCGACCTGCCGGACTACGGGACCCTGGACAAGCTCGAGGCCGACGAGGCCACGAGGGCGCTGGGGCATCGCGCAGGTGAGTGGATCTTCGAGCGACATCACTCGATGTTCCTCCGGGAACGGCTCGGACCGGATCTCGAGTACCACGGCTAAGGAGGCGATCGCATGGACGTGAGCCGCAACTCGATGCTCGGGGAGCTCGCCAGCGACGCCGCCACGGAGCGCGGTGACTACGTCGTGCAGGCGACGGAGCAGCTGGCCAAGTTCCTGGACCGGAACCGGGACCGGATCAGCCAGCTCGGCGGCATGACCCTCATCGATGACGATCCCGACTACCTGTCGGTCGCGCCCGACTGCACGTTCCGCGTGCGGAGCCGGTACGAGGACCCGACGACGGGCGAGTGGGTCAGCGAGACCGAGGTCGTCGAGACGGCGTCGGAGCTCGTGGAGCTCTACAACCCCGCCGAGGTGTACGCCGCGTTCGCCGAAGCCGCCCGCGAGGCTGCCGGGCTCGACCCGCAGCCCACCGCGACGGACGAGCTGCTGGAGACCGCCGGTATCGCGCCCGAGGAGACCTACCCGCTGGGCGAGGCCGCCGCGTATGCCGGTGCCGCCGACGAGTGGGCCGCCGGGCAGGTGGTGGTCGCCGATGCCGACGACGACGAGTCCGCCGCGCTCGCGATGTACAACCTCGCCCTGGATTTCCAGGAGCGCAGCCAGGCCAACGAGGCCCGCCTGATCGACCAGTTCGAGGAGGCGGTCTCGCGCCTCTCCGGGACGCTGGGCGACCTGATCATCGTGGACGACGAAGACGAGCGCCTCGTGCTGGGCGTCACTGGCCGCTTCCGCGCGGAGGTCCTTCCCGAGGACTCCGACGGCGAGTGGCGCCATCTGACCGAGCCCGAGGACATCGTCGAGTTCTACGATCCGACGGACGTCTTCGGTGACCTCGCCGACGCGCTGGCCGAGGCGTTCCCGTCCGTCGCGCCCGAGCTCGAGGACGAGGACGAGGACGAAGGCGAGGGCGAAGGCGAAGGCGAGGACGACGGCGAGGACGAGGCGCCGGAGAGCGACAACCGCCCCTAGCGCGCCCCGTCTCCTCCGGCCGGCGAGGTCAGGGATCCGTCCATGCGCCTCTCCGGCAGTGAGCTCGTCGAGAGCCGGGAGATCATGCCCGGCACCTGGATGCAGGCGTGGCATGCCCCGGCGCTCGTCTCGGGCGCACGGGCCGGCCAGTACGTCCACGTCCGGACGACGGAGCCAGGCGGTCTGCCGCTTCGCCGACCCTACCCGATCGCGACCACGGATCCGGCGAGCGGTGTCCTGACGATCCAGGTTGCCGGGTCGGCATCCGCTGCGGCATCCGCCTGGGCGAGGGGGCTGCGCGCCGGGGATGTCGCCGACCTCGCCGGCCCGCTCGGCCGGCCGTTCGAGGTGGACTCCCGGTCCCGCCATCTGCTGCTCGTCGCCGAGGGACCCGGGATCGCCGCGCTCCGGCTGCTCGCGGACGAGGCGATCCGCGACGTGCGGTCCGTGGTGCTCCTCTATGGCGCGGCCACCGCCTCGCAGGTCTACCCGTCCAGCCTCCTGCCCGACGAGGTGGAGTACGTCGTGGCGACCGCGGACGGCTCGTTGGGGCACCCCGGGAGCGTCGCGGAGCTCATCGGGGACTACGAGGCGTGGGCCGATCAGGCGTTCGCGGCGGGATCGCCGTCGCTGCTCGGGGCGGTCGCGCGACACGCCGCCGGCAGGCGGCAGCGGCTGGGGGTGGCGACGCTGGGCCGCAAGCGGGGTGGGGGACGGCCCCCGGCGCCCGGATCACCCGAGGCCCGCCGCAAGAGCTTCCTCCAGGTCGCCGTGGAGCAGACCATCGGGTGTGCCGCGGGCACCTGCCAGGGTTGCACGATCATGGGCGCGTCCGGTGCCACGCAGCGCGCCTGCCGGGAGGGTCCGGTCTTCGCCGCCGACGAGCTGGACTGGGGGCCGGAGTGAAGCCCAAGCGCCGGGTCGTCCCCGGGATCAGCACGCGGCGCACGCCGACCGTCCGGCGGGTGAAGCCCGCGATCCGGGCGGTGCCGCCTGGCGCCCCGCGAGCGTCGATCGGGTCTGCTGCGGTCGGATCTGCTGCGGCCCGGAGCGTCCCGGAGGCCACAGGCAGCGGCGGGACTGGCGGCCCCGCCCTCGACGCCATCGGCGGCCGCCCGGTCAACCTCGAGGTGGACCTGGGGCGAGGCCTCGTGCTGGCCAACCCGGTGATCGTCGCCGCGGGTCCGTTCGGGTACGGCGCGGAGATGGCGGATCTCGTCGACCTGGAGCGCCTGGGCGCCATCGTCACGCGGGGGACCAGCCTGAAGGCGCGCGGGGGACATCCGGCGCCGCGGACCGCGGAGGTCCCGGCCGGGCTGCTGCTGGGCATGGGGCTCCAGAACCCGGGTCTCGACCAGGTGCTGGAGCGGTACGCGACGACATGGGCCCGCTGGAGCGTGCCGGTGATCCTCAACCTGTGCGGCGAGTCCACGAGCGAGCTGGCCGAGGGCGCCCGGCGCCTCGAGGGCGTGCCCGGGATCGCGGGCGTGGAGCTCAACCTCTCGTGCGCGAACGGTTCCCGCGGGGTGGCCTTCGGGCTGGACGCGTCGTCCGCGGCAGCGGCCGTTGCCGCCGTCCGGCGTGCCTGCGACCTGCCGCTGATCGCCAAGCTCACGGCCGCCGCGTCGGATGTGCGGGCCGTGGCGAGGGCCTGCGAGGATGCGGGCGCCGATGCGATCTCGGCGATCAACACGCTGCCCGGGCTGGCGGTGGCTGCCGATCGCCATGGTCCCGCGCTCGGATCCGGGTACGGCGGCGTGTGCGGTCCGGCCCTGCGGCCGGTGGCCCTGCGTGTCGTCTACGAGGTGGCGCAGGTCGTGGACCTGCCGGTCATCGGCATCGGCGGGATCGCGACGCTGGAGGACGTGCTCGACATGCTGGCCGTGGGGGCGGCGGCCGTCGGCGTGGGGGTCGCCGCACTGGCCGAGCCGATGCTGCCCGTGCGCCTGGCGGACGACCTGGCCGACGCCTGCCGGACGCGCGGCCTGGTGGACGTCGCCGATCTCGTGGGAACGGCGCTGCCGGCGAGGGCCGGCCCGTCGTCCACGCGCGGGGCGGAGTACGCGCGCTGATGCTGCCCCCGGTCCTGCTGATCTGGCTGCTCGTGGTCAACGTCGTCACCGCGATCGCCTACGCGTGGGACAAGACCCAGGCGCGGCGTGGGGGCCGGCGGATCCCGGAGCGGCGGCTGTTCCTGCTCAACTTCCTGGGCGGGTTCGGCGGCGCCTGGCTCGTGTTCTTCGGGATGCGCCACAAGACACAGCATCGCTCGTTCCGGGTCGTGCAGTCCGTGGCGACGATCGCCTGGGTCGCGCTCCTGGCCTGGCTGCTGTTCGGCTGAGTGGACACGGGCACCGATCCGCTCGACCTCGAGGTGCCGCCGGCGCCGGTCAGGGACTCGCGCGGCGGGCGCCCCGCGGGGCTCTTGGCCCTGGCCGCGATCACGGTCGTCATCGTCGCGGCGATCGGTGTGGCGCAGCTCGTCCCGCCGCCTGTCGCTCCCCGCGTCTCGTTCGCCCTGCCGACGAGCGCCCCCACCGCGGCCGCCGTCCCATCGAGTGGTCCTTCACGTGGCACCGGACCCGTCGGCGATCGTCGCGGACACGCCGCCCCGCCTCACCCGCGAGGATCTCGCGGCCGCGGTTCGCGACGGGTCGCTCGACGGGCGGCTCGTCTTCGTGGAAGGCGTGATGCGGGCGACGCGCGTGCCATGCGAGGGTGAGACCGAGGCCTCGCCCGGGTGCGTGGACCTGGAGATCCCCGGGATCGGCGTGCCCGTCCGGCCCGATGAGCTCAGCGACCCGTGGCCCGGCGAGCCGCCACCGGACGCGTGGCTGGTCACCGTCGCGCGGAACGGTGGCCTGGTCTATCTCGGGTCGCTCGTCCCACGAGCGGATGGCGCCCGCACGGTCCGCGGGATCGTCGAGGGCTTCGGCCCACGAGGCCGCGACTGGATCGACGGGACCCTGTTCGAGGTGGATGGCTACCTCATGGTCAACCCGGTCCATCCGTGCCGTCGGGAAGATGCTGGAGCCACCCCATGTCCCGTTCCGTCGCCCTTCCTGGCCTACGACGACCCGCTCGCCGACGGCAGCGAGGCGGTTGAGCTCTCGGACACCATGCCGGAGATCGATCCTGACGCCGTCGGCACCGAGGGCACGTTCCTCCTGGCACCGGCGGACGATGACGAGGGACCCTGGCGGGTGGTCGCCCGGTACGAGCCGTCGCGGGCGGTGCGCGTCCTCGTCCCCTGAGGCCGTGGCGCGCGAGGGACCTGGGCGGCGCTGGACGCTGCCGTGCTGTCCGGCCCCGGCGATCGACAAGGCCGGGGATCGGAACCGCGTGGAACGCTGCGCCCCGCTGGACGCGCTGACAGCCTAGAATCCGGCGGCCATGACAACCCTGAAGCGCACCCTGGACGAGACCGCCCGGCGCACGATCGCCGCCCGCACGGAGGCCCTGTTCCGCGCGAGCGGCGCCCTCCGCGAGGGCCACTTCACGCTCAAGAGCGGTCGCCACTCCGATGCCTACCTGGAGAAGTTCCAGGTGCTCCAGGACCCGGCCGCCACCAGCGAGCTGTGCTCGTTCTTCGCCGGGCTGCACACGCGCCGGGACGGGACCGCGTCCGTGGACCTCGTCGCCGGGCCGACGACAGGCGGCGTCATCCTCGCGTTCGAGACCGGACGCCAGCTGGGGACCCGCGCGATCTTCGCGGAGGAGGTCGCCGATCCCGACGGCGGAGCCCCCCGGCGCGAGTTCCGGCGCGGCTTCACGATCACGCCCCGCGAGAAGGTGCTCCTCGTGGACGACATCCTGACGACCGGCGGGTCGCTGCTCGCGATGATCCCGGCGGTGGAGGCCCTGGGGGGCGAGATCGTCGAGTGCTGTGTCCTGGTGGATCGTTCCGGCGGCCTCGCCACGCTGACCTCCCCGACGACGGGCCGGGTCTACCCCCTGCGCCCGCTGTGGCGCCTGGAGCTTCCGACCTACGAGCCCGGGCCCGACACCTGTCCACGCTGCGCGGCCGGCGAGCCCGCGGTCAAGCCCGGCAGCAGCGGCACGGGGATGGCGCCCGCGTGACCCTCCCGGGGGGTCGGTCCGCGAGATCCGGCCCCGTGCCGCTCCTGGCGTTCGGGCTGCTGGTCGCGGCGTCGTTCCTCGTGGTGTTCGCCAGCGGGGGGTTCACGCCGGGTCCCACGGAGGCACCGGGCCTTGCCGGTGCTGCCTCGCGCGGGGCCTGCAGGCAGCGCCCCGCTCGTGGGCACGATCCCCATCGTGTCGCCGCTGACCGGCGTGGTGACAGGCATCGAGGCCACGGGCCTGACCAAGGTCACGGCGATGACGCTGCGCACGGCCGACGGCGCCCAGACCACCTTCCGCATCGGCATCCTGGAGAACGGCGCCGAGTTCCCGCCAGGGCACCTCACCGAGCACATGGCGACGGTGGCACCTGTGCGCGTCTTCTTCCGCGAGGAGGATGGAGCGCTCGTCGTCTACCGCCTCGAGGACGCGGAGTAGGGGAGCCGCCGCCGCGGCTTCTTGGGGCCCTGCGGTTCGGGGGCCCTGCGGCTCGTGGGCCGCGGGTTCGTGGGCCCGCGCTCCGGGCAGCGGAGCCCTGACCCTCGCCCTATCACTGCTGGTGCTATCTCGCGGCCAATCCAGCGTGTTGAGGCACTGTAGTGGCCGGTCGGCCCTGGTATCCGTCGGTCCATCACCGGGGGTGATCCCGCCGACCCCAGGACCGGGTCTCGTGGGGTCATCGCGCCTTGCCGAACCGGAAGCGGCCTCGAATAGCACCGGTGGTGATACTCGGCGGCCCAGCGCCCGAACGCGGCCCAGCGCCGGAACGCGGCCCAGCGCCGGAACGCGGCCCAGCGCCGGAACGCGTCCAGCGCCGCGATCTCCACGGACGTTGTTGACAACGGCCACGGCGTGACGAGTCCGCCGAGCCGCCGGTGTTCGGGCAGTCGCTGCTTGTAGAAGTCGATCGAAGGGACCGCTCATGGCGCATCCAGTGCGCGCCTCGATCCGAAGGTGTCAGCAACTCGGCTCGCCAACTCGCATCCGAGGCGGCTCCGACGATACCAGGCTCCGGACTGCCGTCGGTCATGCGGCCGCTACGACCGGCTCCGAGTAGCTGGCTGGCGACGTTCCGGCGGGACGGCGAGACAGGGCTCGCCGACCGCAGTACGCCAGCCGTCGACGGCCATGCACCGCGCTCGATCTCGTCTCGCTCGGCAGGCGATCGTGGCAAGCGGCGACCGCGAGGCTCCGGGCGGCGCCGTCTCCGCTCTCGTCGGGCACCTGGCACGACGGCCGGGCTCGCCCGCTCCGATCGTCGACGATCACCTGCGAACCGGTCGTAGGCCCGACAGCGGGCTCGCCGTCTCGAACGCAGGTCACCCGTCGTCCACTCGAGCGCGAGCGACCCGGGCGAGCTCGACCACCTCAGGACGACCAAGATGCTGGGTGCGGTGGATCGCGACCTGGGCGGCGGTCACCGGATCCGCGGACGCGGCAGGCCGGTCGACCGGTCGACGCGCGCGCAGTCGGCTGGTGTCCGGGTGCACATCGCAGGATCGCGACGACCGCCGGACGGGGCTGGCCGACGTAGCGGAGCTGAGCCGGACGAGGCGCCCGCGACGACGGCAGGGTCCTCGCGGCGCGCCGTGGCACGATCTCGCGCGACCATGGGATCGCGATCGAGCGGTGCTCACCGACAACGGCGGCTGCGTACCGGAGCCGGGAGCTGCGGCGCGGCCTGCGACGTCGCTCGGCATCGGCCCGGCTCACGCGTCGCTACCGGCCGCAGACCAACGTGCAAGGCCGAGCGCATCGGTGACGCACGCTGGCTCAGCGAGCGGTCGCTACGTCCGGCCACTTCACTCGACACCGCGGATCGCGATCGCCCTGCTGCGCGTTCCTCGACTTCTACAACCGCGCGTTCGGCGCACACGGAGCCTGCTCAGGTTCAGCCGCCGATGAGCCCGCGTGCTCCGTCAACAACGTCTGTGAGGACGACACCTAGGTCCCGGAGATCGTCTTGAACACCTCGGCGAACTCCTCGTCCGTGACGAGGCCCTCGAAGGAGCCTCGCACGATCCCGTCGCCGTCGACCGCGAACACCCACGGCTCGGACAGGGTGCCCCACTCGTCGGTCCACGGTGCGGCCTGGAGCTGGCTGTTGGTGTCGAGCACCGGCTGGAGGCGTCCGTCCGCGAACTCGAGCTGGTACGGCTCGACGTTGATGAACGCGATGTCGTCGGGCGCCGCGGCGGCGATCTTCTTCATGCGCTCGAGGGTCGGCCCGCACTGGGCGCTCGTGCAGAAGGCGGGGGTCGCGAAGATCAGCACGAACGGGCGCTTCTGAGCGAGGGCGTCCTTGACCGACAGCTCGTAGAACGATGGCTCCGGGTTGAGATCGGTGCTCAGCTGCTTGAGGTCGCCGCCGACATCGGCCGCTGTCGGCGTATCGGAGGCGGGGGCCTTGTCCCCGATGTCCACGGTCGGCAGCTCCTCCTGGACCTGGAACTGGACGCCGATCGCCTCCTGGGGTGAGTCCGGGGCCTGGGTGATGAAGATCGCCTTCCAGTCACCAGCCTCGGGGAACTCCGTCTTGGCGATGTACTCGCCGCGGGACCCCTCGATTGCCCAGGCGAAGGTCGCCGGGATCGCAGGACCCGGCTCCGTGGCGCCGGGCGGGATGAACGCGACCGATGCCGTGCGGTCGGGCGAGCCGACGGGCAGGTTGGCCTCCGGGTCGAGGAATGAGAAGACGAACCGATACGGGCCCTTCTCCTGCTGGCCGATGATCACCGGGATCACGGACGGGCCCGACGCCCCTGCCGACGACGCCGGACCGGATCCCGACGACGCGGCGGGTGCGGTCGACCAGCCGGGGCTCGCGCCCCCGCCCGAGCCGCAGGCCGCGGCGGCGAGCGCCACGAGCGCCAGCGCCGCCGGCAGGGCGGCGCGGATCGAACGGGGGAGGCCGGCGGGGATGGATCGCATCGCCGAGAGCGTAGCCTGAGACCGGTTGGCGCGCCCGCGAGGCTCCGGCTCGCGCGCCCGCGAGGCTCCGGCTCGCTGCGCCCGGGCTCCCGGGTCCGCATCGCGACGCCCACGGGTAGAATGGCGCCCTGCGTTCCCCTTGGCTCCGAGCGCCCCTGCCCAGCGCACCCTCGAGGACGATCGCACCAGCCGTGACCCGCTTCCAGAAGACCGCCGTCGCAACGCTGATCGCGACGGTCCTCCTCGTCACCGTGGGCGTCATCGTGCGCGCCACCGACTCCGGGATGGGCTGCCCGGACTGGCCGCTGTGCTACGGCCAGATCATCCCGCCGCTGGACGACTACAAGGCCTGGTGGGAGTGGATCCACCGCACGATCGCGGCGGTCATCGGCTTCCTGATCCTGGGGGTGGCGTTCTTCGCCTGGAAGGACCACCGGGACCGCCCGTCGATCCTGTGGCCGTCGCTCGTCGCGGTGGCGCTGGTGGTCTTCCAGGCCTGGCTCGGCCGCGAGACCGTGCGCATGAACAACTCGGGCGACTCCGTGACCGCGCACCTGGCCGCGGCGATGGCGCTCCTCGGCCTCCTGGTCTACGTGACGGTGCGGGCCTTCTACCCGGCGAAGCTCCCGGCGCGCGGCGGCTCCCAGCGGTTCACCCTCCTTGCGGTCCTGGCCGCCGCCACGATGTTCGTCCTGCTCCTGTTCGGGTCCAACGTGACGGCGCAGGACGCGGGGCTCGTGTTCCCGGACTGGCCGCTGATGAACGGCTCGCTGATCCCGATCCAGGCCGGCATGGACGAGCAGGTGCGCGGGCTGTACGAGGCGCACGCGCTCCACCGCTACGTCGCCGGCATCGTGCTGGTGATCGTCTGGGTCACGGCGTTCGCGGCCTGGCGCACCCAGCGCGACCGCAGGGCGGTGTTCTGGATGGCCTGCGCGATGGGCATCATCTATCCCGTCCAGGTGGTGATGGGCGGGCTCCAGGTCTTCACGCTGCTGGCCGACTGGACCCAGACCCTCCACGTCGCCCTCAGCGCGCTGCTCTGGGGGCTGGCGGTGGCGCTCGCGACCACGAGCTACTACGAGTCCCGCCTGGCGGTGCCGGTGATCCCGGGCGGCCCGGAGCCCGGCGGTGCCGCCGGAGCCACCGGCGACGAGGCTGAGGTGTCGGCCCCGGCTCCCGCAACGGATGCGGACCCTCCGGCGGCATCGGCCGGTGCTGCCCGCGCGGCACGCGTCCGGGCCTACATCGCCCTGACCAAGCCCCGGATCATCGAGCTGCTGCTCATCACCACGATCCCGGCCATGGTCCTGGCGACGCGTGACCTGCCGGACATGAACCTCGGCGAGTGGCTGCGCCTGGCCTTCTGGACGATGGTGGCCGGGACGCTGGCGGCGGGCTCCGCGAACTCGATCAACCAGTACCTGGACCGCGACATCGACCTGCTGATGACGCGCACGCGCCGCCGCCCGCTGCCGGCGCACGACGTCACCCCCGAGAACGCCCTCGTGTTCGGGATCGTGCTGGGCGTCATCTCGATCGCGCTGATGGCCTTCTACGTGAACCTGGTGTCGGCGTTCCTGACGCTGCTCGCCATCGCGTTCTACGTCGTCGTGTACACGATCCTGCTCAAGCGGTCGACGCCCCAGAACATCGTCATCGGTGGGGCAGCGGGCGCGCTGCCGCCGGTCATCGGCTGGGCCGCGGTCACGGGCAGCGTCGAGATCCCGGCCCTGTTCCTGTTCGCCCTCGTCTTCTACTGGACCCCGCCCCACTTCTGGGCCCTGGCCCTCCGGATCCGCAAGGACTACGAGGCCGCCCGGGTGCCGATGCTGCCGGTGGTCAAGGGCGTGCCCGAGACGGCCCGCCAGATCGGCCTGTACACGATCCTGCTCGTGGCCATCAGCATCCTCTTCTGGCCGGTGGCGGCGATGGGCCCGATCTACCTCGCCACGGCCGTCGTGCTGGGGGCCATCTTCCTGTGGCGGGCATTCGTGCTGTGGCAGCAGGCGACGTCGCCCGACGGGTCGCTGGCCCAGGCGATCCGTCTGTACAAGTTCTCGATCAGCTACCTGACCCTGCTGTTCGCGGCGGTGGCGGTCGATGCGCTGGTGATCGGCACGGCCGGCTGAGGCGCTACTCCCCGACGTCGCCGCGCGCTTCGAGGACCGCCCGCCGCCGGGCCGAGACCCGGCCCTCACGATCGAAGACGCGCAGGGCGACCTGGACCGCCGGCCCGATGCCCAGCGCGAACACGATGGTGCCGATGCCGATGGTCCCGCCGGCCAGGAACCCCAGGATGAGCACGCTGAGCTCGATCCCGGTGCGCGCCCGCCGGATGGACCACCCGAAGCGCAGGTGGAGGCCGGTCATGAGCCCGTCGCGCGGCCCCGGCCCGAGGTCGGAGGCGAGGTAGAGCCCGGAACCCACAGCGATCGTGCCCACGCCGGCCAGCATCATGACGACCTGCACAGGCAGCTCCGTAGCGGCCGGGATGAAGTCCATCGCGATGTTGGTCGCCGTCCCGATGATCGCGATGTTGAGGATCGTCCCCACGCCGGGTCGCTCGCCCAGCGGGTACCAGGCGGCCAGCACCGGGATGCCCACGAGGATGCTCACGGTGCCCAGCTGGAGCCCGGTCAGCATGGCGATCCCCTGGTGGAAGACCTCCCACGGGCCGAGGCCCAGGCCCGCCCGGGCCATCAGCGCGATCCCGACGCCGAACAGCACCAGCCCCACGAGGAGGCCGGGAAGCCGGGGGAGGACGACGGCGGGCGACCACCGCGATGCAGGAGCGGACACCCGGCCGATGGTACCTGTGTCACGATCCTCGAATGGAGCTCACCTTTCTCGGCGGCGCCCGGACCGTGACCGGCTCCCGCCATCTCGTGGACACGGGACGGGCCCGCGTGCTCGTGGACTGCGGCATGTTCCAGGGCGGGCCGGACGAGTCCATGCGCAACCGCGTGCCGCTGGGCGTGGACCCGGCGACGCTGGATGCCGTGGTGCTCACCCACGCGCACCTCGACCACTGCGGCCTCCTGCCGCTGCTGGTCCACGAGGGGTTCCGGGGCAAGGTCTGGTGCACCGCCGCGAGCGCGGAGCTCGCCCGCCTGGTGCTCCTGGACTCGGCGCGACTCCAGGAGGAGTTCGCCAAGCGCGCGTCCCGGCGCGAGCGGCGCGACCCGGAGCGGGCGGCGGAGCGCGAGGCCCGCGACGAGCAGGTCTTCGAGGAGGCCGTCGAGCTGGCGGCCGAGGGCGCCGCGAGCCCCGGCGGACCGGACCCGGAGGATCTGCTCCGCGCCGCCGGACCCATCGTGGAGCTGGGCCTCGACGACCCCCTGTACACGGAGGACGACGCCAGCGCGACGCTCCCGATGCTGCGCCACATCCCGTACGACTCCGAGCACGAGGTGGCCCAGGGGGTCCACATCACGCTGGTCGACGCCGGCCACATCCTGGGCTCGTCCATCGTCCGGATGCGGCTCACGGCGCCCGGCGCCGGGCGCGACACGGTCATCGTGTTCTCCGGCGACCTCGGGCGACCGGGAACGCCGATCCTGCGCGACCCCACGATCGTGTCGGAGGCCGACATCGTCCTGTGCGAGTCGACCTACGGCGGGCGCGAGCACGAGGCGGCCGAAGAGGCCGTCGACACGCTGGCCGAGGTCGTCAACGAGACCGCCCGCAAGAACGGCGTGCTGCTCATCCCGTCGTTCGCCATCGGGCGGACGCAGGAGATCGTGTGGGAGCTCGGGCGGCTCGTGGAGTCCGGCCGGATCCCGAAGCTGCCGCTCTACCTGGACTCGCCGATGGCCAAGTCGGCGTCCGACATCTACCGCGCCCATCCCGAGGCGTACGACGAGGAGACCGCGCGGCTCCTCCGTGAGCACCACGCGCCGCTGGACTACCCGGGGCAGCACGTCGTCCAGAACGTGCAGGAGTCCGAGAAGATCGCGCGCGCACACCCGCCCTACGTGATCGTCGCGTCCAACGGGATGCTGACCGGCGGACGGTCCGTGGGCCACGCAGAGCGGCTCCTGGACGACCCGAGGGCCACGGTCCTGTTCGTGGGCTACCAGGGCGAGGGCACGCTCGGCGGCCACCTCATGCGCGGCGCGGAGCGGGCGCGGATCAACGGACGCGACATGCCGATCCGGGCCACCATCCGGTCGCTCGACGGGTTCTCCGCCCACGCCGACGAGCCGGAGCTGCTGGCCTGGCTCGGCGGGTTCATCAAGGGCCGCCGGCCGGGCGACAGGGGCGTGCCGGCGCGCGTGTACCTGGTCCACGGGGATCCGCCCGCGCAGGAGGCGCTGTCCCCGAAGGTGGAGGCGCTCGGGCTGCCGGTCACGATCCCGGCCTGGCACCAGACGGTTCCGATCGGCTGAGCCCGGCGCCCACGGCTCGGCGCGATCCGTCCTGTACGCCCCGGTCCGGGTCCGAGCCCGCGCTCCTCGTCGCCCTCCGCTACGATCCGCTGACCCCGCAGGAGACCCACGACTTGGCACCCGACGTCCCCTCAGCGCCCCGCACGCCCGCTCCCATCGCACCGGAGGAGATCGCGCGGATCCGCGCGCCGTTCCGCAAGGCCACGCTGCTGCCCGCTCGGGCGTATCACGACCAGGCCGTGTACGACTGGGAGGTCGACGAGATCTTCCTGCGCGACTGGATCGCCGTCGGCCGCGCCGAGGAGGTCCCGGAGCCGACGTCGTTCATCCTGCGCGACGTCCTCGGCGAGAACGTGATCATCGTCCGCGGCCGGGACGACGTCATCCGCGCCTTCTACAACGTGTGCCGCCACCGGGGCACCGCGGTGGAGGAGCGCGAATGCGGCAAGGCCGTCCGCTTCCAGTGCCCGTACCACGCCTGGATCTACGACCTCGACGGGTCGCTCGTCCGCGCCAAGCACACCGAGGACCTCGAGGACTTCAGCTTCGACACGTTCGGGCTGACCGGGATCCGCTGCGAGACCTGGGGCGGGTTCGTCTTCCTGTGCTTCGCGGGCGAGGACGTGACGCCGCCGCTGCGCGAGTACCTGGGCGACTGGTTCGACCACCACGCCGGCTTCGGGCGCGACATGTCCTCGCTCCGGCGGGCGGCCCGCCTGACCTACGACGTCGGCGCCAACTGGAAGATCGTGGCCGAGAACTACAGCGAGTGCTACCACTGTCCGCCGGTCCACAAGATGCTCAACCGGCTCACGCCCTACGACCTGGGCGAGGACTTCCTGGCCGAGGGGCCGTGGAAGGGCGGCTGGATGCCGTTCGCCGAGGGCTGCGAGACGATGTCGATCAGCGGCACCCGCGACGGCCGGCCGCTGCTCTACGCCCGCGACGAGACCGAGGAACGGCGGATCTACTACTACATCCTGTGGCCGAACCTGATCGTGTCGGTGCACCCGGACTACGTCCTCACGCACCAGGCGTGGCCGGACGGCCCGAACCGGAGCATCGTCCACTGCGACCTGTACGTCGAGGCCGACCAGTTGGACACCGTCGACGTGAGCGGTGCCGTCGAGTTCTGGGACATCACCAACCGCGAGGACTACCACGTGGTGGAGATGCAGCAGCAGGGGACCCGGTCGCGTTCCTGGACCGCGGGCCGCTACTCCAACCAGGAGGCGTCGGTCCACGCCTTCGACATCATGGTCGCGGACCGCTATGCGAACGATGGCTCGCGGACGGTCCGCGGCTGGCGCACGGAGACCGCGAGCGACCGGCGCCTGGTGACGAGGATCCTGGGCCCGGCCCAGCAGGCGGAGGCGGAAGAGCAGGCCTCACAGGCCGCCTCCGAGTAGGGGCCGACTCAGGCCCGATCGCAGCCCGGCCTCCGGTCGTTCAGCCTGGCGGACCCATCGTGTGACCCGCCGCCGTCTCACGGACGACGGCATGCGTTGCCTCGTGGCCGGTCACGGCCTCCAGGAAGTCGGACCGCTCGAGGGCAAGCAGCACGCACGGGGTCACGGCGGTCACCGTCGCGGTCCTGCGCACGTTGTGCAGCAGGGCGATCTCGCCCATTCCGGTACCGACCCGGTCGAGGATGCGCACCTCGCGGCCATCGATCGTGACCCGGAGGCGGCCCGACTCGAGCACGTAGTAGCGGTCGCCCGCCTCGCCCTCGCGGATCAGTGCCTGCCCGGGCTCCACCGTGACCCAGCGCGTCCTCCGTGCGACGACTTCCAGCTGGGGCGCCGGCAGCGGCACGAACTCGGGGGTGAGCCGGAGGAGCCTGATCTCGCGCACGGGGACCCGGACGCGGCTGTCGATGCGGCCAAGCGGCAGCCAGGCCACCACCACCACCGCCGGCAGCATGAGTCCGATGACGCCCACGGCGCCCTGGACACCCAGCCATCCCGCCAGCAGGGGCGCCAGCACCGACCCCACGGCGAGTCCGATCAGCCCGATGCCCTCGAGGGCGCCCAGCACCCGGGCGAGCATCCGGTCGGCGGTCACGCGCTGCAGGATCGTGCGTCCCACGACGTCGGTGGCCGCGAAGCCGATGCCACCGATCGCGACGAGGGCCAGGGCGAGGCCGGCCGGCGAGCCGAGGCCGATGAGCGTGATCGCCGCCCCCCACGTGACGGCCGCCATGGCAAGGGCCGGCGCCATCCGCCTGCGGCCGACGAGCGCGACGCTCGCGGCACCACCCAGCACGGTCCCGAGACCCAGGCCGGCATTGAGGAGCCCGGCACCGGCCTGGCCGGTCATGAAGACCTCCTGGGCGAGCAGGACGAACAGGACGTCCATCGCCCCCGAGATGACCATGCGGACCGCGAGGAGGCCCACGACCAGGCGCGTGTCCGCGCTCGCGGCGAGGGCCCGGAGCCCGCCGGCCACCAGCGAGGGGACCGACTCGGTGTGCTCGTGATCCTCCTCGGACGCGACGTGATCGGACGACGCCGCCCCGGCCGGCCGGTCTGGCACCCGTCGTTCAGCGAGGAGGCGTCCCACGTTCATCACGAGGACGACGGCGAGGGTCGACGCCAGCGCGCCGAGCGCCCACACCGCGCCGGGCCCGGCCACCACGAGGAGCGCCGTCGCCGCCAGCGGGCCCAGGAGCACCCCGGCCCCCTCGATGGTGCCCGACACGCTGTTCGCGGCCGTGAGCTCCTCCGGCGTCCGCGCGAGCCGTGGCAGCAGGGAGCCCTGGGCGGGCCTGGTGAGCGTGGTGCCGGCCGACTGCACCGCGGCCGCGAGGTAGACAAGGACCGGCGGGGCGCCCGACAGCATGCCGGCCGCCGTGATGGCGTAGGCGACCGCCTGCACGATGTAGCCGGCGAGCAGCACGCGCTCCCGCGGGTAGCGGTCGGCGAGCGACGCGGCGAAGGGCGCGACCACGGCCGACGGCAGCAGCAGCACCAGGGCGACGACGCCCACCGCGCCCGGCCCGGATGCCTCGTAGGCGTACACGAGGATCGCGATGTAGCCGCCGTAGAGGGCGGCACTGAACAGCAGGTACGCCAGCTCGACCCGCCGCAGCGCCGGGTTCCGCAGCACCGCCCACACGACCCGGGAAGTGACGGCGAGATGGTGCCCGGCACCCGAGATCCGGCTCACTTCGTGAGCGGCTCGTTGTAGGCGTCGACGATCCGGCCGCTCGCCGCGTGCGCCTGCTCGTGCCCCGTCACGGCCTGCAGGAAGTCGGCGCGCTCGAGGGCGATGACCACCACGGGCTCGGTCGCGGTGGCCGTCGCCGTCCGGGGAATGTCTCGCAGGAGGGCGATCTCACCGAATCCATCGCCGGCGGTCGCCAGGTCCCGGAGGTACCGCCCCGCCTGTGTGATCCGCACGGCTCCCGACGCCAGCACGTAGTAGCGGTCACCCCGGTCGCCCTCCGCGATGATGACCTCACCCGCCTCGAAGGTCAGCCAGCGCACCTGCCGGGCGACCGACTCCAGCTTCGGCGCGGGGAGCGGTGAGAGGACGGGGTTCCGGCGCAGGAGCGCGAGCTCGCGGACGGGGACCCGGACACGGGCGTCGATGGTCCGCAGACGGATCCAGGTGACACCGATCGCTGCCGGGAAGACCAGCCCGATGGCCACGACGGCAGTCTGGATGCTCCACAGGCCGACGAGGACCGGGACCAGGATCGAGCCCACCGCGAGCGCCGCCATGCCCATCCCCTCGAGCCCGCCGAGCAGTCGCGCGAGGGCGCGGTCCTGCGCGACGCGCTGGAGCATCGTCAGGCCGGTCACGTCCACGACCGCGAACCCCATCCCGGTCACGGCGAGCAGCATCGCGGCGGCGGTCGCATTGCTGGTGCCTCCCAGCAGGACGATGGCGAAGCCGACAGCGATGGCTCCCCCGGCGAGTGCCGGGGCGAGCCGGCGTCGCCCGGCCAACGTGAAGGTCAGCGCGCCGCCGGCGATCGCCCCGAGACCCATCGCCGCGTTGAGCACGCCCGCCCCGGGCTCTCCGGTCCCGAGCACCTCCATGGCCAGCAGCACATAGAGCACATCGAGGGCACCAAGCACCAGCTGGCGCACGCTGAGCAGTCCAACCACCAGCGCCGCGTCCGGGTTGCTGGCCAGGGTTTGCAGGCCACGGACGATGCGCCGCCGGCCCGACTCCGCCTCGAGGCTCCCGGTGTCCTCGCCCTCGCCCCCATCGGAGGACGCAGGTTCGGGGACCTCCTCAGCCTCGGGGGCGTGCACCGACGCCGCCGGCGGCTCGATCGTCGTCCACCCGCCCGGCCGCGGCAGGCGCATGACCAGGAGCGCCCCGATGACGGCAGCGACCGCTCCTGCGAGGAACACGGACCCCGGGGCCGCCACGACCAGGATCGCGGCGGCGGCGAGAGGCCCGAGCAGCGTCCCAAGCCCCTCCATCGATCCTGCCAGGCCGTTTGCGGCCGTCAGCTCCTCGGGCGTTCGCGAGATCGCCGGCAGCAGGGCCCCCTGCGTGGGGCGGGTGAGCGTGAGGAGGCAGGCCGTCACGGTCGCGAAGACATAGACAGCGACGGGTGGCGCGCCGAGCAGCATCGCGGCGGCCGTCAGGGCAAGGGCGATCGCCTGCAGGGCATAGCCGGCGAGCAGGACGCGATCCCGCCGGTAGCGGTCGGCCACCGCGGCGGCGGTCGCTGCGAAGACCGCCGAGGGCAACAGCTGGATGAGCGCGACGACGCCCACCGACGCCGGGCCGGTGGCGTCGTACGCATAGAGCAGGATCGCGACCCAGGTCGCGTACTCCACGGCGTTGAACAGGAGGAACGCGAGCATGACCCGCCGGAGCACGGGGCTGCGCAGGACCGAGCGGACCACGCGCGTCAGGCTCACGGTGGCCGGCCGCGCCTCCGGGGCGGTGGTCATGCGGGCTCATGACCCGACGATCGCCGGCGCGACGGGATCGCTGACGGTGCAGGGACCGGCGACTGGGTTCATCGAGCGCGAGTGTACGGGGCGGGACGGCGCCCGATCCGATCGACCGGTCGCTAGGATGGCCGGGTGCCGCTCCTGCTCCTCAAGCTCACCCTGACACCGCTGATCGTCGGTGGGGCGAGCCTGGCCGTGCGCCGGTGGGGGCCCGCGGTCGGCGGTTGGATCGTGTCCCTGCCGCTCACCTCTGGCCCCGTGCTGTTCTTCCTGGCCCTCGACCCGGGTCCCGCCTTCGCGCGTGCGGCCACCACCGGGACGCTCCTGGGGCTCGGGGCGATCTGCGGCTTCACGCTCGGGTATCTCGCCGGGAGCCGCCGGGGCCCGGTGGTCGCCGTCGCGAGCGCGTCGGCCGGCTTCCTCATCGTCGCGATCGCGGTCCAGCCGTTCCTGGAGGTTCCGTTCCCCGTGCTCGCGGTGCTCGTGGTCGCGGCGATCGCCGGGGTCCTGCGCCTCCTGCCTGCGTCCACGGGAACCGGCACCGTCATCGAGCACCCGTCCTGGGACCTCCCGGCCCGCGTCGTCGTCGGGACGATCCTCGTCCTGGGCCTCACGACGATCGCGCCGCTCCTCGGTCCGGTGACCAGCGGCCTCGTCGCCACGTTCCCGGTCTACGTCGCCGTGCTCGCCGTGTTCGAGCACCTGCGGGCCGGGCGTGCCGCGGCCCTCGGCGTGCTCCGCGGACTGCTCACCGGGCTGTTCGGGACGGTCGCCTTCTACGTGGTGATCTGGGCGCTCATCCTGCCCGCCGGAGTCGCCGTCGCGTTCACGGTGGCGATCGCCGTCACGGCGCTGGTCGGGGCGGCGTCGCTCCGCATCGTGCGCTCGCGCATCGAGAACCCGGAGCCCGAACCCGTGTGACGGGAACCCGGCCGTCCCGCCCATCCGCTATGGTCCGGATGAACCATGACAGCATCGCAGGGCGCGGCGCACCCTCGATGCACCTCGACCCGGACGCCGGCACGGCGCGTCCGGGCCCCGACCCGTTGCTGCGCCACCAGATCACGGAGTTCGGCAATGGCTCAGGACCTCGGTTCCGCCCTGTTCGGGCGTTCCTTCCTCACGCTCCGCGACTACGACGCGGGCGAGATCGACGCTCTCCTGGAGCTGGCCGCCCGCCTCAAGATCGAGAAGCGCGAGCGGCGCGAGGTCCGTCACCTCGATGGCCGCTCCATCGCGCTGATCTTCGAGAAGGACAGCACCCGGACCCGCATCGGGTTCGAGGTCGCCGCGTACGACCAGGGCGCGCACGTCACGTACCTCGGCCCTACCGGGAGCCACGTCGGCAAGAAGGAGTCGGTCAAGGACACCGCCCGCGTGCTCGGCCGCGTGTATGACGCCATCGAGTTCCGCGGGTACCGCCAGCGGGACGTCGAGGCCCTTGCGGAGTTCTCCGGCGTGCCGGTCTACAACGGCCTCACCGACGAGGACCACCCGACACAGGTGCTGGCCGACTTCCTGACGATCCGCGAGCACGTCGCCAAGCCGCTGGGCGAGGTCGCCTTGGCCTACGTCGGGGACGCCCACGGCAACATGGGCAACGAGCTCCTCATGGGCTGCGCGATCATGGGCATGGACCTCCGCATCGTCGCGCCCCGCGCCGTGTGGCCGCACGAGGAGTTCCTGGACTGGGCCCGGCAGCGCGCCCTCGTCAGCGGCGCCCGGATCACGGTCACCGAGGACATCACCGAGGGCGTTCGCGGCGCCGACGTCGTGTACACGGACGTCTGGGTCTCGATGGGTGAGCCCGAGGCGGTCTGGGACGAGCGGATCGCGCTCCTCCGGGCGTACCAGGTGGACGCCGCCCTGATGGCCGCGACGGGGAAGCCGGACGCGAAGTTCATGCACTGCCTGCCGGCGTTCCACGACCTCGAGACGGAGATCGGCCGGAAGATGTTCGACCGTCACGGCCTGACGGCGATGGAGGTCACCGACGACGTCTTCGAGTCGGAGCACTCGATCGTGTTCGACCAGGCCGAGAACCGGCTGCACACGATCAAGGCCGTCCTCGTGGCAACGCTCAGCCAGGACTGGTAGGGCCCGGCTCGTGCGCGTCGTCGCGGCCCTGGGTGGGAACGCTCTCCTCCGGCGCGGCCAGCCGCTCACGGCCGAGAACCAGCGCGCGAACATCGCGGTCGCCGCCCGGGCCCTGCTGCCCATCGCGCTCGAGCACGACCTGATCCTCACCCACGGCAACGGGCCGCAGGTTGGGCTGCTCTCGCTCCAGAACGCGTCGTACCACCCGGACGAGGAGTACCCGCTCGACATCCTCGACGCCGAGACGGAGGGGATGATCGGGTACCTCCTGGAGCAGGAGCTGGGCAACCTGCTCCCGCACAACCGGCCGATGGCGACGATCCTCACCCGGATCGAGGTGGATCGCGCCGACCCGGCGTTCGAGCATCCGACCAAGCCGATCGGGCCGGTCTACGATCGCGACGAGGCCGAGCGCCATGCTCGCGAGAAGTCATGGGCGATCGCGCCGGACGGCGACAAGTGGAGGCGCGTGGTCCCGTCACCGCAGCCCAGGGCGATCCTCGAGATCGGTGTCATCGACCTGCTGGTGCGCGAGAAGGTGATCGTCGTCTGTGCGGGCGGCGGCGGTATTCCGGTCGTCTCCAACCCGGGCGGCGACTACGAAGGGATCGAGGCGGTCATCGACAAGGACCTCGCGGGCGCCCTGCTGGCGACCTCGCTCCACGCCGATGCGTTCCTGATGCTCACCGATGTGGACGCCGTCTACGCGGACTGGGGCACGCCATCCGCGCGGCCGGTCCGCCGGGCATCGCCCGACGAGATGGCCTCGCGGCAGTTCGCGGCGGGCTCCATGGGGCCCAAGGTGGAGGCCGCCTGCCGGTTCGTGATCGCGAACTCCGGGTTCGCGGTCATCGGGTCCCTCGCCGACGCCGGAGCGATGCTCCGCAGCGAGGCCGGGACGACGGTGACCCGCCAGGCGACGCAGATCGAGTGGGGGACTGCCGCGGTTGTCGGGGCGGTGGGGGCCGGGTAGGGTCCGGATCGGGCTTCACCGGTGTTGTCGAGAGGCTTGACGCCGTCGAAGGCCCCCCATGCCGTCGAAAGCCCCCATGTCGTCGAACGCCCCCAAGCTGATGCCACCCGGGATCAGCCCATGCTCAAGACCCGCAGCCTGATGCGCCCCGGCATCAGGATGGTGTACCTGCCGCACAACTCGTGCCTGGAACCAGCCTCCCAACGACCGGGCCACGCTCCAGGCCCCCACGTCTGAACCCTGGCGGGATCAGCAGCAGAGCGGCGGGAGCGGGATCGGCCCTTGGCCAGCATCCGGTGCGAGTCTTGGCGTGACCCTTAGGGGCGCGGCTTCGTCCTCGCAGCGATCCGCTCGATCGCGCCCGTCCAGCCCGCATCGAACGGGCGGCCGGGCTCGTCGAGATCGATGACGACCGGCGTGTGATCCGAGGGCGTCGGGGGCCCCTTGCGCGCCTCCCGGTCGATCTCGGCCCAGACGACGCGCTCGGCCACGGATGTCGTCGCGTACAGCAGGTCGATCCGCATGCCCTCGTTGCGGTGGAACATGCCGGCCCGGTAGTCCCACCACGAGAACCGGCCAGCCTCCGGCCGCTGCGTCCGGTACGTGTCCACGAGGCCCCAGCCACGCAATCGTGCCAGTGCCTCGCGCTCCGGCTCGGACACGTGCGTGCCGCCGTGCGCCCTGGCGGGGCTCCAGACATCGATGTCCGTCGGCGTCACGTTGTAGTCGCCGCCCAGGACCAGCGGCTCGTCCGGCGACTGCGTCTCGGCCAGCCAGCGCGAGAGCCGGTCGAACCAGCGCAGCTTGCCCTCGAAGAACGGGGAGCCCACCTCGCGGCCGTTGGGTGCGTAGAGGGACACGACCCGCACGCCCCCGCAGACGGCCGAGACCATCCGCGCCTCGCCGAGGGGATCGAAGTCGTCCTCGGAGACCGCAACGGTCGCGCCGGCGGACGAGTCACGCACCGGTCCGTCGCCGAAGTTGGTGACCACATCCTCGAGACCCACCCGGCTCAGGATCGCGACGCCGTTCCAGCGGCCTTCGCCGTGGTGGGCCATCTCGTAGCCAAGCATGCGTAGCGGCATCACCGGAGCGTCCGCGTCGGACAGCTTGGTCTCCTGGATCAGCAGCACGTCCGGCTCCGCGCGCGCGAGCCACTTCTCGACCGCCTCCTGGCGGGCCTTGAGCGAGTTGACGTTCCAGGTCGCGATCCGCATGGAGGCAGGGTAGCGGCTACGCCGCCTCCGCCACGAGGAAGAAGCGGCGGATCATCGTGGCGGTGGTGGCGTTCATCTCCTCGATACCCGCCTTGACCACCTCCACCGGCTCGCCGGCCTCCGCGGCGAGTTCGTCGGCCGCGGCGAGCAGGCCGGCGCCCGTCGCCTCCTGGCGCTCGCGCCAGCGCCTAGTCTCGTCGTAGGAGATGACGCGGAAGCCCGCCGCCTCGGCGTGCGGCCGGTGATCCGCGACCTGTGGTGGTCGGCCCACCGGCTGCGTGTGGTAGTCCCAGGAGGTGAGGCACAGGCGCCTGCCCGGTCGGAGCACGCGGCGCAGCTCGCGCAGCGCCGCAGCCTTGTCCGGGGTGAACAGCAACGCATCGACGCTCATCACGGCGTCGGCCGCGCCATCAGCGAGACCCGTCGCCTCGAACTCGCCGCGCACGAACGTCGCGTCCGCGCCGAGCCGGGCCGCGCGGCCGCGTGCGGCCACGAGGGCCGCTTCGGCGATATCGATGCCGACCAGCCGGGCGCCGGTCTCGAGGGCCACCCAGAGTCCTGCTCCGCCGCGCCCGCAGCCGAGGTCGACGAGGGTCCCGCCGCGCTCGAGAGCCAGGTCACGCGCGAACCGGTGGAGCTCAGCGAGGGAGACAAAACTGTACGGCTCGACGCCCTCTGGGTAGTCGTCGCCGAAAACGGTGCGCATCACTCGCTCCTGCACCCCCCAGCCGGGACTGGTGTATTCGTCCTCGAACCGCTGCCGCCAGTCGATCACTGCGATCGCTCCTTCACGTTGGCCTGTCCGACGATCAGTAGCGCTTGCCCCTCTGCTTGGCGAGATCGAAGGTCGCCGTGTCGGCGACGGCCATGACCGCCATGGTGCCGGCCTGGACCGGGTCGCTGACCACGAGATCCACGTGGTCGGTGACCGACCCCGCCATGTTGAGCGCGATGATCGGGATGCCCACCGCGCGCAGCTCCTCTGCCGCCTTGCTGATCTCGCCGCCCATGATGGAGCCCGCGAGGACGAGCATCCGGGCGCGCGGCAGGTCGGCCACTGCCCGCACCGCGAAGGCGATGTTGTCTTCGCCCACGAGCGGGATGGTGTCCACGGAGATGCGTTCGCCGCGCAGGTTGTGGCGGTCGGCCTCGGACACCGCGCCCAGCGCCACCTGAGCGACCTGCGCTCCGCCGCCCACGACGATCACCCGCTTGCCGAACACCTTGCCCAGGGGGCGGGTCATCCGGATCGCCAGGACCTCCCGCAGGGGCTCCAGCGCGCCGACCAGGGCGTGCTCGTCGGCGTCCTCGACCTCCAGCTCCACCTCGACGGTGGCCGGGGCATCCGGCTCGGTGCCGGCGCGACCGGCCCGGCGAACCGTGGAGAGCGTCCGGACCCGCCCACCGACACCACCCACGGCGCCTGCGATCGCGGAGACGGCATCGGGCGAGTCGATGACCTCCAGGCGGACGGCGACCGTGGGCGGCAGCGGCTGCTGCGTGCGGCGGGGCATCCGGCTAGGACGCGCGCCCGGCGACGATGTCGGCGATGGACAGTGCGGTGGGCTCCGCGCCGCCCGTCGGGTCGTGCTCGTCGAAGGCGATGCCGAGCGCCGTGAACGCCTCGCGGGTCAGCGCCGCATCGCTGGTCGTGAGCATCAGCGCGCCGTCCGTGTCCTCGGCGACGCCCACGATGCCGGTGATGTTGACGCCGCGCTCGGCGAGCGCATTGGCGACCTGCGCCAGCGCCCCGGGGCGGTCGTCGAGCTGAACGGTGAACCAGATCGTCACGCGGAACCTCCTGGCCGCCCATGGTACGCGGGCCGCGCGCTACCCTGCGCTCCCATGGCGACTCGCCACTCCGCGCGCTTCTACCGGCTGATCGGGAAGATCGGCACCAGCCGGCTTGTCTCCCGGATCCATCCGCCCGTGTACCGCCTCACGGGCGGTCGCTGGCTGGTGGGGCGGAACCTGGGCGTGCTCAACGTGATCGTCGTCACCACGGGACGCAGGACCGGCAAGCGGCGCGAGATCCCGCTCTATGCGTTCGAGGACGGTGCGCGCCTGGTGGTCATTGGGTCCCGGGCGGGCGACGACCGCGAGCCCGCGTGGGTAGGCAACCTGCGTGCGCACCCGGAGGCTCGCGTGCTGGTGGGCCGCGCGGAGCGGGCGGTGCGCGCCCGCGAAACCGACGGCCCGGAGCGCGACCGCCTGTGGTCACTGGCCGCGGCTGGCTACCCAGGGTACGAGCTGTACGCCACCTGGACCCATCGCCTGATCCCCGTGATCGCCCTGGAACCCGTGGAGGCCTGAAGGATGCCCGCACCGCTGGGAAAGGTGCCCACGAAGAAGATGCCCAACATCCAGGTCTTCGGCCTGGAGGACAACAACGCCACCCGTGGCGCGCTCCGGTTCTTCCGCGAGCGGCGGATCGTGGTGCACTTCGTGGACCTGCGCAAGAAGCCCATCGCGGCCGGCGAGCTGCGCCGGTTCACGGACAGGCTGGGGGCCGCAGCGCTGCTCGACACGGAGAGCCGCCCGTACAAGGAGCAGGGCCTGGCCTACCTGTCCACCGACACGGCCGGGATCACGAGCCGCCTCCTCGCGGACGTCCGCCTCATCCGGCTGCCCCTCGTCCGCTACGGCGAGGAGGTCACGGCCGGCAAGGCCGAAACGACCTGGAGGGCCTGGCTGGCGAAGCCCCGGTAGGGGAGGACGGCGTCGTCAGCCACGGGAGGCCGGGTTCACGACGCGGCCCATGAACAGGATCGCGCCGGTCTCGACGTCCCGGATCACGTACAGGAAGGGCTTGTTGAACCGGAGGACCTTGGTGGTCCGCGGACTCGGACCCGTGCAGCCGCCGGTTTCCATCAGGACCGCCGTGGCCGCGGAGGCGGTGGTGCCCTGCTCGTCCACGTCGATGTTGGCCTGGTGGATCACGTCGTCGATATGCAGCCTGTCCTCGGTCGTCATCCCTGTGAAGTCCGCGAGATCCCGGTCGAACGCGATCGGCATGCCGAACGTGACAAGCGGGCTCTTGAGGCTGGCGCGGGTGTCCGTGCCGAACCGTGGCAGATAGAGGTCCACGTCGTAGGCGAACTCGCCACAAGACTCGGGGCCGTCGTTGGTCACCTTCTGTAGCCGCTTGCTCTCGGCCCGAATGGTCGACTGGATGTCAGCGAGCTTGGCGGGCGTCAACGACCGCTCGAACGCGCGCAGGTCATCGGGCAGGATGAGCGTCATCGCCAGCGGGCCTGACCCCTCCCGGCACCGCGTACCGGAGCTCCGTCGCCTTCCAGCCGTCGCCCTTCGCGAGCACGATGTCCTGCTCGCCACGCTGCGTTCATCGTCGGAACCTTCACGGTCTTGCCCGCGAGCGTGGTGAAGGCTCGATTGCGCGTGGCCGCTCGGGCTCGAACGGGCGGGCCCACTCGGCCTTCAGGTAGATGGCATTGACGAGGACGAGCCGGGTGTCGATCGTCACGTTCGGCGGGAGGAGCAGCGACGGGAATGCGACCCAGCGTCTGGCGGCTGACCCAGCGCGTTGATCGCTGTCGGGCGGCTTCGGGCTCGTCGCGGTAGTTCACGAGGCCGAGGCCCGCCCCGAAGGTCGCCGCGAGCGTTCCAGGTAGGCAGGATCGATCGGGTAGCCGTCCTGCCCGAACCCATGTTGGCCGTGCGGAGCTTGAGCCAGTGCTGCTTGGCGTCGTAGTCCGTCCAGGCGGCATCGCGCGACGCCAGTTCCTGGTCCAGGGCGTTGAGCCCGGCACCCAGGCGGTCCCAGCCCGACACGCGCAGGACCTTGTCCATCTGGGTGGCGGTCTCTCCCTTGGCGCCGGCCCGTGCCATGGCAAGCGCGGTGGTGATGCTGTAGGGCGACATGACCATCCCCTTGCCCGAGAGCTTCAGGCCAGGGTCCTTGAGCATCCGCTTGTAGAGGGCGATACCGAAGGCGTTCTCGGCGACCGCCGCCGCCTTCGCGTCGGCGAGTCTGGCCGCGGGGCGGTCCACCTGCACCGACGCCAGCTCGTAGCCGGGCGTGTCGTCGGCCGCCGGCGCGACCCACGGGGTCCCGTCATGGTCGGCGATCGCCACCCAGCCGGAGTCGACGCCCCCGCGGAGTTCGAACCCGACCGGGGCGACCTCGAGCCACGAGTAGCCGGAGCCTTCGACAGGCCCGCCGATGACCGTCAGCTGCGTGCCCGTCGGGAGCAGCGGGGCGAACTTCAGCGACGCCTCCGCGACGCGCGGTTGGGAGCGGACGCGCAGGTCGTCCGTGACCGTGACGGCGAGTGCACCCGGGATCAGCTTCGCGATATCGCCCGGCGGCAGGCTCGCCACGGGCTCCGCCGTGGGTGCGGCGGTCGGCGAGGGTTCGGCGGCAGGAGTCGCGGGTGGAGAGGGGGCGGTGGAGCGATCCGCCAGCGGCGCCGACGCAGTCGGCGCAGCCGACCCCGAGGGGAGGGTTGCATCGGCGCAGGCTCCGATCAGGCACGTCACGACCAGCAGGGCGGCGAGCGTGCGTCCCGTGGAGCGCGGAAGCGGCCAGTCGATGGGCGCCATGGCGGTTCACCTTCGAGCGCGGCTGCCGGCGAGGGGCTCGGCGCGGCCCGGTCGGCCGGGGTCGCGTGTCGCTGCCGGGGACTAGGACGTCCAGCGGGTACACGACGTTGCGCGGAGTGGCATCCTGCCCGCATGACCGATCACGAGCCCAACCACCGTCCCTCGCCGCGCACCATGCGCCATGGCCGCGTGTCGATGCGGCCCGGGACGCAGGCCCGCCTCAGCGGCGAGAGCCGCACCGAGGACGAGAAGCTCCTGGCGGCGGACAGGGGTCGCCCCGAGTTCCTCGAGACGGACACGTGGCGGGCGCTGCGGATCCTGTCGGAGTTCGTGGAGGGCTTCGAGGCCCTGGCCGGCGTCGGTCGCGCCGTTGCGGTGTTCGGCTCCGCGAGGACGCTGGAGGGCAGCGAGGGCTACGAGCTGGCCCGCCGGGTGGGCGCCGAGCTGGCGAAGGCGGGCTTCGCGGTGATCACGGGTGGCGGGCCCGGTGCGATGGAGGCCGCCAACCGCGGCGCGCACGAGCAGGGCGGGCTGTCCATCGGCTGCAACATCGAGCTGCCGCGCGAGCAGCACCTCAACCCGTACGTGGACCTCTCCGTGGAGTTCCACTACTTCTTCGCCCGCAAGACGATGTTCGTGAAGTACGCGGACGCCTTCGTGATCATGCCGGGCGGCTTCGGGACGCTGGACGAGCTGTTCGAGGCGGTCACCCTCATCCAGACCGGCAAGATCCGGAACTTCCCGGTCGTGCTCATGGGCCACGCCTACTGGGATGGGCTGCTGGCCTGGATGCGGGAGGTGCAGCTGCCGATGGGCGTGATCGCCCAGGCGGACCTCGACCTGCTCACCGTGACGGACGACCCGGCCGAAGCGGTCGCGCTCATCACCGACTACGAGAAGGCGAACGGCCTCGAGCCGTGACCTTCCGCTCGCGAACTTGACCGATCTCGCCGAGCCGCTGCCGGGCGTCCCACCGGCCGCCCGACGCCACCCGGCCACGGGGTACCTGCTGTACCTGGTCGCGGCGCTCCTGTTCGCGCTCAACGGGGTGGTCGCCAAGACCCTGCTGCTGGGCGGCATGGAGGCCAGCCGCCTGTCCCAGCTGCGGGCGACGCTCGCCTTCCTGATCCTGCTGGGGTTCGTGGCGCATCACGCGGCGGTCTGCGCCTTCGCCTGCGGCGGGCCGAGATCCCGCTGCTGGTGGCCTACGGCGTGCTGGGCATCGCGCTGACGCAGTTCCTGTACTTCGCCGCGATCGAGCGGCTGCCGATCGGGGTCGCGCTCCTGATCGAGTTCACCGCGCCGCTGATGATCGCGATCTGGTTCCGTTTCGGCCTCGGCCACCCGACGAAGCCGGCCGTGTGGGGTGCGCTGGTGGCGGCGCTCGTCGGGCTCGCCATCGTCGCCCAGGTGTGGGAGGGGCTCACGCTGGACCCGCTGGGCGTGGCCTTCGCCGTTGGCGCAGCCGTGGCCCTCGCCGTCTACTACATCACCGCCGACATGCAGGTCCAGCGGCCCGAGGCACGCGATCCCGTCTCGCTGACGATGTGGGGCATGGGCGCGGCCGCGCTGTTCTGGGCGATCGTGGCGCCCTGGTGGTCGTTCCCGGTCGACGGGCTCGCCGGCTCGCTCCAGCTGTTCGGCGACGGGGGCCCGATGGTTCCGGCCGCGGCCCTCGCCGGCTGGCTGGTCGTCCTCGGCACCGTGTTCCCGTTCTCGCTCGTCGTGCTCTCGATGCAGCACCTGCGGGCATCGCAGGCCTCGGTCGTGGGCATGACGGAGCCGATCTTCGCGACGCTGATCGCCTGGATCGCGCTGGGTGAATCCTTCACGCCTGCCCAGATGGTCGGCGCCGGGATCGTCCTGGTGAGCGTGCTCGTGGCGGAGCGGAGCCGGTAGGTCAGGCCGGGACGGCGACCTCGATCATCCCGTCCACGACGCGGACCGGGTAGTAGCGGAAGCGGCGGACGCGGGTCAGCCGGCGGGCCTCGGCCTTGGGGCCGGGCGGGTCCTCCTTGGGCTCGCGTCCCGGCGGGGTCCAGACCGGCTCATAGGTCCCATCCGGGCGCAGGCCGCCGGTCGTCGGCATCTGGACCGGGTCGCCGGAGGCGAGGTCGAACCGGCCGCCGTGCAGCGGACAGGCCACGACGCACCCGTCGAGGCTCCCGATCGACAGCGGCGCGCTCATGTGCGGGCAGCGGTCGTCCACGGCGCACAGGCCCTGGTCGGTGTGCGCCAGGAGGACGTCGGCCTCACCGAAGGTCACCCGCCGCAGGGCCCCGAGCGGGAGCTCGGCCAGCGGCAGGGCCACCCGGAAGGGTGCGTCGGCGGCGCCCGGGGCGATCAGCTCGGGGCGGAAGGACAGCAGGTCGGTCACCTGCCGATGGTAGCGCGGGACATGGAGCGGCCCGGCCGGGAGGAGGTCGGCCGGGCCGCGGGAGGAGAAGCGTTGTCGACTGTCAGTCCAGTGCCGGCTCGGGCATGACGCCGGGGTCCGAGGGGACGCCTGCACCGGCGGCCTGCGACTCCTCGATGGCCTCGGCGAGCAGGTTCTCGCGACCGGCGACGGTCTTGCGCAGCGGGATCTGCTTCATGAACAGCACCACCACGACCAGGGCCGCGAGCGTGGTGCCGACACCAACCAGGAACACCTGCGAGACGGCGAGGCTGAACGCCTGCTGGATGCCGAACACGATGTTCGGGATGATCGGCTTGACGGTCTCCTGGAACTGCGGCGGGATCGCCGCCAGCAGGGTCGCCCCGAGGTCCTTGCCCACCTCGAAGAAGTTGGCCGCGTTGCCGCCATCCTGGCCGACGAACTGGTCGACCAGCTGCTGCGGCACGCCGGCGGCCGCCACCTGGACCGGGATCTCGTCCGCCAGCCTGGTGGCGAAGATGGTCCCGAGGGCCGCCAGGCCCACGGAGCCGCCGACCTGGCGGAAGAACGTGAGGTTCGACGTCGCCACCCCCAGTGACCGAACCGGTACGGCGTTCTGGACGACGATCGTGAACACCGCCAGCGTGGGTCCGATGCCGAGGCCGGTGACGAACATCCACGACCACAGGACCGGCAGCTCGGTGTCGGCCCGGATCTGCGACATCAGCAGCAGGCCGACGGCCATGACCGCGAGGCCGACCGCGATCACCGGCTTGTACTTGCCCGTCCTGGACACGATGATCCCGGATCCCACCGAGCCGATGATCACGCCCGCGAGCAGGGCCAGCGTGTACAGGCCGGAATTGGTGGGCGAGGCCCCCTCGACGAACTGGAACCACTGCGGCAGGAAGACGGCCGCCGCGAAGAACCCGATGCTCACCAGGAACGTGGCGATGATCGAGGAGGCGTAGGTCCGGTCCCTCCACAGGCCGAGCGGGACGATCGGCTCCTTGGCCCGGGACTCGATGAAGATGAACACGCCCCACAGCGCGAGGCCGATGAGGATCAGGCCGCCGACGTCGAAGGTGCCCCAGTCGTTGTCTGCTTGTTGGTGAGGCCGACCAGGAACGCCGCCACCGCGACCGTGAACACCGCGCCGCCGAGGTAGTCGAAGTCGTGGGAGGCATCGGGTCGCTTGACCGTCGGCAGCAGGCGCCCGATGACGGCGAGGGCGACGATTCCGATCGGGATGTTGATGAAGAAGATGAGATGCCACGAGAAGTTCTCGGTGAGGAAGCCACCGAGGAGCGGGCCGAGGATGGCCGCGACGCCGAACACGGCCCCGAACAGGCCCTGGTACTTGCCGCGCTCCCGGGGGTCGAACAGGTCGCCGATGACGGCGAGGCTGATGGGGAACAGCGCTCCCGCACCCAGGCCCTGGATACCCCGGAAGATGATCAGCTGGGTCATGTTCTGGCTCAGGCCCGACAGCGCCGAGCCGATCAGGAAGATCGTGATGCCGATCATCAGCAGCGGCTTGCGGCCGTAGAGGTCGGACAGCTTGCCGTAGAAGGGCACCGTGATCGTGGACGCGAGCAGGTAGATCGTGATCGTCCAGGTCAGCAGCGACTGGCCCCCGAGGTCCGTGACGATCGTGGGCAGCGCGACCGCGACGATGGTCTGGTCCAGCGCGCCCAGGAACAGCCCGAGCAGGATGGCGAACAGGATCTCCATCTTCGCCCGGTGGGGCAGGTCGAGGGCACCGAGGCCGTGGCTTGGGGCCGCGTCGTGCTCCGTGGGCATGGGTTCCAAGTGAGTTCCTTTCGTCAGGTGTCGGCGTGGCCGGGGTCGGGGGACACGGTTGTGATCGGGCGGGACCCGGGGACGTGGCCCGCGTGCGAGCACTTCGCGAGGTCCGCGTAGCGCTCGGGCGACCCTGCAAGCTCGGTCTCGATGGCGAGCCGCAGGTCCGCGGTGGCGATCGAGAGCCGGTCGAGCTGCTCGACGGTCATGCGCTCGAGGGCGGAGGCGATGACGGCGCTCTTGACGAGCTCGGCCTCGTCCACGAGATCGAGGCCGGCCTGCGTGGGCTGCACGAGGACGACCCGCCGATCGTCGGGGACCCGCACGCGCTCGACGAGCCCGCGCTCCTCCATGCGGTCGATGATGCCCGTGGCGCTCGACATCGAGACGTCGAGGATCTCTGCCAGGCGGCCCATGGGCATCGCGTCGTGGTGGCGGAGCAGCGTCAGCACGTGGAAATGGGTCATGCTGATGCCGAGCCGAACCAGGCGCTGAGCGCCGGCGCACCGGAGAGAGCCGACGGCGCGGCCGAGGCCTGCGACCGCGTCCTCGGCCGCCGCGCGGCGGTCGATGGCCTGGTCATCGGGCGTGATTGTTCGCATAAGAAGAAGTATTTACGTCATCCGAATAGTCCTGTCAACTCGGACTGTTTGCGACACACGGAGGATCGCCGGTGCGTTTCGCGCTCATGATCGAGCCCCAGATGGGCCTCACCTACGACGAGCAGCTTGAGATCGCCCTGCGCGCGGAGGCTGCCGGTTTCGAGACCCTGTTCCGGTCCGATCACTACGAGAGCTTTCCGGGCGAGTCGGGCGGTCACACGACGGACGCTTGGACCGTGGTCGCGGGCCTCGCGCGAGACACGGCGCGGATCGGTCTCGGCGTGCTGGTGTCACCGGTCACGTTCCGGACCCCCGGCAACCTCGCCAAGGTCGTGGTGACGGCGGACGAGCTGAGCGGCGGCCGCGTCGAGCTTGGCCTGGGCGCCGGCTGGCACGAGGACGAGCATCGCCGGCACGGGTTCCCGTTCCCGGAGATCGGGGAGCGGGCCGAGATGCTCGAGGAGACGCTGGAGATCGTCCACGGGCTGTGGGACGAGCCCGACGGCTGGTCGTTCACGGGCCGGCACTATGCCGTCGACGATGCCCTGTTCCGGCCCAAGCCGGGCACGCTCCCGGGGCGGGGTGGCCGGCACCCCAACATCCTCGTGGGCGGGCAGGGGACGGCGCGCTCGTTCCGGATCGCGGCCCGCTACGCGGACGAGTTCAACCTGTCCTCGACCAGCCCGGACGGCGCGGCGGTCAAGTACGCGCAGCTCGACGACGCGTGCCGGGCCGCCGGACGCGAGCCGTCCACCCTGGTCCACTCGGTGATGGCCGGCGTGCTGATCGGCCGGGACGGGGAGGAGCTCAAGCGCCGGGAACGCGATCTGATGGCGGCATTCGGCGGCGCCGACGACGAGTCCGAGGCGTGGTTCGCGACCCGGCGGCCGCGCTGGGTGCTGGGCACGCCGGACGAGGCACGGGCGGTGGTCCGGCGGTTCGAGGCCGTCGGCGTCGAGCGGCTGATGCTCCAGGACTTCATCCCCCGGGACCTGGACATGATCGACCTGGCCGCGGAGGCGCTGCTCGGGCGCTAGGCGTCCGTGGGGTTGGCGCCGGCCGGCTCCTCGATGGGGATGCGGCCGCCTCGACCGCGCTCCAGGAGGTCCGGCGGTGGAGGTCCGAGACGGCCGACCCGTCGAGCGGGACCGTATCGGAACCAGGCTCGCCCGACGAGCGCTTCGACCGGCACCGGTCCGTATCGCCGCGAGTCGATTGCAGCCCCGTGGCCTGCCGCCGCGAGCGCCTCGTCCGTGGCATCGCCGAGGAGCCAGGCCTCGTCGTCGCCGAGCTGGAGCCATCCATCGGCGAACGGCACCCAGTCGCCGGGTCGCGCGGCGACGCGCTTGACCGCGAGGACGCCAGTGAGCGGCTCGCGGAACACCACGATGGTCCCGCGCCGGGGCCAGCGGCTGGTGGTGGGGTCGACGAGCAGCCAGTCGCCCGGCTCGATGGCGGGACGCATCGAGCCCTCCGCCACCACGACTCGCCAGGGACCGCGGCCCGGACCATCCCGCCTGCTCACCGAGGGCCTCCCGGACGCGACGAGGCCCCGTCCTGCGACGGGGCCTCGAGGTGGCGCATGGACGGGGGAGATCAGCCGGGGCGTCCGGCCACGCGGGTCTTGCCCTCGCCGCCGGTCGCCTTCCAGGCAGCGTCGACCTCGTCGATCATGTCCAGCAGCGCCTGGGCGTCCGCCAGGTCCGTGCTGGCCTTGACCTTGCTGGCCTGCTTGGTCGCGTTCCAGAAGAGCTCGTGCAGGTTGGGGACGGCCTCGAGGTGCTCGGGCTTGAAGTAGTCGTGCCACAGGACGTCGAGGTGGTGCTTCACGAGCTCCGCCCGATCCTCCTTGATCTTGATCGCGCGGGTGCGGAAGGTCGGGTCCTGCGAGGCCTCGTAGCGCTGGATGATGCGGTAGCAGGACTCGGCCTCGATGCGGGCCTGCTCCGGGTCGTAGACGCCGCAGGGAAGGTCGCAGTGCGCGTGGGCGACGGCCTTGGGGGCCAGGATGCGGGTGAGGAAGGACATCTGGGGCGACCTCCGGGCAGTGGTGGGGCGGGCCGTGCCGCCGAGGGGGCCGTAGCGTGGCCCCGGTCCCCAAAGTGTCCGGGCGGGACCGAGGGCTGTCAAACACCCGGCCCCGCGGCCTTCCCAGGACTCAACCGCCAAGGATCCCGACCAGGAGACCGAACCCCTCCGGGGTACCTCGCCACCGGCGGCGGAGGTCGTCCTCGCCCAGCCGCCGCCGGGCGTAGCGCAGGACGATGATGGTCACGATCACGTCGTCGAGCGGCCCGAGCACGGGGATGAACTCCGGGACCAGGTCGACCGGGCTCACCAGCCAGGCGAGCAGGACGACGAGCGAGATGCGGACACCGACGCTCACCGTCCGGTCGGCCAGGAGGTCGCGGACGAGCCGCAGCACGTCGGGGACGACGCGCACGAGCTCACCGGCGCGGACATCGCGTGGCCGGAAGACCCACAGCACGACCACGAGGAGCGCCCAGGCGCCGATGAGGCCGAGAGCGATCGCGAGTGGGGCGGAGAGATCCATGCGTTGAGACCCTGTCGAAGCGCCTGGAGGCCGTCTCGTCCTGGCGTGGCGGTCCAGCGCGTTCGCCATGATCGTGGCCGAGGCGGGACGGTCCTGCAAGCGTCCCTGGGCGCCGGTGACGCCCAGCGCCGACGTGCTGCTGCGCGGGCCGAGCCTGACCCACCGGACCACGCCGCACGGGGCGGGTATCATCGCGCCGATGAGCGAGCGAGGGCTCCCAACCGAGGGCGCGCCGGCCTGCCCGTTCGTGGCGTTCGAGGACGACCGCGACGGCCGGTCAACCGCACCCGACCACCGGCACCGCTGCTTCGCCGAGCCGCGCCCGGCGCCGCGCGCGCTTGCGCACCAGGAGGCGTACTGCCTCTCGTCGGCGTTCGCGGTCTGCCCCACGTTCCAGGACTGGGCCCGCCGCGAGGCCGCCGCCGCGCGCCAGGTCCCCGCGAGCCCGTCAGTGCCCCCAGAGGATCCCGCCGGGAGCCGGCCGGCGCCGCCCCCGCCGCGCGCCCCATCCGGACCGCAGGCCGGGACGTTTCCCCCGCCGCGGAGGTCGACCCAGCGCGACTGGGCCGCCCCGCCCCCGTGGGTCGGCGACGAGCCGGACGGGCGGGCCTCCGCGGGAGCGGGCGCCGCCGGAGCCGCGGCCGCAGGAGCGTCGCTCGCAGGGGCGGCGGCCTGGAGCAGCGAGTCCGGCGGCCTCGCTGGCAGTCCCGCGGATCGCCTCGCGGGCCCGGACCCGGACGAACCCCGATCTGCCGCGCCAGGCGACCCCGACCGTCAGGACGATGACCTGGACGATGCGTGGCCCTCGGGCGTCGCCGCGGCGGGTTCCGGTGCCTATGTCGCCGGCTCCGCGACCGCCCGGCCTTCGACCGCTTCCCGCGCCGCGCCCGCGCCCCGACGTGACGCGCCCGCCCGGCGTTCCTCGGTCGACCAGGCGAGCAAGCCCGTCGGGCAGGACCCGTCGGAGCTCTTCGGACCCGCCTGGGAACGTCCGCGCCGCTACGAGGCCTACCCGACGCTGCGCACCCGCATGGGTCTGCCGGCGCTGGGCGGCATCCCGAAGGTCGCGGTCTGGGCGCTGATCCTCCTGCTCGCGGCGTTGCTCGTGTTCCTGTTCGGCCCGTCGCTGCTCGGTTTCGGCACGGACGAGGGTGGAGGCGCCGGCGCCACGCCGACGCCCGCGGCGACGGAGCAGGCGACGGCGGAGGCCGAGCCGACCGCGCTCCCGGTGCCCACCCAGCAGGTCCACATCGTCGTCAAAGGCAACACGATGTCGAAGATCGCGAAGAAGTACGGCGTGACCGTCGAGGAGCTGATGGCCGCCAACCCGCAGATCAAGAACCCGAACAAGATCGCCATCGGCGACGCGATCACGATCCCGGTTCCCGTCGAGGAGGATGCGTCCGCCGGCGGCGACGGGACGGTCGACGGGGAATCGCAGGAGCCCTGACCGGCTGATCGGCCGGGTGCCGCAGGAGCGTCCTCGGCTCGCCCCTCCGTGATGGAGGATCGCGGGCGCGGTCCCGGCCCGGACTCGCGCGGCGGGCGGTCGTCGACCTCGCGACTAGCGCGAGAAGGGCGTCAGGTTGATCGAGGTGACCTTGCCGGCTTCGACCCGGAACTGGGCGTCGAGGTGCTGGCTGGGCGCACCCGGCCGGATGACGACAAGGTCCGCCTGGTACGTGTTGCCCATGTCCCGCACGTCACCGGGGACCATCTTGAGCCCTTTGTCGGCGCGCAGGAACCAGCCGCCGACCTGCTCCACGCCGCGCAGCATCCGCGAGTTGTCGCCCACGTGGATGCGCATCTCGACGCGCTCGTCCATGAGCGCGACGGCGGCGTCAACGTCGCCGTCGTTGAGGCGCTCGAAGAAGATCTCCATCGTGTCGGTAGCTCCCATGGGGCCGAGTGTACCCCGACCACACCCCTAGAAGCCGCCGCCCGCGCCCCCGCCGCCCCCGCCGGAGCCACCGCCCGAGAAGCCGCCGCCACCGCCCGAACCCGACGACGAGGGCGAGTTCCCGATCGTGCCCAGCGCGGCCATCATCCCGCCGAAGTTCGGGATCGGCGAGGAGCTCATCATCCCGGGCGCCCAGCCCCCGGAGCCGGGCTCCCCGCGGCCGGACATGGCGCCGGCCGAGTACCACAGCGGCAGGTAGGGCGTCGTGGACCTGCCGGTGGACAGGTCCTCCGCGGACCGCGCGAGGACGCCCTCGACCTCGTCCTGGAGGCCCAGCGCCACGCCCCAGACCACCGCGTCGTCGGGATCCTCGATGAGCGGGATCGCCGAGGCCTCAACGACCTGGCCCATCGAACGCGACATCGCCATCGTCTTCTCGAGGGTGCGCCGGTAGGCCTCCAGCATGGCCACGATCACCGCCCCGTCCTTCGTCCGGGCCGGCATGACGGCCGCGACGACGAACAGGCTGATGGCGGCGACGATCAGCGCGATGCCCACGAGCAGGATGCCGCTCGACGGGAGGTTGGCGCCCAGGACGATGGCGGCGATGCCGCCGACGAGCAGCAGGATCCCGCTGCAGGACCAGCGGCCCGTGACCTTGCTCGGAGCCTCGCGGAACCAGCCCTGCTTGACGAGGTGCGTCTCCAGGCGTGAGTCGAACTCGCCGACATCCGTGCCGAGCTTGAGGAGGTCGTCGGGCTCGATGTACCCGTCGCCGCCACCGAGGCCCCGCAGGCGCTGCTGGAGGAACTCGGTGGCGTCGTCCATCGGCCGGCGGCGGACGCGCTCGAGGCGCGCCTGCTCGACGGGGTCCTCTGATCGCGAGTCCAGGGTGTAGATGCCGAGGTCCGGGTCGCCGCCGAAGAGGGCCTCGCTGGGTACGGCCCGGAACGCGATCCGGCCCCGGGAGGCGAGGTCCAGGCTGGCCGCCGTCAGGGCCCGGCGCGTGACCTTGCCGTCGCGGACCGCGGCGGCGGCCGCCGGCGTGAGCCCGGGCGGCGGGGCCGGCATGAGGATGGAGGGATCGTCGAGGTAGACGGGGTCCTTCCCGCTCCGCCACCAGCGGTAGAGCGAGAAGCCGATGACGCCGAACAGGATGAGCGGCGCCAGGACCAGCCCGAGGATGGCGTTGAGGACCCGTGCCCCGGGGATGCCGGCGATCTTGTCCATGGCCGCGAGGAGGGCGCCGTTCATGTCGCACTGCCGCAGCGCGGGCAGCATGTCGTTCTCGAAGATGCGCTGGCGGTCCTCGTTCGAGAGCCACGTCTCCCGGAACCCGGGGCCCGCGTAGAGCTGGACCTGGCCGTGGCACGGGTCGCTCTCGTGGAGGTCGAACAGGATGACCAGCCCGTCGTCGACGCCGGCGCGGCCCACGCCCCACTGGTCCATCAGGGCCATGGCCTGTGCCTCGGCCTCGGCGGTGCTGATGCCATCGCGCGCGAGCTGGGTGTAGACGACGATCTCGGCGCCGGTGTCGGCCTCGATCCTGTCGATGGCGGCCTCGACCCTGGCGATGGTCGAGGCATCCAGGACGCCCGCGGTGTCGTAGACGGCCCGGTCCTCGATCGGGTCCGGGAACGGCGGTCCGGCGCCGAGGACGAGGGCGGGCAGGAGGGCCAGGGCCGCGACGGCGGCGGCGAGCGCCAGGCGGACGGTGCGCATGGCGGAATGCTACGCGCGCGCGGCGTCCGTGGTGGCGGGATGGCGCGCGCGGATCCGCCGGACAAGCTCGGCGGCCTGCTCGTAGCGCCCGAAGCTGGGCATGAGGTACGTGCCGGCCACCTCGTGCTCCACGGCGGCCAGCAGGGCGTCGGCCATCTCGATGCCGGCCTCCGTGCCCGCTGCCCCCGCCTCGGCCATGCGGGCGCGTGCCGCGTCCGGGATCGTGATCCCCGGGCACCTCGTTGTGCAGGAACTCCGCGTGGCGCGAGCTCACGAGCGGCAGCACGCCGAGCAGCACCGGGACCGGGAACCCGCGCGGGCCGAAGCGTCGCCGTGCCTCCGCGAGCATCGCCTCGACCTGTGGCACGTCGTACAGCGGCTGGGTCATGACCAGGTGGGCCCCGGCGGCGAGCTTGCGCTCCAGGCGATCCCACTCGGTCGCGGCGTCGTGTGCGGTGGGGTCGAGGGCGCACGCGATGGTGAACGAGGCGCGGTGACCGATGGGGGAGCCCGCCTGGTCCTCGCCGCGGTTGAGCCGGGTGAGGATCTCGATCAGGCCGATCGAGTCCACGTCCCACACGCCCGTGCCGGTTGGGTAGTCGCCGACGCGCGGCGGGTCGCCGGTGAGCGCCAGGATGTTGCGGACGCCCAGGGCGTGGGCGCCCAGGAGCTCGGACTCCAGGGCCATCAGGTTGCGGTCGCGGGTGGTGGTGTGGACGACACATTCGACGCCGACGTCGTTCTGGACGCCGAAGGCGACGGCCATGGCACCCATGCGGACCCGGGCCATGGCGGAGTCGCTGATGTTCACCACGTCCGTGCCGGCGTCGCGGAGCAGCCGCGCCGCCTCGAGCGTGCGGTCGATCCGGATGCTGCGCGGCGGGTCGATCTCGACGGAGATCACGAAGCGGCGCTCGGTGAGGGCGCGTGCGAGGCGCGTCGCCGGCGGGCGATCGTCTGCCTCGGCGTCCGGCGCGTCCGCCTCCGCGAAGGCAGCGCGGGGGCTCGCCCCGGCGACGGGGCTGGGGCGGTCGAGAGCGCCCGCGCGGGCCTGCGAGCGGCGCCGGTCCGCGGTCGTGATGGCCCCCAGGGCCTGCGCCATGGCCGCGACGTGGGCGGGTGTCGTCCCGCAGCAGCCGCCGATCACCGATGCCCCGGCGTCCAGCAGGCGCGGGACGATGGATCCGAAGTAGGCCGGCTCCGCCGCATAGACGAAGCGACCCTCCAGCCGCTGGGGAAGGCCCGCGTTGGGCATCACGGACCGGGCCGGCTCGCCCTCTCCGGACGGACCCAGCTGGGCGAGCGCGTCCAGGCAGGCCAGGGGTCCCACCCCGCAGTTGACGCCCACCGCATCCGCACCCGCGCCGGTCAGGGCCGCGAGCGCCTGCGCGGGGTTCGTTCCGTCGGCGAGCACCAGGTCCTCGCCGAAGGTCATCGACGCGATCAGCGGGACGTCGGCCGCGCGCCGGGCCTCCTCCACGGCGAGCAGCAGGTGGCGGAGGTCGAAGAAGGACTCGATGACCAGGAGATCGACACCGCCCTCGAGGAGGCCGTCGACCTGCTCGCGATACACCGAGCGGATCGTGGCGTCGTCCGGGTGGCGCAGCTCCCGGGTCGGGGGGCCGAGCGGGCCGATGCTGCCGCCGACCCACGCGTCCCGGCCGCTGACGTCGCGGGCCTCGCGGGCGACCTGGGCGGCGCGGCGGTTCAGGCGACCCGCCTCGGCACCGAGACCGAATCCGTCCAGCCGCAGCCGGTTGGCCCCGAACGTGAGGGTCTCGATGAGGTCCGCGCCGGCGTCGAGGTACTCGCGGTGGATCGTCCCGACGAGGTCCGGTCGCGTCGCGGCCAGCTCGTCCAGGCAGGCCCGTTGGGGGATGCCGCGGGAGAACAGGAGCGTGCCCATCCCGCCGTCGGCGAGGAGCGGGCGGTCGGCGAGACGTGCGGCGAAGCGGGCGCGGGGCTGGCTCATGAGGCTCGCATCCTAGCGGAGTGGCCCGACCGGCCCCGTGCGTCCCCGGCGGCGACCGAGCGTGAGGGTCCCATCCGGCTCCAGCAGGACCTGGGGAGCCGCGGGCCGCCCGTTGTAGGCGGAGGCCATCGATGCGGCGTAGGCCCCGGTCTCGCCGATAGCCACGAGGTCGCCGCGACGGAGCGGCGGCAGGTCGCAGCGGCCGAAGGTATCGGTGCTCTCGCAGACCGGACCGTCGAGACGGGCGGGAGTGGACGCCTCGCCCCCGGTGACCGCCGCGCCCAGCGAGGTCAGCGCGACGACCGGGTGCTCGGCCCCGTACAGCATCGGCCGGATGAGCTCCGTCATCCCGGCGTCCACCACCACGATCCGCCCGGTCTCGCCACGCTCGCGGACGTGGAGCACCGTCGCCACGATCCACCCGGCGCGGGCGACGAGGAATCGGCCCGGCTCCACGGCCAGCCGCGAGGGCCGCCGGTCGGCCGGGACCGCCTCGAGGAGTGCAGGCAGCTCGGCTGCGAACCGGGCGGGCGTCGGGACCGTGCCCGGGTCGCCCACGGGGAGGCCGCCACCGACATCCAGCGTGTCGAACCCGGGTCTCCCGGCCCGCAGCAGCGCCAGCACCGCGAGTCCGCGTCGGACGGCATCCCGCCAGGCGTCGACGGCCCCCAGCTGGGAGCCCACGTGGAGGTGCACCCCGCGAGCTGCCACGGGACCCTCCAGATCCAGCGATGCGACCGCCTTCGTGAGCTCGGTCTCGGTCATGCCGAACTTGGACGACCCGCGGCCCACCGCCAGCCCGCTGTGCGTCTCGGGCTGCACATCGGGATTGAGGCGCAGCAGGACCTCGAGCGCCGGGAGACCGCGGCTCCCGCGGACCCCGAGCCTCGCCCGGGCCGCCATCGCCACGAGGGCGTCGAGCTCCTCGGCGCTCTCGACCGCGACCCAGCGCAGCGGCCTGCCGGCCACGCAGGCGCGCACCGCCGCGCGGAGGTCTGCTGCGGACTTGCCCACGCCCTCGAGGGTGATGCGGTCGTTCGCCAGCCCTGCCGCTCGGGCGACGGCCCACTCACCCGAGGAGACGACGTTCGCGTCCAGCCTGTCTGCGGCGAGGCGTGCGACCACGGACGGCACGTCGTTCGCCTTGAGCGAGAACGCGCGCAGCCAGGGGTCCGGGAAGGCCGCCTCGAGCTCGCGCACAGCGTCCGACAGGACGGCGGCGGACGTGAGGTGGACGGGCGTGCCGAAGCGCTGGGACGCGCGGATGAGCGCCTCCCGGGGAGTCGTCGCGTCCGGCACCGCGATCAGTCGCGGACGACGAGCCCGACCACCGTCGTGATCACCGCGAGCACCATCGAAGCCACGACGGCCCCCAGGATGGTGTCCGCCGTCATGCCGGATGTCGGCCAGCCACCGATGGTCAGGTCCAGCTTCGCGAAGTTCTGCGCGAGGTAGGCGATCCCAAGCAGGAGGGCGGCGTTGATCACGAAGCCCGAGATCCCCAGCGTCAGGAACGAGATCGGCATCGACAGGACGCTCACGATCGGCTTGACGAGGGCGTTCACGACCCCCACGAACAGCGCCAGCAGGATCAGCTGCGGCGTCTCGCCGGCGAAGGCGATCATCGACTCCGGGACGATCTGCAGCATCAGGATGAACGCGATCGCGCCCGCCGCGACCGCGAGGACGAAGCCCTTCATGTCAGCCCTCCGAGCGATGGACGACGCGGCCGTCGAGGACGGTGAGCCGCACGCCCGTACCGATGATGGCAGATGGACCTGCGGCCAGCAGGTCACGATCGAGCACGATGAGGTCCGCGTCCAGGCCAGGGCTCACGCGCCCCCGCCGATGGTCCGCGAAGGCCGCGAAGGCCGAGCCCGCCGTGTACGCCTCGAGCGCGTCGCCGAGCGGGAGCCGCTCCTCCGGGAGCCAGCCGCCCGCAGGCTCGCCGGTCCACGGTCTGCCGGTTGACCGCGCTGTTGAGCGCGATGAACGGGTCGAACGGGACCACCGGCCAGTCGGAGCCGAACGCGAGGCGCCCACCGGCCCTCGCGATGGACGACCATGCCCACGCCCGGCTCGCCCGCTCCGGCCCGATGTTCCGGCCCACACGTCGATCTGGTTGGGCGACGGGTCCCCGTGGTAGGGCTGCATCGACGCCACGACGCCCAGCGCGGCGAACCGGCCGATGTCCTCGGGGTGGATCGTCTCGATGTGCTCGACGCGATGGCGGCGTGCGTGGGTCCCGGGTGCCGCCCCCTTGCCCCGCGGGTCGCCGGCCCAGGGCCCGTTGACGCGCGCCGCGTGCTCGAACGCGTCCAGCGCCATGCGCACGCCCCGGTCGCCGATGGCGTGCATCTCCACCTGCCAGCCGCGGCGGTCCGCCTCGGCGACGAACGCGTCGAGCTCGTCCGGCTCCCAGGCGGGCAGTCCGCGGCTCGTGTCGCCCTCGTACGGCTCCAGCATCGATGCCGTCCGCGCCTCGATCACCCCATCCACGAAGCCCTTGAGGATGCCGGCATCGAGCCATTCGCCGCCCCGGAGCGCGAAGGCCGCCCGCTCATACTCGTCCAGGCGCTCCCGCCACTCGGGCAGGGTCTGCCCGGGCTCCATGATGAGCGCGCCGCGGAACCGGAGGCGAAGCTCGCCGGCGGCATGGATCCGGCCCCAGAACGCGAGCTCCTCGGGCGTCAGCCATGCATCCTGCGCGGCGGTGACACCCAGGGCGTGCATCGCCGACTGGGCGAGACGGACGGACGCTCGGTCCTCGGCCTCCGTCGGAACGGGGATGTGGCGCTCGACGAGGAGCTGGGCGTCCTCCTTGAAGGCGCCGGTGGGTTCGCCGTCCTCGTCGCGCACGATCACGCCGTTGGGAGGATCGGGCGTCGTGCGGTCGATGCCGGCCGACGCGCATGGCGGCGGTGTTGGCCCAGCCAGTGTGGCCGTCGTAGCAGTCCATCCAGGCGGGCCGGTCCGGCACGGCCCGGTCGAGGAGCGCCGCCGTGGGCATGCCGCCGGGGAACGGGGCGTACAGCCAGCCCCGACCCAGGACCCAGGAGGCGTTCGGGTTTGACACCGCGTGCGCCCGGACGGCGTCCAGCACCGTCTCGACGGTCTCCAGCGGGTAGAGCTGGGCCCGGGTCATCGAACGCGCGCCGCTCTGCACGTGGATGTGGGCGTCGTCGAAGCCCGGGAGCACCAGGCCGCCCCGCGCGTCCACGACCTCACCGCCCCGGCCGACGTCGGCCTCATGACCCACTGCGACGATCAGGCCGTCCCGGATCCGCACGGCGTCCGCCCCGTCGGCGCCGAGGATGCGCCCGTTGATGATCGTCAGCTCGGTGGTCATGCACATGGGATCGTACGCGCCGCCACGCGTGCTGCGGGCCGTTCGACCGCCTGACAGCCGAGCTAGACTCGCCGCAACCCTGACTGGAGGTCCCGTTGTCCGCCTTCGACGACGTCGTCGCAGCCTTCCTCGAGGAGCTGTTCGAGCTCGAGCCGCACGTCGCCACCGCGGTCGGCGACCATCGCCACGACGGCCGCTGGCCGGACATGGGCGAGGCGGGTCACGCGGCACGCCTGGCGTTCATCGACCGCTGGGAGGCGACGCTGGCAGGGCTCGATGCGGCGTCGATGACCGCCGACGAGCGGATCGACCTGGACCTGGTCCGGGGTGAGCTTGCGTCGTTCCGCTTCGCCGAGACGGAGCTTCGCGAGGAGACGTGGAGCCCGCTGCTCTGGGTCTACCTCATCGGGGGCGGGCTGCACCCGTTGCTCGCCCGTGACTTCGCGCCGCTCGCCGAACGCCTCACGTCGTTCCGAGACCGGCTCGACGGGATCCCGCGACTGCTGGACCAGGCGCGCGAGGTCATCGGATCCCACCCGACGCGGCCGGTCGCGAAGCTGCATGCGGAGGTTGCCGCGAGGCGCATCGGCGGCGTGGCGCAGCTCGCGCGGGACGCGGTCGCCAGCGCAGCGTCTGCCGCGACGACCGACCCCAGCGTGGCGGCGCTGCTGCCCGGTCTGCGCGCGTCCGCGGACGCGGCGACCTCGGCGCTCGAGGCGATGGCCGATCACCTCGCCCAGGAGGTCGTCCCGAACGTGAGCGGGCCTGCCGAGCTGGGCGAACCGCTGTTCTCGGCGAAGCTCCGGCACACGCTCCGGGATCCCGAGGTGACGGCAGCGGGCGTGCTGGCCAAGGCCGAGGCGGAGTATGTCGTCGTCCGAGCGGAGATGGTCCGCATCGCCCGCGAGATCTGGCCGGCATGGCGGCCCGGCGAGCCGGTGCCGGACGACGAGGGCCGGCTGGTCCGGGGCACGCTCGACGCGATCGCCGCCGACCACCCCGCAGCGGACGATCTCGTGGCGTTCTGCCGCGAGGAGCTGGAGCGGGTCGAGGCGTTCTGCCGGGAGCAAGGGGTGATCGGCCTCGTGGACGAGCCCCTCCGGATCGACTGGACGCCAGAGTTCATGCGCTCGTTCGGCGGGGCGATGCTGGATTCGCCGGGCCCGCTCGACGTCGGGCAGGCGTCGTTCTTCTCGATCACGCCCGTGCGCGAGGAGTGGACGCCCGACGAGGTCGAGTCCTACCTGCGCGAGGAGAACTCGCGCCAGCTGCGCCTGCTCACCATCCACGAGGCGGTCCCCGGCCACTACCTGCAGATGGCCTATGCCAACCGGGGCTCCTCGCTCGCGCGGCGGGTGTTCCAGTCCGGCCTGTTCGCCGAGGGATGGGCCGTCTACGTGACGCAGGTCATGCTCGACCGCGGATACGGCGGCGATGACCCGGCCCTGTGGCTGGTCCACTGGAAGTTCTACCTGCGGGCGGTCGTCAACACGATCCTGGACGTGCGCATCCACACGCTGGGCATGACCTCCGAGGAGGCCATCGCGCTCATGGTGGACGGCGGGTTCCAGGAGCGCGCCGAGGCCCTCGCCAAGGACGAGCGGGCCCGCCTGACGTCGACCCAGCTGGTGACGTACTTCCTCGGCTCCGCCGGGATGTGGGAGATCGAGGCTGCGGCGCGGCGGCGGGCCGCAGCTGCCGTCGGGGCGGGGGAGGACGCGGTGCCGTCCCCCAGGGTCGTGGGCGGCTACCCCGCGACACCGGGGTTCGACGAGCGAGCCCATCTCGAGGCGGTCATCGCCCATGGGACCCCGCCGATCCCGATCCTGCGGAGGATCCTCCTGGGCGAGGACTGACGGCGGGGCGGCTGACGCCCTGGCGCCGCGCCGGCGGGTTGGCGGCTGACGGCGGGGCGGCGCTTGCGGGGCGAGCGCTTGCGGTCGACCCTGACGGATCGAACCCACGAGCCGAGCCCGCGGCGCCGGTGGATCCGAGCCCGTGACACACCCCGGAGTCACCTGCCGGGCCCGACACACCCCGGAGTCATCCCGGCCCCGCTGTCGAGGGGATCGCCCTCGATCTTGCCGGAATCTGGCCCCACCCTCTCGACAGCACCGGGAATCCGACCCGGTGGCGAGTCAGTGTCGCGCCGGGGACCCTACTTCGACTTCCTGGGGTTCTTGCCCTTGCTCGCCTTCGACGACTTCTCGGGCTTCGCGGGCTTCTTCACCTTGGCGGTCGTCGCCGGCGCCAGATCGACGAGCGGCCCGGGCGCCAGCCCTGCGAGCGGCTCGCGCTCCAATTCGGACTCCAGTTCGGACTCCGGTTCGTCGTCAGCCTCGGAGTCGGGCTCGGCGAGGATCGCGGGTCGGGCCCCCAGGGCCTCGCGGAGCCGGTCCACCCGGAAGCCGGACGCGTCGGCCGCGTCGGTGAGCGTCGCCTCCAGCGCCGAGCGCTCCACCGGCCGCGCCGGCCGGGCATCCTCGGGCGACAGGATCCACTCGAGGCGCTCCACCCACGCGAGCAGCTCGTCCCACGACTCGCGGTGGAACCACTCGGCGCCATCCCAGGCGTTGACGCGGATGAACGGCCGGACGGCCGGGTGCGACAGCCAGGCATCGACCAGCCGGAGCGGCAGGGTCCTCGCGGGTCCGCCCAGCATCGACGGCAGCGGCAGGTCCAGCAGCGTGTGGACGCGCTCAGCGGCCCACCAGGCCACGCCCTCGTCCAGGCCCCTGCTGCGGAGCGCGTCGGCCACGACCGGCGCCAGGCGCAGCTCCTCGTACCAGGCCCGGCTGGTCGGCCCCACCATCGCCCCGTCCGGCAGCGTGCCGAGCGGCGCCAGGAGCGACCAGACCAGCAGCGCGGCGGTCTCGGACTGGTCGCCGATCTCGTCGGCAACCTGGAGCGCGGCCGTGTAGTAGCCGAGGATCCGATCCACGACGGCGTCCCGGTCCCCGGCGGTGCCGGTCGCCTCCGCCACCGCGTTCACGACCCGGGCAGCCGCATCCACCCCGGGCTCCCCGTCGCGTGACCAGTCGACGATGGCGGCCCGGACCGCGTCGTGCACCGGTCCCAGCTGCTGGTAGCGCAGCTCCTCCTCGAGCGACGGCACGCCACGCTCGCCGAGCCGCTCGGCCAGGCGACGCCAGAGCCCGGCCCCGTCGTGCAGCTCGCGCATCTCCAGGTAGACGCGGGTCTCGTACGCGTGCAGCCGCACATGGAGGCCGCGCTCCCGGATCTCGGCGACGGATCGCAGGTACTCGAGCGAGGTGCGCTGCTCCCGGAACGCAATCCAGCGGTCGTCGGCCGATCCGTCGGCAAGCCCGAGGCCCTCGGCGAGGGTGCGCGTCGCGAGCCGCTTGGAGCCATCCTGCTCCTTGACCGCGAACGGGACCGAGTCCCGGACCCAGCCGGACGTCTCGCCGTACCGGTTGTGGTAGAGCACGAGCGACCGGGACTCGCCGCCGCCATTCGAGTACGCGTAGACGTTCTGGTCGGTGCCGCCGCCGTCGGTCGCCAGGTCGTACAGCGTGAACTGGCCGGCCTCGGCGAAGTCTCCGCGCCGCCGGAGCAGGGGCACGATCTCGCGCTCGTGGCGCGCGATCAGCCACTCGTCCGGGCGCTCGTCGAGCGTGGCCCGCCGGAACTCCATGCCGTACTTCTCGGTGAAGCCCTCGAACTGCCCGTGGCCGAACATCGGCAGCCCCGGCAGCGTGGCGAGCAGCGTCGCGACCCCGAAGTACTTGTCGCCCTTCCCGAACTGCTCGACCGCGGTCTTCTCGTCCGGGTTGTTCATGAAGTTGACGTAGCGCTTGAGGATCTCCGGATCGAACTCCAGGGTGTCGCGCAGGACACGCCGGTACTTCTCGTTGTCCTCGTCGCGGAGCATGTGCATGAAGGCGCTGTTGTAGACGCGGTGCATGCCCAGGGTCCGCACGAAGTAGCCCTCGAGCATCCAGAAGGCCTCGGCCAGGAGCAGGGTGTCGGGCACCTCCGTGGCGACCCTGTCCACCACCTCGCGCCAGAACTCCACGGGCATGGCGGCGTCGAACTCGGCCGCGGTCATCGAGCCGTGCTCGGCGCGGGACGGGATGGCCTCTCCGCCCTCGCCCGGAGCCGGGAACCAGAGCCGGCGGACGTGGCGGCGGGCCAGCACCATCGCGGCGTCGAAGCGGATGACCGGGAACCGCCGGGCGACGGCGAGGATCGTCTGGATCACCTGCTCCCGGACGGCCGCCTGGCTGAAGTCCAGCTGCGCGGTGTCGTTCCAGGGGAAGGAGGTGCCGTCGTTGCCGTGGTAGATGTAGCGGCGCTCGCCCGACCCGCGGTCGCGGCGCTCGAACACGACGGCGGCGTCGGTGTTGTCCCAGTAGTGGTCCTCGAGGCGGATCTCGACGCCCTCGTGCTCGCCCAGGTTCTCGCCACTGAACCGGTAGGCGGGGTAGGGAGGCTCGGGCAGGGAGATGAACCACTCGGGGTGCTCGACCACCCAGCGCGAGTCGACGCCCATGTGGTTGGGGACCATGTCCGACGCCAGCCGGATGCCCCGCTGCCAGGCCCGGTGGCGCAGGTCCGCCCACGCCCCCTCGCCGCCGAGGTCCCACGCGATCGCGTAGTCGTCCAGGGAGTACGCCGATGCCGCCGCGTCCGGGTTGCCGCGCCAGACCTTGATCCGCTGGCTCGCGTTCGAGCGCTCCCAGAGGCCGATGAGCCAGAGGCCGGTGATCCCCAGCCGCGCGAGCCGGTCCAGCTCCTCGTCGGGGATCGCGTCCAGCGTCCGGATGTCGCGCTGGTACCGGCGCGAGAGCTGGTCGAGCCAGACGTGCGTGCTCTTGGCGATGAGGACGAGGCGCGGCATCCAGGCGGAGTCGCTCGAGAAGCGCTCGGGCTCGGCCTCGAGACCGGTCAGGTCCGGCGCCTCGCCACCACCGCCACCGCCGAAGCCCCCGCCATCGGCGCCGGCGCCGCCGAACCGCCGGTGGAGACCACGCTCCTCCTCGGCGATGACGTCGAGCGTCAGCAGCATCCGGTCCAGGAGCGCGTTGAGCGCGTCACCCAGCAGCTCGCCCCAGCGCTCCTTCACGTAGCGCAGCTGGCCGGCGAGCGACGTCGGGTGCGCACGGGCCGGGGCCCGCAACAGCTCGACGAGCGTCTCGCCCTCGGGCCCGATGGGCGTCAGCGCGGCCTGGTAGGCCTCCAGCGACGCGATGGCGTCGATCCGCTCCGCCTCGGGCAGGGGCGAGTCGTCGACCAGCACCCGCAGCGGCCGGGCGGCGGGGTTCTCGTTGGCCAGGCGGACGAGCAGCAGCTCCTCCAGGCGGACGGGCTCGGGGTCAGTCCTCCAGGCCTGGGAACTCGTCGCCGACGGCGCTGAGGAGCCCATCCAGGCGGGGCTCGCCCATGGCGTCGCGGATCGCCTCGGCCGTGGCCGACATCGCCGTCGGAGGCTCGAGCTCCGCTGCCCGCTCGATGAGCAGGTGGAAGACCTCGTGCAGCAGCTCCAGGGCGGCCAGCTCACCCGCCTGCGCGCTGGGCTCGCCCGCCTTGCGGGTGGCGTTGACCCGGGCGACAACCTTCCGGGCGACCGGGAGGTTGGCCGCAAGCCGGGTTGCACGGCGGGTCGTGACGGGTGTCGGCTCCGCCACCGCGACGTCGTCCAGCTGGAAGCGCTCGCGTGCGGTGCGCGAGAGGGGCAATGCTCGCATCGGGCAAGTGTCGCACTTTCGCCCCGCCTGCCGCGCCCGCGGAAGGGAGACCCGGATCCGCTACCCGCCACGGAGACCCGGATCCGCTCCGCCAGGGAGGCCGGGGAGGAGCGCGCCCCGGGGCCTACGCCTGGCCGGGCTCCAGGGCGGCCACTCGCTCGATCGCGCGCCGCAGCAGCTCGAGGCCCGCCGGGTCGAACTCGTAGGTCCACTCGCGGAAGCGGTCCGGGCGCTCGAAGCGCGTCTCGAGGCCGAGGGCCATCGCCTCGCGCGACAGCAGCACGAGATCCGCCTCGCGGTCCACCAGGTCCAGCTCGGCCTCGGTGTGCGCGACGGCGGAGATCAGCTCCACGCCCGTCGCACCAGAGAGCTGGAGGACCTCCGCGATGTTCTCCACGCCACGCTGCGAGCCGCACACGACGCCCACCTTGGATCCGGGCGTCAACGCCCCGATCTCGTGGACCAGCGACATGTACCCGGGTCCCACGAGCATCGCGACGACCGGTACCCGCCCGGCGACGTACGCCTGGGCCTCGTCCGCGTGGAACGTCGTGGTGGCGACGAGGTCGTAGTGGTAGCGGTCCAGCCGTTCCGGGAGCTCGTCGAGGAGGACGGGAATGACCTCGACGCGCTCGGGGAAGGCCTCGATGATCCGCTCGGCATCCACGTTCGCGTCCGCGGTGGTGCACTCGGCGAAGAGGACCCGCACGTGGGGGCCGGGTCGCTTGCGCTCGGTGGCCGCCGTGAACGTCGCCTGGGCGACCTCGTCGGGGGTGAACCCGAGCGCCGCGGCCCGCCGCAGCGTCTCGGCCACGATGCCCGCCAGGGCGTCCGCACCCCTGCGCACCGGCGGCCGGTCAACGACGCGCGTGCCGGCGCCGTGCCGTCCCACCACGTATCCCGCGTCCGCCAGTCGGCGGTACACGGCGCGCACCGTGTTGGGGTTCACGCGCAACGCGGCGCCGAGCTCCCGGACCGGGGTCAGGCGCGTGCCGGGCTGCATGCGCCCGGATTCGATCTGGTAGGCGAGCTGCCAGTAGATCTGCGTGGAGATCGGCACGTCCGAATCGCGCTCGATGTCCAGCTCGTGACCGCCGGGCCCGGTCCCGGTCGGGGTGGGCCGTTCGGCGGGAGAGGACGGGCCATTCCGGCTACTTGACACAGTGGACTAGTCCAACTAATGTTCGTCTTGGCCTAGTTGACTATATCAACCACGGGCATCTTGCCCGGTTACGAAACGAGCGTACCCCACATGGAACTCCTCCTCATCGTCCTCTTCATGGGTCTCCTGGCTGCGTTCGCGATCAGCGCCAGCGAGCTTGGCGTCGACTCCCGCGACCAGTCGGACGACCCGCACCGCCCGAACTACCCGGTCGGCATCGCCTGACCACCCGGACCACACACGAGCGCCGACCTCCTCCCTCCAATCCGGCGCTCACCCATTCGACCCTCGGCAATGCCGGGGGTCGAATGCTGTCCGGGCCGCTGAGGGCCGGCGCGCGAGGCAAGCACGCCGGAGTCGTGACACCTAGTCGCGCGGAGGGGGCTGCCCGACCTCGCTGAGCGCGTGGCGGTAGATCGTCGCGCCGTCCATCCCGTGCCCGGGCGACACGAACGCGGTGAGGTCCTCCACCAGCCGGCGCTCCAGGCTCGTGCGCGCAAGCTCGTCGACAAGCCTCGCGGCCCGCGCAGCCGATCGCAGGACCTGGCGGGTCTCCTGCCGGAACGGCTCCTCCCAGAACCAGCCGCAGGACGCGAACATCCCGAGGCGCCAGCGCTGGGCCTCGAGCACGGCGAGGAGGCGCCGCCGGTCGTCCGCGGACGAGCGAGGGCCGAGGATCGCGGCGGCGAACGCATCGCTCTCCTGCGCCCCGATCACGACGTCCACATAGCGGTCCCGGGCGGCCCAGATGTCGGGCTGGCCGGGCAGCTCCCGGGCCAATGCCTCGGTGGCGGCGTCGATGCCGCCGGCGAGCCGTTCCAGGGCCGCTCGGAGCGGCGCCTTCCAGCGGCCGTCCGCAGCGTCCGGACACTCGCCCGACCAGCGCAGCACGCCGTGGTGGCAGCTCCACGAGGTCCTGTCGCGGATCCGGATCTCGGGGTGCGGGTGCCCGGCCGCCTCCTCGGCGACGGCGGCCAGCGTGACGACGTCGTAGCCCCGGTCCGGGGTCGTCGCCGAAGGGGCGACGAGCCGGTTGAGGAACAGGTCGCGGAACGACTGGTGGTGGCCGTAGAGCTCGCCGTCGCTCGCGATCACGAGCATCGGTGCGCGCCCATCGTGCAGGGATCCGCCCAGGCGCGGGGCGATGCGCTCCCGGGCGAAGCGGTCGGCGTCAGCCGTCATCGCCGGCTCGAAGGAGACCGCCGCCGACAGGTCGGCGTCGTAGAAGAGGACCGTGATGTGCCGTCCCCCACCCACGTCGACGCGGTAGGGCTGGCGGTTGTCCAGGTGGTGGGCTTCGGCCTGCCATGGTGCAAGGATCGTGGCCTCCACCCCCGCCTCGGCCATGAGGCGCAGTGTCGCGAGGTCGGCGGCCGTCTCCGGGAGCCACATCGCCTTCGCCGCCCGTCCGAAGCGGTGCTCGAAGTCGCGCAGACCCCACAGGATCTCGGTCCGGCGATCGTGGACCGCCGCCAGCGGCAGGATCGAATGGTGGAAGGACTGGGCGATGCCCGGGCCGCCGGCAGCACCCCCGCCTCGCCGGTCCGACGCGGCGAATGCCGCCAGCACCTCGGGGGCCGCCTCCGCGAGGTACGCGGTCAGCGTCGGACCCAGGTTCCAGCTGACGTGCTCGAGCGTGCCCGCCTCCGCGTTGGGCCGGTAGCACTCGGCGGTGACCCGCTCGTTCCAGTCCCGGAACGGGGCGGCGGATGGGTCGGGGGGGACGTGGCCCGTGAACGGGTCCGTCCGGATGGGCTGGTAGAAGTGCGCGTGGACGACCAGGCGGGGGCGGCTCATGCCTCCGACGGGCCCAGGCCGCAGCCGCTGTGCGTCACGGTGTCGCGCGTTCCTCCAGGGCATGGTCCCGCGCCACGGCCACTCGCTGGCTCACCGCGAACCGGCGGGTCTCGCCGGGCTCGATCCTGGCGGGCCAGGACAGCAGCAGGGTACTGCCCTGGTAGACGCGCTCGAAGCCCGACTCGGAATTGGAGACGGTCTCGATCGGGCTCCACCAGGCGTCGGCCGGCGGCTGGGGCCTGGCCTCGACCGCGATGCCGACCCAGTCGTTCCCGTAGCCGATGGCCTCCACGCCGGCCGCCTCTCCCGTCCCGTCGTGTGCGGAACGCTCGCCGCGCACGTCGTACCACGCCGACGGATTGCCGCCGCCGCCCAGGAGATGCAGCGAGAGCTCCAGGCCCAGGCGTGTCTCGATGGCCTCGCTGCCCCGGTGGTGCAGCTCCAGCTCCACGACCAGCTGCGGGTCCATGCGCCCGCCCGCGACGCGGATCGTCTTGGAGACGAGGAACGGCTGGCCGAGAGCGGTGCCGGCGCGCGAGAGGGAGACCTGTCCGGTCGCGAGGTGGTCCACCTGCCACTCGCCGTCCCGGAAGTCGCCCAGCTCCGCCTCGGCGGCCGTGGCGATGGCCGCGGGGGCGACATCGGGGGCGAGGAAGCGGACGAGGCCCGAGCGCCGTTCGTGGTCGTCGTAATGGAGGCGGTCCGCCAGGCCCTCCTCCTTGACCATGACGATGTCGTGGATCGACGTGACCCCGCCGTCGTCGGCCGCAGCGCCGCGCGGCGCCGGCTCCCTCGTTGGCGGCGTGGGCTCGCAGGGTCGCGTGGTAGGCCTCGGGCCGGCGGCGCAGGGCCGCTGCGAGCGCGTGACGGGCGGCCCGGATGTCCCAGCCGCCGATCCCTGCACCCTCCGATGGCTTCACGGTGACGACCTGCCCCAGGTCCGCGAGCCGGACCTCGTCACGGCCGTCCATGTCGAGATCGAGGACCTCGGCGACGCGCGCGCTGCGCAGGAGCGTGTCCGCGGCGTCCTCGGCAGCGATGAGGTGCTCGTAGGTGGCGAGGCGCATGTGCGAGATGTAGATCCCGCCGAACAGGCCGTGCCAGTAGCAGTCGTTGGACTGGCCGCGGTGGAGATGGTCCAGCGCCGACGCTCGCTCCGGACCCTCGGGCATGGCCGCGACCTTGCGCGACGCCCGCAGCATCTGCTTGTGGAGGTCGTTGATCTCCCGGTACTTGACCTGGAAGTTGCGCCAGAACCCGCCGCGCAGCCAGCGTGCCTCGGGCTGGTGCCGGGCCACCGCGTCGTGGAGCAGCCTCGTGAACACGACGGTCTCGTCCGGCGGCAGCGCCCACTCGCCCATCTCGGCGTACGAGGAGGTCGGGACGTAGACGCGCCCGATCGGCGGCTCGCGTTCCAGCCACTGGGAGGGGGTGACGGTCGTCAGCCAGTCCGCGTTGGCCTCGAGTGCCTCGAAGAACCGCTCCACCCAGCGCCGCTCGCCCCAGCAGTGCTCGTACGTCGTAGGCCAGGCGCCGAACTTCTCGCCGTCGTCGCCCATCATGCCCACGCGCTTGCCGTCCTCGGTCGCGTGGTCGCGGAGGTAGCCGATCACGTCCTCCACGGACCCGAACGGGATCCGGTAGCGGAGGCCCTGCTCGGTGCCGAAGACGGTGAGGAGGTTGCCCTGGTCCTCGGTCGTGTACGCGCCCCACAGGTTCGCCTCGGGGATGGCGGCGGCGCGGAAGTGCTGGTCGTCGAGGATGGTCCAGCGGTATCCCGCCTTCGCCAGCGACGTCGGCAGGTCCGGCTCCCAGACCCGCTCGGCGAGCCAGGCACCCTGGGGCCGGCGGCCCGTGAGGCCGTGGATCGTGGATGCCATGCGGGTCAGCTGGTCGATCCGGTCCTGCTCCGGCAGGGAGGCGAGGATCGGCTCGTACAGGCCGCCGCCCAGGAGCTCGACCTGGTCGCGCGCGACGAGCACCCCCAGGCGGGCCAGGAACTCGGGGCGCTCCGCGGCCAGCCACTCGAGCAGCGGGCCGGTGTAGTGCAGCGAGAGGCGGACGCCAGGGTGACGCTCGAGAGCCTCGAGCAGCGGCAGGTAGGCGCGGTCGTAGACCTCGGCGAACACCCATCCGAAGTTGCCCACGGGCTGGTGATTGTGGATCGCCAGGGCGAGGGAGATTCGGGGAGCCACGGTGCCGTCCTCTGTCTCTGCTGTGGGCAGCGGCGTGCCCGGGTCGCTACCTGGTCTTGGTGGTGTGCTGCGCGTCGTCCGGGGTCGCGGCCGGCAGGTACAGGCGCTCCACGTACTCGTGGAGCATGCGCGTGGTCGAGAAGCGCCAGATGGCGCTGGCGATGGAGTTGCGCATCAGCTGCGCCCACCGGTCGGGGAAGCCGTCGGCGTCCCGCTCGTAATAGGCCGGGATGAGCTCCTGCTCCAGGATCCGGTACAGGTCCTGCGCGTCCGCCCAGTCCTGGGCGCCCTCATCCGGGTTGGTCTCGCGCGTGCCGATCGCCCAGCCGTTGTCGCCCGTCCAGCCCTCGTCCCACCAGCCGTCGAGCACGCTCATGTTGAGCACGCCATTGGCGGCCGCCTTCATGCCCGACGTCCCCGATGCCTCGAGGGGGCGGCGCGGGTTGTTGAGCCAGACGTCCACGCCCTGCACCAGGAAGCGCGCGATGCGGATGTCGTAGTCCTCGAGGATGAACACCCGGCCGCGGAGCTTCGCGCTGCGGGAACGGCTGAAGATGTCCTGGATGACGCCCTGACCCGGCCGGTCGGCCGGATGCGCCTTGCCCGCGAAGACGACCTGCACCGGCCGGTCGGTGTCCCACAGGATCCGGGTCAGGCGGTCCAGGTCGCTGAACAGCAGTGCGGCACGCTTGTAGGTGGCGAACCGGCGCGCGAAGCCGATCGTGAGGATGCCCGGGTCGAGGACCTCCTCGAGCTCCTCGAGCGTCGCCGGCGCCTCGCCGTGGCGGGCGAACTGGGTGCGCAGGCGGCCGCGGGCGAAGATCGCCAGCTCCAGCTTCTGGCGCTGGTGGGCCTCCCACAGCTCGGAGGTGGGGACCTTGGCCGTACGTTCCCAGAAGCGCCGGTCCTCGGGCTCGTCGTCCATGGAGTCGAGGTCCGCGTCGGTGTAGCGCTCGAGGACCTCGCGCATGGGCCGGCCGACCCAGGTCGGGGTGTGGACGCCGTTGGTGAGGCCCAGGATCTCGTGCGGCGCCAGGCCGGACCAGGTCCCGTTGGCCGTGTGGGCGTGGAGGTGCGAGACGGCGTTGGCGCCGTTGGTCAGGCGCAGCGAGAAGGCCGTCATGTCGAACTGGCCGGGATCGCGATCGACGCCCTGGCCCAGCGCCAGCAGCTGATCGAGCGGGATGCCACCGGTGCCCGGGCGGCCGTCGCCTTCGAACAGGGGCCCGGCGACCCGGCGGACCAGGTCGGTGTCGAAGCGCTCGTTGCCCGCGGAGACGGGCGTGTGGATCGTGAACACGCTGTTGCGGCTGACCGTCTTCCAGGCCTGGTCGATGGAGTCGCCGGCCTTGACCTGCTCACGCGCGCGCTCGGCGAGGAGGAACGCGGAGTGGCCCTCGTTGAGGTGCCAGACCGCCGGGGAGATGCCGAGCTCTCGCAGGGCACGCACGCCACCAACGCCCAGCACGAGCTCCTGGTGGAGGCGCATCTCCCGCCCACGCACGTACAGGATGTGCGTGATGGGACGGTCCGAGTCGTCGTTCTCGGCCAGGTCCGTGTCCAGCAGCAGGACCGGCACGCGTCCCACCTGCGCGACCCACACGGCGGCGAACAGCTCGCGACCCGGCAGCTCGATGCTGATCGTCAGGGGGCGTCCCAGGTGATCGATGGCCCGCAGGATCGGCAGCCGGGAGAGCTCGAAGTCGGGGTAGGCGTGCTCCTGGTGCCCGTCCGCATCGATCGCCTGGCGGAAGAACCCACGGCGGTACATGAGCCCGACGCCGACCAGCGGCAGCGCCATGTCCGAGGCGGTCTTCATGTGGTCGCCCGCGAGGACGCCGAGGCCGCCGGAGTAGATGCCGAGCGACTCGTGGAACCCGTACTCCGCGCAGAAGTAGGCAATCGGTCCGTTCACGGAGTCGGCGTGCTTGCGCTGGAACCAGTGGTCAGACCCGTTCGCCATGTAGGCGTCGAAGTCGCGCAGGATGTCCTCGTACTCGGCCATGAAGGCCGAGTTGTCGAGCAGCTGCGCCCAGTTCACGTTGCCCGCCAGCAGCGGGATGGGGTTGCGGAACCGGGCCCACCTGCCCGCGTCGATCCGCGAGAACAGGGTGCGGGCCTCGGGGTGCCAGGCCCACCACAGGTTGTAGGCCAGCCGCCGCAGCCCTTCGAGCTTGGGAGGGAGGGGGAACGAGGCGCCCGGCGCGACAGGAATCTGGACGAGGGGTTCCATGAGGGGGAGATGATAGACGGCATCCCGGGAGCGCGTGAACCGGTTTAGCCCAACCTCGTTCCCGCGCCGTGGGGGGCGTCATCGGCGAGGCCCCGTCGCTCCTCCCGGGCGATACGATCCCCGCATGACGATCCGAGTCGCGCTGCTTGCCGCCGAATGCGAGCCATGGGCCAAGACCGGCGGCCTTGCCGACGTGGTGGACGCGCTCGCCCGAGCCCTCGGGAGGCTGCCCGAGGCGGGGGCCGGGCTCCTCGCACCCGTCGACGTGTTCCTGCCGCGCTACCGGTCCGTGACCGTGCCCGCGACGGCGGTGGCGGAGCCCGCCCTCTCGATCCCGATCCCCGCGACGGCACCCCGCTGCCGGTCACGATCGTGAATGTGGCGGCCGATGGCTACCGTCTCCGCCTCGTGGACGTGCCCGCGGCCTTCGACCGCGACGCGTTCTACGACCATGCCGACGACCCGTGGCGGTTCATGGTCTTCTGCCGGGCAGCCCTCGCCGCCCTCAAGCGTGATGGCACGCCCCTCGACGTCCTCCACGTGCACGACTGGCACACGGGTCCCGCCCTGCTGGAGCGGGCCCGTGGCGAGGCGGCCGAGGACCCGTTCTTCGCCGCATGGCGGTGACCCTGACGCTCCACAACCTCGCCTACCACGGCTGGACCGGCATCGAGGACATCGGCCAGCTGGGACTCGCTGCGGGCGACCCGCTGGCCGGTCCCAACCCGGATGGGGTCGACCTGTTGCTGGCGGGCATCCGCCACGCCGAGCTCGTCAACACGGTCTCGCCGGGGTTCGCCGCGGAGGCCCTGACGCCTGCGTTCGGCATGGGCCTGGACGAGACGCTGCGCGGTATCGGCGACCGGTTCTTCGGGATCCTCAATGGCATCGACCCGGAGGTCTGGGACCCGGCAACCGACGCCGGCCCTCGCCGCGCTCCTACGGGCCCGGTGACACCGCCGGCAAGGCCGTCTGCCGCGCCGACCTGCTGACGCGCGTGGGTTTCGACCCGGCCGACGACGGGGTCGTCCTCGGGATGATCGGCCGGATGGATCCCCAGAAGGGGTTCGACCTCCTCGCCGACGGCGCGCGCGACCTCCTCGCCGCGGGTGCGCGGATCATCGTCCAGGGCAGCGGGCACGCGTCACTCGCGGACCCGTTCCGTGCCCTCGCCGCGGCCAACCCGACCCGGGTCGCGCTCATCGAGCGCTTCGACCGCGACATGGCGCGCCGCATCTACGCCGGCGCCGACCTGTTCCTGATGCCGAGCCGGTTCGAGCCCTGCGGCCAGGGCCAGATGATCGCGCTGCGCTACGGCACGCCGCCGGTCGTGCGCCGGACGGGCGGCCTCGCCGACTCCGTCGTGGACGCCGGCAGGCGGGCGGGGGAGGGGACCGGCTTCGTGTTCGACGCGGCGACCCCCGCAGCGCTCGTGAAGGCCGTTGCGAGAGCCGCGGGCATGCGCGCAACCGATCCGGTGGCGTGGGAGGCGCTGCGCGCGAGGGGCATGGCCGCGGACTTCAACTGGGTCACGGGCTCGGCACCCCGGTACCTCGAGGCCTATCGACGCGCGATCGCCATCCGCCACGGGTAGCGGCATTCGCCTTCCCGGGGTGCGGCCCCGCCCAGCCCGTGCGAGAATCCGGTCATCGTCCCGATCCAGCCGCGGCAGCTCGCCGCCCGGAGGCCCCGATGCCCAGGCAGTTCGTCGTCCAGGTCACCAACAAGCCCGGCCAGATGGCCCTGCTCGCCGAGCAGCTGGCCGACGCGGGCGTTGATCTGCGCGCGATCGGCGGGGGCGGCCTCGGCGAGCTCGGCCACTTCATCATGACCACCGCCGACGACGACCGCGCCCGGCAGGTCCTGGAGGACGGCGGCTGGACCTTCCTCGAGGGCGAGTCCCTGCTGGCCGAGGTGGACGACAAGCCCGGCGGCATGGCCCGCATCGCCCGAGAGCTGTCGGACGCGGGCGTCAACGTCCTGGGCCACCTGTTCCTGGGCCGCTGGAGCGACCGGGCGACGTTCGCGTTCATCGTCGACGACCCGGACAAGGCGCGGCCGATCCTGGAGCGGCGCTAGGCGTCCTCCATCCGGGAGGTGTCGGGATGAAGGTCGGGATCATCGTCCCCCAGGGCTGGACGGGCGAGTACGACGGCTGGGACCCGGCCCGCGCGTGGGCCCGCACGGTCGCGGTCGCGCACGGCGCGGAAGCGCTGGGCTTCGACTCGGTGTGGATGTTCGACCATGTCCAGACGGAGCCCGTGCCCACCGACGAGATCACGTTCGAGGCATTCACGGGCCTCAGCGCGCTCGCGGCCGAGACCGCACGCGTCCGCCTCGGCCACCTGGTCCTGTGCGCCGGGTACCGCAACCCGGCGTTGGTCGCCAAGATGATCTCCACGCTGGACGTGATCTCCGGCGGCCGCGCCGAGCTCGGGCTCGGTGCCGGCTGGAAGGAGGACGAGTACGTCGCGTACGGGTTCGGCTTTCCGCCCCTGCGGAGCCGGATGGAGATGCTCGAGGATGCCCTGGAGATCGCCACCCGGATGCTCGGCGGGGGCCACGCGACCTACGAGGGCCCGGCGGCACGCGTCCGCGATGCGATCAACGTCCCGCGCGGGCTCCAGGAGCCGCGCATCCCGATCATCGTCGGCGGCAACGGCCCGAACCGGACGTGGCGCCTGGCCGCCCGCTTCGCCGACGAGCTGAACCTGGACTGGCTCACGCCCGAGGAGGTCGTCGCCGCCCGGCCCGTCATCGAGTCGCGCTGCGAGGAGCTCGGGCGGGACCCGGGGACCCTCCGGCTGTCCGTCAACATCGGCCGGGAGGCCACCGTGCGCGAGGGGGACGTGCGGGTTGACCTGCTGCGGCGCTTCGCGGAGGCGGGCGTGGACCGGGTCATGACCCTGCTCACGGCATCCGCGGACGACGATGGGGCGCTCGGGCGCTTCGCCGAGGACTGCGTGGCGGCCGGCTGCGAGCTCGAGGGCTAGCAGGGGGCTGACCGCGGCGCTCGGTCGGTCATCGCCTGGCCCTCGCACGCCCCGGCCGCGACGGATCCATCCGGCCGCGACGGATCCATCCGGCTGCAACTCGCCCCCCTGCGACTCGCCCCCCTGGCTGCGACTCGGCTGGGAGTCAGATCGGCGCTTGGCCCACGGACCTCGCCCCGGATCCCGTCGATTCCGGGCATGAGCTCTGCGTCAGCCCGCCCAGTCTGACCCGGAGCGGAGTCAGGCGGCACCCCGCCGGTGCACGGCCCCCGGGTTGGCGTGGGACTCCTGCATCGCGAGCAGGAAAGCAGGCCGGACGACGCCTGGGTGGGACACAGCCGCCGTTTCTTGACAGTCGGCCAAGATACGTAATACATTACGCATCATGAACGACGACGAGCTCCAGGCGGCATCGGAAGCCTTCGGTCGTGTCTTCGTGGTCGTCGGACACCTGACCCGGCTCACGGACCAGGGGCTGGAGGACTGGGACCTCACGACGCGGCAGTGGCTCCTCCTGGCGGTCCTCACCCGCGGCTTCCCGGGTCGGACGCCGTCGCTGTCGGAGGCCGCCGCGGCCTACGGCAGCTCGCGCCAGAACGTCAAGCAGATCGCGCTGGGTCTCGAGGCTCGCGGGTACCTCCGCCTGGTCCCGGATCCGGCGGACGGACGTGCCACGCGGCTCGTCCTGACGGACAAGGTCGGCCGGTTCGACGAGCCCGAGGGCAGGGCGCGCGGCCGCGACCTCATCGAGACCGCATTCGACGGCCTGACCCCCGACGACGTCCTCGCGTTGCGGGATCTCGTCGGTCGCTGGCTTGCGGCCCTGACACGCACCCCATCC